>JBGCGJ010000086.1:0-7947 GCA_045110675.1 Halioglobus sp. | reverse complement strand
CGAAGAACGCCCCGGCGTCGCGCGTGTGCATCCACCATAGACGCTTCACTAAACGCTTTGGGGAGCATCGCCGAGTAATGTTCCAGGCAGCGTTGCATACGGGGCCCGCAGATATCGCCCACGGCCGGTTTTAGACCCGTGACGATTTCTCCCAAACAGATAGTGCGCCAAATATCCAAAGCTTCCCCTAGCGCCGGAGGAACAACTTCCTCGATCTCATAGCCCGCGTTACTCAGTAGTTTTCCCGCTGTTATGACGCCGGACCGGACCTGCTCACTGATTGCGCTGCCACCCGGATCTAGCACCAGGGCGATCTTGTGGGGATGTTTAACATCGTCGTCCAAAGGGGCAGGGGACCACCAGGGGTCGCGCCAGTCACCTGCGGACATGACAGGTAGGCCCAATTGCAAGTCGCGGACCGATCTCGCGAAAAAACCGTTTACATTGAACAGCTGAAATCCCAGGCCTGGCTCCGCCGGGTCGGTGGAATTGAAATCGGGTACTCGGCCTCTTCCCGGCTTGATAGATGCCACTCCACAGGCTTGAGCCGGGACACGGAGCGAGCCACCCAGATCCGTGCCGGTGGCCAGAGGGTTTATACCCGCGGCGACGGATGCAGCAGCACCGCCACTGGATCCCCCGGGCGTCAATTCGGAATTCCAGGGGTTGTCCGTGGCGCCGTAGAAATCGTTGGTCGTTTCCCAGCGCACCGAAAACTCGGGGGTATTGGAGCGGCCGATGACGATCGCTCCGGCGTCCAACAAGTTCTGAATGCACGGCGAAGTCTCCGACGCCATGTTGTCTTTTAGCGCTTCGCTACCGTTCACAGTGGCCCAGCCGGACAGATCCTGATTGGCTTTGACGCTGATAGGAACGCCGTGAAGGGGGCTTAGTTCATCTCCCTCGGCAACGGCTTTGTCCGCAGCATCTGCGGCAGCGAGAGCCTCGTCGGCCCGCCACTCTACGATGGCGTTGAGCTTAGGATTGACTTCATCCAAGCGCTGCAAACAGGAGGTCACTGCTTCTCGGGAGCTAAACTCGCGCGTGCTGATGCCATGTGCAACCGCAGTGGCGTCCAGACGCCATATCTCGTTTGACATTTTTCTTAGTACCCCCTGTTCGGTCATTGATTTATAGTACAACAGTATTCGGTCATCTACTCGAACCCTGAGAAACATCGAGCATCTGCCTGTCCATCACTGAATGGAGTTTGAACAAATGTTAAATCTTAAAAGTACTGCGGGAGTCGCTAACACTGAGATACCCTCATCGTGTCAGAAGAAATCCTCCCTGCTGCATCCCTTGCTAACTTGCCTGTGCTTGTCGTCACTTTCTGTCCCCGCCTTTTCCCAGGACTGGGTGCCGGTCTATGAGGAGCCAAAGCATCAGCTGGTTTTTGAAAATGACGATGTCATGATTCTTAACGTCGATTTACCACCGGGTTACGAAAGTCTATATCACCAGCATCTGCTGGATGTACTGTATGTTACGGTTTCCGGTACTCAAGTTTTTGCCCAGCCCCTCAATGGAGAAAAACGCGTGGCCGATGTTAAAACGGGGGACCTCAGGTTTAGCTCCGACAATCACGACTTGCCGCACATTCACCGGGTGGGAAATATCGGCACTGCACCCTTTCACATCATTGGTGTAGGGGTAAAAGGCGATATCTCGGAAAAGCTTGAGCCTGTCGAAGGCGACATGCAGGGCGTGCAGATGGTGGATGAAAAGCCCAACGCTCGTGTCTATCGTATAAGCCTTAAACCGGGTGAAAAAAGTGGTTTGCATCAGCACAACCTGCCGTTTACCCGGGTTTACCTGTCGGCTGGCGAAGTGCGGGATGAGACAGGGGATGCAGCTGTTGTTAAAGCCGGTGAATTTCTTTGGCAAAAAGACTCCGAAGGTCACCGCTATGAAAACGTGGGTGACGAGATGATTGAAATTGTAGAAGTTCAATCACGTTAAACGAAAACCGGCGCTACTAGAACTTCTAGTTGCGCCGGTGGTGAGCGGGAAGGATTCGATGCCTTCCTGATATTGCTTGCGCATTTAGCTGATGATTAGAACTTCATTTCAGCAGCCAAATACCACTGGAAGCCACGCTTAAGCAGTTCGAAACCAACGCCTGATGAATCGGAGGTTTCTGAGAATGAGACGACATCCTCATCCGTAATATTATCAAGGTAGAGCGTCACCAGGTATTTATCGCTGGGGCTGTTCCAGGTAACGTTCGCATTGACAAGCGTGTAAGCGTCTTGCGTATTATTCGGATCATTGTTTGCTTTAAAGAACACGTCATCGCGATAAGACACGTCGAGTCTCGGGGTTAATCTTCCAGAATCGCCCATATCGATTTCTTTTATAAGAGAGGCCGAGGCATTGTATTCCGGTACAAACGGCACAGTGTCACCTTTTGCCGGGCCACCAGAGTTAGTGGAATCGGGACTAGCCTCGACGATCTCGGCATCGACCCAACCGAGCGCACCCTCGACGAACCAGCTTTCAGCCGGTGACCAGCGCGCTTCAAGTTCTATTCCCATAATCTCCGC
The DNA here is from genome assembly GCA_045110675.1 of Halioglobus sp. Classification (GTDB taxonomy): domain Bacteria; phylum Pseudomonadota; class Gammaproteobacteria; order Pseudomonadales; family Halieaceae; genus JBALVT01. The sequence continues at coordinate 5,401 of JBGCGJ010000086.1, read as the reverse complement.
CTCTCCGGCATTGGCCAACTGCGGAGCAATGCCGTCAGGTGCCAGCGTCTCCAACTGGATGTCGGTGTAGTCGGCAAAGAAGGCAGCTCCGTTAAGAACAAAACTGCCGTCATCACTGGCGTATTTAAAACCGGCTTCAAAAGATTCGACAAACTCCGGATCGTAGGTGGGTGCCTGCGGACCAAAGACCCCGGCATTTCGCTGCTGTACACCACCCCCTTTGTAGCCTTCAGAGTAGGTAGCGTAGACCATAAGATCCTCGGACCAGTCATAGGCCAGGTTTACCATCGGTGTCCAGTCGTCGGACTCCAGGGTTGTCGTGCCGTTATCAATAAGAGTGACTACGCCACCTGGGGGCAGCGCAAATATCGGCGCGTTAGCAGGTCTCGCTGTCTGCTGAATACCAACAACAATAAAGTCCTTAGTGTCCTCGGTGTAGCGAATACCAGCCGTTAGGTGGAGATCTTCGCTGATGTGGTAAGTAGCCTGGGCAAAACCCGCCCAACTTTCGTGTTCAAAATCGCCGCCACTTTCAATGTCAATCTGGTGAAAGTCCACCGGGTTAAAGTTCGTGCCATCTTCTTCGAAATAATAAGCACCAACAATCCATTCCAGGCCGCCATCATTTGCTGTGCCCAGCAACTGGAATTCTTGCGACAGCTGAGACTGTTCAAAAAAGTCCGTATTCCTACCTAGCAGGAAGGGGGTGCTATCGCCATCGCGCGCAAATTCGCTATCGAGGTCGCGGTAGGCAGTTATAGACCTTAGTGTCAGTGTATCGGAGAGTTGCCACTCGATGTTGGCCGACACACCCCAGATTTCCGCCTCATAGTAGGTTGGGTCTGTACCCGTATCTCTGCCCAGTCCAACCGTGCTGGCATTGGCGCAAAATTCGTTGGTGCCCTCAATATTAGCAGGTGTTGCATCACAGCCATTAAACTCCCTAAATCCTAAGGCTATGCCTGCGGGCTCCACTAAAGGTGAATTCACCCCATACAAAAAGTTGTGAGTGAATGGACTGTTGCCGTCTAAAAACAAAACAGCCTGATCAGCCTCCCGGGATGTCACCTGCGCCTGACCGATCTCGTCGTCTTCGGAAAAGTCTGCGCTGATGTCTATGAGCAGATTTTCACTGGCTTCCCAGCGCAACGCAGCGCGGAACGCGATGGTGTCATCGTCGCCCGAATCATCGCCGGTATTGCGGTTTTTTATCCAGCCATCCTGCTGGAGGCTGGCAAACGAGGCATTAGCGTAGAGATTATCCGTTATCGGGAAATTCACCTGTCCGCCGATATCCAGACGATTATCGGTGCCCACTTTGGCGCGAACCTTGCCGCCAAATTCATCATGGGGTTTGATGGTGTGAATAGCCACAGCGCCGCCAATGGTATTACGGCCGAACAGGGTACCCTGGGGACCGCGAAGTACTTCAATACGCTCGATATCGATCACGTCCAGTACCGAGCCAATGCTGCGAGCGAGATAAACGCCGTCGACATAAATGCCAACACCGGGATCAGCTGAGGGAATAAAGTCAGTCTGTCCAACACCACGAATGTAGACAGAGGCATTACTGCCGCCGCCGCCATTGGTATTGATATTGTCAAACGTCATATTGGGGGTAATGTTGGCAATCCCGGAGATCTTGGTGATACCGCGTGCCTCAAGACTTGCGCCGCTGAAGGCCGATACGGCGATGGGAGTATCCTGGACACTTTCCTCTCTCTTTCGAGCGGTAATGACTATCTCTTCCAGTAGAGAATTAATGCTCGACTGATTTTCCTGAGCATAGCCTGTTGTGGCAAAGGGAGCCGTCAGCAGCGTAGCGGTGATTGCGAGTGCCATCTTGGACTGGCTTCCAAATCCGAACGCGCTGTTCTTCGGCGTGGATCGATATTCGCTGTGGGCAGCTGCTTTAATGCGGTTTTTCATACTAAATCCTCTGAAGTTTCGCCGGGTATCATCGCCATAACACGTTGGCTGCGCTGACAATATTTCCGACTTCAAATGTTATTAGAATATTTGCCATTTGTAGTACTACAGGCAGATGGTAGAACATATTAGCAGGTAATATCTAGGACGAGACCGTAGTAAATATAGGATGTGGCTGCATAGTGACTCACTATTCGAAACTCGCCGTTATAATGCTCCAGCGATGCGCAAGTCTGCTCCCAGATGGTGCGCCTCTGGAGCGTATTGTCCGGCCATTTCCGTCTGCCCTGTTTGGCCCTCGCGGTGGCGCTGTTTGACAAAGCTCCTATAATTATCCGACGATTGGGTCAGTCGTTGAGCTACGGGACACGTACACATGTTGAAACGAATGCCTTGGATTGTTCTCCTCTTCACAATGCATTGCTCACTGGCCTATGCTGCGGAATCGGGTTTGGGCGAGGAAGGAGATAAGCAAACGGTATACGGTCCAGCCATCACGGGTGCGGAAGCTAAACAACGCGCTGTGGATCAGGTTCCTCGGTCCACGCTACCCCCTCTGCCTATCGAGACCACAGGTAAGATCGAGTCACTTCCCAGCCGCTATCCTGAGACATGGATTATGGTCGACGAGGTCAATTTCCCCAGTATGTTTGCCGGCAAGGTGATTATCATGGATGCTGCCGAAAAGCGGCATGCGAAGCGCATTAAGGGTCTGGTTAGCAAAAACCTGGTCGGTAATCTTGGTCAATCGAAAACGCGCGGAGAGTTCTACGTCATGGAAACTTTCCATGCCAGAGGGTCGCGGGGTCCGCTTACTGATGTTTTGGTGATTTATGACAAAGCGACTCTGAAGATACGCAAGGAGATTTTTTGGCCGGAACGCAAGCGGTTAACGGCTCTACCCGAGCGCTACGCGATGGCACTTTCTGGAGACGAGCGCTATCTCTATGTCTCGAATTTTAGTCCGGCAGCTTCGTTTACGGTTGTCGATTTAGACAAGCAGGAAATTGTTAGTGAAGTTGCTACGCCGGGTTGTGTATTGACCTACCCGGCCGGGAATCGAGGGATCGCCTCTATTTGCAGCAATGGCGGAATGCTGTCTTCGATTCTAAGTGATACTGGAGAGTTAAACGCGCAAATACGAATGCCGCCTTTTTTTGACACCGATGACTCTCCAACTTTTGAACGCCCCGTCATTATTGACGGAATTGCCTACTTTCCAAGTTTCCACGGCCTGGTTCACGAAGTTGATATGCGTACCAGTGAAGCAAAATATCTGGGTAATTGGAGCCTTGTTTCGGAGCAAGAAAAGCGTGAAAACTGGCGCCCAAGTGGTCTGGTGTTGAATGACTATGACGATCAAGGTTTGATGTACACCATCTTTCAAGCGGATGGGCATGAGGGGTCACAGACCCACGGGGGCACTCAGGTGTGGGTGTTCGATGTCGCTTCAAGAAAGCGCGTCAGAGTGATTGATACCCCTGGTTGGGCTATTTCCATTGCGGTCACTCGCGGTGAGAATCCGCTGCTTATTGTGACAAACGGTGAGCTTAACCTGGATGTATTCAACGCCACAGACGGTAAGCATTTGCAGACTCTTTCAGACTTCGGCAACTCCACGCCACTGCTTGTTAACAAAGGGTACTGATTCCTCATGATATTTTTTGCGATCTTGTCGACTGCCATAGCACTGTTTATGTTTTGGTTGTTCGTTGTCGCTGGCGTCAGCAAACTCAATCCTTCAAATCGCGGCTACTACCTCGGTGTTTTGAGTGGCTATGGAATTGCGCTGCCTGAGCTCGCCAAAGTTATGGTTTGGATAGTCGGTGGCTTGGAAGTATTGACAGGGATATTAGTCTTGCTGCCAGAATCCCGACTGATCGGCACCTTGCTATGTGCGATCATGTTGGGGAGTTACCTGTTTCTTTTTGCCCAGCAAATAAGGCAGGGAAAAATCGATGTTGATTGTGGCTGTGCTGGACCTGGAGGGGGTGTCACCGTCAGCCCCATATTGTTGGGAAGAAATGCGCTGTTGTTAACCTTGCTCGTGTTTCTTCCTTTTGCCAACGAAGCTTCAATAGGGTCAATGCAGTTCGGGGATTGGCTTCTTTCTGTGTTAGTGGCGGTTACCCTAATTTCATTCAGTCTCAGCGCCGAACACCTGATTGCAAATGCGCAGAAACTTAAACGTTTAAAGCAGTCTTACTAAAATTCGATAAATGATAGATTTTTCTTCAGGGCGAAGAACATGGACTTATTGCTTGTTTCAAATATTTTTCTCTGGATCATTGTTCTGTGCATGGCAGCAGTGATTTATGCATTAACCCGACAAATTGGCGTTCTTTATGAGCGGGTCGCACCGGCAGGCGCTTTGGCAGTCAACCAGAATTTAAAGGTGGGGCAGGACGCTCCCGAATTGTCACTGCAGTCACTTGACTCGAAAATGATCACCATTGGCGGGCAACCTTCAGATGGAAAGTCGACGCTGATTTTTTTCGCCTCTCCGGATTGCCCTGTTTGTAAAACCTTGATGCCTACGGTGAAGTCGGCCGCGAAAGCGGAGTCAGACTGGATCAATTTGGTGATTGCCAGCGATGGTATGAATCAAGACCACAAGGGTTATGTTCGCGAGCAAGACATCGGAGCCTTTCCCTATGTAGTCTCTGAGTTACTCGGTAAAACTTATGGCGTCGCAAAGCTTCCCTACGGCGTCTTGATAGACGAGAACGGCAAGATTGCTTCGATCGGCATTGTGAATTCACGGGAACACATCGACAGTCTCTTTGAAGCGAAGGAGCGCAATGTCGCTTCCATCCAGGAATTTATTAACAATCGAAAAAGCCATTCCTGATATGGCTATTGCGTTTACACATGAGTGGACCAGTTAAATGAAAATTATCGATCGGCTGTTTGAAAAGTCAGCGCGCAAGGTAGCGCAGAATAGCTCGCGACGGAGTATGTTCAAAGCACTCGGAGCCATGTTGGTGGGTGGCGCGACTTTACCGCTACTGCCAGTAGCACGAGCGGCGGAATCTGCTCCGAAAATGCCACAGGACGAAGGTGATGCCAGTAGTTGCGATTACTGGCGTTATTGCGCAGTGGATGGTTTTTTATGTGAATGTTGCGGCGGAACATACAATAGCTGTCCGCCGGGAACAGAGATGTCACCGATTACCTGGATAGGTACCTGCCGCAATCCGGTAGATGGGCGCAACTATGTTATCTCGTATAATGATTGTTGTGGGCAAACCCAATGTGGTGCTTGCTTGTGTCAGCGCGACGATCGAGACAGTCCTCTCTACCGGGCCGATAAGTCGAACGATGTTATTTGGTGCCTTGGAGCGAATAGTATCGTTTACAACTGCTCCACAGCCGTCGTAGTTGGATTGGCTTTTGAAGAATAACGTAGAGCTTCTCGTGTCCTTGGCAAGATTGCGAAATATTCGATCGATTTCCCTGGTCTTGTCTA
>JBGCGJ010000085.1:0-14528 GCA_045110675.1 Halioglobus sp. | reverse complement strand
CTGGTGAGCAAGCTCAATGCCGTTGGCGACAGAGACTTTGGGTTTATCGCCAAAGAAAAGGGAATGTTTTCCTTTTTGGGCTTAACTCAAGATCAGACTCGAGCCCTGCGAGAGGATTACAGTGTGTATATGCTGGACTCTTCGCGAATTAATGTCGCCGGGGTGAATGCCAGCAATATCGATTATCTGGCTCAATCTATTGGCAACGTACTTTAGGTAGAGCTAGCCTCCGCTATCCAGAATTTCCCAGCGCGTAAAGGTGCTTTCCAGTTTGGCTTGGACGTCGGCGAGCTCTTTTAGCACGGCCGCTACCTGCGTCTGCTCTGAGCTGTAAAAATCAGGCTCAGAAATCTTTTTCTCGAGTTTGCTTTGCTGCTCTTCGAATTGCTCTATCAGTTCGGGAAGTTGTTCCAACTCACGTTGATCTTTGTAGGAGAGTTTAGGTTTCTGCTCCGCTTTCTTTGAGTTTGTACTTTGAGGCTCCGGTGCAAGCGCAGTTTCAGCAGGTGGGTTACTGTCTGCGACGGGGGAGGTGGGGTCGGGAAGTCTTCCCCCGTGGGCTTCCCAGTCGCTGTAGCCTCCGACGTGCTCTGAAATGACACCATTCCCTTCCAGCACGATCAAGCTGGTAATCACGTTGTCCATAAAATCTCGATCGTGGCTCACCAGAAGGACGGTGCCATCAAAATTCAACAGAATATCTTCCAGCAGTTCCAGTGTTTCAATATCCAGATCATTGGTAGGTTCATCCAGTACCAGTAGATTCGCTGGCTTGCTAAACAGTTTTGCCAGCACTGCTCGGTTTTGCTCCCCTCCCGATAGCGCCTTAACAGGGGTGCGAACACGTTCAGGAGTAAACAGAAAATCGCCCAGGTAGGATATTGCGTGGCGGCGTTTGCCATTCATTTCAATAAACTCCTGTCCGCCACAGACGTTATCAATCAGATTTTTTTCAGGCTCAAGGTGATCGCGCAGCTGATCGGAGTAGGCAATTTCAAGTTTGCTGCCAAACTTTACCTCGCCTTCTGTGGGTTGCAACTGGCCCAGGAGGATTTTGACCAGAGTGGATTTTCCCGCCCCGTTGGCGCCGACGAGTCCAATGCGGTCTTTGCGTTGGATGATGGTGGAGAAATTATCCAGTATGACGTTATCGCCAAAGCGATGGCTCACCTTATTGAGTTCAGCGACGATTTTCCCGGATTTACTCGCTCCTTCTAGGTTGAACTTGGCACTCCCCGTTCGCTCGCGACGGGCACCGCGCTCTTCGCGCATGGCCTCCAGAGCTCTCACTCTCCCCTCATTGCGAGTGCGACGCGCTTTGATACCCTGACGGATCCAGACCTCTTCTTCTGCGAGTCTCTTGTCGAACAATTCGTTTGCGCGTTCTTCGGCGAGAAGCTGATGTTCTCGATGACGCAGGAAACCCTGATAGTCTCCCTTCCATTGGGTGAGGTGGCCGCGGTCGAGTTCACACATCTGATTGGCGACGTTTTGCAGAAACCGCCGGTCGTGGGTAATTAAAATGAGTGCGCCGGTATAGTTTCTCAACTGCTCTTCCAGCCAGGCGATGGCCGGTATATCAAGGTGGTTTGTGGGTTCATCCAATAGCAGGATGTCTGGTTGACTCACCAGTGCTTGAGCTAAAGCAACTCGGCGACGCCAGCCCCCTGACAACTCCGACATGTTTGCATCACCGGGTAACTGCAGTTGGCTGATGGTAGTCTCGACTTGGGTTTGCAGCTGCCAGCCGTCGTGTGCTTCGAGTTTTTCCTGCACCCTTGCGAGAGCGACCATATCGGTATTCTCGCCATCCAATAATAGATGGTGGTATTGGGTGAGTAATTCTCCCGCCTCTGCAAGGCCCGAAGCGACAACATCGTAAACGCTTTGATTGTCGGCTGGAGGTAGAGTTTGTTGCAGCCACGCCATACGTATTCCCGGGCGCAGCCAGCGCTCACCGGAATCGGGATTGATATCGCCGGCCAAGACTTTAAGAAGCGTCGTTTTCCCCACGCCGTTTCGCCCCAGTAGGCCTACTTTGTCACCCTTTGTGAGCTTAAAGTCCACCGCATCGAGCAGAACATGCGTTCCATACTGCAGCGAGGCGGCATCTAGTTTTAGTAGTGGCATGGGTCGAGGTTAGCTCCAAAATTTTCGCTGCGCATTCTAGCATGGTTTGCTTTTACTTCCGTTAACCGGCGGCTTTCAAGTATTATTGGGGATCATTCAAGCGTGTGATCCAGCAATGACTCAGCAAAAAATCTACGACAGACAAATCGCCAACTGGCTTATTCTGTGTGCGATGGTCATTTTGGGCATGATTCTGTTAGGCGGGATCACTCGCTTGACCAATTCCGGACTGTCGATGGTGGAGTGGAAACCTCTGGTAGGTGTAATCCCACCCCTGTCCGAACAAGCTTGGTTGGATACCTTTGCAAAATATAAACAGTTTCCCGAATACCAGAAAATTAACCTGGGTATGACCCTGGACGGTTTCAAAAGCATTTTTATGTACGAGTATCTGCATCGGGTACTTGGCCGCCTTATAGGCGTTCTATTTTTCTTTCCTTTTTTGTATTTTGCGCTTAAAAAACGCATTCGCCCCGGTTTGATGCCCAAACTGATCGTGTTGTTTTTTCTCGGTGGGTTCCAGGGTTTGCTGGGCTGGTACATGGTCAAGAGTGGTCTGGTTAGCGATCCCTATGTCAGCCAGTATCGCCTCACGGCACACCTGGGTGTTGCCGTGTTGATCTATGCCTACATGCTCTGGGTGATATTTGATTTGCGGTTGTCGAAGGAGGCGTCGGGCAATACTAAGCCGCGGCCCTTCGCCGGGTATTCCCTGGCACTGCTGGGCCTCATTTTTCTGATGATTCTCTCTGGCGGCCTGGTGGCGGGTACTGACGCTGGCTTCGCTTACAATACCTGGCCGCTAATGGGTAATTCGTTTATTCCCGCGCAAATATACGCTGGCACCCCAGCTTGGCTGGACGCGTTTGAAGATATTACGACGATTCAGTTCAACCATCGTATGTTCGCCTATTTGCTCTTTGTGTTGATTATCAGTTTTGCATTTATGGTTTATAGAAGTGCGGAAATCAGTAGGGCCCGTGTCGGCGCAATTTTGCTGGTGGTGGCTTTGCTTGCCCAGATCATCTTGGGAATAAGTACCTTGCTGCTGCACGTGGCGGTGCCGGTTGCAGCTGCCCATCAAAGCGGCGCAATGGTTTTGATTTCCGCCATGTTATTCGTTAGTCACGCGCTGACGAGGCCCTGAGAAAAACTGCACCTCACAGGGAGCAGGCGCAGATCCGACTGATATGGCTATAGGGTAGATTTGTCTCACCATGCCAACGATTGAATGTATCCTGAATGAGTCCAAGCTCCCGTTTGCTGGTGGGGGTGTTGCCGATGTCCAATCCGGCGTGTTGCAGCGTGCGAATCACATCACCTGTCAGAACGAAGGTATCTCTTCCCATATTTCGCAGCACTCTTTGTCCTGTCATGTCGCCGAGCCTGCTGCCGTGTTTTTTCATGTAGGCTAGCAACTCGATCAGATTATCTGACGGCCATTTGGCGATGAACTTGCCAAAGCTACCATGCTCTTTTTGTATATCCAGGATGAATTGGGCGTTGTCTTGCACAGCCACTATTTTTTGCATATTGCGGATAATGCGTTTGTTTTTGCCAAATTTCTCGATTTGTTCCGGGCTCAACATAACGATTTTTTCTGGAGGAAAACCGAAGAATACATCTTCGAAATCGTCCCATTTATGGTTGACCACCCGCCACACAAATCCGGCTTGAAATATGCAGCGTGTCATTTCGGATAGATAACGATCGTCGCCGGTGGCCGCGATCGCTCGGGCGCTGCGAACTTTGGGCATGAGTTTTTTTAGTGCGGCATCGCCGCCGTGACGATCGCTCGCGCGTTGCGTGATAGTTTTAAATCGTTGCATTAGTAGATCTGTTAAGAATTGGCGTTCAGGTTTGCAGCTTGCCACGACTGGCGGGAGTTATGCAAACGCCTCCATGACGTAGTCCACACGTTGTTCCGCGTCAGTGTGCATCCTGCGAGAAAGGCGTTCAATGTGTCTCAGGCGAGGTAGTAATCCAATGCCATTGGCAATCTGGATTGCCAGGCCTGGGCGTGCATTGAGTTCGAGTAACTGCGGGCCGCGCGTACTATCGAGCACCAGATCGGTTCCCAGATAGCCCAGGCCCGTCATATCACAGCAGCGTGCAGCCAACAGCAATATGTTTTTCCAGTTATCGATACTAATTTCATGCAGGGACTTTTGGGTGTCCGGGTGAGCGGTTATTTTTTGGGAAAATTGCACGGCGTTCAGACAGCGACCATCGTCAAGGGCGAGCCCAACGCCTACAGCACCCTGGTGTAAATTGGCCTTGCCATCGGATTCGTGAGTGGCGAGGCGCAGCATAGCCATGACGGGATAGCCTTTGAACACAATAATTCGGATATCGGGAACACCTTCGTGTGAATAGCCGACAAAACTTTTGTCGAAAGAGATTAAGTCTTCTATCAATACTATATCCGGATTTCCCCCTAGAGAATAAAGGCCCGCCAAGGTGTTGCTCATGTGCCTGCGTAAGTCTGAGATTTCCAGTGAGGCTCCTGAACTTTTTACGAAACGGCTTTCGTCCCTACCGGTGATCACGAGTATGCCTTTACCACCAGAGCCCTTGGCGGGCTTGAGCACAAAGTTCTCACGCTCCGACAATTGGTCTTCAATGTGATTAATTTCGTGCTGTTCTTTAACCACGAATTGCAACGCCGGAGTGGGAACCCCGAACTCTTCGGCAAGTATTTTGGTTTTGAGTTTGTTGTCTACCAGTGGGTATAGACTGCGATCATTGTAGCGGGCAATAAACTCCAGGTTGCGTGCATTCATGCCAAGCATACCGAGTTGGGTGAGACGCCCAGGACTGATCCATCCCATGCGGTTTAAGCCTCATCCATGGCACGAAAACGTCTAAGTTCCGACAACTTGTAGCCTGTGTACTGACCCATGATGAGAATCGCCGCCAGCAACACCAAATTGAGTTCCGGGAAGTTAAAAGTGAGGTGGTTGACGAGCGCCGCTTGCATCATTAAAAACGCAATGACCGCTACAATCAGGCTTCCGCCACCTTGTATAAACACTTCTTTTGGGCCTTCCTCTTCCCATAGGATCGACATTCTTTCGATAGTCCAGGCAATGATGATCATCGGGAAAAACGTGATCGTCATGCCGGTGCTGTAGCCGAGCTGATAGCCGATGATACTGAGGGCGGAAATGAGAAAGATAACCAGCACCAACAGAATAGCGATTCGCGCAACCAGCAGTAGATTCAATTTCGATAAAAATGTTCGCAGCAGCAAACCGAAACCCACCACGCTGACAAAGCCGATTAGCCCCGGGACAAGAGACGTCTGCAGGAACGACAGAGAGATGAGAATGGGCATGAACGTGCCGGCGGTTTGCAACCCAACAATGACTCGCATGAACACGACCACCGCCGCGCCCAGTGGCAGTAGCAGTAGCAGTTTGAACATACTCTGTTCTTCGATTGGCAGGTGGTGAACACCGATAATTGAAAAGATACTCTGGCTGTCCTTCACCGCGGCCATTTGCAGCGCAGGCACTGTTTGGCGAATCATTGAAAAACTGACTCGTGACCGCCGTCCACCTGTGACATCCAGCAGTGATTCTCCACCTCTGTGCCAAAGCAACAGATTGCCCGGGACACCTGAATCCCCGGTTTCAGGATTGAACAGCAGCCATCCTCCTTCGGTATAAATCTCTACCATCGGGGTAAGCTGTTGCCTGCGTCTGGCATCTTCCAGATACAGGCCCAACACCGAGCGGGATGATACCTCCGCAGAACTGAGGAGTTTAATCAGTAGGTCGGCTTTGTTGTCTTCCTGGGCGAGCAGTAGCGCTGTATTTTGGTCCTGATCGCCCATGTTCAGCGACTTAATCAGCTCTCTGGTCAAACTGTCCGGCGTGCTCGATGTGGCTTGCGCTCTTTCGAGTATATGCTCTGCAGCGATGCGTTCTGCATCATCCCAGAATACCGTTTTGATTTTTTTTGGAGTGTCATCTGCTGATGGACCCGCGTCTTCGGTTTCTTCAAATTGTGCGGTGTAATAAAGAGACTGTTCTCCGTTGGCAGAGCGCCGGGTCCACTCGCCACGTCGGTCGCCGTTATCCATAATAACGGAGTATCCGTATCCCGGTGATGCGGCTTGTTCGGTGAAAAGTCTGAACCCCGGTGTCGCGTTCGGCAGGCCGAGGCTGGCGGTTACCGGTGCGTCTGTCGCTCGGAAATCGATTCTTGCCTCGACCAACCAAACCGCTTTCTCTTTGCCTGGATTAAAAGGTATGCCAGTTTCAACATGTCTAAGCCAGGCGAGTATCAACCCGATCGATGCGATGATAAATACCATCGCGTAGAACGCTCCCCTGTGGGTCATGAACTTCCCTGATCGGATTTAGAGACGGTTTCAGGTTCTTTCGGAGGTGCGGCGTTTTGTTTGCTAACATCCACAATCATAACGTCTTGCAGAATGTTCCGTCCAATTAACACCTGATAGTCGAGGTGGCTGCGATCGCTCAGGGTGAATTCGGCTGACTGGGTGATGTGGCCAACCGTGATGGCTAGTTTGATGACACGGCGCCGCTCTGGCTCGCTGTTGTTAGATTGCGTAATAAGAACGGTTCTCTTTAATTTCCGTTCCATTGAGATGGGTTCTTTTGTTTCGGGGTGGAGGATTTCAAATCTCACCCATCTCTTGCTATTGCGCTCGAACAACTCGATATTGCGTGCATCGATAGAGGCCGTTTCTGCGCCGGTGTCGATGCGGGCGGGGAGGGCAAGCTGAAGACCCTCTATCCACACCTGTTCGCGCTGTCCCACCACCAATTTCGTTGATGTGTTATCAGTGAGCGCTGTCGCAGCCGGTGAGCAGGCAGAAGTATCTGCTTTTGCAGGAACTGCCTCTGGTCTTGTCTCCAGGGTGGCTATGTCTTCTTGAATGCCAGTGAGAGTGGTTTTCATCTCATCAAGTTGTGATTGTTGCGCGACTAGCTGCTCACTGCTTAAGGCCTGGGACGCCAGGCACTGCTCCATCGACGCCTCGAGGCTCTGTTGCTGGCTGAGAAAGTCAGGGGTGGATGCACAGCCGAGCGAAGACACTAAGACGACCACGAGGGCGAATTTTGAGATGCTGTTCGAAACCATGAATTACTCCGGTTATCGCGCCTAGTCGTTGTTATGACTGCCATCGCAAAAGGGCTGGTTCGCGGTTGCTTTACAACCGCAAAAGTACAGCGTATCTGCTTTTTCTGCATCGTAGCGCAGGGGTGAAAAGCCGCTGTCCTTGTGGGATCCATCGCAAAATGGTTGCGCAGTACTAAGACCACAGGTGCACCAGAAATAGGCCTTGCCCGCCTCAACCTCAACTGGGAAAGGGGTGTCTGCTGCTCTGTTGGGTTTGTCCATTGCTCTCTCCATGGCTACAAATTTGCCAACCCGGGGGCGGGGGGCAAATCAGCATGCCTCAGTATAGCCAATATGGCCTGTTATTGGTTTATATCGCTCTGGGGCCGCCTGAATCTCTGACGATCGGGGATTTTAACAGTAGCCAACCATCCGCGTAACGCAAAGAAGCTGTGACATATGGCCAATACTGCTTAAAGTCGCTAGAGTAGCGGTGATTACCGGGCTATACCTCAAGATGCAGGCCATGAGCAGCGCTAAAAGCCAATATTTCAAACGACCAGAAGGGCTCCGAATGCATGGGCTGGCCGTTGGCTATGCGCTGGTGGCGTACATTGCTGGTCTGAGCGGCCTGTGGTCACAATCATGGACAGTAAATGGTCTCGCCGTGTTACTGCTCGCTCATGGCATGATTGTTTCCGCTTATATGATTCATGATTGCGCGCACAACACGGTGTTTCGAGAAAATAGACACAACGCGCGTCTGGGTTCAGCGCTTGGATGGTTGTGCGGCGCTGCCTATGGTACCTATGAAGATATTCGCTATAAGCATTTCCGTCATCACGTCGATAACGACGACGTTGTGTGGTTCGACTACGAAGCATTTTTCCGCAAGCACCCTGTTGTTTATAGGGTGACGATCTTTCTGGAGTTCTTCTATATACCCGCGCATGATTTGATCATGCATTTCATTATGGTGTTCTGTTCTTTCGTCATTCCTCAGCGTCGTGACCAGCGCAGCAGGAATATCCGCGTGATATTGATCCGTGGTGGCGTGTTTGTGTTGTTGGTCTGGTTCTATCCCAAAGTTGCGGCGCTATACGCGCTGGCTTACCTCATAATGATGACGGTACTGCGTTTTATGGACGCGATACAACACGACTATGGCTATCATCTCAATCTATTCACCGATGAGCGCTCAGACAAGAAAGGGAATCTTGAGTGGGAGCAAGAACACACGTTTAGCAATGTACTGTCCTTCGATCACGTCTGGCCCAACTGGTTTGTGCTGAATTTTGGCTACCACAATGCCCATCATGCCAAGCCGACCACACCGTGGTACGAACTTCCCAAAGTGCATCGAGAACTGTTTGGCGATGATCCAGACAATGTGGTCACATTGTGGCCGCAGCTAAAGCAATTTCATCGCTATAGATGCAATAGAATTTTCCACAATGCTGTGGGCCTGCCCGATGTTGAGGGCCGCGATTTTCTGCGCGCCGCTCAACGCAGTGAAGTCACCGGTGGTAATGCCGCCTCATTTCTAACGGCCTTTTAAGGACAGCTATGCAAAAGCTTGAGGTTTACCAATCGCTTTGGGCAATGGAGCGGCGTCACCCCGATGGGGTCGAGGCCAGCGCAGAGGAAAACTGTTCGCGCATTGCCGCTGCACGTTTCGACGGCATCTGCATAGATCCTGGCGTGAGTGAAATTGACAAGAGCTTTGCCCGGCTGCCTCTGTATCAAGAGCACTCCCTGGGTGTCATGGTAAACGCCTTCCCCTACAAGGTCAGAGAATTGAAACCCATTCTAGAAATGGCAAAGGCAATGGACGCATGCATGGTCAATGTCATTGGGGGGGTTATGCCCGTGAATGTCGCCGGAGCCATTCCCGTTTTGTACCGATGGATGGACGATGCCGAAGATGTTGGCATTCCGCTTCTGATAGAGACGCATCGCGATGGCATTCTGAATGATCTCTACTACACGCTCGAGGTCATCGATTCGCTTCCGGAGTTGCGCCTCTGCGCAGATTTGTCTCACTTTGTTGTGGATAGAGAGTTTAGCGTTCCCCTGAGCGATCGCGACAGCGGTTTTATCCGCCGCATTCTGGAACGCTCCGATTGCTTTCAGGGAAGGATAGCCAATCGCGAACAGGTGCAGATTCAAATTGATTTTCCTCAGCATCAGGAGTGGGTCAGCATTTTTCGAAACTGGTGGAAGCAGGGTATGAGATTGTGGAGAGCGCGCAATGCAGAGGATGCGACTTTACGTTTTCTGTGCGAATTGGGTCCGCCTAGCTACGCCATTACAGATGCGAACGGCGATGAGTTGTCGGATCGTTGGCAGGAGGCCCTCACCATTAAATCCTGGGTCGAGCAGATATGGCGTGAGCTGGAAGCGGAAGCTGCGTAGCAAGGAACTTCTGCGCCTTTGCGCAGTCTATATTTATTCATTAATGATAAGGTTTTCCCATGTTTCGAAGTGTTTTCATGTTGGCGGTTTTATTGAGTTTCCAGTCCCCCGCTCGCGCTGAATCAGCTGTGGCTGTTTTCGCTGGCGGTTGTTTTTGGTGTATGGAATCGTTCTACCAGGAAGTGGAAGGTGTTAGTGACGTGGTGTCTGGTTTTACCGGCGGAGAGTCAAAGAAGCCGACTTATAAAGGCGACCACAAGGGACATTATGAAGCTGTCAAAGTCACCTACGATCCCAAGATTGTTAGCTATGCACAGCTGCTTGATAGCTTCTGGCACAATATTGACCCCTTTGATTCACGTGGCCAATTCTGCGACAAAGGGCCTAGTTACTTAAGTGCTATTTTTGTGGGAAACGAGAAAGAGCGCGAACTGGCTGAGAAAACTCGTGCTGCGGTGGTTGAGAGGTTTCCGAAAGAGATTGTTCAAACGCCCATTTTGGACGCAGGAGAATTCTGGCCCGTTGAAGAGGGCCATCAAGATTACTACATCAAGAATCCAGTCAGATACAAATACTATCGCTGGAACTGTGGTCGCGATCAACGCCTGGAAGAAATCTGGGGTCGTCAGGCAGGCAACTGATTGACCGTTGCCTAGGCGCTGGCGAGTTTGGCTTTTTCTTCCTGGCTGGCCAAGTACTCTTCGTAAGTACCCTGAAAATCAATCAATTGCTGATCTTTTATTTCTATCACTCGCGTTGCAAGCGATGACACAAATTCCCGGTCGTGGCTGACGAAAATCAACGTGCCATCGTAGTGATCCAATGCCAAGTTGAGCGCTTCAATGCTCTCCATATCCAGGTGATTGGTTGGCTCATCCATCAATAGAACATTGGTGTCTTGCATCATAAGCTTGCCAAACAGCAGGCGGTTTTTCTCACCACCAGAACAGACCTTCACTTTCTTTTCAAAATCGTGGGAAGAAAACAACAGGCGGCCCAAAGTGGCGCGGACAATCTGATCGTCGTGGCTGGGCTTGCGCCACTGGCTCATCCAATCGAAAAGATTGAGTTCGCAGTCGAAGTCGCTGGTGCTGTCTTGAGGGCAGTATGAAAGCGTGGCATTTTCAGCCCACTTTATTTTGCCACTTTCCGCTTCCAGCTCATTCAATAGTAAGCGCAGAAAAGTCGTTTTTCCCGCACCATTTTCGCCAATTACTGCCAGTCGAGATCCCGCCTCAAGCATCAGGTCTCCCTTGCTGAACAATGGCTCGTTCTCAAAGCCGTGTCCCAGGTTTTCCAGGGTGACCGCCTGACGGTGTAGCTTTTTTTCTTGTTTAAAGCGAATGTAGGGGCTGACACGACTAGAGGGCTTGATGTCCTCCAGGGTAATTTTTTCGATTTGTTTGGCTCGTGATGTCGCCTGTTTGGCTTTTGAAGCGTTGGCGGAAAACCGGCTGACGAATTGCTGCAGTTCTGCTATCTGCGTTTTCTTCTTGGCATTGACGGATTGCTGTCGTTCACGCACAGCCGTGGAGGCAATCATAAAGTCGTCGTAATTGCCCGGATAAACACGCAACTCACCGTAATCGATGTCGGCCATATGCGTACACACTGCGTTGAGAAAATGGCGATCGTGAGAAATGATCACCATGGTGCTTTTGCGCTCGTTGAGCACACCTTCCAGCCAGCGGATTGTGTTGATATCCAGGTTGTTGGTCGGTTCGTCGAGCAACAGAATATCCGGATCGGAAAACAGCGCCTGAGCAAGCAGTACTCTTAATTTCCAACCTGGTGCCACTTCACTCATCGGCCCGTAGTGCAGTGATTGCTCGATGCCCGCACCCATCAATATCTCTTCTGCACGGCTTTCCGCGCTGTAGCCGTCAAGCTCGGCAAATTCGATTTCCAGGTCGGCAACTTTCATACCGTCTTCTTCTGACATCTCGGGGAGGGAATAGATACGATCGCGTTCTTGCTTTATTTCCCACAGCTTGGTGTGACCCATTATGACCGTGTCGACGACGGAGAACTCTTCAAAGGCAAACTGATCCTGGCTCAACTTGCCCACGCGCTCGTTGGGCGAGAGAGACACATTGCCTGAAGTTGGCAGCAGCGAGCCGTCCAGGATTTTCATGAACGTGGACTTTCCACAGCCGTTGGCGCCGATAAGGCCGTAGCGGTTGCCGCCGCTGAATTTGACGGAAATGTCTTCAAACAGGGGCTTTGCGCCAAACTGCATGGTGATGTTTGCGGTTGATATCAAGAGTGCGTACTCGTCGGAATAAAGTGGATTTTTAAAGGGGGCGTACTATAGGGGCTATAGGCTTAAGAGTCGAGTAAAATTGGTTGAAAAATGTACAGAATTGGAAAGTTTGAGCGCCGCTAACGGGATATTGCTAGCGGGGCTTCCAATCGATCTGTACTCATTCGTATTTGCACAGGTATGCGGTTTCTCCGGGGACTTTTAGGTCGAAGCTCTGGTTGGCTTCCACGATAAATGTTTCGCCGCTGAGGTAACTGTTCCACTGTTCAGTTTTAGGTAGTTTTACGATCAGCTCTCCGCTGATTACCGTCATGTATTCTCGTTGGCTGGTGCCGAAGGTGTATTCCCCTGGCGCCATGACGCCGACGCTGGCGGGCAGGTCGCCGCCGTCAAATGCGATAGATTTTACGTTTCCTTCGAAGTATTCGTTAACTGTTAGCACGGTTGTTTTCCTCTTTTGGTTTTTTGGCTTTTCTGGTGCGGAATGTTGTATGCGGCGAAATACTCCAGTGCGGTTTACCCCACTCGGTTGAAGGTGCACGCCCTTGTGAGGTAAACCGCACTGGAGTATTTCGCCTCGTTCCGAACTTTGAATCGTGGTTTATGGTAATTCGTGTCTATTCAATATGCGTTGATTGAGCTGTCATAGCGTCGCGTGTTCAGCACTGTTACTTGTTAACCTTCTTCGTTGGCGACCTTGATGCGCTCGAGTCGTTCTTGCTCTTCAGCGAAGGCCGCTTTAATTTCTTCCAGTACCGTATCGACGTCTGCTTCGTGGGTATCCTCTTCGAAATATCCGGTCAATTCTATCTCGGGGTGCAGATCACCCTCTTCATAGAGCTCCCAGATTTCTTTAGCGTAATTTGTTGTTAACAGCTCTGGAGCGAACAAACCGTAATAGTCGCGCATTTTGTTCACGTCGCGCTCTAACATTGCCTCGGCATTATTATTTGCCGCCGCATCTACCGCCTGGGGTAGATCAATTATGACGGGACCGTAGTCGTCTACCAGCACATTAAATTCTGACAAATCACCGTGGACGATGCCAGCACAGAGCATTTTTACCACATCTCGCATTACCGCCGCGTGGTCTTCCAGGGCCTGTTCGGCTGTCATGGATACTTCGCTGAGCCGAGGTGCAACCCGGCCTTCATCATCTGTGACCAGCTCCATGAGTAGGACACCATCGAAGCAGCCGTAGGGTTTGGGAACTCTTACTCCAGCCGCTGCAACGCGATACAGCGCATCGACTTCTGCATTCTGCCAGGCTTCCTCTTGCTGCTTGCGGCCGAATTTTGAGCCCTTCTCCATGGCGCGAGCCCGGCGGCTGTTGCGGACCTTTCTGCCTTCCTGATACTGGGCGGCTTTCTTGAAACTGCGTTTATTGGCCTCTTTGTAGACTTTGGCGCAGCGGATCTCGGAGCCGCAGCGTACCGTGTAAACAGTGGCTTCCTTGCCGCTCATTAACTGGCTCACCACATCGTCGATCAGGCCATCTTCAACCAGGGGTTGAAGTCTTTTTGGGAACTTCATTGTGCCTCTCAGCTTGCTAGACGTGCTGTTCCGTGTTGGCTGGTGCGCAGGTCATTTATTTAGCGCAGGATGATAACATGCCTCATTTGATGGCGGGGAATTGTGCGGGCTTGGGTTATACTGCCCGGCAATGAACTCTGCCCAGAATATTCTTCAAACTGTCTTTGGATACGAATCCTTTCGAGAGCCACAGGATGACATAATCCAGACGGTTCTCGCAGGCGATGATGCTCTGGTTCTTATGCCTACCGGGGGGGGCAAGTCGCTGTGCTACCAAATTCCGGCTCTGGTTTTGGACGGTTGTGCGGTGGTAGTTTCCCCTCTGATCGCTCTTATGCAGGATCAGGTCAATGCACTGAAGCAATTGGGCGTTAAAGCCAGCTTCCTGAATTCCACACTCGACCATCACACGGCCACGGAGATTGAAGATAGTCTGTTGGCGGGCGATTTGGACTTGCTGTATATCGCCCCGGAGAGATTGAATCAGGAACATATGCTGAATCTCTTGTCGCGCGCATCGATCTGTTTGTTCGCCATTGACGAAGCCCATTGTGTGTCACAGTGGGGGCATGACTTCAGGGCGGATTATCTCCGTCTAAGCCTGTTGCACGAGCTGTTCCCCAATGTTCCGCGGATTGCCTTGACTGCGACTGCCGATGCTCGCACCCGCACTGAAATTGTTCATCGCCTCGATCTGGGGCAGGCCCGGCAATTTCTGGCGGGCTTTGATCGACCTAATATTCGCTACCGGATTGCACTTAAGCACACCGCCAGGTCCCAGCTTTTGAGCTTTCTCAAGGAGGAGCATCCCGGTGACGCTGGCATTATCTATTGTTTGTCGAGGAAGAAAACCGAGGAAACCGCTTTCTGGTTACAGGCGCAGGGGTTCAACGCGCTGCCCTATCACGCGGGGCTTGACGCTCGTGTGCGGGCTGATCATCAGGCGCGTTTTCTTCGCGAGGAGGGCATTATTGTCGTAGCGACCATCGCTTTTGGCATGGGTATCGACAAGCCCGATGTGCGCTTTGTCGCGCATCTTGATCTGCCCAAAACCGTGGAGTCTTATTACCAGGAAACCGGTAGAGCAGGGCGC
>JBGCGJ010000084.1:0-3717 GCA_045110675.1 Halioglobus sp. | reverse complement strand
CACTGGCAGTGTTGAGGTCAGCGGTTCGATCCCGCTAGGCTCCACCAAATTATGTAATCAAGGCCTAAGCGACTTTTCGTCCTTAGGCCTTTTTTGTATAGCTGATTGCAATTGCAAAGCCGAAACCTTGGTCTGTCCCTGATTTTCTGACTCGGTTTTGCGGTAATGGGAAAAACGTGTCGCGTCCCCGATTCGAGCTTTAAAGCGCGAATTGTTTAGAGGAAAAAAACCCCGATATTCATCGGGGCACTTATGAAAACTAGTTAGCCAATTATGATACTTTTTTCCTTGAATAGCCAAGCCCTGCCAATCCAAGACAAAGCAGCGCAAGAGAGCCGGGAGACGGTACTGGCCTTGAAGGTAAATTCGGATTGACAGACCCAAAGGTAACGTTGTCGTAGCCAACCTGGTTCACCGTTCCGCCAAAGTCAATTGATTTAGCTATCCCTGTGAATCCTAGAGACCCAATAACCCAGTTGCTAAATGGGTTCAAAACATCTGGACCCACTCCTAGAGCATTGATGCTAATAGACCCCAGCAAGTTGCCTGTCGCAGCTAAGCCATCGTATACATTAACAGTGCCTGCGAATGTGGTAGTTGAATAGTAAAAAGAGAAACCAGTGTCAAAACCTTGAGCGAAGTCGAGAACTGCTGAACCAGTCAAAAAAAACATAGCCGTTTCTGCTGAAGGCTCCCCTGAAAAGTTTGCCTGAGGATCACTCTCTTTTAAAGCCAATGTATTGCTACCGAAAGATACTCCATAGTCAGTCCCTGAATTGCCTACGCTATCAGTACCGCCATTGTAAAACTCCAAGATGCTAGCTTGGCTTCCGATGCCCTCAAAATCTAGTGTAATGGGCGTCGCTTGTACAATCCCTGTTATGCTGAGCAAAAATATCCCCGTTAAAATACGCTTTTTCATTGTTAACTCCATCTAGTAATTTAGTTGTCCGTATGCCTCGTAACCGCCTACGCGCAATCAGCGGCAAATTTCAAGCCAAGCCGAGTAAGTTTATGATCTATAGGCACATTACATATTTTCGTGTGCGAGATTGAAAATTAGTGTAAAAAAAGTCGACAGAACGGTATCCAGTTGGGAAGCGGCTCTGAGCTGAACCTATAAAAGCGGGCACAGACTGGCACTTCCCATTTTGCTATAGCTCACCATCGATGCGTGTATGGGATCAGAGCCTGAGCTATCCCAACAAAATACCATTTTACTTCATGCAAATAATGGGTCAGAGCTCAATAATCATCGAACTCACCGTCATATTGCTAGCCGGGACTGCCTCTTCCATTGCTGGTTGGATCGCATCCTCGAACCAATATTAATCGGGGGCAGGGGTACTTCGTCTTTGAACACACCAATTCGGTTCTTATCAAGGAAGACACCAACCTTCAGTCAGCATCACGCTAGGTGGTTATAGTTTGGTACGTGTTGCACTTGATTCTTGAGTTCAAGCATAAGACTTTTCAGGGAGTCTTTTGTCGGGCTTACCAGTTCAAATCTTCCACTCCAGTGGCCGCAGCGAGCGCTTTTACAACATCTACCGTTGAAATGTATAAGCTCAACCAGCAATAACCCAACATGCAAAGCAGTACCAGTAGGTAGATTCGACCCCGGGTCCGCCGGGAAAGCCACGAGTATCTTCGCGCGATCAGACCCAGGCCCAAAACGATGGGAGACGTCATAATCGAGATTGCAAAAGCCCAACTGACTCGCAACACCCCCTTAATGATATCGGCGTAAGGGATATTTTCGCCGCCCCAACTCTCTCCCAGAAAACCAAACATGGTGATCACTGCGACTCCCAGCATGACTTGCATACCTCGCTCTAGACGAATCCAGACGTCATGCATCGGGCCGAAATCATCGAACCATGACCCTGAATCAGCGTCCTTCTCCTGCTCACTCATATCAAGTTTCTACTGTGATTGAAGTAGGCGACAAGTTAACTCTCCAGATCAGCAGAAATCAATCGAAAGGGTTCAAGCAACTGCCTTTCTCCATTCATTGAATGCGATGATCGAGTGATACAATCCTACCTTCGATGTATCTTTCAGCATTCAAGGAATACCGTATGAGAATTTCCACTGTTCTTTTTTTATGGGCTGCGCTTGCTACCAGCGTCCATGCTGGTGATCTCAAAGTGGGGGAACGGGCTCCAGATTTCACCTTACATGCCTCAGATGGCAAGACCTACACTCTCGCGGACTACAGGGGAAAACAGGCCGTGGTGATCGCCTGGTTTCCCAGGGCTTACACCAGCGGTTGCACTATAGAGTGTAAATCTCTTGCCGAGAATGGGCACTTGATCCGGGAATACGACGTCACTTACTTCATGGCCAGTGTGGATCCACTGGAAGACAGTGTGGGGTTTGCAAAGGAGACGAAGGCTGACTTTCCGCTTTTGAGCGATCCTGACAAGACCGTCGCCAAGGACTATGGTGTATTACACACACGGGGATACGCCAAACGCCACACGATTTATATTAACGATGCTGGAACCGTGGTGAAGATCGATACTTCCGTAAACCCAAAAACCTCAGCCGAGGATATGGCGTCTACGCTGGGTGAACTGGGTATGGCGAAGCGGTAGCCGATGAAAGCCCTGGATCACCTCGACTTTACAAGCGCAACACGAGAGCAAATTAGTTCGAATATCTGTGGCTTCAAAGATACCCGTCGAGACCAGGAAGGTTTGCGCAGGGCGGCGGTTACTCTCACCGTTTTCAACTACGAGGGACAAGCGGCCATCATTATCACCCAGCGTGCGGAGAACTTGAGAGCCCACGGTGGCCAGTGGGCGCTTCCGGGTGGAAGGATTGATGAAGGTGAAAGCTCTCTGCAGGCTGCGCTGCGAGAACTCGAAGAAGAGGTTAATCTTCACCTGGATGACACGCATGTGTTAGGCAAGCTGGACGATTATGTAACGCGCTCTGGCTATATTATTACGCCGGTTGTTTTGTGGAGTGATGTCACCGGTTCTCAGTTGACACCCAATGCGGGAGAAGTGGCGTCTATACACCCGTTTACTTTTTCTGAGCTATCGCGGGCCGACTCTCCCCACCTGGAATCCATCCCCGAAAGCGATAGGCAGGTGCTGTCTATGCATTTCGGTGATATACGTATTTATGCGCCCACCGCAGCCCTGTTGTATCAATTTAGAGAGGTGGCAATCCTTGGGAAAAATACCCGTGTATCGCACTACGATCAGCCTGTGTTTGCATGGAGCTAGTTGCGTGCCGTTGTATCCATAAGTGCCAAATTCGCGTATATGGGGTCAGAGCCGTTTACGCACAGCTATTGATAGAACTCCAAGATTACCGGTATGCAAAATCCAAGCCGAGCTCTTTCCGCAATAGGAAGCGAAGTATATCTATGCTGAAACACACCGCTAGACTTGATAGCCGAACAGGTTAAAGTGCCATTTCATTCACTTGGTGCTCATGCTTTCACAACCACCGCATATGGGTGCAAAGTATAGTGACATTGAGGCTTGCTAAAAAAAGAGCTGGGGCTTTCAGATGTTTCCGGAGTAGGGGGCAGCCCACCCCGTTCTCCCCAGAGCTTTTCTTGTGGCTGAACTAGAAGTTGATCGCTTGCTATACCGCCGTCAGCAGAGAAAACCACGAAAACACCGATTTACTATGTGCAGCGCCCACTATGTATAGGTAGGCCAGCAGGCCTCCGGTAAGTCCAACCCAGCGTCTTCG
>JBGCGJ010000083.1:0-7963 GCA_045110675.1 Halioglobus sp. | reverse complement strand
GAAACTGCTTTCTCCACTGGCAGTGGGCAGGTAGCTTAGCGTGGCATTATTGATTTCGCAAAGTTCCTTGCACAGGTATAAACCCATCCCACTGCCTTCGCTCACTGTGGTAAAAAATGGCTCGAATAACTTGGCCTGATCAGCAGGCGGGACTCCGGCACCCGAGTCAATTACCGAAACCAGACAGCGGTGAGAGCTGGATTCCTGTTCGACTTTTATCTTCGCTTTTTCGACTCCACAGGCGAGCTTGCTATGGCGCAGTGCATTATCCAGCAGGTTACTCATCACCCGTTGCAGGTTCTCTTGATCAAACTCAACCAGCAGTTCGCGATACTCACAATCGATGGTGAGTTCAGCGGGACGATTGAGAGAGTTGAGATAACCCTGGGAAAACTCCTCCAGCCATTCCGCCAGAACTAGATACTCAGGTTTTGGTGGCTCCCTGCGAGAAATCTGCATCACGCTTTCAATGATAGTATTCATCCGTTCGGACTGATGAACGATGATATCCGCCATACGCTTGTCATCTGTGCTGAGTTCTGTGGATTCCTGTAGCAGCTGAGCGGCATGGCTCACCGCTCCAAGCGGATTTCTAATCTCGTGAGCGATGCTGGCGGTAAGTCTTCCGAGGGAGGTCAGTTTCAGAGATTGAGCGTACTGTGTGACCGGAGTGTAGTCTTCGACGAATACCAGAGACTCGCGATTGGTGCTCGGCTGTAACTGCCTGAAGTTGGCAATGACTTCGGGAGATCCATCCATCACTTTGAACGGCTTTGCTCTGTGCAAGCCTGTATTTTTCCAGTGTTCAAATTGATAGGCCAACTCCTGGTTGTATTCTGCCAATTGCCTTCCCTGATCCATAGCGATGGGACGTTCAGGGGCCAGTAAGCCAGAGGCAGACTTATTCATTATTCTCACAATGCCGTCGTCGCCCACCAGTAAGATTCCAGTCTGCATATGCTGAACTATTTGTTCGTTCAACCTCTGCAGATTGTAAAGGTCACCTGCACGGTGGCGGGCCAACTCCTCAGCCCGACTTAAGCGGACGACGATGGCTTGTACCATTAACGAGACGCCGAAGATGAGCAACCCCAGCAGGCCGGCTGGAAACAAAGCGTTCACTGACTGTTCTTGTTCGAGTATCAATTTAACCGTGTCTGCAAGTGTCGCCAGTACGCTTAGCGCTGCGATAAGTGTGGCAAAGGTCCGATTGGCAATAAGCACGGCGCTCGCTGCTACGGTAATAATGAGGAGAATGGGTAAGCCGCTACTCATTCCACGACTGCTATCCGACAGCAGTGTGATGGCGATGATGTCGATCAGAAAAACTGTGAGCAATAGATTTTGACTGCGATTGAGCCCGCCAAATAGGGAACCCATTAGGACCACGTTGGTTCCCAAATAGGCCAGCGCCACCGTGGTATATAAAGCCGGATTTAGCACTCCCACGAGTTGCCGCGTATTTGGGCTCACCAACATGATGAGCAACACCACGGATAACAAGGATCGATAACCCACATAGATACGGAACAGGGCGTTGTTCTGGTTGCTACTTACCAGCGGGCCGGGTTGTGTGAGAATGGCGGGACGGGTCACGTTCCGAGCAAGCCTATTGATTGGTGGTTGGATGACTTAGGTGTCAAGTGTAACAGGCATTGGGGTGTAGAAAAGGCGGTAAGATCACTTTTGCGGAGTAGGATCTGACTCCATTAAAGTGCGATTTGTAAAAAGGAGATAGCCTGAATGGTCTGCCGGGTAACTCTCAGGACTGATGGCATTCGCTGTCTTGGCTTAGGCGTCAGCGACTAGCGATAGTCAAGCCATGCAGTCCTAGCCTTTATACTGCTCTCGAGTGTCAAACTGTGGTGGTTTAGGCGGATCGAACAACCCAAAGCTGAGCTTGTTAATCCACGATCGATCTTGCCCATCCAGAGAGTAGGCACTTTGAAACTCCCCGTTTTCGTTCAGAGAGGGGTGATCCGGGTAGTTTAAAACCAGAACATCGATCGCATCTTGAGATAATTCATCCAGACCTAGTAGGAGGTAGCCTTGGGCCATAACCACCAGTGCGTCCGCTACTGCAGGCGTTTGCTGAAAGTTTTCCACCACATATCGCCCTCTGTTGGCGGCAGCCATATAGGCGCCGCGACGAAAATAATAGTTGGCAACGGTAATTTCGTGACGTGCTAGCAAGTTGCGCAAATGAACCATTCTCGCGCGTGCATCGGCGGCATAGGTGCTATCTGGATAGCGTGCCAGGAGTTGGGAAAATTCCGCAAAGGCTTCTTTTGCGTGTTTGGTGTCTCTCGAAGTTTCGTCCCCCGGCAAAAATCGAGAAAAAATATCCTGATTGCTGGTGTGGGCTGATAAACCCTTCATGTAGTAGGCGTAGTCGACATTCGGGTGCTGCGGATGCAGTCGTATAAATCGGTCGGCAGCCTCTACAGCGGCCTCGTGTTCATAGGAGCCGAAATGGGCGTAAATCAGTTCCAGTTGCGCTTGTTCAGCATACTTCCCGAACGGGAAGCGTGACTCCAGTAATTGTAAACTGCGTACCGCGAGGTCAAAGTTGCTGTTGCGAAGGTAGCGTTGGGCCTCCTCGTACATTTGCTGCTCACCCGTATCCGCAGCAATATCAGGGGATTCTTCGGTGCTTGAGCAGGCCACAATGGCGAGGCTTAGTAGGATGACCAGGATGTGTTTCAAGGGTTTCACCAAATAATAGTAACGTCTGCGTGGTAGTATGTGCGCATTCAGGATGCCCGCCGAGCGCTATTTAACCACAGGCGGACTGACGCATAAACAGGAAATACGATGACTGAGAAAATTCAGCTCAGCGCAACGATTCCAGACTCTTTGAGCTATGAGAGATTGGACCAGATTGCGGCCCAGCTGTTCCCCAACTATTCCCGATCTCGGCTGCAAACCTGGATTAAAAAGGGTGAGCTGCTTGTCGATGGCGCACAATTGCGTCCCAGGGATAAAGTGGCGGCTGGCGCTATGGTCACTATTGAAGCCACTCCAGAGCTGGAAGTATCTTGGCAGCCCCAGGAAATCGAGCTGGATATCATCTATGAGGACGAAAGCATTCTGGTCTTGAATAAACCCACAGGGCTTGTAGTCCACCCGGCGGCGGGACATGCTGATGGTACTTTGGTGAACGCCCTGCTCAATCACTCGCCAGATATGGCTAATCTGCCACGTGCTGGAATAGTGCATAGACTCGATATGGAAACGACCGGGATTATGGTGGCGGCAAAATCGCTCTCTGCCCATCACCATCTGGTAGATCAACTACAATCTCGCACCGTCAAACGGCAGTATGTTGCGGTGTGCGTGGGTGCAATGACTGGAGGCGGTACGGTCAATGAACCAATGGCTCGACACCCCAGGCAGCGGAAAAAGATGGCTGTCACAAATGTTGGTGGAAAGACCGCAATTACCCATTATCGGGTGGTCACGCGGTTTGCGCACTTCACCCAAATAGCGGTGAATCTGGAGACAGGCCGCACCCACCAAATCAGAGTGCATATGGCGCATCGGCACTATCCTCTCATTGGCGACCCACTTTACGGCGGTAGACCTCGAATACCCAAGGGCGCCTCAGCAGAACTGATTGAAGCCCTGCGGACATTTCCGAGGCAAGCGTTACATGCTCAGGAGCTGGGACTCATACATCCTGAATCGGGGGAACAGGTTTCGTTTCGTTGTGACCTGCCCGAAGATCTAGCCAATCTGTTAAACACCTTGAAGCGCGAGGACGCAGTGGCTGGCCGTGAATCAACCTCTTATTAGGGCCGATTGGCCAGCGCCTGAAAACATCACTGCGTTTTACACTAGCAGGGTGGGTGGGTTCAGCTCTGAGAGATTTTGCAGTCTCAATATGGGACATCACGTGGGGGATGACCCGCAGGCCGTCGCCGCAAATCGAGCAGTGCTGTACGAACTCCTGCCGGAAAGTGCAAAAGTTCAATGGCTGTCTCAAATCCACGGCACAGAGATTGTACGCGCTGGAGTATCGGAGATATTAGACGATTATCCTGAGGCAGATGCCTGTTGGACTTCAGAGTCAGATATGGCTTGTGCAATCCTCAGCGCAGACTGCCTGCCAGTACTTCTGTGTAATCTTCAGGGAACGATTGTTGCCGCAGCGCATGCGGGTTGGCGAGGTCTTCTTAACGGGGTTCTCGAACAGACAGTCGAGGCAATAAGAACTCACGATGACCAACTTCTCGCCTGGCTGGGCCCCGCAATTGGCTCCGAAGCCTTTGAGGTTGGCTCAGAAGTTAAGTCCAGTTTTATGGATGCAGCTAAAAATAAAACCCGTGACGAAGTGAACCGGTGCTTTACCCCTAGCACCCGAAATTCCGAGCGCTATATGGCGGACCTGTTTGCACTGGCCAAATTGCGTCTCAACCAAGTGGGTGTTAACCGGATTTATGGGGGTGGATTGTGCACCTATTCTAATGCGGACAGATTCTTTTCCTATCGCCGAGACGGTCAGACCGGTCGAATGGCTTCGTTGATCTGTATCAAGCCTAGCTAGCCTTTACACCTTGAAAAAACGCTAAATAACCCCATTTATTAGGTCAGAGATAAAGTGAACCCTCGGTGGATGCGCGGGTTCCGAGGAGACCTATTAGCATGAGAATTGACAAATTTACTAACCAGCTACAAATGGCATTGGCTGATGCACAGTCCGCTGCCCTGGGGCGCGATCACAATTTTATTGAACCTGTACATCTGCTCGATGCTTTATTGGATCAGCAAGGCGGAGCTATTCGTCCTTTGTTGCAAAAAGCGGGCGCCGATCTACAGGCTTTATCGAGTGGAGTTAAGTCTGCCCTGGATTCACTGCCTCAGGTGAGTGGAAACGATGCCGATGTTCATATGTCCAACGAGTTGGGCAGAATCCTTAACGCCACCGACAAATTGGCGCAGAAAAGAGGTGATGCTTACATCTCCAGTGAACTCGTCATACTGGCTATGTTAAACAGCAAAACATCGACTGGAGAATTGTTGAAATCCAGTGGTGTGTCTGAGCAGTCACTAACGAAGGCCATTGATGAGGTTCGCGGAGGGGAGGGAGTCAATAGCCCTGAGGCCGAGGAATCCCGACAGGCACTCGATAAATACACCATCGACCTCAACGAGCTCGCCGAACAAGGCAAGCTTGACCCGGTTATTGGTCGAGATGACGAAATTCGCAGAACGATTCAAGTGCTGCAGCGACGAACCAAGAATAACCCGGTTCTGATTGGGGAGCCGGGAGTCGGAAAAACAGCCATTATCGAGGGATTGGCGCAGAGAATTGTTAACGGTGAGGTCCCTGAAGGCCTTAGCGGCAAACGGGTACTTTCTTTGGATCTCGGTGCACTCCTGGCGGGTGCAAAATTTCGCGGTGATTTTGAGGAGCGCCTGAAAGCGGTGCTCAATGAGCTGGGCAAGCACGAAGGGCGGATCATTCTTTTTATCGATGAACTGCACACAATGGTAGGTGCGGGCAAAGCTGAAGGGTCAATGGATGCCGGTAATATGCTCAAGCCCGCCCTCGCTCGCGGTGAACTGCACTGTGTGGGTGCGACTACCCTGAATGAGTATCGTCAATACGTCGAAAAAGACGCGGCACTGGAGAGGCGCTTTCAGAAAGTGCTCGTCGATGAGCCTAGTGAGGAAGACACGATTGCTATATTGCGTGGTTTGAAAGAGCGGTACGAAGTGCACCACGGAGTTGATATTACCGACAGCGCCATTATCGCTGCGGCAAAGTTATCCCAGCGCTATATCACGGACAGGCAGCTTCCCGATAAGGCCATCGATCTGGTGGACGAAGCGGCCAGTCGCATCCGAATGGAAATCGATTCCAAACCTGAGTCCATGGATAAGTTAGAGCGTCGATTGATACAACTCAAAATCGAACGTGAGGCGGTTAAGAAAGACAGCGACCCAGCAGCGCTGAAACAACTGGAAATTCTCGCTCAGGAAATAGAGAAAGTAGAGCGGGAATTCTCTGACCTCGAAGAAGTCTGGAAGGCTGAGAAAGCCTCTCTTCAGGGGGTTGCGCAAATTAAGAGCGAGATCGAGAAGGTTAAGCTGGAACTTGAATCAGCGAGCCGTGCCGGTGATTTGACGCGAATGTCTGAGCTGCAATACGGTCGCATGCCTGAGCTTGAAAAACAGCTGCAATTGGCTGCCCAGGCGGAGACTGTTGAGCACACCTTACTGCGAAACAAGGTGACCGATGAAGAGGTTGCTGAGGTGGTTTCTCGCTGGACAGGAATACCGATCTCAAAAATGTTGGAAGGTGATCGGGACAAGCTGCTTAGAATGGAAGAGTCTCTGCATCGCCAGGTCGTGGGGCAGGATGAAGCTGTTTTGGCTGTGTCGAATGCGGTCAGGCGTTCCAGGGCGGGACTGTCCGACCCCAATCGACCCAATGGTTCATTCCTGTTTCTGGGGCCAACGGGTGTGGGCAAAACCGAATTGTGTAAAGCGCTCGCAGACTTCTTGTACGATAGCGAGCAGGCTATGGTCCGGGTCGATATGTCTGAGTTCATGGAAAAGCACTCGGTCGCCAGACTAATCGGTGCGCCACCGGGTTATGTTGGCTACGAGGAGGGTGGTTACCTGACCGAAGCTGTGCGCAGGCGACCTTACTCCTTGTTGCTTTTGGATGAAGTTGAAAAAGCCCATCCCGATGTATTTAATATTTTGCTTCAAGTGCTCGAAGATGGCCGATTGACGGATGGGCAGGGCCGCACCGTGGATTTTCGCAACACCGTGATTGTCATGACCTCAAACCTGGGGTCGGACATTATTCAGGAAATGGCGGGTGATGAGAATTATGAGCAGATTAAATCTGCAGTCATGGCGGTCGTTGGTAGCCATTTTCGTCCCGAGTTTATCAATAGGGTGGATGAGTCGGTAGTATTTCACCCATTGCTCAAAGAGCAAATTCGAGGCATCGCGGAGATCCAACTTCAATCTCTAAGGGATCGCTTAGCTGAGCGGGAAATAACCCTCGAGCTGACTGATAGCTTTATGGATGTGTTGGTCACGGCTGGATTTGACCCAGTGTACGGCGCTCGCCCCCTTAAGCGCGCAATTCAGCAAAAGCTGGAAAACCCCTTAGCGCAGAGCATTTTGTCAGGGGAGTTTCTAAGCGGCAGTGTTGTTGTAGTTGATGCGAACGAGGGTGTTACTGAGTTTAGCCAGCGCTAAATGCGAAAAAGGCTCTGTGAGGAGCCTTTACATTACTTTTTCCAAAGCAGAATCTCATTCGCAGTGAGACTTGATTAGATCTCGAGCGGTCTTCTTTTGAGTCTCTTTTTCTTCTGCTGTGAGATAGCGATATTCCCCATTGTCGTCTTTAAGTCGAATTCTCGCTTTCGATTCAAGAGTGTCCAAATTCTCTTTCGCACTCTTACAAAATTCCGCGTTTTTGGCTGGCGCTTCTGCCTTGGCTTCTTCAAAGCCGTCAAAATCATCCTTTTTAGAGGTATCTGACACAGGTGCCACTGCGCCCTCGCTGGAAGACACCTTTCTAACCTGACTGGTGCCAGTTGAAACCACCTCGTAATTGGTGCCGGTTGGCGGTGGGCGGTCACTGTGCACGGGGTTACCATCGGGATCTGTCCAACGATAGTAGGTATTGCCCGCCAATGCCTCTGTGCTGATTGCCCCCAACATCACTAAAATCGTTGCACACAAGCTTAGTTGCTTCGTCCCTTTCACGGCTATTTCTCCAGGCTATTATGGTGTCCGTATGATCAAAAATACCCTAATAGTGTATCCCTAAGCAACCGTTCCTGATTGATAGGTATAAATCACTTAATTGCCCCAAGTGGTTGACTATTCAGCGTTTACTGGCAACAATGCGGGCGTCTTGCAAGTGGAAACAACCATATCGAGTACCCTCGGTCACTGGTTCACTACTCCGATACGATTATTCGCAGTAGCTGCC
>JBGCGJ010000082.1:0-19891 GCA_045110675.1 Halioglobus sp. | reverse complement strand
ACTCACCCAGGGAGCCGCGATGAAAGTCATCCTCCTCATGGCAGCTGTAACATTCCCCCGGCGCTTCCCGGTACATTTTGTCTGCTGAGTGACAAGACAGGCATGCAAGTCTTAAGTGTTTTCCCGACAAGTGAAAATCAGTTCCATCGTGATCAAAGTTGTCTTTGTCCAAGTTCACAATATCGCCTTCGCGCCCGAGGTGTTCACTGTGACAACCATCACAACGGGGTATCGATGAGGAGGATAAGCGACCATGTAGTCCCTCCCCTTTGCGGACGTCAGATTCCACATCTTCATGGCAATCCAAACAAAGGCTGCTTTGGTCTTTTTTATCTGACCCATGACAACTATTACACTCATGTTCGAACTCCGCATGCCCTTCGATAACGTCTCCAGGCATTAGTAGCTTCTTAAACGTAAAGCCATTATCCGCCGCTACAAGGTTGCCGCTCCCAGTACTCAAAATAATTGAAGCAATCACTAAAGCCCAATAACACCTCACCTAAGCCAACTCTTCTTTTTCACAATCATTGTCTCAATACGCATGAACCGCATAGACATGCACAAACCCGGTAACAATTAGCATAAAAAAAATGGGTAAATGAAGCATGTGCCACAGCGAGAACAACCGTTCGTAGAATTTTAAGCCTGCTATTTTGCGTACAGTCGAAAGCGATACGTACACGTGCTGCTTCGTTGCAGCCAGATACTGCTTGCGCTCTTTACGAGAAAGCTGTTTATAGCGGGGGTTGCTCCACTGCTCCAACTTGATCTTGCGTATTACTTCGAAGTAGCCCAGCCTTGTCGTCAAGCCCAGCGTGGCGACATTTAAGAAAGTTCCCAAAACTCCCCTATGGGCCAAAATATTCTTTTCATATCGGTGCATACGATTCCGCACTGGTTCGCTAATCAAGATCGTGTCTGCGTTAGGGCCCTCAAGCTGCGCCTTTACCGAAACATCACAATTAAGTAGCTCACGAAGCTCCATTTTTTTCCCATACAGCCCGAAATGAATCTTCCCGTAAATAAAACGTCCCACCAGCCCACTTGCTACCATCAACAACATGCTGCCAAGTGCGATATTGCTATTGGTTGACCCGAGGCCAAAATTGCAGTGATAGAGAATTAACAGTGGGCCCAAAACGCCCAGTATCATGTGCAACTTGAACCAGTTTTTGGTTGAAAAGATAAATACGGAACTGTTGTAAAAGCGTTTTCTCAATGGATACATCAACAGCCCTAGCATCATCGAACCCCCGACTATTCCGAGGGCGTAGCCCAGTCCGGACTCGGCCGTAAGAAAATATTCGCCTCGAATACCCCAGCCAAACAACAGCGCTGCAATAGCACACAGCGCAAATAAAAACGTTGAAAGCGAAGCCCGCGATGGAAGAATCTCAGCCAGCACCAGGCCTTGATCCCGTTCTAGTGGCACCGCCTGTGATGAAAGCTCAGCAGTCATTGCGACCCCGCGTCTGGTGAATCAACGATGGTCAGTTCAATCACGTCACTGTGCGAGGAAGAAAGGGAGGCAGATAGGACCTCTGGATCGCCAGGGCCCTTGACTGGGCCGCCCGATAGTGCGACCCGCGCACCGACGATGACACTCGAAACACTGGAAATTGTCCTGTCCGCTACCATCGCCATACTGTCATCCAGTTCGATCTCCACTGGAAAATCGGTAACGACACGCCGTGCGGCAGCCAGCGGGGCCCCAGAGCCACCACTCTCCCGAGTGTCAGCACCGCGCGCAAAAATAAAGACGTTGGTATCGTCAGGTATCTTCGAACGTAGCGACGGCGCCAAGCTCACTCGAATTCTTAGTCCATTAGGGGCAGCAGCTACTTGAGCGCCGGTCTCGGCGCTTGGTGCGAACTGAGACAGCTGCTGATACATATGACGAGTCTCAGCTGATGCGAACAAGTTTGGCTGACGCGAACGCGGAGCCATTTTCTGCTTGGCCGCATCGTCCAACGGTGGTGGAGCACCGGTGTAACCCAATGTCTTGGCCATATCAAACGCTGCTGCTGACTCGTCCCAGCGGCCTAAGTGATGGTAGGATTTACCGAGTAAAACCCACCCATCGACATCCTCGGGCTCTCGCTCAAGACGCTGTATTAGCCCATCCAAGAGCACATCGACAGAATCGACTTTATCGGCGCTTTTGGATATTGCGCTGACCTTCTCCGGAACGACCGTAGCAGGTATCGATTCTACAGCGCGCTGGTCGACAGCCCCCGGGAATACCCCCGCCGTTGCTGTCTCTTCACTCGACAGATACCAAAAAGCCCCAATGAATAGGACTGCAGTGGATAACAATAATAGCCGCATCTATGGCGTCTCCTGAACATGAATACCCCAAGCTCGTGCAATTGCCACGCACACAGGGCGTTCCAACGCCCAACACTTCTTATTTATTCGCCGTTACGGGCGTTGGACGACCACCAAGCAACCCACTGTTAAGCGGGTTGTAGTCTAGGGCTTCCTGCCAGAAAACGGCATTAAGTCACGTCTTTAACGGGAATATATTCCCATTTAAAATTAACATCAAGTGAATATGACCATTCTAAAATCGAATATTAGTGTTTAAATTGGCTACTGAATTTTCCAGGTACTGCGCTCACCCGGGGGAACTAAAACCTGGTCGCAGATTTTTCACTATAAGCTAATACTAGCTAACTAATTGAGTCATCCAGTGTTCGAGATTCCAGCTGACAGTTCTCCAGTATTGATCTACGCCGTACCCATGGCTGTCTTCTGGATCGGGTACCTTCTGCGCAATCACCTGAAGCATCAGCATGCCGTCGCCCAAAAAAAGCTTATGCTTGAATCTGGGCTAAGCGAACCTTCAAGCTTGCACCCGGTGATCGATCCGAATGTGTGTATGGGCTGCGGTGCATGCACCAGGGCTTGCCCCGAAGGCGATATTTTGGGCATCATCCACGGCAAAGCTCAGCTCATAAAGCCATCAAACTGTATTGGACACGGTGCCTGTAAGACATCCTGCCCCGTCGACGCGATAAGTTTGGTTTTTGGAACAGAAAATCGAGGGGTCGACATCCCCACTCTCAAGCCCAATTTCGAAACGAACGTTCCGGGTATTTTTATCGCTGGGGAACTGGGTGGCATGGGGCTGATTCGAAATGCCATTGTTCAGGGTAAACAGGCCGTAGAAGAAATTCAAAAAGGAATAAGTAAAGCAACGTCCGGTAGCCAGACCGCTGGTACGCTCGATGTTGTGATTGTCGGCGCTGGGCCCTCGGGTATAGCAGGATCTCTCATGGCCAAAGCCAACAACCTCAACTTCGTCACCATTGATCAAGACTCATTGGGCGGGACAGTTTCGCATTTCCCACGGGGAAAAATTGTGATGACTGCGCCCGTAGATCTACCTATTGTAGGAAAGGTCAAGATGAGAGAAACGAGCAAAGAAGCATTGCTCGAGTTTTGGGAGAAAATAATTGCTGACACAAATCTAACTATCCAGTTTGACGAGCGACTTGAAAAGGTTCGCCAAGACGCTGGACTTTTCCATATCCAGACCTCGTCTACAGAATATCGCGCCCGCGCGCTCCTCCTGTGCATTGGCCGCCGAGGTACACCGCGAATGCTTGAAGTGGCAGGAGAGGAACTATCCAAAGTTGTCTACAGGCTCATAGATCCCGCGCAGTATCAAAACCAACAAGTATTAGTCGTAGGTGGTGGAGATAGCGCACTTGAGGCCGCAACCAGCATCGCCGAAGAACCCGGTACTACCGTGACATTGTCATACCGCAGCGATTCGTTCTCTCGCGCAAAACCCAAGAATCGAGAGAAGGTGGAACTCTACGAGCGCGAAAAGTCGATGGCCGTATTGCTAAAATCAACCGTTCGTTCAATCACCGAAAGCACAGTCGAGATCGAATGCGGCGACACGATCAAAACCATTCAAAATGATGCCGTCATCGTGTGTGTAGGCGGCGTATTGCCCACGCCCTTCCTAAAAGAGCTCGGCATCGCTATAGAGACAAAATATGGGACTGCCTGATATTTTTAACCAGAATCGCGCTAGCCCAAAGGCGCCACTCAGAATCACCATACGGCTCAGCCAGCTAATATGCTCTATCGGTGCGCTATTACTAGCATTGAATATCAGCGTCCAAGCGGCAACTATTGATGATGCTGAAAAGGCCATTCGTACACGGCAGTTCTCCCAAGCGTTACACATATTGAACCAGCTGTCGCGGCAGGACGATACCGAGGCACAATACCTATTAGCATCGCTGCACAGTAGTGGAAAGGGCACTGAACGAAACTACGAACAGGCTGCAGAATGGCTGTCTAAAGCGGCCAGTAATGATCATGTAAAAGCACAATTCGCACTTGGAGTACTCTTCGAAGGCGGTAGAGGCGTTGAAAAGAATTTCGACAATGCGTTGTACTGGTATCAAAAATCGGCTGCCAACGGGTATAAAAAAGGCACAGCGAAGATTAAAGCTCTGACGACAGCAGAGCAAAACGATACCGCACAGGCCCAGGACGCATCTGATGCTGATGCAATCTTTCTGGCCGTTTTACAAAAAGACCGCTTTACCCTGAAAAAGCTCATTAGGCTAGGTGCACCCGTAAATGCCACCGACAAATACGATAACACTCCGCTTTTCATAGCGATTGAGAAAAAGGATCGAGCCCTGGTGAAACTACTACTGGCCGCCGGAGCGATTGTCGATCATAAAAACTCTCTCGGCAAAACAGCACTGATAATCGCTGCGCAAAACAATCTTGCAGATATATGTTCGGATATACTGGATTCCGGGGCATCAATCGATTTACAAGACAAACTCGGTAACACTGCGCTGCATTGGGCCACGCGCAAAGAAAAATCGAACACCGTCGCAGTTCTTTTAGCTAAGGGAGCGAACGTCAACATCGTAGATCACAGCGGGCATACCTCCCTGGACGTTGCAGAAGAAGATAACTTACGGCTTGTGGGTATGCTTAAACGTCGAGGTGCAAAGTTCTCGGTGGGCGATGACAGCGATGGTAGCAAAGCTGAGAGGCTGGCTAGAAATGCAATGAGACAGGCCTCCATCGCGAGTCAGCAAGACAATCCGTATGCCAACTGGCCTCCTTTGAACATCGCCGCCTGGCGTGGTCAAACCGATGTCGCCGCTTCCTTGATAGAAAACGGTACAAAAATAGAAAGCCTAGACCCCGAAAATCACACACCCCTGACGCGTGCTTCTGAACAAGGGCATTCCGAAATTGTACGTATGCTAATTGTGGCCGGAGCGAACAGAAATCACTTAGTGGCCAAGGACGAGAACCCGATGTCTCTGGCCGTAAACCGAGGGCATATCCAGGTGGTGCGGCTTTTGCTGCGCAGCGGAACATCCATCAAACCCAGCACTTCTCGCAGCGAGCCACTACTTAATATGGCATCCAGAAAGGGCTTCGAAGACATAGCGCTATGGTTACTGGAGAACGGGGCAACCCCGGATACCCTTCACAAGGAAATGACTCCCCTTCATTACGCCGCACAAAACGGCCTGCGTTCCTTGGTAAGAAAACTCATCTCCTCGAAGGTAGAACTAAACCGTCGAAACAGCGAAGGGAATTCATCCCTGGCGCTTGCGGTGATTAACAACAGGATTGAGGTTGTCGATATCCTACTGAAGGCGGGCTCCGACCCAGAAAGTTCCGATCGTGGGGTAGATACGCCGTTAACTCATGCCGCAAGATTGGGACACAGCACCATCGCCGATGCACTAGTTAATGCTGGAGCGAATGTAAACCACAAAAATGTATTCAAAAATACACCACTCACTCTGGCTTCTCTGGGTGGTCACCTGGATATCTGCAACCAGCTTCTCGCAAAAGAAGCGAGCGTTTCCGTACGAAACCAAGCCAGTTTTACCGCTCTAATGTTAGCGGCGAAAAATGACCATCCCGATACTGTCAAACTTCTACTGAAGCATGGTGCAGACGCAAAGCGAAAAAGCCGTGGCGGCGAGAATGCGCTCGATCTAGCTCTAAAAGAAAACCACCCTCTTGTTGTCAGTTAC
Organism: Halioglobus sp.; assembly: GCA_045110675.1. GTDB lineage: Bacteria > Pseudomonadota > Gammaproteobacteria > Pseudomonadales > Halieaceae > JBALVT01. The sequence goes on along the minus strand of JBGCGJ010000082.1, from coordinate 13,847 downwards.
ATTCGTGAATACCACAAGAGCAGTAGCTTTTTCTGAAAGAAGTATACAGACTAATCTGACAGCGAAACTCCAATTGATACTTGAGAAACTTTTAGGGAAACACCATGAGTCGCAAACTATTTGTTTCCATTCATCTGCACTTGGCGGCGTTCTTTGCTCCCGCAGTCTTACTGGTCGCCATTTCTGGCGGGCTTTACCTAATAGGCATCAAAGGAGAAGTTGAGCTGGAGACTGTGTATAGTGGTTCTATACAGATCGACCCGAATTCAGATACCCTAAAAAGCGATATCGGCTCGCTACTGAGAAGTGCAGGTGTGGTTGGCTTCGAGTTTGAATATGTCAAAATCAATGGCCGAACACTTTATACTCGCCCAACCTCATCCGACCACTACGTAATTCAACTAGGAACTGCTGGCGTGGAAATTGTCCATGCACGGCCTAACTTACAAAGTAGGATGATAGAGCTACATAAAGGGCATGGCCCTAGTGCTTTCAAAACTTACCAAAAATTCTTTGCGATGTCCTTAGTTCTCATCATCGTCAGCGGCCTGTGGCTAGGACTCCTAAACGCACGATTACGAAGAACTACTCTTTATTTGGTTGGCGTCGGAGGGGCGATTTTTTCGCTTCTGCTACTTTAACTGGAGCACAAATCCGGGATTACGAAAAGCATTCGGTGGGAGCAACTCCGTCCATAGAGCCAAAAAACCAATCTCCAACTAGTAATCGCTGTCCCAACTTTCCTCTTCAAATTCAACTTCCGGGAAGTCAACATTCTGCGAATCAACAGTATCTCAAATCACCTACGGGGACACGCTCTCTGTCAGGATATTCTCCAAGCAGTCAAAGTTCCCATTGGCATCCAAACTTTCCTCCTGTTCGTCGCAGGCCAGAACAAATAGCGTGACATGAGCAAGCTCTCCATCATCAAAATAGTTGGCCAGGTGAAGGCTCTAGCGTCACACCACTACCACCGATGCCCCCGTTGTTGTCCACGACGTCGACGGCATCAGAGTCATCATCGAGCAGCTCGAATTCGCCCAGACGCTTTAATTCCGTGCGAGCAAGGCCTGGTATCGCAATTACGCATGAGATATTGGCTCGCTTATCACTCGCATAACGGATAGATGAGCTTATCGGATTGCCCAGAAGCGAACCCCCTGTTCTTCCAGATAAGACTCGGCATTTTCGCCCTGCAACATAGCATAAGTGGCCAGCATGCCAGCCATCGTGCAATTTGATGCCGCGACTGTGACGGACAGCGGCGGGCCCTCCACGGGCCAGCCCGTGAGAGGATTGAGGACGTGGCTATAGCGACGTCCATTGTTCACAATATAGCGATGACTGCTGCCACTGGTGGCGAGACCACCGCTGCGAATCTCCAGCAGCGCTTGAGCATCATCATCAATTGGATTTTCAACGCCAACCAACCATGGGCGGTGCTCTCGAAATCGATTGGTCGCGATATCGCCACCAAAATTAACTAACATAGGCGCATCCAGACGCTCCCTTAGAAGGCCCAAAACCTTGTCGACAGCGTACTCTTTGCCAATGCCTCCAAAGTCAATTTGCATACCAGAAGGGAGATAAAACTCTGGGGAATTCCAGGAGGCTTGGCCTAGACCTACAAAGTGCAAAAGAGATTTCACGTCTTCTGTGGATGGCAATTGGCTGCCACCATCAAAGCGCCAGACCTTTCTTAAAATACCGGAGGTAATATCGAAAAGACCGTCGCTTAACTCAAAACATTGGTAGGCAAAATCAAGAAGGTGGGCGGTTTCCGCGTCGACTTTTACCGGCGAACTGCTGGAATTAATAAGCGCGACAATACCATCGTCACGATAGCGGCTGAACTTCTGCTCTATCCGCCACGCTTCGTGCGCGGCAATCTCCGTTAAGTTCCGCGCAGCCTCCTCTTCCTCAACTGCGATTAGAATTTCGCAAGGACTCGCCATCGCAGAAAAGCGGCCCACCCAATAGCCGTCTTCCTGGATAAGCTCTAGCGGCCGGACAATTGACTCATTCTCTTCCATGATCTTCCCATCGGAGTCTGGAAACTAGAAGCGGAGGGTGTATCCAAATTGAACAATGACAGCTTCCAAATCCGGGAATAAATCGAAATTATTCTGAATACCAATCGGGTTTCCAACGGTGTCACCGTTCTGCTCGTAATATTCGAGCCGTAGGCTCACCTCTTGCTTTGGCGTAATGCGGTATCCATATTTAAATCCGTAGGTGATGCCGTCGAATGCCCCCAGGCGCGGATCTGCACTGACATCCGAAGGCAAAACCTGACCATCGACCAAATTGTGTGCGTAAAATTCCGCTTCCTCTTGGACATAGTAGCGCACGTGGGGTTCAAGGTAGTGTTTGTCGCTGATGATCCAGCGATATCGCAAATCGAGGGTATGAGAGCTCACCTCCCAGTCATCCCACAGATAACGATAGGAAAAATCGATGACATCTCCATTGTCCAAAGCGTGTTTCGTTTTCCAGTAAAGATTTTGCTTTACGCGAGTATCGGGGCGATTCTCAAAGACATAGTCCAAGGTTGCACCGCTGGTACCGTCCACTACGGACACAATCTTAAATGGATCAGTCAGATACCCATCGGCATTGCTGTAACCATAGTTGAACTGCATCACCGTTTGGCGATTGATGACCTGAGTGAGCCCCAAAACAAAATCCGTGACCGTCTTGTCCTCCTCTGTACCCTGTCGGGGCTGGTCTGGCCCGGGGGCCGCCATCGACGCAAAGGGAATAGGCACACCGCCCTCGGGATCAATAGTATCGTTCGCATAGGCTAGTGCGAGGGAAACCGTCGTGTTCTTCTCAAAAAAGTCGCGGGCAATTCCTACATTCGCAACAGCAGAGGTATAGTCATACTCTTTCGAATAGGCCAAGCCACCGGAAATACGCATCTGGCGACTCAACGGGTACTCATATTGAACACGAAACTCGGTTCTTGAGTCCTTGAATGTATCATCCAGCGGCACTTCTCCCGCAGGCGTGACATAGCTACCCTTACCGGAAGGCCGGGTGAATGTTTGTGGAACATCGCTGGGAGTGGCTCCGCTTGGAGAGGCACCCGTTAAGGAATCAGCGACCAGCTTCAGGTTTAAGATACTGTCGTCATCGAAGGTTTTGGTCGCACTCACAACCGGCTCAACGACGTCTACACGATCCTTTTCACTGTACAACAACACGGCGGAATCAATTTGCCAGCCCCGATCCTCGGCGGCGTTTGTGTTGCCCCCGATGAGACTGCAGGTCGCCGAGGCCAACAGAGCTGTGATCTTCCCCTTCTTCGATTTTTTCAATTGCACCCGCAGCCACCTCCACCGAAGCTTGCTCCACCACTGGAGGCTTCCTTGCTAAAATAGATGTGCTCGTCCAGAGACGCATCCACCGGGTCCGTTATGAGTTGCATTTCTTTTTTAGCCAACAAATCTCGTTCCCAGGGCTGTACACCTAGCTGGCTACACCCGCCCAGTGTTGAGCAAATGACTATTGTTAGGATGGATAGTTTCAAAGTGTCGACTCCAATAACGGCGATGTTTCGTCATGCTTAGGGGGTGTCTTAGAAAGAGCGGCTTCAATAGCCTGCTCATAATAGGCGGTCCGCCCAGTGTTGAATCCAATATGCGATGAGACAATATTACCTTCACCATCGATGATAAATGACGCGGGCATTCCTCCGACCTTATAGGCCAAAGGCGTGATTCCCTCGGGATCAAAACCGATCTGAAAGCTAACGGGATGATCCTTAAGGAAGGCATCAGCAAGCTCTCGTTCTGCATCTAGATTGATCGCTATAACTACCAGGCCTTGATCCCTATGGGATTGCTGTAGCGCTTCCATCCAGGGAAAAGACTTCAAGCAAGGACCACACCAGGAGGCCCAAAAATCGAGGTAAACGACACTGCCTCGATGATCGGCAAGTGCTATAGGGCTACTGAGGCCCTGCAGTTGAAAGTTAGGCGCCTCAACAGATTCATCACCCGAGGCATGCACAAAAGAGAGAGAGAATAGAAATGCGTATAACAGGTGACTAATCTGGCGTTTTACCAATTTGGAGTTAATCATCGCGTTCATTTGGCGCTAACACTCATAAGAACAAGAACTCATAAACTAGACGGGTTCTAACTCTAAAGTGCAGTTCTTAAGGCAACATTAACAGGAGTAAAGTCGTCGCACTATTCTGTCCGCATCCCCAGGTTTTGCAACCAGCCCCGGGCATGCTCATGGATCAAGCACAACATCCGTGTCGAGTACCCGATGAAACTCTATGAAAACCGAAGCCCTAACCCCCCAACACTTTCTTTTGACGAATAGTGAGGCGGCGTGCGGTGCACAACCTTGACTACCTGCTCACCGCGACAATTTCGCCCCAAAACCAGTGGGGTGGATTTTCCAAATACGCTACGTTTGATTCAACTTGCGATAGAGTGACCTCAAACTGATACCCGCAATTTCTGCGACTCTTTTTTTATCATTTCCCTGGGCGAACATCAGCGCATTCAAGTATTCGCTTTCGGCGGTTTTAAGATCGACGAACTCTCTAGCCATGGAAGTATTGCCATTCTCGGCAGTGTCCGCCTCTAAACGAGTAGGATCCTCCGCAAAACTTTCGATGATCAGTTCTCTATCAATGATATTGGTGTCCGCCAGCACTGTCGCACGCTTAAGCAGGTTTCGCAGCTCCCGTATGTTCCCTTTGAAGGGGTATTTCGCAAGTTCCTGGACCGCCGATTCGGTCAGGTGAAATTTCTTTTCCTGGCTCATTTGGGCAAGCAGTGATGCTGCAAGTAAGGGAATGTCTTCTATGCGTTGGGCCAAGGATGGCATACTGATGGGGAATACATTGATGCGGTAAAACAGGTCTCGACGAAAGCTTCCCTCCTCGACCATGGCGGCCAAATTTTTATGTGTTGCGCAGATCAATCTAAAATCGGATGTGCGCACCTGTGCACTACCTACTGATCTAAACGTACCGCTTTCAAGCAGGCGCAGTAGTTTAATCTGCATCGATAGGGGCACGTCACCGATTTCATCCAGGAAGAGTGTTCCCCCATCGGCTAACTCGATTAAGCCCGCCTTATTGTAGTTGGCGCCGGTGAACGCGCCTTTTACATGCCCGAACAATTCACTCTCAAACAGCGAATCTGTTAGTCCAGCACATTCCAGTGTCACCAACGCATTAGATTTCCGTTTGCTGGACATATGAATGGCTCGTGCAGCAAGCTCTTTGCCTGTCCCCGATTCTCCCAGCAGCAATACAGCGGCATCCGATGAGCCGACCCGAGAAATTTTGCCGAGCATTCTAGTGAAAGAAGCACTCATACCCACCATCTCCACATCCCCCACCGAGCCACTAGCCAGAGGAACCGGCTTTAATAACTCTACGAAGAAAAGGAGTTTTCCATCCTCATCGTTTATGGGAAGCATTTCGACATCAACGTGCTCTTTCCCTCGGGGGGTTTGATGAATATGCAGCACTCTTTCTTTATGACCTGATTCTCTAGCCGCACTTAGGGGGCAATCCTCGCCAGCCTGATCACAGGGTACGGAATACCCGTGCGAGACTGCATAGCAGTTTGGAGCGGTCTCTAATGCCACCTCCCCAAAAGTCTCCTGATAGTGCTTATTCGTTGCCAAAATCACATAGTCCGCAGATACCAGGATCGCCGGACAGTCATAACCTTCTAGCATGCGCCCTAGTGCGGGCGTTAATGAAAACTGATCAGTGGCTATCATCAAAATAGTATCCTAGACATATTCGTCAAAATCGTTGCCATAATTGACGAAATTGAGGATCTCAGTCAAGGAGAAAGTCTCGCTGTACACTGTTGCGAGAGTTAAATATTCATATAAAACAACGATGTGCGCCGTATTTAAGCAATTGGCACAGACTTTGCAATCCATGAATCTCATAAAGCGTGCCACCTAACTATATACGTACACAGAGGGACTCCCAGAATGAATCCGCAAGTCGCTGCCTTTTTCGATGAATACACAAACACCTTCTCCTATGTGGTGAAAGACACCCCTACGAACACCTGCGCTGTTATAGATTCAGTGTTGCATTTTGATCATGCATCCGGATCTGTCAGCTACGAGGGCGCGGATGATATTATCCAATACATACAACGCCACGACCTGCAGCTTGAGTGGCTTATCGAAACCCATGTCCATGCAGACCACCTCTCGGCAGCGCCCTATATTCAATCAGCTGTCGGTGGAAAGCTCGCCATTGGTGAACACATCAACACGATTCAGGAGACCTTCGGAAAAATATTCAATGAGGGTACTGAATTTCAGCGTGACGGCTCACAATTTGATCACCTGTTTACCGATGGAGAAACCTACAAACTGGGAAGTATCGAATGTAGAGCAATCCATACGCCAGGTCACACGCCAGCGTGCATGACTCACGTCATTGGTGATGCGGCGTTCGTGGGAGACACGCTTTTCATGCCAGACGGTGGAACTGCTAGAGCAGACTTCCCCGGCGGTGATGCCCGTCAACTACATCAATCAATACAAATTGTTTTGAGTTTGCCGGAAAACACCCGGCTCTTCATGTGCCACGATTACGCACCCGGTGGAAGAGAAGTCGAATTTCAATCGACCATTCACGCTCAGAAAGAACTGAACATTCACATAAACCAAAGTATCAGCGAGGACGTCTTTGTCGCCACTCGGGAAGCACGTGATCGCACTCTCGGCATGCCCCAACTGATTTTACCATCTCTACAAGTCAACATGCGGGCGGGGTATTTCCCTGAACCGGAAGACAATCAAACGACGTACTTGAAGATACCGATTAACGCGTTTTCACAGTAAACGTTAAATAGAAGACACTACATTGGAGTTAAGCAATGAATAAAAAAAGACTAGACGATCAGGTTTCAACTTCTGATCAGATCTCCATAGCGGATTTGCCGGAACTTGCCAATTTGGGCGTGCAGCTACTCGTGTGCAATCGACCCGACGGTGAATCCGACCAGCAAGAGACTTTCTCAAACGTTGAAGACGCCGCACGCTCCCACGGAATCGAAGCCGTGCACATTCCGTTTCGTAACGGTGAGCTGGACGACGTCCACCAAACAGCCTTTATTGACTTGATGCGATCAAACAAAAAGATCCATGCCTATTGTCGAACTGGGAATCGCTCTACCATGCTGTGGGCTTCCTGCCACATGGTATTAGGAACACCCAAAAATGAAATTCTGAGCAACGCAAAAGACATCGGATTTGACGTTTCCGAAGTGCTGGGAATGAACGATGAATCGACCCCCGCTCAAACAGACCCTTTAAAACGGAATTACTATGAGGTGGTGATCGTCGGCGCAGGAAGCGGCGGCATAGCGGTTGCCTCAAGCCTACTCAAGCGCAAGCCTGATTTGCGTATCGCGATTGTTGACGACGCCGAGAAACACTTCTACCAGCCGGGCTGGACCATGGTAGGAGGAGGCGTTTTCAGCGCTGAAAGTACCTGCCGCGCAACCCAGCGAGTCATCCCTCGTGGCGTAACATGGGTACAACAACAAGCGTCTGAGTTTGTGCCGCAAGAGCAGAAGCTTTGTCTGGTAGACGGTAGTGATCTCCACTACGGCCAGCTGATTGTCTCTGCCGGTCTCAAACTCGACTGGTCTGCTATCGACGGCTTAAGCGAATCTCTAGGGCGGAATGGCGTCACATCCAACTATCGATACGATCTTGCACCCTACACCTGGCAGTTGGTGCAGGGGCTAAAAAAAGGCAAGGCCGTGTTTACTCAGCCGCCGATGCCCATAAAATGTGCCGGTGCGCCACAGAAGGCGCTTTATTTATCCGCAGACCACTGGTTTAGGCGGGGTGCTCTCAAAGATATCTCAATCGATTTCTACAATGCGGGCGGGGCTCTTTTTGGCGTTGAAATCTATGTGCCTGCACTGATGCGCTACATCGAAAAATACAACGCTCAGCTGCAGTTCAATCATACGCTCACGAAAGTCGACGGAGAAAACCGGCGGGCCTGGTTTAAAACTGCGAAGGGCAATGGCAAGGAGCAATTGATTGAAACTGAGTTCGATATACTGCATGTATGCCCGCCCCAAAGAGCGCCAGATTTTATTCGTAGCAGCATGCTGGCTGACGATGCGGGCTGGCTGGATGTTAATCAGCACACTCTGCAGCACAAGGCTTACCCCAACATCTGGGGTTTAGGGGATGTGACGAATACACCGAACGCCAAGACGATGGCGGCGGCGCGAAAACAGGCACCTATCGTTGCGCAGAATGTGTGCGACGCGATTGACGTTCGCACCCCAACGGTGGGTTACGACGGTTACGGGTCCTGTCCACTCACCGTAGAGCGAGGAAGGATAGTGCTCGCCGAGTTTGGTTACGGGGGAAAACTACTGCCCTCTTTTCCAGCTTGGATTAACAATGGCACTGCGGCGACCAAGCAGGCCTGGTTTCTAAAAGCGCACGTACTGCCCGCTATTTATTGGCATGGCATGCTCAAAGGTCGCGAGTGGATGGCGACACCAGAGAAACTCAGCAGCCTGAGCTAATGGAGCTCGAACGGGTTCTACCCCTACTAGTATCAACACGCGGCTATAATCGGGACAGTTTCGCGGCCGATCTCCTGGCAGCCGTGATTGTCACGATTATGCTTATTCCGCAGTCTTTGGCTTACTCCCTGTTAGCTGGGTTACCGCCTGAGGTGGGGCTTTATGCCAGTATTCTCCCCCTGATTGTCTACGCCTGTTTTGGCACCAGCCGCACGCTTGCCGTAGGGCCCGTCGCCGTTGCCTCACTGATGACGGCATCCGCCCTCGCGGGTTTCGCTCAGCAAGGTACCGATCAATACTTAGCGGGTGCTATCGTGCTCGCGCTTCTATCCGGATTATTTCTGCTGTTGCTTGGACTACTCAGACTGGGTGTGCTGGCCAATTTGCTCTCCCACCCGGTGGTCTCCGGCTTTATAACCGCATCTGGCATTCTTATCGCATTTAGTCAGCTTAAACACGCTCTGGGAGTCGACGTACAAGGTCAAACACTGCCCGAAATGGGACAGACTCTTTTAGCTGGATGGGGCAGTGTTAACGCCTATACCGTTGCGATTAGTGCAAGTGTACTCATCTTCTTGTTCTGGTCTCGGAGCAATGCATCTTCGTTTCTGGTTCGTCTCAAGGTCCCCCACCAAAAGGCGGAATTGCTGGCAAAGGCTTCCCCCATCGTGGGAGTTATGGCAACTATCGCCGCGACCCTGTTTCTGGAGCTGGATACGAAAGGCGTAGCCGTGGTGGGTTCAGTGCCTTCAGGACTGCCCGTTTTTCAATTCCCTGTTCTGACTTTCGCGCTGGTGGAGCAACTGTTTCTTCCCGCTATCATGATTTCGATCATCGGTTATGTTGAATCAGTTTCAGTGGGTAAAACACTGGCAGCAAAGCGTCGCCAGCGCATCGATGTCAATCAAGAGCTGATTGGTTTGGGTGCGGCCAATGTCGCGTCCGCCCTCTCGGGTGCGTTTCCTGTAACCGGAGGTTTCTCCAGGTCGGTCGTCAATTTCGATGCCGGTGCAGTCACGCAGCTGGCCAGTATTTTTTGTGCGTGTGGCATAGCCATTGTCTCCATATTTCTGACACCCGCTCTTTACTATCTTCCCAAAGCGACATTGGCAGCGACTATTATCGTGGCCGTTCTTGCACTGATCGACGTAGCCATTCTCAAGAGAACCTGGGATATATCCAAAAGTGATTTTTCTGCCGTTCTCATCACGATTGTTGTAACGCTTCTGTTTGGCGTTGAAATGGGTGTGGCCTGTGGCGTCTTAAGCTCGATTGCACTTCACTTGGCGAGAACGTCCATGCCTCATATCGCCGAGGTGGGCCTCATTGAAGGCAGCGAGCACTTTCGCAATGTGCGGCGGCATTTGGTACAGACTGCCCCAGAAATACTCTCTTTGCGCATGGATGAAAGTCTGTTTTTCGCTAACGCGCACCACCTGGAAAACCGTATCTACGATTCTGTTTTCCGAAAAGACAAAATCGCTCATGTCATTCTTCAATGCAGCGCGCTCAACGAAATCGATGTCAGCGCACTGGAAGTACTAGAGGGAATCAACGCTCAGCTTGCAGAACAAGGTGTCCAACTCCATTTGTCGGAAATCAAAGGCCCCGTTTTAGATACTCTCGAACGTTCAGGATTTCTGCCTGGAATATCAGGTCGTGTATTTCTAACCCAGTTCGATGCCTATACCGAAGTTAGCAAACTCCTCGACGCGTGATTAGTGCTAGATCTGCGGACAATCCGCCCAACAAAATTACTATGGAGAATCACATGCCTACCCCAGAAATAGACACCAAGAAAAAACCGTTAACCTTTTCCCAGGTCATGTTTAGTGTTTTGGCCAGCGCTTTTGGCGTACAGTCATCGGAAAATCGCGAGCGAGATTTTACCAGGGGGAGTCCAATCCATTTTATCGTTTCAGGGATTCTGTTCACAGTCCTCTTCGTCGCGCTCATGCTCTTACTCGTCAACACCATACTGTCGAAGGTCACTTAGTGCGGCTTTTCGTCGGCGCGCAATACATCTTATGGAGCAACGAAACGACTCTGACAACGTTTTCGTTCTTGAGGGAGTAGAACACCGTTTGAGCGCTTCGACGCGTAGTTACGAGCTCGTCGCGCCGCAGTACAGCAAGGTGCTGAGATAATGCAGATTGGCTTAGCGGTACCCTCTCGAGCAGTTCACCGACGGATAGCTCACCTTCAGAAAGGCTGCAAAGCACCATCAACCGGTTCCGATTGGAGAGTGCTTTCAGTAGTTGAACAGCTTCATCAGCATGCTCGGCCATTTCTTCAAGATTCATCGTGATTAGTTCATCGTTGTAAGTTTTCATCATTGTACTTGCTCGTAGTGCCAAGGTGAATATTACATTAGATTAAACTAAATTAGTATTGACTAATATATAGTTGCGCAATATCCTTATACACAAATTAAAAACAAGCTTGTAGATCGAGTGAGTGCTCCTCGGTCGAATCGAATCACTACCCGAGTTTAGAGAAAAAGAGGAAACCCATGGAAAACTTCACGCCCGCCAGCTCCCTTTTGGGCGGTGCTCTCATTGGACTATCAGCGATACTGTTGCTGCTCACCAGTGGGCGCATTGCTGGAATCAGTGGCATCACCTATGGTTTGTTCACACAAGGAATCAATAGCAACGCCTGGCGCTGGTGCTTCCTAGCAGGTTTGATCCTAGGCGCAGGAAGCTACGTTGCGTACTTCGGTCTGCCATTCGAAATGCCCCAGCGAGATCTTCCGCTACTGCTCATTGCTGGCTTTGCCGTGGGATTTGGCACACGGCTAGGCAATGGCTGCACCAGTGGCCATGGTGTCTGTGGCGTCGCGCGATTATCACAGCGTTCTTTGATAGCTACCGCTGTGTTCATGCTGACAGGGATTATCACTGTGTGGCTCTCTCAGATGCTAAGGGGAGCCTGATATGCCTTCGAAACTGATGTCAGCACTTTCCGGTGTGCTGTTTGGCCTCGGACTCACGATTTCCCAGATGATCAATCCCGACAAGGTTATTGCATTTCTCAACATCACTGGCGATTGGGACCCCTCTCTTGCACTTGTAATGTTAGCTGCAGTGAGTGTATCCGCGTTCGGCTTTACGCTCATCAAAAAAAGAGAACGTCCGGTATTTGATGAAGTATTCCATCTACCCACCCGATCAGATATAGACATTCGCCTCGTTGTCGGAGCCGCACTGTTTGGCATCGGCTGGGGTTTGGTTGGTTACTGCCCGGGGCCTGCCATAGCAGCTCTTACCACCGGATCGCTACAGCCTTACTTGTTTGTGGGAGCCATGTTGGCTGGAGCCTGGACGGTAAATTTCATGGATCAAAAGCTTCGCTAAAACACACGGCTCACAACGCGCTTCTACTGGAGATTCACCTATCATGATAAACTTAAGATCGTACGAAAAATTATCTGACCTCATTTTCCGAATCTCTTTTAGTTTGATATTTCTTATCGGTGGACTGGGGCACCTGCGCCGCCACGAAGATATGTTACAGCGTATTGAAACTTCCCCATGGTTCGACCTGGTCAATTCTCTCGGGCAACCCGCTTTCTTCCTCTACCTCAGCGGGATAATATTCTGCATCGCAGGTTTGGGATTAATGCTTGGATTCTATACTCGCCTCAGCGCCCTTGCCCTATTTGTCACCTTGGTGCCGATCACTTTCGTAATTCACATCGCTCCAGATCACACTGGCCCGCTATTTAAAAACGTGGCAATACTGGGCGGTCTCTTACACTTTATGGTTCGCGGCGGCGGGTGGTTCAGTCTTAGCAAAAAGACTGAAAAGAGCAGTTATGTATAAGACGCCTTTGATATCAGTCGTACACAACCCGTAAAAGACTGCCTCCATCCGTATGCTCAAATTTCTGACCGTATATCTCCAGGGAAGTTGTTTCCGCATAAGTCATTTCATCACCCGACACTTTCATCGTCATCGAGAAGGCCGTTGTTTTTGCCTTTTCGAACATGAAAGGTGACTGTAAGACACCAAAAGTGTCACTACCGGCTGTCGCTTCAACACTAAATATACTTTCATCGCCATTGCGCGCTAGCTCGCCGCCAGCCAATACGACTACCGCGCGTGGAATAGACAGGGAGTGCACAATCATTCCCGTGCTGGGCTCGTAAATCCAGTGACCGATCTGGTCGTGAAATATCTTGCCGTTTTCCCGTTTGCGCACCAGCTGGTGGTATCGCACAGTGACCAGGTTTTGCTGCTCAGCATTCTCCGCTGAGCCAGAAGGGATGAAGGTGATCTCGTCATAATAGGCCTGCTTATCCTCACCATCGGGCTCCGGAGCCACATCCAGCCCTTTCTCTCCTCGCCAGGTACCGATCAGTTGATGCAGTGGACCGTAGTCAACACCGTTAATCGTTGTAGTCACTAAATAAGTCCTCAAGTTAAAACCGGACGTTTATACGCTTATGGCTCGCCCACCTTCAAACGAACCCTCTATGCTCCGTATCGAAAAGTGGCAGCTGGAAATCTCCTGCCTCTACATCCACGTGGCAACATAAAGCCAAATTATCAGTGCCGTGGCTACGGGAACAATCATCAACACCATCATGCCTTTTGTAGAAACCATTTTCTTTACTCCTTGTGTTAGCTATTTAGCCAAGTTTTTGGACAACGAATTACCGGTCTTAGGATTACCTAAGCACAAGGCGTGCCAATTACCTGTAAATCTCTTAACTCCTTGTTTTTAAAAGGAAGCAGAGGTACTTCAGCCAGTGCCTGGGATCATTTATATACTGCGGGACGAACTGAAAACGTCAAATATGGCAAACCACGTGACATAACTGACACGGCGCCGAAAAGATTCACCGGACAAAATCGCCCCTGAACCATTGCGTAGAACATACATTATGGTAAATAGAAAACACAGTTATACGGAAACGGCTAATCAAAGAGCGGGGATTGGAAGAGAAGTAATTTTGATGTAATATTACAGCATATCTACATCGTCAATCTTGGAGGTAAATACATGACTAGAGCCAGCATTTCAATTTCCCCGCCTAACGATGAATGGATTCAGACACAAATAGAAAGCAAGGAATTTTCAAGTCGTAGCGAAGTCGTAAATGACCTCATTCGTAAAGCGCGAAAAGAGCATGACGAAGCGCAATTTCTTCGCGCCGCGCTCATCGAGGGCGAGGAAAGCGGGACAAGCGAAAGAACACCAGACGATATTATAAATGCTGTTCTCGAGAAACGGCGTAAAAATGGCACACTATGAATTATCCAAGGCCGCGGACCAGGACT
>JBGCGJ010000081.1:0-8839 GCA_045110675.1 Halioglobus sp. | reverse complement strand
CCATAAGGCTAAGCCTTTTAGTTTCTTTGAGCGTCTGGCTTTGCGGATACTGTGTACCAGCTCGATGGCATCGAGCAGCGTGTCAGGGCAGGGGACCGAACGGTACTTCACTTTGTCGCGTTGTTTCAGGGTACGGAAGGTAATCGACTTGTCCGATAGATCAATGCGTTCCGGCGTCAGCTCCAGGGCCTCGGAAATCCGGCACCCGGTGTAGGTGAGCGTCAAGCAGAAGGTGCGCACCTCGGCGCGTTCGTGGGCATTGGCCGCCGCGATGAATCTGCCCTGTTCCTCGGCGGTCAGGTATTTGCGTTTTCCCTCAATAGTGAACAGTTCGCTGGTCATCTGTTCACTTTACGGCATTTCTGGGGCGAGTCAATCCCCAAGAATGGCGTAGGTATGCGGTTGCGTGATTGACAGATTCTTCAAAAAAGTGAACACTTTGTTTAGAAAGTGTTCACCTAGCTATTGCGAGCGCCATTGATGAATAAGGAAATTCTATACCCAGCAGCGGCCGCATTACTTGTTGGCGTTGTAACTTGGTTTGTTACGACCAGTACTGACTTCTCATCCGAGCATCAGAGAGAGAAAATCGCCACAAAAATTATGGGCGATGATGAATTCCGGAGGATTCTCGCACGCGAGATCATGAAGGATAAAAAATTCCTAGAAGTACTGAAAAGTGATGATGATTTTCGAGGAAAAGATGGCAATTCTCCACTGGCTGCAGATGTGGCAAATCTTCTCCTAGAGGATAGTGCTTTTAGAGAAAAGGTAGCGAATCTTTTGCAGAAGACCCCGACATTTGTCCGAGAAAATTCAGAGCCAGCCCTTAAAGGTTCAGATGGGGAATATCTCGCTGTTATTTCGACACACTTTACTTCTGATGAAGGTGAAGCATTGAAAGCAGCATGTGCTCTCACGAAAAAGCGTGAAGGATCTGAGATAGTTGGCCTTAGCGAGGATACAAGTGTGCAGATCTGGATCAACGAATCAGCGAAATTATTTGCTGTGACTCTAGGTGGCACTCAATCAGAAAAGGAAGTAGACAGTATTGCTTACTATGCTAAAGGCAATTTCGTTGTCCCCGATGTGATTGTGGAGCCGTCCGAACTATGGGTACAAGCCAAACCATCTGTCAATGTATCCGCTCTTTGTCAAAAGTAGGGAAAGATAATCAGTCTAAAAATCTGACAGAATCTTTAGGCAAAGTGTCTGATTGTGGATATTCCGAAATACTAATGGCTGCATTGGCCTGTATGAGGGTGAACACTTTACCTAGCAAAGTGTTCACCTACTCTAAACCAAAATTGAGCTGTGCCTCAGTGGACCCAAGGTGTTTTTTAGTTCTCTGTTTTCGTGATGGCGACGTGAATAGCTCCTTCACTTGGTCGTCGAATTGAGCTTTTGCTGCCTTATTCCCTTTGCGATTGTAAAAGGTGATCTGCTCTTTATCAATGTGATACGTCATGATGTAGCTCGGCAGATGATTGCTTTTAATCAGTTTCATTAGTTGGTGTTTAAACGCCTTCATCGGTGATTGAGAACCTGTTTTTTTATGTAACAAGGACAGGCCGATAACCCACTTTGGTTGGTTCCCGCAATGCTTGCGTGCAAGTTCGTAAAGGCGGCGCTCAACGCCACCGCGTAATCGAAAGTAGTCTCGATCAAGCGTTAGCACTTCACCGCTAACAACGGCACGATAAAGCCAGCTTGGAATTTCGATAGCAATGGACGCCATTCGATTTTCCCCAGCTATTTTTTCTTCCAGCACCCTGTATTGCACCACCAAGCCAAAGTTGTACTTATCTACAGAGTCTCCTGTCGTAATATTTGTTTTGATTCGCGTTCCAGCCAAACGTTCTAAGGATCCCAACAGTTGCTTATAGTCACCACCGCCAATCACCTTTTTATTTGTAGCCACCAGTAGGTCGTGTGCCCGTATTTGAATCACTGGGCTGGGCTCTCGGCCGCGATTGATGCCTTCTCGAAGCTGGCTGCAGCAGTAAATCAGCACATCCTTATCCCAAATATTGGCAATGCCTTTTGCAGAAGGTTGAACCTCCACAGAAATGTTTTTGTGTTCGTATTCACGGGTTGTGAAGTCCGGTTTTTTGGATAAAGAAAAAATCGGATGCTCCATGCTGCCCATGTCAGATTTTGGGGCCGCATCAAGAATGTCGGCGATAAAAAAATCTTGGTTTGGATACCGTTCGGGGAGAAGATTTTGCATTGGGTTATTAGAAACTTATAATAGCCATCTGGCTTGGGTTATTAGAAACTTATAATAACTCCGCGGCTTGGGTTATTAGAAACTTATAATAACCTTTTAGCTTGAGTTATCTATGACCAAGAATATCATGTAGCCTGTGGATTCACTTGGGTTATCAGTGACCAAAATAGGTCATTTCAATGGGTTATCAGTGACTGATCCATTGGGTTATCAGTGACCAATGTACCCCTATGAACCTTTATTCATGGGCCTCTCAGAAACCTTAACGCGCGCGCGCGTTTTTAACTTTATTATCTTTTAACGCTTTAGGCTGTGGATAAGTTTTGATGAAGTAAAGGGCACCCCTGCGGGGTTCCCCCAACGCAAAGCGTCGGCTCCCCCTCCGGCTAGAAGGAGTCGGCATAGCCGACGGAGTAACGACCGACTCAAGGTCGGTCGAACAGAAGTCACCAGAGCATAGGTGCGGCTCGTTATCGGCACTGATCAGCCCATTTTCACAATCTTAGCGATCAGGGCGATTCTAAAGCGATATAAGCCTGCCTCAGTGATCTGACATACAAAGAGTGATGCAAATCTCAAAACTCCGCATACGGGTCGAGAGAGCCCTTATCGGTGAATCCCGCATCGACTTCTTGGGCTGTTTGCTTGGCTTTGGTAGATTGTCGAACCTGGAACCCTAGCCCTTTCTCGAATGTTGGCTGGGACAACTGCACGGCTCGCGCAGCGAGCTCAATATTGCGGCCCCGGCCCGGGATAGTATTGCGCTATGGAAATTCCGGTTTCGCGAACCACTGGAGCACGACCTGGTGTTCTGTTTCATCCAGATGTTTAGCCGCCTCAATCAGGTCGAACGACAAAGTGTTCTCTCCAGTCCAGACTCCACAGAAAAAGCGCGCCATGATTTGCTCGCCGTAGGACATCACTCTCAGTGCTTCCCTGAGCGCCTCAATATCGCATTCACGTTTGTCGAAATCCCAAAATCCGACCAACCGGGGATAGTCCTCCAAAGCGTTCTTGAATCGACGCTGTGAAGGCGTGAGTGTGAAGTGCCCAGAGGTGATCGTCATGAGGTCGGTGCCGAGGGTCAGGTGATGAGGGTAGCGTGCCGATAATCGAATGTAATACACTGCATTCTATCATTGAGCCGGAGCCGTTTCATGTCTATCACCAGCTTTCGTATTCGCGAAGAATTGCAAGACCCGTTGGAGCAAGCGGCAGCCGAGTTGCGTCGGCCCAAGGCGTGGATCATCAACGAGGCGTTGGCCTCCTACTTCGAGCGGGAAAGTCAGGATCAGCGCATGTACCGTGAGACGCTGGAAGGGTTGGCCGATGTGGAGGCTGGTCGAGTCATCGATGGGGACAAGGTCGTGTCGTGGATCGAGTCCTGGGGGTCGGACAACGAATTGCCGCCGCCGAGAACGTGACGCTCAAATTCACGGCCAAGGCGCTCGAGGATCTGGAGCGTTTGCACGAGTTTGTGGCCGAGAAAAATCCGGCCGCTGCGGATCGAACTCGTGACCACCTGTTAGCCAGTTTCCAAACATTGCTCGAGCAGCCAATGGGAGGCAAACCGGTGAAGTCATTGCCGGTGCGTCAGTGGGTTGCGGGCGACTATGTGATTCGGTATCTGATCGACAGCGAGCACAGTCTGATCATCGTGCGGATCTGGCACGGGCGAGAAGATCGACCGGCCTGATCGCTGTTGTTTTTATCGACGTGAAGGCAATGGCAGGATAGGCACACAGATGCCGTTTGTATGACAAATGTTGGCTATGGACAACATTTAAAATTTGTTTCACAAAGGTGAGTGAATATGTGGAACCACATTTTTTTTAAAAAACACGTAATTCCAAAAAAACGAATTGGTGATGGGACGCCATCTTGCGAGAGCGGTCAAGGGGTAGATAACCTCATAAAGGTGAGTGAATATGTGAAGAATCGTCACTTTGAAAAGCTGGACATGAGACCGGAGAGTGAATTCCGTGCGAGCGTATGTCGAGCGTGTCATGGCCTTGCGTCACTACGATCGCCGTCGTCGGCGTCAGTAGTGACGCAAGGCAGAGCTGCAGAGAATCTCTGACCTGCAGCCAAGAAAAAGTGCGTGATATGCGAATTACGCACGCTCACAGACGCAAATATTTGCTAGGATAAAACCATTAATAGAATTTGATTTACACGTAACGGCTGCGTACTCAGTCGGACGGTTCTTGATCGATGCTATTCCAAGAACAGAAGCCACGGCTTCTAGCATCACGACAATCTGATGTACTAACTTAATACCAGACTTGGCGGATCAGACGCCTTGCTCTAATTGAATTGCGACCCGCATCGTGCGGCTCAAATCGGCCCCTTCTGCGCGCCGACAATGTCCCATATCACCTAAATAGATCATGGCTTAATGTCATTGTCAGCACGCTATCGTGTGCGTCAAAACCAACCTTATCAACGCGATAGCGTTGTACTCAAATCTAAATTTACTTACAGGAGAAAGCGTATGAATCACACCTGTCTATCGCTCAACAGAGCTGAAATGGCAGGCTCCCCAGGCGGGGAATGCTCGACATATTGAATGGTCTTTTCCGAGTACCGGACCGTGCACCCTTGCGGTGTACGTTGACCAGAAACACTTACCAGCGGATATCTTTTTCCGGGCAGTGTCGAGCCACATACCTCTTCCCTACCCTGCCGTTATTCAAGGTAGAGGAAGTCATCCTGTTCATCGTTGTACCCAAGACTTGCAGCCCGACTTGCCCGGAAAACGATGTCCGGCTGTCAGTCTTTCTAGTGGTGTTCTTGTGTTCTTGAGTGTGTTGAACGGTTCAACGGAGGTGTGGTGTGCAGGATCTGAATTATTCGATGAAGAAGGTGTGCGATCGCAATCGCGATGGGTCGCACGCGACGCGCAGCAATCGCGAGCGCATGTTGGGTCAGTGCGCAACCCAGGTGCGCGCGTTGGGGTTCAGAGATGCGAAAACGGTGCACGACTTAAAGCCCAAACACATTCACAGGTTGGTTGAGTCATGGCAGAAGCAAGGCATTGCCACGGGCACGGTCAAGAACCGGATGTCAGCGCTGCGCTGGTTGGCCGACAAAGTCGGCCAGGCGAATCTGGTGAAGCCCAGTAATGAGCACTACGGAATTGAGCACCGGGTGTATGTGACCAATCAGGACAAGTCGGTGGATTTTGATCAGCAGCGCATTGATGCGATCACGCATCCATACGTGCAGGCGGCGGCCATGCTGCAGCGCGAATTTGGTCTGCGTCGTGAGGAGGCGATGAAATTTCAGCCCGTCTATGCTGATCGAGGTCATCACCTGGAGCTCAAGGCGTCCTGGTGTAAAGGGTCACGTGAGCGGGAGATCCCTATCCGGACAGAGAGTCAGCGTGAGGCGTTAGCCTACGCGCACAAGGTGGCCGGTACCGGCTCGTTGATTCCACGAGATAAGAACTATGTGGAGCATATGCGCACGTTTGAGAATCAGATGGCCAAGGCTGGATTGTCGCGTACACATGGTGCTAGGCATGGCTATGCCCAGGAACGTTACCGGGAGTTGACCGGTCGTGAGTGTCCAGCACGTGGCGGTAAGGTTTCTGGTGAGTTGGATCGAACCGAGAAAACGCAGGATCGTCAGGTGCGACTGCAGATTAGTGCGGAATTAGGCCACGAGCGAGAAAGCATCACCGCCTCGTACATCGGTCGGTAGTCCTGAAGCTGTTGAACGGTTCAACAGCGCTATGTTGCCGATGCGAGGTGCCAGCGATGGAGTGGGCTGAAAGCGTCTGGCGAGCAGTATCAAGCCGTAGCGGAGCGTACGCGGCCGAGTAGAACCCTTGGGTATGTGCGGCGTTGACCCGGTTTGGAACTGTTGAACGGTTCAACAGCGCTATGTTGCCGAAACGGGGTGCCAGCGATGGAGTGGGCTGAAAGCGTCCGGCGAGCAGTACCAAGCCGTAGCGGAGCGTAGGCGGCCGAGTAGAAACTGATGCACCGAAGCGTAGCGCGCACCATTAAGTATTCCCCCCTCCCCTTTCCGAATTTATTGTGTTGTGGCTGGCGGCTCATGGTCAGCTATCAATAGCTAGCAATTGATATCTATCGATAGCTAGCAATAGTTATTGATAGGGATTGCTATCTATCATCGCTGTACTAGACTCTTTAGCTGTCAATATCATCCAATGAGGTGCCTACATGCCGGTCATCAGCTTTGTCAGTCCAAAGGGTGGGGTAGGGAAGTCCACGTCTGCTTTGTTACTTGCGACCGAATTGGCGCATAAGGGTCTTGGCGTCACTGTCATTGATGGTGATCCTGAGCAGTGGATTAACCGCTGGGCTGCGCGAGGAAATGTGCCAGCTACGATGCGAGTCGTCTCTCAGCCCAGTGAAGAGACAATCATTGATGCCATTGAGGGTGCGGCCGCTGAAACCCCGTTCGTTATTGTGGATCTTGAGGGTACCGCCAACATGGTGGTCGCTTACGCTATCAGTCGTTCGGATTTGGTGGTGATACCGACGCAGGCCTCAACGATGGACGGACAGTCGGCTGCCAAGGCTATCAAGCTGGTCAAACAGCAAGAGAGGGGGTTCAGTCGTCGAATTCCGTTTGCGGTTCTCTTTACGCGCACAAGCGCTGCGATCAAAAGCCGGCTTGAGCGAGATCTTGAGGCGCAGATGCTCGATTCAAACGTTCCGGTTTTTCAAACCCAGCTTCTTGAGCGCTCGGCTTACCGGTCCATCTTCGACTATGCATGTCCACTAGAGCAGTTACCAAAATCCGTGTCCAATATTGATAAGGCAATAACCAATGCTCGCGCTTTTGCAGGGGAAGTACTGGCCATGTGCAAGCTGAATAAAGCTGACATTCCATCAAATGCCGCTAACGCTGATGAGGTTGCAGCATGAGTGCAGCTGACCCACAAACTACCAACTGCGGATTTGCTGATGTCTTCGACGATATTGAGACGGATGCTTGGGAGTCGAGTTCTACACCGGTAGCATCAAAGCCAGGCAGAAAAGAGGTGGAAAGTATTGCTCAGCTCAATGGCTTTACCAGTCGAGAGCCAAAGGTTGAGGTAAAGGCAGAGCGACTCGCTAAAGAGTCAGAAGGTCAGATCAATATTCGAGCAAAGCAGTCAGTATTAGATCGTTTTCGTGACTTTGGTCGACAGCAGGAGCCACGATGGCCAAGCGGTTATGTGCTAGAGAGGGCTCTTGAAGCGTTAGAGCGGGAAATGAAGAAATAAAATAGTCCGATAGGCAGGCTGTGTATTCAGATTTTGTGCGCCCCAAAAGGGGTGGCTTTTGGTGCATCAAAAAAACCAAGCAAATGGTCCAATTAGCAATGCGAGAAGGCCTTTTTTAACGCCGTATGCAAACCCGCCAACAAATATCCCTTTCCCCAAGAAAACTATAAAGGCGTGAAATATCCACAGCTTAAACAAAGCTGCTATGCCCTCTGCAGTAGCTTCGTTTTCTTCAAGTACTTGTGCCTCTACCTCAGTTTCTGATAATCCAGGTGTAGGGCGGGCACAATTGGGACATACAGCTGCTTGGTCAGAGACGTCTGTATTGCAATCAGGGCATTTGACTAGAGCCATCGTTATTTTCTCGACATCCTTGGAATATCACCAAATCAATGGTGCTAATTGTTTAGCGTAGTTTAATCAAACTTAACTATTCCTGACCAGGCACTGTTACTCATCACAAATGCACCAAAAGGGTTGGCTTTTGGTGCTTTTGATACAGTTCCCAGCAGCCACTTGTTATACCGCCTAATGCTCACTTTTGGCTATCCACTGGGTGTGCTCTCTTGAGAATGCATTTTCCGCATCTCTAACAAATTCGGAAAATAGATCGTCCGTATCAGGCTCAGAAATTTTGCTCTCTATTATTCCAATCTCATGTGCTGTGAGCGCATATGCCGTCGCGATCTCTTGAAATCGTTTCAATTGCATCCAAGCTGTAACTGATCCCGCAGCGACCACAAAAACTTCTGTAGGCCATATTTTCCATTCAGGGAATGCGATTCTCGACAGGACTAAGCCGACTGCAATTACCTGAAGTATTACAAGTAAAACGAAAAATAATGTACTTTGGTTTTTATTATATTTTGACTTGGCAGCGTACCACTTTCTTTGCTCTTTAATTCTACTTGCCAGATAAAGTTGCCGCCTTTCTTCAATTGGCTTTGCCCTTGTATCTCGCATGAACTGAGTAATTTGATCTCGTGCACAGTCATCTCCTCCAAGCAACTCACCAATTTGGTTGTTTGAAGATAATATCTTCTCAAGCAGATGGCGAAATACATTATTCACTTCACTTACAGATGAGACGTCCAATAAAGGTTCTGCTCTCATCATATACCGCCAAGTCGATGTTTTTACCGATTCAGCCACTGCTCGAGAGCTGTACCAAGATTTTTCATACCGCTTTGCCGCTATTAATATTGATATACCTAAAGCTATTAGAAATACGCCAGCGTTAATCAGTGAGTACAGCGCAGTTGGTGCAGGGTATACAGCAAGCGCTGCACCTGTTAAGAGAGTAAATATATGCCATTTGAATGAACGTAGATACGCCGACTGCGCTGTAATGGATGCAGAATCCGCCG
>JBGCGJ010000080.1:0-4206 GCA_045110675.1 Halioglobus sp. | reverse complement strand
GCCAGTCCTACGCCTACCCTCAACATATCGAACTTTGCGCGCGATGAATTGCGTACTTTCTCTGTATTTATTTCGAGCGGCTCGCAGGAAATTGCGTTTGATCCAGGGTTCTCGCGTTTGTTCTTGACCTTCAGGCAGGGTAGCACCTTAGTCGGTGCTACCAGTCTGGCGGTACGCACGCAGCCATGATACCTCCTTTGTGAATACCGGCCTCTCCATCTTTGTCGATCTCGATTTCCCGGCCGAGTACGATTAGTGGATAAGTGTCGTAGCGAGGAGTTCTACTTGATCCATGAAAAGTAGAACCGCGAATCTCACGTGCTTTAGCTCAGCCCCCTATCTGATGCCTTCAAGACTGCTTATTTGTCTGGCTGTTTGCAGTAACTACGAATTCGCTATGCACAGGCCAAGGAGTTTTGGAATTTGGTCCCGCGTGCCCCATACACACAGAAGTATTGCGAAACAAACCACAAATCCCGCGGTCATTGACATTTTCGAGAAACCCTCGGCCCGGTAGAGACCGTTCGGCAGTTCTGGCGATGGTGCAAACACGGTAGACAGCATGACGAAGTAGAAACCGTAGGCTCCCAGTGCACTGAAGAACAGTCCAAAACTGAACAGCGCACTTCGGTCTTCATAATCGGTTGCGATTTCTGGGCCCATCGCTAAATGAGGTATGTAATAGAGTGTCATGAACGTTCGCACGGCGATGGCAAACACCATGACCCAGCCGAAGTAGAACACCTCGCTCATGCCTCCGGGCGGGACAAACAACAGGAACAGCGTCAGGCCAAAGGGTAGGGCTGATGCTGCCATAAAGGGATGACGACGCCCCCAGCGAGAGTCGAGCTTGTCCGATAGGCTGCCGGTAACCGGATCCGTGACCGCATCGCACAACACAGCAATCGCTAGAGCAATGCCAGTATAGGTTGCCGACACACCCAGTATTTGGTTGTAGTAGAACAGCACAAACGCGTTGAATGCACTGGTTTTTACGCCTTCAGCGAGACCGCCAAGCCCCCAGAACAGTTTTGATCGGATCGATAGCGTGTTGGGGCTCAAGGCAAATCCAACTAGTTGGTGAGCTCAAGTCCGGGCAGTTTACCGTTCGCACGCCACTTCTTCAGTACGTCGAAGAACTCGATGGGACCTCCACCGTAAGTGTTGTTTTGAGGTTGTGCGTTGACGTGCCCTTCATTGTTGTAATAACCAGGCGTGCAGGCTTTTTGAAAGCTCTCGGTCAGCCTCGCCTTGTCTATGATGGTCTGCACCCATTCATCCTCAGCGGCCTGGCTTACTTCTACTCGGGTTGAGCCTCTTTTCTTTACCTCGCTCAAGATATGTGTCAGATGTATCGCGCTTTCATCCAATGAAAAGGTGTACGTTGCGGTAAACCCACCCTGTGCAGGGCCGAAGAAGAAACAGTTGGGGAACCCTTTAGCGTGCATGCCGTGGAGTGTGGCTAATCCATTCGACCATTTTTGTGAGACCGTCAGCCCGTCGACACCAGTAATGCTGTAACCCGCGCGTCTTGAATAATCGGTACCCACTTCGAAGCCGGTGGCGAAGATAATGCAATCCACTTCGTATTCCGTGCCATCGAAAACGATGCCATTTTCGGTGATCTTATCGATGCCTTTGCCGTCTGTATCAACAAGGTGAACATTGGGCAGGTTGTAAGTTTTCAAATACTCGTCATGGAAACAGGGGCGCTTGCAGAACTGGCGGTAGTAGGGCTTCAGTGCTTCGGCTGTGGCTTTATCCTCAACTGTTTCATCGGCTCGAGCGCGTACCTTTTCCATGTTGGCGAAGTCAGCCAACTCTACTTTTCGTTCCACATCCATGTATTGCATTGCACGGTTAGTGAGATATTGCTTTAAACCTTGTTTGTAGATGTCTTTGGTAAAGGCGCCCTGCAACGCCCAGCCAGCTAGTAAGAGATTGGATGGCCGATCTTCCTGTAACTGGCCAAACATCCGTCTAAATGCTTCGGTCCAGCCATCGCTCACGAGGTCTTCTTTAACGGGTTTGCCGGTCATTAACGATTCGAAGTTTGTTCGCCGCTCGTGCTGCCATCCAAGTTTTTGAGTGCCCAGCCAAGACGGATCCGTATTCTGGTTGTTGCGCTCGCTGATAGAAGAGGGTGTGCGTTGAAAAACGTGCAACGATTTCGCACTGGCGCCCAAATGTGGCACACACTGAACGGCGGTCGCACCGGTGCCTATGATGGCGACGCGCTTATCAACTAGGTTTTCCAAGTTGCCGTGGGAATCGCCGCCGGTGTATTCGTAGTCCCAGCGGCTGGTATGAAACGTATGGCCTTTATAGGTATCGATACCTTTGATGCCGGGTAGTTTGGGGCGGTTTAGCGGGCCATTGGAGTGGACCACAAATCTGGCGTTTAGTTTGTCTTGCCGGTTTGTCGCGACGGTCCAACGCCGAGATTCTTCATCCCAGTCGGTTGAGACGACTTCGGTTTGCATGAGTGCCATGTCGTACAGTCCAAATTTGTCGGCGAGCACCTGGCAATACTCTAGCGTTTCTGGGGCGTCGGTGTATTTTCGCTTTGGTACAAATCCGGTTTCTTCGAGCATGGGAAGATAGACGTAGGATTCAATATCGCAAGACGCGCCGGGGTATCGATTCCAATACCAGGTGCCACCGAAGTTGCCGCCTTTTTCGATGATTTTGACGTCAGTGATGCCGGCTTCTTTCAAGCGTGCTGCGGCCAACATTCCGCCGAAGCCGCCGCCGATAACAACCACTTCTACTTCGTCTTCGACTGGCTCTCGCTCAAACCCGGGCGTCACATAAGGATCATCGACGTAACGCGAAAAGTCCCCGGTTACTTCGACATACTGATCATTGCCATCAGCTCGAACGCGCTTGTCTCGCTCCGCACGATATTTATCGCGCAGTGCGTCGGGGTCAAAGTCGTAGCTGTCTTGTACTGAACTCTCGGACATGTCGTCATTCCTCTTTCTCAGATTTCACTCAGATTTAAAGGGGTTGCGAGGAGGTCGCGCGCGTTACACTCTTGGCCTGTCCTTACGGATAGCTCTTGAATGCGCCTAAGGCGTTCCCAGTTCTCCCAGCTCTCCCAGCTAGGGAGGATATCATGGCTGATTTCAGGCGATTGGAACCTGTGAGTTGCGCATCATCTGAATATCAGGGATTCGTTGGGCTCCGACTCTAAACACCATGGCATTGCTGCCCTTCGGCACCAGCTGAATCGTAAACTCACCACTCACGCCCTCCGGCGATAGAAAACTGCCTGTCATCTTTGGTCGAGCTTGCGCTGCAAAATCCCACTGTCCCGACGTTGAGGCGCCCAACGGGCTGGTGCCGCCGTGAACAATATCAACCGCTTCTTTTTTGTAATTGCAGTCACCACGCAGGACGAGAACCGGTGTGTTATTGGTCCTTAGTTTGTGTCTCGGGTTGTCGGTATTGTTTTGTAACCTTGTACGGAACATCCAGTGGATCAGCGTCTGCTGGCGGCAGTGATAAAGCGTCCGGGTGCTTAGATGAAGAGAGACAGTCCGCCCTTAATAAACCGGGCGCTCTGCTTGGGGTTCGGTGCCATGTTCCTGGTTCGGCCCCGTCTATTTAGGGCCACCTTGTCTGCTTCGCCCCATCCCGACTTTCCCTTACAACTGCTTCGATGCGAACTGGCGTGCCATTCAAACGAGGCACCCCAGATAGCGGGTCCGTTTCGTCGTTTGCGACCAACAGATTGCGATTGACACCGATCGCCTTTCCTTTGCCACTTGCCGGGTCGAACACGCGCGAGCCCCAGCCTTGTTCCATAACCGCAATATTGAACTTAACGTCATCTGAAAGACGCAAGCGCGCCAGAATCTCTGTAGTGGCTGAAACTACCCGCACAGAATCTCCGTGCGTAAGGTTGAGTGCCTTGCCTACCGAGCTATGCACTTCAACCCAGTCGCCAGTGCTGCCCCGAGTTTTGTCTGCGGTGATTTCGGCGTACCACGAGTTCATCGTTTGCCGGCGTCGACGCGATATCAGGTGGAGTGGGTAAGTGGTGGACACTTGCCGGGCTCGTTTGAGGCGTTGCTGTAAATAATCAATCAGCGCAGAGGGAGCTGCGTCAATGCGTTGACCCGTTGCCTTATGAGTTGCACGCAGAGTTCCCATTTGGCGCTTGCCATAGGCAAGACCACGCGTTGCTTGACTGATCTCTTT
>JBGCGJ010000079.1:0-7471 GCA_045110675.1 Halioglobus sp. | reverse complement strand
TTTTGGCTACGGAGAGATTCGTTTTCCTGTCGTCGAACATACGGAGTTGTTTAAACGCTCTATTGGCGAGGTAACGGATATTGTTGAGAAAGAAATGTACAGCTTTCCCGATCGCAACGGAGAGAGTTTGACCCTGCGTCCGGAAGGCACCGCTGGCTGTGTGCGTGCTGCCATTCAACAGGGGGTATTGAACACGACACAGCGGTTTTGGTACATGGGTCCGATGTTTCGCTATGAACGCCCGCAGAAAGGTCGGTATCGACAGTTTCACCAGGTGGGCTTCGAAGCCTTTGGCGTTGCCACACCGGATATGGATGCTGAGCTGATTCTGTTAACGGCCAGGTTGTGGCGCGCTTTAGGTATCGCCGATGACGTCGAACTTCAGCTGAACTCCATCGGCAGCAGTGAGGCTAGGACTCAGTACAAGAGCGCTTTGGTGTCCTATCTTGAGCAGCGGCAAGAGAAACTGGATGAGGATAGTCGCAATCGACTGCACACTAATCCATTGCGAATTCTCGATAGCAAGAATTCAGACACCCAGGCGCTGTTGAATGACGCACCGTCACTAGTGGATTTTCTTGACGCCGAGTCGGCTCGGGATTTTTCCCGTCTACGTGAATTACTGGATGCTGCGGGGCTGCGCTACACTGTCAACCCACGGTTGGTTCGCGGGCTGGATTATTACAACAAGACAGTGTTCGAATGGGTGACCGATCGACTCGGTGCTCAGGGCACCGTAGGTGGCGGCGGTCGCTATGATGGCCTGGTACAGCAGCTCGGAGGCAAGAACACGCCAGCGGTTGGTTTCGCTATGGGTATTGAGCGTTTGGTGTTGTTGTTAGACGAGCTTGGCGTCGCACCTAAGGGCGTACCGCAAGCCGATATTTACGTTGTGGCGGCGGGGGACGAGGCTCATACCAAAGCGCTGGCGGTAGTTGAAGCTCTACGTGATTCAGAACCCGAGCGCAAAATTGTCCAGCATACCGGCGGCGGTAGTTTTAAAAGTCAGATGAAGAAAGCGGATAAAAGTGGCGCTCAGGTGGCGCTGATTTGGGGCGAGGATGAGGTTGCGGCGGACACCGTCACAATCAAAAGCCTTCGCGCCCAGGAAAACACTGTTGAGCGACCGGCACAGCAAACGGTCGCTGTATCAAAACTGGAAGCGGCGCTAACGCTTCTCGAAGTTGAGTAAAGAGGAATATTGAAACGTGGAAAGCTATCGTACAGAAGAAGAACAAGTTGAAGCGATACGTCGCTGGTGGGATGAGAATGGTAAATCCACTGTCGTCGCGATCGTGGTGGCTCTCTCGGCGGGTTTTGGTTGGCAGGCCTGGAAGGGCCATGAAGCGCAGCAGGCAGAAGTAGCCTCCAGTGTTTACCAGTCAATGTTAGAGAACCTGGAGGGCAGCGAGGAACGTTCTGTGGACCAGCTAAAGGCCGCGACTGATTTGGCTTCTCAGCTTAAGGAACAGTTTCCGTCCAGCAGCTACGCGCAATTCGCCGCGCTGCACCTGGCAAGCTTGGCTGTGACACAAGACCAATTACCGCAGGCTGAAACACAGTTGCGTTGGGTGTTGTCGAAAGCCGATAAGGGAGGTGACATTGCGCAGGTGACCGAGTTGAGATTGGCGCGCGTGTTGGCCGCTTCCGGTAAAGCCGATCAGGCGCTGGAAATCTTGCAGCGCGCGGGTACGGGATCCTATGCAGCTTCCTATGCGGTCGCCAAAGGTGATGTATTACTGCAACTTGGGCGCAAAGATGAAGCTCGAGATGCTTATACCGATGCGCTGACTTCAATGGGTCCCGACGCAGCACAATTGAACCTCGTTACCTTAACCCAGAAATTACAGAGTTTGAATCCGATTGTTGGTCGTGCGGTCGTTGTTGGCACCGAGGAAAATATCGATCAGGCCGACTCTGAATTGGCCGTTGAATCTGAACCGGTCGCGGAATCCGAAGCCGAATCTGTAGATCTTCCCGTCGTTCAACAGGAACCCTGAAATGAGCACATCCGTGTCAATGTGGCGTTTAGCCGTCGCCTCGCTACTTCTGTCAATGCTGTCGGCCTGCGGCACTTTCGATACCGTGGGTGGTTG
This sequence comes from Halioglobus sp., assembly GCA_045110675.1. Lineage (GTDB taxonomy): Bacteria > Pseudomonadota > Gammaproteobacteria > Pseudomonadales > Halieaceae > JBALVT01. The sequence goes on along the minus strand of JBGCGJ010000079.1, from coordinate 5,375 downwards.
GTTTAGTTCTGATGATGATGACCCTCGTCAGCCCGCCGAGCTGGAAGACATCACCGAGAAAGTGAACATTAAAAAGCTCTGGTCGACGGGAGTTGGGGATGGTCAAGGTGCCGGACTATTTAAGCTAACACCGACCCTCTCAAAAGATCGAATCTATGCAGCATCTTCAGATGGTGTGATAGTCGCCATTGACCGCCATTCTGGAAAGGAAATCTGGGAAGTTGAGCTCGAGGTCAATTTATCCGGGGGTGTCGGATATTTTGAAGATTCGATTTTCGTCGGTACCAGCGAAGGGTATGTCACCAGGCTTAGCGCCGATGACGGTCAGGAGATCTGGTCAACGCGCCTGCAAGGTGAAGTGCTGGCAGCGCCCCAAGGCGATGGCAAGTTTGTGGTGGCGCAAACCTACGATGGCAGATTGCAGGGTCTTGATTTTTCCACTGGCGAAAAACTGTGGGTGCACGACAGCAATCTTCCCGTTCTCACGGTGCGCGGCACCAGTACACCTATTTTGCGCAATGGCGTGGTATACGCCGGTTTTGCCAACGGTCGAGTTCTTGGATTTAACGCCGCTACAGGCGCAATTTCCTGGGAGACCCGTGTGGCGATCTCCCAGGGGCGGTCCGAGATCGAACGTATTGTTGACGTGGATGGAACCATGGTTCTAATCGGCGGCGAGCTCTATGCGGCGAGCTATCAGGGTCGCCTTGTGGGCATCGACATCACCAATGGTCGAAAGATATGGCAGCAGGATGCCTCTTCCTACTCCGGTGTCTCCCAGGGTTTTGGCAATGTGTATATTAGCGACGAAAACGGAACCCTGACGGCGTATTTGCGCAATGGTCAGGGAATCCGCTGGGAACAGGATGCCCTTGGCTTCAGAAATTTATCCCGCCCCACCCCGGTAAACAGCTATGTCGCTGTGGCCGATTTTGAAGGGTATGTGCATCTGGTTTCGCAGGTTGATGGTGAATTTGTCGGGCGTACCAAAACCGATGGTGATGGTGTCAGGGCCGACATGATTGGCGATGGTAACTTGTTGTATGTCTACGGGAATAGCGGGAAATTGTTTGCCTATGAAATTACGACCAAAAACTAGCTAAGCGCAAAGTGATACCTGTTATCGCTCTCGTCGGGCGCCCCAACGTCGGTAAATCCACTTTGTTCAACCAGCTCACGCGCAGTCGGGATGCCCTGGTGGCAAACTACTCGGGTTTGACTCGAGACAGAAAATACGGCGAAGCGCGCATGGGCTCCAAGCCCTTTATCGTAATTGATACGGGCGGAATAACGGGCGACGAGGCCGGAATTGATTCTCAGATGGCCGGCCAATCACTGGCGGCTATTGAAGAAGCGGATGCTGTTTTGTTTATGGTTGACGCTCGCGATGGCTTGAGTCCTGCCGACCAGGCTTTGGCTAAACACTTGCGACAACGCAACAAAGCATTTCATCTCGTCGTGAATAAGATCGACGGTCTGGAGGAAGAGTTGGCCAAGGGTGATTTCTATGCCCTGGGTGTAGAGTCAATGTATGCCATTGCCGCATCTCATGGTCGCGGCGTAAGATCAATGATCGATTCCGTGCTGGAGAATTTCCCTGAACCTCACGTCGAAGAGGAAAGCGATCCCTATCGCGGTGTTCGAGTAGCGATTGTCGGGCGCCCCAATGTGGGGAAGTCCACCTTGGTCAATCGAATGCTGGGAGAAGACCGAGTGGTAGTCTACGACGAACCCGGTACGACGCGTGACAGCATCTATATAGAGTTTCTCCGGGACGAAAAGTACTACACCTTGATTGATACGGCGGGTGTTCGACGTCGAAAAAACGTGACCGAAACCGTCGAGAAATTTTCCATCGTCAAAACCCTCAAAGCCATCGACGACGCCCATGTTGTGGTGCTCATTATGGATGCTCATTTGGGTCTGGTGGATCAGGACATGCACCTGCTAGGCCACTGTATAGAGAAAGGTCGCGCCATGGTGTTAGCGGTCAATAAATGGGACGGTCTGGATGCTGATGACAAACAGCGGATCAAGACGGAACTGACCCGTCGCCTGCAATTTGCCAGCTTTGCCGACACACACTTTATTTCAGCCTTACACGGTACCGGCGTCGGCCACTTGTATAAATCGATTGACGCCGCCCACCAGTCGGCGATGAAAAAGCTAAACACCAATGTGCTTACGCGCTTGCTGGAAGATGCGGTATTCGACAATCCACCACCGATGATTAATGGGCGAAGAATCAAACTACGATACGCCCATGCGGGGGGTCAAAACCCACCGTTAATCATCATCCATGGCAATCAGACCGCCAAGGTCCCCGTGAGCTATCAGCGCTACCTGGAAAAGATTTTCCGTCGGGAGCTAAAATTGGTTGGTACGCCGGTGAGAATAGAATTCCGTGGTAGCGAGAACCCCTATACGGAAAAGCGAAATCAGATGACCGAGCGTCAAATCTCCCGCAAACGCCGTATTGCGGGGCAAGCGAAAGATCCCAAAAAGAGCAGAAAGCGCTAGACGGCTCCGCTGTGAACGCCTTTTGAAGCACGTCCAATCCAATCCAGACCTCGATTGCCGTGAGAATATCGAGAATTTTGTCGACTTGTTCTATGCCTCCCTATTGGCCGACAAGCTGCTGGCTCCCATTTTTGTGGATGTGGCCGCCATCGATCTCGATGTTCATCTGCCGCATATCAAAAATTACTGGTGTAAATTGTTGCTCGGCGAACGGGAATACCAGCGGCACACGATGAATATTCACCGCCAGCTTCATGCCAAGAGGCCTCTTCGGGAGGACGATTTTCGGCGCTGGTTGGATACGTTTCTGACTGTCCTCAGGAGACACTATGAGGGGCCTCGCTCTGATCGCGCCGCCGAGATTGCCGCCAGTATCGCCGCAAATATGGCCAAAGCACTGGTAGACTGATCGACACAATCCTCACTTTTTCGTCCTTTTAGAGATCTGACTAAAAAATAGACAACAATTTCTTGCGATTTTTAATTATGGTGTTATAGTTATGTATAACACCATATCAATAGAGATAAGCACGATGTTCAAACTATCCAAAAGAGCAAGAGTTCCCAGGGCAGATGGTCGAATTGTGACCTACTCTGCGTTGTTTTTGGCATGCGCCCTCATGAGTGCCGTCGGCGGGGGAGCTTGGGGTGCCTTGGCTTTTATGCCTGCGGCAGTGGCTGTGGAACTGGCTAGTCGCAATGGCGCCGGCTCCTCAAGTGATGAATCTATCAGTTAAGCGGACTTCTGGTTTTTTAAGGTGAATCTTATGTTGCGAACTGTCACTTTCTTATTCTGCGCCCTGTTGACCCAAGCCGTTTCGGCAGGTATTCAGCGAGTTAGTGATTTGTCTTTCGAGCGTGTGGTTTTGCACGGTAGCGCGAAATTGGAGATCACCCAGGGCGATGCCCCCGAACTGGCGATCAGAGGCAGCAAGACTGCACTTGCGAAGAAAGTGTTTTATCTCGATGGGGATACATTGATTCTCGGGCGGGGCGGCTGGATGCACCCAGACGCCTCTGGAGTCGACTTTAAGTTGACTGTGAGCGAGCTAAACCATTTGAAGCTGATCGGATCTGGCGATATTTATGTAAAACCTCTCGAGGTTGAAGATTTCTCTGTGGCCCTGGAAGGATCGGGTCAAATTAAAATGTTTTCGATAATGGCAAAGGATTTAACACTGCGTTTAAGTGGCTCGGGTGATATGCAGGCAGTCGTACTATCCGCCGAGGATTTGAAATTGCTGCTATCTGGCTCTGGGGCAATTCACCTTGGGGAAGTTTTTGCAACTAACGCTGAGGTCTCAGTCAAAGGTTCAGGTGATATCACCGCGCAAAAAAGCGGTGGACTGGATAATTTAAACGTCAAAATTGTCGGCTCTGGTGACGTAGATTTAAAACCGGTCCGGTGCGACGAGGTCGAAGTCAATATTATGGGCTCAGGAGACGCGACGGTTCACGCGGGTTCAGAGCTGGATGTAGGGATCGTCGGCAGTGGTGATGTCTACTACACCGGCGAGCCCGAGATCGAACAATCGATTCTTGGTTCCGGCGAATTACATCGCAGGAAATCTTCTAAATTGATCGAGCAGCGGGAGTAGCGAACGCGTGTCGATTGAATGGAATGACAAACAGCCTATCTACAAGCAACTTCGGGGGTTGGTCGTGGAGCGAATAATGGACGGTTCTTTTACTGAGGGCGAAGCAGTGCCCTCAGTGAGGCAGGTCGCAGCAGAGTATCAGATCAATCATCTCACTGTCGGCAAGGCTTACCAGGAGTTGGTGGATATCGGCTTGCTGGAGAAGCGCCGCGGGCTTGGTATGTATGTCGCACAAGGTGCTCGTGTTGCACTGACAGATACAGAACAACAAAGCTTCATCGACGATGAAATTCCCGCCTTTGTAGATCGAGTACAAGCGCTGGGAATGGACATGAATGAAGTCGTTAAAATATTGCTCGAATCAAGGGGAAAAAACTGATGGCCAGTATTGTGAAGGCGCATGGCCTGCGAAAAAATTTTGGTGACATATCGGCGGTTGATAGTATCGATTTGGATATAAAAGCGGGTTCTGTCGTCGGGTTAATCGGCCCCAATGGTGCCGGTAAAACAACACTGTTGCGTACTTTACTGGGACTGGCCAAATACGAGGGTGATCTCGATGTGCTAGGCAACAGTCCTCGTGGCGAACGAGCGCAATTAATGGAACAGGTTTGCTTCATAGCCGATACCGCCGTACTGCCAAAATGGATGACGGTTAAACAGTTAATCGATTATACCGATGGAATCCATCCACGGTTTGACCGAGCTCTAGCGGAGAAATTCCTCAGTTCTACCGATGTCACGGGAGCGAGAAAAGTCAGAAATTTATCCAAGGGTATGACCGTACAACTTCATTTGGCATTGGTGATGGCCATCGATGCCAAGTTGCTCATTCTGGATGAGCCGACCTTGGGTTTGGATATTATTTTTCGAAAGCGTTTCTTTGAACAGTTACTCAATGATTATTTCGACGGGGAAAGAACCATTATCATTTCAACGCACCAGGTAGAAGAGGTCCAGAATATTCTAACCGATGTCATGTTTATGAACCGTGGAAAGCTGATTCTCGACACGCCAATGCTCGAGATGGAAGAGCGATTTGTGGAGCTGCATGTCGTCGGGGACACGGTTAAGAAGGCCCAGGAAATTCCGCATATTGGCATGCGCAATATTCTCGGTGGCAAAGCAATTATCTATGAGGGTATCGATCACGAATTGCTGGCACCACTGGGTGAACTTCGTCCGCCTTCGGTTTCGGATTTATTCGTAGCGAAAGTTGCGGGGGATCAACACCATGTCTAGTTTAAATTCCGCACG
>JBGCGJ010000078.1:0-14219 GCA_045110675.1 Halioglobus sp. | reverse complement strand
TTCGCAACGGGGCCAGTGACAGCTCAGATGAGCTACACGTGGACATCTTGCCCGAGGGCGAGGCACTGGGCCTAAATCGTTACGAGCTTGGTAGTCAGCTCAGACATGCCTTCTACGGTGCTGAAGCACAGCGTGTGCAGCGCGGTATAGACGAAATAAAAGTGATGGTGCGATATCCCAAGGCCGACCGTGAAACCACCAGCTCTCTCGAGAACATGTTTATACGCACCCCCGAGGGAGATGAGGTCCCGTTTGAGACCGTGGCAACCATGGAAATGAAAAAGGGGCTGATTAAAACTACCCGGATCAATTACCAGCGCGCGGTGGAAGTTACCGCAGAAGCGGATAAGAACATCGTTGAACCGGGTAAAGTGATCGGCGAAATCGAGCAAAACGTATTCCCGGATCTCATCGCCAAATACCCCGGCTTGAGCTACTCGCTCGCGGGCGCCTCTGAAGAGGAGACGAAGCTGGCAAACAGCATGTTCACCGGGTTCACTCTTGCCTTATTTGCGATCTATGCGCTTCTGGCGGTGCCAACACGTTCCTACTTACAGCCACTTATAATAATGGGTGTTATACCTTTCGGGATTATCGGCGCCATTGTCGGCCACTGGCTCACTGGCTTCCCCCTGAGTATGATGTCACTGATGGGGGTCATAGCACTCAGTGGCGTAGTGGTGAACGACAGCTTGATACTAGTCGATTACGTCAACAAAGCCGTGAGCGATGGAGTAGATCGTTACAAGGCGGTTGTGGACGCCGGAACGCGTCGCTTCAGAGCAATTCTACTCACATCACTCACTACCTTTTTTGGACTTGCACCGATTCTACTGGAACGCAGCGTACAGGCGATGGAGATAGTCCCCATGGCGATCTCTCTGGCGTTTGGAATTGTCTTTGCGACGGTTATTACCCTGCTATTGGTACCCTGCTTGTATATGATTTTGGCTGACTTGCATCACTGGTGGGCTGCCCGCGGGAGCGACGAAAATCAGAGCGAGATTGATCCGGCCCCGGCCAACTATTAGCTAGCAATCAAAATAGCGGAAGAAAAATAAGCGCTGCCATCACCACGGCAAAAAATGCCGTAATCAGTACCGCAGCGGCAGCGACATCTTTGGCTTTTTCAATAAGGGGATGCTGTTCAGGCACTGCCGCGTCAGCTAGGTATTCCAGCGACGTATTCAAACCTTCGGCGAGCCATACCAATGAAACCATGAGTATCAGCGAACGCCATTCGCTTGGCGATATTTCGCAGTAAAACGCCAGCGCAACAACCCCAATAGTAGCCAGCGCATGAATTTGTGCATTGGGTTGTTCTTTAATGAGGGTGACCACCCCCCTGAAAGCGTAACCGAAGCTCTCGCTACGTTGAGATAGCCAGCTCATATCACTCTCTGGACATGTAGCGAGCTTCTTGTGTATTAATACGCACGCGTTCGCCTACCTCCAGATATTCAGGGACAGGAACGACCAAACCACTGGCAAAGGTTGCCGGTTTGTTTCGAGCAGAAGCGGAGGCACCCTTAATCCCTGGAGCACACTCGACTATCTCCATGACGACAGACTGTGGTAGCTCAATACCGATAAATTCACCATTGATCAACAATCCCATAATCCCCTCCAGTCCCTCGGTAATATAGGGAATCTGATCGGCTATCATCTCCGGCGACAGGTGATACTGGCTGTAATCTTCAATGTCCATAAACACGAAAAACTCATCGTCCATATAGGAGAACTGGACCTGCCGTCTCTCGAGATCGACTTCGCCCAACATATCGTCACCTTTGAAGGTTTCGTCGAGCTTTTGCTTGGTGCGGACTTCGTTGAATCGTATTTTATACAGTGTGTTCGCGCCTCGACTCGAGGGCGATTTCACCTCAATTTGACGGACAATATACGCGTGGCCATTAATCTCTACTACACCACCACGCTTCAAATCACTTGCCTTTGGCATAGTGTTCTCCAGTATTGTAATTTGCGAGTATAATGGCGACCGAACCGCAAACTGGCAAGCAATTCATGGGGCAATTCAAACACATTTCAACCGAGGCGACGAAGCAGATGCTGGACGCTGGCACTGCTGCGCTGGTTGACATCCGCGACGAAAACTCTTTCGCCGGAGGCCATATCAAAGGGGCTGTACACCTGGACAATGTCAGCTTGCCCGATTTTATTGTCGAAGCAGATCCCGACGTTCCCCTTATCGTGTGCTGCTACCACGGCAACTCCAGTCAGAGCGCCGCTTCTTTTCTGAACGAGAAGGGATTCGAAGAAGTGTATAGCATGGATGGCGGATTCGAAGCCTGGCGCGCACAGTTCCCCTTCGAAACAGCCTGACTAACTCAGGTTCTGTTACCCCTCTAGAGACTCTGCTCTAGACGTGATTTTACTCTGACAACAACTAGTAAAAACTCGTGCAAGAGACACAGCGAACATACAAGTGCGCTGGATCATCCAGATTATCCAGCTCGCGTGCGGCCGCTGTAAAAGTTTGCAACACACCGGAAAACGCATTGGCCATCGTTGAATTCGTCCACAGTTTCAAACGACCCATCCGCCCGCTCAATTGTTGCAACAGCAAATCTCTAGGCGACAGCGGCAGACCCACATACTCGATTTGATAATCGGACAAGCCCGATAACTCCCCCGCTGCGGCAATCGCATCTTGAAGATCACCCAGATTATCGATCAGCCCGTGCTCGAGCGCATCTGTGGCGCTCCACACGCGTCCTTGCGCGACAGCATCAACTTCATCAATACTCATACCGCGCCCCTCGGCGACCAGCCCAAGGAAATTTTGATACGTGTGTTCCACCGAGCTGGCGAAAGAAACAGCAACGTCATCGTTCAGGGGCCTATCGAGCCTAAAGCTGCCGGCCAAGGGAGTGGTGCCCACCCCATCGGTGTGCACACCGGCGCGCTCTATCAGCCGCTCAAAGGTTGGAAAGGCAGCGAATACCCCGATGCTCCCAGTGATAGTCGTGGGTGTGGCCCAGATCTGATCGGCCTCTGCCGCAATGTAGTAGCCACCAGAAGCGGCGATGGCCCCCATTGAAATGACGATCGGCATTCCGTCGGCTTTCGCCCGCAAAATTTCCTGGCGAATAACTTCCGAGGCGAACACACTGCCCCCACCGCTGTTGACCCGAAGGACAATCGCCCCAACGCCGTCTGCTTCGGCGGTCGAACGAATAAGGCGTGCCAGAGAATCACCGCCGATAGAACCCGGAGGTTGCTCTCCCACTTGAATGCCACCTTGCGCCGTAATGACCGCTACGCGATCTCCCTCTACGCCCATAAGAGACAAGGGTCTTTGGCGGCTCACATAGGTTTCGAACCCCACCGCTTCGTAGAGCCCATCCTCGTTCTTTGCTCCAACCAATTCGGACAGATAGTCGTTCATCTCACCGCGGCCCATTAGCTTATCGACTAACTGGGCGACCAAGGAAGTCTCGGCAAGGTTACCGCCCTGGGCATGCAAATTCGCCGAAAAATTTGCGATGAACTGATCAACCGAGCCGGGAGCCAACTCTCGCTGCTGTTCGACGACTTCAACGTAGTTCTGCCACAATCCGGAAAGCCAGCGACTGGTGATTTCTTTTTCGGCGGGAGACATATCGTCTCGCAAAAAAGGCTCGGCCATGGATTTGTGCTCACCGGCTTTAAAGACGTGCATGCTCACCGAGAGTTTTTCCAATGCCTCTCGAAAGTAATTCTGGTAGCTACTAAAACCTTCCAGCATCACTCCGCCGAGCGGGTGCATAATAACGGTGTCGGCGTGACTGGCCAGCAGATACTGGTCCTGGGTGTAGTAGTCGCCTACCGCAACTATGGGTTTGCCGCTGGCTTTGAAGGATTCCAACGCCCGAGAAATTTCTAGAGTCTTACTGATTCCCACTGAAACGAGAGAATCCAATTCCATCACCATTGAATTTATGGCCGGGTCATCACGGGCATATTCAATGGCGGCAATCAGGTCTCGCAGCAGAACTTCATGCTGTGCAGGCGACGCCTCGCCCATGAGCGCTTGCAGTGGCGGCACAAAAGATTTCTCATCCACGACTGTGCCTATAGGGTTGAGAAGTAATGCGGCTCGCGCGGGCAAAGGTTCCGGGCCTCCGCCGATATAGACAAAGTAAATGAGCGCGAGCATTACCAGGAACAGAATATTGGACAGCGCCAGTCGAAATATCGTAATTCCGCGCCAGAAAGCCGCGAAAATTCGGCGAATTAATTCCCACAATTTCATTCCATATTCTCCCTAAAGAAACGCATATTGATCAAACTTCTCTCAATTCCCGTGCTCGCCAGCGCACATACAACATTGCGCAAGTAAACAGAGTCACCACTGCGGTCATACCCAGAATCGCCAAAATATTATCGGGCTGAGCAAACAGTCGTTCAACTAACACCAAAAAATACAACAAGCTAACAAAACACAGCCAAATATAGCTGCGCAAATTATCGCCAAGGATGCCGGGGAGAAAGATCAGCAAGGGCAGTATCTTGCCCAAAACTATAATCCAGGGAACCTGGGTAATCCAGGAATCTAGCGCCTGGACGATCAGCAATAGCAACCAACTCAACAGACTGAGCGCCCGCATCTTATCGCTGGGAGTTGACCATGCAATAGCTCTCACGTTGATCTCCCCAGTGCCAAGCGCGCGACCCGACTGCCGAGCGCCTTACACAGCGCAGACTCGGTATCGTCGACCTGAAAGTCGTTTGACTCTCCTGCCCAGTGCGATGCTCCATAGGGGGTACCACCGCTGCGACTGCTCATCAAACCGGGCTCACTGTAGGGCAAGCCTGCGATCACCATGCCGTGATGCAGTAGCGGTAGCATCATGCTGAGTAAAGTCGACTCCTGGCCACCGTGCATGCTGGAGGTAGAGGTAAACACCGCAGCAGGTTTATCGATGAGGGCGCCGCTTAACCAAAGGTCCGAGGTCTGATCCACAAAATACTTCAGCGGAGCCGCCATATTGCCAAACCGAGTAGGGCTGCCCATTACCAACGCGGCACAGTTTCTTAAGTCGTCATGCTGGCAATAAAGCGGGCCGCTGGTGGGAATATCTTCGGCCACTGCCTCACAGTCGGCCGATACCGGCGGTACAGTGCGCAACACGGCCCGCGCCCCCGGTACCAATTCAATACCCCTGGCGATCTGTGCGGCCATTTCCGCGGTGGCACCGTGCCGACTGTAATACAGTACCAAAACATAGGGCTCGCTCATTCAGAAAGCAATCCCAAAACGTTTTCTGGAGGCCGCCCCAGCACCGCCCTATCTCCCTTGACGACGATCGGTCTCTCTATCAGTTTGGGGTGTTCGCTCATCGCTGCAATAATGTCTTGCTCAGTTGAGTTTTTACTCAGTCCACATTCCTTATAGGCGTCCTCGCCGCGTCGCACCAGATCACTGGCATTCATATTGAGCTTCCCAAGTAAACCAGATAGCTCATCACTATCCGGACCTGTATCGAGATAAAGCACAATCTCTGGGGAAACACCGTGCTCTTCCAGTAGGGCCAAGGTCGCACGAGATTTGGAACAGCGTGGATTGTGGTAGATCTTGAAATCACTCATGGGATAAACCTGTGCAAAAAAATATCGCCGCCAGTATAGCAAAGCTGAACGCCGGGGACTCCTGCGCAGCAGGTATATTCATGCAATAATAAACCCATGGAAGTTATGTCGACACAATTGCAGATACTATGGCGCCGCTGCCGTTATCTTTTCTCCCGTTTTCGGGCAGATAGATGTTCCGAAAATGCCGCTGCGCTAACCTACATGAGTTTGTTCGCACTGGTCCCTCTTATGACTGTGCTCTACACCATGGCCTCTGCGGTTCCGGCATTTCAGGGCGTAGAGGTCAAGATCGAAGCATTCATGTTTGAAAATCTCGTCCCGGAAACCAGCTCGGATATTCAGGAGTACCTGGGTGATTTTTCCCGCCAAGCCAAGAACCTGACGGGATTTGGTATCGCTTTTTTGGTCATTACCGCCGTCATCATGTTGAGGAATATCGAAAAAGCCTTTAACCAAATTTGGAGAACGCGGGAAAACCGCAGTGCCGTCTCCAGCTTCCTACTGTATTGGGCAGTACTCAGTCTCGCACCTGTCACGGTGGGTCTGGCTCTGGGTATAAGCACCTACCTGGCATCGTTCGCCAATTTTGTCGAGCATTTCGACGTTATAGGCATCGGCGCCTACTTACTCACACTCACTCCGATTATGCTCAACACTGCAGGCTTCACCCTGATATACGCCGCGGTACCAAACTGCGCTGTGCCCCTGCGCCACGCTTTGGTCGGTGGGCTGGTGGCTGCTGTGGTTTTTAATATCGCTCGCTCACTGTTTACACAGTTGGTTGTGGGGTCCAGCTACACCTTCATCTACGGCGCATTTGCGGCGGTACCGCTGTTTCTATTATGGATTTATCTGTCTTGGAACATTGTGTTGACCGGGGCTATATTGGTGCACAGCTTATCCGCCTACCAAAGCCTGGAACAGGCCAACCGACCCAATGTGCTTAAGGCACTCGATATTCTCTATTTGTTCTGGATAAACCAGAAATCAGGTACTTCGGTTAACGAACTGGACATATTCAAGGAAAAACACGAAGTTACGCGCGAGCTCGACAGTGAAACCTGGAGTAAATTACGGGATTTGTTTCTCGCGAAAAAGCTCATCACTCAAAGCGAGCGCGGGGAGTATCTACTGAGTCGCGATTTACACAGTATCTCCTATTGGCAGCTTAAAGAATGGGTCAATACCGAGCACCCTCTGGACGAGGAAGACCTTCAGAACCAGCTAAACTGGCAACAGGAAGCCTACACTCGACTTCGACAGCAGCGTAGTCAACAGCGCGATTCACTGGACATTAGCCTCGCCGAGTTATTTGCCAAATGAGATTTATCACACTATTGGTCACGACACTTGTTCTCACCGCCTGCCAGGGAGACAACAAAGACATCAGCGGTTCGGCTATTTCTGACTATCGGGGCCAGTGGCTCGTCATCAACTATTGGGCCAAGTGGTGCAAACCCTGTATCAAGGAAATTCCCGAACTGAATGAATTCGATAGCAAGTTTGACTATGTCTCGGTACTGGGTGTGAACTACGACGGGGCTGTGGGGGAAGATTTAGCGCAACAAATTCGCGATTTCTCCATCGAATTCCCGGTACTTGAGGAGGATCCGGCAACAGAACTTGGCACGAGAAGACCTACGGTCCTGCCCACAACGCTTATCGTTAACCCCAGTGGTGAATTGAGAGAGACGTTGCTTGGTCCGCAAAGTGTTGGGACGCTGACCAAGGCGATAGAAATGGCGACAGCCAAAGAAACCTAACCAGGAACAGAAGGATGGCACAGTCTAAATTCGACACGATCGCACTGGCCGCAGAGCGATATCCCGAGACTGAGATGCTCGCGCGAGCGCAACGCTTTCGAGAAGAGTCTTCGAGGCGAAGAACCGTTAGAGATTTCAGCTCTGAGCCAGTGCCCCGGGAAATTATCGAACAATGCTTGCTGGCAGCAGGCAGCGCGCCCTCAGGTGCACATCGTCAGCCCTGGCATTTTTGCGTGGTGAGCAACAGCGACTTGAAGCGCAAGATTCGCGAGGGTGCCGAAGAGGAGGAGCGAGAATTTTATCAGCGACGCGCGCCGGATGAATGGCTAGAGGCACTGGCCCCCCTGGGTACCGATGAGGACAAGCCCTTCCTGGAGACCGCCCCTTATCTCATCGTCATCTTCGCCCAGAAGTTCTCCTTTGACAGCGAGGGCCGCAAGCAAAAGAACTACTACGTACCTGAATCTGTCGGTATCGCCACCGGCATGTTGATCAGCGCGCTTCATCAAGCGGGTTTAGCGAGCCTCACCCATACACCCAGTCCAATGAAATTTCTCAACGAGATTTTAGACCGGCCAAACACCGAAAAGCCCAGCATGATTCTGGTCGTTGGCTATCCAACCGAGGATGCTCGGGTACCCGATATCCAGCGCAAGTCGCTTGCGGAAATCGCCAGTTTTCTAGAATAAAAAAAACCGGCCCAATGGGCCGGTATAGAGAAACACTCTCAAGGGGATTTAGGACCTGAATGGAGCTCGTACATACAACACTGTGACAGTGATCGAAGAACTAGATTGGAGCGATAACGACTTCGAAAAGGTCAATCAACATTGCTTCTGTAAAATAAGACTGCCTCGATTTTAAAAAGTTCCAGAAATCGAAAAAAACTCTCGATTAATTTTCAATCCTCTCGATCTCCGCAGCCATCGGGGCTGCCTCGCGGTATAAAGTCTCACTTGCAGATTCAAGTTCGCCGGCCTGCGAGCGCAGAACCCCCGTACTTGCCAGAACCAAAAATATCACCGTGTAGACTAAGCTCAAAAACAGCTTAATTCTTCGCTTCACAATTCCTCCTATAGCTAAACTAAACGTCGACTAAACAATAGAGGTCCTATTGTTGGGTTATATGACCTGCATTCAAGGGTATTTATTCATGGATTTCGTTAAGATTTGTTAATGCACCGCGCGCGATAGACAAGCATGCTTGCTAGTACTAACCTTAACGAGTTGTTCACGCCTACTCAGAAAGAAAACCTAAGGAATCCGACATGGCCAAGACTTTCGATGACAATACGGTAACAATCGGCGGCACACCGCTGGTACGCATCAATCACATCAGTGATGGTAATATTTTTGTGAAGCTGGAAAACCGCAATCCAGCGATGTCAGTAAAATGCCGTATCGGCAGTTCAATGGTGCTCACCGCTGAAAAAGATGGAAGCTTAAAACCCGGAATGACCATCGTTGAACCGACCAGTGGAAATACCGGCATTGGCCTTGCCTTTGTGGCAGCCGCAAGAGGATACAGCTGCATTTTGGTCATGCCTAGTACCATGAGCCTCGAACGACGCATGTTAATGAAGGCGCTGGGAGCCGAGGTGGTGTTAACCGATGGCAGCAAGGGAGTCACCGCGGCGATCGCCAAGGCTGAGGAGATCATCGCCTCAGATCCGCAAAAATACTGGGGGCCTCACCAATTCGAGAACCCAGCCAACCCCGCGGTGCACGAGCAAACAACAGGCCCGGAGATTTGGGATGACACTGACGGCGAAGTGGACATATTGGTTTCAGGCGTTGGAACAGGTGGAACGATTAGCGGAATCTCCCGATATCTCAAGCAGACGCGAGGCAAAGCCATTCACAGCGTCGCCATTGAGCCTTCATCCAGCAACGTGATTGGCGCAGCTCTGGCTGGCGAAGAACCTAGTCACGCACCTCATAAAATTCAGGGCATTGGCACGGGTTTTATACCGGGTAACCTGGATCTCAGCATTGTCGATCAGGTAGAGCAGGTTGAAAATGATGAGGCCATGGAATGGGCCCACAAGCTGATGCGCCAGGAAGGTATTTTGGCGGGTGTGTCCTCGGGAGCAGCTATGGCCGTGGCACATCGCGTGTCACAACAAGCTGAGCACAAGGGTAAGATGATTGTCGCTATTCTGCCAGATTCCGGAGAAAGATACCTGAGTTCTCCCATGTTCGAAGGGGTATTCAGCGACAACGAAATGGTGCAGTAAAGCAGGCTTCACAATTTGCTAACGGGCACCTCCGATGTTGCCGGGGTGCCTCTCTAAACTATCTGTTGCGTAAAGAAGCCAGCCGCTCTTTTACCTCGGGCCATTCGCGGTCAATAACGCTGTAGAAGACCGAGTCGCGAGAAAAATCTCCCTGCACAATCATATGATTACGTAACACCCCCTCCCAATTGGCTCCTATTCTCTCCAGAGCTTTTTGGGAGCGCAAATTTCTCGCATCAGTCTTAAACTCGACTCGCAGGTAGCGCAAGCGTTCAAAAGCGTGCTCTAACAGCAGGCTTTTCACTTCGGTGTTCACCGCAGTACCCTGCCACTCTCTCCCCAGCCAGGTCCAACCAATTTCCAGGGATCGGTGATTCGGCCTTATATTGAGGAAACGCGTACTACCTACCGCCTTGCCTTTGCTCGTTTCTATAATTGCGAAGGGTAGCTGATTGGGTGCCTCTAACGCCGCATCGATCCATTGACGGGTGTCGGGCATATCCACAAAACAGGCCCTGGGCAAAAACTCCCAGTCCGAAACTTCCTGACCACGATTAAACAGGCCCTGGGCGTGATCCTGGGAAAGCGGTTCCAATCGAACGTGCTCGCCCTTGAGCACAACCGGGCTGACTTCGTAAAACATTGCGCAAAACCTCTATTTAAGCTCAGCCGGCAAAGCGGCTCGGTAATATCGAAGACCCCACGCTAACAAGGCCGTCGCCAGTGGGCAAACGACTAGTGGCAAAACAGTGAGCGATTTACCCAAAGCGAGATCGTCTGCAAATACAAAATCGGTAAGCGCTGCAATGAAACTGGGCCCCATCGCGAGACCGAATAAATTAGTCATAAACAATAATCCGGCCGACACCTGCGCCCGCATGCGATTCGGGGTGATTAACTGTATCGCAGCAATGCAGACACCAAAGTAGCTGTTGAGAAACAGGACAATCGGCACAGCGGCCCACAGCGCGAGACTTCCGCTGGGAAGCATGGGGCCAATCGCTGCGGGCACCATCCAAATGATCGCAATCCACATGACGATTCTTACACTGGCATCCGAATAACCGCGCTCAAGCAGGGGTTTAACACTCCATCCACCGAGTATCGTTCCCAGACTGCCGGCGACAATAAAGATCAGACCAAACATGGAACCGGCTTCGGCACGATTCATACCATGATTGCGGACCAGAAATTCCGGATACCACGCCATCGTGCCGTAGCCTAGAATGGACAACAAGGAAACGCCGAAAATCAGCGAGAAGTAGGCCTGCCAATTACCCTGAAGACAGCGCAGTATTTCTGCAACACTGTACCCGGAAGCCGGAACTGGCGGCTCATCCGAATCGCTCTCTAAACCGTCGAGTGATTCACCTACTCGTCGTGGCTCAACCATGAAAGAGAGCAAGAGCACCAGCAAAAACCCCGGCAAACCAACAACGACAAAGGTCATCTGCCAGGGTCGCATTTCGCCAAGCAATGGTAAAGCCGGCGCTCCGCGGCTAAGAAAATATTGGTAAACAGCACCGCCGACTATGTACGCCAGACCACCACCGATTGTAATTCCCA
The DNA here is from genome assembly GCA_045110675.1 of Halioglobus sp. Classification (GTDB taxonomy): domain Bacteria; phylum Pseudomonadota; class Gammaproteobacteria; order Pseudomonadales; family Halieaceae; genus JBALVT01. The sequence continues at coordinate 3,058 of JBGCGJ010000078.1, read as the reverse complement.
GAGTATAAATCGCCATCGCTCGAGGCAGAGCTTCCCGAGAAAAAAAGTCACTGAGCAAACTGTAAGCCGGGGGCGATAGCGCTGCTTCCCCGATTCCCACCCCTACTCTCGCAACAAAAAGCATTTTGAAACTTTGCGCCGCGCCACACAAACAGGTCATGGCACTCCAAAAAAAAACGCCTATGGTGACAATACTCTTACGGCTGCCACGATCAGCAAGCCTGGCGATCGGCAAGCCCAGAAATATATAGAACATGGAAAATGCAAAGCCGTGCAACAAACTGTACTGAAAATCACTAATATCAAAATCAGCGCGAATAGGGCCCACCAGGACTGCCATGGCATTGCGATCAATAAATGACAGGATGTAGGCCAGCAACAGGACTAGCAGTGCATAGTTGGCCTGGCGAGAAGTGGGGGCGGCAGCGCTCACGGCAATATTATGGTCGAACCCGTCGTCTTTCGACCTTCGAGATCGCGATGCGCGTTCTGGATATCACTCAGAGCGTAGCGCTGATTGATATCAATGACGATATCCGAATTCAACACCCGAGCAAACAGATCAGCGGCAGACTGGCGTAACTCCTCGGCCGTCGCGGTATAGGTCACCATGGTCGGCCGCGTGATATACAAGGAACCCTTGGCAGTCAATGTCTGCAAATCCAGCGGTTCTGGTGCCCCTGAAGCATTGCCGAAGCTGACCATCAGGCCACGGGGGGCAAGACAATCGAGTGACACATCAAAGGTATCCCTACCGACGCCATCAAATACCACGGGGAGCTTTGTGCCGCCGGTGATTTCCAAAACCCGCTCCAAAACATCTTCAGTTCGATAATTGATCACGTGTTGATAGCCATGGGCGCGGGCTATTTCCGCCTTCTCATCGGACCCGACCGTACCGATGGCAACCGCTCCAATGCTCTTAGCCCACTGGCCAAAAATTAGCCCTACACCACCTGCTGCGGCGTGAAACAGGCAGGTTTCTCCCGCTTTCAGGGGATAGGTGCGCTGCAGCAAATACTCGGCTGTTTGCCCCTTGAGCAACATTGCCGCCGCGTTCTCAAAATCAATCCCATCAGGTATCTTCACCAAGCGCGCCGCGGGCAGATTAATGGCCTCTGCATAGGCTCCAAAACCGGCAGAACAATAAGCAACCCGGTCGTCAACGGCCAAATCCACGCCCTCACCAATCGCCTCAACGATACCTGCACCTTCCAAGCCTATGCCTGTGGGCAAAGGAAGCGGATATAGACCACTGCGATGGTAGACATCGATATAATTAAGGCCAATCGCCTGATTGGCAACTCTCACCATTCCGGGGCCGGGGGCATCCAGTTCGATATCGTCAAACAACATCACCTCTGGGCCACCTGTTCCACTGATACGTACCGCCTTAACCATTGTCTGTTCTCCAAGGAAACATCTGAACGATAGTGCTCTATAGGGCCGGATGAAACAAGATCTAGTTAAGCCCCGTGCCAGCTCTGCACACCATCTATCGCTAGCAATACAGCCACATTAGTTTAGGATGTCGGCTTTTGGGGATTATTCGCTTGTTCGCAGACTTACCGCTAGATCGACGCCTGTTCCTGGGCCTCGAATCCATGAAGCTTACCGAGCCCACACAGGTGCAGGCAGAGGTCATTCCAGCGGCACTGAATGGCCAAGACCTGAAGGTGAGCGCCGAGACTGGCACCGGGAAAACCCTGGCCTATCTCATCCCCACGGTGCAATCCCTGCTCGAAAATAACTCAGCGCGTGAAGTGGGCACCCAGGCACTGATTCTAGTCCCTACCAGAGAGCTGGCGCGACAGGTACTAAAGCAGTGCCGAAAACTCACGGCGAAAATGCCGGTGGAAATACAGGGTATTTCCGGGGGCGCCGATTTCAAATATCAACAAGCCAGTTTGCGCAAAGACCCACACATTGTCGTCGCAACGCCCGGTCGGCTGCTGGAGCACTGCGAAAAGGGCAGCGCGGAGTTATCGTCACTCAAGATACTGATACTGGACGAAGCGGACAGAGTGCTGGACATGGGTTTTCGTGACGACGTCATGAAGATCAATTCCTTTTGTCCGATGGACAAGCAGGTGCTCATGCTGTCTGCGACTCTGAAACACAAAGGCTTGGGTGGGATAGCGAAAGAGCTGTTGAACAAACCCCAGACCATCAGTATCGGTGAGGTTCGCCAGCCACACAGCCAAATTTTTCACCAGATGATTCTAGCCGACAACCAACAGCACAAGGACAAGGTGTTAACTGCCCTGCTGCAGCAAGGCGGCTTTAAGCGCGCGCTGGTGTTCAGCAATAAGCGATCGACCGCACAACGGCTGGCGGGGCTGCTGGCTTACCACAAACTAAAATGCGCGACCTTGCACGGCGAGATGAGCACCGAGGAACGCAAGTTGGTGATGACCCGATACGCCGACGGGAAGCTGGATATTGTGAGTGCGAGCGACTTGGCCGCTCGAGGGTTGGACGTCAAGAACATTGATCTTGTGGTCAACTACGAACTGCCCCGCAAAGGCGACGACTATTTGCACCGAACCGGACGGACAGGCCGCGCTGGAGAAAAAGGGATGGCCGTTTCCCTGGTAGATCACACCGAGTGGAATTTGAGCGCGGCGATTCAACGTTATCTAAAGCTGGATTTTGAAAAGCGCGCAATTCCCGGTCTCAAGGCCAGGTACAGCGGGCCGAAAGCCACCAAGTCATCTGGCAAAGCGGCGGGCAAAAAAGGAAAGAAACGCGGGACCTCAGCCGAGGATAAAGCCAAGAGCCGCCATCGCAATCAGAAAAACAAGGGCAAACCCTACTCCAGTAAAGGCAAAGACAAACCAGAGAACGATGGATTCGCACCATTGAAGAAGAAAAAACATGACTAGCAAGAATCGAATCCACATTGGACGCCCCAATCGTATGCAGGTTGTTAAGCGCAGTGCCCACGGCCTGTTTTTGGACGGCTATGATTTCGGAGAAATTCTACTTCCCAAGCGCTTCTCACCCGACGAGAGCGTCACGGGCGACTGGCTGGATGTGTTTGTGTATGCCGACTCTG
>JBGCGJ010000077.1:0-8404 GCA_045110675.1 Halioglobus sp. | reverse complement strand
TCCCTCGCATGTTTAGTTTGCAGGGCCAGGTATATTAGCGTTGCAAGAACTGCGAAGAAGCCAAGAAACTCACCAAGTGATCCTAATTGCGCGAGGGACATCGCCTATCCTCCTAACGCCGCCAAAAGAGGTGAGCGACGAAGGAGCGAATCCTGCGACCGAAGGGAGCGCACTTCTTGGCCTTGTTAAAGATGCGACACACCGAGCAAGAAAATAACCATGCTGTGGAGCGAAGCGGAACTGAAGCCACAATAAAACTCCCGATAATGAGCCGAACCCAGCGCCCTACAAAACCTGTTTGCGCACACTTTACGATTGAGTTCAGTTTGCAGCCTAGAATCGAATTTGTAAACGGCACCAAGAACGAACGGTTTGGCCGGCAGCTCAACACGAAAAAGCTGGCTGAGATACCGATTAGGGATTGAAAGTAGAAGCGACCTACAGACCAGAAAGGATTTCTCTACTAGAGCGTATTAACAGCTAATTATAGGGAACGGTCTCATATCTCTGCTTTCCCTGTATGTTGATTTTCTCCGGCCTTAAAAAAATCAAAAGGCCATAACTAACAACAGCTTATCCCCCTGCGGTTATTTCAGCAATCAAGTTATAAGGAATACTCTATCGCATTCAGACATCAAATCCGTCCATAGATGTATCGATGCTCAAGGTTTAAAACCTCATAAAAACAATAAGTTGCAATTAGCTAATACCCAAAAGACGGGCGATTCCGCTGAAAAACCGGTTTGAAATTTCGACAAAACAGGATACTGTATATATATACAGTTAATTGTTTGAGACAAACTCATGGACGATATTCGTCATTCAATCCCGGTAGGGTCAAATCGCTTTATCCATCAGCTTAGGCAGGATTTTCGGGACAAGGGCTATTCCTACCAGACCGAGAAAACCTACATACATTGGATAAGGCGATTTATTCTGTTTCATAAAAAACAACACCCAAAGCTCATGGGTGCGCTAGAGATCAACCAGTTCCTAAGTCATCTGGGCAGCGCCCGCGACTGTTCGCCGGCCACTCAGCGTATTGCATTGAATGCACTGGTCTACTTATATCGCAAATTCCTGCAATTTGAACTGGAACAGCTGGACTTCGAAAAAGCACGTCAACGGAGGCGAATACCTGTAGTACTTACCCATGCCGAGGTAACACGAATACTCACCGGTCTGAATGGAAACTACCGAACCATGATAGAGCTTATTTATGGCTCCGGTTTACGTCAGGCTGAATTGCTTTCTCTTCGCGTAAAGGACCTCGACTTTGAGCTTGGCACTATTACAGTACGCTCAGGTAAGGGCGATAAAGATCGTGTAACACTTCTACCAGAGTGTTTGAAGGATCAGCTTGCTCTACAACTTGAAGACGTTGCAAAGCTACATAGCCGCGATACTGAAGATGGCTATGGTGAGGTTTATCTTCCCTATGCTCTGGCCAGGAAAAAACCCAGCGCTGCGCGCGAATTGGGTTGGCAATATTTGTTTCCTTCCACCGCTATAGGTAAAGACCCTCGTTCAGGTGTTCTGCGTCGACACCATCTTCATCCGACCTCTTTGGCAAAGCGTGTTCGACAAGCCAAACTCGCCGCCAAAATTATCAAGCCCGTCAGTTGTCATACTTTTAGGCACAGCTTTGCCACGCGTTTACTGCAGCAAGGTTACGACTTGCGAACCATACAAAAGCTGCTGGGTCACAGCGATGTTAAAACCACTGAAATCTATACGCATGTATTGGGGCGGGGAGCTATGGGTGTGATCAGCCCCATGGACAGCTAAGCTTACTCATGCGCCACACCGAACTCCACTGCCTAAGCAACTACAGCTTCCTACGCAGCGCCTCTCACCCCCATGAACTGGTTGAGCACGCTGCACAGTTGGGATACTCCGCCCTGGCCATTACCGACGAGTGCTCTTTGGCGGGTGTGGTAAAAGCCCATGTAGCGGCCAAGGAAGTAGGCCTGCAGCTCATCATTGGCAGCGAGTTCACACTCGAAGAAGGGGTTAAATTGTTAGCTTTGGTACCATCGCGCGCGGCCTACAGTGAACTGTCGGGGCTGATCAGCATGGCCAGGCGGCGCAGCCCCAAGGGCGAATATCGGGTGAGCCTGCGCGATGTGATCTTTCACCTTAAGCGCTGTCTGCTTATCTGGTTACCGCAAGACAACAGTGAAACTACTCAGGCCTATGGTTTGCAGTTAAAGCGCCTGTGTAAACAGCGCCTCTGGCTCGGTGTGTGCCATGTGCTGGGCAACAACGAGGCAGATGGCTACATGGCCCATTACCAAACCGCCAGCACCTTGAACATTCCTATGGTCGCCTGCTCCAACGTGCAAATGCACTGCGCCACTCGCAAACCATTGCACGACGTGTTTACGGCGCTAAAGCACAACTCCAGCATTGACCAACTGGGCCGTAAGCGCCTGGCCAATAGTCAGCAGCATCTTCGCTCGCAGGCGAAGCTTGAGAAACTTTACCCCCGAGCGCTACTGGAAGAAGCGCAATACATTGCCAGCCTCTGCGATTTCAGCCTCGAAGAGTTGCGCTATGAATACCCTGAAGAAGTGGTGCCTGAAAACTACAGCGCCAATCGTTATTTACGTGAACTCGTGGCAAGTGGTTGTAAGGTGCGCTGGCCACAGGGCGTGCCCATTGAAATTGAACGGCGCATTGCAAGAGAGCTGAAACTCATTGAAGAGCTCAACTACGAATATTACTTTCTCACGGTGTACGACATCGTACGCTTCGCCCGCGATAGAAACATTCTGTGTCAGGGGCGCGGCTCTGCGGCCAACTCTGTGGTGTGCTATTGCCTGTTTATTACCGAGGTTTCCCCGGAGCAAATTTCTCTGCTGTTCGAACGTTTCATTTCCAAAGAGCGTGACGAGCCCCCGGACATCGATGTCGACTTCGAACACGAGCGCCGGGAAGAAGTCATTCAATACATCTACCGGAAATACTCTCGTAAACGCGCAGCCTTAGCTGCCACGGTAATCACCTATCGCTCTCGCAGTGCTGTGCGCGATGTAGGCAAAGCTCTGGGCCTCGACCCCGTGTTTGTCGACGACCTCGCCAAATCTTTAGCCTGGTGGGACAGGACCAAAGATCTCAGCAAACGTTTCGAAGAACAGGGCATTGCTTCACACAACCGCCAGGCAGAATTGTTCTACAACCTCGTTCAGCAAATACTCGGCTTCCCCCGTCACTTGTCCCAGCACGTGGGTGGTTTTGTGATTACTCGCAGCCCAATATCCACTTTGGTGCCGGTAGAGAATGCCAGCATGGCTGACCGCACCGTCATTCAATGGGACAAGGAAGATATTGAATCTCTGGGTCTGCTAAAGGTAGACATTCTGGCCCTGGGCATGTTGTCGGCGATTCGCAAAAGCCTGCAAATGGTTCACACCTATTGTCCCGCTATTAAAGACATCAACGACATTCCCAAAGAAGACAAAGCCACCTATCAAATGCTGCAAAAAGCAGACAGCCTGGGTGTGTTTCAAATTGAGTCCCGCGCACAAATGTCCATGCTACCCAGACTAAAACCCGAATGCTTTTACGACCTGGTCATTGAGATTGCCATTGTCCGCCCCGGCCCGATTCAGGGTGACATGGTGCACCCCTACCTGCGGCGCAAACAGGGGTTGGAGAAAATCACCTACCCCAGCGATGAAATCAAAGACGTACTCGACCGCACCCTGGGCGTGCCTATTTTTCAGGAGCAGGTCATCAAGTTGGCAATGGTCGCCGCTGGTTTCAGCGGCGGCGAGGCCGACCAATTGCGCCAGGCCATTACCAACTGGGGCAAAAACAGCAAGCTTCTGAGCTTCGAAAAGAAACTCACCAAGGGCATGATTGAACGCGGCTATAACGAAGAATTTGCCAAGCGCCTGTTTGAACAAATTAAGGGTTTTGGAGGCTATGGTTTCCCGGAATCACACTCCGCCAGCTTCGCACTGTTGGCCTACGTCTCTTCCTGGTTGAAACGCCACCACCCCGCCGCTTTTTATACCGGATTACTCAACAGCCAGCCCATGGGGTTTTATTCCCCTTCGCAACTTATCCAGGACGCCCGCCGCCACGAGGTCACGGTGTTGCCTATCGACGTCAACCAAAGCGATTGGGACCACCAACTTTTGGATAGCCGTTCCACAACACAAACCCAACCACCACTTCGTCTGGGCCTACGGCTTGTAAAAGGCCTCAGCAAAAGCGGCGCCGAACGCATCGTAGAACAACGCTGGAAAAGCCCCTACCGCCAGATCAGCGATTTGCGTCTGCGGGCACAATTGAACAAACGAGATATGGAAGCCCTGGCCGATGCCGATGCCCTGGCCTCACTCAGCGGTCACCGACACCAATCCCAGTGGCAGATAATGGCCCTGGAAGAAGCCAAACCCCTATTGCAAGACGAACACCGGCAACGCGCCGACTTCTTCAACGACAAAATCGCCCTCCCCGCGCCAGGAATCGCCGAAGAAGTATTAGCCGACTATCGAGCCACCGGCGTAACCCTACGCTCACACCCAATGAGTCTGCTGCGCCACAAGCCGCCGTTCAATCAATGCAAACGCTATTCTGACTTAGCACAGGTAGGCAACAATCGCCTGGTGCGCATTGCCGGCCTTGTCACCTGCAGACAACGCCCCGGCACCGCATCCGGCGTATTGTTCTTAACCCTGGAAGATGAAACCGGTAACAGCAATATTGTCGTGTGGCAGAGCACTCAACAGCGCTTTCGAAAAGAGTTGATGACGGGGCAGTTACTGTTGGTAAAAGGCACACTGGAGACTAAGGACAATGTGATACACATTATTGCCGGAGCATTAGTTGACTACACCAGCGAATTACAGAACCTGCCGGTAGCTTCGCGAGACTTTCATTAACTAGCTGCGATCCAAATCCAGCCATTTGTCTGTGGTCGGTGGCACATAATCAACCATCCGATCCAACAACACCTCAGGATCCCGCTCAGTCAACAACAAATCCCGATGGTCTTGCTTCACAAACCGCTCAACCACCATGCTATCGAGAAACGACAACAACAAATCAAAATACCCTTCCACATTAACCAGCCCGATAGGCTTGTTGTGAAACCCCAACTGCGACCAGGTCAACATCTCAAACAGCTCTTCCAAAGTGCCCAGCCCACCAGGCAAAGCGATAATCCCATCAGCCAACTTCGCCATACGCATCTTGCGCTCATGCATAGAATCCACCACCTGCAATTCCGTCAGGCCGTAATGCCCCACTTCCTTGTCGGCGATGTCCGTCGGAATCACTCCAATCACTTTACCACCCGCCTCTAGTGCAGCATTAGCAGCAACCCCCATCAGACCGACATTGCCACCGCCATACACCAACGTCATACCACGATTGGCAATAATAGTAGCCAGCTGCTTCACACAAGCTTCGTACTCAGGACGCGCACCGGGGCTCGACCCCAAATAAAGGCAAACTGATTCCATTCGTAATGATTCCTAGAGCAGAGTTCGGCCTTTATTGGCAGCAATACGCATACGCAGCGCATTCAACTTGATAAAGCCTTCGGCATCGGCCTGATTGTAGGCCCCTTCGTCATCTTCAAAGGTGGCGATACTTTCATCAAACAGACTGTCTTTAGATTGTCGACCAGCGACAATCACATTGCCTTTGTAGAGTTTGAGGCGAACAGTACCGTTTACCATTGTCTGAGAATCATCAATGGCAGCCTGCAGCATCTTACGCTCGGGCGACCACCAGTAACCGTTGTAAATCACATTGGCGTAGCGAGGCATCAGCTCATCTTTCAAGTGGGCCACTTCGCGATCCAGTGTCAGAGATTCAATGGCACGGTGTGCACGCAGCATAATGGTGCCACCGGGAGTCTCGTAGCAACCGCGAGATTTCATACCCACATAGCGGTTCTCTACAATATCGTCACGGCCGATACCGTTAGCGCCGCCTACTTTGTTCAGGTATTCCAAAACAGTGGCAGGGCTCATGGTTTCACCGTTAATAGCCACAATGTCGCCACGCTCGTATTCAAGTTCAATATAGGTAGCTGTGTCGGGTGCTGCCTCAGGGCTCACACTCCAGCGCCACATATCTTCCTCTGGCTCCGCCCAAGGGTCTTCCAGGATGCCGCCTTCGAAGGAAATATGCAGCAAGTTGGCATCCATAGAGTAGGGAGACTTTTTCTTACTACTGGAGAAATCTACGGGGATATTGCGCGTTTCGCAGTAAGCCATTAGCGATTCTCGTGAGCTCAAATCCCACTCGCGCCAGGGAGCAATGATCTTAATACCCGGCTTTAGTGCATAGGCACCGAGCTCAAAACGCACCTGGTCATTACCCTTACCGGTAGCGCCATGCGAAATGGTGTCGGCGCCGGTTTCATTCGCGATCTCGATCAGACGCTTGGAAATCAAAGGCCGGGCGATAGAAGTGCCCAGCAGATACTCGCCTTCGTAGATGGTATTGGCGCGAAACATAGGAAAGACAAAGTCGCGTACAAACTCTTCGCGCAAATCATCAATATAAATCTCTTTAACACCGAGCGCCTCGGCTTTGGCGCGAGCCGGTTCGACTTCCTCGCCCTGACCGATATCGGCAGTGAAAGTCACCACCTCGCTGTTATAGGTGTCTTGTAGCCAACGCACAATCACCGAGGTATCCAATCCACCTGAGTAGGCCAGTACAACTTTGTTCGATTCAGACATGAAGTGCTCCGTGCACGCTGTGTTTCAAAGGCCGCACATTCTACTCTTGAGCGGCTGTAATTCCCAGTCTGTATAGACAAGGTTATTCCCGTTACGGCCCCTTTGCGGTAGCATTCACCCTCCGCTCTTCATAGCACAGGCACTTTGTGACCGAACTGACACTGACCCGCCCGGATGACTGGCACGTACATCTGCGTGACGGCGAAGCCCTGGCGCATACCTGCGCCGATATGGCCCGATATTTCCAGCGCGTGATTGTAATGCCCAACCTCACCCCACCGGCCACCACCGTGTCCGAGGCGGCCCAATATCGAGATCGTATCCTGGCGGCGATGACCGCCCTGCCACGAAAATTTAAGCCGTTGATGGTGTTGTATCTCACCGATCAAACCAGCGCCGAAGAAATTAAATTGGCAGCTGCCAGTGACTTTGTGCACGCGGTTAAGCTCTACCCGGCCGGAGCCACCACCAATTCCGATGCAGGTGTTGCCGATCTCGCCAGCCTCTACCCCACACTGGCCGCCATGGAAGAAGTCGACTTACCCTTGCTAATCCACGGCGAAGTAACCGATTCCGACATCGATATTTTTGATCGGGAAAAAGTCTTCATCGACCGACACCTGGCGCCCATTACAGCCAGATTCCCAAAGTTACGAGTGGTGCTCGAGCACATCACCACTACCGACGCCGTATCCTTCGTCAGCGAGTCACCGGCAAATGTCGCCGCCACGATCACCGCGCATCATCTTCTGTTCAACCGCAACGACATGCTGGTGGGCGGAATTCGCCCCCATTATTACTGCCTGCCCATACTCAAGCGCAACAGCCATCAACAGGCACTGCGCGAGGCAGCCACCTCAGGCAACCCCAAGTTCTTCCTGGGAACCGATTCTGCGCCCCACACCACAGACAACAAAGAAACAGACTGCGGCTGCGCAGGCGTGTACACCGGGCATGCGGCTATAGAGTTTTATGCAGAGGTGTTTGAGCAAATGGGGAAACTGGACAAGCTGGAAGGCTTCGCCTCTCAATTCGGACCCGACTTTTACCGATTACCCCGCAATACCGACACCATTACCCTGCGCAAAAAACCCTGGCAAGTTCCCGCACAGCTGCCATTGGGAAACGGCTTTCTCACCCCGCTTCGCGCCGGCGAAAACGTTCAGTGGCAAGTCAACAACAGCAACGAAAGCGGAGCCTAGATTCGGTGGCGACCACGGAAGCTCATCGAATGAACGAACGCTTTCGCGGTTTTCTACCCGTGGTAGTCGATATCGAAACCGGCGGCTTTACCGCCGGAACAGACGCGATTTTGGAAATCGCCGCCAGCATAGTGCGCATGGATGAAGACGGAAACCTGGGGGTACACCGCACTTACAACTTCCACGTTAAACCCTTCGAAGGGGCCAACATAGAACAGTCCGCCCTGGACTTCACCGGCATCGATCCCTACCACCCCTTCCGAGAAGACATCGCCGAAGAGGCCGCCCTCACAGAACTATTCAGTATCGTTCGCAAAGAAATACGCGAACAGGAATGCACCCGCGCAGTGCTGGTCGCCCACAACTCCCACTTCGACGCAGGATTTATTAACGCGGCTGTAGAGCGCTGCGCCATTAAACGCAATCCATTCCACCCTTTTTCCTATTTTGATACCGCCACGCTAGCAGGCTTAGCCTTTGGCCAAACCGTAC
>JBGCGJ010000076.1:0-10172 GCA_045110675.1 Halioglobus sp. | reverse complement strand
CCGGGGGCCCTACCTGAGTTTCAATCCGGTTAGCAACACTCAGATATGGCAGTGGTGCTCGGCGATGGGCGATGAAAACCCCTGTTATAAACCGGGTGAGTCGCAAATTGCCCCACCGGCCATGATGCAGATGTGGACCATGCGGGATATCAACGACAATTACGCACCGGGCTCGACCGATGAGCCTCCCTATCAGGTCTTCGATGATATGACTGCTATGGGCTACGATTCCAATGTTGCCGTGAGTTACGACATCCGTTTTCTTCGCTATCTGCGTGTCGGTGAGCGTCCCCAGCACTTTACGACGGTGGTTAAAATCAGTGATAAGAAGACCACAGCTTTGGGTATCGGCTTTTTTGTAACAGAGCGAGTGGAGTATCTAACACAGGATGAGGGGCCCTTTGCCGAGGCTTTCATTACTTATTTCCAATATCAGGCGGCGGAAGTTAATGATACTTCTGCTGATGGAGCTTCGGGTGAGAGAAACGACTCACAGCCTGTCATTATTGATCAATGGCGCAGCGACTTTGCTGACCTCGATGCCTCAAAACTCTCGGTGGGCGGTTCGCTGCCTGAACTCGTTCTCCCGATAACTCACAAGTTGATTGTGGGAGGGGCCATTGCCACCCAGGATTTTATTCCCGTACATCACAATGTCCCTGCGGCGAGGGAAGCGGGGATGCCCGATATTTTTATGAATATACTGACCACAAGCGGATTGTCGGCTCGCTATTTGAGCGATTACGCGGGCAGAGGTAGTCGTCTTCAACAACTTCAGTTTAATCTCATGGCGCCTAATCTTCCGGGCGATACGATGGTGATGGAAGGTACACTCACCGAAATAGATTCCTCGGCAGCAGGTACTCAAATCCGCATTGCTTTTGGTGGTAGAAATGGCATGGGATATCACACTAAAGGCAGTGCTGTTCTGGCATTAGCGGAATAAAAACGACATTAAGAGGTTTGTTATGAGCAGAAAACGCTTTGCAGGTAAGGTCGCTATCGTCACTGGGGGCAGTATGGGGATTGGCCGCAGTACAGTGCTGCAGCTGGCTGCTGAGGGCGCACACGTCGTTACCTGTGCACGGCGCAAACCCAAATTGGATGAGTTGGAGGCTGCGGTAGAACCCCTCGCCGGGACTTTTACCGGATACGAACTGGATGTGGGCGATACCGATGCCTTCGCCAAAATGATTAATGACACCGCCCAAAAAAAGGGCCGTTTGGATTTGTTGGTTAACAACGCCCCGTCGGTTATTGGTGGAATGGTGGTAGATCAAACCCTGGAGAGCTGGCGTGCCAATTTTGGTATTGGGGTGGACAGCGTATTTATCGGTGTGCAGGCCGCAATGCGCATTATGATCCCCCAGGGCAGTGGCTCCATCGTCAATATTTCTTCGGTCAGTAGTTTGCGAGCCGGGACGGCATCCGGCGCCTACGGTGCTGCCAAGGCCGCACTCAACCAGTTTAGCCAATGTGCTGCAATGGAAGCGGCTCCCCACAATGTGCGAGTGAATGTAATTGCTCCCGGGGCCGTAGATACTCCGGGACTGAATGCCGCCACACTGAAAAATGACGCAGTAAAAAAGATCATTACCGACGCGATACCCATGATGAGGGCCGCCACTCCGGAAGAGGTAGCACAGTCCATTTGTTTCCTGGGTTCAGATGATGCCTCTTTTATCACGGGGGTTATACTGCCGGTTGATGGAGGAAAAACGCCCCAGCTGTACGTGCCGGCCTTCGACATCACTAATATGGACAACCAGGCGGCAGATCGATAGCAAGTACTGCATTTTTTGAATAAACGGTGAAGACAATGACTGATAAAAGCTTGTTGGCGAGAATCGACCGCTTGGAATCCCTGGATGAAATTCGACAACTGCCCGCGAAATACTCACTGTCTTTGGACATGCGGGATATGGACGCCCACGTCAATCTGTTTGCAGAAGACATACGGGTCAGCCGTGAAAAAGTCGGCAGGGCGCATCTGAAACAATGGTTGGATGATACCTTGCGGCTGCAATTTACCGGCACCTCCCACCACATAGGGAATCATATTATCGAGTTCGATGATGCGGACCATGCACACGGGGTGGTCTATTCGAAGAACGAGCATGAGACCGGTGATGAGTGGGTGATTATGCAGATGCTCTACTGGGATAATTACGAGCGCATCGATGGGCGTTGGTATTTCCGCCGTCGATTGCCCTGCTACTGGTACGCGACGGATTTAAACAAACCACCTATAGGCGATGACAAAATGCGTTGGCCTGATAGAGATTCCTATTCCGGCGCTTACCATGATTTGTGGCCATCCTGGGAGGAGTTCTGGGCCAACCCCCCGAATGAGGATGTTCCCGAAGTTGCCGCGCCGGCACCGTTTAACGAGTTTCTCAACACTATGCGGCGTGGCGCCGCTGAACCCAAAATACGTGTACGCTAGGATTCCACTATGGTTGCCACTTTAGATTTATTTTCACCTGCAAAATTAGGGGCGCTGGAAATGCGCAATCGCATTGTTATGGCTCCGATGACTCGCAGCCGGGCTGACGATTCTGCAGTGCCTACGGATGTGATGGTTGAATACTATCGACAGCGTGCCGGAGCGGGCCTGATCATCTCTGAGGGCATTGGTCCCAGTGCAGATGGCATCGGTTATTGCCGCACATCCGGAATTTATAATGAAGCCCAGACTGCTGCTTGGAAAAAAGTATTAAATGCGGTGCACGCCGAAGGTGGTCTTATGGCCGCTCAGATCATGCACGTCGGTAGAGTCGCCCACCATTTCAATAAGCCTGAAGGCAGCGAAACAGTTGCCCCTTCGGCGATAGCTGCGCGCGGAGAAATGTTCACCGATCAGGCAGCGATGCAACCGTTTGACCAACCCAGGGCGCTTTCAACCCAGGAGGTTGTACAAGTCGTTGAACAATACAGGCAGGCGACGCGCAATGCTATTGATGCAGGCTTTGATGCGGTGGAGTTGCACTGCACCAGTGGCTACTTGCCTGCGCAGTTTTTGTCCACCGGTACCAATCATAGAGACGACGAATACGGTGGGTCGGTGGAAAACAGAGCCCGCTTCTCGCTACAAGTGTTAGATGCGATGGTCAGCGAAGCGGGCGCTGATCGCGTGGGTTTTAGAATTTGCCCTGACAATCCTTTTAATGATTTGAGCGATGAAAATCCTCAGGAAACGTATGAATATTTTCTAAATCAGGCGAGCAAATTGGATCTAGCCTATCTCCATGTGATTCGCTTTCCTAAAGGGCGGGTGGATAATATTGCGCTAGGGCAGCGTTACTTCGGTGATAGGCTCATCGTCAATGAAAGCTATGATTTTGAAGAGGGACAAGCAGTGGTTGCTGCAGGTGAAGTCACTGCGGTCTCGTACGGACGGCACTTTATTGGCAATCCCGATCTTGTCGACCGTTGGAAGAAAGGTATCGAGTTGGCGAAGTTTGATTTGTCGGCGATGTATACGCCAGGCGAAACCGGGTACACAGACTATCCAAACGCCAGTGAGTAAGTTTCTGCTGTTAGCGCTGCTGCTGTTCTCGCAAGCGACAGTAGCGCTAGAGCCGATTAAGCATACGGTCTATTCCAACGGTCATCCCCTGGTCGTATGGGAGAAATCTGCAGAGCAACCTCGCGCTCAAATTTTATTGCTCCATGGCAGAACCTGGAGTTCCCTACCAGACTTTGATTTACAGGTGTCGGGTGAAGACCTCTCCTTTATGGATGGTTTGTTGGAGCTTGGATACCGCGTCTACGCCCTGGATGCCCGAGGATACGGAGCGACAACTCGCGATGCCTCCGGGTGGCTCACACCTAATAAAGCCGCCAAAGATGTCGCTGAGACCCTGGCTTGGATTCGTGCGAGATCAAATCACGACGTCCATCTATTTGGTTGGTCGTATGGATCAATGGTGGCGCAGTTGGTCTTGCAGCGAGATCCAGCCCTGGCCAGTTCTCTCATTCTTTTCGGCTATCCATTTGATCCGAAAAAATACGTGGCGGATAGAGATGCAGTCTATCGGGAGCAGCCACCCGCGAAACCCAATACCGCAGAAAACGCCGCCAGTGATTTCATCACTCCCGGCTCAATCTCCCAAAAGGCTATCGCCACTTATGTGGCGGCGTCTTTAACGGCTGATCCGGTTAGAGTTGATTTCAAAGATCTGCATCAATGGGCAGAACTGAATGCCCAAGCAATACGCTCACCGACGCTTTTGCTTAAAGGTGAGTTCGATCCGCTGGCTCCCATCGATCAACAAGCGAGTTTCTTCGCTGAGATTGGTTTTCCTGATAAGTGGTTTATTGTACTGCCAGGAGGCGATCACGCCGCGCTGCTTGAAACTCCTAGAAAGAAAATGCTGCACAGTATCGACAGCTTTATTCGATCTTTGGATTAACAGGGACTAAGAGAAGCGCCCCTATGAGCCTAAACATAAAAATCGGCGCAACTTCCTGGAAGTCCGGACCTACCTGGAGCGCTCGGGCACTTTGCGAGCAGGCGGAAATGGCTGAGTCTATTGGTCTGCATTCCTATTGGCTTCCAGAAAATCATTTCGGTGACGCTCGCACTATGCCTTCGCCACTGACCTTGTTGGCTGCTATTTCGGCCACGACATCTCGCATCAAATTGGGCACAGTGTCTTACCTGATCCCTATTCGTCATCCCATTCAGGCTGCAGAAGAAGTCGCAGTGCTGGATAACTTGTGCGAGGGGCGTTTGATATTGGGTGTAGGGAGGGGAATTCAGGATTCGGTGTTTCGTGCCTTTGACCTGCCTAGCAAGGACAAGCGCAAACGATTTGCCCACAACTTTGACATCATGATTAATGCCTGGTCTGGACAATCGATTGTCGAGGACGCAAAAGGGGAGCGGATATACCTCGCGCCACTACCGATTCAAAAACCTTATCCGCCGATCTGGGTTGCGGCGTTCGGTCCCTTGGCATTGCAGCAGGTAGCCAAGTTGGGTTTGCCCTACCTCGCTTCACCGGTGGAGACCCTATCATCGCTGCGATCAAACTATGATGAATATCATCGCAAAGTACGTGAGGCGGGACAGGACGCAGTGACGACGATACCTGTTATGCGAACCGTTTACGTTACCGAGGATCGGCAGCAGGCGAACAACCTGAAAATGGCTTTGTCGAAAACGGCTGCCAGTATTGTTCGTGATGAGTCCGCCCCGGTTGATGAGTGGACAATCATTGGCGATCCTCAATTCGTGAGGGATCAGTTGGCGCGTTACGCCCAAGAGTTGGGCATGACCCACCTGATTGCGAGCGGGCGACTACCCGGTCTCAGCGCGCAAGATGTTGTCAATTCACACAGCCTGCTAATGGAGTGTTCTGTTTAGGCTTTATTCAGTGAATAAAGTGACTGATGTATTGCCCGAATGCTTCTGTTTCAATCAGAAACGCATCGTGACCAAATTCAGAGTGGTGATCGATGTAGCGTGCAGGCACACCTGCGTCATCCAGTGCTGCAAAAAGTGTCTGTTGCTGCGAGGGCGTAAACAAAATATCCGAATTGACGCTGACGACCAGCGTCTCAGCTTTAATTGGTTTGAACGCTTCAACCAAAGAGCCATCGGCGCCGCTGAGATTGAAGGTGTTCATTGCGTCCAGTAAATACAGATAGCTATTGCAATCAAAGCGAGCGATGAATTTTTCAGCATTGTAGGTGAGGTAGTGCTCGATGGATTCCTTGCCGGTCTTGTTGACAAATCGCTCGTTCAACTCCGCCCAGTTGCGGTAGGTTAGTAGTCCCAGTTTTCGAGCCGTTTTGAATCCCGATAAGGTCGCGCTGTCAGGGTAGTCACCGCCATTCCAGGCGGGATCAACCTGAATTATATCGCGCTGCAGAAATCGATTGGCGTTGTTGGCAGGATAGGCCTGGGCGGAGGAAGAAATTGAAACTAAATGGCGAGCGTGGTCGGGGTAAAGTGTTAACCAGGCAAGCGATAACATGGCTCCCATAGAGTTTCCGACGATCGCATGTAACTGGGTTATTCCCAGGCTATCGATTAGCATCTTTTGAGATTTCACCATGTCGATGATGGTGACTGTCGGGAAATCACTGAGATATTTTTGCTTCGTTTTTGGGTTAATACTGTTCGGGCCGGAGGAACCGTAGCAGCTGCCCAGATTGTTAATGCAAATGACGAAATATTTGTTGGTATCCAGATGGCATCCCGGTCCAACCATGTCCTGCCACCATCCTTTTTCCGGATTTTTTTCGCTAGCCGCGAGGTGGCTACTGGTGGATAGGGCATGGTGCACAACGATGGCATTGTCTTTTTGTTCGTTGAGCGAGCCGTAGCACTCAAACGCCAACACCAGTGGGTTAATTGTTCCGCCCCCTTCGAATACGAAATCTTTTTCCGATCGGTATTCTAATGTGCCGTTGTCCAGCTCAGTTATTTCCGGCCCCATAGCCAAGTCTCCGATAAAATCCGGCTAGATTATAAGCTACTGTTTACAATAAGCGACCCCTGAATGGGGCGATCTACTTCGGCAGGGCAAAGCTTAGATATTGATCTCCGACGGCAGTGCCTAACTTGCCGCCGCTGGCGACAATAACAATATACTGGCGTCCGTCGATCTCATAGGTACTGGGTGTTGCATAACCCGCAGCGGGCAATTTGTACTGCCACAGCAGCTTGCCGCTGTTTTTATCGAAGATTCTGAGCATTTCATCCGAGCTCGCAGCGATGATTAACAGGCCACCTGCTGTGACAACAGGGCCTCCATAATTGCGTGTTCCCGTGGGCGGAACGCCTTCTTTTTTCAGTTCCTCATATTCACCCAGGGGGATTTGCCAGCCCCGTTTACCCGTGGCCAAATTTATGGCGGTTAGCGTTCCCCAGGGAGGTTTTACAGCGGGGTAGTAGCGGTCGTCCAGAAAATCATTGTAGCCGGCGAAAACATAAGCGATTGCTTTTTCCGAATCAGTCGTCGCCGTTTTCTGCGGAGAAATTGTGGGGTTCTCTGACTTCGCGAAAACATAGTCTACTACTGCTGCTCGTTCGTGATCCGGTAAATGGTTAAATGGCATCATACGGCCTTTACCCGAAGATACGATGCGCATGGCTTCGGCTCGGCTCAGGCGTTCACTGATGCCCACCAGCGATGGGGCGTAGGGGTAAAAGCCCTGTAAGTCGATACCGTGACAGCCGCTGCACTGGGCACGAAAAACGAACTCGCCGAATCCCAGTTGGCTGCCTTTATCGACTTCCACGGGCTCTATCTGAATCAGGTGGGGCGCTTCGATGGCGTTGATGTAATACATGCCCGTTTCCGGATCGAAGGCGCCGCCACCCCAGTTGGCACCGCCGTAAAAACCGGGAAACAAAATCGTTTTTTGCAGGCCAGGTGGGCGTAAATAGGCGAATTCCACTGCCGTATCGAACAGCGCCTTTACGTGGGCCCGAGCTTTTGGATTGATGTCGGTAAGATCGGTTTCCGTGAGCTCTTGCCGAGCAAAGGGTTCCGGTAAGGTCACCTTCGGCTGTGTGGGATAGCTATGCTCGCCGGGGACAGTAGATTGAGGAACTGCTATTTCCTCGATAGGAAAAATGGGTTCACCGGTTTCTCTGTCCAGGAAATAGATAACACCCTGTTTGGATGCTTG
The DNA here is from genome assembly GCA_045110675.1 of Halioglobus sp. Lineage (GTDB taxonomy): Bacteria > Pseudomonadota > Gammaproteobacteria > Pseudomonadales > Halieaceae > JBALVT01. The sequence goes on along the minus strand of JBGCGJ010000076.1, from coordinate 2,525 downwards.
TACTAGTGCCTCCCGGTTTTTTCCTTCGACTGTGACATTGACCAAAGTCGGAGCTGAGCTGAGATCTCTGTCCCACAAATCGTGATGGATGGTCTGGTAGTGCCAGACCCGCTCGCCCGTTGCAGCGTCCAGGGCGATGATGCTATTGCCGAATAGATTGGCACCTTTGCGGTCGGAACCGTCAAAATCAGGAGTGGGAGAGCCGGTGGGTACATAGACGATGCCGCGTTTCTCATCAATGCTCATGCCCGCCCAGGCATTTGCGCCTCCGGCTTTGGACCAGCTGTCTTTTGGCCAGGTGTCGTAGCCCACTTCTCCCGGATGGGGGATGGTGTGAAAAGTCCAAATCAATTTGCCGCTGACAACATCGTAAGCGCGAACATCTCCAGGTGCGGCGCCGTGCGTTTCGGTAACCGCTGATCCCATGATAATAAGATTTTGATAGATGACGCCCGGGGAGGGGGCATTGACGCTGATCTTTATAGGATCGCGTCCTAAATTATTTCTGAGGTCTACTTTTCCATCGACGCCAAACGATCTAACCAGCGTCCCATCGGCTGCATTCAAGGCCATCAAGTAGTGACCCGTGGTAAAGAAGATTCGAGAGTCTGAAACGCTCTTGTTGTCGCCCTTTCCACGCCAGTATGTCAAACCACGCATATTCGACAGGCCGACATGTGAGATAGCGGGAGAATGTCGCCAAATTTCTTTCCCCGTGGCCGCGTTGAGGGCGAATACGTTGTAGTTTGGATTGCGTCCGAACAGTACACCATCGACGATGATGGGATTCACTTGCAGCTCTGAGGTATCCGGGAGTGCCTGGCCATTGGCGCTTTTATAGGACCAGGCGAGCTCTAGCTTGTCTACATTCCCGCGATGAATGTGCTTCAGCTGGGAGTAGTGGCTATTGCCCTTGTCGCCACCGTAGCTTTCCCAGGCGTGAAAATCCTGAGCAATCACTGAGTGGGTACACAACGCTGCGCCTAGAGTGAGAAACTTACGCCAGGCGCGTATTGTTGATTTCATCTAACCATCCAGAGTTTCGTTAACAGGGCCTAGCGTACAGCACCACCGCCGTCGACGGAAAGAAGCTGGCCAGTGATAAACGAAGCGCGATCGCTGGACAAGAAGGTCACCGCTTCGGCAATTTCTTCCGGCTCACCCAATCGGTTCATTACCGCTGCGGCCATCAATCCCGCTTCCATCTGTGGCTGTTCTTTGAAGTAAGCTTCCAGGCCAGGTGTGCGAACAACACCAGGTGAGACTGCGTTAATACGAATACCATTGACGCCATTCTCTGCAGCCGAGCTTTTGGTCAGGACGTTCACACCGGCCTTTGCCGCAGCATAAGCGGTGTTGTTCGCCTGGCCTCGCAAGGAGGCGTTGGATGAAATGTTAACAATGGCGCCACCATTGTTTTCCAGCATCGCAGGTATTTCATATTTCATACACAGCCAGGTATTGGTGAGGCACATCTCCAGGGTTTGGTCGAACACTTCCCGCTCATATTTGTGGATGGGGCCAGAGCCTCGGCTAACTGCAGCGCTGTTACAGGCAATATCCAAACGCCCATAAGTCGCCAGCACAAAGTCTATGGCCGCTTTTACGGAATCTTCTTTACTGACGTCCCCTTGAATGAATGTCGCTTCGCCTCCGGCATCGCGAATCAGTTTGACACTCTCTTCGCCCATTTCGGCATTGAAGTCTGCAATGACGACTTTTGCGCCCTCGCGTGCGTAAGACATGGCGATCGCGCGGCCAATTCCCTGTCCTGCGCCGGTTACGATACCCACTTTATTTTCCAACAGTCCCATATCCCAGATTCCTGATTTTTCCTCTGGCGTTTATCACCGGAGATTTACCTGCGCTGTCATGATCGATGACCTCGGTACAGGCGATTATGAAATGTGAGCATGTATGTTAGTCTGTGCCTGTAATAAAAGTAGGGCTTTAAAAGCCAGATTTATGGACATAATCCATCGCAGCTTGCTATGAGTGAAATAACGGTCAGCGCTAAGAAGTTTCTCCGATTGTTCGATTATATCGAGCGTATCGGCTTGAACGTTGACGAGATAGTTTCCACCGTAAATTTAGTGCCCCAGCGCATAGCGCAATTACCCCCGGATCAGGGCTTGCCAGCACAACATTACTCGCGGCTATACAAAGCCACAGTGGTTCAGATGCAGACGCTTGGACAGCCTCTTCCTTGGGCCGCGGGTCTGGGCAGCGAAGCCTTTGAACTCATGTGCCATTGCATAATCAGCTCTAGGACTCTGGGTGAAGCTCTGAGGTTAGCGACTCGCTTCGAAAAACTGCTATACCCGATGCTCTCTTACAATATCAAATTAATTGAGGTGCCCGGCCAGGATCAGGTGAAGCTCAGTTATCGTATCGACCTACAGGACGAGTCCAGCCCCCTGGTGCCTGAACCCTGGGATCGAGCGATCTATCGAGATACAGTGGCGCATGCTTCGGGCCTACTGGTCTGGCATGCATTTTGTGGCTGGCTAACCGGGCAACCACTC
>JBGCGJ010000075.1:0-24669 GCA_045110675.1 Halioglobus sp. | reverse complement strand
CAGCCCCATATTTTCTCCTGAGGGAGATTTTTATGCGATTTATAGTGTTGCTTCTGCCCTGGCTGGAACTGTTTACCCTGATCCAGCTTGGCATCAATACCAGTGCGCTGACGGCCGTGTTCTACGTTTTCGTGACCCTGGTCCTGGGCATAGTACTGCTGCGTCGACAAGGCCTGCACATGTTCGAGCGGCTGCGCGATGTGCAACAGGGCAAGGTGCTGGGTTCACAGTTACTGGTCGATGATATGGCGATGGGACTGGCCGCGATACTGCTGATGTTCCCAGGCATGATTTCCGATGCTGCAGCCCTGGTGGTGATGATCGGCCCGTTACGCAGACGCCTCGCCATGCTGCTGGGCGGCCCCCGGGTCGAGCCCTATGTTCCGCAACGTGACGTGGAGAGCGAGGCCACTATAGAGGGACAATTTACCCGCCTGGACGAACAAGACATCAAGTAACTGATTGATATATAAAGTTATTTTCTCTTCTTTCTTGGCTATTTGCCAACCTGATACAAGCCTTGACTACTGCGGATCCGCCACTAGACTTAGCACTCTCTTTAAAAGAGTGCTAAATGAGCCTTGAAAAGCCAAATCACGCCCCCATTGAGCAGAACAACCCCATGCTAGGGGCGTCTCATAACACAGTTACTAGGAGATCTAGAGAAATGAGCATCCGTCCGCTGTACGACCGCGTGGTCGTTCGTCGCAACGAAGAGGAACAAACAACCGCAGGTGGCATCTTATTGCCCGGTTCCGCTAAAGAAAAGCCCAATCAGGGCGAAGTGGTCGCGGTTGGCGAAGGCAAATTATTGGACAGTGGTGATGTTCGCGCCCTGGCAGTAAAAGTCGGCGATAAAGTTGTATTCGGCCAGTACGCCGGTAGCAACACCATCGAAATCGATGGCGAAGAGCTGATCATCATGGGCGAAAGCGAAATCTACGGCGTTGTTGAATAAGCCGCTAGTGACTAAATATCCGCTATCAACATCCCGCAAGCAAATTCAGATTTAAACGGAAGGAATTTATATCATGGCTAAAGACGTAATCTTTGGTGACAGCGCCCGGCAGCGAATGCTGGCCGGCGTAAACACTTTGGCTGACGCTGTAAAAGCAACTCTGGGACCCAAGGGTCGCAACGTTATATTGGACAAGTCATTTGGTGCACCTACAGTCACCAAAGACGGTGTATCCGTCGCGAAAGAGATCGAATTGAAAGACAAGATCGAAAACATGGGCGCACAAATGGTCAAGGAAGTCGCCTCACAGGCTTCTGACGTGGCTGGTGACGGCACCACGACTGCAACCGTTTTGGCTCAGTCAATTGTTAACGAAGGTCTGAAATCAGTTGCCGCCGGCATGAATCCAATGGATTTGAAGCGCGGCATCGATAAGGCGATTGCCGCGGCGGTAGAAAAAGTATCTGCCCAGGCAATTCCCTGCGAAGACAGCAAAGCGATTGCCCAGGTCGGCTCAATCTCTTCCAATAGTGACGTTGCGGTCGGTGAAATCATCGCTGAAGCAATGGACAAAGTTGGAAAAGAGGGTGTTATCACGGTTGAAGAAGGTTCAGGTCTTGAGAACGAGCTGGACGTGGTAGAAGGTATGCAGTTTGACCGCGGTTATCTGTCTCCTTACTTCATCAACAATCAAGAGAGCATGAGTGCTGATGTCGATGCACCGTTTATTCTCCTGGTCGACAAGAAGATCTCCAACATCCGTGAGTTGCTTCCTCTGCTGGAGCAGGTAGCCAAGGCTTCCAAGCCTCTGGTGATTGTTGCTGAAGACGTTGAAGGCGAAGCCCTCGCGACATTGGTTGTGAACAACATGCGTGGAATCGTTAAGGTCACCGCTTGTAAGGCTCCTGGTTTTGGCGATCGTCGCAAAGCAATGCTGCAAGACATTGCCGTTCTTACCGGCGGTACCGTGATTTCTGAAGAAGTCGGCTTGGATCTTGAGTCGGCCACTTTGGAGCACCTAGGTAGCGCTAAGCGCGTAACCATGGATAAGGACAACAGCACCGTGATCGATGGTGCTGGTGATCACGATGCTATTACAGCCCGTGTGAACGAGATCCGTGTTCAAGTGGAAAATACTTCTTCTGATTACGATCGTGAAAAGCTGCAAGAGCGTGTTGCCAAACTGGCAGGCGGTGTTGCGGTGATCAAAGTTGGCGCAGCCACTGAGATCGAGATGAAAGAAAAGAAAGCCCGCGTTGAAGATGCATTGCACGCGACACGCGCCGCTGTTGAAGAAGGTGTAGTTGCCGGTGGTGGTGTTGCTCTGGTTCGCGCACTGATGGAAATCAATGGCCTTACAGGTGACAATGAAGATCAAACTCATGGCATCAACGCTGCGCTTCGCGCAATGGAGTCGCCTCTGCGTCAGATCGTAAGCAATGCAGGTGACGAAGCCTCAGTTGTTCTGGACAAAGTAAAAGGCGGTGAAGGTAACTATGGTTACAATGCTGCATCGGGTGAGTACGGCGATATGATTGCAATGGGTATTCTTGACCCAGCAAAAGTAACGCGTACAGCGCTTCAGGCGGCTGGTTCTGTTGCCGGACTGATGATCACCACTGAAGTGATGATCGCCGATACTGTCGAAGAAGGCGGAGCTGCTGCCGGCGGCGGTATGCCTGACATGGGCGGAATGGGTGGCATGGGTGGCATGGGCGGTATGATGTAAGCTCATTCACCAAGCTAATCAAAAACCCCACTTTTTAGTGGGGTTTTTTTTGTCCATGAGATCGCCAGATACCTCATTCTGGTCTATTTTTCCTGTCACGTTATTTATTCAAAGGTGTACAATAAGCTTGGTTTTATAACAGCAATTTTATAACTGTAAGGGGAGAGATCCATGATTCTCGAATTTATTTTTAGATGGGCACACGTTCTATTCGGAATAACCTGGATAGGTATGTTGTATTACTTCAACTTCGTACAAGGCGAGTACTTCAAAGAGGCAGAGGCTGACGCTAAGTCCGACGCCATGAAAAAACTGGCTCCACGTGCTCTGTGGTGGTTCCGCTGGGGCGCGATGTTTACGTTTATCACCGGCTTGTATTTGCTGCACGCTGTTGGCGCATCTACCAATTTCATGGGTCAGCCGATCATTTGGATCGGTGCAATTGCCGGCATCTTCATGTTCCTGAATGTGTGGTTGGTCATTTGGCCCGCACAACAGGTAGTGCTCGGCATGAAGGAGGGCGATGGCCCGGCTTCAGCAGCAAAGGCCGGCCTTGCGTCTAGGACTAACACTTTGTTTTCAGGGCCTATGCTGTTTGGTATGCTGGGTTCCAAGCACCTTTATATCGCCGATATGAGTGCGACTGGGATTTATGCTTGCGTCGCTTTAATCGTCGCACTAGAAGTTAATGCTCTGGTTGGAAAAATGGGCCCGATGGCCAGTGTAAAAGGTGTTATCCACTGCAGTATCGCGCTGACAGCTGTGATCTGGGCTCTGCTCGCGTTTCTTTAGTCACCGCCTAGCACCCTCAAAGCCGAGGTCGATGCCTCGGCTTTTTTATGCCCGCTTATTCTGTTATTTAATGCCCAGATTATTCTGCCCGGTGCGTGGAAGTAGAGGTATAATTTCCCAAATTTTATCCGATAGTGTTTCCCATCATGCCGCAAGACGATCTCGATCATATACCCGCTATCACCGCGACCAGAGACGGGGTCCCCCGGAATCCACGGGCTAATAGTCGCACTCAGGCGGCTTCCAAGGGCCGAAAACCGGAGCGACCCACTTCTTCTGGGGGGGCCGGTCTACTTGCTCGTTTGTTTATCACCCTCGCGCTGACAGTGGCTGCAGTAGCCTGTGCCTGGGCATGGATGTTACAGGAGCGAATCGAGCAATCAGGGCATCTCTTGGAACGCTATGAAGCGCGAATTAGTGATCTGGAAGATCGATTGTCAGACACCGATGAAGGTTTGAATCAAAATACCGCTACCATGGCGGTCAAAATTAAGGAGCTGTACTCCGAGGTGGACAAACTCTGGGCTTCGGCCTGGAGAAAAAACAAAGCGAAAATTGAAGCGCTGGAAAAGCAAGGTGCCAGCACCACCAAGAAAGCGGCGAGCAGCGAAAAAACCTTGACTAGCAATCAGGCGCAGCTGAAGAGTATGACGGCAGATATTGCCAAATTGAAATCCGTATCGGGCGATTTAGAGCGTCTGATGGTCAGCGCGAAGACGAATCAAGCCGAAGTTGAAAGGGTCGCTGATACCCTTAACCGAATGAACCTTGATATCGCCAAACTGAGCAAGCGTGTCCAGGGCAACGATGAATGGACAGGTTCGGTAGATGCATTCCGCCGCCAGGTCAATTCGACGCTTACACGCCTGCAAGCCTCTATAAGGGCGCTTGAAACTACGCCTTAGTTTCCTCCGATCAACTGCTATATGTTCGAGGCCCCGCATCGTGCGTGGTAGCCCCTCAGGTGTATAATACCGAGCCAAATTTATGCCCCTTTAGCAAGGACCACCCCAATGACAGTCATTCGCCAAGACGATTTAATCGATAGCGTCGCAGACGCGCTCCAGTTCATTTCCTACTACCACCCAGTCGACTTCGTCCAGGCAGTGCACCAGGCCTATGAGCGAGAACAAAACCCGGCGGCTCGCGATGCGATGGCTCAAATACTCATTAACTCCCGCATGTGCGCAGAGGGTCATCGTCCGATCTGTCAGGATACCGGAATAGTGACCGTGTTCCTGAAAATAGGAATGAACGTCCAATGGGACGCGACAATGTCAGTGGCGGACATGGTAAATGAAGGTGTGCGTCGAGCTTACACGCACCCGGATAATATACTCCGTGCTTCTATTTTGGCCGATCCTGCTGGCGCCAGGAAGAACACAAAAGATAACACCCCGGCGGTGATTCATATGGAAGTTGTCGAAGGGGATACTCTGGATGTTCAAGTCGCGGCGAAGGGGGGTGGCTCTGAAAACAAATCAAAAATGGTAATGCTGAACCCCTCTGACAGTATCGTCGATTGGGTGGTAAAAACTGTGCCGACTATGGGTGCTGGTTGGTGCCCACCGGGAATGCTGGGAATAGGAATAGGTGGGACCGCTGAGAAGGCCGCCGTTATGGCCAAAGAATCCTTAATGGAACCAGTGGATATTCATGAGCTGCGAGAGCGTGGCCCATCGAACAGAGCCGAGGAGTTGCGACTGGAAATAATGGACGCCGTGAACAAGCTCGGTATAGGTGCTCAGGGTCTGGGTGGCTTAACAACGGTACTCGATGTGAAAATTAATGATTACCCAACCCATGCCGCGTCACTCCCTGTGGCGATGATCCCCAATTGTGCTGCAACTCGGCATGCTCATTTCGTTCTGGATGGCAGCGGGCCGTCGATGCAGACTCCTCCCGACCTGGAAGACTGGCCCGATATCACTTGGGATGTCGGCGAGAACGTTCGTAGGGTTGATCTGAATTCAGTTACGCCTGAAGAGGCCGCGACATGGCAGCCGGGAGATACCCTACTGCTGTCCGGAAAAATGCTCACCGGTCGAGATGCCGCTCACAAAAAGATGAAAGAGCTCATCGAAAGCGGCGAAGGTTTACCACCTGAGGTGGATTTAAAAGGGCGCTTTATCTACTACGTGGGACCCGTCGATCCCGTTCGGGATGAAGTGATGGGCCCCGCCGGTCCAACCACTGCTACACGGATGGACAAGTTCACCGACTTTATACTCCAAGAGACAGGATTGCTCGGGATGATTGGCAAGGCCGAGCGCGGCCCTATTGGCATAGAAGCGATTAAGAAGCACAACGCGGTCTATTTAATGGCCGTCGGAGGTGCCGCTTATCTGGTTTCCAAAGCGATAACAGCGGCCAAGATCGTTGCTTTTCCGGAAATGGGCATGGAGGCTATCTACGAATTTGAGGTGAAGGACATGCCGGTAAGCGTTGCTGTGGATGCCAGTGGAACCTCAATTCATGAGATTGGGCCGAAAATCTGGCAGGCTAAAATTGAAGAGCAGGCCCTGGAGCTTGTCTAGCACGTTTTACTGGCACGATTACGAGACTTTTGGCACCGATCCCTCCAGGGACAGGGCGGTGCAATTTGCAGGCTTGCGCACCGACAGCGACCTGAATGTTATTGGTGAGCCCTTGGTCATCTTTTCAAAACCTGCCAATGATGTTCTGCCCCACCCGCAGGCTTGTTTAGTGACAGGTATTACCCCACAGAAAGCCCTTCAGGAAGGCGTTCCCGAGAGCGAGTTTATTGCGAGAATTCTCGAAGAGCTGGGGCGTCCAGGGACTTGCGGTGTCGGCTATAATTCCCTGCGGTTTGATGACGAAGTTACCCGCTATACCCTGTACCGTAATTTTCATGATGCCTATGCCCGCGAATGGCAAAACGGTAATTCACGCTGGGATATCATTGATATGGTCCGGGCGGCCAACGCACTTCGCCCCGACGGTATCGTATGGCCCAAGCGTGAAGACGGTTTACCCAGCTTCAGGCTTGAACAACTCACTGAGGCGAATGGTATCATTCATGAAGCCGCTCACGATGCTCTGTCGGATGTTCATGCGACCATCGCAGTTGCACGCTTGATCAAAGAGAAGCAGCCACGACTTTTCGATTATCTTATCAACCACCGTGACAAGCGTTCCGCCATGGATCAGCTGGACATAGCGGCTATGAAACCCGTGCTCCATGTCTCCGGCATGTTTGGTGCCGCGAATCACAACATTGCCTTGATTGTTCCTCTTGCACTGCACCCAAGCAATAAAAACGAAGTGATTTGCTTCGACCTGAGTAGCAATCCCGACAGCTTGCTCGACCTGTCCCCGAAAGAGGTCTCCGATCTTTTGTATACACCCTCTGTCGATTTACCGCAGGGGCAGGCGCGTCCAGGTCTGAAATCCGTTCATATCAACCGCTGTCCGGTCCTGGTGACCGCGAAAATGGCAGACCCCGCCACGGCTGAGCGACTCGGCATTAGTGGAGATGCATGCCGAGCTCATCTTGCAGTTTTGCGGGAATATCGCGACAGGGACGCGCACGCTTTTACGCGTAAAGTGCAACAGATTTACGGTGGGCGAGAGTTTCCTTCGCAAAACGATCCTGATCGCATGTTATACAGCGGTGGTTTTTTCAAGGACAGCGACAAACGCCTGATGGATCAAATCCGTCAGAGCTCGCCGCAAGAGCTGGCCAATCAAAGCTTCCCTTTTGAAGATCCCAGACTAACCGAAATGCTATTCCGATATCGCGCTCGGAATTATCCCGAGAGCCTTTCCGCAGATGAACGCGCCCAGTGGGAGGATCACCGCTTTGCCTACCTCACCGAGCCCGAAGGGGGTGCCAGCATTTGTCTCGAGGAGTTTCATCACGTAATCGATGAACTGTTGGCCGGCGATACGCTTTCAGAAGACCAGCAGAACATACTTCATCAGCTTTTAGAGTACTCAGATACTTTACTGGGTTGATCCATCTTTGGTATTTCAACCATGGGCAGAAGCTCCCTCGCCACTTATACTACAGCGACAATAATGGGTTGGAAGCAGTGGGGCGGAAGCCCAATTGGAAATCGCGGAGAGTTAAAGCGTGCAGTTTGCCGGTAGCCATATTTTATCTGTTGGGCAGTTTCAGCGTGAAGACGTGGAGCGGATCTTTTCGGTAGCTGATCAAATGGAACCCTACGCGCGACGTCGCCGCCGGACTAAGGTGCTGGACGGGGCCATCCTTGGGGCGATGTTTTTTGAACCCAGCACTAGGACGCGAGTCAGTTTCGGCTGTGCTTTCAATTTGCTTGGGGGGGAGGTCAGAGAGACCACAGGGATAGAGAATTCCGCTCTTGCCAAGGGCGAATCCCTGTACGATACCGCTCGAGTGCTGAGCGGCTATTCTGATGTTATCGCCATGCGCCACCCCGCCCAGGGGTCGGTGAGTGAATTTGCGGCGGCCAGCAGAGTCCCTGTCATTAATGGCGGAGATGGCAGTAACGAGCACCCCAGTCAGGCTCTGCTCGATCTTTACACAATGCAAAGTGAGTTGGCCGGCAGAGGGCGCGGTCTCGATAAGCTGCGTATCGCCATGTTGGGTGATCTTCGCCATGGTCGTACTGTCCACTCATTGTGCAAGTTACTGTGCCTCTTTAGGGATCTTCAGATAGTACTCGTCTCTCCTCAAGAATTAAAAATGCCCGGGGAGATTGTTGAGCAATTGCGCTCGGCCGGGCATGAGGTGCTGGAGTCTGATGTGCTCGAGGAGAGCATCTCTCACGTGGATATTGTCTACTCGACCCGAATACAGGAGGAGCGTTTTTCCAGTCAGGAAGAAGCGGATCTGTATCGGGGGAAGTTCCGTTTAAATCAAAGTATCTATACCCGCAATTGTGAGCCCAATACCGTCATCATGCATCCGTTGCCCCGAGACTCAAGAGATAATGCGCGAGAGCTTGATGATGACTTGAACGACAATCCGAACCTGGCCATCTTCCGCCAGACAGACAACGGCGTGCTCGTGAGAATGGCGCTATTTGCCCTCGTGCTCGACGTGGTTGATCAGGTTGATCAGCATGCCCGAGATGTAAATTGGTTCACTGAGCGGCGTTTCTAAATGTCCGTAGAACCCAGATTTTCAGTCGATGATGTTCGAGTGCTGGCTGACGACACGGTCTATCAAGGCCATTTCAGTATGAGAAAGTTGAGTTTACAGCATCGCTTGTTCGCCGGTGGCTGGAGTGTGCCGCTTGCGCGAGAATTGTTTGAGCGCGGCGATGCAGTAGGTGTTTTGCCCTACGATCCCTCTTCTGACTCGCTGGTATTTATCGAGCAGTTTCGCCCCGGGGCCATTCGAGGAGATGACAGTCCCTGGATGCTGGAACTCATAGCAGGTGTTGTGGAAGCGGGCGAAGAAGACGAAGAAGTCGTCTATCGCGAGGCGCGCGAGGAAGCGAAATGTGAACTGACGGCACTACTGCCCATCGCGAATTTCTATCCCAGCGCCGGCGCTTGCAGCGAGCAGATTCGGCTATTTTGTGGCAGGGTCAGCAGCGCTGGTATTGGTGAGGTTCACGGCTTGGACACAGAAGGCGAGGATATTTTGGTTCACAGTATCCCCCGTCGAGAGGCGCTGGAAATGTTGGCATTAGGCCATATCAACAATGGCCATACCTTGATTGCGATGCAGTGGTTGCAGATCCACGGAGACTCCCTGCGTGAACAATGGACCTGAGCTAGTAAACGCCAGAGCCCCCCGTTAAATGGTCGGCTCACCCGAAACCTCAAAGGCGATAAAACCTCGGGGATTGCTTCGATCCAGTGCTATTGTAGGCGTGATGACCATGCTATCGCGAGTGATGGGCTTGCTGCGCGATGTTGTCATTGCCGCCATGGTGGGAGCTAGCGCCAATGCGGATGCTTTTTTTGTAGCCTTTAAAATCCCCAATTTTCTACGGCGATTGTTTGCAGAGGGCGCGTTTGCACAGGCCTTTGTTCCCGTTCTAGCAGACTATAAAGAGCAGGGTAGCGTCGAAGCCGTAAAAGCGCTGCTGGATCGAATCGCGGGTGTTTTGGGGGGCACTCTAATTGTTTTAACGGGCATCGCGATTGTCGGCGCTCCCGTTATCACGGCTGTTTTTGCACCCGGTTTTGTTTCCGATACAGAAAAGTTTCAACTCACAGCCGAGCTTATTCAGATTACATTTCCGTATTTGCTATTGATATCCATGACGGGTTTTTGTGGCGCGATACTCAATAGTTATGGGCGCTTTGCCGTGCCGGCTTTTACCCCTGTGTTTCTGAACCTATCCCTGATCGCTTCGGCACTGTTTGCCGCGCCCTGCTTTGAAGACCCTGTTTATGCGTTAGCTTGGGGAGTGTTCCTGGCGGGCGTGATTCAATTGCTGTTCCAGCTCCCTTTCTTGTACAAGCTTGATCTTGTTCCCAGGCCTATTTGGGACACGCGCGATGAGGGCGTACGGCGTATTCTCAAGTTAATGGTACCCGCTCTTTTCGGTGTATCCGTCAGCCAAATTAATCTCCTATTGGATACGGTACTGGCTTCCTTCCTGCCCACAGGCAGCGTCTCTTGGTTGTATTACTCTGACAGACTCACAGAATTGCCCTTGGGAGTGTTTGGAATCGCGATAGCGACGGTAATTTTGCCCAACCTCTCGGCAGACAAGGCTGCATCGAGAGAAGGCCAGTTCCAGCGCACACTGGATTGGGCTGTGCGTTCGGTCTTGCTCATAGGATTCCCGGCGGCGGTGGCCTTGATCATTCTTGCTGAACCTATACTCATCACACTTTTTCAGTATGGTGAAATGACTCCGAGTGCGGTCGGCATGGCAACATTGAGTTTGCGTGCTTACAGTCTGGGTTTGATGGGCTTCATGTTGGTAAAAGTGTTGGCTCCGGGCTTTTATGCACGAAAAGATATGGTCACTCCGGTTCGCATTGGCATCATCGCAATGGTGGCAAATATGGTTATGAACCTGATGTTTGTCTTGCCACTTATGTACTACTGGAATCTCGGTCACGTGGGTTTGGCGTTAGCCACCAGCCTGGCAGCTTACTTAAACGCTGGACTGTTGCTGCGTGGATTGCTGCGCGAGAAGGTTTATAAAGCACAGAAGGGATGGCTGACATACGGAGGTCGCTTGTTGGCCTCGACCTTCACCATGGCTGTCACAATCGTCTATTTGGTACCTGAAACGCAGCTCTGGCTGAACTGGAATTGGCAGCAACGCGCGGTGGAAATGGCTCAATTGTGTATTGCCGGAGGAGTCGTCTACCTGCTCGTTCATGTCATGGCCGGTACTAGAATGCGTCATCTTAGGAATCCCATAGCCTCCTGAAGTCCGAGCGCCGTGCAGATATATTGAACGGGGCCCATAGGCTAGCACCTGGTATTTAGATATACTTCTGCGTTGGATTGCACAGGGTAACTACCACCGATGGAGCTGATACGCGGCCTACACAATTTGCGGCCTAGACACCGCGGTTGCGTGGCGACCATAGGTGCCTTTGACGGTGTGCATTTAGGTCACCAGTCGGTTATTGCTGCGCTGCTGGACAAGGCAGCTGAGCTAAGGCTGCCTTCGGTGGTGATTGTATTTGAGCCCCTGCCCAGAGAGTATTTTTCGCCCCATAAAGCGCCGGCGAGACTCATGAGTTTTCGGGAGAAGTTTAGGGCGCTGGAAGCTCTCGGCGTTGATAGGATTTTGCGCATACGGTTTACCGAACGATTGCAGACGATGTCCGCCCAGGAATTTATAGAAGACATCTTCGTGACCGGGTTGGGTAGCAAATACGTTGTTTTAGGCGATGATTTTCGCTTTGGAAATGATCGAGAGGGAGATCTCAAGTTAATGCAGGAGCAGGGGCAACGCTTTGGATTTGAAGCGGTTCCAACCGAGACTTATACCTTTTCGGATGAGCGCGTCAGTAGCACTCGCATACGCAATGCACTGGAAGAGGCGAAGTTCTCGGAAGCGGAAAAGTTGTTGGGGCGCCCCTATACGATTTCTGGAAAAGTCGTTTACGGACGTCAGCTGGGACGCACGCTGGGTTCACCCACTGCGAATTTGGAACTGCATCGACTGAGAGCACCGCTTGCGGGTGTATACGCGGTGACGGTCACTGGAGCGGAGCTTGAAGATGCGCCTGGTGTTGCGAATATAGGCGTCAGGCCCACCGTAAATGACAGCATCAAAGCGAATCTTGAAGTCCATCTACTGGATTTCGCTGGCAACCTTTATGGGCGGACCATAGAGGTCACGTTTTGTACAAAATTGAGAGACGAAATGAAGTTCGCTTCAGTGGACGAACTGCAAAAACATATTCAAAAGGATATAGAGCAAGCACGAGCCTGGTTTGGCTTGTAGGGAAGCTTAGATAACTAGACTATGACTGATTATAAAGACACCTTAAATCTACCCCAGACCGCGTTTCCCATGAAGGCGAGTCTGTCACAGCGCGAACCCGCGCGCTTGAAACAGTGGAATCAAACCGGGCTGTACCAAAAAATTCGCGAAGTCAGCGCCGGTAGACCATCTTTTATTCTTCACGATGGTCCTCCCTACGCCAATGGCGACCTACATGTAGGCCATGCGGTTAACAAGATATTGAAAGATATCATTGTCAAATCTAAAACTCTGAGCGGCTATGACGCGCCCTACGTTCCAGGTTGGGACTGTCACGGCCTGCCGATCGAGCTGAATGTAGAAAAGAAGGTGGGTAAGCCCGGAGTAAAAATCACTGCGGCAGAATTCAGAGAGAAATGCCGCGCCTACGCGACTCGCCAAATCGATGGTCAGCGCGAGGACTTTGTGCGCATGGGGATATTGGGCGACTGGAACAATCCCTATCTCACAATGGATTATCAGTTTGAAGCCAATATCGTGCGTACACTTTCCCGTATCGTGGAGAATGGTCATTTGCACAAGGGCTTTAAACCTGTCCATTGGTGTATGAACTGTGGTTCGGCGCTCGCAGAGGCTGAGGTCGAATACCAGGACAAAATCTCGCCTGCTATCGATGTAGCTTATATTGCGCTGGATCCAGATGCTTTTAATACCGCGTTTGCAAGCGACTATGAGGGAGAAATTGCGGTTCCTATCTGGACCACTACGCCCTGGACATTGCCTGCGAGTATGGCGGTTAGTTTGCATCCAGAATTGGACTATATACTGATCGCAGCACAGGGCAGGGCGCTGGTGTTGGCGCAGGATCTACTGGAGAGTTGCGCGGTCCGTTTCGGTTTGAGTGATCCGCAGATACTGGGTCATTGTAAAGGTGCCGCTCTTGAGAACTTACTTCTCAGCCACCCCTTCCTTGACCGCGAGGTCCCCTTGATACTGGGCGAGCACGTTACTACTGAAGCCGGAACCGGAGCGGTTCACACAGCGCCCGCACATGGCCAGGATGATTTCGTTGTTGGTCAGAAATATGATATCGAGGTTTACAACCCAGTTGGCGGCAATGGCGTCTACTTGCCTGATACAGAGCTGTTTGCCGGCCAGCATGTTCTTAAAGCAAACCCAGGCATCGTCGATTTGCTGAGAGAACGCGGCGTGTTGCTGTTCAGTGAAGACTATGAACATTCTTATCCTCACTGCTGGCGTCATAAAACACCGATTATTTTCAGGGCCACTCCCCAGTGGTTTATCACCATGGAACAAAATGGGTTGCTTGCGAGCGCGCAGGAATCTGTGGAGAAAATACAGTGGTTGCCGGAATGGGGAAAGGCGCGCATCGACAGTATGCTCGCCAGTCGGCCCGACTGGTGTATTTCCAGGCAGAGGACTTGGGGTGTGCCGGTGACTTTGTTTATACACAAAGAGACCGCCGAGCTTCACCCAGACACTACTCGTCTAATGGAAGAAGTCGCGCTATTGATTGAGCAACGTGGAATTGACGCCTGGTTTGATCTCGAACCTGAACAGTTATTGGGTGCAGAGGCTGGTCAATACGAGAAAGTTACGGATACCTTGGATGTCTGGTTTGACTCGGGCGTTACCCATGCCTGCGTGCTGCGCGTCCGAGAGGGATTGCATGCACCTGCTGATCTTTATTTGGAAGGTTCCGACCAACATCGTGGCTGGTTTCAATCTTCCCTTCTCACCAGCTTGGGCGCGTTTGGCGAGGCGCCCTACAAAACCGTACTAACGCATGGATTTACCGTCGATGGAGAAGGACGGAAAATGTCCAAATCGATCGGCAATATTGTACCGGCGAAGAAGGTTATGAACGATTTAGGCGCTGATATATTGCGTCTTTGGGTCGCATCTACGGATTATCGTGGTGAAGTGGCGGTAAGCGATGAGATATTCAAACGTACCTCCGACTCTTATCGGCGCATTCGAAACACAGCGCGCTTTATGTTGTCCAATTTGGACGGTTTTGATCCCACAACCGATTTACTCGCCCCTGCCGATATGCTTTCGCTCGATAGCTGGGCGGTAGATAGGGCAGCACAATTGCAGGGCGAAATTCTCGAGGCTTATGATGCCTACCAATTTCATGTGATTTATCAGAAGCTGCATAATTTTTGCTCCAACGATATGGGCGGATTTTATCTAGACGTTGTTAAAGATCGGCTCTACACCACGGCCGCGACTAGCGTGGCAAGACGCTCGGCGCAGTCTGCGATGTATCATATTATGTGCGCATTCACCCATTGGGTTGCTCCTATCATCAGCTACACCGCTGAGGAAATCTGGGAGAACTTACCGGGAGACCGACCTGACTCTGTATTGTTGAGTCAGTGGTACACGCAACTGGATGCCCTGAGCGAAGAAGCCACGATGGGGCGAGACTACTGGCGACAATTGATGGATGTTCGATCCGCTGTCAACCGCGAGATGGAATCCCAACGATCTGCGGGCGTTTTGCGCGGTGCGCTGGATGCAACTGTAACGCTGTTTTGTTCAGAGGACCTATTCAAGGCACTGGATGCTTTAGGCAATGAACTGCGCTTTATGCTGATTACATCAGGTGCAGCACTGGATGCCTTGGATAATGCTCCGGCCGATAGTGCCGAGACAGAAATCGAAGGCTTGAGATTACAAGTTACGGTCTCCGACGCCCAGAAGTGCGGCCGTTGCTGGCATCGTAGCTCGGATGTGGGACAGTTCGAACAGCACCCAACAATTTGCGGCCGCTGTGTTGAGAATATTGATGGTGCTGGAGAGATTCGTCGCTTTGTCTAACTCTACGCGTTTATTGTTATGTTACGGTCTCGCGTTTTTTGTTGTGGTGCTGGATCTTTACACCAAAAACTTGGCGACACAGGAACTTGTGTACGGGAGGCCGGTTGAGATTTTCTCCTGGTTTAATCTGACGTTGCAACACAATACCGGTGCCGCATTCAGTTTTCTCAGCGAGGCAGGAGGCTGGCAACGGTATTTTTTCAGCACTGTAGCAACCGTGATTAGTGCGGTGCTGGTCGTTTGGATATTTAAGCTTGATCGACAGCAGTGGCTGCTCGCATTAAGTTTGAGTCTTATACTGGGCGGCGCGATCGGCAATTTGTGGGATCGCTTAACGCTGGGTTATGTGGTGGATTTTATTTCTGTTCACTATGCAGGAAAGTATTTTCCTGCGTTTAATATCGCCGATTCCGCTATCAGTATCGGCGCTGTCTGTATGCTGCTGGAAAGTTTTTTGCAAAAAAATGATCCCGCGAGTGAGAAATAGGAGTTCTAAAAGTTATGGACCCCAATGATGTACCTGTAAGTGAAGGCACGCGCATTTTTCTCAATTTTTCCTTAAGCCTGGAAGATGGCTCCGAGGTCGATTCGAATTTCGGTGGTGAGCCGGTTGACTTTGTCTATGGCGATGGCAGCCTTTTACCAGGCTTTGAACATTTGATGTTGGGGATGACGGCGGGGCAGCGGAGTATGTTCACTGTCCCTCCGGAAAATGCCTTTGGTCAGCCGAACGATAACAATGTGCAGACCATGCCCAGATCCCATTTTGATGATGATACCGTGCTGGAACCGGGTTTGGTTTTTTCCTTTGCAGATGCAGCCGGCGGTGAATTACCGGGGATGTTGCTTTCATTTGATGACCAGGAAGTGCAGGTAGATTTTAATCATCCCCTCGCAGGCAGAAAAATCTTGTTTGATGTTCTGGTTCACAGAGTGACGCCGGCGGAGTTGCATTGATGGATATTCAACTGGCCAATCCACGCGGATTTTGTGCAGGCGTCGATCGCGCTATCGATATTGTCAATCGTGCACTCGATGTCTTCGGTGCCCCCATTTACGTCAGGCACGAGGTGGTTCACAATAAATTTGTGGTCGAGAATTTGAGGAGCAGAGGGGCGATATTTGTCGAGGAGCTCAATGAGGTTCCCGACAACTGCATTGTAATTTTTTCTGCGCACGGTGTTTCTCAAGCGGTTCGATCAGAGGCCGATCGCCGCGATTTGAAAGTTTTCGATGCCACCTGTCCGCTGGTCACAAAGGTTCATATGGAGGTGGCCAAATACAGCCAACACGGCCAAGAGTGTATCCTCATTGGTCATCGTGGCCATCCTGAAGTTGAGGGCACTATGGGTCAGTACGACCACAGCAAGGGCGGAACTATCTATCTCATCGAGGATGAAGAACAAGTTTCGTCGCTGGTTGTTGAAAACCCGGATCAACTTTTTTACGTCACTCAGACTACGTTGTCTATGGATGACACCGCGAAGGTCATCGACGCGTTACGAAATAAGTTTCCTCGTATAGAAGGGCCTCGCAAAAATGATATTTGCTATGCTACGCAGAATCGACAGGATGCGGTAAAGCAGCTCGCTGCCAACTGTGATTTGATGCTTGTGGTCGGTTCGCCAAATAGCTCGAATTCTAATCGATTGCGAGAGCTTGCCGAACGGATGGGTGCCGAAGCTTACCTACTCGACGGGGCCGAAGACATTCAACCGCAGTGGCTGGAGGGCAAAACTCGAATTGGTGTCACTGCCGGTGCTTCGGCTCCGGAAATACTTGTCCAACAAGTTCTGGACGGACTTTGTGCCCTGGGCGCTAGCGGTGCAATCGAGGTCGAAGGTCGCCCTGAAAACGTCACCTTTTCGATGCCCAGAGAGTTACGGATCGACGCGAAAAATCTCTAGTGATTGTTGTCACAGTTTGTTCTTGAATGTCGGCGAAGTCACTTAGTTCCCTGTATACCCGCTTGTTCCATCTTCAATTTAGTGCAGTTTAGGGCCTTTCTGGCCAGTACCTAGCGTTCTTCCTCAGTCTGTCTATTGTTGTCAGATCAAGGAGGCGCGTGCGCAGATGATAACGGATCGATCCCCTGGGTTTACTCTCGTCGAGCTGCTGGCAGCGATGTCGGTATTGGCAATAACACTGTCCGTCTCGACTCCGTCCATGCGTTATATGCTATACAAGAATGAATTGCGAGTTCAGCTCGGTCGCGTACTCACTGCTATAAACCTGGTACGCAGCGAAGCCGTGGCGCGAAATACGCCGGTTAGTATGTGCCCTTCTATTTCACCGCAAGCAGCGCTGCCCGTCTGTTCCGGCAGCTATCAAAATGGGTGGATTATCTTCTCCAACCCCAATCGAGATACTGTTATTGATCCTGCTACAGATGAGGTTGTAGCTGTTTTTGAAGGTTTACCCGATGGCTACTCGCTGACTAATCGATCAGCTACTAAAGCGGCGAAAGATCTGATTACCTATCTGTCTGATGGTTCGTCTAGAAAGCCTCGGACATTGATGATCTGCCCTCCGCCGGGAACGGCGGTACCCTCTCGCAGCATCGTGATGAATCGTTTGGGTAGGCCACGGCAGGCAGTGGGTTGGGGACACTGCCCATGAAACGCGTGCAGGTAGATCGCGAATCGCAGCTATCTGTGGGGCAAAGCCAATTGTCTCCATCGGGGAATCGAGCCGGTACTGTGTATGCGCTTGGGGGGTTTGGCTTTGTTGAATTCTTGGTCTCTTTACTCGTTTTTTCTGTAGGGGTTTTGGGTCTAGCTGCTACGCAGATCGCGGCAAAGCGCGCAAATTACGAGGCGATTCAGCGATCGATCGCCAGCAGTCTAGCGAATGATATTTTTGAAAGAATGCGAGGAAATCCCGGGCAATTGATTTCATATGCTCAAAATGAAATAGGCGGTTCCACGCTTGCATCGACGGTGGACTGTAACAGTGCTATGTGTTCAACCGCCGATCTGGCGTCCTTTGATTTGCGTGAATGGAGTGAGCTTCTCAATGGTGTCTCAGAGGAGGTGAGTATCGCAGGTGGCATATCCAATGCGGGCGGTCTGGTTGATTCACGAGCTTGTATTGAAGTGGATGGGGGCTTGGTCACTATTGCCATTGCATGGAGAGGAATGAGTGCCTCTACCAACCCCGTTGGTTCCAAGTGCGGTGAACCCAGTGCCTTGTATGGTCCTTCCCATCAAAGACGAAGATTACTTTTAATGAAATCGTTCATAGGCGCCTTGTAGAAATGCTTTACGCTCCAATGAATGATACTCACGCTGCATCATCACAAATGTTGGGCGTAACCCTCGTCGAGTTATTGATATCAATGCTGCTGGGCACTTTGCTCGCAATGGGAATTGTAAAGGTGTATCTCGAGCATATGCGAGCGTTTGTGGTCGAAGAGGATCTGTCCAGAATTCAGGAAAACGGGCGCTTTGCATTGAACTTGCTCAGCCGAGAGCTCATGCAAGCGGGTCTGTTCGGTGGGCATTTATCTGCCGGAAAGATTGCACCCGTCAATTTGGCGAGAGACTGCTCGGCGATCGGACCTTGGGCACTTAAGTTGGAAACCCCGATAGAGCACATTAGTGACTTTAGTGGCTCGTTGTTAACAGGCTCAGGCACGTCATTCACTTGCGTAAATCCTTCCAAAGTTCAACCTGGGACAGATATATTTTCTGTAAAGCGTACGGCTAATGTAGCGACCCTGAGAGATGGCGTATATCAAAGTAGTCCCAGAAAAACTCAGTGGTATTTGAGGTTTCGCGACTACGGCGCGACAAATGAGTGGCTTTACAACAACACTTCGGGTTTTCCTGCTGTGGATGTTGGTACGGGCTCGAAAACGGATTACTGGGAGTTCTATTCAAAAGTTTTTTATCTGCGTAAGTACGCCACAACCCCATCAGACAATGTTCCTACACTATGCGTCGCCATGCTTGCCGGTAAAGGCATGAGCAGCGAATGTCTAATCGAGGGTATAGAGGATATGCAGCTAGATTTTGGCGTCGATATTGACGGTGATGGTGTAGCCAATCAATTTCTACGCGATCCCAATGCACCACAAATTGCCGACGCAGTCAGTGCGCGAATTTCCCTGCTCCTGCGTGGGGTAAATCCAATCGTTGGCTATACCAACCAAAAATCCTTTCGACTTGGAGCAAAACAGGTCCCTGCGAAGAACGATGCCTTTTTGCGTCGCGTTATGACCACTACGGTTCAGCTTAGAAATGTTGTCAACGTGGGTGTTTAGATTAACAGCCTTGAGGTGAGAGTGTTGCTGTCTGAAAAACGGTATTCAAGCCAAGCTGGAACAATTCTTGTTTTAGCGTTGGTGTTTCTCGCCTTGTTGGGAATGCTCTCAGCCACGCTCATGCAGACAAGTGTATTCGAGCTTCGAATGGCGAGAAATCTTCAGTTTCAACTCGAAGCGTTTCACCGAGCACAAGGTATCGCTTCGGCCATTGCAGATAGGAGCGACAATTTTCTGGTCGACGGCGGTGTGGGCCAGGTGAGTTGCAATAATGCGAAGACTACTCCCGGTTGTACTGCGAGCATTGCGGTGAATGATCCCAATATTGTGTCGGTACCCGTGGGTGTGAATATTGACTACGAGATAGAACGCCTCGGTCCGCTTTTTCAAAAAGGCTTTCCCGGGAGACTGGGGCAAGGTCTGGTGTCCAGCAGCGTAGCTTATGAGGCCGCAGTATTCGAAACTCGAGTGGCAGTCGATGCGTCCTCCGTGGGCCAGGGTGCTTCTCATGTGGCGTTGGGAGTTGCGGTGTTAACCGCTGGGAAAAACCCGTAGATGTGGAGTGGATCTGCTATGACAAAGGTTTGGACAACATGTGCTGCTTTTATTGTTTCCGCCATATCGGTGGTCTATGCAGATGATCTGGACGTTTATATACATAAGCCTCCAGTCGTAAGCCCCTCATATCTGCATTTAATGTTGGACTATAGCGATGGGGCAGCGAGTCATCTCTGTTCGTTTGGCGTCAGCTGCCACATAGAACAATCCGATGGGAGTTGTCCGACAGGCGTCTGTTTTTCACCTGGTTCATACAAGTTGCTAGGGGCTCCCGGCTCACTCGTTCGAGGCGATAGTGTCAGTAAATGGGATGCCTTGGTTGCGGTTTACAGCGCCGCTCTGGTAAGTCCCGAATTTTCTGATATTTATATCGCGATAATGGTATCGAACGCGAAGACCGGTGGCACGCTACTACAGGGATACAAGCACCTTGGCGCTCACTATGATCCTACCGATCCCAGTGATACGACGGTGCCAGCGACGACCAGTGGCGCGATTACTGGTGCGCAGAAGCTGGTGGCTGTTCTTAGATCCATTCCGGCGCCGGTGACCGGGGCAAAGAATCATGACTTTCAACCCAAGGAATCGTATTTGGAGTGGTATCGTTATCTCAACGGCGGCCGAGTGATTCATGGTCTCGATACGCACACAAATTTCAACACCTCGACGGGTAGAGTCGTGCCTGGCTTTGATCCGTCGATTTTGAGCTCCCAAAGTACTCGCTACGCTTCCCCATTCAGTAATCCTGCGGCCTGCTCGAAAATGTTCTCGATTCTGGCCAACATGGGGCCGGCGCTCAATGACGATGACTTAGATTCCACGATAGCGAAGAAGTCTTATGATGGTCTCAATATCGGTTCGAGAGGACCGCTTCACCTCAGTGATTTTTTAGAGCGCTTACATGCGAAGGATAGAGATCTTGTGAGTGATTCGCTTTTGGCTGGTTTCAATTCTTTGGTAAAAACCTGGGTAATTTCCGACTCCTCTTCCTTGGCGTCTGCTAAAAGACTCGCAGCGGCGGGCAATAGTGGCTCGCCGTGGATCATCGATAACCCTGCGAAACTGGAGCGGAGCCTACGAAATGCCATGAAGCAAATGGTCAGTTCGGGAGCGGCTGTCACAACAGGTTTTATTCCCATTGCGGCTATTGATCGTGCGCAATTCTCGGATGATTTGTTTATCTCGACTTTTGAAGCTAGAGTCACTCCGAATTGGCAGGGCAACGTCAAAAAGTTGAAGCTATTCGATGGTGATTCTGACGGTGTTTTTGAGAAAGTCATCGACGCGAGTCGACCCACACCTAAGCCAGGCTTCGAAATCTCCGGGCCCCGAAAAGGCGAAATCAACTTTCACGCTTTGACATTTTGGACCGATCCCGCCTCCCTTCCTCCCATTGTCCCAGCATATGCTCCGCCGCGAATCGATGGCGCCGTGGTTGCCCGAGGAGGTTCGGGCCAGAAGATCAATGGTTTTCTATCGAACCCATTATCTGCAATAGGCGATACGAACGCTTCACCGGCAGGTGTAGTTCATCGACAAGTTTTTCTCGAGCCTGCGACTTTTAAAAATGGTGTGGGTAAAGCCCTTGAACATTTCGATGTCAACTCAGCCACCCTGAGTTTGCCTGGTATTAAGGCAGATCTAGGCGATGCAGCGATGAGCGATTCAACCGCATTGGATCTGTTACGTTGGGGGCGTGGGCAGGACGTGACTAATTCCCGCAGCACCGCCAGAACCTGGATAACTTCGGAGTCACCTCACTCGCGCCCTCTGGTAGTCAACTATGGCGCAGTCGGAGGCTACAGCACAGCGAACCCTAACATACGTCTGTTTATGGGTAGTGGCGAAGGATTTTTTCGGGCCATCGAAAACACCTTGCCGTCTGGTGTTGAATCGGGGAGGGAGGTGTTTGGTATTTATCTGCGTGAGTTGCTGGGAAACCTCATAGTAAGAAAAAATGACGCGCAGTCGAGTTTAAAGATGAACTATGGCATCGATGGCGCTGCCTCCGCTCTAATCGTCGATAACAATGATGACGGAGATCTCGTGGCTTCTGGGAGAGCACCCCTGGGTGGAGATGAAGTTTACGTCT
This sequence comes from Halioglobus sp., assembly GCA_045110675.1. Lineage (GTDB taxonomy): Bacteria > Pseudomonadota > Gammaproteobacteria > Pseudomonadales > Halieaceae > JBALVT01. Next base: position 3,069 of record JBGCGJ010000075.1, on the reverse strand, counting down.
ATTTTGGTTTGAGGCGCGGTGGGAACAGCTATTATGCCCTTGACGTGAGTGACCCAGACAGCGCCCCCAAAATGCAGTGGAAAATAGCACGTACTGTAGCGGGAGATTTCGATGAATTGGGGATGACTTTCTCCAGGCCTGTTGTTGGAAAAATTCAATTCAATGGCAGCCCTCTCGACGTTGTTATTTTTGCAGGTGGTTATCACGGTGGTTGGGACAGTAAGGGTACCAACCGTATTGGTAAAGATTTAGGTTCTCAGCCGGACACAGGCGTCGGCAACGCGATTTATATAGTCGATGCACGTACTGGCTCGCTGATTTGGAAGGCGGTACAAGGAACAAGCGCTGCAACCGCAAGAGTCTTCCAGCACCCTGATCTGGAGGATAGCATTCCCTCAACTGTTTCTGCGCTGCGCAATCGCAGCGGGATAATTCATAGGCTCTATGTGGGAGACACCGGTGGTGCCATGTGGCGGGTGGATCTCCCCGCCTTGAGCACTGACCGTCGAGCCAGTCAGTGGTTTGTCAGCAAAGTGGCGGAGCTTGGCAACGATGGTTCAACAGCATCATCAGATCGAAGGTTTTTTCACGCCCCCGATTTGTTTAATTCTTTCGACTCTCAGGGTAGCTTCGACGGCATCGTTATTTCCAGTGGCGATAGAGCACATCCGAAAAACACTCGGGTGGAGAACTACCATTTTTACATTAAAGATCGCCATGTCAGCAGCGGCGATGCCGCGGTGAAGTCCAGGCCAACCATACCGTTTTCCAGTGCGGTATCTGCGCTGCGCCTCACCGATCAGTCCCTATGCGTCAAGGGTACCGAATCCAGTTGTGCTGCAACCTTGCCGCTGGGTTGGAAAATTAAAATGTCCGGCGTAGGTGAAAAGGGCCTTGCCACCCCTCTCGTTGACGGTGGCAAGGTATTTTTTAGTAGCTATCAACCTGCGCCACGTGCCAGGAGCTGCGAGCCTGATCCAGGCCACGGTTCTGTCTGGGTGATGAATCTCGCCGATGGTACAGCTGCCTATAACACCCGGTCGTTTACCATTGGCCCGGGAATACCTCCTCAACTGATTACGACAGGAGGAACTTTGATCATGCCGGGGTCTGGAATTGATGCGAGTAATCCACACGATCCTAACGATTTACCGTGTACTGGTAAACTCTGTGATGCTTCCGCCGATCTGTTGAGACGCGTTTACTGGCGGCAACCAGGCAGTGATGCACTCTAGTGCCGGGTTTTGACTCGCTCAAAACAATCAGGCCGGTCGGATTTACGCTGATTGAACTTGTTATCGTTATCGCAATACTGGGGCTTCTATTCGTCTTGGCTCTGCCTGCATATAAAAATCACCAATTAAAAGCGAGGCGCGTTCTTGCCACTGGAGAATTGATGTCTGTACTTGCTCGACAGGAGCAGTTTTTCGCGAACAACAAACGCTATGCTCCAACACTTGATTTGCTCGGATATTCCGGTAGTCCCTATGCGATCAATTCAAAGTCTGAAAGTGTCGCCGTTGTTGCGGCGGATAGGATTTACAGTATCACGCTGAGCTTCACTGCACCTGCGGTGTTTGAACTAACAGCTGTCCCACAACTCGGGCAGACAAAAGATCGTCTTTGCGGCAGTCTTCAGCTCTCATCCCGGGGAGGGAAATCTACCAGCACCGGCGCGCGAGAATTATGTTGGTAGCTTTTAAGCTCACTCTTCGAGCCCTAATTTTTTTAAGCGATAACGGAGACTTCTAAAGCTAATTCCCAGTAGTTTTGCCGTGGCTGTTTTGTTCCAACGGGATTCCTCCAGAGCGGTGCTCAGGATATTGCGTTCTATGTCCTCGAGATACCCCTCCATGTCACCGTAAGCCTCATGAACGGACCAGCCTTTGCTATTTCCCTCTGTTTGCTTTCGCTCCTCTTTTACTTGTGAGGGAGCGGCGCCAGCGGAAAACTGTAAGTCTTCAGCGGAAATGGTTTCGCCATCGGACAGTGCCAGAGCTCGTTCCAGCATGTTTTCCAATTCTCGAACATTTCCAGGGAAATTGTATTCTGCCAACGCGTCAAGTGCGGACTCATTGAGCTGCGCATTTTCATTGCCTTCTTCGGAGGCAATTCGCCGCAGAAGCGCGTTAGCTAGCTCGGGAATGTCTTCCGATCTTTCCCGCACACTAGGCACATGAACGTCGATTACATTGATGCGGTAATACAGGTCGTTTCTAAATCTTCCTGCCTCTACCTCTGCTGCAAGATCCTTGTGGGTGGCGCTCAGCAGCCTGATATCGGTGGGTTGCTCTTCGTTGGCTCCCACCGGGCGAACGCTTTTCTCCTGTATCGCTCTCAACAGCTTCACCTGCATCAGTAGAGGTAAGTCCGCAACTTCGTCTAGAAACAGAGTGCCGCCGGAGGCTGCCTGAAAAAGGCCGATCTTGTCCTGCGCGGCACCGGTAAAGCTGCCTTTCACATGTCCGAAAAGTTCGCTCTCCATTAACTCCGGAGGAATAGCACCGCAGTTGACAGCGACAAAAGAGCCTGTAGCCCGAGGGCCATTATTGTGAATCAGTCTGGCGACCACCTCTTTACCGCTGCCAGATTCTCCTTTTATATGAACGGGCGCCTGTCCCCGAGCGAGTTTTGAAATTTGCTTTCTGAGGGTAACTATTGCCGGCGCAGAACCAATCAGATCGTGATCAACGGCATCGGCGAGCTTGCTGGTGTCTCCATCAAGCTGCAAAGCCGTGTTGACCAGGTTGCGTAGATTTTCCAGTTCTATCGGTTTGCTAATAAAATCGAATGCACCAGATTTTAGCGCAGTAATCGCCGTTTCCACGCTTCCGTGTGCAGTGATCATGGCGACGGGGATATTGGGGAATTCCACTTGGATGAATTCTACTAAGGTGATTCCGTTTCCATCTGGAAGACGCATGTCGGTGAGGCAGAGGTCGGGCTGTAGTTCGCTGACCATCGCCTTCGCCTCTTGGAGGTTCGCGGCGCAATGGGTATCTAGACCCATTCTACTGAGAGTGATATCCAATAGCTCTCGGATATCGGGCTCGTCGTCTACGATCAGTA
>JBGCGJ010000074.1:0-31360 GCA_045110675.1 Halioglobus sp. | reverse complement strand
TCTAGCTTGCGGCCATAATACAGCTCCAGAACGTTGCCTGAAGGATCGCGGGTAGTGGCGAAACCACTGACGCAGCGCCGCTCGGCTTCGGCTGCAGTGCCAGATTCTACTGAGTGGCCTGCGGCGCTTAAACGATCACAGCAGTCTTGCCACAGCGCCTCGGTGCGAAACTCCAAGCCGCAGGCGGCCAGACGATCCTGGCTACCGGCTTCGATCATGAAGCGAAACGGATGGGCGTCCATGCGCAAAAATCGGGCATTGTGTGGATCTTCTCGAGGAGCCTCCATAAGTCCGAGTACGCCCATACCGAAATTCATCCAGGCATCTGGATCCAGGCTTTCAATTCTGACATAGCCGATACTGGCAACTGACATGTGCAACTCCTAGTGTGTGTCTAGTGTGTGTCGATCGCGTGCCACTATGGATGGCTGACCCGATGCAATTTTTTATGGCTCAAGGCTAGTGCGATAGTTTGCGAAGCGATAGTACCAATAGTATTCACCATATTTGAACTCGCCGTCACAGTCGCTGGATTACATCCTTCGGTGGTATAAAAAATAATACACATGGCGATTCAAGACTTAATCAACCGGTCGCTCTGGCCGGGGTATTAGCAACGCAACGCCACGACCTCGATTATCACTGGCAGCCCGCACACGCTTGTCGCTCACTTGGATCGCAGCGATATCGCCCAGGTCACCCCAGCTGTTGGGTTGCACGCTATAACCCATTTTTTCTAGCGCTTGTTTGGTCTGTGTATCAATAGGCCGTTGATCGTGTCGCAGCAATGTTGCATCGGGAAGTTGATGATGAAACCGCGTGACGTTTACGGCCTGTTGTAGCGGCATCTGGTAGTCATAGAGATTGAGAATAACCTGAAATACAGAAGTAAAAATGGTGCTTCCTCCCGGGGTGCCCAGGATCAGAGTCGGTCTATTTTCTTTTAGAAGAATTGTCGGTGTCATCGACGACAGCATTCGCTTGCCAGGAGCGATGGCGTTGTGCGTGTTGCCAATGACACCGAATTTATTTTTAACGCCGGGCTTCACGCTGAAATCGTCCATCTCGTTGTTCATTACAAAGCCGGCACCGTCGACCACTACGCCGGAGCCGAATTCCCAGTTGAGCGTATAGGTTAGCGATACCGCATTACCATCATGATCCAAAATTGAAAAATGAGTGGTGTCGACGGATTCCAGTCCTGCGGAAACAGCAGTCGTTTTGGAAATGCTTCCAGGCTCTATAGAGCGGGCCCGACGGGCAAGATAATCGGGTGCGAGCAGCTGACGCATGGGTACGTCTACGAAGTCCGGATCGCCCAGGTACGCGGCCCGATCGGCGAAAACTCTTTTTTCGATTTCAGCCAACAGATGAATATAAGCAGGCGAATTATGTGCAACATTGTCAAAGTGCTCGCTGGCGTAGTCTCGCATTGAAAGCAATTGTATGAGGGCGAAACCACCGGAGCTGGGTGGCGGTGCGGTAAGTATCGTGGTACCGCGCCAGCTGGACTGCAACGGTGTGCGCCACTTGGCTTGGTAATCTGCGAGATCTCTTAGTGTAATCAACCCGGCAGAGGTTTTCATTTGTGCCACTATCTGGGTGGCGATGGTCCCGGTATAAAATTGTTCTGGATCTTGCGCAATGAGGGCTAGAGTTTTGGCCAATTGTGGCTGCGTAAATGTCTTCCCAGCCTGCATGTGCCCAAAATGTTTTTCGAAGTTGGTCTTGCCGTCGATTTCTTCTATCTTAGCCTGAGCGTATTCCGCTAACACTGTAGGCACGTTGAAGCCATTGCTTGCCAATGCGATGGCCGGCTGCAGTAGTTTCTCCCAGGAAACAGTGCCGTAACGTTTATGCGCTTCGAACATCCCCTTCACGGTTCCAGGAACACCTGAAGCCTTGCCTCCGAGTAGTGAGGCATCGGGTATCACAGCTCCGGTGTCTTCCAGATACATATCGCGATGTGAAGCCTGTGGGGCACGCTCGCGAAAATCCAGAAACGCAGGCTCGCCATCCATAAAGCTGAGCATAAATCCGCCACCGCCAATATTGCCGGCTTCCGGGTAGCTTACTGACAGAACGAAAGCGCTGGCGATTGCGGCATCAACAGCGTTGCCTCCGTCCAGAAGGATCTTTTTTGCAGCCTCTGCCGCGTGAGGTTCTGGCATCGAAACCGCAGCGGTAGTTGACCACGCGGTTTGACTGAACAGGACCAGGAAGATGGAAATAATGGACTGAAAGGGTCGCATACTAAAAATACATCCGAGCTTTAAAGGAGGCGCCTCCTAAGAAAGCGCCGTTGCAGTTGCGGTAGATCTCTAGGAAAACCCTTTACCTTGATCAGCTAACTCGCCGAGCAGTTTGCAGGGAGCCCAATTGGAATCCCCCGTTTCTGCGTGATACTCGCGCATTTTTGTCGCGATAGTACTGAGCCCAATGCTGTTCGCGTAGTGCATTGGGCCGCCGCGGTAAACAGGCCAACCGTAGCCGTAGACCCAGGTGACATCGATATCGCTGGCGCGAATGGCAATACCTTCTTCCAATATTTTTGCGCCCTCATTAATCATTGGGTACAGGCAGCGTTCGAGAATTTCCTGGTCTGAGATTGCACGCTGTTGTTTTCCGGCCTTTTCTACAAATTCCTTGATGATACCTTCAACAAAAGGAGAGGGAGTGGCTTGGCGATTCTCATCATAATCGTAATATCCCGCGCCGGTTTTTTGACCGCGACGATCTGCTTCGCACAATCGCTCGGCGATAGTGGAGCCGGTCGATGTTTCTTTGCTCCAACCCAAATCGAGCCCGGCGAGATCGCTCATCTGAAAAGGCCCCATGGGCAAACCAAACTCTACCAGTACTTTATCAATCTGTTGGGGCAGGGCGCCTTCAAGAATCAGCTGCTGAGCTTGCTCCTGGCGGCGGAAGAGAATACGGTTGCCGACAAAGCCGGGGCATACGCCCACCAGCACGGCCACTTTCTTGATTTTCTTGGCGAACGACATAGAAGTTTTTATCACTTCTTTACTGGTTTTGTCACCGCGAACAATCTCCACCAGCTTCATAACATTGGCCGGCGAAAAGAAGTGCAAGCCGATCACGAATTCTGGTCTTGTGGTAGCGCTGGCAATTTCGTTGAGGTCCAGAGCAGAGGTGTTAGAGGCGAGAATAGCGCCTTGTTTAACGATAGAATCGAGCTTGCTGAAGATTTCCTTTTTCACCGCCATATTTTCAAAAACGGCTTCTATCACGAGATCGCAATCCGCCAGGTCTTCTATCTCGAGGGTGCCGGTAATGAGGCCGCAGCGCTTTTCGAGTTCATCGGCGCTCATACGACCTTTCTTCGCACTCCGCTCGTAGTTCTTGCGGATCACCCCCAAGCCTCTATCAAGCGCTTCCTGGCTGGTTTCTGTGATGGTCACCGGTATGCCTACGTTGGCCATATTCATGGCAATACCACCGCCCATCGTGCCGGCGCCAATGACTCCCACTTTTTTGATCGGGATTTCCGCGGTTTCCTTGGGGACATCCGGGACTCTGGCGGCCTGCCGCTCGGCAAAGAAAAAGTATTGTTGCGCTGCAGCTTGTGAACCGCTCATCAACTCCATAAAGAGTTTAGCTTCGGTAGCCATTCCCTCGTCGAAGGGCTGATTAACAGCGGCCTCGATACAGCGGATATTGTACTCCGGTGCGAGGAAACCGCGTGACTTGCGAGCGATAGCCGCGCGGGCTGAATCAAATACGGCGGGGTCCGCTTTCGCATCTGCCAATTTATCGTCGCGGTCGCGAATTCTGGTTAGTGGTGTATCGCTTGCCAGCACTTCCCGTGCAAAGCTGATAGCGCCCTCGCGCAGATCCCCCTCGACAATCTTGTCGACCAGCCCAAACTTCATAGCTTCTGCTGCGCCAATGGGGGTGCCTGATGTCATCATCTGCAGCGCTTTTTCGACGCCGACGACCCGCGGCAGTCGCTGCGTGCCACCAGCCCCTGGAAGTAGACCGAGTTTTACTTCGGGCAAGCCCATTTGGGCGCTATCGTTACTGACTCTGAAGTGGCAACACAGTGCGGTTTCAAGTCCACCGCCCAGAGCAGTGCCGTGTATGGCAGCTACGACGGGCTTGGGGGAATTATCCATGGCCTCCAGGACCTCATGCAGGCCGGGTTCCAGTGGACCGCTGGCGAATTCGGTGATATCTGCACCGGCAATAAAGGTGCGTCCTGCGCAGTGAATGACTATGGCAGTAACGCTGCTATCATCCAGTGCTTTGGCGACGCCTTCCTTCAGGCCCGCTCGAACTCCCTGACTTAGGGCGTTGACCGGAGGGTTATTGATAGTGATTACAGCAATGCCATCTTCAACGTCGTAGTCAGTCATATCAGTCAATGCGACCATTTTTTGCTCCCCTATGGATGGTGCGAAATATACCGCTCGATTGTGGAGCAGTGATGCAGGATTTTGTGTCGCAAGAAGGTAGCAAATGCTCGGCCAATTGACCATGGATGGTTGATCAGAAATGTCATAGGCATTTGATCCTTTGTGTCATTGAGCACTGGGCGCCGGTGGTCGATACTCTGTGCTCTGATTCCCCCATTGACTGAGGAGGGCCGTGACCGTGTCGCAGCCAGAAGTCCTGAGCCAAGCCTTTGAGCTTGGTTACACCTACACCCGTTCCACCGGGCCTGTGATTGGAAGATTTCTCACAGAACTGAGAAATCGAAAAATTGTTGGCATTAAGGCCAGCGATGGCCGGGTGATTGTGCCGCCCATGGAGTATGACCCGGATACCGCCGAAGAGCTGAGTGAGTTTATCGACGTTCAACAAGTGGGCGAGATAGTTAGCTGGTGCTGGGTCAAGCAACCCCGTGAAGCACATCCTATGGATCAACCCTTTGCCTGGGCCATGATCAAGTTGGATGGAGCAGACGTACCTATGATCCACTGTGTCGCCGCAGACAATGAGGGTGATGTCACAACGGGAGCACGAGTTAAAGCGGTCTGGGCAGATGAGACGGTGGGTATGATCACCGATATTCGCTGTTTCGAGCTGATCTAGGAGATTCGAATGACTGATGAACAAGAAATGGTTACCGGCATTGATGTGCCCATCGTCCACAAATATAACTTCACTGCGGGAGCTGCGACGACGCGATTTCTGTCGGGAATTAAAAAGGGACAATTAACGGGGCAGCGCTGTCCCAGCTGTAGCAATGTCTACTGTCCTCCACGTGGCTCCTGTGCTATTTGCGGCGTGGCAACGACCGAAGAAGTGCAGCTTTCGGACAAGGCCACCGTAGAGTCATTCACCATTGTGGCAATACCCATCCCGGGCAATCCCATCAAACCGCCGTATATCATCGCCAACCTGGTGGCCGATGGTGCCAATATCTCCTTCATTCATCTGATGAGCGAATGTGTGAACGAGGAGGTTCATATGGGCCAGAGGGTTCAAGCGGTGTGGAAGCCCGAAGAAGAGTGGACCTACGCTATGGACAATATTCGCTACTTTAAACCACTGGATGAACCGGATGTACCGTTTGAAATGATCGGTAAGTTGCCGGTTGAAGGGTTGGGGGAGTAGGGCCATGAGAGACATAGCGATAGTGGCGTACAGCCAATCGGACTGCGTGCGCAAAGCCGGTGCGGCCAATGAGGTGGAGCTGATTATGCCGCAGCTTCGAGCGGTATTCGATCAAGTAGGCCTGGGTAACGCGCAGGATGTAGATTTTGTTTGTTCTGGCAGCTGCGACTATCTGCAGGGCGCTGCATTTGCGTTTGTAGCCGGAGTTGATGCTTTAGGGGCAGTTCCTCCGATCAAAGAATCGCATGTTGAGATGGATGCGGCGTGGGCGCTCTACGAATCTATGCTGAAAATTCGCATGGGCCACGCCGACTCAGCGTTGATCTATGGATTTGGTTTGTCCTCACCCGGCGAGCTTCCCATCGTGCTGTCCCAACAATTGGATCCCTACTATTTGGCGCCCCTGTGGGTAGACACTGTCTCCCTGGCGGCAATGCAGGCCAGAATGATGTTGGACCAGGGCGTGATTACCGAGCGGGATATGGCAGATGTTGTGGCTCGCTCGCGCAACAACGCGGTCAACAATCCCCACGCGCAGCTATCTGGGCAGGTCACCACCGATGAGTTGCTGCAAATAGAGAACTTTGTCTCTCCTTTGAAGCTACACGATTGCTGTCCCAGCTCAGACGGTGCCAGCGCGATGATTATTGCCACTGTGGATCAGGCCAAACAGTGGGGCAAGCCCTATGTGAAGATCAGCGGGATCGATCATCGTATTGAATCCCATAACTTGGGGATGCGAGATCTGACCGATTCAGCGTCGACACGAAAAGCCGGTGAAATGGCCGGTGTTGCCAACGGTAATGTCGATGTGGCGGAACTGTATGCACCTTTTAGCCATCAGGAGATTCTGTTGTCTCGCGCCTTGGGCCTGGATGAGTCGACTCAGATCAATCCCAGTGGCGGGGTCCTGGCCGGTAATCTGATGATGGCATCAGGCTTGTCTCGCATCGGTGAGGTGTTCAATCGCATTGTTTCCGGTGAGGCGCAACGGGGTGTTGCACATGCAACCAGCGGGCCCTGTTTGCAGCACAATCTAGTAACCGTTCTGGAGGCCGTGTAATGGCGACTTTGGCAGCAGTGGTCGGCATCGGCCAAACTAAATATCAAACCAAGCGCGGCGATGTGTCCATCGCGGGGCTGGTTCGCGAAGCGGCGTTAAACGCTTTACAGGATGCGGGGCTGGTCTGGGATGACATCGAAGCGGTGATTATCGGCAAGGCGCCGGATATGTTTGAAGGCGTGATCATGCCGGAAATTTATCTCACCGACGCACTCGGATGTAATGGCAAACCGATGATTCGCGTACACACCGCCGGCTCGGTCGGAGGGTCTACAGCGCTGGTTGCCGCGTCCCATGTACAAAGCGGAACATTTAAGCGTGTACTTACCGTTACCTTTGAAAAGCAGTCTGAGTCTAATGCGATGTGGGCGTTGTCTACTCCGCAACCTTTTTCCGCGCATCTGAACGCAGGTGCAGGCGGATACTTCGCGCCAATTATTCGCGAGTATATGCGCAGGTCAGGTGCGCCTTATGACGCGGGGATAGCAGTGGCCGTGAAAGACCGACTGCAAGGAGCACGCAATCCTCTAGCCCATTTACAACTGCCCAACATCACCAAGCAGGAAGTTGAAGAGTCGATGATGCTGTGGGATCCCATTCGATTCCTTGAAGCATGCCCATCTTCTGATGGCGCTTGCGCTATGGTGATCGCCTCTGAGGACTTGGTAGAACAGTCGCCTAAGACGCCAGCCTGGATCAAAGGTGTTGCCATGCGTTCGGAGCCGACTATGTATGCGGGGCGAGAGGAGGTGAGTCCGCAGGCCGGACGCGATTGTGCTGCGGATGTGTACAAGCAGGCCGGAATCAGTAATCCGCGCAAGGAACTCGACTGTGCAGAAGTGTATGTGCCCTTCAGTTGGTACGAACCGATGTGGTTGGAGAACCTTGGTTTTGCAGCTGAAGGAGAAGGCTGGAAATTGACGATGGAGGGCGCCACTGCACTTGATGGTGGCGATATCCCATGGAATTGTTCAGGCGGTGTGCTGTCCTCAAATCCCATTGGTGCTTCGGGTATGATTCGTTTTGCCGAGGCGGCGAGACAGGTGCGAGGCGACGCGGGTGATCATCAGGTGGACGGTGCCAAGCTGGCGCTCGGACACGCCTATGGTGGCGGAGCTCAGTTCTTTTCGATGTGGGTTGTGGGTGCGGATAAGCCTTGAGTTAGTTCGAGTATTTAGCAGGTGTTGCGGCACACGATTGATGTAATTGGGGAATAGAATTATGCAGAAGCATTTTAATATTGCAGATATGTATGAAATTGTCGCGGATAAAGTCCCGACTCGGGACGCTCTGGTCTGCGGTGACCAGCGAGCCACCTTTGCACAGTTGGATGAACGCGCTAATCAACTCGCCCATTTTTTATCCAGTCGCGGTGTTAAGTCGGGCGATCACGTTGGCTTGTACTTATACAACTGCAATGAATACCTGGAGGGTATGCTTGCCTGTTTTAAAATCAGGGCCGTTCCCATCAACGTCAACTATCGCTACGTCGACGAAGAGCTACTGTACATATTCGACAATGCGAATATGGTCGCCTGTATCCACAATCAGGAATTTGTTCCGCACATCGCGACTGTTAAAGCTGCCGCGCCTGATCTAACGACCTTCATTTACGTGCGGGATGAAAGTCAGTGTGATCCCACTTCGATTGATTCTTTTGAATACGAATCAGCTATCAGTAACGAAAGTGCTGATCGTGATTTTGCGGAACGTTCTGACGACGATTTATTTATTCTCTATACCGGTGGCACCACCGGGATGCCAAAAGGCGTGATGTGGCCCCACAAAAACGTTTTCTTTGCTGCCATGGGCGGCGGTGGTTGGTTCCATCCCGATGGCGCCATCTCAGCTCCTGAAGAAATTGCCTCCAGAGTGGCGGACTTTCCCATCATCGGTATGGCGTTGGCACCCTTAATGCACGGTGCCTGTTGGTGGTATGCCTGCATCCAGTTGTTAGCGGGCAACGCAGTCATACTCAATCCGGCACGCTCCCTGGTTGGGGAGGACGTTTGGGGGATTGTTGAAGCAGAAAAAGTGAATTCGATTTCTATTGTCGGCGATGCCATGGCGGTACCTCTATTAGATTCTCTCGCCGCCAATGAGGGTCGCTGGGATCTCAGCTCCGTATTCAGTGTGGGCTCCGGCGGAGCGGTTTTCTCCGAGAGTAAACAAGAGGCGTTTCGCCAGTATTTCCCCAATGTCTTCATCACTAACTCTTTCGGTTCCTCCGAGAGTGGCAACATGGGAATGGATGGCGGCGGCAAAAAAGGCCAGGGTTTGGGCAATGTGACCAAGAGCGAATTCATGTCGGTGGTTTCCGATATCGAGGGCGAATCACACCGCCACGTTGCGCCTGGCGAAACCGGCATTTTCGCTCGCAGTGGCTATATCCCGGTGGGTTATTACAACGACCCTGTGAAAACCGCAAAAACGTTTGTGCAGGTGAATGGTGAGACCTGGTTGTTGTTAGGTGATGAAGCTCGGCTCGAGGAAGACAATACCATCACAGTTTACGGTCGCGGATCGAATTGCATTAACTCGGGAGGGGAGAAAGTATTTCCCGAAGAAGTGGAGCAGGCGTTGAAGGCCAATCCGCAGATTTTTGACTGCCTGGTGGTCGCAACACCCGATGAACGTTTTGGTAGCAAAGTGACTGCGGTAGTGGCTGTTCGTGAAGGGGTTGATGTTTCGCTGCAGTCTATTCAAGAAGATGCCCGGAAGCACATCGCAGGTTACAAGTTGCCCAGGGAATTACATCTGGTTGATGAAGTCCCCAGAGCGCCAAGCGGCAAACCTGCCTATCCCAAAGCACTTGAGATTGCCTTGGCGGGTGATCATTTGATTGCTTGATAGAAAACCTGGCACTAATACCTCGAGAAGTAACCGCTCAAGAACGAATACACTAAGAACTGGTAACGTAAAAACAACACGGAAATTAATCATGGCTGAACTGGATATCAGTACCAAAAACTGCACGGTGGAACGCGAGGGCAACGTGTTGATCGTCACCCTGAATCGGCCGGAAGCGAAGAATGCGTTCAGCCCGGAAATGCTGCTGGGCATGTACAAAGCCTGGCGCTTGTTGGATGAAAGTGATGATTTGTATTGCGCGATTCTGACTGCCAATGGAGACACATTTTGCGCTGGAATGGATTTGAAAGCAGGAGCGGATGGCGAGCATCGCTCCACCGAAGAATTTATGGAGCTGATGGCTAGCGTGCCTAACATCCATTGGCAGGCTTTGTTGAGAGATAATCGGCCCAACAAGCCGCTGATCCTCGCCGCAGAAGGCTACGCTTTGGCCGGAGGAACAGAAATCCTCCAGGGCACCGACATCCGAGTGGCTGCTGAAAATGCTACTTTCGGTATTACCGAGGTCGCCAGAGGTCTGTACCCCATGTCGGGTTCGACGATTCGGCTCCGGCGACAAATCCCCTATTGTCTAGCGGCCGAAATGCTTTTGTGTGGCGACCACTTTACCGCACAACAGGCGTTGGAGTTTGGGCTGATTAACCGCATTGTGCCCCCTGGAAAAACCCTCGAGGTCGCACATGAATACGCGGCGAAAATCTGCGCAAATGGGCCCTTGGCCGTCAAAGCGGTTACTCGCTCATTGCGTGAACACCAGGAATGCATGGCTGAGGACGAAGCGATGCAGGCCTCGGATGACCTCGCCGGACCGGTTTTTGCATCTGCGGACGCCAAAGAAGGAATGCGTGCCTTTAAAGAAAAGCGCCCGGCGAAATTTACCGGTCAGTGATGCCATTGCTGGAAACAAACACGGCGGGTTAGCATACTGGCTACCCAACGTGAAATGAAAAGGTTTATCTATGAGTAGTCCGACTGAAGTATTTAAGGACGTGGTCGCCAGTCGTCGATCCTTGCGTGCGTTTAAAAGCGATCCTGTGCCCGCTGACATTCTCGAATCTGTGTTTTCCACTGCGCTGAGAGCGCCCAGTAACTGCAACACCCAGCCCTGGTTGGTACATGTGGCGTCCGGGGAGAGTGTGGAAACCCTGCGGCGGGAAATGCCCACGCGTTTTATGTCGGGCGAGATGACCATGGACTTTCCCTATGATGGATCCTACCAAGGGGTTTATAAAGAAAGGCAATACGGCTCTGCTCAAGCGCTCTACGATTCCCTGGGAATAGCCCGAGAGGAAAAGGAGAAACGACAGGCCGCTTTTATGCGCAATTTCAGTTTTTTTGACGCCCCGCATGTTGCCTTCTTGTTTCTCCCTGAACCCTTTGGTTTGCGCGAAGCCTGTGACATGGGCATGTTCGCGCAAACGCTGATGCTTTCCCTGACGGCACACGGCCTGGGTAGTTGTCCACAAACCGCATTGAGTTTTCAGGTGGATTTTGTGCGCGAGCAACTCGGCGTAGATGCTGCCAACAAACTGGTGTTTGGTATTTCCTTCGGATATCCGGACGAAGAAGCGCCGGTCAACAGCTGCGCCACAGATCGCGCCGCTTTATCCGACATTGTCACCTTTCACGCGTAGGAAGCCGTCCCAATGTCAGACACTGTACTCTCTGAAAATCGCGACGGCGTGTTGGTTGTCACGTTGAATCGTCCTGAAAAGAAAAATGCAGTAAATACAGAAATGTGGATCGCCCTGCGGGAAACCTTTCTTGCGGCCGACAAAGATGATGCCGTGGTTTGCCTGCTGTTGACCGGGCAGGGCGACAACTTCTGTGCTGGAGTGGATTTGTCCAGTTTCTCTGATCCTCTCCCTGAAGGCGAAGACCATCCTTTTGACTCGGCAGCAAAGGCCGTGGCTGCTTTTGGGAAGCCCATTGTTGCCGCTGCAAAGGGTATTGCCGTTGGTGGGGGAGCCACCGTGTTGTTTCACTGCGATATTGTTTATGTAGGTGAGAGTCTGCGAATGCGCTTACCCTTTGCCAATCTGGGTTTGGTTCCGGAATGGGCGAGCAGTTATATGTTGCAGGCAAACATCGGTGCGCAAAAGGCGGCGGAACTGTTTTACACGGCGCAATGGATAGATGCTGCCAAAGCGTCCGAGAGTGGCATTGCCGCGGGTTCTTTTGCCGATGACCTGCTGTTTGACACTGCACTGGGTAAAGCGCAGGAAATTGCCCAATGGCCGGTGAATTCGCTCAAGGAAATCAAGCGCTGTTTGCGTCAGCCCCATCAGGCTAATATCGAAGCTGCCTTTGAGGTCGAGGAAGCGGCCATGAGGCGTCAGGCAGGATCTCCGGAAAACATTGAAGCCATAAGCGCTTTTATGGAGAAACGACCGGCAAATTTTAGAGATCTATAGCCCGGATTGCACTATTGATTAGTCCGATTCGAATTCAACTTCATCCGCATTGCCATCGGCAACTTGTTCATCCTTTATTTTCACCAGATCACCAATATCTAGCTGCGCGTAAAAAGCTTCTGAGCTAATAGTTTGGTCGGATTGATCCTCGAACTCCGCGTTGCGGGTAGAAAAAGTCACTCCCTGTATGGTGATGTCTACACCGCTTGTAAAGCTCTCTACCGGGCCTTGAAGAATGTCGTCATCTGCTTCGTCTCGTTCAATGCTCGTGGCGAACAACCTGTCTCCTACCGCTAAAGCTTCTACTTCGAGGAAATCTCCGACGGCAATATTGCGCAGGGTGAATGGATCGGCCTGACCGGTGTCGTCTTCCAGTAATGTTCTCGCGCTCACAGCCACTGAAATGTTGCCACCGGATAGCTGTAACACAATCGACGTATTTGCGGTATCGATGCTCCCGACCCTGGACTCAATCTTGATTGTGCCTCGACGCGCTTCGATTTCTCGAGCAATCAGCACATCTCCCCGCCAGAAACCCTTTACCTCGACCAGCGAACCATTTTCCAGCATTAAGTTTTCGGGCTCCAGTGAGGCATCGCTGCCATTCACTCTTAGGCCGTTGACCTCAAACATAGCGAGACTGGAAAAGCTGGATACTGTCCCCTGTAAGCTAACTTCTTCGTCATCCTCAAGATCCCTTGAGAATGAACGCCCATCTCTTATGCGCTCGGCCGTTACCACGCCATTGTCCAGAGTCCCGCGAACTTCTACTGCCAGGCCGACTGAAATCGCTCCGCTGCTCAGTTGTGACAGGTCAGCAGTACTGAAGTCCACGACCACACCATTGAGCTGGAACACCGTTCCGGACAGCCTTGCAACCAATCCGTTTATCTCAACTTCGCTGGCGCCTGACACGAAAGCAGAGATTCTCTCCAGACGCGTCGCACGCACACGCTGTTGAGTCTCTGAAAACCCGGAGATTTCCACCAGGTCACCGACCATCAGGGAATCGAAATTCACTGCATCAATTACCGTGGCCGCACGATCTACGATCACCTCTCGGCCAAGCACGCGAATGAGCGCAGAGTTATCGTCTGCGTTGCGAGTAATCGACTCGATGGGGCCCTGAACAGCGTTGTTAAACTCAACGCTATCTGCTGTTCCTGTTACGCCGTCTTCGTTCAGTGTGCCCATGACGAGCACTACCATTCCAAGGCGTAGAGCGGTGTCTGCAGCGGTGTTTCCATCGAGTAGGATTTCTGCGCTGTCGGTCTCAAACTCGACCCCGTTGACAAAAATACTACCGAATCCGGTGATCGCCCCAGAGCTGGTTAAGCCGGTTCCACCGATGCCTCCGCCACTTTCTTCACCCAATGACGCGACGCTCGAACTTCCTCCACCGCCACCGCCGCAACTGATAAGAACTGTCATTAGTACTAGTGTGACCAGAATATTTACTCGGCTTAAGTTCATGATGAAAGACCTCTCACTCTGTTTTTTCCACATAGTAAATACCCACAGCGACGTAACCGGCCCTAGCGGTTTTATGGTCATCTTGATCGGCACTACTGCCTTCGGTAACTTGATGATCCGAGAGCCAAGCGTGGTACTCTTCTAGCAATTGTTGCGATTTCAAATTGGATAACTCACGGAATTCGGCAATGTCTTCAACCCGCACCGAGACGTTGGAAACCTTTCGTTGAAACAACCGTTGTTCGGGTTCAGCTTCGAGGTTGTGTCCAATCGTTGCTATCAATTCGGAGACATCTGCGCCCAAAATATGGATTTTTTCCAAGGGGGTAGACATCGGTATGTAGGCGCGTTCTTTTAACTCGACTTTGCCTTCGGTACTGACGACGTTTTGACTTCGTTCCAGAAGATCCAGCATCGCCGCTGGCGGAATATCGCCGCTGTAGTGTTTAACTAAGGCGGCAAAACTCTTTGTCCCGCCCTCGATCGGCAGTTCGGCGGGCTCGCCCTGTGCATTGTGAAATTTCGGGTCATTAACCCAACCACTGATGACCCTAATAGCGCGGCTATATCGTTGAGCAGAGTCTTCAGAATCCAGCGCAAACTCTTCCCGGAGTCGCTTGACCTCTTTGCGAGACAGGCCTGTCAGAGCTGAGACGGAGGAAACCGTAGGGCGTTTGCCGGAACGATCGAGAAGCTCGTAGGCCTCGTCCACGAAAGCTTTCCGACTTAATTCTCCGAAACTCCCGTAGGACATACCGTGGTTTAGCAGAACCCGTGCGAGCGGGCGCAGTAAAACCAGCAGGGCGTTGGAGAGAGCTTGGTGGAGGTTTTTCGGCATAGCCCATTAAGCGATTTGCGGGAGTAAACTACATTTGGGAATATAATCCCAATGCGAGACTGTGTCAAAGATCAAAAGTTGACGTCAATATTGCGAGACTGCTGCCTGGGCCTTTTTGACAAGCCCATGTGACGTTGGGGAGATTCGTTTTAGGTGTAACAAACCTGTCACCGGATTCAGTCCGGTTGCACGAAATCCGTTACTTCAAGATTAAACCCAGATAAGGCGTTAAAGCGGATTGGCGCCGACATCAAACGCATTTTACCAATCCCTAGCCGCTTGAGAATTTGCGAGCCGGTACCGATGACCCGGTAGTTCTGGGTGCCGTCAGAATTGCCTGCGGCCACGGAGGGTGTACTGGGAAATTGATCGACTTCCGCCAGACTCCGTTCCGCACTGCCGGTCTGACCAATGAGTACGACCGCCCCATGGCCTTTCTCCGCAATGGCGGCCAGCGATCTGCGATATGACCAGCCGGGTTCGCTGTCAGCCAGCTGCGTGCCGAGAACATCTCTGAGCGTGTTGATAGTTTGCACTCTTACCAGGGTATCTTTGCTTTCCTGCATTTCCCCAAGAGTGAGGGCATAGTGCACCGTGTCGTCTATCTGATCCGCGAATGTATGCAGCTGGAATTCACCGAACTCGGTCTGAACCGCCTTGGTGCTGTGTAAGTCGACCGACTGCTCATGCATCGAACGATACTCAATCAGATCCGCGATGGTGCCCATTTTTAGATTGTGTTTGATCGCGAACTCTTCGAGTTCAGGACGTCTGGCCATCGTCCCATCTTCGTTCATAATCTCTACGATTAACGCCGCCGGTTCAAAGCCTGCCATTCGCGCCAGATCTACACCCGCTTCGGTATGTCCGGCGCGGCGCAGTACACCGCCGGGTTTCGCAACCAACGGAAAAATGTGCCCGGGTTGGATGATGTCTGAGGGCTTTGCATCTGGTGCGACGGCTTGTTGGGCGGTGTGTGCCCGTTGGATAGAACTGATGCCGGGGCCTTTTCGCTCCGCGGCGTCGATCGATACCGTGAAGTTAGTCTCGTGCTGTGAGCGGTTGTCGCGAACCATCAGTGGTAGCTGTAATTGTCGTGCGCGCTCCGGCATGATTGGCATGCAAATGAGTCCGCAGGCCTCGCTGGAAAAAAACGTAATAATCTCTGGAGTCGCCGCCTGGGCTGCAACGATTAAATCACCCTCGTTTTCGCGATCCTCATCATCCATCAGGATGACCATTTTTCCCTCGCGAATATCGTCGATGATTTCCGGAATGCTGCTCAGCGCCATGGTTGGTATCTCAGTGGATGAGGGCGCCCTGGCGCCCACTACAATCGTTTATAGCATTTCAATAGCGACAGCAGTGGCTTCACCACCACCGATACACAGTGCTGCCACACCGCGCTGCTTACCGTATTTCTTCAATGCGTACATCAAACTGACAATGATACGAGAACCTGTGGAACCGATGGGGTGTCCCTGGGCGCAAGCTCCGCCATGTACATTCACTTTGGCGTGATCCAAGCCGAGATCTTGCATGGCTAGCATGGTCACCATCGCGAAGGCCTCGTTGATTTCAAAGAGGTCGACATCAGCGGCGGTCCAACCGGTTTTTTCAAACAACTTGTTGACCGCGCCGATAGGGGCGATGGTGAACTCCTCGGGCTTTTGGCTGTGTCTTGAGTGCCCCAAAATTCTGGCGATCGGCTTCAAACCGCGACTGCTGGCTTCGGCTTCCGACATCAACACTAACGCGCTGGCACCATCGGAAATCGAGCTGGCGTTGGCAGCGGTGATGGTGCCGTCTTTTGTGAATGCGGGACGCAGTGTCGGTATTTTCTCAATCATGGCTTTGTGAGGCTGCTCATCGTCGGTGACGACGGTCTCACCCTTGCGCGTCTTAATGGTGACGGGTGCAATCTCGGGCGTCAGCGAACCGTCGTCGATGGCTTTCTTTGCACGGCTCAATGACTCCAGAGCAAAATCGTCCATTTGTTCGCGCGTGATGCCTCGATCATTGGCAGTCTCCTGGGCGAAGGAGCCCATGGCGCGGCCGGTGTAAGCATCTTCCAGGCCGTCGATGAACATGTGATCGTGCATGGTGGAGTGTCCGTTGCGCACGCCGCCGCGAGCACCCAACACAAGATGCGGGGCGTTAGACATACTTTCCATGCCGCCAGTAACTACCGTTTTGTTGGTGCCAGCCATAATACTGTCATAGCCAAATATCGTCGCCTGCATGCCGCTGCCACAGAGTTTGTTCAACGTCACAGCACCTGTTGAATCCGGTATGCCAGCGCTAATTGCTGCCTGACGAGCGGGGCCCTGCTTGAGTCCGGCTGGTAGCACGCAACCCATGAACACCTCATCGATATCTGCCGAGCTGACACCGCTGCGTTCAATAGCCGCCGCGATGGCAGTCGTTGCGAGCTCCGGCGCACTCGCCGCAGATAAACTACCTTGAAGACCGCCCATTGGGGTTCGGGCACCATCGACAATAACGACTGACTCTTTGCTCATTGTTCAATTCCTAATACGGGGTTCGAAGGTCTGGGCCGGTGTTTAAAATGATTTTCAGCCGGCTGGGAAACGGCGCCCATTTAGCCACATCAGACGGCTATTCTCAAGGTAGGCACCGCCTCATTCACTGTCCACAACGGCAAACAACTTGCCCCTGACCGCCTGGCGATATTTCAGGGGCGACATGCCATTCTGCGTTTTGAAGTGAGCGGAAAAATAGCTCACGTCCTGTAGTCCTATCTGCCAGGCTATTTCACTCACACTCAAATTGCTGGTGCGCAAAAGGTCTTTGGCAGTGGTCATTCTCAGGCGTTGTAAATACGCTTTTGGCCCCACGCCGACGGCGGCAGTGAAGCGGCGATTCAGCGTTCGCAAGCTCAGCTGCAGATGATCGGCGAGAGAGCTCATATTTATCGAACCTCCCAGGTGTTCCTGCATCCACTGCTGGCCTTCCAAAACCAATTCGTCGTGGTGGGAGCTTCGCGCGTTATTTTGATAGGACGCGGCCCCGAAGGGTATGCGAATTTCGGGCGAAAACTGTGTTTCAACCGCTCGTGCGATTTTGCTCCCAAATCTTTCCTCAATGAGGTGAACCATTAAATCGGCTATGGAATTGACACTGCCGACACAGTAGATGTTGTCACTCTGAGTGATGAGATGGCGTGTTTTCAAGTCGACGTCAGGATAGCGTTTGGCAAAGCGTTCAAAGTAATTCCAGTGGGTTGTGGCGGGTCTGCCATTGAGGATGCCAGATTCAGCGAGCAGGCAGCTGGCGGTTCCCACGCTGCAGATCTGAGTACCAGAAGCGGCTATATCGGGTAATCTTTCGATCAGTGCGTTCGATCCGCGAACCGTAAACACAGGGTTTCGCCAAATAGCCGGCAAAATCAGCAAATCCGGTGTGGCCAGATCGTCGAACGCGATGTCAGGGGTTAACCGGATACCACTGTTCAGCCGTATCGATTTTTTGCTGGGCCCAGCGATCTGAAAGCGTATCTGAGGCGCACCGCGGCGGCCAGTGCTGGCCATCTGACTTGCCGCATGCAAGATCTCCATGGGTAGAGTGATACTGGATGCCAGAGCACTGGGATACAAAAGGGTTGCAGCATGGTACATCCAGTCATTAACCTCTGAACTCGAGTGGCATAAATGCCACAATTGATGTCCGAAATAGCCTATCAGATTAGCAGCGTCGACCGCTAGAATAAATAGCATCATTGATCATGAGCTTTTGTGCTTACAGACGGTAGACACCCATGAAACGATTACCAGTAATTGTAGGTTTTGGCGGTATTAATGCTGCAGGGCGCAGTTCGGGGCACCACGCTTATGCGCGAATGGTGCAATCGGCCTTGCCCCAAGCGCAGCGTGATCGAACCTTTGCTTCGCTTGCCAGCCTGATGGGCCTGGACACTGCCACCGGCCATGAGCAGCGCATTCTTGATCACACGCTGGTGCGTCGAATCGAAAAAAACCACTTTGATGTCGACGCCGTTCCCTGGAATAAGCGTTTCCCGACCGACAGCTATGGTCAGCCGATCAGCTTCAATATCAAAAGTCAGAATTTACCTGACGTCATTCCGCCGGGTTGGAAAGTGACGCCAATATCCGTTACCCATGTCAATGTGCAAATAGACGGTGAGCAGGATTTCTTTCTGCCAACCAAGCGTGAATTTGAAGTGAAAGCAGCCGGTCAACTTCCCAGCGGTTTTGAACCGGGAACGCTGTATGCGTCACGCAGTCATCCACGGGGATTGCAGATGATGGTCTACGCGGCGTCCGACGCACTGGGGAGTGTGGGTATTGAATTTGATTCCATCCTGGAACGGGTTTCTGTAGATCAGGTCAGCGTCTACGCCGGAAGCGCTATGGGACAACTCGATTCGTCGGGAATCGGTGGCATGGTGAAGTCTCGCTACAACGGTTTGAAGGTGACCTCAAAGTACTGTCCGCTTGGCCTCGCTGAGATGCCCGCGGATTTTGTCAACGCCTATGTCCTGGGTAGCCTGGGGTCCACCGGTGCCGCTCTCGGCGCTTGTGCCTCGTTTTTGTACAACCTGCGCCACGGTATACAAGATATCCAGAGCGGGAGGAGTCGCGTTGCATTTGTCGGCTCCTCGGAGGCGCCGGTGCACCCGGAAGTGATGGAAGGCTATGCGGCGATGGGTGCGCTGGCAGCAGACAAGGGCCTACGCCAACTGGACGGGATAGCGGAGGATGTGCAACCCGATTACCGCCGAGCCTGCAGGCCCTTTGCTGAGAACTGTGGTTTTACCATCGCCGAATCTGCCCAAATGGTTGTATTGTTTGACGATCAACTGGCCATGGAATTGGGAGCGACCACCTTTGGTGCAGCTACGGATGTGTTCGTGAACGCTGATGGTTTTAAAAAATCTATTTCGGGCCCCGGCGTCGGCAATTACATCACCGTCGCTAAAGCAGCTGCTGCCGCGAGGGCAATTTTGGGAGAGAAATCCCTGCGGACGGCCGGTCTGGTGCAGTCCCACGGCACTGGAACACCCCAGAATCGGGTGACCGAGTCGCAAATTTTGAATGAGACAGCCAAGGCTTTCGGAATAAGCAATTGGCCTGTGGCTGCGCTGAAGAGCTATATTGGTCACTCACTGGGCTCCGCCTCGGGCGACCAGATAACCGCCACTCTGGGTGTATGGAAACACGGAATTGTCCCTGGAATACACAGCATCGACGCGGTGGCTGACGACGTCGTGCAGGAGCGATTGCATTTAACCTCACAACACACGCAGGTCGATCCGGAGGCAATCCAATATACCTTAATTAATTCAAAGGGCTTTGGCGGTAACAACGCGACTGGTACAATGCTCAGTCCCACAATTGCTGGCAAGATGATGCGCTCTCGTTACAGCGCAAAACAATGGCAGGAATGGGAAAAAGCCAATGAGGCCGTGAAGGAACGCCAGCAGAGCTACGATGATGCTATGATTGCCGGCGAGGAAAAACCCGTCTACAAATTTGACCACAATGTGCTGGGCGATGCCGACGTGACAATGGCCGCCGATGAAATGCATATTGCCGGTAAAAAAGTACGACTTGACCTTGAATCGCCCTACGACGATATGACGATAGATTGAACAAGCGGCAGGCGATGCCAATCACTAACAATAGGAATAAATGTGACTAACGAAACAAAAAACGACCAGGTTATTTATTACACACTGACTGACGAAGCGCCTTCCCTGGCGACTTGTTCATTTTTGCCTATAGTGCGGGTGTTTACTTCTTCTGTTGGAATTGACGTAAAAATCAGCGATATCTCTTTGGCGGGCAGGATACTGTCTTCCTTTCCGGAATTTCTGACTGAAGAACAACGTGTTGCTGATGGGCTGGCCTTTTTGGGAGAGCTCACCCAGGACCCGAAGGCCAATATTATTAAACTTCCAAATATCAGTGCCTCGATACCCCAGCTCAGAGAGTGCATTGAAGAACTGCAATCTCAGGGCTATGAAATTCCTGATTACCCGGAAGTTCCTCAAAACGAGGAAGAGGAAGCGATTCAAAAAACCTATGGCAAATGCTTGGGCAGTGCGGTGAATCCGGTTCTGCGAGAAGGAAACTCCGATCGACGCGCGCCACCTGCCGTGAAAGCGTTTGTAAAAAAGTTTCCACACTCTATGGGTGAGTGGAGTAAAGCCTCGCGGACCCATGCAGATTTTATGCGCGGTGGTGATTTTTTCTCCAGTGAACAATCGTTGACCATGGAAGCCGAAGGTGATGTGCGCATTGAATTCGTAGACAAAAGTGGTGCAGTAGAAGTTAAGAAAGAGCTTCACCTGGAAGAAGGTGAAATTCTTGACAGCATGTTCATGAGCTCCAGCAAGCTCCGGGAGTTTTTTGAGATCAGTCTGGAAGATGCAAAGAAAACCGGAGTCATGTGGTCGCTACACGTAAAAGCCACCATGATGAAAGTGTCCCACCCAATTGTGTTTGGTCACGCCGTAACAGTTTTCTATAAAGACTTGTTCGAAAAGCACGGCGAGCTGTTTGCCGAACTCGGTGTTAATCCCAACAATGGATTGGGGAGCGTCTATGACAAAATATCGACACTGCCCAGAAGTAAACGCGAAGAGATAGAAGAGGATATCCAGGCCTGTTACGCCACAAGACCGGAACTGGCGATGGTCGACTCCGTGAAGGGTATTTCAAATCTTCATGTGCCCAGCGACGTGATTGTCGATGCGTCTATGCCAGCCATGATTCGTAGCTCGGGGCAAATGTGGGGTCCTGACGGAAAGCTAAAAGACACCAAAGCTGTGATGCCTGAAAGCACTTACGCGAGAATATATCAGGAAGTCATCGATTTTTGTAAAACCCACGGCGCATTTGATCCGACCACGATGGGCACCGTGCCGAATGTTGGGCTGATGGCGAAAAAGGCTGAAGAATACGGTTCTCACGACAAGACTTTTGAAATATCTGAACCCGGAACAATGCGCATTGTTGCAGCAGATGGCACTTTGATGTCGCAGCACGAAGTTGAAACCGGCGATATCTGGCGTGCTTGTCAAACCAAGGACGCTCCGGTCAGGGATTGGGTTAAGCTGGCAGTGACCCGGGCACGTCAGTCGAACACACCGGCGGTTTTTTGGCTGGACCCCGAGCGTCCCCACGATATGCAGCTGCAGAAAAAAGTGAAGCACTACTTGCTGGAGCATGATATCCACGATTTGGATATTCATGTTATGTCCTACAATGAAGCCATCCGCTGGTCTATGGAACGCCAAATACGCGGATTGGATACCATATCGGTAACCGGCAACGTATTGCGCGATTATTTGACCGACCTCTTTCCGATTATGGAATTGGGTACCTCCGCGAAAATGCTTTCTATTGTGCCTATGCTGGCAGGTGGCGGTATGTACGAAACTGGCGCCGGCGGTTCTGCGCCTAAACACGTCCAGCAAATACAAGAGGAGAACCACTTGCGTTGGGATTCTCTGGGTGAGTTTATGGCTCTGGGTGTTTCCCTGGAGGATATGGGAATCAAGAATGACAACCCCGGTGCTCAGATCTTGGCCAAGACTCTGGATCTGGCGACCGGCAAACTGCTTGAGAACAATAAATCTCCCTCTCGGAAGACGGGCGAACTGGACAATCGCGGCAGTCATTTTTATCTGGGCCTTTACTGGGCGCAGGTATTGGCTGAGCAAACGGATAATCCAGAGTTGGCTGCGCAGTTCGCGCCGCTTGCCGAGGCCTTGACAGAAAATGAAGAGAAGATCATTGCCGAGTTGCGCGCCGTCCAGGGCCGACCAGCGGCGATCAATGGCTATTATCATGCCGAGAGGGACGACGTGAAGCGCGTGATGCGCCCCAGCGAAACCCTCAATGCTATTCTTGCGCAGGGCACCGCCTAGCGCGTGATCCAGGTCACCGCTTGCGCTATCAACGGATAGCGCGAGCAGTGGCGCTAAATGCCGGTAACGTCACTCGCAGGCCCCTATGGCAGAATCATCCAACAGCCCGCGAATATCCATTCACGTAACGGTGGTTCTGATCTTCGCATTCGCCACGGTTCTCACGGCGATATTGGCGCTGGGATTGCAGTATTATTTTGGTCACGCCCTGGCCAGAGATGCCGCCAGAGATTTATACGCCAATACTGCAAAGGCCGCTGCCGGGCAGTTAATCCACGTTTCTCAGCAGACCACAAACGCGGTTGATATTTTGGCTGAGTACCCACAGTTTGGTAGCACCGCTCTGAGTGCCGACCAGCTGGCGATATTTGCCAAGTTCATGCAGCAAAACCCATTGTTTTACGGTATTTACCTGGGCTATGAAGATGGCAGCTTTAGAGAGCTGATACATCTGCGTGGCGCTCAATACGCTCGGGAAGCATTGGGTGCGGCACCAGGTGACAGGTGGGTTGTAGTTACTGTCGATAAGCAGCTGGGGTTGCTGACACGACGCTACGAATATTTGAACGAGAATATGGAAGTTCGCGACACGCGATCTGAGCCCACAGATTTTGATGTCCGGCAACGGCCCTGGTATGCCACAGCGGTATTGTCTAGCGAAGCACAAACAACAGATATTTATCAGTTTTCCCAGCTGGGGGCTTTTGGACAAACAGTATCGAAGCGAATACCTCAGACGAGAACCGTTGTGGGCATCGATATGACGCTTTGGGGTTTGTCCAATTATTTGAATCAGCAGATGACGAACAGTGAGGCGTCTTCCTTCGTTTTTCAAAGTGATGGTCAGGTTCTCGCCACCAGCGTGGCAAAGCCGTTTCCGACAGCGGGCAGTAATGCTTTAGACGGGACTGGAAGTTTCGCCACTCCTTCCCTGGCGTCTGAGGATTTAATTGCCATTGCCCTGGACCCCTATCGTCAGGATCAAATGGTGGAGGTGACCCATCAGGGTATTTCTCATTTTGCCTATGTAACCCCGCTATCTGCGCACGATGGAGCCTCCAGTTATTTCGGTGTGCTGGTTCCGCAAGTCGCTGTAGTGGGTACCTTTTTAGATAAGGTTGTTTTATCGATTGGCATTACCGCCGTTTTCTTAGTGCTGCTGTTACCACTGTCCTGGGTTTTTGCGGGTCCGATCGTTCGTCCGATAAGACAGCTCGCCCATGAAAACGAGAAGATTAGCGCCCGGGAGTTTGATCAGGTCGACCGAGTGGATACCTGGGTTAAGGAAGTCGACGAACTGTCGAAGTCTATGGTGAACATGGTTTCGTCCATCGAAACCCACGAGCATCAGCAGCGCAATCTAATGGATTCCTTTATTCAACTGATCGCTCAGGCGATTGATGAAAAATCTCCTTATACCGCATCGCATTGTGCTCGCGTGCCTGAGCTTGCTCTCATTCTTGCCGCGCATGCTTCCGAGAGCAGTGAACAGCCGTTCAATCACTTTCGGCTAGAAACCCAGGATCAGTGGCGAGAGTATCAAATCGCAGCGTGGCTGCACGACTGTGGCAAGATCACGACCCCGGAACATATTGTCGACAAGGGCAGCAAATTAGAAACCATCTACAATCGCATTCACGAAGTGCGTATGCGATTCGAGGTGCTGTGGCGCGATGCTGAGATTCACTATTGGGAAATGCTGCACAGGCAGCCGCAACTTGAAACGGAACTGCGTTCTACCTTACAGCAGCAGCGACAGGAGTTGCTCGACGATTTCACCTTTATCGCTGCGTGCAATGTGGGCGGTGAGTTTTTCGATGACAGTAAATTAGCCCGCTTGAAAGCGCTGTCGACCAAAACCTGGGTTCGGAATTTTGACGATCAGTTGGGCCTCTCCCCGGTGGAAGAGTTGAGAGTGTCATCGCCCTCGGAAAGTTTACCCGTCACCGAGCAATTGCTAAGCGACAAGCCCGAGCATGTGATAGAACGTGTTCATAGCGCAGACCATGCTCCAAAGCTGGGCATAAAAATGGAGATCCCAGAACATCTGTACAATCTGGGAGAGGTTTACAATCTATCGGTTTCTCGCGGCACCTTGACCAAAGAAGATCGTTTCAAAATTCAAGAACACATGATCAGTACAATAAAAATGCTCGATAGCTTGCCTTTTCCTGATGAACTCAAAAATGTGCCCCGTTACGCCTCGACCCACCACGAAACCATTCGCGGCTCAGGATATCCTCGAAAACTGCAGGGGAGCGAGTTAAGTATTCCCGAAAAGCTTTTGGCGGTAGCGGATGTATTTGAGGCCTTGACCGCTTCGGACCGGCCCTATAAAAAAGCCAAGCCCGTGAGCGTGGCTATCGATATACTTCACAAAATGGTATTGGATGAGCACATCGATGAGGACTGTTTCAAGCTGTTCATCAGCAGCCAGGCCTATCTGGAATACGCCAATAAATTCCTCGATCCAGAACAGATTGATGCGGTTGATGAAGCCAAATATTTGGCCTGAAAAACGCTTTCTAATTTATTACAACACCAGCGACCCAGGAAAACCATGAAAGTACTTATAGAAAATTATAGAAACCTGACGGCGGGGCACTGTGGCAGTGGTGCTATGCGCAATCTCATTTATCACTACTGCGGTTTGGAATTGGATGAGGGGGTGGTCTTTGGTTTAGGTGCTGGTTTGGATACGGTTTTTTTCACTTATGAGGCGCAGTCTCCGCCCTTCATGTTGTTTGGGCGTGGATCTAGCATGGAGGCAGATCTCGCCCATACGCTGGGTATGGATTACAGCGAGCATATTCAGCTGGACGATGATTTAGCGTGGGAGGAGGTTCGCCAGGAAGTTGTAGAAGGGCGGCCCACAATGTTGTCCGGCGATATCTTGTATCTGGACTATCGGGAATACAAGGTCCACTTCCCCGCTCACAGATTTGTCTTATTGGGGTTTGACGAAGACAAGCAAGAAGTTTACATCGCCGACAGAACTCGAGAGCAGACAGAGGTATGTTCTATGGGCGCTCTGCGTACCAGTCGCAATCCGACTGAGGCAATTAGCACCTATAATGCCTGGGGTAAGTTTTCTTCCGGAGAAGTCCGACACAGCTTGCCTGAAGCCTGTGGAATCGCGTTGCGCAAGACAGTAGAGAGGATGCAGGGCATGGATATGTCACAGCGAGATCTGATGTCATCTTTCAGTGGCGGCAATGACACGCTCCTGGAGGTCGGTCTCAAAGGCCTCCAGACATTCAGCGACCAATTACAAATCTGGCCCGATCTGAAGGACGCAGGCGAGCACGCGCAGTATGTCGACAATGCGATTGTCAAATACGGTACTGGCGGGGGCTTTTTCAGGGACCACTTTGCCAGCTTTATGCATTGGGCAAGTCATCAACGCCCGGATCTTGTCACTAGTTCCACGGTGTTGTTGGCTCAAGAAGCAGCTGACCGTTGGAACCAATTGTCTCCAACCATGAGGCAGTTGGCGGCTAGTCCATCTGATTCGCAAGGATGGAAATCTGCGCAAAGTCAGGTTGAAGATATCTATGAGGCTGAGTATTCGCTGTTTGGTCACCTCGCTGATAAGGTTTTGCGCACAGGGTGACTAGCCTCTCTCCGGACTCTGAGTGCATCGCACTAGATTTGCCTAGCCTTTCACCTCCGGTCGAGCTGTACGTGCATGGCCCTCAGGACAAGTTTGTGTCGCGAACCATTCGTGAAACGGGTCTTTGGGAACCCTACGAAACCTCTCTAATATTGAACTTATTAGGTCCGGGACAGGTGTTTGTTGATGTCGGGGCGAATATTGGTTACTTCAGTATTGTCGCTGCGAATCTGGTCGGTCGCTCTGGGCAGGTTGTTGCGTTTGAACCAGACCCTGCTAATTACAGTTTGCTTAAAGCGAGTATCGCGCTCAACGGATTTGAAGATCGCACTCTGGCAGTAGAGGCCGGGCTGTCCGATTCGGACAGTAACGGGCAGCTGTACTTAAGTACGGAGAACTTTGGGGACCATCAAATTTACTCGGCTGAAGAGGAGCGCGATTCCCTGCCTATCACCCTCCATAATGGCGCGAACTTTCTGCGTTCGCGTATCGAGCGATTGGATTTGCTTAAAGTTGATACCCAGGGGTCTGAGTTTGCTGTGATCGAGGGGTTAATGCCGTTGCTACGGGAGTTGTCATGCCCGCCGCAGATTATGATTGAGCTTACACCTTATTCTTTGCGGGAGGCTGGGGCTAGTGGCCGTCAGCTTATTTTGCTTTTGGATCGGCTGGGGTTGCCGTTTTGGATTATTGATCATGTTGAGCATCGATTGGTTAGGTCTGGTGCAGATGAGTTGGCGTTGTGGTGTGACAATGTGGATGGGTGTGAGGGGGATAGGGGGTTTATGAATATTTTGGTGGGGAACGGCACTGAGTAGTTACTTTCTTGGATTGGGGCGGGGTGGTTTTGTGGTTTAATGAATGGGCCGGCGTCGTATTGAGTGAAAATCGTCGGGACACGCCGTAAATACGTCCATGTAGGCTTGGGTTGCGGACGGCCGCCCCAGCATCCATCCTTCACACAGTCCCGTCAACTTTCACTCAATGCGACACCCCCGAGGCGCAATTAGGCTTAAGCCAAGTGCTTAAGGCCTGTTAGCCTGGTTTTTGGATCGCCTCTTTAGTGACTTAGCTGTTAGAATTACTCGGTATTCACTGCGCATTGCCTGGACCAAATGAACGATCTTTTGCACTTGTTACACAATCGAAATTCTGCGCCCAAACTCATTGCTCCGGCTCCCTCTGCTGAAGAAATGCAGCAGGCTTTTCTGGCGGCTTCTCGTGCTCCGGATCACGCCTGGTTGCGACCCTGGCGGTTTATTACCATCGAAGGAGAAAGGCGCGCGGCTTTTGGTCAAGTACTTGCGTCGAATTATCAGTTGCGCGATCCAGAGGCTGATCCGAAGCTTGTGGAGAAAGCCAGTAAGTCACCACTGAGGGCTCCGTTGCTTGTGGTGGTGGTCACTAAGCTCTCGGAACATCCCAAGGTGCCGCATTCGGAGCAACGTCTTTCTGCGGGTTGTGCTGCGCAGGCTATTCTCTTGGCCTGCGAAGCTATGGGTTATGCGGGTATCTGGCGAACAGGGAACTCCGCTTTTGATCGCAATGTGATGTCGGACTTGGGCTTATTGCCTAGCGAGGAAATCACTGGTTTTCTTTATTTGGGAACACGCGATGGCCCCAGCAAAGGTATTCCTTCGTTTGACCAGGATCAGTACGTAAGTTCCTGGTAGATCTCGTTTCAGTTTCGCAGCAAAATTTCAACAAAAGGCGATTTACACATGACACCAAGCTATGAAACTTTCGAGCTGTCTGTCGACAATCAAGTTGCGACGGTTTCACTCAATGGCCCCATCAATCTGCCAATCCGATTGATCTCATCGGAGAATTGAGATGTCATTTCTGTCTCGGCTGAACAAGCCGTGGTTACACTTCATTGTTTTGGGGATAGTGCTGTACAAGCTTCAGGGGCATTTCTTTCCCGAACCGAAAACCGTAATTGGTCCACTGAACGGTGCTCGACTAGAGGCGCTGCAGCAGCAATGGTTTTCCAGTGTCGGCCGGTTGCCGACCCCGGAGCAAAAGCAACGAATCGTCGAAGCTGAGCTGGATCGTGACATGTTGTTTCAACGCGCGTTGGAGTTGGAGCTTCACACCATCGACACCGTGGTATACCAGCGCTTAATCCGAAATATGAACTTCCTGCAAATGGCGCAGGGTAAAACAGAAGCTCAAATGTATGAGGAGGCCCTGGAGATGCGCTTGCATTTGGGTGACGAGGTCGTCAAGCGTCGCCTGATTCAAGTGATGGAGCAACTGCTGCTGCAAGCTAATCCTCCGACGGCACCCACCGATGCATTATTGAGGGAGGAATTCACCCGCCGCTCGGAGGAATTGCGCAGGCCTCCGCGTTATTCCATTGAGCACGTCTACATTAACCGAGAACGGGAAGGTGAACTCGAGGGTGTTATCGCCGAAATTCAGGAAAAGAACCTGGATGCGAAAACGGCGAGACGTCTCAGCTCACCCTTTCTGCCTGGCTACGAATTCAAACGTCAGAGCCCCGATCAATTGGCGCGCCATTTTGGCGCCGCTTTTGTACGTAACCTTCAGAAGGCGCAGCCGCAACAACAGCAGTGGGTGGGGCCAATACGCTCAACCTACGGTCTGCATTATGTGTGGGTTGCCGCGCTGGAGCCGGCTCGTCCTGCCGAGTTTGACGAGGTACGGGCTCAGTTAGACAGAGATTTGGAATCTCGAGCTAGAACCGAGGCGTTGCAAAGTGCTGTGCGGGCGTTGCGTGAAGACTACGAGGTGAAGATATGAAACTTGTTCGCCTGTTAATGGCTCTTCTCATACTGGCCTCCGTTTCTGTGAGTGTTCAGGCCCATCGATTTGCGCCTTCTCTACTCAAACTGGTGGAAACCTCACCCGCAACGTTCAACGTGGTTTGGAAGACACCGACGCAGGGAACCAGCAGCACGCCGCTGCGGCCCATCTGGCCCGACGACTGCGAAGTAAGCTCCGTCAACCCCGTGCAGCAAGAGGGTACGGGCAGCGTCAGTAGCTGGGTGATTAACTGCAAGGGTTTACCCGGTGGCGAGTTAATTGGTCAGACCCTGGGCGTCTCGGGCTTGGGGGCCAACCAGGCATCCGCAATGATTATGTTAAATCTGAAAGACGGACGGAATTATCAACAGATAGTGAACCCGGAAAAGCCAGAGTTCATCGTTCCCGCAGAACCGGGTGAGGGCCAGGTGATGACCGAGTATTCGGTGTTGGGTATGGAGCACATCTGGAGTGGCATTGATCACCTGATGTTCGTGTTCGGCCTGCTGCTCCTGGTTGGAGGAGGAGCGAGGTTATTGTGGACCATCACTGCGTTTACCCTCGGCCACAGTATTACGCTATCACTCGTGACGCTGGGTTATTTTGATTATCCGGTTGCCTTGGTCGAGTTCACCATTGCACTCAGTATATTTATTCTCGCATTGCAGCTCGCGCGACAAGATGAGCTGGGTGTATTTCGGCGCTATCCCTGGTGGCTGGCAGGTGGTTTTGGGCTTTTGCACGGCATGGGTTTTGCCGGTGCCCTGGCCGAGGCTGGCTTACCACAAGACAATGTCCCCCTGGCCCTGTTGTTTTTCAATGTGGGGATAGAGCTCGGGCAGATATTGTTTATTTTGTCCGTATTGGGGCTTTGGTATCTGTTCAGAAAAGTGATCGCCCCGTGGCGGGAAAAACTCCTTCCCGTGCCTGTGTATTTGCTGGGTGGGCTTTCGGCGATGTGGTGCATTGAGCGAGCGATGGAGGTTGTGGCTTAGCCTCAGAGTACAAATACGGTACACTGCCAATAACTGGACAGTCGAGTGGGTCAAAAATCGGAAAGAGGGGGCAAATTCTGATGCCGGCGGGTCGGTCTTTATTGTATCTGCTTTCACCCAGTATCGTGATGTTCTGGCTGTACGGTTCTGCCTCTGTGTTCGCTCAATCCGCCCCTGAAAACCATGAAAAGCTCACCACCGAGAACATTGAAAGATCTCTGGGGCATGGCAAGAATGCTGAGGATAGCTGGGTAGACAGCAGTCACCAGTACATCGGTACCAAAGCAGACGACTTGGCTATCTATCTCGACACCTTCTTTGGGGCGCCCCTTGAAGATCTCGAATCCGCTGATAGCACTGTCCGTTTCGTCACCCGCTTTGATTGGGACGAAGATGATGGCTCAGATGCCGGGGTTCGCTTGCGGGGTACAGTTCACCTGCCGCGTGTCAATGAGAGGCTCTCTTTAGTATTTGATGGAGAGGATAACGACTCGGATGAGCAGTTCGATGTCGATGGCAACGACAGTAATGAAGTTGGATTGCAGCTCAATACAAATGATGGAAGACACTCTCGGTTTGATTTGACCCTAAAACTCAGCTCCGGACCCAATCTCAAGCCGGGCGTTCGCTACCGCTTCAAGGAAGATCTCTCCGACTGGGGCCGTTTCAGATACACTGCCAGGGTCGACTACAGCAACAGCAAACGTTTTCGTCATCGCCACGCGGTGGAACTGGACTACCTGACCGGTGAATCTTCGCTGCTGCGGTGGGCAAACAAAATCGAACAGGGGCAGCGAAGCGACGGGGTAGAGTGGTCCAGTCTCATCTCATGGCGCTATGGATACAATATTGATTCTGCTCTGGCCATCATCGGTGGCGTGGTGGGGAAAACTGAACCGGATATTCCAGATTTCATTCGCGAAGACCCTCCCTATATTGGCCGGCCCCCGAAACAGGATTCCCTAATAACGAATTATGTTGTCGCCTTTCGCCTGAGAAATCGCCTGTACAAAGACTGGCTCTACGTCGAGTTTGAGCCGGGTTATTCGCGCAGACAGCGTCATCATTTTGAAGACCGCCACGGCGTTTTTTTCGCGCGAGTGAATTTTGAAATTTTGTTTAATCGTGGCCGTGAACAGGCTAAGAACTCGGCTGACGATGGCCCTGCCTCTCAGTCAACGCCCCCCGGTGATGGTGTCTAGCTTCAGGCTAGCCGCTTAGGGGTTTCCCGGCCACGCTTCCATAACGATCAATGGGTGTAGCGCCAAAGCCACCCCTTCATTAATGTTGTTTTCGTTTTCAAGCATATTGCGCCGTCTGATGTAGCGACCGCTGGAAGAGCGGCTGTCGATGGCGTCGGTGGCGTCCAGGCCGCCACGACTCATGAACACGCGATCCAGGTCCATATTGTAGATACTCACCTGTAGCGATGCGGCGGAGGCTTCGGTATTCCAGTCGAAATCCGAGGAAACGCCATTGCCGGGCCCCTGGAGAGAAGGTTTCCGCGTCACACCATCCCAGCGAGCCAGGTGCTTGAGACCGCCGGAGAAGGCCACTTGCCGTTCTATCAAATCGGTGAAGACAAAGGCGTCGAGCTTGGAGCTCTTTTTCAGCTGGTCTCTAACGTTCACCATGATCTGCGAGAAGGTTTTCATATTAACCTTGCCGCTGGTGGGATCCACCGGGTTGCCAAATGCACGAACAGCGGTGTTCCAATGTTGTTTGAATTGTCGCTGGGGTAGAACTTTGTAACCATTCGCTTTCAAGTACTTGCTCACATGCCCATCAATTCTTACAGAGACCTTTTCCAAGTAGGTGCGTGAGGGGGT
>JBGCGJ010000073.1:0-42274 GCA_045110675.1 Halioglobus sp. | reverse complement strand
GGAGGTGCTACTGATCATGATGTAATACCAGTGAATAAACGCCTGCCGATCCAGTCCTTTGGTTTCGTAGACCAGTTTTTCCATCGCCACCGTTGATGGGCGGATATGTGTGTCGATGAGATACTGATTGCGCCAGCTATGCCGGGTTGCTTCACGACTCATAAGACGACTGAGTTCCGGGTGTCGGGCGTGGAAGTAAACATAGAACCGCACGATAAAAGCCAGGGCTTCTCGCCCTGAAATTTCCTTCATGATTTCCAGGCGCTGATTGAACTCTTCACTCATCACTCCAACTATCGCATCAGCAGAGGCCTTCCCCAGCGTGTCTTTGTCGCCAAAGTGATAGGCCAGCAGATTGCGCTTAACCCCCGCTGCTGTCTCCAGGTCGCGCACAGACACGGCGTCAAAACCCCGCTCCGAGAACAGCAATTTTCCTGCATCAATTAATTTGGCTCGAGTGAGTTCAGCTCGCTCCTGGGTTCGGCGCGTGCGCTTTACCGTTACCTCGCGAGTGGCTGTATCTGCTTCTGACATCTTTTCCATGGTTTACTCTTCTTAATATGGTCCAATTATAGAAGGGCTATCGACGCAGCAGCCAACAATTAAAATTGTTGACCGGTAGAAATAATACCACTATATTTGTCAAAAGGTAAGTTTAATAAATTTGCCAGTATAGATACCGCTGATAATAAAACCGATTCTGGGGGCTAGAAATGAACCATCCGATGCATCGCCACGCTCGAACACTCCTTTTTACGACCATAGCCAGTCTAAGTTCTGGTGCCGTTCTGGCTCAGTCCCTGCTTGAAGAGGTTATTGTCACTGCGCAGAAGCGCGAGGCGACTTTGAGTGACACTCCCATTGCCATCACAGCGCTCTCTTCAGATCAGCTGAATGCCTTGGGTATTGTCGACCAGCAGGATATTGCCAATTTCACACCCAGTATGTCTTATCAGGAGTCAGCCGGCGGAGGTGAGGGCAACAGAATCTACCTGCGCGGTATTGGCCGCGAAACGAGCAGTGCGGGTACTGAACCCGGAGTGGGGGTTTACGACAATGGCTTTTACACCAACGAGTCCGGTGTATTGGCCGGTTCGGTGGATAGGATTGAGCGAATTGAAATATTGCGTGGCCCCCAAGGGACGCTGTATGGCAGAAATACAACAGGCGGCGCAATCAATGTCATTTCAAAGAAACCCGGTGACGAGTTCGAACATATCGCTAGAGCAGTACTTGGCAGTTACGATACAACTTCTCTGCAATTGACCTCCAGTGGCCCTATTACGGACAAGGTTGGGTATTTGCTGCACTATACTCAGCTTGACCAGGACAGCTTTTTTGAGAATGTCTCCGGACCCGATCCCATTGGAATCGATACAGATTACATAGAGGGGCAGCTGGATTTCGATTTCACCGATAGAATCAACTGGCATGTGCGTTATACCAGTGCAAGTTTTGAAAATGAAACCCTCGAGCGTGCCAAGATTGACGGTTATCGCAATGAACCTGGTGCGCCTGCAAAACTGGGAGAGATTGTCGTTAACCCGGAGCTCTTCGCGTTGCTTCCAGTTGCCCCCGCAGAACGCGACCCGTTCAAACTCAGTTCTGATTTCCAGGGAAACGTCGCGATTGATGATCAGCGAGTTTTCCAGTCCACCTTAACGTTTGATTTCGATGCCGTGACGGTGCGCATGCTAAACGGGTACCAGGATTACACTTGGAACTCTGAGAAAGATTTCGACGGGCTTGTGAGTCCTGCTTCATTCGTGGAAACCATCGCGCAAGAGGAAACTAACACCCAACATGAACTTCAGTTTATTTCCAATGGGGAGGGCAATGTTGACTGGGTCTTAGGTCTGTTTTATCTAAAAAATGAAAACGTACAGCCTTATACTTTGACCGACGCTGCCAACCCTTTTTTGATTAACAATATTTCCGGCGTCGCCAACCCCAATGGTGTGTTTTACAACCAAGTGGGTGATTTGGAGGCGACCTCCAAGGCGATTTATAGCCAGGCGGATTGGCGCGTGAACGATCGCTTAACTCTGACTGCAGGTCTGCGCTATAGCGAAGATGAAAAAGTCGCCTTCGAGGAGCAGCAAATCTTCTACGATTCAGTTCTCGATAACTGCGGTGCAGCACAGGATCAATTTCTAGCAGCGCTCAGGAGCAGCGGCGACCCCTATTCGACGCCTCCAGGTTGTGCGGTTCGCTTTGGACTCTCCGTCAATGATGCAACTGCCGATCACAAGGCCGATTGGGACGCGGTTAACTGGCGATTAAATGCCAGCTATGAAATTGGCGACGGAGGAATGGCATACGCAACGGTTTCTACGGGTTATAAGCCCGGTGGCTTTCGCTTGGGAGCACTGCAAGACGATCCTGCAACACCGAATACGGATGAGTCGGAGGTGGACAACGAAGAGCTAGTGGCTTACGAAATCGGCTACAAGGGCACGATTGCAGATACGCTGTCGTTTGGCGCTGCGGTGTTTTTCTATGACTACACTGATATCCAGGTCGAGCTGGATATTCTCGATCCCAACACCGGTATTGTTACCGCCAAGCTGGATAATGCTTCTAGCTCCGAAGTCTACGGCTTGGAATTTGAGGGAACCTGGGTCGTGAACGACAAGCTGACACTGCTTGGCAACTATTCCTATCTAAAATCAGAATACAAAGATGATTTTTTTGTCCAGGACAACAAAGATAATCGAGTTCGCAACGTTAAAGGCAATGAATTAAACCGCACGCCTAACCACAAGTTTAGTTTGGCTGCCTATTACGTGCAGCCAGTCGGTGAGGGCGACTTGGTGTTTACCGCCAACTACAGCTATGTCGATGAGCAGTTCATGACCGTATTCAATGATGACATTGAAACGATTGACAGCTACAACCAGGTTAACGCCCGCATTGCCTGGAAACCCAGCAGTGAGAAGTACGAAGTTTCGGTGTTTGGCCGGAACCTGAACGACGAACTCAGTTTCGCCAATGACTACTCCGTTAGCGCGCTTGCCGATGGCGTTCGCCGTACGGCGCGTCCCATTAGTCCTCGTGTCTATGGACTAGAAGCGGTGGTGTTTTTCTAGTACCGCATCAGGAGTAAAGGTCCATTAGCACTTTAACTGCCCCAGAGAAGTGGTCCTACGCCATTGGAAACATGCCCTTTGCTGTAAAAGATGCGGCCTTCGCCAATTTCGTTGTTTTTTACTACACGCAAATTCACGGTCTAAGCGGATCCTTAGCCGGCCTGGCGATGTTCATCGCACTGACCTGGGATGCGGTGTCAGATCCCGTGGTAGGCAGCTGGTCTGATAACTTTCGTTCGCGCTGGGGGCGTCGCCATCCTCTATTGGTACTTGGCGGGGTTCCGACCGCTGCGCTGTTCCTGGCGCTGTTCACACCGCCGGAGTCTGTCGGGCAAGCGGGAATATTTTTCTGGTTGCTCGGGGTGTCGATATTACTGCGCACTTTTTTGACGATTTACTTTATTCCCTATACGGCTATGGGTGCCGAGCTATCCACTGACTACGACGAACGCACAGTAATCGCAAAGGCCCGAGTGACTATGGGCTGGCTAGCGGGAATGGCATTGCCCGCTATCGCATTTGTGGTGTTTTTTGGACCTGCCAATGGGGAGGATGGACGTTTGGTGGCCGATAACTATTGGCACTACGGCATACTCTCTGCCATTGTCGCAGGTGTCGCCGCATTGATCTGCATTGTGGGTACACGCAGCGTAATTCCGCGCTTACCCGCAGCGAACCCCAAAGCAAAGTTTTCCTGGCGCGACCCCTTTGACGATTTATTGTTGGCGTTTCAAAACCGCAATTTCCGACTTTCTACGGGAGCCAATCTGGCCTTTGGTATGAGTGCCGGGGTCTATACAACACTGGCGTTGTATCTGGGTACCTATTTCTGGGAGTTTAGTACGGATCAGTTGGCCGGGGCGGTGTTGCCCTCAGCAATGGGTACTCTGGTTGCGTTCACTGTGCTGAGTCGCCTCGGCCAGCGATTTGACAAACCTTATTTACTGGCAGCCTCCAGCTTGGCATTGGCTCTCAACGCGTTTTGGTTTATCGGCAGTCGCCTCTTGGGTTTCTTTCCCGACAACGGTCACCCCTACATCTATGTGTTTTTCTTGCTCAACACGGGAATCGCGGTTTTTATGATTGTCAGCATGCAGGTTCTGGCCGCCTCACTCGCTGCGGATATTGTCGATGAGCAGGAACTCGTAACGGGAAGGCGCCAAGAAGGTGTCGTGTTTGCTGCAAGTGCATTTGTGCAAAAAGCTACCATCGGAGCCGGGGCGCTACTAGGCGGAATCGTTATTGATATGTCGGGTATTAATGCGGACTCGGTGCCGGGAGCCGTCGATGCAAATGTTTTGCAATCCCTGGGTTGGTTTACGCTGGCCATGACCGGCGGGTTGGCCTTGGTGGCCTTCTTTTTTAACACTCGACTGCGCCTCGATCGAAACGTCCATACTCAGGTAAGAATGCAGCTCGCCGCAGTAGCAGACACAAAGGATTAAGTCATGGCTATAGTAAAACAGGCGAAATATTTGATGGCTATGTTTCTGGCTACCTTTTTTTGGGCCATGAACGTGTTTGCACTGGGCGTCGGCGTTAGTGGGGGAGAGCGCGAAGTAGAGCACCAAGCAATCACGATCTGGAGTGAGGGAATTCGCCTTGCGGGTGACATCTACAAGCCGAAAAATAGGCAGGCCGATGAAAGGTTGCCGTTAATTTCGGTGCCTCGGTGATTATCGTGCAAACGGATGAGGGAAAAGACGTGTTGCTGATATTTCGACATAAATCGCAACGCTGATTCAGAACTGACTTTTCCAACAATAGGACATCGTTAAATATGTTTACTTTAGACCCCTATCAAGGCTACTTGATGCCGGCACATTTTGGCCCGCGATATATAGGCGAAAAAACCAGTGGTGTTTATCATGATTGCACAGTGATGGCAGTTTCCTACATCACCGATCGAGAAAAGCTGGCGGCCTATTTGCCAGCGCCCTATGAAGTAGGTGATGAAGCGGTCGTCACCGTCTACTATGCCTGTAACAAACAAATCGACTGGTTGGCGGGACACGGCTACAACATGATTGCTGTGAACGCCTCAGTCGTTTACCAGGGCGAAAAAGAACAGCTCACCGGCACATACGCTCTGGTGATCTGGGAAAATCTGACAGATCCAATCCTAATGGGCCGAGAAGTTCAGGGCATTCCTAAGGTCTATGCTGATATTCCAGAGCACAGCGTTCACGGTGACAACTGGTCCTGCAATGCCAGCCATTTCGGTCACAAAATTGTCGATCTTTCAGTCAGCAACTTGGTTCAGATGCCCGCTGAAAATATCGCCGGCTGGCAAAGAGATCAAGAGGGTAAAGATCACCCAATGGCTTGGCGTTTCTTGCCCGCGATAGGCGGTTTTGGTGAGCCTGCGGTTAACGAACTTGTCACCTTTCCATCGAAGAACACATTGACCGAGGTTTGGCTGGGTGAGGGCGCGATTGATTGGGCCCAACTAACCTGGGAACAAAATCCTACCCAATACCATATTGTAAACGCGCTACACTCGTTACCCGTTTTATCCCTTCTGCCTGGAATGGTGTCCAAGG
Organism: Halioglobus sp.; assembly: GCA_045110675.1. GTDB lineage: Bacteria > Pseudomonadota > Gammaproteobacteria > Pseudomonadales > Halieaceae > JBALVT01. The sequence goes on along the minus strand of JBGCGJ010000073.1, from coordinate 36,642 downwards.
GTTCGGCAGATTTGTCTTTACCGGATCGCCCTACAAGAACTTTGTGCTAGCGACATTTCCACTAACCACATCAGAATCCACCGTTTATGAAAATTTCCGAGATCGACACTGTTTGTTTTATTGGTGCCGGAACCATGGGCTGCTTTAACGCTTTGATGTGTGCCGTTGGAGGTTACAAGGCGGTTATATACGACCTGTCCGGTGAGGCCCTGGATGCGGCGCCTGAAACACTAAAAGGCATGGCGGCGTTTCTGGTTGAGCAGGGCTTCTTTCAATCGGATGACATTCCCGGTGCGCTCTCGCGTATAGCGGTCAATCCTGATTTTGCTGAGGCCGTCGTCGGCGCGGATTTGGTGAGCGAATCGGTATCGGAACGCCTGACAATAAAGCGCGATGTGCACCGCAAGTTGGACGAAGTATGTTCCCCCAATACCATCATAACTACCAATACCTCCAGTCTTTTGGTTTCTGATATAGAAGATGCATTGGTACTCGGCGATAGATTCGCAGCTCTGCACTCACACCTCGCCTCTGCGTTGATCGATATAGTCGGTGGTCCGAGGACCTCGCCCCGCACCATTGATGTGCTGGAGCGTTATGTGGAAAGTATTCAGGGCATGCCCCTGGTGTTAAAAAAAGAAAACCCCGGTTATGTATTGAACGCCATGCTTGGTCCGCTGCTGGCGATGGCAAAAGTATTGGTAATAGAGGGCCTCTCTACACCCGAGGACGTTGATCGGTCGTGGATGCTGAATCACAACGCCCCAATCGGTCCCTTTGGATTGATGGATTTGTTTGGTCTGAATATTATTTTTGACAGCTGGCAGACGCCGAAACCTAAGAGAGCGCATCTTCGGGAAAAAATTGTCGAGTTCATCACGCCTTACATTGAAAGTGACATGCTCGGGGTAAAAACGGGCAAGGGATTTTACTGCTACCCTGAACCGCTCTATTCTCAAGCTGATTTTCTGGATAGGCCCGAAGATCTCTCCCCGATCTACGAGATTCTAATAACCGTTGTGATTGAAAACGCCATTGTAATCGCGCAGGAGCAAATAGCTGAGCCTGCGCAAATTGATCGGGCCTGGATCGCTTCATTTTCTGTTCCGAACGGACCATTTGCAGTGCTCGAAGAGATGGGCTTTGACGCTTTTGCTAGCATTTATTCAGATCTCCGAGAGCGAGGGCTTTTCACGGGTGATTCTGTTGTACGGGTAGAAACGTTTCTAAAGGAGCATTGAAATTCCCCGTCAATCTTCCCGAAGCCGGACAGCGAGTACGTCACACTTGGCATGGTGAAGTACTGCATTGGCTGTCGACCCTAGCAGAAGCCTTACACCATGGCGGCCATGGCTTCCGACAACAATCAGATCAACTGATAATCTTTCAGCTTGTTCGACAATCACCGGGGCCGCACGTCCAAACTGTACGATCGGCTTCGCTTCGTTCAAACCGCTGTCGTTAATCAACGATCGCAGCTTTTCCACAGAGGCTTGTGCAGCTTGGTCCTCCATAGGTAGCGATGCATCTTGCGAAAATCCGCCCGCTCCAGCATAGCTGGTGTAGAAATACGTCGGATCAAAGGGAACAGTCAGAAGGTGTATTTTGGTATCTGCGCTCACTAGGGCCTTTGCTCTAGCGATCACCTGCTCCGGAGAGCCGTCAAGATCGACGGCGACCAGCACGGATTTGTAATTTGTCATGATTTTCCCCAATATCGTAAGGCAAGCGACAACTTTAAGCCTGCTGAGCGCCCGATGTATTGATCGGTGTCATTATATTGGTCAATCAGTTCTGGATACTATTGCGCCGCTAGCGAGGATGAAATTGCGATGGTTTTTTTTCTTGACTGACAGCTCCGCTCAATTCAAACGTTGGATTATAGCCGCCAGCTACTTTTCAGTGCTGGTTGCGGTAGTCCTCATCACTGCCAAACTATCCGCTTGGCTGTATACGGGTTCGGTCAGCATCCTGGCATCGCTGGTTGATTCGCTAATGGACTCTATTGCCTCTGTCATCAATCTATTCGCCGTTCGATATTCGATGAAGCCAGCAGATGATGATCATCGTTTTGGTCATGGCAAAGCAGAATCATTGGCAGCCTTGGCCCAATCGGCGTTTATTGTAGGTTCTGCACTATTTTTGTTGCTTTATTGTGTTGAGCGCCTCCTGAATCCGGTATCGAGCGTAGTGGAGCACAGCGGCTGGGGAATGGGTGTTATGGCTTTTTCTATAGGCATAACAAGTATTCTACTGCTGTTTCAACGTCATGTTTATCGGATGACGGGGTCAGTGGCAGTCAAAGCCGATAGTCTCCACTACCGTTCTGATCTGCTAGTTAATATCAGCATTATCTTTGCACTGCTGGCCACCAACTTTGGTTGGCCCTCAACCGATTTATTCGTTGGTCTTCTTATAGCCTTATATATTGCCTACAGCGCTGTCTGTGTAGGCATGGAAGCCCTTGGAACTTTGATGGACAAAGAGCTGGCGCCGGAACTTGATCGCGAGATAGCTGCTATTGCAATTGAACATCCCGAGGTTCGCGGTATTCATGAATTGCGTACCAGGCAATCGGGTTTACACTATTTTATTCAAATGCACATTGAGTTGGATGATCACGTGAGTCTTGTTCATGCTCACACAGTTGCGGATCAGGTTGAGGTTAGCATCCGTGAACGATTTCCAAACTCAGATGTATTAATTCACCAAGATCCCTGCGGAAGTCAGCAGAATCGCTGAATACTTTTATCAGCACAGATTCGGCATAAAGTGGAAGAGGGGATAGCGGATAGCCGTCCTATATCAGTTCAGATATCCTCGATAAACCGAGGGCTCACGCGGGCGCACTTTGTAGTGCGCTTGCAAGTAACTGACCAAGTCAATCAACTGCTCCACCGTCATAACTTCATTGTAATTTCGCATCAGTGACTCACCGTTGTCGGATATCGCTTCCAGTGGATGTCCCGGTGCCAGGCGATGAGAGGGATTGATGATGGAGGTTAATAAATCAGCATAGGTTTTAACGAAACTGACTTCTCCGCCCAAATGCACAGAGATTGGTTTTGCGAGATCGCTCGGTAGCTGTTCAATATCCGGGGTGCTATGACAGGCATTGCATTGCAAGGCCACGAAGGTAGTTTTACCCGCCGTCGCGCTTCCCTCGGGCAGACTGAAACCTCGGGGGGATTCCTTGTTCAAGGAGCATGATGTCACTAATGCAAGACAAAGAACCAGTAGTGAGAAGAAGTATCTATTCATTTCGTCTCTCCAGGTAGTGGAAATACAAGACTATAGACAGAAAGCTTAACGCGTTAATCGCAGAAAGAAATTGTTCGAGATCAAGTAAGCACTGTATTCGTAAGAAATATGGCTACTTAGACAAGGGAGTTGGTGGCTTAGCGTTTTTGATCAAGCTTAGTGGTGTGTGATGAGTAAGACCTCATGCCACTCCACAAAACCACGACCGCCAATGCGAGAGAAACCGAGCTTGTCAGCGCAATTGAATAACCCAGCTCGGCGGGATCGGTAAACACGTTGTCACTCAACAAGGCGACGTTGAGCGGGCCCAATGTTTGCGAGATTAGCGCCACGACCAACAGAAAAATGGCGGATATGCGCCCTCGAAATTCGCTCGGTGTCGCCAGCTGGAGTGCAACTGAACCCGAAGTCATTGGAAAGGGTGCGAGGAACAAAGTCGTGGCCAAGGCAACGTAGATCAGGCCACTACCCAATGAAAGCGCTAACATAACAACGCTTACCAGCATTAACATCGCGCCTATAACCCCTGCACGCATAGCAGCGTCTTGGTAGCCTCTTTTATCAAGCCAATCGACAAACCAACCGGCAGCGACGAGACCCGCGGGACAAAAGAGCAGCACTAACAGGCCCGCAACAATACCCATGGATTGCTGCGAGTAATCCAGAACACGAAGAAAAAAGGCAGGCATCCATGCAATGAACCCAAAGGTTGCCATCGCGAATAGGCTATAGCCTAGAAAGAGTGGCAGATAAACACGCCAGCTTTGTTTTAGACAAACGAGGGGTTCCAGAAAGGCCTGCGCGAATACACCGGATATTTGGGCACCTGGAGCGCCAGTGACAGTCGAAATTGAATCCCTGGGTTCAGGCACGAAAAATAGAATAACAACAGCGAGAGGCAATCCCGCCATACCAATAACGACAAAAACCAACTGCCAGGGCGCAAGCCCCAGGTCTCCCAACATTGTAATCGAGCCCAACCAGGCCAGCAGTAAACTACTGGAGAAGAACGCGATTGCAACGCCAACTTGTGCGCCCATTGAGAACACACCAATTGCTCGCCCCAGCGACTGTTTTTTAAATAGGTCCGACAATAATGAATAGGCACAGGGCGCAAGGGCGGCTTCGCCAATGCCGACACCCATTCGACAAATGAACAAGGAAGAGAAGTCACTGGCGAGACCACAGGCCGCTGTGGAGAGGCTCCAAATTGCAACACCACCCGCAATAATTCTGTTCCTTGGGAATCGGTCACACAGCCAGCCGGTCGGCAGCCCAGCGAGGGCAAAAAACAATGCAAAGGCCAATCCATGCAGTAAACCGAATTGCGTGTCGGTGATTAAGAGATCGGCTTGAACGGGCTCGACCAGCACTGCGAGCATTTGTCGGTCGACGAACGAAAACATATAACCGACTGAAAGCAGAAACGCGGTTCTCCAGGCAGTCGATTGACCGGCAGTGCTGGACGATTCACTCACCGGAATTGAATGTTTCACAAGTAGGTCATAATCGCACCGAGTGGTGCACCCATATTGAGGAGATTGACCTGTTTTCGGGCTATTTTTATCGACCCACCTACGCGAACAAGCTGGTGGCAATAGGTGCCGGCATACCACTGCATTTCCTGGTAAAAAATCGATGCCATAAATGGGGTCTCAGTTGTACAACGTGTTTCGTCGAATTCGATGATTCGACAATCCGATACCATCCGCATAGACCGCATCGGGTATTTCATCGACGGCGATGCATGGTGACCGAAGTTCTCTTTGCGAATTTTCATTAGCGGTTTGTTGTCGTACATTGCCATGTCGTAAGTCGAAACATCTGTCTGCGCTTCATCCAGAGGTATGCAATAGACACCATCGTCGGTAAAGAGATCGATCCATGCATCAAAGTCGTTTCGGTTTAACAGCCTTAGTTCATCCTGGATAAATCGCAATAGATCAGTTTCATTGAACGCGTCATGTTTTTGTAAATTCATATCAATGCCCGCCAGAACTCGTCATATATTCTTGCCAAGCCTTGTATTGATTGCGAAACGCCAAATCACTTGTGCCTGTTGAAGTGGTCTTCTCACTCTCTTGCTGATCATCGTTCAGGTATCGATTGAGATCCACCCAATCACTGCGCTGTGAGCTCAAACCCTGTTGCATGCGTCGATAGCAATCGAGATCGTCCGGCCCAACCATTGAACCGGGTGCGTTGATGAGTTGTGAATACAGAAGAGTTCTCGACAGCAACTCGTCGGGGGCCCCAACCAATCGGAACACCCAGGTTTCGATAATGGTTTCGTCGACGGCGATCGGTCGAACTACCCGGATAGACTGGATACCATCTCGCACTGCCAAGGAGGGATAGATCGTGGTGTTGTGGCGATTAAATTCGAGTATTTCACGGGTGCGTTGCTCACCTTTGGCCTCGAACATACTGTCTATATAGTCTTTTGGCCAATCGTAATGGCTAAAGATACTGGTGTGCCCTCCCATGAAGTTGTGACCGTAGGGCAAAACGGTTTGTCCCATATCATCAAAGAACTGATAGGAACCACCAAAGGGTGCGATAACCTCCGCTTCAACAGGCCTGGGTTCATCGGGTTCCAAAGTCGCTGCGTATCGGTTGGTCGCATCGCCTGTTGCAGCGTGCGCCACCATAGGATGCATGGCATCATTTAGATTCTCGACGAAGTTTTTCCAGTTCGAAGGGTGTACAAAGCGGTTGCTGACCTTACCGACTATCTCAACCATTCCAACCGGCGACCGATCCGCCATATTGTCTATGGTTTTTTTGGTGTCGCCCAAGAACGTTTCCAGATCGGGGCCGGTTTCAGCGAAGCTAGCAAACACAAAGCCTCGATACATGGCCACGCGCGGCACTACATTCAATTGGTAACACTTTTTCTTCATGTCGAAGTTGGTGTTTTCGTAGCCGACCGGGTGGGGCACTCCCGCAAGCTCTCCATTGGTTCGGTAAGCCCACCCATGGTAGGGGCAGCGGAAGGCTTTCTGATTGCCATGATCTCGCACTTCAAGTTTGACACCTCGGTGCCCGCAGCGATTCAGGAGTACATTAATATCGTTAGATTTGATGTCGCGAATGGCGATGACAGGATCCAAGCCTACGTCTGTAGTCACGAAGTCACCGGGGTTGGGTATCATCGATTCATGTGCGACAAACACCCAAGCCTTGCCCCAAATGTTTCGCATCTCCAGTGCAAAGATCTCTGGATCTGTATAAACCCGTCTGTGAATGCGGTCTGGCTCGATCAATCCAGTTACTGCTTCGCTGGCGGCGTCTGATGTAATTATTGTGCTGGTCATGTCGCTATCATTCTATTTTTCATTCGTCTATTGATCGGCAGAGCGCTCTGCTGGGTCGGCTATCCGTAGTTGACTTACCGGTAAAGCTAAATTAACATTACCGGTAAGTCAAGTCAGTCGATAACAAAATCTTGAACACGGGGTTTTCTAACTCGAAGGAGAAGCTCTCTACCCATGCAAGCCCTGAACAACCTACACGAAGATGTTTCCCTCCCTCCGCAAATGTCCGCCGCACAAAACGCCATACTTGACGCCGCTTTGCGCGTGTTTGTAGACCTGGGCTATGAAGCTGCCAACATGCGGATCATCGCCGCAGAAAGTGGTTATTCGAAACCAACCATCTATGCAAATTTTGGCAGTAAGAAGGGGCTCTTTGAAGCGCTTGTCTCCAATACCTGCGCCCAAATAAAACACCCTGATATCGAAATCGATGAGACGCTCAACGCTCGAGATATTCTGGTGGATCTTGCGCAAGGCTACCGGGACAATGTGCTATCTTCTGGCTTTATCGAGTTCTATCGTCTCGTCATTAGCGAAGCGAAACGCTTTCCCGGATTAGGTGCCATTTTTTATCGATTCGGTCCCCAGGCATCACGAAGTTCCCTGGCCAAGTTGTTACTGCAGTTAAGCGAGAAAAAAATTCTCGGGCCAATTGAACATCCTGAAACGGCAGCAGAGCAATTCGAGGCCTTAGTACTTGAGCCCATTAAAGTCAGGGCGTTTTTACTCACCGAAACGAAAATTCCGCCTGCCGATGTAGACGCGTTTGTCCAAGCAGCGATTACAACCTTTTTGAAAGCCTACGACGCTTAATCTTCTTTTTAGATCCGAATTCCTCGACCAGCACGGAGAAGTTTATGAATAACAATCGCACCGCTTTGTTAAGTTCTCGGGCGCCAGCCCCAGTAGGGCCCTATTCACATGCAGTGATTGCCAATGGATTCGTGTTTACCGCGGGACTGATCCCAACTGACCCGGAAAGTGGCGAGCTAATTGACGGCGATGTGGTGGCCCAGACGGAACGATGCTTGGAAACCCTGCGGATAGTGCTTGAGGATGCGGGTAGCTCAATGAGTGACGTTGTGAAGACTACGGTGTATCTCGCTGATATCGAAAATTTCGAACAAATGAACAGCGTCTATCGGCGTTTCTTCACTGAGGATCACCCGGCTAGGACAACCTATCAGCCCGGCGTATTGCCCATAGGCGCTTTAGTTGAGATCGAAGCGATCGCGCTTCAGCGAACTTAAGGTGTTTGGGAAAAAGGATTTGCTTGCCGTTTTCTCAATTGACCAGCAACCGCCTCCCAGGATTAACACCCTCTACTAATTCACCACGCTCGATAACAACTTCACCATTGACGATGACATACTCGATACCAGTGGCCTCCTGATAGGGGTCACTATAGCTAGCGTTATCACGAATGGTGTCCGGGTTAAAAATTGTAATATCGGCATCCATATTTTTTTGAATTCGACCTTTTGTTAAAAAAACCGGTGCGTAGTTTTCTAGCCGACGGGCAGGCAGGAGGGTCATTTTCGCGATGGCCGTTGGTAGATCCAAAAGTTTTTCCTCGCGGACATAGCGCCCCAATACTTTGCTGAAGGCGCCGTTGTGTGGCGCGACTTTCTTGTCCTTGGTTTCCATGGGCAGCAGGTCACTGACAATGATGACACCGGGTTCTTGTACCGCTCGTTGAGTCCACTGTTCCTTTAAGTAATGATGTATTACCTGTCCGTCGGGCCTGTTCACGTAGTAGTCATCCCACATCTGTTTGTTAAAGCGTTCTCCAGTCGCGGCCCACTCGACATCCTCGTAGCGGATATTAAAAATAGTCTGCCAATCACGCCCGAAAACGGCGGAAGAAATCAGTGCTGAACCTGCGTTGTAAGGAAGTAGCTCGGTAGTGATATCAACTCCGGACTCTCTCGCCTGGCGAATTTCCCGAAGAAACAGTTCAAGGTTACTAATTGCGTTATGGGTTATGTGACAAACGTGTACGGATGCGCTGTACTCCCTGGCGTAATTGATCACCTCGCGCAGACCACTCGGGTCACCGTCGATTCCCCGACGCACGTGGACAAATATCGTTGCGTTGTATTGCGCGGCCACGTCAAAAATCATCCGCATCTCCGCTTCCACAATGGCTGCGCTGAAGTAGTCCAATGCCAAGCCAATTCCGATCGCACCTTTATCCAGATCAGTCTCGAGTAGCTCTCGCAGTGTCATAAGTTCTTCCGGGCTAGCATGCTCCTTGAGTGAGGCCGACAGTGCAGTGTCAAAGTCGGTGAAGAAGTATTTAATGGCTGTCATCCAACCTTTGATACCCACCGGGGAGGGCGTCGGCGAACCGCTGGAAATCATCAGCCCGTTTTTCTCAAACATCCGCATGTTCACGTAACCGGCAGAAGCACCGTAATTAATCAATGGCTTGTCACTGATACCAGAGCCGTATTCCCGTATGGGGAAGAAACCTGCTTCGAGTTCCAGTGCGGTGGTTACTCCATCGTGTGCCTGGTAGTACGTCCCCAGTGGGGTAGGAGAGTGGGTGTGGAGGTCGATGAAGCCTGGCGATACGACCATCCCGGTTGCGTCGATTAGCTTTGTGGCAGCCAATGGCTGTTCTGAAATTGCGACTATTTTGTCCTCGGAGATGCCAATATGCCGAACAGCATCGAGGCCGGATTCTGGATCTATCACCCGCCCATGGTTGATTGCCATGGTGTATTGAGCTGAGCCAGCGTTTTGGACCAACGTTAATAGTGAGAGTAGTACGGCAGCTTTTAGCTTCTTCACAATGTTGTAATTTCCTTTTCACCTTCTCGGTCTGCGGATATAGCGTGTAACTACCCGATTTGGATATGAATTTTATTTCTAGATTACAGGTTAGGTATACTTTTTATATTATTGATAATTAAGAAAAAATGGACTTTTGATTATACTCTATCTAAGGGGTTCAAGGCGTATTCTGAGCGCTGGCAAAACGTCTCAAATTAAGCTGCTGCGCAACCTCCAAGCTATTTCCCTCGCTGTGCTCATCAATCGGAATGCCAATGCTGTCAGCGATTCTAACCATTCGCTGGAAATTTGCGGCGACACCGGCGGCCTCGACTAACACCTCGAACCCTGCTTCTTTCAGTAGTGCGTTGCGAGCAGTGGTCAGGCGCTCCTCATCTCTGCCGGCAAAGGCTTCTGCAAAAACCAGCAGGGCGTCGCCGTACAGTATCCCGGCGATAGAGGCATTCTTATCGCCGTTAATCGATTCGAGATCAACATCGGATTGGGTTTTATCGGCACTCAAACTGAGCATCGCGGCGTGGGAGCTGGTTCAGTAAAAACACTCGTTGATAGACGAGACCCTCCCGGCCACCAGTTCCATCTGCATGCGATTGAGTGATCGCCCCGGGATATCGCCGTATTCACTCATCCCTGGGATAGAAAGATATTGCTCTGTCGCCACGGCGATCCACTCGCGTAGCGCGTCCGGTACAAGGGTGAGCGCTCTCACCACGTTGCCTGTTTTACCGTTTGGCCACAAATCAGACTCTCGACCCGTAGCCCCATGACGTGGGAGCATGGCGACAAATCCAGTGCCATGTTCTGCCTGCTTGGGCCTATAGCGATTGGGTTCGCCGGCAACAGGTTCCGGCAATGATTCCAGGGGCAAGCCTAGTGCCCGGTTGAATTCGTCGATACTAAACACGGTAGTCGCTACGCCGACCAATTCCACATACTCTTCTTCACTCAGTCCATGAGTGGTGTTGTCATTGACGAATGCCTGGGTAATACGAGATTGATCACTGATGATACGGTGCACTGTGTCGATAACCCGGGGTGCCAGTGTCTTGCCGGCCAGATGACTGCCTTTGACGGAATAGGGTGATAGTGCATTTTTCCGTTCCTGGCAAAACGCACAGTCTAGAGCATTTCTTACTTCAGCAGCGATGGCTACCCGTTGTGGCCCTGTGAACCAGGTGCCGGCTTGTGCCAACGCTAGCCAGTAATCTCTGTGCGCCTCTACGAGACTTTCGCGAATTTGATAAGGGCTGTTTTTATAGTGAAAGTGCTGCATGGATCGACCTCATTCACTAGATCCAGCGAAGGCATAATTGTTTTTCCCCGCCTGTTTCGCCTGGTACATTGCGGTATCGGCATCGGTCATTAGTTCATCTAATGTGGCGCCATTTTCCGGGTAGAGTGCTATGCCAATGGAACAGGTGATAGTTAGCTCGGCGTTATCCACTGTATAGGGTTGAGCAACTTCTTTTAGCACTCTTTCAGCGACGCGCTGAACTGAATTTGCATCGTCCAGTTCCGTTAACAACAAAATAAATTCATCGCCACCGAGTCTTGCTATCTGATTCTGGGAAGCAAGTGCGTCGGTCGAAGCTTCATACGCCACCAGGTCTGTTTTACGTAGCAAGCCGTTGAGCCTATGGGAGATTTCCTTGAGTAGTAAATCTCCCACCTTGTGGCCTAAGGTATCATTGATTCGTTTGAAGCCGTCCAGATCCATCACGCATATAGCACAGTGCACACCTCTGCGCTTGGCTAAATCAAGTGCTCGTTCCACGTGTTCCTGGAACAACCGGCGGTTGGGAAGCCCTGTCAAGACATCGTAAAAGGCCATTCGATGCAGTTCTTCTTCAGCCTGCTTCCGCTCGCTGATATCTTGAAAAATGCCAATGTAGCACTGACTGCTCTCCTCACAAGAGTGGATCACGAAACCTTCGGCCGGATAGTTAGTGCCGTCGGCGCGCAGCATGTCCACGGTGAGACTGACTTGCTCACCTTCTTCCAGGTTCAATAGGCTGTCGTCGAGCCGATTTGGACTCGAGATAGCCGCGATATCGTGGAATGACAGCGCATTCAACGCGTCCCTTGAATAACCCAGATTGTCTTTCGCGCTGGTATTCGCGTTTAGAATTTTTAGCGACTGGCGGTGACAAATTAGAATCTCACTAGGTGAAACGTCGATGGCCCGGCTGAGCATAGCCGCCTGATTCTCGCTGGCGAAGGCACGGGCGGCTCGCAGCGCGTAATCTACCCGGTGAAAGAGGATTGGCCAGTTGACGGGCTTGCAGATGAAGTCCGACGCGCCACTGGCGTAGGCGTTCTCAACCGCTTCGACATTGTCGGATGAGGTCAGCATGATGATTGGAGTGTAGGTGAAATCGCTGATGGCTTTGATGCGTTTGCAGGTTTCGTAGCCGTCCATCTCCGGCATCATAATGTCCAGCAGAATAATATCCGGCTGAATCTCAACGATTTTATCAAGCGCCTCGGCACCACCAGACGCTGAGAAAACCTGGTATCCACGCTCTGAGAACATCGCCTCTACCAGCATGGTCGTGGTGATATCATCATCAACGGCCAATATCTTTTTCTGATCCAATCCAATCTCCTCAGGCCTTGTGATCGATTTCTGCTTAGCCAAGGCGATATAGATTATACGGCAGGTGCTTCCCTGCGTACTGTGTCAAATAGCATATTTTTTTACTTCACACAGGCAACTGGATCCCATGACACCCTTGAGTTGATCAGGCCAGAATGTTGTCAGTGGTTGTTGGTTTTATTGTCGGTATCAAATCACTGGGCAAGCCCTGGCGCAGCAACTTGCCCTTGGACATCTCCAATATCAGGTCATATCGATCCAGGCTCTCTAACCGGTGGGCAATGGTGATGACCGTTTTATTCGCCAAAACAGTTTGCATCAAGCGCTGTATTTGTTCATCGGTTTTACGGTCCAGGGAACTGGTTGGCTCGTCCATTAAGATGTATTGTTTATCCAGTAATATCAATCGAGCCAGGCACAGAAGCTGCCGCTCTCCAACACTGTAGTCCTTGCCGCCCTCCAGCACAGGGGCATCGAGGTCAACCGGGAGGTCTACTGTGCGCAGTGCCGCCCTGAGCTGTGCGTCCGTGGCGTTTTTCAGATCTCCCATCAGATTAAAGCGAATTGTGCCAGAGAACAGATAAGGATCCTGAGGCACGACGCCAAAGTGAGCGCGCACGCAATTGACATCCACCGCAAATATAGATTCCCCGCCGATTTTGATATCGCCGCTGTGGTGGTAAACCATACGAAACAGCGCCTGCATTACACTGGATTTTCCAGCTCCTGTTCTGCCCACGATACCCACTTTTTTCCCAGCCGGGATGGTCACGCTAAAATTATTGAGTATGAGGGGCAGTTCTTCTCGATAGGACATGCTGTAGGCGTCAAATTCAATATCGCCCGCCAGGGCTTTTGATGGAGCCGGACCTCCGGGGTGTATCTTGGATTCCTGGCTTGTTTCATTGGGCAGGTCTACCATGAAAAAGGCCCGCCGCGCATGGGAGGCAGATTCCGCGAGAAACGACATATCCCAGGCCAGCCCAAAGAAAACATGGTTGAGGTTGAACACCGCTGTGATAATAACTGCGGCCAGAGTAGTGCTGATTAAGCCTGCGTGCAGACCGTAAACAATGAAGGTGTACACCGTAATCGCGTAGAGTGCAGAAATGATACCCATCCATAGCATGCCCCAACTCATCACTCGGCAGTAGAACAATTGAATGTTTATGGAATCGCCAAAGGCCTTGTGTATTCGGCTCAACAGATTCTTTTGCCGGTGGTACAGGGTAAAAATGGTGCGTCCTTCAATTAGGTCGGTCTCGCGGTGTAAGGCTTCCCCAATTTTTACTGCGCGCAATTCCCTGGCATGGCTCATCATGGGCGCGAGCTGAAGTTGCAGGGCAAAGTATAAAAATATCACCGGAATGATCAGTAGACCCGCCACCGGGTTCACCAGCATTATCAATACGCCGACGCAAATGACCTCAGCCAAACCGCCGAGAGTATCGCCGATAGACATTACCCCCTCAAAGCGTAGCATGCCGAAGTCGCCGAGCAGGCGGTTGATCAAACGGCCCGAAGGATTTTCATCGAAAAACGTCGTGCGTACACCGGAGATCGAGCGCATCATGTCGCCCTGAATAGACTGGGTGGACCAATGCCCGGTGAGCTCAAACAACATCCACGCGGCCACGCGGAACAGCATTGCCAGCAAAGTGATAAGCACCAGAGAGGGTAGGGTGGCTGGCAGCGTAAATGTCAAACCGAACAGGTCGTGGCCGGCCGTGCAGCTTTCATCGGGTGTGCAGGACAACATCTCTCCCAGAAACCAAAGAAAGTAAGAGGGCAGCGCCGCCGCAATCAAAATGATCAACAGCGTAGGCAGCAAGATTTTTCTCAGCAGGGTGAGGCTGGAGGCGAAACGCACCATGGTTCGGAAGTTGTTTTGCTCGGCAGAGACTTCCTCTGCGGTGACAAAGTTTTTATGGTCCACTGTGCTTACTCCTTACGCTGGCCATCTGATGGGCCCTCGTCTATGTCAAACTCTCCGGCGTTCAGGTGCCGGGTGAATTCAGAATTCGGGTCGCTCATCAGGATTTTCGGATCGCCGTCTTCGATAATCTGGCCATCGTCCAACACGAGTAGCCGCTGTGTCTGCTGCAGTTCGTTCAGCCTGTGGCTACAGAGCATAAAACCTTCAGGTATCGTGCGCAGGCTTTCCATTAGAGCTGCCTCCGTATCGCTGTCTACGGCGCTGAGGGGGTCATCCAAAACCAAATAACGGCGACCGGAGTACAAGGCTCTGGCAAGGTTGACGCGCTGTTTTTGTCCGCCGGACAAATTGACACCGGTTTCGCCCACCTCTTCATTTACACCTGCCTCCCAGTGGGCAATATCAGCTTCGAGTTCTGCCAGGCGAATGGACTGCATCAGGTCGGCGTTATCGAGATCAGTTGTCAGTGAAATATTGATCGCCAGACTGGTATTCGATAGATAGGCCTCTTGCGGCATGTATCCCAGTTGCGCGCGAAACTGCTGGTAGATATTTTCGTGCCACAAGTTGGCGGCTACGCCGTTGTCGAAAAACACGGTGATCGTTCCTGACGTCGGCTTTATCTCCGCGCAGAGCAGTTTTAACAGGGTTGATTTCCCTGCACCCACCTTGCCGATAAGACTGACTTGCTCGGCCAACGACAATGACAAGGAAATATCGCGCAGCACCTCGGGGGAACCGACCTGGTCGTAGTGAAAACTGACATTGTCGAAGCGAACCTCTGTAGCTTTTGCTCCGACTACGGATTGAGGGTAGTGCTCCAGCAAATCGTCACTGATATCGCGATGCTCAGTAAGCGCATTTATCCTGCTGACACAGGCCGCAGCAGAGGCGTATTCGATAAACAAGGTCGGCAACCAGCGGATGTACAGGGTGATATGGTTTAGCATCCAAACACTGGCAAACAAGTCGACTAAGTCATCGTTCGTACCCCAATACTGATTGGCCCAAATCAGTGCGATGATTGGAAACAACCACCAGCTGACGCTGATGCCAAAGTTCATCAGGTTGACCGCGTGCTGCTTGGTGGCCTCCAACATCAGTTGCCGCAAGTGTGAGGCCACCTTGCGTTGCATCAACGCTTCCCAGCCTAAGAACCGCAGCAGGCGTACATTGCTCACCCACTCCCCGACAATGGTGGACAGCTCGTCTTCTTCGTCTTTAATTAGACGCTCTTTAAGGTGGACGTATTTTCCAAGATAGAACGCGAGTGGCATGGCACCAAATCCGACAACCATGGCGATTACACCCGGTAAGCCCATATTTGCAACGATCACCGGACCTAAAATGAGCAAGCCCAACAAACAGGGAACGCCGTTGCGAGCTACGGAATGAAGGAGGTCGGCGATTCGATAAACGTCTGAAGATACCAGGGTTTTCAAATTACCCGTGGAGAAATCGGCGGAAGATAACTGCCCCATTTTCAGCAGCTTCACATTCATTCGCAGGGTGACAAAGGTTCGGGTACACACCAGCAATTGGCTTTGTAGTAGCGAACTCCAGGCATTGACAGCCGCCCTGGTGAGCAAGGCGATTGCGTAGATGACAAGCAACAAAGCGGCGGTGGTAGCACTGTTTGATTCGGCCAGCAGATACTGGCTGGCCAGAACCGCTGCGAGAATAAGCACGGTCATCGCGGTCTTGCCCAACACCAGCAGGCTGATGTGTTTCTTATACGTGCGAATAAAATCCCACCAGAAAGACCCGCTCATGAGTACTTCGGGTGATTCCTCTTGAATTTTCGCGAACTCTATCCCGAGCTCTGCGGGCACTGCTTGCGGCCCGACATCGGTAATGGCGAGGAACTCGCGCTTTTGCCGCATGGGATTGGCCATAAATTTTAATTGGAACATCTTTACCTCAGTCATCCTTGAGCTAGTCACCACCTTTTTTAGGGCATAAAAAAACCCCGGTGGACGATGCCTACCGGGGTTTTTTACATCCGGAAGGCTTTATCTAGAAAACCTTCCTAAAAATAGAGAATTCGTCAGGTCAATGGATCTTTCTTGTCGTTGTTATGAATGCAATGCGTGTTTACGAAACGGGTAAATACAGAGCTGCCCATATACTTACCCACAATCGACAGGCGCAGGTGTGCCCTGTGCGCTGTGATAAAGGTGATAACGGTGGGAAGCAAATATTTCATCAAGGGTCTCGTAAACGAATATGGCTTGCTATGCTATGCCGATCTGGAATTAATTCAACGTGATTGTTTGTTAACTATTGCCGATCGATAAGCCATCAGAGTATTGCCGGTAAGAATACTTCTCAGCCGTGGTCGGTTAACCAAGAATATCCTTACCGGCCGGCTATCTCCCAATAGTCACCCAACATTTCTTCAACCGTCGGTTCGTTAATAGGGGTTTCACGAACGACTTTGGTGACGTTCATAAAATGCTTGTAGTTCAGGTTATCGTCTATAGAGTTCCCACCCCAACTGCCGCAACCCATCGTCAGAGAGAAGGGTAATCCGTTGCTAAAGGAACCTCCCGTTGCAAATGTGTGTGCCTGGTTAACAATCACGCGGCACACGGGCAATTCAGCGCCCATCTCCAGGGCTCGAGAATCATTGGTGGAATGCAGTCCAATAGAATGCCCTGCACCTTGAAAGTTGAGAAGATCTCGAGCCGTGTTTTTGGCGGCATTGAAATCGTTTACTCGAAACAATGTGAGGACCAGTGAGAGCTTTTCTCCAGATTCGGGGTGATCCACGCCAATGCCCGAACCTTCGATAACTAAAAACCTGGCCGAATCCGGGCGTTCAACCTCAATGCCAGCGGAAGCTACAACCCGATTAAGATCTTGAGCGATCACATCGCGCTGAATTTGGCCGTTTACGAACATTGTTTCTTTCAGGCGCTGCGCTTGCGAGCCGGTGATTAATCGGCCACCCGCTGCGTCGAGTTCGGCGACCAACTGATCGTAAATGCTATCGACGGCAATCAAGGCATTTTCAGATGAACAAGAGGTGGCGTTGTCGAATGTTTTTGATTGTGCAATTTTCTGAGCGGCGTCGGAGAGATTTGCGGATTCATCTACGATGACGCAGACATTGCCCGCCCCGACGCCAATCGCCGGTGTGCCCGATTCGTAGGCTCGACGGACATTGTCCTGACTGCCCGTGACAACCACCAAATCAGCGAGCTCCATCAGCCGTTGTGTTTTCGACTTGGACGCCGCACCCGGCAGCATCTGAACCAAGTCGCGAGGGAGATTCGCCTTGTCGAATTCAGCGTGAACATACTCGAGTAATTTGCTACAGCCCGGAATTCCCTTTGGAGATGGCGCGACCACAATGGCGTTGCCGCACTTTAGCGCGTTTATAATGTTGTTTAGTGGGGTCGCAATTGGATTGGTAGAGGGCACGACTGCGCCGATGACGCCCATGGGTCTGGCGATCTCTGTGATGCCGCTGACCTGGCTGAAACCAATTTCACCGTAACTTTTTGCCTCTCTAAGGTCGCGGAGCAAGCCCAGGGTTTTGCGGTGGTTCTTGGTCATTTTGTCCGCTACGTTTCCAAGACCGGTACTGTCGACGGCCAGTTGCGACAGCTCGGCGTTGCGCGCTGGCTCCATCACTGCCCAGGCGGCGCCCTGCACAGCACGATCGTAAGTTTGCTGGCTTCCCGCTCCCTCAAAAGCGATTTGCGCGACTCTTGCGCGAGCGAATAATTCATCCACGACGTCGGCGTCGTTTTGTACATCTTGCGTTTGTGCCACGGGATCTCCGAAAGTGTTATTACCCCAGTTTTGGACAGCGGGGTTTTCGATGTTTAGTTTAGATATTGCGTTCAGACAAAGCGGTTATCAATTTGGCTACGAGAAATTATCGCATAAATCTCGTTAACAACAGTAGCGGTGCGTGGGCCAGAAAGCCGGTTATTCAGTTGTCCCATTCGTAGTCGTTGCGCCATCAAGCAACCCTGCAAGTTTCTCAATGCCTGGGTCGATGTCCGATTCTTTGATTGACGCGAACCCCAATCTAAACCAAGGGCATGGCCATTGCGTTTCTGGAAAGTAGATATCCCCGGGTTCGATCAGTATGCCTTCCTCAGCGGCGTGCTTAGCTAATAGCACAGAATCTAGACTAGCTGGACCCCTTATCCAAACTGTTGAGCCACCTCGTGCAGAAAAAGGTTTGCAACTGGGTAAATGACGATCAATCGCCTCCAGCAACATTCGCCATCGGCGCTCGTAGGTTGCCTTTAGTCTGTTGGCGAGCGTGTCGTAGCTGCCTTGCGCCAAAAATAACGAAAGCGTTTGTTGGATGTGGGTAGGCGCGTGTCGCAACATTAATCGCCTAAGTGAACGCACCTCCTTGATCAGTTCGCGCGGTGCGACCAAATAACCTACTCGCAATCCCGGCGCCAGGGTTTTTGAAACACTGGAAAAATAAATGACGCGATCATTTCGGTCGATCGATTTCAAGGACGGTAAAGCGGTTGAATCGAAATTGACCTCGGACTCGTAATCGTCTTCAAATATAACGAAATCATGCTCCGCGGCTTTCTCCAGAAGTAGCTTGCGACGTGCCAGCGGCATCGTGACAGTGGTGGGAACCTGATGACTGGGTGTCACATAGACGTAGTCGCAAGATTCCAAATCATGATTGATCACGATTCCTTGCTCGTCGACCGGTATGTGCAGAAGATTATCGCTGCGAAGATCGAAAATGTTTCTGGCATCGGGATAGCCCGGCGCCTCAATCGCTACTTTTGTGTCGCGATTAAGCAGTAGGCGGGCGATCATATAGAGTGCATTTTGCGAGCCGACCGTAACCAATATTTCGTCGGCTTGGGCGATAACACCGCGGCGGGGCAATAAACGTTTGCGGACTTGATCCACCAGGTCTGGGTCATCCTCCCCAATGCTGTCGCATCCTCCCTTCTTAAAAGCGTTCAGACTAAGCGCGCGGCGCGAGCACTCCCGCCACTCGCGGATTGGAAACTGATCAAAATCGATTTGTCCGCTAATAAATTTGTAGGGAAAGGACTGCCAGTTATTGGGCTTGGAAATGTTTCGCTGGGTCGATGGCCTTACCCGAAACCTGCTCGCCCAATTGGGGCGGTCACCGGTGGCTTGCCCTGGAGTCTGCTCGACATCGACACGTTTTACGAACTTGTTGTAAGCGTAATACTCCGGACAAATATAGTATCCGCTGCGGTCTTTTGAAATGATCAAACCCTCTGAAACCAGCGCCGAATACACCTCCGTAATCGTTGTGCGCGCAACACCGAGCTGTATAGCGAGCCCGCGAGAGGAGGGCAGAGGTGCATCCAGAGGGTGTTGGCCGCCCAGTATTCTATCCACCAGCATTTCTCGGATACGCTCGGACAACTTTCCGCGAGGAACATCGCCTAAATAGAACAGGTGTGAAAAGGTGTTGGCACTCATATCAGCTTAGTTGCCTGGAGGCCTGTCTGTGCGGCGACGTTATCGGCATAGTCTTGCGTACTTTGCAGTGAATAGGGTGAACAGATTTCCGCACCAAATTAACAGGTTCTTTCAAATTCGCAAGTGCCCTGGTGCTCCGCGTTCAGGGTGATATGGCGCTTTCGTGGGCTTCGAACCTCAGCTTCTTAACTTGCTGTTTGCAAAGATGTTGGCAAGGGCGATGGAGGCCAGTCTAGCAGGGGTCGGATCAGCGCGGGACGTAAGAATAATGGGCACTTTTGCGCCCAAGACGATTCCAGCGGCTGAGGCGCTCATAAAGTAAACCATCATTTTGAACAGTGCATTGCCAGTTTCTATATTGGGGACTAGCAAGATGTCCGCATGTCCGGCGACCTCACTGTCAAAGCGCTTGATTTTCGAGGCCTCGAGGGAAACTGCCAGGTCAAAAGCCATCGGGCCGTCTACCAAGGCATTTGGAATGGCACCTTGTCGTGCACGCTGCACGAGTTCGGCGGCATCTAATGATGATGGCATCGCTGAAGAGGCCGTTTCCGTGGCGGACAAAATCGCCAGCTTCGGTTCTTCATATCCCAATGCCAGCAGCAGCGACACCGCGTTGCTAGCGATTTGTTCCTTTTGCTCTAGTGTCGGAAAAACATTCAGCACGGCATCGGTAATAAACAGCGCCTGCTCAGAGCCGGGAATCGTCATCTGAAAGACATGGCTCATTAGCTTTTCAGTACGCAGCCCCGACTCGCGATGAATTACAGCGCGCATCAAGACATCGGTATGAATATCTCCCTTCATTATAGCACTGACATCCTGATTCGCCGCCAGCGTAGCGGATACTGCGGCTATATTTTCCTCGCCGCTTGCGGGCTCGATTTGGAGATCGGAGATATCCCACTGGAGCAAATCTGCGGCGGCGCTAATCTCATCGGGGTTGCCGACCAGCGCGGGCTCGATAAGACCGTGCTGGTGTGCGTCGCGTACACTCTCCATGGCCAAGGGCGTGGACGGGTTTGCCACCGCCACCGTCATCGCTTTACCGCTTTTCGCGCGGCCCAACAGGGACGGTGGGCACTCCACCGGTGTGGTGCTCAGCATGGACACGCTGAAGCCGCTACTGCGGTTGCATATCCGCTTTGTCAATACCAGCGACCTGTACCGGTGTTGTCATGGCGTCGCGTCGGAATGGTTCTCCCAGTTCCTGGTTGAGCACCACTTCGAGGAAGGTGGTCACTCCCTCGTTCATTTGCTCGTCCAGGGCGGTATTGAGAACCTCAGTCAGCTGCGCAGCATCGGTGACTCGAATACCCTTTAAGCCACAGGCTTTGGCGATTTCCGCATAGTTGACGCCAAGATCCAATTCTGTGCCGACAAAATTGTCGTCGAACCACAGTGTGCTGTTGCGCTTTTCCGCTCCCCATTGGAAGTTGCGGAAAATGATCATTGTGATGGCGGGCCATTCGTCGCGACCGCAGGCAGTCATCTCGTTCATAGAGATACCGAAAGCGCCGTCACCGGCGAAGCCGACTACAGGGCGATCAGGCCGACCGATTTTCGCACCTAAAATGGCGGGGAAACCGTAGCCGCAGGAACCAAACATACCCGGTGCAAGATATTGCCGACCGCTCTCAAAGGACGGATAAGCGTTACCGATGGCGCAATTGTTGCCGATATCACTGGAGATAATAGCGGTGGGAGGAAGGGCTGCATTGATTGCCCGCCATGCCTGCCTGGGTGACATACGATCTGGAGCCGAGGATCGCGCACGCTCATTCCAGGTGGTGCCTTCGTCGTCTGCTTCGTGATCCATGGTCGACAATTCCTCGGCCCATTGAGCTTTGGTATCGGCAATCAATTGCTGGCGCCCCGCGCGATCTTCATCGCCAGCCGTTGCAGACAGAGCATCGAGAATTTGTTCAGCCACACGCTTGGCGTCACCGCGTATTCCCACTGCCACTGGCTTGGTCAAACCGATGCGATCGGGGTTGATCTCTACCTGTATCACTTTTGCTCCCTTCGGCCAATAATCTAGACCGTAACCAGGGAGTGTTGAAAAGGGATTGAGCCGGGTACCCAGCGCCAGCACAACATCCGCTTTTGCAATAAGTTGCATTGCCGCTTTTGAGCCGTTGTACCCCAGGGCGCCAAGGTGCAGTGGGTGCGAACCGGGGAAAGCATCGTTGTGTTGATATCCGCAACACACGGGTGCATCCAGTCGTTCAGCGAGTTTTGCCGATGCCTCGATTGCATCGCCGATCACCACGCCACCGCCATTAAGAATAACCGGGAACTTGGCATTCGATAGTAGCTCTGCAGCATCAGCGACAGCTTGCGTTCCACCGGGCATGGGTTCGAAAACCATAGGTTTAGGCAGCTCAATGTCGATCACCTGGGTCCAAAAGTCCCGCGGTACGTTGATTTGCGCGGGGGCAGAACGCTTCTTCGCCATTCCGATAACGCGGTCTAGCACTTCGGCCATGCGGCTGGGATCGGGGACTTGCTCCTGGTAGCAGACTACGTCCTCAAAAAAGTTCATCTGGGGGACTTCCTGGAATCCGCCCTGGCCGATGGTTTTGTTCGCGGCCTGCGGGGTAACCAGAAGCAATGGGGTGTGGTTCCAGTATGCGGAGGCAATCGCGGTGACAAAGTTGGTGATGCCGGGACCATTCTGTGCGATAGCCATGGACATTTTGCCGCTGGCTCGACTGTAGCCGTCCGCACACATACCGGCCGTGTTTTCATGGGCGGCGTCCCAAAAGGTAATGCCGGCTGTGGGAAACAGGTCGGATATAGGCATCATAGCTGAGCCGATAATGCCAAAAGCGTTGTCTATTCCGTGCATTTGCAAGACCTTTACAAAGGCCTCTTCAGTAGTCATTTTCATGAACGCATATCCTATCTGTGAAGTTCAAAACGATGTGGCGGATGAGAAACGGCCACAATGGCCCATTGTGACCAATTTGGTGTTCGTATTACAACCGGCAGCTAGGCTATCGTGGACACTAGTGGGCCAACAGCTCCAGAACGCCTCGGTTAACTGGTCCAGTTCGCGAGGCGCTCGGAGACCAGCGACACTGGGTTGTAAACCGGCGTAAAAACTTCCGCTGCTGGCATAGCTAACGGGTGACAACTGGCCCTGCTGGTTTTTCCTTCCAGGCATTACTCTATCCCACCTTTACTGGAAGTCAGATACATCGTCGGAGTTACTATGTCTGTGGAAAATATTGCGCAAGTCGATCGCAGCCATGTTTGGCACCACCTAACCCAACATCAGCAGTATGCCGAAAGTGAACCTATGGTCGTGGTCAAAGGGGAGGGCATGCGTGTCACCGATTCCCGTGGCAATGAATACCTCGATGCGGTATCCGGAGGGCTATGGACGGTGAACGTAGGCTATGGTCGGGAGCGCATAGCAAAGGCAGTCCACGACCAGCTGGTGGCTATGCCGTATTTCGCCGGCACCGCCGGCACTGTCCCCGGCGCTTTGTTTGCAGAGCAACTTTTGGAAAAAATGCCCGGTATGGGGCGTGTCTATTACTCAAACTCCGGATCCGAGGCCAACGAAAAAGCCTACAAACTTGTTCGCCAACTGGCCCACAAGAAATATGGTGGCAAGAAATACAAGATTATCTACCGGGATCGCGACTATCACGGCACGACCATCACCGCACTCAGTTCCACCGGCCAACACGAACGCAAGAATCAGTATGGCCCATTCACACCAGGTTTCGTCGAGATGCCCCATTGCTGTGAGTATCGCTGTCAGTACGAGACCACCGAAAATTACGGCATTCGCAGTGCGGATGAATTGGAAAAAGTGATTCTGCGTGAAGGCGCCGATACCGTAGGCGCCGTTGTGCTCGAGCCCATTACCGCCGGTGGAGGTGTTATTACACCGCCGGAGGGCTACTGGGAACGAATTCAGCAGATTTGCAAGCAATACAATGTGCTGATACACATCGACGAAGTGGTTTGCGGGTTGGGCCGAACCGGCAAGTGGTTTGGTTACCAGCACTACGGGATCCAGCCCGATATCGTGACGATGGCAAAGGGTGTTGCATCCGGGTATGCGGCAATCTCCTGTATGGTGACTACGGAGGCACTCTTTGACGAATTCAAACTCGACTCTTCGGACCGAATGGACTACTTCCGCGACGTATCGACATTTGGCGGATGTGCCTCCGGTCCAGCCGCCGCATTGGAAAACATGAAAATCATAGAAGAGGAAAACTTACTCGAAAACGCGACGCTCATGGGCGAGTATTTGAAGCAGGGCCTGGTGGCATTACAGGACCGCTATGAGTTTGTTGGCGACGTGCGTGGCAAGGGGCTTTTTTGCGGCATCGAACTGGTTAAGGACAGAACTACAAAAGAACCCGTTGACGAGTCAGTGGTTGCGAAAATTGCCGCAGACTGCATGGCCCATGGTGTCATTATTGGTCGGACGAATCGCAGCTTTAGAGACTTCAACAACACCATTGCCCTGAGTCCGGCACTGATAGCCAGTAAAGCCGACATTGACCATATTCTCGAGGCCATCGACGGAGCTCTTCAACGGTTGCCTGCGCTTTAAAGGCAATAAGACCTATACAAGAAAAGACTTATAAGTAGTACAGCAATACGTAGGCAGACAGCAATCCGGCAATCCAAAGGGCGGTGGTACCGACAGGCCAGGACCTGGCGAATACTCCGCGCTCTTTACTGTCGGCCGTATGGGGTTGCCCCAAATAGCGTACCGCCAATCGGTGAGAGAATGCTTGCGCCCTCGAGCGTCCTGCTGCGACCAGACTCCCCAGGGACTCAAGAACACTGCCAAAGAATCGAAGCGCGGCAAGACCTGCACGACGCCACAACCAGTCGCTGTCGAGACTGATGGTGTCGGTGCGCTTCATCAAGGGTAAGAGCACGAAGAAAGCCAGGCCTGAGAATAACAGTAACTGCAAATAGAAAAGCACTTTACCAAGGGTGTAAGGCTCGTATTCCACCGGGTAGGGCAATAGCGGATAGAGCAGGCCGGGGAAAACGCCCAGGAGAATGCACAAGCCGGCAAACATAAGCATTGCCAAGCCCATGTTCCAGGGCGCGTCTTTGGGTCTTAAGCCAGAATCATGTTGGAAAAAAACAAACCAAGGGAATTTAATTCCGGCGTGCAAAAATACCCCGGCCGAAGCGGCTGTTAGCCCCATGTACACCCACAGTAAATTTCCGTCCACCGCGGCTTGAGAAATCATACTTTTCGTTGTGAAGCCTGAGGTGAGTGGAAAACTGGAAATGGCCAGTGCACCAATAATGCCGCAAGCGGTGGTCAGTGGCATAGTGCGGAACAGACCACCGAGTTCCATGCATTTGTTTTTGCCGGTTCGGTAAATAACAACACCGGCGCTCATGAATAACAGTGCCTTGTAAATTATGTGGGCAAAGGCATGTGCCGCCGCACCATTGAGCGCCATTTCTGTGCCGATGCCAACAGCGCAAACCATGAATCCCACCTGGTTGACGATGGAGTACGCCAAGATACGACGGACGTCGTTTTCCAGCAGGGCATAGATGATTCCATACATCACCATAAACAACCCAACGCCAACCAGGATCGGCTCGCCGGGAAACAATAATATAAGCGCCAACACGGCTGTCTTGGTGGTGAATGCAGACAGAAATACCGAGCCCGTCGGGCTGGACTCTGGATACGCATCGGCCAGCCAGGCCGAGACAGGTGGCGCGGCGGCATTGATCAAAATGCCGATGAGGATCATCCAGGTATTAAAGTCCGTTGCCAGCATAGGTTGAATTTGAATTGAACCTGTACCGACCACAACCCCTTCTATTCCGACTTTAAGTATTACACCACCGAGAAGGTGCATAATGGCATAGCGTATTCCAGCCGCTCGCGCTCCGGGTGTGCCACCGCACCATACAACGATGGTAGAAAACAGCGCCATCAGTTCCCAGTACAGAAACAGTGTAATCAGATCACCTGCAAAACAAACACCTATGGCTCCGGCAGCGTAAGCGTAGGCAGCGGCGAGTTCATACCATTTGGCGATGCGGAAGGCGTAGAGGCCACCGACAAAAACCATGATGGCAAAAACAGTGGCGAACAAACGCCGCAGCGGACTGCCCTCCACTGGCTCAATATAGTACGAGAGAAACTTCACCGTGCCTTGAACACCGTCTGGAACCTGCCAAATGGCCCACAGTGTGAGTAGTGGGGCGGCCAGCAATACGAAGGTGCGTGCATGCCCCTTCACCAAGCCGATGAGCACTGCTGCGAGCAACAGGACAAGAGCGGGAGAGAGCATTTCAAACTCCATCGCCGCGCTCCCTTACTGCGTTCTGTTGCTGCTCTTGTTCCTGCGAATCGTAATAGTCCGGAGAACGCTTGAGTATAACGCCCAACAATTTTGCCACCAGCACCATTAGTAGGCAGCTGACAAAGCCGTAAACAGCACCGAAGCCGAACCAGGCATCGATACCAAAATACCCCTTCACATAAATGACCGTTTGCGCGATCACCACTAAGGCGAGAAACACGCTAAACCCGATCCAAAGCTTGCGAATAGTCGCGGGCCGTACCAGCCAGTGTAAGTTTTCCTTGTCGCTCATGATTAGCTCAGTCCCTTCACGACTTGGCTTTCCAGTTCGATCACCGGGCCGTTGAATATGAAAAAGGCGAGCGTCAGCAGGGCGGTTAGACACAGTGCCAGTACCGCGAAGAAAGGTGCTTCCCCGTGGTCAGGTGCTCCTTCTTTTTCCTGCTCAAACCACACCATGTACAAAATTGGCAGGAAGTAGGCCGCATTTAAAACTGTGCTGCCAATGATCGTAAATACCGCCACGAGGTTATTTGCCTCAAAAGCGCCGGCCAAAATATACCACTTAGAGACAAACCCGGCTGTAGGTGGCACACCGATCATACTAAGTGCGCCTATTGAAAATGCCGCCATGGTCCAGGGCATACGTCTGCCAATTCCGCGCAGTTGATACACCTCGGTTTTTTTCGATGCTACATAAATAGCGCCGGCGGCGAAGAACAAAGTGATCTTGCCAAAAGCGTGCGCCACCATGTGAATCGCCGCGCCAACCTCGGCCAGCGGTTTAAGGATCGCCGCTGCCATCACGACATAAGATAGCTGGGCAATGGTGGAGTAGGCCAGCAGTCGCTTAATATTGGTTTGTCGCAATGCCACAAGGCTCGCGGCGATGATGGTAAAGGCGGCCAAGTAAAACAACCAACTCGAGCTGGGAGAATCGAACAGAAAATCGATGCCGAAGATATAGACAATAATTTTTGTGATTGCAAAAACACCGGCCTTAACAACCGCCACAGCGTGTAGTAATGCACTAACGGGTGTGGGGGCGACCATCGCAGCAGGCAGCCATCGGTGAACCGGCATCACCGCCGCTTTGCCGATACCGAATACGAACAGAGCCAACAGTAAGCCGACCTCCGGGTCCATCAGCTTGCCTTCCAGAATTCCGCCGAGTACGAAGTCACCGGTTCCCGCAACTGCGTAAGTCCAAATGATAGCGGGCAGAAAAAATCCGATTGATGTGGTAAGTAGCACACCCAAATAAACGCGCGCCGATTGCACGGTGGCTTTGTCGCCTTTGTGCGCCACAAGGGGATAGGTAGATAGTGTGAGCAGCTCGTAAAACAAAAACAAAGTGAACAGATTGCCCGCAAAGGCAACACCCATGGTAGCCGCAAGTGCCAAGGCAAAGCAGGCATAAAAACGGGTCTGATTTTTCTCGTTGTTGCCCCGCATATACCCCACGGAGTAAATCGAGTTGATCAGCCACAAGCCGGATGCCAAGGCGGCGAACAACATCCCCAGAGGCTCTACCTTAAAGGCGATGCTCAAGCCGGGCATAACCTCACTGACCTGTACAGAAGGTCTGCCCCCGTCCATTAAGATAGGTAACAGCCCCCAGACCACCCAGATAAGTGAAAGTGAGGTAATGACGGTGACAAGCTCGCGCAGGTTGGCACTGATACGTCCGGCTAAGGCAATACCCAGAGCACCCACAAGAGGTATAACAATAGCGATCTGGATCGATGTGTCAGGGGTCACAACACTCCCTCGAGCAGCAATGCAGCGGCGCTATTGGCAAGTTGTAAGGGCACTTGTGGGAACACTCCGAAGACGATATTAAGAATCGCCACCAGCCAGGTAATCACTAACAGTTGCAGCGGCGCTTCGGTCACCGGGCTATCGCCCTCAACGGGAACCCCAAAGTACACTGCCTCTACGATGCGCCAGATATAAACGACGGCCATGAGCGAACTAACGAGAATCACCGCTACCAGGACCCAGCCCCATTGAGAGTTTTCAAGTGCCGCACTAATTAGCAGCCACTTACTGATGAATCCCGCCGTACCCGGCACTCCAATCAGACTGAGGCCGCACACAACTAACGCGGCGCAGGTCAATGGCATTCGCGATGCCACACCCCCGAGTTGATCCAGGCGCAAGTCGCGATACTGGTAGGCGATACAGGCCACGGCCAGGAACAAACCGCCTTTCGCCAATGCGTGATTAAAGATATGCATGGCGCTGGCGCTGAGTCCCGCAAGGCTGACAAAACTGGCACCCAGCAGGATATAGCCAATCTGGGCAACGGATGAGGAGGCCAATAATCTTTTGAGATTTCCTTCAAACATCGCTACGGCGGATGCGACAAGAATCCCGAGAATCGCCAAGGGCATTGCGAACAATGCAAATTGAATTTGGTGGTCATCGAGTTTGGTCTGAAAGACCGTGTAGTCGAAGCGAATCAACACATAGAGAGCGACTTTGGTTGCGCAGGCAGCCAGAAATACAGTGACGATATGCGGGGCCTGCGTGTAGGCATTGGGTACCCAGACATGCAGCGGAAACACAGCGGCCTTTAGTGCCAGGCCAATGGTAATAAACCCGGCTGCAACCAGTATTGGATTGAGATCGGAAACCTCGCCAATTCGCGCTTCCATATCAGCGAGGTTTAAGGTCCCGGTCATCATGTAAATCAGGCCGACACCAATTAAATAAAAGGTGGCTCCTATGGTGCCCATAATCAGGTACTTGAAAACAGCGGGCAGAGCGCGCCGATCTGGGCCGCCCGCTATCAAGATGTAGCTGGCCAGAGATGAAATCTCCATAAAGACGAAAATGTTGAATCCATCGGCCGATACAACGATACCCACAAGCCCCGACAATGCCAGCAGCCAGGCTGAGTAGAACAGGGGCTGGCGTTCGAGTTCTATCTGTTGATCGATGCTCGGCCTGGCAGCGAGAAAGGCCACCGCAGCAGCGCCTGTCACCACCAGAAGTACCAGGGCGCTGAAAGCATCCACCGCTAAGGTGATGCCGTAGGGCGCGGGCCAGCCGCCCATAGCGTATTCCTGAGTTTGTCCGTCCAATACTGCTGTGGCGAGAGCAACGGCAATGGCAAAACTCACTAGAGCTACGGCAGTTGCTCCGGCCCAGGCCAGGCCACGAGGTTGCAGCAGGACGATGAGTGGTGCCGATAACATCGGTACCACCACCTGGAGAGCGGGAAGATGCGCTATAAGATCCATAGGTCAGTCGGCGTCCAGAATCTCTTTTTCTTCGATCGTGCCATAGGATTCACTGATGCGTACCACAATGGCCAAACCTAGCGAGAGGGTAGATACCCCTACAACGATGGCGGTAAGAATCAACACCTGTGGCAGGGGATTGGAAAATATTTGATCTGCTACGCCGGACTGTATTATCGGCGCAGTGCCATCTTCCACTTTGTCCATCGTGATGTACATCAGAAAAACAGCCGATTGGAAAATGGACAGACCGATGAGCTTTTTAATCAAATTGGTTTTGCTAATCACCGCGTAAAGGCCAATCGATAAAATGATGGCAAACACCCAGTAATTGAAATACCCCATTAACTCCAGAAGTTTCATGTGAGACTACCTCGGGCGGCGAAGGCGTGGAAAATAGACAGCAGGGCGCCGCACACGGCCATACCCACGCCGGCTTCGATCACCAAAATACCCATCTGCTGACCAAACACCGGGTCGGCGGCCAGCACTGAATAATCCAGGAACGCCCCTCCCTTGAGCATGCAGACAACACCCACTGCTCCGTAGAGCAATGCTCCACCAATAACCATTCCGAGTAATACACGACGAGGCACCGCCCGCAGAGCCTCGGCCTCACCTTCGAGTAGCGCGTAGAGAATGACACCGGTGGCAACAATGGCGCCGGCCTGGAAGCCCCCACCCGGGCCGTATTCACCGTGAAATTGGACGTAGAGTCCGAACAGGACAATAAACGGAACCAGCAGTCTACCCACTACCTGTGGTATCAAATGGTGACGCAAGCCTGAGCTAAGATCGCTTCTCAAGACTGCATTTTCGGGAGGCTTAACTCCCAGTATGAACAACACACCAATGCAAGCGGCGAACACAACAAATACCTCTCCCAAGGTATCGTAGCCTCGAAAGCTACTTAGTATTGCGGTGACCACATTCGGAATATCGATGTATTCAGGGGTCTTCTCGAGATACCAAGGCGCAACATGTTGGTGTACTGGTGCATCAGGATCGCCGAGACGCGGCTTATCGAATGTCGCGTAAATAATGAGTAGGGCCAATACGCCCACGGTGCCCAGCGCCACCTTGCGCCCCCCTAGTCTGGGCATCTCCCTATCTCCGGCCAGGGCCAGCGCACTGAGGAAAATCACGGTGGTAACACCAGCTCCAACCGCCGCCTCTGTAAGCGCTACATCGGCCGCATCCAAAATAAAGAAGTTGGCAGCCATCAACAGGCTGAATATAGATGTCAGCATTACCGCTACGAATAAGTCTTCGGTGCGCACAATCGCCACTGCGGTAATGACCAGCAGTGTGAGTAGAAAAAGTGCAAATACGATGATCACTATCCGGCACCCTCGATGTGTTTGTCGTTAGCAGTTCCTGCGTCAGGTTTTAAGCCCGATAACAGCGCAGCGTTGGCCAGCGCATAAGTTGCGGTGGGACCTGTCAGCAGCAGGAAAAGCATAATGGCGAACAGCTTGAGAGTAGCCAGCGATAAGCCGGCTTGCAGCATCATGCCAGCAAAGATAAGAATAGTAGCCATGGTATCGGTCAGGCTTGCGGCGTGAATGCGAGTGTAGAAATTCGGTAAGCGCAAACCACCCAAACCGCCGATCAAGACACAGGCGCCGCCGACAGCGAGCAGAATCCAGCTGATTATATCGACCGCGATTTCAATCATTTTCGACCTCGGAGACTCTTCTGGACCGATTCTGGAAGAATTCGAGTACGGCTAATATGCCGACCATATTGATTAGCGCGTAGGCCAAGGCAAGGTCTAGGAAGTCTGGTCGACCGTAGAGAAACGCGATGACCGATAGCAGTAACACGGTCTTGGTACCAAACACGTTGACCGCCAGCACTCGGTCATAAACACTCGGCCCCAGCAGAGCCCTCACCAAAGCCAGTACCATGGTGACCAAAATAGCGATCGAAACAAGAATGTACATGGCTAGCCGTGCTCCAGGGCAGCGGCGCGTCGAATGGCCTCACCGTTTTGTAAATCCCACGCGCTCTGAGCGGTCAGGCAGTGGATTGTTAACTGCCCCTCATATACGTCTAAAGTGACCGTGCCGGGGGATAAAGTGATGGAGTTGCCGAGAATAACTTGACCCACTTCCGATTGTTTTTCAGCTTCAAGTACCACCACAGTTGGGCTTATCGGCAGAGAGGGGTTCAGGATCAGTTTGGCTACATCATAGCTGGAGACAACAATCTCCCGCAGTAGCCACCACCAATATCCCGGCAGCCGGGGTAAAAAACCGACAAGAGCCTGATGCCGAAAAAAGCCCATGCGATGCGCCATATAGGTACTGAGTACGCAAGAAAAGACACCCAGGCCCAACACCAGCGTCTTATAAAGACCGGACCACAACATCCAGGAAATAGTGAGAACCAAAAACAGCAGCAATACGGCGGATAGACTCGCTTCGCCCCTTTGAAGCGTGATTGGGTGTTTCAATAAGCTCATGATTTACAGGGGTAGTGTTGCTGTAAAGACTGATAGACGACTTCCATGGCAGGTTCATCTTTTGCTTTGGTTGCGGGCAGGGCCGCGAGGTCTGTAACAATCTTATCGACCACCTCCCGCAAAGGCAGTGGATCACCCAAGCAAAAACCGGCTAAATTGGCTGCGCGAAACCGGTCTGCTCGAGTAGGTGAACGGGTACGCATTGCCCGTTCTGTGAAAGTTTCTCTGCCCTTAAGTGCCATTTCGGTGTTTAACATAACCCGTGCATCGGTCGCGATGGCCCCATCGATAAAACCTTGGACATAACGTATACAATATTGTCCGTCGACGCCCTCCGGATCAGTTCCGAGAAATTTGCAGTGAGATGCCAGCTCCTGCGCGGAGAGAACCTCTAGCGCTTTCACTGATGGTACGAGCACAATCTGTAGGGATATGAAGATGATCCCCGCTAGGAGATATAAGTTGGCTCGGTTTTGTGGGCGGTGATACACAACTTCGAGGGACATCGTCGGAACTCCATATTGAATCGTAGCGGTTATTATCGCTTGTTTTCCATTGCGTACAAGCGGGCAGGTGGTGCAATTGACTCACTCGAGTCACACACTGACCAGACTACCATATAGAGCATATTCGAATACATTCCGGATTGAATTATTATCTGCGGTAGCGCTAGACGGCGCGACTAATACAACGACATAATGAAAAACCTCTACCTCGCAAGGCACCGGCAATGAGCAAGGAAGTCACTCTCTGCATTATCATGCAGGAAAATACCCCTTCGCATGAAAGAAGGATCAACGGCTTATGATTTCCAAAGGAGAGCCCGGCAAGGCAGGGGCGGGTGGATGATTTTTGCAGAAGATAGAGATGAATACTGGTCTGAAAAATTCAACAAGGTCGATTTCTCTGGTTTGACACTATCTTCTAAAGAATTTGAAGGCTGCACCTTTGCAGAGTGTGATTTCAGTGAGGCCATATTTGAGCACTGCAATTTCGTTGACTGCGAGTTCTCAAAATGCAACTTAAGTGTTGCCAATATCAAATACAGTAAGTTCTCTGAAGTCACATTTGTTGAATCCAAGTTGATAGGTGTTAACTGGACCAATTTAACATTGTCAAAGTATGCGCTTGGCACCCCAATGAAATTCTACAAGTGCATTCTCAACGACTCTTCGTTTTTCGGATTGGTTTTTCACGAGCTGATAGTGGAAGAGTGTAAGGCCCATAATGTGGATTTCAGAGAAGGGGATTTTAGTCGGGCCAACTTCACCTACAGTGACTTTACCAGCAGCCTTTTTAATCGCACCAACTTAACGGGCACGGACTTTTCGGAAGCCATAAATTACGATATCGACATACTGGAAAACACCCTAAAAAATGCAAAGTTCAGTCGTCATGAAGCGGTTAGGTTGTTGGATTGTCTTGAAATTGAGCTGGTTGATTAGCACGCTCTGCTAATTACACTCTTCGGCTGAGTTAATGTCCGTGCACCTTGTTTGTACGGCTATAGGGCATGTACTATTGCTGGCGATAATTGATAAGCTGAAATACAGTATGGTCTTTGCTGAACGTAAATTGACTGGATCATTACCACTCCAACGAGGGAGCGCGATTACCCAATGAGATACGAAACACCGACAACAACCCGGGAGGCCTCCTCGCTGCTCACAATGGAATCAGGGCAAGCCTTTGTGCTGGCAGGGGGAACCGATCTACTGGTTCGCATGAAGCTGGGTCACATCGAGCCCGACTTAATAGTGGATATAAAGCATATTGCCGCGATGCAATCGATATCCCGAACGGCATCAGGCATCCGTATCGGTGCCGCCGTATCTGGTGCTCAACTGGCTGAAGACAAAGCGCTCGTTAAGGCCTGGCCTGGTGTTGTCGAAGCGACCAATTTGATCGGTTCCGATCAAGTTCAGAGTCGCGCGACGATGGTGGGGAACTTGTGTAACGGTTCTCCTGCAGCCGACAGTGTACCGGCGATGATTGCCGCTGGCGCCAAGGCCATCGTGGTAGGCGTGGACGGACGTCGAACGGTGGCTATCGAAAAGGTTGTCACTGGCCCCGGCAAGACATCTCTTGCGAAGGGCGAAATAATTGAAGCTATTACGCTGCCGAAACGGCCGGCCAGATCAGGCGATGCCTATCTGAGGTTTATTCCACGCACGGAAATGGATATTGCGGTGGTCAGTGCAGGGGTCAATCTGACCTTGCAAAGAGGCGTTGTAAAGACTGCACGGGTGGTTCTTGGCGCTGTGGCGCCCACGGCTGTAATCGTCCCGGCCGCAGCCAGGGCCATAATCGGCACCAAGCTGGACGATGCCGCACTGGAAAAACTTGCAGCAGCATGCTCGGCGGCTTGCAATCCCATTGATGACAAACGCGGCACTATTGAGTACCGAACAAAAGTAGCGGGTGTGCTTGGTAAACGAGCAGCCAAAATAGCCTTTCACCGTGCAGGAGGTGCCTAATGGCCGCCGTACTCGTTTCAACCACTATTAACGGCGATGCCGTAGAGTTTGCCTGTCCGGCGGACGAAACACTGCTTAACAGCCTGCGTGACAGGGTAGGATTGACCGGTGTTAAGGAAGGCTGCGGCACCGGTGATTGTGGTGCGTGTAGCATCACCCTCGACGGGCGATTGGTGTGCTCCTGTTTGGTACTCGGTGTAGAAGCTTCTGGCCGCACAATTACCACAGTTGAAGGCCTTGTTCAGGACGGCGAGCTACACCCCTTACAAGAGAATTTCATTGAATTCGCCGCGCTGCAATGCGGCATCTGTACGCCGGGGTTTTTAGTTGCCGCCAAGGTCTTGTTGGAGCGAAACTCCAACCCGACTGAGGAGGAAATTCGTTATGCCTTGGCGGGAAACCTTTGTCGCTGTACCGGCTACGACAAGATCGTCCGGGCAGTTCAGGCGGCTGCTAAAGAGATGCGCAAGAAGCGCTAACTTGCGGCGCCTCACAGTAGACATTTAATAGTTTTACCAAGAATAGATACTCAAAGTATCGACAGGAAGCGGATATGGGACACGACCCCAGCTACACCAAACAGAAATTTAATGCCATTGGTTCTCGTGTTAAGCGGCCTGATGGAATCGACAAGGTCACCGGCCGAGCCAAGTATGGTGCGGATGCGGTAGCACCGGGGCAACTGACAGGCCTGGTGCTGCGCTCACCCCACGCTCATGCTCGAATCAAAAAAATTGACACTTCCAAGGCGGAAAAACTGAGTGGGGTAAAGGCTGTTATCACCAGCGCGGACCTGCCTGATCTTACGGGTGATGACGGCGAGGCACGTAACGTGCTGGAAAATTGCCTGGCCCGGGGTCGAGCCCTTTACGATGGTCACGCTGTCGCCGCTGTTGCCGCTATCGATGAACAAACCGCTCGAAAAGCCTTGAAACTTATTTCTGTCGGTTATGAGATTCTACCTCACGTCACCGACGTCGACGCCGCCATGCACGATGATGCCCCGGTGATTCACGACACAATATTTACCATGGGTGTAGAGCCCAAACCCAGCAAGCCCTCAAATTTGTTTTCGGTGACAGAGTTTGGCCACGGCGACATAGACGCAGGTTTTGCAGAGGCCGATGTAATTGTCGAGAAAAGCTACAAAACGGAACAAACGCATCAGGGCTATATTGAGCCCCACGCCTGCCTGGCCAGTGTCAATTCTGACGGCTCCGGCGAACTGTGGGTCACCACGCAGGGGCATTTTACCTATAGAGATGTATGCGCAACGCTGCTGGGCATGGATGTTGCCAAGCTTAAGGTGACAGCCTCTGAAATTGGCGGTGGATTTGGTGGCAAGACGCATGTGTGGATGGAGCCCCTGGCGCTCGCACTGTCGCGCAAAGCAAACCGACCGGTAAAAATGGTGATGACCCGAGAGGAAGTATTCAGGGCCAGCGGTCCGACCTCGTCAACATCAATGGATGTCAAAATAGGTGCCAGGAAAGACGGTACGATTACCTCGGCGTCGGCTGTGCTGAGATATCAAGGCGGTGCATTTCCGGGTCAGTGGGCCATGTTTGGAGCGATGACCGCGTACGCCTGCTACAACCTGAAAAATGTAAAGACACAGGGCTACGATGTCGTAGTAAACAGACCGAAAGTGGCTGCCTATCGAGCGCCGTCCGCTCCCATGATTGCTTTTGCGGTCGAGAGTACAATCGATATGGTCGCCAAAGAAATTGGCATGGACCCGATTGATTTTCGAATTAAGAACGCGGCGAAGGAGGGCACTAGAGCCTCGTACGGTCCCGTCTACGGTCCAATCGGGATCGGGCCTACCCTGGAGGCTGCCAAGAATCACCCTCATATGCGTGCACGCTTGAAGAAAAACCAGGGTCGCGGTATGGCCTGTGGATTCTGGTTTAATTTTGGTGGGCAGACCTGTACCGATCTCAATATTGCGACTGACGGCACTGTGACGCTGACGGTAGGCACTATCGATGTTGGTGGCTCACGTGCATCACTGTCTCTAATCGCCGCTGAGGAGCTGGGAATTCCCTATGAAAAAGTTAAAGCACACATAGGCGACACCGGTTCCCTGGGACATAACGATACGACCGAGGGCAGCCGCGGCACATTCTCTTCCGGCATGGCGACTATTTTTGCCGCCCGAAATGCTATCGACGAAATGCGTAAGCGCGCCGCGAAGATGTGGGATATCCCGTTTGAAAACGTAGTCTGGGAAGAGGGGCATGCGAAGGCGAAAGGCAAGAAATACAGCAAATTGAAAAAACTCTCTCTGGCCGATATAGCAGCGGCGTCACCAAAAACCGGCGGCCCGATTGCCGGGCACAATGAGTCGGTTGCCGACAATGCCGGGGTGTCGTTTGCCAGTCATATTTGCGATATTGAGGTAGATCCAGAAACCGGTGCTACCAAAGTTATTCGCTATACAGT
Organism: Halioglobus sp.; assembly: GCA_045110675.1. Lineage (GTDB taxonomy): Bacteria > Pseudomonadota > Gammaproteobacteria > Pseudomonadales > Halieaceae > JBALVT01. The sequence continues at coordinate 322 of JBGCGJ010000073.1, read as the reverse complement.
GATCCAGGATGCCGGTAAAGCCATTCATCCAACCTACGTCGAGGGGCAGTTCCAAGGTGGTGCTGTGCAGGGCATAGGGTGGGCACTCAGCGAAGAATATATGTACGGTGAAGACGGCCGATTGGAGAACCCGGGTTTCCTGGATTATCGTATTCCGGTGTGCTCGGATTTGCCGTTTATCGACACTCAAATTCTCGAAATCCCCAATCCGAATCATCCCTACGGAGTGCGGGGAGTGGGAGAGACTTCAATTGTCCCGCCGCTGGCTGCCATTGGTAACGCGCTGTCCAACGCCGCTGGCGTCAGGATGAATCATATTCCG
>JBGCGJ010000072.1:0-10113 GCA_045110675.1 Halioglobus sp. | reverse complement strand
AAGCTGAGAAAAAAGGCGCAAAACCTCGGACGACGACAAAGGCGAAACCAGTTGCAGACAAAACAACGCCCGACACAAACGAACCCGTTCAGACAGCAGAAGAAAAAGCGGCTAAAAAGCTCGAAGCCAAGAGAGCAGCAGAAGAGGCAAAGCGAGATCGCTTAGAGAAAGCAAAGCTAAAACGCGAAGAGACTGAACGGAAAGCTCAGCTTCGTGAAGAAGAGAAGCGAAGGGCCGCCGAGGAAAAAGCGCAGCGCAAGGCAGAAAGAGAAGCCAAGGCAGCTCAGACTGCACGTCTTAAGGCCGAACGGGCTGAGCAAAAACGTTTGGAGGACGAAAAGAAAGCGTCCGAGCGGGAGGAAAAGAAGCGCCTGGCGGCGGAGAAGAAAGCCCGACTTGAGGCAGAGCGGCAGGAAAAAGCTCGAATCCGCGAGCAAAAGCGAGAGGAGAAGAGGCGCGCCGAGGAAGAGATCAAGGCGAGGCGGCTCGCCAAAGCTGAAGCCAAACGCCTCGCAGCAGAAGAAGCGGAGCGAATAAAGCAGGAAAAGGCCGAACAAAAACGCCGGGAGCTCGAGTTAGAGGCCGAACTAAAAGCCGAGCAAGAACGAAAACATGCTGAGGAATTTGCCCGATTAAAAGAGCAAAAAGCTGCTGAAAAAGCCCATCGCGAAGCTCTCGATCGCGCAGCCAGAGAAAGAGCGACCCAAGAAGAGTTAAGGATAGAGACCTTAAAAGCTGAACAACGTCGCCTGGAAGCTGAGGAGATCGCTCGCATCCAGGCAGAGAAAATGTATCAGCTCAAACAGCAGAATCTCGCGACAAAAATCCCCGAACGCAGAGCAAAGGTTCGCCCTAGCAAACCCAATCTAGCCGCCGACATGGCGCAGCGCGATCTACCTCTACCGCTAGACCTAAAGGAAGAAGGCAAACCCACTGTAAATCCGCAGGAAGCGACCCCGGAACCCATCAGCGGTCAAAGCGGTAATCAACAAGATAAGTCACGGCCAGGCCGCAAAGAAAAACCATTGGTGAAGCCGCGCCGCGTTTCAGGAGCGCCGAATTTTTTCACCCTAAAGCCCTATCGTCACACCAGTGCAATTCGCCAGAGAGCGTTGCGTTCAGCACAGATCAAGCCAATGGCCTTCGGCATATCGCTGGTCGCTTCGCTGGCCCTACTCATCCTTTGCGTGAGGTATGTTCTGGTTCCTCCCGCAACCGTAACTGCCGGTCCAAGTGCCATTGCGATCAACCAGCATTCGCAATTATTGTTGGTCGTCGGCGATCAACTATTGATGCACGACCGCGCTGGTGTGGGAACCTATACAAGGAATCTTGAGGCGCTGGGTCTGGCCACCTTGTCACCACCGCTGGTGTTCACTGCGCAAGACGCACTGTTAGTACAAGGGAAGACCCCGAGCACAGACATTGAGTCCGTACCTCCGCAACTATTCTCCTGTTCATTGAAAGAGCCTGCTTGCCAGGTGGTGAATTTGTCCCCAGAGATAGCCCAGGTCACCGATTTGACCATTGGTCAGCGCAGTGGATCACTGTACATCGCAGATGCGCAATCCAAGGAAATCTTCAAAACAAAATCTACCGGAGAACTATTGTCGCGAGCGAAGGTTGGGGTGCCGGCTGCTGCACGAATCAGGCTTCATCAGGGCTTGATTTATCTAAACAGCGACGTCGCACCCGCTATAAGCGTCTTCAGACCCGATGCCCAGGCATTTGGAACACAGCTCGACGAAATCTTGCTTCTTCCACCAACCGCAGTTGAAGCTGAACAAACCCAGGTTAGCGACTTTACCTGGTCGTCGGAGAGCTGGTGGGTGAGCCTTATCAACCCGGAAACTCGCTCTACCGGAGTTTATCGGTTTGACAGCCAATGGAATTTTCTAGAAGAAGTTGTACTTGAAGAAAACACATTCCCCGATCGATTGCAGACATGGGCGGACAAAACTCTCGTCCTGGACGCTCATCGAGTGGCCATCCAGAGATTTAACGCCAATGGCGAAGCGGAGGTTCCTGTTAGATCCAACTCCGCGGAAGCGCAGTTGGATGAGGAACGAAAATCGCGACAGCTCTCGGGCGCGATTTGGCGAGCAAGTCTAATCGCGCTTATCCTGATCGCCGCTGCAGGCTTATGGACAGGCAATCTTCATCGCCTGAGAAATCTGGTTTACCGACAGGGAAATGAGCGTGGCGCCGAGCCGATTGTCGATAGAGAGAAGGAAGTGACGTGGGTTCCCAATACCATTACTCGCGACCAGCATTACAAAAAAGTCGCAGTGGCTTACCTGGCATTCAGTTTGATCACCCTTATCTCGACCGGAACCTTGTCACCCTCCACTCCGATTGTCCTAGCGCTTGGCATTGCCTTGATCGGTCCGCTGATAGGTCTTTTCCTGATGTACACAGCGCACACAGGCCACATCGGTGTGCTGGGGACACAATTATTGTTGGTAGATCACCACAACTTTTATCATTTGGGCAGCGGGCCGAGAATATTTTATCGCAAGCACTTCGTGATGCTGGACGACATTCTGGTGTTCACCGGCACCGGTTTGCTACCCGTCTTCGATATACAGCATCTTCGAAAGAACATACAACCGATTGTTACAGCGGGTATTAAAGTCGACAGAAAAACACTCCTGGTCAAATTAATTGAGAGCGCTCACCCCATCTTGAAAAGCTCGATTGCTATTATGGGGTGTCTGGGAATAGCCGCGCTGATCCTATTGGCTGCGTAGTCGTGCGGGTCAATCAACCGATATATCGAGGCAATGTCAGACCGGATTCGATATACTGACTCCGAGGCCTAGGCGCACGATGCACTTGGCGAATGATATAGACTCGGGCAGCCATTTTAGATGGATAAAAGACCACCAAAAGGAACAGCCCAGAAACCGCGGTTTCACGTTTCGCTGTTCGTTAGCTGCCTCGCTGACCTTTTTCGCCCCTCTGTCGCCTTTAACAGTATTTTGTTGCTGGAGAGCGCGGGATGCTCCGTCTCTGTTCCGGTGCAACAAACCTGCTGCGGACAACCGGCCTACAACACAGGCGACTACGAAGCGGCTATTCCCGTCGCTCAACAACTGATCGAAGCTTTCGAGGGCTCAGACTACGTGGTGGTTCCCTCGGGTTCTTGCGCAGCGATGATCAGCCAGCACTATCCCACAATACTTGAGGGTCAATGGCGTCAAAGAGCCATTGACCTGGCCGCCAAGACCCACGAGCTAACCGCGTTCCTTGCGGACATCGCCAAGTTTGAGACAGCCACAACACCCAGTGGCGCCTCGCTGCCCAGCATTGCCTATCACGATAGCTGTTCTGGATTGCGGGAACTGGGCATTCAAGACCAGCCTCGAAAACTGTTGACACCTTTATCCGGTAGTGAAGTGACAGAGCTGGCGCACGCCGAACAATGTTGCGGTTTTGGAGGAACCTTCTGCTCAAAAATGCCGGCACTGGCAGATAAAATGGTCGATGACAAAATCGATTCCTTCCTCGCATCCGATAGTCAAATTCTCGCGGGGGGCGACCTGGGTTGTTTGATGTACATAGCCGGCAGAGCCAAACGTAGAGGCCAGGCGATTGAGGTCCGTCATATCGCCGAACTACTCACCCTCGATACGGCGGGTCCGGCCATAGGCGAGGAAGATTCCTGATGGCGGTTCGCGCGTGAACGTTAGCAGCTCCGAGTTTCTCGAAAGTGCCAATGCGGCAGTGCTTGAGACCGAGAAAGTAAAGCGGCGCGATCATCTCGGCGTTATCATTGCGAACGCCAGAAACCAGGCAGTCGATCAATTCAGCCCCTTCGAATCACTGCGCAAATATGTGAAAAAAATCCGGGAACACACCCTGGAAAACCTGGATCACTATTTGCTCCAGTTCGAGCAGGAAGCGGTTAAAAACGGCAGCCAGGTCCACTATGCACGCGACGGAGGAGAGCTCAACAGCGTCGTGCTCGACATTTGCCAGCAGCACGGTGCAAGGCGCATCGCCAAGGGCAAGTCCATGGTCACCGAAGAGACCGAGTTAAATAACTACCTTATAAGTGCCGGTCTCGATGTTGTCGAAACAGATCTGGGCGAATACATAATTCAACAGGCAGGGGAAACTCCCAGCCACATTCTGGGGCCAGCGCTGCACAAGTCGCAGCAGGAAATTCGCGAACTGTTTTTTGAAAAACACGACCTGGGACAGCGAGATCTCGACACGCCGAGCGACATGGTCGCTGAAGCGAGGACGATGTTGCGCAAAGATTTTCTGGCTGCCGAAGTTGGCATCATCGGGTCCAATGCCTTGATCGCGGAAAATGGCTATTCAATGTTGGTCACCAATGAAGGCAACGGCGACCTGTGTGCAAACCTCCCTAAAGTCCTCATCATCTGCACGACTCTGGAACGATTACTACCACGGGCGGCAGACGCCTCGGCGATGCTACCGTTACTGGTGCGCTCCGCCATCGGCAAAGCCGCCACCAGCTACACCAGTTTTTACAGCGGGCCGCGCCACGGCGAAGACCCGGACGGCCCACTGGAAACCCATTTTGTTTTACTGGACAACAAACGTAGCTCCATTCTGGCCAGCGACTACAAGGAAATGCTGCACTGCATCCGCTGCGGTAGTTGTCTCACCCACTGTCCGGTTTACATCGGTGCGGGCGGACACGCTTACGGTTCAGTCTATCCCGGCCCCATGGGATCGGTGCTAACACCTTTGCTAACCTCGCTTGAGGAAAGTAATACCTTGCCGAATGCCTGCACCAGCTGTGGACGTTGCGCTGAAATCTGCCCTGCCGACATTCCGCTGCCAGACCTGCTGCGCGATTTGCGCCATGAAGAATCGAAACACCAATTGTCTGATCGCCGCTGGAGCCGGGGCATAAAATTACACGCCTGGGTGAGCGCCCGTCCGCGCCTTTATCACTGGCTTAGCAACTCTGTCATATCAAAGCTCGCATGGCTGGGACGTAAAAAAGGCAGTTTCAAAAGCCTGCCCCTCGCAGCGGGCTGGACCGACACCAGAGACTTTCCAGCGCCGCAGGGCCCGACCTTCATGGCGCAGTACAACTCGCTAAAAAGGAGGCAGGGTGACTGACAGCGCACGCACCGACATTGTCGCCAGAGTTCGCCATGCCAGTGCTGGCAACAGCGCCGAGCAGATTGCGTCACAGCTAAGCAGCCTTGGAACCGCACCGAAGCCCGAGATTCCAAGCGCGGAATTTGCGGAGCGTTTTCTCGCCATGGTCATCCGAAATCAGGGGTCAGCCATGGCGGTGCGCAACAGGTCAGACGCTGCAAAAACAGTGGCTCAATACCTTTATCAAAAATACCGAACCCGAAAACTGGTTGCCGGTAACGATCCCAAATTGGCGGCGATGCCCTGGCGAGATGGTGGTGTGCTTCCCCGCTTTGGTGCTGCTGTAGAGGGAGATTTAGCCAGCGTCAGCTATGCCCGCGCCGGGGTCGTCGAAACAGGTTCGATCCTGACCTGGAGCGGGAAGTCGAATCCCGCCACTAACAACCTACTGGTTGAGAGTCACATTGTATTAGTGGATCTGGAAGACCTGGTGGCAACGATGGAAGACGCTTGGCATAAGATTGACGCGAGCCAGGAAGGTGCGAGAAGACACCGCGGCATCAACTTTGTGTCGGGCCCCTCGAGCACTGCCGATATCGACTTTGAGCTGGTGATGGGTGCCCACGGGCCGCGCAGCTGGCACGTTGTGTTGATAGGAAACCTACCCGAAGACACATTAGACAATGCCCGGGATATCGCCGAGGCGAACTAGCCGGTATTTCGCATACCCGCTGCAACACCCGCAATAGTAACCATAATGGCTTCCTCCAACAAAGGCTCAGGACTTTTCCTTTGCCGAAAGAGAAGTTCCGCCTGCAAGACGTTGAGAGGATCGGTATAGACATTCCTCAGTTTTATCGATTCACGAATCCAAGGCTGATCATCCAGAAATTCAGCGGCCCCGGTTAACTTCAGAACGACGCTCGAGTCATCGGCGAGCTGCCCCCTCAGGGTGGTGCCCAGATGCTGTAACTGCGGCTCGACCAGGCGATCGTCATAGTAAGCGGACAATTCCGCATCCGCTTTGGAAAAAACCATTTCCAGCATCGACAGGCGCGTCGCAAAAAAGGGCCAGGTAGTCGCCATTTCCTGGAGCGTTTGTTCCTTGCCACTTTCCACCAGTTTCCCCAGTGCCGCCCCGGCTCCCAGCCAGGCGGGCAACATCAAACGATTCTGAGACCAGGCGAAAATCCACGGGATAGCGCGAAGGCTTTCGATGCCACCGCTGCCTGCGCGCCTGGCCGGACGAGAACCCAGCGGTAACTTGCCCAGCTCCTGCTCAGGCGTTGCACTTCGGAAGTACTCGACAAAGTCCTTCTCACCTCTCACGGTTGCCCGATAGGCCGTGCAGGAATCCTCTGCGAGTGTGTCCATGATCACCCGCCATTCGTCGCGGGGAACCGGCGGCGTGAGCAGGTTAGCGCGAAAAATAGCACTGGTGTAGAGAGCGAGGGTTTTTACCGCCAAAGAGGTCAAACCCAGTTTGGCTCGTATCATCTCACCCTGCTCGGTAACGCGAAGCCCATGGGTGAGTGTGCCCGGTGGTTGGGACAACAACGCCTCGTGGGCCGGCGCACCTCCCCTACCAATAGTACCGCCCCTACCGTGAAACAAGGTCAGCTTTACATCGTGCTCCGCGCACACAGCCAGCAAATTTTCCTGGGCCGCGTACTGTGCCCAGGACGCGGCGAGCACGCCTGCATCCTTGGCGGAGTCAGAATAGCCAATCATCACCATCAGCCGCCCATCGATATAGTTTCGATAGGACTCGTCACTCAATAGCGACTCGATCACCTGTCTCGAACGCGTCAGATCATCCAGCGTTTCGAATAGTGGTGACACCGGCAAATTGTAAGGGCAGCCGAATTCCTTCAGTAGCAGCATAACCGCCAGCACATCCGAGGGTTGGCGCGCCATAGAGATCACATAGGCACCCAGCGCCTCTTCAGGCTGCTTGACCACGACCGCGAACGTATCAAGTACTTCCTGAACCTGTTCATTGGGTTGCCAATTAGCTGGAATCAATGGCCGTGGGTTGGCCAACTCTCGCAGCAGAAATGCCGCTCGGGAGGGCTCATCCCATTGCGCGTAGTCACCTAGTCCGAGAAAGGGAGTGAGCTGCTCAAAGACCTCGGTGTGCCTGGCACTGTCCTGGCGAATATCATGGCGCACCAGGTGCAGACCAAAGCATTTAACCAGACGCAACACATCCAACAACTTGCCATCGGCAATGGCATTCATACCGCAATTTTGCATAGACTGATAACAGGCGTGGAGTGGATCCCACAGTTGATCGACACCGGCGATAATATCGGCTTCGTGTGGATCACCGCCTTCAAGTTCAGTTTCTATGGCGGCGAGGGTTCGCCTGAGTTTCTCCCGCAGAGGCCTCAAAACAGCGCGGTAGGGCTCGTGTGCACCGCCGGCCAGTGCGCTCAGATGATCATCACAGAGCGTCATCGACAGTTCATCGACCAGACTGATCACATCACTCAAATACAGATCTATCGCTTTCCATCGGCTGAGCAAAAGGACCTCACGAGTAACCTCGGCGGTGACATTGGGATTGCCATCGCGATCACCGCCCATCCAGGAGACAAACTTTACCGGAGAAGCGTCGATAGATAAGCCGACATCGAAATTGTCCAGTAACGTGCGATCGAGCCTGCGCATGAACTCGGGGACCGCACGCCACAGGGAATCTTCGACAACCGCAAATCCCCACTTAGCCTCATCAACCGGTGTGGGACGTTCCTGGCGGAAATCGTAGCCGTACCAGATCTGGGCAATCAACTCGCGCAATCGACCGTGGAGTTGTCGCTCTTCCCGAGGCGTCAAACCCTGCAATTCCAGCTGACCCAGACAGCGAGATATCTCACTGTGCTTGTGGATCAGCGTTCGCCGGGTAATCTCGGTGGGGTGAGCGGTAAGAACCAGCTCGATATTGAGAGCGTGAAATTCCTGGGTTATATCATCGGGGCTGACTCGGCGCTCCCGCAACTCCTTGACAGTCGATGATAATGTTTCCGAAGCGGAGAATAACGGATCCATTTCTCTGGACACCGTGTGGTGTTGATCCGCGATGTTCGCCAGATTCAGAAACTGACTGAACGCTCGCGCCACTGGCACGAGCTGATCGTTTTGCAGATTGCGCAGTACGCTCAGCAGATCTTCTCTCGCCGAGGGATCGCCATCCCGGGAGGACTTGGACAGACCGCGGATCTGTTCGATGAGTTCGAGAAACTCCTCACCCTGAGCACCGGAGATGGTTTCTCCCAGCAAACGCCCCAAAAAACTCACATTGCTTCTTAACGATGAATAATCCGCTTCATCAGTTACCACTATCAATCTCCCAGGACATTGTTATGTTTCCCTATCCTACGACCATTTTCCGAAGCGAGCCAGCAGATCGCAAACGCGACTTGAATAACCCCACTCGTTGTCATACCAATTGAGGACTCGGAGGTACCGCTCCCCTGTTACCGCAGTAAATCCGGCATCGTAGATTGACGAGTGTGAATCACCGATGATATCGGAGGAGACGATGGGCCTGTCGCTATAATGCAAAATACCATTCAGTTCCGGTGTAGCGGCTGCTTCTTTTACCGCTGCATGAACTGCCTCGACGGTCACTGAAGTATCGAGTTTCACGAATAGATCAACAACGGAACCATCGGGCACCGGCACTCGCGAGGCAATACCGTGCAATCGTCCTCGCAATTCAGGAAGAACCTCTCCCACCGCCTTGGCCGCACCTGTCGAAGTGGGAATAATGTTTTCCGCCGCCGCACGACTGCGCCGCCAGTCGGAATGGGGCACGTCTGCCAAACGCTGATCATTGGTGTATGCGTGCACGGTATTGATCACACCCTCAACAATACCAAATTTCTCATTCAGCACTTTGGCCATGGGCGCGAGGCAATTCGTGGTGCAACTGGCATTGGATATTATCTGATGCTCGGGCAGCAAACCGGCGTCGTTGACACCCAGCACCACGGTGTAATCAATGGGTTCCGAGGCGGGAACCGTCAATATCACTCGCTTGGCACCAGCGGATAAATGCATTTCCAGCTGCTCGCGTTTACGGAAGACCCCGGTGGACTCAACTACTGCATCTATACCCAATTCGTCCCAGGGTAATTCCGCAGGATTTCTATCACTGAGTAACTTTACGCGGCCTTTGGGTGTGACAAAGTGACCGTCTTCGAGGGTAAGTGACTTGCCAAAAGGACCCATGACTGTGTCGTAGTTCAATAGGTATCGCAGAGCATCGTTATCGAAAAGATCATTGATGGCGACCACATCGACACCCTCAACATCTTCCAGTACGCGAAATACAGAGCGTCCGATTCGGCCAAAGCCATTGATTGCAACTCTCATTACGCTGCCTCCTGTTGGTTATCCAAATCAGCGTAAAGTCTCACTACATCGAGCAAGCGAGCCGCATGTCCCTGGTTCTCGTACCAGCCGAGGGTTTTGATAATATTGCTACCCGCCTTGATCGTACCCTTCGTGTCGAACAACAAGGAATGTGGATTGCCGATAATATCTGAGGAAACAATGGGGTCTTCCACTACGTCAACAATACCCGGGTAGTCGCCAGCGTGCTCACGCATCGTATTGTTGATATCTTCCGCGCTGACCTCGCTGTCGGCCATCACCAGATTGACATCGAGGAGACAACCTTCGTGAATGGGAACATTCAAGGCGGAAGTCAGCACTTTGCCCTCAAACTGCGGCAGCACCTGCCCCACCCAAAGGCCAGCGTCGTGACTGTTGGGGATAATATTCTTGGCCGCCGAGCGACTGCGGCGAAAATCACTGCCGGCCTAGTCTTGCAGCGCCTGGTCGGAGGTGTACGAATGCACCGTGGTCATCGTAGCGCAATCGATGGCGAATTTTCCCGACAAGATGTGCAGCAACAAGCACAGCGCGGTTGTCGTACCCGAACCGGCCGAGACCATCCTATCCTCCGGGTGAATGTCGCCACCATTAATTCCGGGCATTACAATTCGATCAATATGATCA
>JBGCGJ010000071.1:0-3717 GCA_045110675.1 Halioglobus sp. | reverse complement strand
GATGATCTGGCTGCCTTTAACCAAAGCCAGCGCGGCTTCGAGGGGAGCAATGCGAGGTGGAGTGATATGTCCCGGGGTGCTGCTAATTTTATTCCTGGGCCAGACCAGTACGCCGAAGAACTGGGTCTTTCTCCCTTGGGTTCGGGTTCACAACTGGAGGATGAGGGTATCATTGTCACGCAACATCGCCGCTGGTTGCACCTGATGGAACAGGGTCAACAAAAAGAGGAGGGTGTATAGATGTTAATTGAACAACGGCTCGCGGTAGTCGATCTGGTTATAACAGAGAGCGCTTGTTTGGACGAGAAGAACTGGGCTGGATGGCTGGACTTGTACACAGAGGATGCCGAGTACTGGATTCCAGCGTGGGACGATGAGCATACTCTTACAACTGATCCCCAATGCGAGCTTTCACTGATCTACTATGGCTCGCGCGCAGGCTTGGAAGATAGGGTATACCGCTTAGAAACCGGCTTGTCACTGGCGTCAAGCCCGCTCCCTAGAACATGCCATACCAACAGTAATTTTCGGGTGGAACAGCGCGGCGAAGATGTGTTGGTGCACTCGAGTTGGGTCACACATTCCTACCGCATGAAAAAGTCTCAGATCTATTATGGTCATCAAACCCATACCATGCGGCGTTCTGGCGGTGAATGGAAAATAAGCGGACGATACATTGTTTTGCAAAACGATAGCATCGATAGCGTACTGGATGTTTATTCGGTTTAGTGCAGATTCGATTCTGAATCAGCGCTAGGTCAGACTAGTAAGGGAGAGGGTTATGCGTTTAGAGAATCAGGTTGCGTTGGTTACCGGGGGAGGCACCGGTATCGGTAGGGCAGTGGTAGAGCGTTTTATTAACGAAGGCGCAACAGTGGGTGTTATGGTCAAGGAGCAGACCCATGCAGATGACCTCACCACCACCTTTGGCGACAAGGTTGTCGTCAGTGTTGGTGATGTGCGCAAATTTGAGGATAATCAGCGCGCCGTTGATTCGGTAGTGAGTACATACGGCAAGTTGGACTGCTTTGTCGCTAACGCCGGCATTTGGGACTATATGGGTAGTTTGCAGGAGCAAGACGCCACTACAATTGAGAACAGCTACGCAGAATTGTTCGATATCAACGTCAAAGGCTATGTGCTCGGTGCAAAAGCGGCCCTGCCAGCTCTTAAGAAAAGCCGCGGGTCTATGATCTTCACCGCGTCCAGTTCCAGCTATTTTACCGGGGGAGGCGGCTTCCTCTATGTGGCTACCAAGCACGCGGTACAGGGTCTGATCAAGGCGTTGGCCTGGGAACTGGCCCCGGAAATTCGTGTCAATGGTGTGGCGCCTGGTGGCACACTGACCAATTTGTCCGGACCGGCCTCCACCGGCATGGATACTGTACATATGTTGGATGCACCGGGTATCGAGGAGCTGATTGCTGGCATTACTCCACTGGGTATTCCGGCGCAACCTGAAGACCATGCCGGTATTTTCGTACTGCTGGCCTCGCGCGAAGACGGGCGCTACATGACGGGTACCACTATCCTCAGCGACGGTGGTATTGGCGTTGGGAAAAGGCCAGAAGAGTGAGCGGCGAACTGGAATATTTTTTTGACTTTATGAGTCCCTTTGCCTATCTAGCGCACGATAGCGTGTGCCAATTGGCAAAACGTTATGACAGGGATCTCATCTACAAACCCATCAACCTGCCCGAGGCGAAAATCGCGGCGGGCAACACCGGCCCATCCAATCGTGAGATCCCAGTCAAGCTACGCTATCTTATGATCGATATAAACCGCTGGGCAGAGAAACGTGATTTGCCCGTAGCGTTTCCCGCGTCGCTGGATTCCCACAAAATGAATGCGGGCACTTTTTATGCTCTGGAGAGGGGTGTTGCGGAAAAATATGTAAGGGAAGCCTTTGCGCTGGGCTGGGGGCAGGGCGGGGATATGAGTGCTGAGCGGACCCTGTCCGACCTGGCAGAGACAATGGGCTGGTCAGTGGCGGAGTTTGTCGCTTATGCCAGCATGGCGAAAGAGCTGCCCGAATACATAGCCTCAAACACGGAGGCGGTAGAAAAAGGGGTGTTTGGCGTGCCAACAATTATTATTGACGATCAGATGTGGTGGGGCAACGACCGACTGAGTTTTGTCGAAGAATTTCTTGCACAAGAATAAGTCAGCGATGAACTCGCAGCCCCGCTATTGCTATTATTGTTCCACCTGCGCGTGATTCAATGCACGTTTTATTTTGGCTCGAACGTCTTTGGAATCTTCGCTTAGTAAATAGGCATTTTGATAGGCGCTAACAGCCTCGTTGTATCGCTTGAGGTGCATATAGGCGTCACCGACGATCACCCAGCCTTTCTCTTTAGGTTCGGTTTTAAGCTTTGCTTCAATGCGTTTTATCTGTCGTTCAATTTCCTGCTGTTCTGCCAACGCTTGAGTTTGTGTCGTGTGCTCAACGCTCGCTCGTTGGCTTGATACGCGTGTCTGGTTAGGCTCTGTGGCCATCGATGTTGCAGGCAGTGACATACCGGCCGCTGCTATCGCGATCAGTAGCGGGGTGAATTGGTAACGTCTTTGATATTGCATACTGTATTTACCCTGCTAATTTAAGTTCTGCAACGCCCATGCCGCATATCCATTCAGGAATTGGCTCGTAGCAAATAAGCTCTGCTCCCTTAGCACCGACAGCGCCCATTGCCATAATCCAGTTGCGAATTTCCAGTGAGCCATTGCCGGCGGTTTCAATAAGGTATTCATCGGACATGGCGATCAGCGCCTCCACGTCACCGGCCGCGACCTTATCCAGTACCATGCGGTCGAACTCTTCATTGACCTGGCCCATTTCCGCAGTTCCAACCCAGTGGCTGATGCCTCCTGTGCCAAAAATTGCGACCCTCTCGGCACCTTTGTAAGCCGCCACTGCCTCGCCGATCATCTGGCCCAGTTCGTAGGCGCGGTGTGAGCGTAATAGTGGTTCGACGCCCGATGCGGTATAAATCGGAATGGATTTAATACCACTTTCGTTCGGTTTCACCGCAAAGTGGACGGGTAACATCGTGCCGTGGTCAAGCGTAATATTTTTGGCTACAGCCCAATCAAAGCCGCGGTCGAATCCAAAGTTCATAATGTGTGTGGCCAACTCCGTGTCTATTTGAACTGGATACCGGTCAATGCCCAACCAGGGTTCCCTCGGGCCATCCGCATCGCCAATGGCAATAAGGTACTGAGGCAGGCAGTGAGGGCCAAAGTTGCAGTAGTGGTCGTCGCCGATGACGATAACGGTATCGACATTCATGGCCTTGATCCGGCGGTTCACTTCTTCGAGTGCCTCAAACACAATATCTGCTTTGGCCTGCTCATTGATTTGTGGCGTCGACGCCATCAAGGGGTCGTGGGGGAGACAAAATCCAGCAACTAGTTCAGCCATGCTCATATCCTCATGTAAGTGTGATTGGTTTGCGGTTCAGGAAGCCGGCGGCGCCGAGACTTTTTCATCGCTCATATGATCCAGGTAAGCGAAGGGCATTCCTTCTGGTCCATTGATCATAGGCCAGACCATCATGGTCAGTAGGGTGCTTACACCCAGTTCGGCCAGTGTTTTGAGGTCAACTTCCGTCAGGGCCTTACTCTCTTCATCATCAAGTTGATAGTGGGAGAGATATTCAACGGGGTTTGCCTGAAATTGCCCAATTCGTTCCGGGTTCTCACCAAACTCCCACAATA
>JBGCGJ010000070.1:0-50442 GCA_045110675.1 Halioglobus sp. | reverse complement strand
GTTGCCAGAGGGTGTTGAGATGGTGATGCCGGGTGACAACATTCAGATGGTAGTGACCTTGATTGCCCCGATTGCGATGGAAGATGGTTTGCGCTTTGCGATTCGTGAAGGTGGCCGTACGGTCGGTGCTGGTGTTGTAGCTAAAATCATCGAGTAAGAAACTCGCTCGGTCGTACTCCGGTCGGGGACGGAGCTTCAGCTCCGTCCCCGATCAGGGTGGGGCAGGGCTTCGTTACTCGTAGTTAATATCAGAAATCTGTCTGTTAAGCGTTAAGAAATCGTACAAAATCCCAATCCCAAAAAGCCCCAAAGTGAGTAAATAGAGAATCCCGGTAAATACTTTGCCCATGTAGAAGCGGTGAATGCCGAACACCCCCAGGAAGGTCAGCAGTATCCAACATAGGTCGTAGTCAATATCTCCCGCGTCATAGCGCCGGTCTGCCTGGCGGCACAGACTGGGTATTAGAAACAGATCGATAATCCAACCTATGAATAGCAGCCCCAGGGTAAAAAACCAGATCACGCCGGTAATCTGCCTTCCATAGTAGAAGCGATGTGCTCCTATAAATCCGAAAATCCACAACAGATATCCTATTAAAACAGAGTGAGTTTCTTGCTCTCTATCCAAACTTTTTCCTCCGGAGCACGGCTTTGCTGAGTAATTCTCTTGAGTGTTGCCGCATCAGTATACTGCAGAACCGAACCCGAAATCGCAGCCTGCGGTCCGATTAGTTGGGCTTTGAGCCTACCTCTGGAGCAATCATTGACAATCTCTCGATCTGGGGGCAATTGTGGTCCAATTTATTGTAGATTTCGCTGTACTAACACAGCCGCGCTGTTATGATGGCGCCCCCTTGCGGCCAAGTCCAAATTAATGGTCTGCAAAGTCAGCTAAGTACTGGAAATTATTTGAAATTCCATGTTGACAGGGGGCGAGGGTGTCTTTAGAATTCGGCTTCCTTTTTCGGGGGGTCCCATTGCGGGCCTCTGGTTTTTTATTGATTGGAGTTAGGTCTGGTGCAGAATCAACGTATTCGAATTCGTCTTAAGGCGTTTGACCATCGACTGATAGATACGTCTACTCAGGAGATTGTAGAAACGGCGCGCCGCACAGGTGCGCAAGTTAAAGGACCTATTCCACTCCCCACCCGAAAGGAAAAGTTTACCGTGCTGGTTTCTCCGCACGTTAATAAGGACGCTCGTGATCAATACGAAATTCGTACTCACAAGCGCCTACTCGATATCGTGGAGCCTACAGAGAAAACCGTAGACGCACTGATGAAGTTAGACCTGGCAGCAGGTGTGGAAGTACAGATTAGTCTTGGTTAACGATCACTCGTAACAAGACCTGCTTGGGGCAGGAGCTCCAGGTGTGTAACGCTCAGCAATGAGCGGCCATAGAGGGTTCAGCCCCGTACACTAAGAGGTTAGCAAAAATGACTATTGGTTTAGTCGGTCGCAAATCCGGTATGACTCGTGTTTTTACCGAAGAAGGCGCATCAATTCCAGTAACCGTAGTGGAGGTATCTCCAAACCGCGTTACTCAAATCAAAGACACTGATAGCGATGGCTATCGTGCGATTCAGGTCACTGCGGGAACCCGCAAAGCGGCCAAAGTAAGTAAATCAGAAGCTGGGCATTTTGCCAAAGCGGGTGTAGAAGCTGGCCACGGTCTTTGGGAGTTCCGTCTTGAGGCTGCCGATGAGGCACCTGAAGTGGGTTCAAACTTGACTGTTGAGCGTTTCGAAGCCGGGCAAAAGGTTGATGTATCTGGCAAGACCAAAGGTAAGGGCTTCCAGGGCGGCATCAAGCGCTGGAACTTTCAGATGCAGGATGCGACACATGGTAACTCTCTGTCGCACCGCTCCAATGGCTCTATTGGTCAGTGTCAGACTCCGGGTCGAGTCTTCAAGGGTAAGAAGATGTCCGGCCATATGGGGGCCGAGAATGCCACCACTCAGGGTCTGGAAATAGTACGTGTTGATGTTGAGCGCAATTTGCTGCTCATTAAGGGTGCTGTACCCGGCGCTCCAGGCGGTGACGTGATCGTACGTCCTGCAGTCAAGGCTTAGGTTAGGGAGTCTCTAACGTGGAATTGAGTATTGTAAAGCCGGGTAACGCCGCGGCAGGCAAAGTGTCTGTTTCTGATGTTGCCTTTGCGCGAGAGTACAACGAGGACCTGGTTCACCAGGTAGTGACTGCTTATATGGCAGGTGCCCGCCAAGGTACGCGAGCACAAAAGAACCGCGCCGCTGTTAGCGGTGGTGGTAAGAAGCCCTGGCGTCAAAAGGGTACTGGCCGAGCGAGAGCGGGAACCATTCGTTCTCCTATTTGGCGTTCAGGTGGTGTGACTTTTGCCGCCCAACCTCAGGACCACTCTCAAAAGGTAAACCGCAAGATGTATCGCGCAGCAATGCAGTCGATTATGTCTGAGCTGGCTCGCCAGGATCGTCTTGTTGTTGTAGAGAATATGGATTTGGCTGAGCCTAAGACCAAGCTTCTTGTTAAGCAACTGGGTGAATTCGGTATGGATAATGTCCTTATCGTGTCTGCCGAAGTGAATGAGAACCTTTACTTGGCTTCTCGTAATTTGCATAAGGTAGACGTGCGTGACGTTGAGGGTATTGATCCAGTGAGCTTGATCGGTCATGAGAAAGTGCTGGTTACAGTTGACGCGGTTAAGAAATTTGAGGAGATGCTGGGATGAACCAGGAAAGAGTATTCCAGGTACTGGTAGGCCCGCATGTTTCTGAAAAGGCGGCAATTATTGCTGAACAGAGCAATCAGTACGTGTTTAAGGTTGCAGTAGATGCCACGAAGGCCGAAGTAAAGAAATCTGTGGAGCAGTTGTTCAAGGTAAAAGTGAGTGCAGTTCGAACTCTTAAGGTTAAGGGTAAGGTTAAGCGCAATCGGTTTGGTTATAGCACCAAGCCCACCTGGAAAAAAGCATATGTTCGACTGGAGCAGGGTCAAGATATCGACTTTGCAAGCGCTGATTAAGGAGTAGGTTTGAGATGGCAGTTTTAAAGAGTAAGCCCACTTCGCCCGGTCGTCGCCACGTCGTAAGAGTGGTAAGCGATGATCTGCACAAGGGCGAGCCATATAAGCCTTTGCTGGAGAAGCAGTCCAGGAATGGCGGTCGCAACAACAACGGCCGAATCACCACTCGCCACGTAGGCGGTGGTCATAAGCAGCACTACCGCATTATTGATTTCAAGCGCATCAAAGATGGCATTCCAGCCAAAGTAGAGCGACTTGAATACGACCCCAATCGCACAGCCAACATTGCTTTGTTGCTGTTTGCGGATGGTGAACGTCGCTACATTATTGCCCCAAAAGGCGTAAAAGCTGGTGATGTACTTCAGTCTGGCCCTGCGGCACCTATTAAAACTGGAAACTGTTTGCCTCTGAGAAATATTCCGGTGGGTTCAGTTGTTCACGCAATTGAGCTGAAGCCCGGTAAAGGTGCTCAAGTGGCGCGCTCCGCAGGTACATCGGTACAAGTTGTTGCCAGAGAAGGCCAGTACGCGACATTGCGTTTGCGCTCCGGCGAGATGCGAAAGGTATTAGCGGATTGCCGAGCAACACTCGGGGAAGTTTCTAATTCAGAGCACAGCCTCCGTAAGCTCGGTAAGGCCGGTGCTTCACGCTGGCGTGGTGTTCGTCCTACCGTTCGCGGTGTGGCGATGAACCCAGTTGATCACCCGCATGGTGGTGGTGAAGGCCGTACTTCCGGTGGCCGTCATCCGGTCAGTCCATGGGGAACGCCGACTAAAGGTTATAAGACTCGTAAAAACAAGCGTACTGATAATTTGATCGTACGTCGTCGTGGTAAGAAATAAGCTCGACCACTAGAGCCAAGAGATTAGAGGAATATATTGTGCCGCGTTCACTAAAAAAAGGTCCGTTTATTGACCTTCATTTGATGAAGAAAGTTGAAACTGCAGTAGCAGCTAATGACCGTCGTCCGATTAAGACTTGGTCAAGACGCTCAATGGTTTCACCCGACATGGTCGGTTTGACTATTGCCGTGCACAACGGTCGTCAACATGTACCGGTTTCCATTAACGAAGACATGGTTGGTCACAAGCTGGGTGAATTCGCGGTAACTCGCACGTTCCGCGGCCATATTGTGGACAAAAAGGTCAAGCGCTAGCCCTGGGCAGGCGTTTGGCTATTAGATTAGAGGTTTAGGAAATGGAAGTTGCAGCAAAATTGAAAGGTGCTCAAATCGCGGCGCAAAAAGCTCGTCTGGTTGCTGATCAGGTGCGCGGATTGCCGGTCGAAGATGCGCTGACAGTGCTGGAATTCAGCACCAAGAAGGCGGCGCACATCGTCAAGAAAGTACTTGATTCTGCGATTGCCAATGCTGAAAACAATGAAGGTGCAGACGTGGACGAACTCAAAGTGTCTAGCATCTATGTCGATGAAGGCATGACAATGAAGCGCCTTCGTCCCCGAGCAAAGGGCCGTGCTGATCGCATTTTGAAGCGTTCATGTCATATCACTGTGAAAGTCGCAGACGGCGAAGACTAAGGTTTAGGAGAAGACCACATGGGTCAGAAAGTACATCCTATCGGTATCCGTTTAGGTATTGTTAAAGACCACACTTCGGTTTGGTACGCGGATAGCAAAAATTACGCCAAACAGTTAATTACTGATTTGGAAGTGCGTGAGTATCTTGAAAAAGCTCTGGATCACGCTTCAGTAAGCCGCGTTGTTATTGAGCGGCCGGCTCAGACAGCTCGCATCACTATTCACACTGCTCGTCCCGGTATTGTTATCGGTAAGAAAGGCGAAGACGTGGATAGCCTGCGCAAGCTGCTGACCAAAAAGATGGGTGTGCCTGTGCATGTCAACATCGAGGAAATCCGCAAGCCGGATCTCGACGCGAAATTGGTTGCACAAAATGTTGCACAGCAGCTCGAGCGCAGAGTTATGTTCCGTCGCGCAATGAAACGGGTTGTACAAAACGCTATGCGTCAAGGAGCCCAGGGGATCAAGATTCAAGTGGGTGGACGCTTGGGTGGAGCTGAAATTGCTCGAAGTGAATGGTATCGCGAAGGCCGAGTGCCGTTGCATACGCTGCGTGCAGATATCGATTACGCCACCTATGAGGCTTCAACCACTTACGGAATTATTGGTGTGAAGGTTTGGATTTTCAAGGGCGAGGTTATCGGCGATGAGCAACAAGCTGATACGAGTTCCAAGAAGACAGCTACTAATTAAGGGTTACGCAGATGTTACAACCAAAGCGTACTAAATTTCGCAAAATGATGAAGGGCCGCAATCGCGGTTTGGCACTTCGTGGCAGCAAAGTTAGCTTCGGCGAGTATGGATTGAAAGCTACTGGTCGCGGGCGTATTACTGTTCGCCAGATCGAAGCGGCTAGACGGGCGATGACTCGTCACATTAAGCGAGGCGGAAAAATTTGGATTCGCGTCTTCCCGGACAAGCCTATAACAGGAAAGCCGTTGGAAGTGCGTCAGGGTAAAGGTAAGGGTAATGTCGAGTACTGGGTAGCCCAGATTCAACCCGGAAAAGTACTTTATGAAGTGCAGGGTGTATCTGAAGAGCTGGCGCGTGAAGCGTTTGCGTTGGCAGCGGCCAAGATTCCTATTGCCACAACATTTGTTAAACGGTCGGTGATGTAATGAAAGCTAGCGAATTGCGTGAAATGTCCGTCGAGGACCTTAACAAGCAACTGCTTACTCTCCGTGAAGAGCAGTTCAAGACTCGCATGCAAAAGGCCACTGGTCAGTTGGGGCAAACACATTTGCTGCAGCAGACTCAGCGCAATATTGCACGCGTGAAGACTGTGTTAAGCCAAAAGGCAGGTAACTAACAATGTCAGGTACAGAGAAGCGTACACGAACGGTAACCGGTAAGGTTGTCAGCAACAAAATGGATAAGACGATTACTGTGATGATCGAGCGCAGGGTTAAGCACTCTGTTTACGGTAAGTACATAACACGTTCTTCCAAAGTTCACGCTCATGACGAGAACAATCAATGCGCCATAGGCGACACTGTTGTAGTTGCTGAGACCCGCCCGATTTCCAAGAGCAAGAGCTGGAAATTGATGGAAGTTGTTGAGAGCGCCGTCCAGGTTTAAGCGTTGGTATCGCGACTATGGTCGCGCTTTGGAGTAGAGAATGATTCAGACACAGTCTTATTTGGAAGTCGCTGACAATAGCGGTGCCCGTCGGGTGATGTGTATTAAAGTGCTGGGCGGTTCGCATCGCCGTTATGCCCGAGTAGGCGACTTGATAAAAGTCACGGTAAAGGAAGCGATTCCTCGCGGCAAAGTGAAAAAAGGTCAGGTAATGACAGCTGTAGTTGTGCGTACCAAAAAGGGCGTTCGTCGTGATGATGGTTCCACCATTAAGTTTGACGACAATGCTGCAGTGCTACTAAACGCGCAGGAAGCTCCCATCGGTACTCGTATCTTTGGACCAGTCACTCGAGAGCTGCGCGGTGAGAAGTTCATGAAGATTATTTCTCTGGCGCCGGAAGTTATTTAGAGCGGTCAGGATCGAGAGGAAAGACGATGTTGAAAATTAAAAGCGATGATGAAGTGATTATCCTGGCCGGTAAGGACAAGGGTAAGCGCGGTAAGGTTCGCAAGGTGCTGGACGATAATCGAGTGATTGTTTCCGGCATTAACATGAACAAGAAACACACTAAGCCCAACCCCCAAATGGGTGTTCAAGGCGGTATTGTAGAAAAAGAAGCGCCGATTCAGGTTTCAAATGTGGCAATTTTCAATTCCGCTACCAATAAGGCTGATCGTGTGGGTTTTAAAGTAGACGGAGATACAAAAGTGCGTATCTATAAGTCAAATGGTGAGGCGATTGATTCCTAGGCAAAAGGCTTAAGGAGTTTACGGGTAATAGACATGGCAACGCTGAAAGAAAGATACAAGAGCGAATTAGCTCCCAAGTTGAAAGAAGAGCTTGGTTTGACGAACGTGATGGAAGTTCCTCGCATCACCAAGATAACCCTGAATATGGGTGTAGGTGAGGCACTGGGCGACAAAAAAGTGCTGGAAAATGCAGTCGCGGAGATGGAAAAAATTGCGGGACAAAAGGCCGTAGTGACTAAAGCGCGAAAGTCGATAGCTGGTTTTAAAGTCCGCGACGGTTGGCCAATAGGCTGCAAAGTGACTCTGCGCTCTGAACGCATGTATGAGTTTCTGGAGCGATTGATCAGCATTGCAATCCCTCGTATACGTGATTTCCGCGGTGTTAGTGCAAAATCTTTCGACGGCCGTGGCAATTTTGCAATGGGTGTAACCGAGCAGATTATTTTCCCTGAAATTAACTACGATCAGGTTGATGCTCTTAGGGGCATGGATATCACAATTACCACATCTGCTCGTACGGATGATGAAGGCCGCGCTTTATTGCGTGCCTTTAACTTCCCACTGAAAAGTTAAGAGGCATTATTTAATGGCTAAGAAATCTATGATTGCCCGCGAGCACAAGCGAGCTCGTACAGTTGCAAAATACGCTGAAAAGCGTGCTGCAGTTAAAGCAACCATCAGCGACGTAAATGCCACAGACGATGAAAAGTGGGAGGCGTTGATTGCACTGCAAAAAATGCCACGTAACGCCAGTCCATCACGGCAGCGTCGTCGCTGTCAGATTACTGGTCGCCCACATGGGGTTTATCGAAAGTTTGGTTTGTGCCGTAACAAATTGCGTGAAGCAGCGATGCGCGGTGACGTGCCTGGATTGGTTAAGGCCAGCTGGTAAGTGTCTGTCGGTTTTTTTAAGAGAATTTTATTATGAGTATGCAAGATCCCATCGCAGATATGTTGACCCGGATTCGCAACGCGCAAATGGCTGGTAAGCCAAGTGTCGATATGCCTGGTTCAAAATTGAAAGTCGCTGTAGCCAAAGTGCTTAAAGATGAAGGTTACATTGCTGAATTTGCCGCTGCGGAGCAGGAAGGCAAACCTCGTCTTTCTATCGATCTAAAGTATTACCAGGGTAAGCCAGTAATTGCAGAGATCGACCGAATTAGTCGTCCGAGCTTGCGTCACTACGCGAGCAAAGATGAGTTGCCATCAGTTCGTAATGGTTTGGGCGTCGCTATTGTCTCAACGTCGAAAGGTGTGATGACTGAGCGTGCTGCTCGTGCTGCCGGTGTTGGCGGCGAAGTGCTCTGCACTGTTTTCTAATTGATTTGATATAAAGAGCATTTGAAATGTCAAGAGTCGCAAATAATCCGGTAGAACTGCCCAGCGGTGTCGAAATCACGCTAAGTGGTCAAGATGTTACCGTCAAAGGTAGTAAAGGAAAGCTGGAACTCTCTTTGGTAGAGGGTGTTCAGATAAACCAGGATGACAACGTTCTTAGCATTGCTTACGACAGCGATAAGTTTAAGGCCATGGCCGGCACTACTCGCGCGTTAGTAAACAATATGGTTAAGGGTGTCAGCGAAGGCTGGGAAAAGAAGCTTATCTTGAACGGTGTTGGTTATCGTGCAAAAGCTTCTGGTAATTCTGTCAATCTGACACTAGGTCTTTCGCATCCAGTGGACTATGTCTGTCCCGAAGGTGTGTCGGTGGAGACGCCTACTCAAACTGAAGTGGTTGTTAAAGGAATCGACAAACAGGCCGTTGGCCAGGCAGCTGCTGTTATTCGTAGCTTCCGCCCACCGGAGCCTTATAAGGGTAAGGGTATTCGCTACTCGGATGAACACGTCCGACGTAAAGAAGCCAAGAAGAAATAGGTAAGATTATGAGTGCAAAAAATGATTCAAGGTTGCGTCGCGCTCGTCGTGCCCGCGCCCGCATGCGTGACTTGGGTGCTACGCGACTGAGTGTGCACCGTACACCTCGACATATCTACGCCCAGGTGATTGCACCTGAGGGTGATAAGGTTTTGGCCAGCGCTTCAACACTGGACAGCAGCCTGCGCGGCGGAAAAACCGGAAACGCTGAAGCCGCCGCTGCGGTTGGCAAACTGGTAGCGGAACGTGCCAAAGAGGCCGGAATTGCGCAAGTGGCTTTTGATAGAGGCGGTTATAAGTATCACGGACGCATCAAGGCTCTCGCCGATGCTGCTCGTGAAAGTGGACTGGAATTCTAGGATATCAATATGGCTTTTAACGATCAGAGAAAGCAACAGCAAGACGGTGATCTCCAGGAGAAACTGGTTCAAGTTAACCGTGTAGCAAAAGTTGTAAAAGGCGGCCGTATTTTCGGTTTTACTGCCTTGTCCGTTGTAGGTGACGGGAATGGAAAAGTAGGGTTTGGGCGAGGTAAGGCTCGCGAAGTGCCGGTTGCCATCCAGAAGGCTATGGAGTCGGCGCGTCGCAATATGATTCATGTTGAGCTTAACGAGGGAACTATTCAGTACCCGGTTAAAGCTCGTCACGGTGCTTCCAAGGTTTATATGCAGCCTGCATCTGAAGGTACAGGTGTTATCGCCGGTGGCGCTATGCGAGCGGTATTGGAAATCGCTGGTGTACACAATGTTTTGGCAAAGTGTTATGGCTCTACTAACCCGGTAAACGTCGTACGTGCAACTTTTAATGGCTTGCGTGATATGGCTGCTCCAGAAGAAGTAGCTGCGAAACGCGGCAAATCTGTCGAAGAAATTTTGAACTAATTATCGGGTTGGCTAGTCATGGCTACAGCAAAAATTAAAGTTACACAGATCAAAAGCAGTAACGGTCGCCTAAAGAATCACAGGGCGTGTGTTGCTGGCTTGGGACTGCGTCGAATCGGTCACACGGTGGAGGTAGAGGATACTCCCTCTGTACGTGGCATGATCAACAAAGTGAATTATTTAGTACGGGTTGAGGATTAAATCATGTCAGACGTTATGCGACTGAACACCTTAAGTCCCGCGCCGGGCGCTAAGAAAGATGCCAAGCGTGTAGGTCGTGGGATAGGCAGCGGCAACGGTAAAACTGCCGGTCGTGGCCACAAAGGACAGAAGTCTCGCTCTGGTGGTTCTGTTCGTCCGGGCTTCGAAGGTGGTCAAATGCCTTTGCAAAAGCGTCTGCCGAAGTATGGCTTCACCTCGCGAATAGCTCGTACCACGGCACAGATTCGCCTAGGTGAACTCAATGCAGTTGCGGCGGAAGTTGTCGACCTTGACGCACTTAAAAGTGCAGACCTGGTTAAGCAAGATGTCACTCGTGCTCGTGTATTTCTTTCCGGCGAGTTAAAGAAAGCCGTGACTATTAAAGGACTTGCGGTAACCAAGGGTGCTCGTGAAGCGATTGAGCAAGCCGGCGGGAAAATCGAGGAATAAATGGCGACTGGTCAGCTACCTTCGATCAATAAATCAGGATTAGGCGAGCTTTTTGCTCGCCTTCGTTTTGTTTTATTGGCAATAATTGTCTATCGAATTGGTACGCACATACCTGTGCCTGGTATAGACCCCGCCCAATTGGCGGCCTTGTTCAATCAGAATCAAGGCACGATATTGGGACTGGCGAACATGTTTTCCGGTGGTGCACTGGAGCGTATGAGCATCCTGGCACTGGGCATCATGCCGTATATCTCTGCGTCTATTATCATGCAGTTGATGTCAGCGGTAACACCGCAATTGGAAGCGCTGAAGAAGGAAGGTGAGTCCGGGCGTCGTAAGATTAGTCAATATACGCGGTATCTTACTGTTGTTTTGGCGATAGTGCAGGCATCTGGTATGACTGCGGGCATGGCAACTCAAGGTCTCGCGTTTGACACTTCCATCGTGTTTTACGTCATCGCGATCACCTCATTGGTCACCGGTGCTGTTTTTATGATGTGGCTTGGCGAGCAGATCACCGAAAAGGGCGTTGGAAACGGTATCTCTCTTTTGATATTCGCGGGAATTGTTGCAGGGTTGCCATCAGCTATTGGGCAGTCATTAGAGCAGGCCAGACAGGGTGAATTGAATATTCTTGTGTTGTTGTTTGTGCTTGCGTTGGCCATCGCAGTGATCTATTTGATCGTGTTCATAGAGCGTGGCCAGCGTCGCATCACTGTGAACTATGCAAAACGCCAACAGGGTCGAAAGATGTATCAGGCCCAGAGTTCGCATTTGCCGCTGAAGGTGAATATGGCCGGTGTTATCCCCGCTATTTTCGCGAGTAGTATCTTGCTGTTCCCGGCGTCGATTGCGCAGTGGTTTGGTTCATCTGGGAATGCAGACTGGTTACAGGACATGGCTGTTGCTATCGGGCCTGGTCAGCCTCTGAATATTTTGCTGTTCACCGTGTTTATTGTATTTTTCTGCTTCTTTTATACGGCGTTGATGTTCAACCCGGTTGAAGTGGCGGACAACTTGAAGAAATCGGGGGCATTTGTACCCGGTATTCGCCCCGGACAACAAACGGCTAATTACATCGATGGTGTGCTCACAAGGTTAACGGTGTTCGGTGCCGCGTATATTGCTCTGGTGTGCCTGATGCCACAGTTTTTGGTAGTGATGTGGAATGTTCCTTTCTACCTTGGCGGCACCTCATTATTGATTGTCGTGGTAGTGGTAATGGATTTTATGGCTCAGGTGCAAAGCCACCTTATGTCTCACCAGTACGATTCGGTGATGAAGAAAGCCAATTTGAAGAATGTTGGTTCCGGGCGCGGTCGATAGACCACCGGATAATTGGAGAAATTGAAATGAAAGTACGTGCATCAGTAAAGCGTATTTGCAGGAATTGCAAAGTGGTTCGTCGCAAAGGTGTAGTTCGAGTGATCTGTGAGTCAGATCCGCGCCACAAGCAGCGTCAGGGCTAAGGCTATCAACCCTCTGCTTCAAGCGTTGCTTGCGGCAAATGTTGGTTGATTTTTGATAACGATATCGCTAGAATGCTGCGCCTTTCGCACCGCGCTCAACACAACGGCTAACTTCGAAACAGTCGAACCAGTTGATACGGAACCTAAGCGTAGCGATAAATTGAGTAATTGGAGAAAGATGGATGGCTCGTATTGCCGGCGTCAACATACCAGATAACAAACACGCTGTTATCTCTTTGACCTACATATATGGAGTGGGTCGCACCCAGGCCAAGAAGCTGTGTGCTACAACTGGTGTCGCGGAAAACGCCAAGATTGGTGAGCTTTCCGAACAGGAAATGGATTCGTTGCGCGCTAGTGTTGGAGATTTGACCGTAGAAGGTGATTTACGGCGCGAAGTCTCCATGAACATTAAGCGTTTGATGGATCTGGGCTGTAATCGCGGTATGCGTCATCGGAAGGGATTACCTCTTCGAGGTCAGCGCACCAAGACAAACGCTCGTACACGCAAAGGACCGCGTAAGCCGATTCGCAAGTAGAGCACTCCTCAAGGAGTTCAGCGAATCCTTTTTAGTGTAGCTGCACCATTGTGCAGTGTTGATATTAAATCAGGAACAACATATGGCTAAGCCAGGTGCTAAAAGCACTCGTAAAAAGATCACTAAGACTGTTGTAGATGGCATTGCGCACATCCACGCGTCTTTTAACAACACCATCATCACAATTACCGATCGACAGGGCAATACGCTTAGCTGGGCAACAGCGGGTGGCTCTGGATTTCGCGGTTCACGTAAAAGTACACCGTTCGCGGCACAGGTTGCTGCTGAACGCGCTGGTGAAGCGGCGAAAGAATACGGTTTGAAGAATCTCGATGTACAGGTGAAGGGACCCGGACCAGGACGTGAATCAGCTGTCCGTGCCCTCAATTCTTGTGGCTATACAATCAGCAACATCACCGATGTTACGCCGATTCCCCACAACGGATGCCGCCCACCCAAGAAACGTCGCGTATAACGCCACGACAAGCGCTTACAGGAAGAATAGACATGGCTCGATATATTGGACCCAAGTGCAAGCTCTCCCGTCGTGAAGGAACAGATTTGTTTCTCAAGAGCGGAGTGCGATCACTCGATAGCAAATGCAAACTTGAAGCTGCCCCAGGCCAGCACGGTGCCCGTCGCGGTCGTCTGTCCGACTACGGTGTTCAGCTGCGCGAAAAGCAAAAAGTTCGTCGAATTTACGGCGTACTGGAAAAGCAGTTTCGCAACTACTACAAAGAAGCCGCTCGCCTTAAGGGCGCCACAGGCGAAAACTTGCTGCAGCTTCTGGAAAGCCGTCTGGACAACGTTGTTTACCGCATTGGCTTCGGTGCTACTCGTTCAGAAGCGCGCCAGTTGGTTGCCCACAAGGCAATTCTCGTGAATGGAGCTGTTGTGAACATAGCGTCCTATCAGGTTAAAGCTGGCGATGTTGTTTCCCTGCGTGAAAAAGCCAAGAAGCAGCTGCGTGTGCAGTCTGCATTGGCTCTGGCAGCACAGCGCGGTGAGCCCGAGTGGATAGAAGTGAATACAGAGAAGCTGGAAGGTGTATTTAAGACAGTTCCCGATCGTCAGGATTTGTCCTCCGAGATCAACGAAAGTCTGATCGTCGAACTTTACTCCAAGTAATCCGCTTCCGGAATAACCTACTACACATACAGGTGCCCAAATGCAGAGTGCAGTAAACGAATTTTTGACCCCTCGCGTAATCACAGTTGATGAGAAGAACAGCACGCGCGCCCAGGTTACACTGGAGCCGCTCGAGCGTGGTTTTGGCCATACTTTGGGTAACGCGTTGCGTCGCATTTTGCTGTCTTCCATGCCCGGTTGTGCGATCACCGAAGTAGAAATAGACGGTGTTTTGCATGAGTACAGCGCTATTGAAGGCGTGCAGGAAGATGTTATTGAAATCCTGCTCAACCTGAAAGGTGTTGCCCTTGTCATGAACGGCAAGGAAGAGGCTGAGCTCACGCTGACTAAAAAAGGTGGCGGAGCGGTGACGGCTGGAGATATCCAGGTTGATCACGATATAGAGATTCGCAATCCTGAACATGTCATTTGCTATCTCAATGGCGATGCTGAAATTAGCATGAAACTGACCGTTGCCCGAGGCCGTGGTTACTCCCCTGCCGATTCAAGAATTAACCCGGAAGAAGAAACACGGTCCATCGGCCGTTTGCAGTTGGATGCCACTTTTTCTCCGGTACACCGAGTATCCTATGTGGTTGAGGCCGCTCGTGTTGAGCAGCGTACAGATCTCGACAAGCTGGTCCTGGACCTGGAAACCAACGGTACAATTGATCCGGAAGAAGCTATCCGACGTGCAGCGACTATACTGCAGCAGCAGCTTGCTGTGTTTGTCGACCTCGAGTCTGAATCGGAGGCCGAGTCTGTAGAAGAAGAAGACGAAGTTGACCCAATTCTACTGCGCCCGGTTGATGATCTTGAATTGACCGTACGCTCAGCTAACTGCCTGAAAGCCGAAAATATCTACTATATTGGCGATCTTGTACAGCGCACTGAAGTAGAACTACTAAAAACCCCGAACCTGGGTAAGAAATCACTGACAGAAATAAAAGACGTTCTTGCGTCACGCGGTTTGTCTTTGGGTATGCGTTTGGACAATTGGCCGCCGGCTAGTCTGAAGAATGATGATCGAGTACTGACTGTTTAACAAACACGTAAATAGAAGTCACTCGAGTAACAGTTTACCGTGCTGAGATAGCACAGAAAGGATAGGAATTGAAAAATGCGCCATCGCCATAGTGGACGTCAGTTAAACAGAAATAGTTCGCACCGTAAGGCCATGTTTCGCAATATGACCGCCTCATTGGTTGAACACGAGTTAATCAAGACAACACTGCCTAAGGCAAAAGAACTGCGTGGTTACGCTGAGCCTCTCATTACTTTGGCAAAGACCGATAGTGTTGCCAATCGTAGATTGGCCTTTGATCGCGTTCGCGATAAGGCAGTTGTCGGTAAGTTGTTTACCGAACTGGGCCCGCGGTATCAGGAGCGCCCCGGTGGATACATACGTATCTTGAAATGTGGGTATCGCACTGGAGATAAGGCGCCAATGGCTTATGTGGAGTTGGTGGACCGCCCGCAGGTAGAGATTGATGAATCCGAAGAGGATTAAGTTCTTCAGGCGCTAGAAAAAGCCGGGCCTAATGCCCGGCTTTTTTGTGTCCGATGATTGTTAGCTTAGGCTGCGCGTTTTCCGGATTTGCGTTTCAGCAGCGGGCCCAGAAATTTCCCGGTGTGGGAGCCTTTGGTCTTTGCGACCTCTTCCGGCGTCCCTTCAGCAATAATCAGGCCGCCACCGCTGCCGCCTTCAGGTCCTAAATCAATAACCCAGTCCGCTGTTTTGATCACATCGAGATTGTGTTCGATAATCACCACGGTGTTGCCGTGATCGCGCAGGCGATGAAGTACCTTTAGCAATAAGAGAATGTCTTCGAAGTGCAGTCCGGTAGTGGGTTCGTCTAATATATATAGTGTACTTCCGGTGTCTCTTTTTGAAAGCTCCTTGGACAATTTGACGCGCTGAGCTTCGCCGCCAGATAGGGTGGTCGCTGCCTGCCCGAGTCCAATATAGGAAAGGCCTACATCCATCAGTGTTTCCAACTTGCGGTGGATAGCGGGCACAGGCTCAAAAAAGGTCAGCGCATCTTCAACCGTCATCGATAACACTTCGTGGATATTCTTGCCCTTGTAGCGTATTTCTAGCGTTTCCCGGTTGTAACGCTTGCCCTTGCAGATATCACAGGGAACGTAAATATCGGGGAGAAAATGCATCTCTACCTTGGTGACACCATCCCCCTGGCAGGCCTCACAGCGTCCACCCTTCACGTTAAAACTGAACCGGCCTGGTTTGTAACCTCTGGAGCGAGCTTCCTGGGTGCCCGCAAACAACTCGCGCACAGGGGTGAATATACCGGTGTAAGTGGCAGGGTTGGAGCGCGGTGTTCTGCCGATTGGACTCTGGTCGATATCGATACATTTGTCGATATGATTCATACCTTTTATATCGTGATAGGGCGCCGCTGTCAGGGTCGATGCCCCGTTTAGCTCCGTCGCGGCCAACGGGTACAGCGTGCTGTTAATCAGCGTTGATTTACCAGAACCCGACACACCTGTGACGCAGGTCAGCAATCCAACGGGGATTTCCAAATTGACCGACTGCAAGTTGTTGCCGGTTGCCCCCGTCAGTACCAGTTGTCGCTTCTTGTCATATTTCGTCCGTTTGGTTGGAACCTCAATCTTTTTGCGGCCTGAAAGATATGCACCGGTTAGGGAGTTCGTGTTCTTCAGAATATCTTTTAAACTACCCTGAGCGATTACTTGCCCGCCGTGGACGCCGGCGCCTGGACCAATATCAATAATGTGATCGGCGCATCGAATAGCTTCTTCATCGTGTTCAACCACCAGTACTGTATTACCTAAATCCCTCAAGTGGGTGAGTGTACCTATCAATCTCTCGTTGTCGCGTTGGTGTAACCCGATCGATGGCTCGTCCAAGATGTACATCACACCCACCAATCCAGCGCCTATCTGAGAGGCAAGACGAATGCGCTGGGCTTCACCTCCAGAAAGAGTTTCAGCACTTCTGTTCAGGGACAGGTAGTTAAGGCCCACATCGACCAAGAAGCGATAGCGGGCTCGGAGTTCCTTGAGAATCTTATCGGCAATCTTGCCCTGTCTACCTTCCAGAGTCAGTTTGTCAAAATAATCCTGTGCTTCCCCAACCGCCATTTCGGTAATGCTAGGTAGGTTTCTTTCGTCTACGAATACGTGGCGAGCGTCCTTTCTCAGGCGTGTACCCTCGCAATCGGGGCATGATTGTGTGGCCAGGAACTTCGCCAGATCCTCTCGCACCGATTGGGAGTCGGTATCCCGATAGCGTCTCTCCATGTTGGGTATAATGCCCTCGAAAGGATGTGTACGCTTAAATACATCACCGCGGTCATTCACATAAGAGAAGGCTATTTCTTCTTTTCCGCTGCCCGTTAAAATAACTTTCTGATGTTTTTTCTTCAGCTGGTCAAAAGGAGTGTCGATATCGAATTCATAATGGCTGGCCAAGGAAGTCAGCATATGAAAATAGTAGACGTTGCGGCGATCCCAGCCTCGAATCGCTCCCTCTGCGAGACTGGCGTCAGGATGTAGGACGATTCTCTCTTGATCAAAATACTGCTTCACTCCCAAGCCATCGCAGCCACTGCAAGCGCCCGCAGGGTTGTTGAAGGAAAACAGGCGCGGTTCCAGTTCATCAATACTGTGGCCGCACTTTGGACAGGCGAAACGCGCGGAGAAGCTGATGTCTTCGCCGTCGCCCTCCATGTAGCTGATTGATGCCAGTCCATCGGTGAGGGCGAGCGCGGTTTCAAATGACTCAGCAAGCCTGATTCCCAGGTCCTCGCGTACCTTGAAGCGATCTACCACCACTTCTATTCGGTGCTTCTTTTTCTTGTCAAGCTCAGGTACGTCGTCGAGATCGGTCACGATATCGTCGACTCTAGCTCGGACAAATCCCGAAGCTCGCAGCTCTTCGAAGATATGCAGATGCTCTCCTTTGCGATCTCGCACTACTGGAGCAAGTAGCATCAGCTTTGTACCTTCGGGAAGCCCTAGAACGGTATCAACCATCTGCGACACTGTCTGTGCCCTGAGGTTGACGTTGTGATCAGGGCAACGCGGTTCTCCTACCCGGGCAAACAGCAGGCGTAAGTAGTCGTAAATTTCGGTAATGGTCCCCACGGTTGAGCGTGGATTATGTGATGTCGATTTTTGCTCAATGGATATCGCGGGTGAGAGCCCCTCGATGTGGTCCATGTCCGGCTTTTCCATCATCGAAAGAAATTGTCGAGCGTAAGTGGACAAAGACTCAACATAGCGTCGTTGACCCTCGGCATAAAGCGTATCAAATGCCAGAGAAGATTTTCCCGATCCAGACAAGCCGGTTATCACTACCAACTGATCCCGAGGGATATCAAGATCAATATTTTTGAGATTATGGGTGCGCGCCCCGCGCACTTGAATTGTCTTCATGGACCACCTGATACGGATAATGCGAAAAACAGAGCAGTATAGGCGCAGCGGTGGCCTGTAGGCAAAGGGGATAGCGACTTTCTGCGATAGTCCGCATGCGTATACCGTCTATTGTGCGAAACTGCTATGATGCGCGCGCGTTTTAGGAAGACCACTTTCTGTGATAACTGAAAATCCCATGACTGCGCTGGAAAGGCGCACCGTTAGTTCGCTCGCGCTGCTTTACAGCTTTCGCATGCTTGGGCTTTTTATGGTGTTGCCTCTGCTGGCGCTTTATGCGGAAGATTTTCCTGACGCTACCCCAACAATGATTGGCTTGGCATTGGGTATCTACGGCCTCAGCCAGGCGCTATTGCAGGTTCCCTTGGGTTGGCTATCTGACCGGGTTGGCCGCAAACCGGTCATTCTGGGTGGACTGCTGATATTTGCTATTGGCAGTTTAGTTGCCGCTATGTCAGAAAGTTTATCGGGCATTGTTTTTGGTCGAGCATTGCAGGGAGCAGGTGCTATAGCGGGCACTATCATGGCGTTGCTGGCCGATTCAACTTCCGATGAGCAACGCACCAAGGCTATGGCAGTGGTGGGTATGAGTATTGGTTTGTCCTTCGCGGTTGCACTGGTACTTGGACCGTTAGTTGCTGGTGCTGGAGGCCTGGCCTCGGTGTTTTATCTGACGGTGGGCTTGGCGCTGGCGGGCATGTTGTTGGTTTATGTACGAGTGCCCAGTCCGCCGATTCAAGCTGGATCTGTCCATAGTTTGGGCGCGAGACCAGGCCTGCTGAGTAGTACCGTTTTTAATTCACAGCTGGGGCAACTTAACTTTGGGGTGTTTACGCTTCATTTTATTCTGATGGCATGCTTTTTGGTTGTCCCAGCATTGCTGGAATCGAATGCAGGCGTTGCCAGAGAGTTGCACTGGCAGGTATATCTCGCTGCTCTGGCGCTGTCGGTGCTTTGTATGTTGCCGATGATGAGAGTAGCAGAGCGCGGGGCCAAGCCCCGACAAATGTTTCAACTGGGCATATTACTGGTATTGGTGGCGCTAGGACTACTGGGCTTTGTTCAGTGGGACGCATCTTTATATCTTGGCTTGTGGGTGTTTTTTACCGGGTTTAATTATCTCGAGGCAACTTTACCATCGCTGGTAAGCAAGGCAGTTCCCACCGACGGTAGAGGTACAGCAATGGGCGTGTACTCTACTTGCCAGTTCCTGGGCGCCTTTG
Source organism: Halioglobus sp. (assembly GCA_045110675.1). Lineage (GTDB taxonomy): Bacteria > Pseudomonadota > Gammaproteobacteria > Pseudomonadales > Halieaceae > JBALVT01. The sequence continues at coordinate 31,391 of JBGCGJ010000070.1, read as the reverse complement.
CCGGTGGGGCAGCCGGCGGTGTGATATTGCAACTGGGATCTGGTTCCATGTTGTTTTGGGTTTGTGCTGTGCTGGCTATGTTGTGGCTTCTCATATCGATACTTGGGTCGGGGTTTTCGAGTTCAGGTGTCGAATCAGTAGCAGACTGACGCTGCCTGTAGCTACGAGTCATTGTCGGTCTACTATCGCGGTAATACGCGTGTTGCTCATCTCTCTGTTGTCCTGTTTCTATGCGTCATTTGATCAATTTTGGCGACCTATGTTGTCGCAATTAGTAGTTTGGGTTGTTATAGTCTAAAGTCGTCTGAGCGTCTTTTTGTCCGGTTTTTGATCTACAGTTAACGAGGAATTTTTATGGCTTCACGGGGTGTGAACAAAGTCATTTTGGTCGGCAATTTGGGTAACGACCCCGAATCCCGTTTCTTGCCATCAGGCGGTGCAGTCACAAATATCACAGTGGCGACCTCCGAAACCTGGAAAGACAAGCAGTCGGGGCAGCCTCAGGAACGAACTGAGTGGCATAGGGTTGTGTTTTTCAATCGCCTGGCCGAAATCGCGAATGAGTATTTACGCAAGGGGTCCAAAGTGTATCTCGAAGGTTCATTGCGTACCCGCAAGTGGCAGGACAAATCGGGTCAGGATCGTTACACCACAGAGATAGTGGCTGGTGAAATGCAAATGCTCGATAGTCGCGGATCCGGCGGCGGCCAACAGTCTCAAAACGATTACAATCAGGCACCTCCTGCTCAGTCAGGTGGCCAGCAAGCTTCGGGTCCTCAAGGTGTCCCGTCGGGCAGTAGCGCTTCGGGCGGAGATTTCGGCGATTTTAATGATGATATCCCCTTCTAGGGGTTGTGTAGGAATTTTAAATATCGCGCTAAGAGTGTGTGCCCGCACGTGATCAGCGCACATTGGGAATAGTTTAGCGGTGCGTGTACTACTCTTAGGATCAGACACTCCAGTGGGGAGATCGTTACAAGAGTTCTTGCTGCGGCGGGGCAGGCATGTTGAGACCTTACCCTTGGCCGACTGTCGCTGGAAGAGTGAACGGCGCACCAAGAAAGCCCTCGTCCGAGCCTCATGTGAGTTTGTGGTTGATACCCGGCTCCAGGCTGCGGCGGATAGCGGCGACAAAATTTTCGATTTGGACCTAGTCAGAACCCAGTGGCTGGCCAAGTCCTGTCAAAAAAGCAAGATGGCTTACCTTTATCTGTCAACGGCAAGGGTATTTTCAGGTATTCACGAGCGCCTCTATACAGAAGAAGATAGCCCCGACAATGATGAAGGTATTGGAAAATTACTGCGCCGCGCAGAAGCTTCTGTAGCAGAACATTGCGACCACCATCTGATTCTGCGATTGGGGCCTGTTTTTTCCCATCGTGGCGTCAATGTTCTCACTCATATGATCAATCAATTCAGTGAGGGTGGGAATCTCATGTTGGAAGATCATCTACGTGGGTGCCCGGTGGCAGCGGATGACGCTGCAAGAGTTGCTTCTGGATTGCTTGACCAATTTAGTACAGGCGCTGACTCCTGGGGCATTTATCACTATTGCAGCTCGGATGCGACGGACTGCTACCAATTTTCTGAAGTGCTGTTGGCCTGTGCATCGCAGTTTTCTGAGTTTTCGCCCCATGCTGTAGAGCTGCTGCGCCCCGAGCAGGAAAAAGAACAGCTCAATCGATCCCTCGACTGCTCTCTTTTGCGCAATACCTTCGCGATCAAGCAAAACCCCTGGCGCGGATTCGTGTCAGAGGCGGTAAAACGTTATTTTCAATCTCAAAAATAGAGCGAGCTACGACCATGTCTAAAGCCACAGATCAAATACCGCAGTCGCTGGCGATCGCTGTGCTGACTGTCTCTGATACCCGCTCCGAACGGGATGATACTTCGGGGCATTTCCTGGTGTCCGCACTCGAGTCGGCGGGCCACAGAGTCGCGGAAAAGTACATTGTTATCGATGATGTATATCAGATTCGCGCGGTGCTTGCGCGATGGATTGCCGCGGCAGAGATCAACGCAGTATTGATTACCGGTGGCACTGGTTTTTCGGGGCGCGATTCTACGCCCGAGGCCGTGCGGCCACTTTTTGACAAAGAAATTGATGGCTTTGGGGAGCTGTTCCGCTCGATTTCATTCGAGGAAATAGGTTCATCAACTATCCAGTCCAGAGCGCTGGCGGGGTTTGCGAATAATACAGTGGTTTTCTGTATGCCCGGTTCCACCGGAGCTTGCCGCACTGCTTGGGATGGCGTTATTCGCGATCAGTTAGACAGTAGTTTTCGCCCCTGTAATTTCGTCGGCGTCATGAACATCCAAGGACAATCAGATTGAACGGATTGTTGCCTGTCGAGGAAGCGCTTAGCCGAATATTGGGGAGTGTTGATACCACTCCTCCCGTGATTAGTCGTGCTCTTATTGACTCTCTGGGATGTGTGCTAGCTGAGGACCTCTTCTCGCCAATCTCGGTTCCTGCGAATGACAATAGCGCTATGGATGGTTACGCCATTCGGTCCGCTGAGGTGGGCCAGGTCCTGCCAGTTAGTCAGCGAATACCGGCGGGTTCAGTCGGCACCTTTTTGGAAGAGGGTACCGCTGCTCGTATTTTCACCGGTGCCGAAATACCCCCGGGAGCGGATGCCGTCGTCATGCAGGAGAACTGCCTGGAGGATACCGATGGAGTGTCTATTCAATGCCAGGTGACCCCAGGTGAAAATGTAAGGCCCCGTGGGCAAGATATCCGCGAGGGGGAACTGGTTTTGTCAGCGGGCAAAATGTTGTCGCCACAGGATCTTGGCTTACTCGCGTCCATTGGAGCGAGTGAGGTCAATGTGTATAAACCTATCCGTGTTGCCATTATGTCGACCGGCGATGAATTGGTAGAGCCAGGCGCTGATGCACTGGAACCGGGCCAGCTCTACAATTCCAATCGTTACACCCTGGCAGCGCTGCTGAGAAATATGAACTTTGAGGTTGTCGATGGGGGCATTATTCCCGATGATGCGCAGGCAACGGGATTAGCGCTGCAAAGAGCCGCGCAGTCAGCCGATTGTGTGATTAGCTCGGGCGGCGTTTCAGTGGGCGAGGAGGATCATGTTAAAGGTCAGGTTGAGCGGCTCGGTAGGCTCGATCTGTGGAAGTTGGCGTTAAAGCCTGGAAAACCACTTGCTTTTGGGCGCGTCGGAGACACCCCGTTTATCGGTCTGCCCGGGAACCCCACCTCCGTGTTCGTCACGTTTTGTATTATTGCCCGGCCGTATCTGAAAAAGCTTCAGGGCATGCGTGAGATGGATGCGCCGAGCTTGCGCGCAAGCGCTGGGTTTAAGCGTCAGGTGCCTGGCACTCGCCAGGAGTATCTGCGCGTGCAGTTGAGCACTACCGATCAGGGTCTGCTTGCTAGCCCCTATGAGAACCAGAGCTCCGGTGTTCTCAGTTCAGTCAGTCACTCTAACGCTCTGGCTGTAATCCCTATTGGTACCGTTGTTGATGTGGGTGATCAGGTGGAAGTGATTCCACTCGTACAGTTGATCCATTAGCCGTCTCTCTCTTTAAGACGGATAACATTTTTCGATAAGTCCTATGTGCTGTTTTGGGAGTTAATATGGTCAGAATTTTTGCGATATTGATAGCGGTTCCTCTGATCTTAATCTTGGCTGCGGCCCTTTTATTGCCCATGTTGGTCGACAAGCAGCAAGTTCTCGAATTGGCGTCTAAGAATGTTCGCGAACAAACCGGCGCTACACTGGTGGTTAAGGGTGATGTCGATTTCTCCATACTGCCTTCTATCTCGGTCAATCTTAAAGATACCGAGATAACTCTTCCGGGTGAACACAGTATTGCAGCGACTGCGCGCTCTTTGGCGATTGGCCTGGAGCTGTGGCCTTTGTTCTCCGGCGCTGCGGAAGTTGGAGAAATCATTTTGGATGGTTTGCATGTGGTGGTGAAATCAGCGCCACAACCACCCGCTCTGGATACCAGCGAGTTTAGTGATGCTCAATTAGACGCGTATTATTCTGAGCGGCAGCTCGAGATTGAGAAAAGAAAGAAACTGCAGAACAGCGAGGCCGCAATTGCCGTTCCTCTGGCACTGAATGTACAACGGCTATTGCTAAGCGACTCAGTTTTAGAAACCTTATCGCATGAAACAGGAGATCGCTCTCGTGTTGAAGTCTCAAAGCTGGAGGCCACTGACCTAAACCTTGACAATCGACTGATACCGATAGAAATGGATATTCGCTTTGAATCGAATGAAGGTATTGCGCCGATAGAAATCATCGCTAATGGCGGCGTTCAGGTAGACGGTAACAGCCAGCGACTCACGCTTGAATCCATGCTGGTCACTGTAACCGGAGCTGGCCAGGAAACCTTGAATATTCAAACCGAAGGTGTGGTCGACTTGACCAAGCGGGTAGCCGATTTACAAGTGAAATTGTCGTTGGCGGAGATTCGGGGTGAGGGTGAGCTGCGCTATGCCAGCTTTGAATCTCCACAAATCGTCGCGAAGCTTGACCTCAATCAGTTTGATCCAGCATTGATAATTCTCGCGGGCCCACAAGCGACGTCCAAGACACCCGGTGAGGCTGGTAAAGCTGACCGTGGTAGTTCAGTTTTGACCGGCAAAACCGTCGATGAGGATCAAGCGTTGCCATTCAATGCTATTCGAGCAATCGACGCGCGGGCCGCACTATCTATAGAAAGGGCGATTTTCTCTGGTCATGTTATAGAAAAAGTTAATGTAAAAGTTCGCGCCGAAAATGGTATTGTCAAACTCAATCGGATGACGGGTAAAGTCCACGGCGGCAAGCTCGATATGAAAGCGACCTTTGATGCAAAGCATAAGATCGCTGCGCTCAGTACCAGAGGTGGTTTGTCGGGAATGAGTATTGAGGAAGCACTAAAAGCTGCGAATGCTAAACCTGTCGCAACTGGAAATGTCGATTTGACCTGGAAGCTCAAGAGCACCGGTCGTACTGGTAATCAATTGATAGAGACCATAACAGGTCCGATTAATCTCGCCACGCAAGAGGTGGAGCTTAGTGATATGGGCGTTGAAAAAATGCTCTGTGAGGCCGTCGCTATAACCAATCGGGAAAAATTGGCCGTCGAGCTTCCTGAAAGCACGCGATTTGAAACGCTCTCACTCGCAATGAATATGGACAATGGCCTACTTAATATGAATCATCTTCGGGCAGAGTTAAGCAATTTGAAGTTATCTGGCTCTGGATCGCTGAATATACTTTCGCAGCAGTTTGAGGCGATATTTGGTGCAGTCCTTTCTGAGGGTTTGGCGGCGGTAGATCCTGCTTGTCGTATAAATAAGCGGTTGGTAGCTATAGAGTGGCCAGTGAATTGTGCGGGTAAGATCAGCGAAGATCCTGGTGAGTGGTGTTCTGTGGACAGTCAGAAAATTATAAAGCAAATGGCTACTAAAGAAGTTGAGCGCAAAATTGAAAAAGAAGCCGGAAAGCTCTTGGATAAATTTCTGCAAAAACGAAATTAGTAATCTCCGGCGGATAGTTATTGCCGGTCTGATTATGATTGCATGCTTACCTTGGTAGCTTCCCGAAACAAGTAAATCAATCACCTGGTGTCAGACTATCCCCGCATTCGATCTATTTTCTTTTGGGATAATGCTGGGGTACGTATTTGCGATGCTCCATCGATTTTTTGTCGTCGTACTGATCCGATAGGTCTCTTTGAGGTAGCTCTACCGGGGAGGTTTTCAATGGTTCGTAGGGAATTTGCTCAAGCATGTGCGAAATGCAATTTAAATGGGCCGACTGTTTGTCGTCTGTACGAACAATGTTCCAGGGGCACTCTGTTGTATCTGTGGCATCCAGCATACGATCTCGAGCGCGTGAGAAAGCGTACCAACGGCGCCTGGCCTCAAGGTCTATACCACTAAGCTTCCAGCGTTTATCCTTGCGGGTAATTCTGTCCTCAAACCTAATCTCCTGTTCATCGTTGCCCACTTCCAGCCAGTATTTCAGGAGAATGATTCCGTCTCGTACCAGTTCTCGCTCGAAATCAGGAGTATTGCGCAGAAACTGTGTAGTTTGTTGCTCAGTACAAAACCCCATAACCGGTTCAACCCCAGCTCGGTTGTACCAACTACGGTCAAATATCACGACCTCGCCACCCGCAGGGAATTGGCTGATGTAACGTTGGTAGTAAAGTTGAGATTTTTCTCTATCGCTGGGGGCTGGCAACGCCAGTACCCGAAAAACTCTTGGGCTAACTCGCTGCGTGATGGCTTTAATCATGCCACCTTTGCCGGCTGCATCGCGCCCCTCGAAAACAATGATTATTCGCTGGCCAGTAGCTTTCACCCACTCTTGTACCGCTACTAACTCTGCCTGGAGTTTGCGCAATTGTTTTTGATACTGTTTTTTCTTCACCGCACTTCCTGTCCACCAAATATTGAACGTGGAGAATAGCCTTCCAAATAGGAATTGGCTAGCGAGAAGTCTAGGCTGAGTACTTTTCGAAAACCAGTGACGCGTTGGTGCCACCGAAGCCAAAACTATTCGACATAACGCGTTGTAAATCTACATCGTCGTGACGTGAAATAGCGATCGGAAGTGATCCGGCCTCGGGGTCCAGGTTTTCGATATTTGCAGATGCTGCAATGAAATTCCCCTGTTGCATCAACAGGCTGTATATCGCTTCCTGGACGCCCGCAGCGCCCAGTGAATGCCCAGATAGGGACTTCGTTGAACCTATGATGGGTATGTTTGCAGTACTTTCATAAGCCGATTTAACCGCCTTTAATTCCTGCATATCACCTGCCGGAGTGCTCGTGCCGTGCGCGTTGATATAGTCGACTGGGCCAGTCACCGTTGCGAGTGCTTGTTGCATACACCTCACCGCTCCTTCGCCTGAAGGTGAGACCATGTCGTAGCCGTCCGAGGTCGCACCGTAGCCTACAAGCTCCGCGTAAATCTTTGCACCGCGCGCCTTGGCGTGCTCGAGCTCTTCCAAGACCAACATGCCGCCACCACCGGCGATAACGAAGCCGTCTCTGTCGGCATCGTAGGCGCGTGAAGCGCGCTCAGGTGTTTCATTATATTTGGTAGACAGTGCGCCCATTGCGTCGAACAAACTGCTTAAGGTCCAGTGTAGTTCTTCACCACCACCGGCGAATACAATATCTTGCTTATTGAGTTGGATTTGCTCCATGGCGTTGCCAATGCAGTGCGCGCTGGTGGAGCAAGCAGATGAGATTGAGTAATTTACACCCTTGATTTTAAACGGTGTCGCCAGGCAAGCGGATACAGTGCTACCCATGGTCTGGGTAACCCGGTAGGGGCCGACTCTTCGCAAGCCTTTCTCTCGAAGAATATCAGCGGCCTCGGTTTGGCTGGCAGAGGATGCCCCCCCAGAGCCGGCGATGATTCCGGTTCTGACATTGGAGACTTCAGATTCCTCCAGTCCTGCATCGGCGATTGCTTGTTGCATCGAAATGTAGGCAAAGGATGCAGCGTCACCCATAAAGCGCAACTGCTTTCGATCAATCAGTTCTTTGATATCTATACTGGGAACACCCGCGATGTGTGATCGCATGCCGATGTCAATGTGTTCCTGATGCGTGCTTATGCCGGATCTGCCCTCGTAGAGAGATTCGGTAACTGTTTTCGCATCATTGCCGAGACAGGAAACGATTCCAAGGCCGCTTACGACTACTCTTCTACTCATAGATTAAAAGGTCTCTGAAGGTTGAAATAAACCGACGCGCAATCCGCTGGCCGTATAAATTTCGGCGCCGTCTACTGATACCGTGCCATCTGCAATACCCATCACGAGTTTTCGCTCGATGATTCTCTTAATATTGATGTTGTAAGTTACTTTGGAGGAGCTTGGTTTGATCTCTCCGGTAAATTTTACCTCGCCGCACCCCAGCGCACGTCCTCTACCTGGGTTGCCTCTCCAACCCAGAAAAAAACCAACGAGCTGCCACATGGCGTCGAGTCCAAGGCATCCGGGCATCACCGGGTCAGATGGGAAGTGACAATCGAAGAACCACAGGTCAGGTGTTATATCCAACTCCGCGATAATTTCACCTTTGTCGAACAAACCTCCCTCTGAGCTAATGTGATTTATCCGATCCAGCATCAGCATGTTGTCCACTGGCAGTCTAGCGTTACCAGGGCCAAACAGCTTTCCATGGCCGCAATCTACTAGCTCTTGCTTGTTATATGAGTTTTTTGCAGTCATAGGTCTTCCAAGTTGGCCATTGAGGCGAGGCTCCAAGATTCCATGCAGACCGAAAACTCATTCGAAAATGCTGGATTTGGTTTAGCGGGCCTATTTTAGTTGAAGTAGCTCACAAGTCTATAGGTGATACGAGAAAGACCCAGGGTGCGCACTGGCCAAAAATTGCGGCCTGGGATAACATGAATTGCCCATAAAAATGTAATTGGATGGTTGTTTTCGCTAAATGCAGGGTGGCCGTTCATCGCGCTAAATTCAGGATTTCGATGTTAATACCCGTATTGTTATCAGGCGGTGTCGGCAGTAGATTGTGGCCGGTATCCAGAGAAGCTCATCCCAAACAATTCTTGCCCCTGGCGAGTGAATTGTCGATGTTGCAAGACACCTTGAAGCGGACTTCTGATTTACAGGCGGCAAACCCGATCGTGGTTTGCAATGAAGATCATCGTTTCATGGTCGCAGAGCAATTGCGTCAGTTGAAACTGTCCGCTGGCAGTTTGATTTTGGAACCGCAGGGTCGCAATACCGCACCGGCGGTGGCTCTGGCTGCATTGAAAGCCGTGGCAATAGATGCAGATGCGATTATGCTGGTGTTGCCGGCTGACCATTTAATTCAAGATGTACCCTCTTTTGTTACCACTATCCAGCGGGCTTTGCCGCTGGCTACCGAGGGGCAATTGATGACGTTTGGCGTCGTCCCGACACAGCCTGAAACCGGCTATGGATACATCAAATGCGGTGCATCAAAAGGCGAAAAGCTTTATGCGCTGGATCGTTTTGTTGAGAAACCAGACTTGGCGACGGCCCGGGAATACTTGGCCAGCGGTGATTTTCTTTGGAACAGCGGTATGTTTTTGCTCTCCGCGAACACGTACTTGGAAGAGTTGGGTCGCTTAGCGCCGCAGATTCTGGAGATATGTAAAGAATCTATGTCTAAGGCCACCACCGATCTTGACTTTATTCGACCAGACAAAGATTCGTTTCTAGCCTGCCCAAGTGACAGTATTGACTATGCTGTTATGGAAAAAACGGATCGCGGTGCTGTGGTTTCCCTAGATTGTGGTTGGAGTGACGTTGGTGCTTGGTCTGCGCTGTGGGATGTCGCAGCAAAGGATTCACGAGGTAACGCCTCTGTAGGCGATGTCATGCTGGACAACTGCCATAACAGTTACTTTCGAAGTGATTCTCGCCTGGTTGCAGCGACAGGTGTGGAAAATTTGGTCGTCGTAGAAACCAGCGACGCGATACTTGTCGCCGATAGGGAAAAAGTTCAGGATGTTAAGCAGATCGTCAATCGCCTCAAAGCAGAACAACGCTCCGAGGCTCTTTTGCACCGGCGAGTATATCGCCCTTGGGGTTCTTACGAATCTCTAGTGAGTGCCGATAGATTTCAGGTTAAGCGAATAATTGTAAATCCGGGTGCGACATTGTCCCTGCAAATGCACCATCACCGTGCCGAGCACTGGATTATGGTACACGGTACCGCCGAGGTTACCTGTGAAGATAAAGTGTTTATGCTTCAGGAGGACGAATCCACCTACATCCCTCTGGGGCACAAACACCGCTTGGCAAATCCTGGCCGCATTCCTTTGGAATTGATAGAAGTTCAGTCTGGGGCGTATTTGGGTGAGGATGATATTGTGCGTTTTGAAGATGTTTATGGGCGTAGCGAATAGTTTGAGGTTAGGCGCAATATGATTAACAAATGCATGTTTCCTGTAGCGGGATACGGCACCAGATTTCTACCGGCCACCAAGAGCATGCCCAAGGAAATGCTACCTATTGTCAATAAACCTCTGGTGCAATATGGGGTTGAGGAGGCGATAGCCGCAGGTATGAAGACGTGCGCTATGGTCACTGGACGGGGCAAAAGGGCAATATCAGATCACTTTGATATTAGCTTTGAATTAGAGCATCAGATATCCGGCTCGAATAAGGAAACGCTCCTTAAAAGTATTCGCGACCTTCAGGCAGAAGGCGAATTTACGATGATACGCCAGCGAGAGATGAAGGGGCTGGGCCACGCCATTTTGACGGGAGAGGCATTGATCGGCAACGAACCTTTCGGCGTTCTTTTATCGGATGACTTGTGTCTCAATGAAGGACCTGGTGTGCTCTCACAAATGGTTGAGCTGTATAAGCAGTTCCGCTGCTCTATTGTTGCAGTCCAGGAAGTGCCGATGAGCGAGGTACACAAATACGGTGTTATTTCAGGGGAAGCACTCAAGGAGGGTTTGTACCGGGTAGACAATATGGTTGAAAAACCGGCCCAGGAAGATGCTCCATCAAACCTTGCTATTATTGGTCGATATATTCTAACCCCCGATATTTTTGACATCCTCCGTGACACTGCCCCCGGTGCAAATGGCGAGGTGCAAATCACGGATGCCCTCATGACCCAGGCACAAAAAGGCTGCGTAATGGCATACAAGTTCGAGGGTCGGCGTTTTGATTGTGGCAGCATTCCAGGGTTTATAGAGGCGACAAATTATGTTTATGAAAATCATTATGTTGAGCTTTAACTGCGGTTTTTGTGCATGCAATCGATAACTTGTTTCAAAGCCTACGATGTCAGAGGCCGAGTTCCGGACCAGCTTAATGAAGACATTGCCCGCCGGATTGGACGCGCTTTCGCTGAAATTGTAAAACCTAAAAAAGTTGTCGTAGGTCACGATATACGTTTGAGTAGCGAGGCGATAAAAGCCGCTCTGGTTAGAGGGCTTATCGAACAAGGCGTCGACGTCTATGACATCGGCATGTGCGGTACAGAAGAGATTTATTTTGCGACCTCGCATGCAGAAATGGATGGCGGCATCGTTGTGACTGCCAGCCATAACCCAAAAGACTACAACGGTATGAAATTTGTTCGGGAAGGTTCCAGGCCTATTTCGGGAGACAGCGGCCTGTTCGCTATCAAAGACCTTGCTGAAAACGATGATTTCACCCTCGCACCAGAACCTGGTGTTTTGCGTCCGCTGGATATTTCATCGGCCTATGTCGAGCACCTGCTATCCTATGTTGAAACTGACAAACTAAGTCCCTTGAAGATTGTTGTGGATGCTGGCAATGGAGGTGCGGGGCGCGTTATCGATCTGTTGGAACCACTTTTGCCCTTTGAATTTATCAAACTTCATCACGAGCCAGATGGAAACTTCCCCAACGGTGTTCCCAATCCGCTGCTGCCAGAGAACCGAGCAGCTGCTATAGAGGCGGTGATGGAATATGGCGCCGATATGGCCATCGCCTGGGACGGGGATTTTGATCGCTGTTTCTTTTTTGATGAAAACGGCGATTTTATAGAGGGCTATTACATTGTTGGACTGCTAGCCCAGGCTTTTCTCTCGCAACAAACGGGTTCTAAAATTGTCCACGACCCTCGTCTGACCTGGAATACCGTGGATATTGTTCAATCCGGCGGTGGCGAAGCGGTGCAGAGTAAAACCGGACACGCATTCATAAAAGAAAGGATGCGGCTGGAAGATGCTATATATGGCGGTGAAATGAGTGCTCATCACTACTTCCGTGATTTTGCTTATTGCGACAGCGGGATGATTCCCTGGTTGTTGGTCGCCGGGCTAATGGCGGTGCAACACAGTCCGCTGTCTGCGATGGTCGCACAACGCCAGGCGGCTTTTCCCTGCAGCGGTGAGATTAATCGAACAATAGATAATCCCGCCAAAATTCTTGCTTTAGCTGAGGCGACTTACCAAGCTGATGCGATTGAGATCGAGCATGTTGATGGTTTAAGTATGAGTTTCGCAAACTGGCGGTTTAACTTGCGTATGTCGAATACTGAACCTGTCGTCAGGCTGAATGTAGAGAGTCGCGCCGATCTGGCGTTGATGGAAGCGAAAACCCAGGAGCTGCTGACTCTAATAGACGCCTAGTCTGGATTAGTTACACGACGCCAACTGGCGATTAGTCGCTCTGTTGAAGCGTCCATTTTTGCGATTTCAGAACTGTTTTGCTCAGACATCGATTTTAAAATCTCAACTCCGATCTCTTTGCCCAACTCTACACCCCATTGGTCGAATGGATTGATTCCCCAAAACACAGCACTACAAAAAGTTCGATGTTCATATAGCGCTAGCAGTGCACCAAGCGTTTCAGGTGATAGCTGGTCCATTGTTATTACATTACTTGGCCGGTTTCCTGGCATAGCCAGGTGCGCAGCCAATGCTTCTGCCTCTAGCGTTATTGCCCCGCGACTTAGCAGTTTAGCCTGCGCTTGTTCAACCGACCTGCCAATCATCAGAGTTCTGCTCTGCGCTAGGCAATTAGCCACCAGCATTCGGTGCTGCTCCGTCATGCCTGTGTGAGTTGATAGCGGCAGTACAAAATCGACAGGACACAGGCGGGTGCCTTGATGAAGTAGTTGGTGAAAAGAATGCTGGCCCATTGTTCCTGCAGCGCCCCAAAGAATGGGTCCGGTATCATAGTCTACAGGCGTGCCGTCGGCAGAAACGCGTTTGCCATTACTCTCCATTGTGAGCTGCTGTAAAAAATCGGGTAGCTTTTGTAGGTGATTGCTGTAGGGGAGTACGACATGGTTTTCTGCATCGAAGAAATTGCAGTACCACACCTCCAATAGACTCATCAGCAAAGGGAGATTTTTCTCCGCTGGCGCAGTGTGAAAATGAAGATCCATCGCTTCGGCGCCCCGAAGAAATCGGCTAAAGTTATCCCAGCCCACAGCGATTGCAGTGCTTAAACCCACTGCGGACCATACGGAATACCGCCCGCCTACCCAATCCCAGATTGGCAGGCAGTTGTCATTTGGGACACCAAATTCGGCTGCAGCTTTAAGATTGGTCGTAATCGCCAGAAAATGTTTTTCCAGGTCACCCTCAGTCGCCCCTGCGTTCATTAGCCATGATCTGGCGGCGAGCCCATTGGTGAGTGTCTCCTGCGTGCGGAATGACTTGGAGCATATAATGAACAAAGTGGAGGCGGGATTAAGATTGAGTAGCAGACCCTGTATGTCGGCGGGATCGACGTTGGCAACGTAGTGGCAGGCGATAGTACCGTGAAACGGGGTGAGTGCTTCGGTGGCGAGGCGAGGCCCCAGGTCAGAGCCGCCGATACCGATATTGACGACGTCGGTAATGGTTTGGCCGGAAAAACCCGTGAGCCTTCCCTCGTTGATCTGTTCGGTCCAGTGCTTCATCCGCAGACGCGTCTCGTTCACCTGCGAATACAAATCGGGCAGGCCGTTGTGCGAGCTCGCCCTCAAAAGCGTGTGCAGGGCCGCCCTGTTTTCAGTTTTATTGATCAGTTCCCCTCGCATCATGGCGCTTACTTTGCCGAGCCATTGAGCGTCTTCCGCCAAATCTAGAAGGGTTTTTCGCGCTGATCGATCGAGTAGTGCTTTGGAATAGTCGAGGGTTAATCCAGCTGCGCTTGCAATGAAATCATCTGCGCGAGCTGGATCCGAGTCGAACATTTCGGAGATGGATTTAGAGGCCAGAGCCTTAGATTGGTGAACTAAGGCTTCATAAGAAGATAACTGATTGAGTAGCTGATTTGCTGTCATTAGCTCGCCGAATCCTTGAAAGGAGTGAGAGAAAGTATATGAAGCTGTCCGATCTAGCGCAATTGAACGCTTTAGAACTGGATTTAGTGATCGCGATTAACAGAGAGTGCGGTCAATTCCGTCATAGCCTCTCTCCAGGGACTAGCGGGGAGTAGGTCGAGGCTTTGGAGCGCAAGATCGTGATAATGTTTTGCACGATCGCGTGTGTAATCGAGAGCACCACAATCATTGACTGCTGCTATTATTGCGTCAATGTTTTCCGCGCTTTTACTCGTGATGGCTGTTCTCACAAGTTTCTGACAATCAGAGTTACCGTGTATGAGGGTGTAGATTAAAGGGAGCGTGGTTTTGCCTTCGGTGAGGTCATCACCAATGTTCTTCCCCATTGTTTCGGTATCGCCAGCGTAGTCCAGAACATCGTCAATCATTTGGAACGCAATGCCCAGGTTAAGGCCAAAAGCGTGCTGTTGCAGGCGAGAGGCTTCTTGAGCGCCCGCCAAAGCGGAGGCACCGTAGCACGCCGCGGCAAATAAAATAGCGGTTTTTCGAGTGATTACGTCTAGGTATTGCTGTTCATTGGTATCGGCATCTCCCGCTCTGCTCAGTTGTAAAACTTCTCCTTCAGCGATCGTGTTTGTGGTGTCCGCCATATGCTTGAGAATATCCATATCCTGGATCTGCACCAACAATTGAAAAGCCCGGGTATACAAAAAATCTCCGACTAGAACGCTCGGGGCATTGCCAAATTCAGCGTTGGCGGTCGGGCGGCCGCGGCGGAGGCTGGAGATGTCCACCACGTCGTCGTGCAGGAGTGTTGCTGTATGGATGAATTCAATGACAGCTGCGAACTTGATCAGGTTCTGGTTGTTACATTTCTGGGCGGCCCCATTGAGCAGCACCAGTAGGGGGCGCAGGCGCTTGCCGCCTGCATCCACAATGTAGTGGCCTACGTTTTCGACCATGGGAACATCGGATTGCAGTTGATCGACTATGAGCTGGTTCACCGCATCAAACTCAGCGGCGACGGTGGCGCGTATCTTTTGCATGAACAATTAGCTTTCAGAGTGCCCGGGCATGCTATTGGGTGCCCGTGTTAGTGTCAAGCTAGCTGGAGTAAGGTTGATCTAAGTTATTGTCTTTCTTAGGAAATAACGCTTGCCGAGGTGCGACTATTTGAGTAAAATCGCCGCCCTCTGCCCGCTTCTGTGTTCCTAGCAGTTAGCCGGTGGTTGATGACTATAGTTTGTGCCGCGCTCTGCCCCCTTGATTTCAAAGGGTTTTTTTCAACAGCGAGCAGGCTAATTAAACGGAGTAGGACATGTACGCAGTAATAGAAAGCGGTGGCAAGCAGCACCGTGTTGTAGAGGGCGAGACCCTCAAGTTGGAAAAAATTGAAACTGCCACTGGAGAGACGGTCGAGTTCGACAAGGTTCTCATGGTTGGCGGTGGTGATGACGTGAAAATAGGCACACCGACGGTGGCCGGCAGCAAAGTCACTGCCGAAGTCGTCGCCCACGGTCGTCACAAAAAGATCACAATCATTAAATTTAACCGCCGTAAGCACTACCGCAAGCAAACTGGTCATCGCCAGTGGTACACGGAAGTGAAGATTACTGGTATCTCGGCTTAATAGAGGAGTTGGAAAATGGCTCATAAGAAGGCAGGTGGTAGTACTCGCAACGGTCGCGATTCAAATGCCAAGCGTCTCGGCGTAAAGCGTTTTGGTGGCGAAACAGTGAAAGCGGGCAACATTATTGTTCGTCAACGCGGGACCCGATTCCACCCGGGAGAAAACGTTCGCTGCGGTGTTGATCACACATTGTTCGCAACTGCAGAAGGTAAGGTCGAGTTTATTGTACGCGGCCCGAAGAACAGAAAGTTTGTGCAGGTGGTGAGCGCCTGATCTGCACTGGATCTTGATAGTAATAAAAGGCCTCGTCACATGACGGGGCTTTTTTTTGTCGCGAGTTTCCTCAGCTGATACGGTTTTTCCGTAGTGCGATGGGATTAGTGGCATTAGCGGGTTAGAATCGAGCGAATCTTCCCTTGGGTGATTCCGCACAGGAAAGGCTGAGTATGAAATTTGTAGATGAAGCTAGTATCACTGTCTTCGCTGGTGACGGTGGCAATGGTGCAATGAGCTTCAGGCGTGAAAAATACATTGCCAAAGGCGGTCCTGATGGTGGCGACGGCGGGGATGGCGGTAGTGTCATTCTTGAAGCGGATATGGCCCTCAATACTATGGTTGACTACCGTTTCCAGCGCGCCTATCGAGCTGACAGTGGCAAGTCAGGTGGTGGTCAAAACTGTACTGGCAGAAGCGGAGATGATCTCGTACTGAAAGTGCCTGTGGGCACGACGGTTCTCGACGAGGACAGTGCCGAGGTTTTAGGTGACCTTTCCACCCATGGTGAGAGGTTGATCGTTGCCCGAGGTGGGTTTCACGGCCTTGGTAACACGCGATTTAAATCCAGCACCAACAGGGCACCCCGTCAAACCACTCCTGGTTCTGATGGGGAGCACCGTGCTTTGAAGCTGGAGCTTAAGGTATTAGCCGATGTCGGCTTACTGGGATTACCTAATGCGGGCAAGTCGACCTTTATTCGTAGCGTTTCCTCGGCCACTCCGAAAGTGGCGGATTATCCTTTTACGACTCTGGTCCCGAATTTGGGCGTTGTTAAAGTAGAGTCGCATCGCAGCTTCGTGATAGCGGATATTCCAGGTTTGATTGAGGGTGCCTCCGATGGAGCGGGACTCGGAATACGATTTCTCAAGCATTTGACCCGCAATCGTATACTCTTACATATTGTAGATATGGCACCCTTTGATGGCTCTAATCCCGCCGCCTCTGCGTTTGCAATTGTGAATGAGCTTGAACGGTTCAGCCCTACTCTTGCGGCTCGAGAGCGTTGGCTTGTGCTGAATAAATCAGACTTGCTGGACGCAGAGGAATTTTCAGCTCGACGCGAATCGGTATTGGAAGGCCTGAATTGGTCCGGTCCGGTTTACGAGATTTCAGCCATCACAGCAACTGGCACTGCCAGTCTGTGTGGTGACATGATGCGGTATCTTGAAAACATCAATGAGTTAGAAGCTGCCGATCCCGAGCTACTCGAGCTCGAGCGCCAAACCCAGACCAGAATGCAGGAAGAAGCGCGAAAGCGGATTGAAGATCTGCGGAGTTTTCGTCGAGAGGAAGCGAGAGCGGCGCGCAGTGCGCAGCAGGACGATGAAGATGATTTCGACGATGATGATTATGATGTCGAAGTGGAATACGCCCCCTAGGCGCTTTCATGACTAGTCGATTAGAAATAGCTCACTCGAGGCGCTGGGTCGTGAAAGTTGGAAGCGCGCTCCTCACCGATGATGGTCGTGGCTTGGACGGTGCCACCATCATAGGGCTAGTGGCTCAGTTGGTGCACTTGCGAGCTCAGGGAAATGAGGTTGTTCTGGTTTCCAGTGGTGCCGTTGCTGCCGGCGTGGCGCAGTTGGGTTGGTCAACCAGACCTACCGCATTGCACCAGCTTCAAGCTGCGGCCGCCGTCGGTCAAATGGGTCTGGTGCAAAGTTATCAGACCGCCTTTGCCGAGCATGGATTGCAGACCGCACAGGTGCTGCTCGGGCATGATGATGTAATTGCACGTGACCGATATCTCAACGCACGAGGCACTCTTAATACTCTACTGGAAATGGGCGTGGTCCCCATTGTCAATGAAAACGATACAGTGGTAACAGACGAAATTCGCTTTGGCGACAATGACACTTTGGCCGCGTTGGTTGCCAATTTGATCGATGCTGATGCTCTGCTACTGCTTACCGATCAGGAGGGGCTCTACAAAGAAGACCCGCGTCAAAACCCGAACTCAGAGTTGGTCGATGTAGCCGACGCCAACGACCCGACATTGGATGCTATGGCGGGAGAGGCGGGGAGTTTTGGCCGTGGTGGCATGATCACAAAAATCAGGGCTGCGCGACTGGCGGCTCGCTCCGGCACTGAAACGATTATAGCCAGTGGCCGTGTTGAGCACATTATTGCCAAAGTGGCCCGAGGTGAGAGCCGTGGGACCTGGTTATCAACGGGTAAACGGCCGCAAGCCGCGCGGAAGCAGTGGCTTGCTGGAATGGTTCAGGTTCAGGGAAGTGTCGAGCTGGATGAAGGTGCTGTACGAGTGCTGCGCGAATCGGGTCGCAGTTTACTGCCGGTGGGTGTGCGCAGTGTGCGGGGCAATTTTCAGCGCGGAGATATGATCGCGTGTACGGACCACACTGGTCGGGAGATGGCTAGAGGCTTGACGAACTACGACGCCAGCGAAACTCGAAGCATTATTGGTGTGCCGTCTCAGGAGATTGAATCACGCTTAGGGTACCAGGGCGACGATGAGCTCATTCATCGGGACAATCTGGTCATACTTTAGCTGCGAAGATACGGTTCGCTGGAGCAGTCTCTTCAGTCCTAGCCCTTGAGCTAATTACGGGCATAAAAAAAGCCGGCTTCATGGCCGACTTTCTAATTTTGCTGTGTAAAGTATTACGCAGCCAGTGCTTTTACCTGGGCGTTCAGGCGACTCTTATGCCGCGAAGCCTTATTCTTGTGGATAATGCCTTTGTCGGCCATGCGGTCGATAACGGGTACCGCAGAGTTGTATGCTATTTTGGCTTGCTCGGCGTCGCCAGAAACAATGGCAGCATCTACTTTTTTGATTACGGTACGTACCAGAGAGCGCAGGCTGGCGTTGTGTGTGCGACGCTTTTCCGCCTGACGGGCCCGCTTCTTTGCTTGTGGGGAATTAGCCACGTTGTAACACCTCTTGGGGAGTCAAAAATTTAAGAGGCGCGATTATTCACATTTGGAGGTTAATTGTCAACCGATTTGAAGGTTTAGAAGTCCGGAAACCGGGCTTCTGAGCCACTATTCACCGATTTGGTCATCGTGCGGATAAACCTCCCGTAGGAGAGCTATTGGTCTTGTCATTCGAGGTTGAACAGCAGATGTTTGCTGAGGTCGCCCAAAAGCTCCGGAAACATCCGGCGACTGCTGAATCGCCATGCGTCCTCCACTTGTTCAAAGGTATCTTCGTAGCGTCCGCTTATGATGGCTTGGAGCGGGAAATCGGGGAGTGCCTGCATAACCGTGAAGTAACTATCGGCCCGCGCTGTGTACCCATCGACTGTTATAGCCAGGTTAGTCGTAAGGTGCTTTGTTTTCGGTGTGCCGTCTTCATACAGCCGAGTGGCGTTTTGGTACATTGCCAGTACTGCTTCGTAGCCAACCACTGGCTCGCCGGCCGGGGGCTCAATTTGTGCATATCTGAACAGCTCGGCCACCCCCTCGAAGTCTCCCTGGTCTATTCTTCGCGCATAAAGGAATATCAAATTTTTTATTGATTGAACTGCCATCTCAACTCATTCCAAAGTCTGGGTCGGGTTTCGCTACAAAGATTACGCATAAAACACGCTGCTGTAGGTTATACTAACGCCTATTAGTCATTATTAGTGAAGTAATCGAGCGCATATTCCGGTGAGTGAAGCAGAGATTGTCGATGAGGTGCTGCCCAGAACAACTCCTGAGAAGATTCTGGATGCAGCTGAGAATCTGTTTGCTGAGCGTGGATACAGCGCTACCTCCTTAGGTGATGTCGCGGATAAAGTCGGGATACGGTCCCCGAGCCTGTATAACCATTTCAAGAATAAGGAGGCCTTGTATCAGGCAGTGCTCAACCGCTTACTTGATAATTTTATTCTTCCTCTTGAGGAGCTTACCAACAAGAAAATGACCGAACAGCGGGTGATAGATTGGCTCGATACTATTATTCGCCTGCATCACGCAAATCCAAATCTCGCGCGATTGCTTCAGCATGCTGCTCTATCTGGCGGACCCCATACGAATGAGTTAATCGACCGATTGTTCCGGCCGATGTTCAATCCCACCAGCGAGCTTGGAGGCCCGGAAATCCCGATGCTGGGTGATTCCAATCTTCAGCCCTGGGCGGTGATGGCTCTAAATAATTTGGTCATGTCCTACGTGACCATGGCCCCCATGTACCGCGACTTTTTGGATCAGGATCCCTTCAGCCCTGAGGCCTTGGAAAATCAGCTCAGCCTGGTGAAAATGCTGTTTCGCGCGGTAGTTGAATACCGAGGTTCTTGAATTGGCATGACTGAAATCAATGGTGTGGAGTCGGCTGAGGAGCCCCAGCGTAGGCTGGAAATGTACGGTACGCCGAACTTTAGAGATTTTGGCGGTTATCACGCCGCCAATGGAAAGACAGTTAAGTGGGGTTATTTGTTTCGATCCGGGCAGCTTTCCAATCTCACCGATAGCGATTTATCGTTATTGGAGAGTCTACAGCTGGACTTAATCTGTGATTTTCGTCGCGAAGAAGAGCAATTCAATGCTCCTAACCGCTTGCCCCCAACGCGTTCTCTGCGGGTACTCAGTGTACCCATTATTCCTGGTAGCAATGCGGAGTTCTTCGATCAGCTGGACAGCTCGAACGCAGAAACGGCGCCTGATGACGGCCAGAGCTTCCCTCAAGCTATGTATGACTTTATGGTGGAGATAAACCGGGATTTCGCGCTTGGGCAGAGTGATGCTTATGCAAAGATGTTTGCAGAAATTTTGCACATTGATGATGCAAAATTTTTGGTCCACTGCGCAGCGGGTAAAGATCGAACCGGCTTTGCTGCAGCGGTTTTTTTGATGGCGCTCGGTGTCAGTCGGGAAGTCGTTATGCAGGATTACTTAATGACGGCGCGCTATTTTCTCCCCGAGCTTGAAATGCAGCGAATCAAACAAAAATACCAGATGAATTTACCTGATCACGCGATTTTGCCCATGCTGGAAGTGCATGAGGAGTATCTCAGTGCTGCCCTGGGGGCGATTGATAGCCGTTATCCTTCCTTTGAAACCTATCTGGAAGAAGAACTGAACATTGGATCGGAGGAATTGGCTGAATTGAGGGGTCGCTACCTCCGCTGAGGTAGCATGCCGAGAAGCTTTAAAACAAGCTTCTCGGGAGGGATTACGCTAGGATGCCTTACAGGCTGCTTTTGCAGCTTTAATTTGCTTCTTTGCACAATTCTCGCTGGACTCCTGGCCTACACACCACTGTCGGCGGTTGTCCCAAGCTGTTAGCTGTACCTTTTTGCCGTTAGAGCATTTAACTGCGTATTGTGAAAATGGCGTTGCTTCTGCCGTTTCGCCATTGGCTTCAAACACGATGCTGGTTGGTTTCGCTGCGAAGCTGGTGCTTGCGGCACTTAGCAAAACCGCAGTCATCGCTATTTTGATTGATTTCATCGTTTTTTCCTCAAATGTCTGTATGTAGCCAGCGAGTCAAATCGAATCGTTCGATTGACCCTGGATCATATTCGAAAGAGTATACGATGAGGTTCTGGTATCGGATGAGTTACAAAAATGTAACTTTGGCTTCAATAGGTTACCTTATGCAGCCAACGAGAGTTTTAATCTTTTAAGTGTTTGATTTTAAATATAAAAAAATTATCCACTTGTAAAAATTAGAACATTAACAATAATTCACGTATCAAATTTTCCCAGAGCGGTAACACTTTTTTGGGCGTTTTCGGCTAAGCGAGGAAGACTAACCCAACCCCGATAATGGCTGCTATCACTGCCTGCCCCGCTTTGTCTGGACGAAAAACCGCGTAGCAGTAGGACACCGGTGGCAAAAGTAAGGTGCATAAGCCCCATGCGTAATCTTCCTTCCAAGAAACGATCAGCAGTACAACCCAGCTGGTCAGCAGAGTTGCGACGCCAAACGTCATCATTGCGGCGCTGGTTGGTTCCATATTTTCTCCAATTATTCATCACTTTTAGGCGGCGCCAGAGTAGCAGAAAGTAGCCACTGATAGCCAGTGGGTATGCGACCTAGTCTGCGCCGTCACTCGCTTTCGCTGCCGGTGTGCGGTTAGTCTGGACGCATTCAGCGGATGACTACGCTAGTGATATTGGGTATGGTGTGGCGCTTCCTTTTGACAGGATTTTCTACTTGAGCGACCCCTTTGCAGATATTCGTCCCTATAGGGATGAAGAGGTACCCGAAGTGCTACAGAGGCTGTTACGCAGCCCTGAATTCTTGGGAGCTATCGCGACTCTACGATTCGGCGCTACCGCGGACCGCGCGCCTGGGCTGATGCGCATGCTGGTGAGCTTGTTTTTACGCTGGGAGCTCAGGAAGGTGTCCGATGTGCACACTATGCAGGTCGTGATAAAGCGTTATATGGATAGGATGATTTCCTCGAGTTCTGGGAGTTTTACCGTCTCCGGGCTTGAACACCTTGACCCACGAGAGGCCTTTCTCTTTATGAGTAACCATCGCGATATAGCGATGGATCCGGCGTTCACGAACTATGCTTTGTATCGTGAAGGCCACGAAACTGCCCGAATCGCCATAGGGGACAATTTACTGACCCAGCCCTGGGTTTCTGATTCGATGCGATTAAACAAAAGCTTTATTGTTAAGCGTTCGCTGAGTGGGCCGCGACAACTGCTCGCAGCAACCAAAACACTGTCTTCCTATATCAAGCACTCACTGCTCGAGGAGAGGTCGCCAATCTGGATAGCACAGCGTGAAGGCCGGGCCAAGGATGGTATAGATCAGACTGAGCCGGCAATTATCAAAATGCTCGATATGTGTAGGAATCGAAAAACCGAAGATTTCGCAAACCACATTGCCAGCTTGAAAATCGTACCCGTAGCTATTTCCTATGAACTTGACCCCTGTGATGCGTTAAAAGCTGCGGAGTTATGGGAGCTGGATACTCAGGGCAGTTATGAAAAAGGTGAGCAGGAAGATGTGGCGTCCATTGGCAAGGGGATATCGGGAAATAAGGGGCGGGTGCACGTTTCTTTTGGCACTCCTCTCGATTCCGCTTTGGACTCGCCGGAAGCTGTAGCGGCACAAGTTGATCAGCAGGTGATCAAACTGTATTGCCTTCATCCCACCAATCTCTACGCCTATCGAATGCTATATGGTGAAGATGAAGTTCTGCCGGAGGATATCTATCTGGAGCAAGGTGATTGTTCTCGGAGTGAGTTCGAAGAGCGAATTCAAGCTATGCCAGAAGCACATAGACCCTATGCTCTGGGGATTTACGCCAATGCAATCATCAGCAAGCAAGCGCTTGTCCAGGATCGCAACCGTCTTGCTAACTGATGATACGAAAGACGTTATTCGCGATGCTTACGGCGCGCTCATGGAAAGTAAATCGCTGAGTCCTCGCTGGGGACAGCGGCAAATGATAGCGGAAATTGCGAATACGCTGGGTCAAATTCCCGCTCCGGGAGATTCTCCGTCCCGTGATCCGGCGGTATGTGTTATTGAGGCTGGTACGGGAACGGGCAAAACTATCGCATATGCGGTGGCGAGTATTCCGGTGGCACAGGCTCTCGGTAAAAGGCTGATTGTTGCCACGGCGACGATCGCCCTCCAGGAGCAGTTCATTCAAAAAGATCTGCCAGATATCAAACGACACAGCGGCTTGGATTTTAGCTACGCACTCGCTAAAGGAAGAAGACGATATGTCTGCCTTTCCAAGCTCGATCGGGTCATGGCCGATGGCTCTGGTGACTCAGGATTACTCTCACTCTATCCCGATGAACTGGCCACACCGCTGGCTTCGGATGCGCTGCCGGTTTACACCTCCATGCTCGATTCCCTAGCTCGGGGAGAGTGGGATGGCGATCGCGACAATTGGACGGATACTATCCGCGAAGATATCTGGTTTGGTGTCACAACGGATCACAGCCAATGCAGTGGTCGTCGATGCCCCAACATTAGTCAGTGCAGTTTCTACAAGGCTCGGGACGAACTTCAGAACGCCGATGTTATTGTCACCAATCACGACCTGGCTTTATCAGATCTTGCTTTGGGTGGCGGCGCGATACTACCCGCTCCGGAAGACAGCATTTATATTTTTGACGAAGGGCACCATTTACCCAGCAAGGCGTTGTCCCACTTCTCGGGCTTCTGTCGCTTGCACACCACTGCGGCATGGCTGCAAGACAGCCGGAAATCTCTAGCGGATCTGGCCCAGTCCCTCGCAACTCTGGAATCCTTACAACGCCCACTGCGAGACTTGCCCGAAGTAATGGATGCCGCCATCACCGGGCTGCAGGTAGCGGAGCAGGTGGTTGCCAGTCTTTTCGAGGACCTGCCCCAAGACGATCGCTCAGAAGACCAAAGCTTACGTTTTGATCACGGTCTTGTGCCGGCAGAACTTATTCCTGTGGCTGCCACCTTGGCCAGTCAATTCGGGAAACTGGCGTCGGGTCTTAATAGGATTGAAGGCATTCTTGAAGATGCGATAGATGAAGATTTCCCTGGGGTCGACAAAGCTGAGTTGGAAACCTGGCACATTAATATTGGCGGCATGCTAGGGCGTGCCGAGGGTGCAGGGGCACTTTTTCAGGAGTATGCGGTTACCGGGGAAGACGACATGCCCCCGAAGGCGCGCTGGATTGTGCTGTTGAACAGTTCTGGGCAATTCGGTTTTGATTTACGCTGTAGTCCTATTTTAGCCGCCGACATTCTGCAGGAATTTTTGTGGTCTCGGGCGGCTGGCGTCGTCATTACCTCTGCCACGATAACCTCTTTGAACTCATTTGATAGTTTCATTATGCATTCTGGCGTACCGACCAAAGCTGCATTCAAAGTTGTCGCCAGCCCATTCAATTATGCCAATGCAACTTTCTGTGTGCCGGCAATGGATTGTGATCCTGGTGATGCGGCTGCGCATACCGCGGCGATTATGGATCAATTACCCACCTTGCTCGATAAAAACGAGGGCTCCTTGGTGCTATTTTCTTCGCGCCGACAGATGCTGGAAGTATACAACGGTATAGCTTCACAGATGGGAGAGCTCGTATTGCTCCAGGGGGATTACAGCAAAGCTGAAATCCTACGTCGACACCGCGAGGCTATCGACAATGGCGATGGTAGTATTATCTTTGGTTTGGCGAGTTTCGCAGAAGGTGTGGATTTGCCGGGAGATTATTGTCGACACGTTGTAATCGCGAAAATTCCGTTCGCAGTTCCGGACAGTCCGCTGGAAGCTGCGTTGGCTGAATGGATTGAAGCGGAGGGTCGCAACGCGTTCATGGAAATAAGCGTGCCTGATGCCGCGCTGCGGCTGGTACAAGCCAGCGGTAGGTTGTTGCGAACCGAGGAAGATACGGGCCGTGTGACCTTGCTTGATCGGAGACTCATGACGCGTCGCTATGGTCGGGCAATTCTAGAATCGCTGCCGCCGTTTCAGCAAAGGCTTGGATAGTTCTTGTTATGAAAACAGATGTGGCCGAAGTCCTTATAGATATCGAATCTGAGTTGCGACAACTCGGTTTGTGGGATCAGCGGCCGCCATCTGTTAGCGCTTTGGCCAGTACTGAACCTTTTTGTGTAGATACCCTTACGCTTCCTCAGTGGTTGCAGTTCATTTTTTTGCCGACGCTCTACAGTTTGTTGGAGGCTGGTGAAAAACTTCCCGATCGCTGCGGTATCTCTCCGATGGCGGAGGAGTATTTTAAGGGGGGTGGGCTTCCCACTGCCGCGCTCGAGCGCGCACTTCTTCGTATTGATTCTCTGCTTTCCGAAAGCGACTCGAGTGTATAGCGACTGTGTTTTGGTTTCGAGATCATGGCATTGGCTGATGTGACCAAAATTGCAGCTATCGTTCTGGCGGCGGGCTCCTCTCGAAGAATGGGAGAGCAACACAAATTGCTTGTGGATTTCAATGGAATGTCGATGGTTTCTCGAGTGGTCGATGCGGTTTTGCGCAGCTCTGTGTGTAGCGCTACTGTCGTTATTGGTCATCGGGGCAACGAAATTCGAACTGCCTTGGGAGCGCGAGATGTGGCCATAGTAGACAACCCGGATTACGGCTCGGGCTTATCGAGTTCACTTAAAGTGGGTTTGTCATCTTTACCGGAAGAAATACAAGGCGCAATAATAATTCTCGCAGATATGCCGTTTGTAGGCGTCGACCTCCTCGAGAAACTTATTGACACATTTGCGTGTGCACGTGAACAGAACATTGTTGTGCCGGTAAAATCGGGGCGCATGGGAAACCCTGTTATTTGGCCTGCCCGCTTGTTCCCCGAAATGATGAAGCTCCAGGGCGACAAGGGTGCGAGAAAATTACTTGATGAATTTGCTGATCAAGTTACAACGGTGCCCGTTCTCGACGACGCCGCGTTTTTTGATATCGATACACCTGCTGAGCTTGAAAAAGCCAATGACAGAGTTGAGTTAGCGCTGCGCGATAGTACAAATCAGCAACGCTTTGACTAAGTCTATTCCAAGACTACAGCTAGGAATTTGAAATGATTACTGCCTAGACTCTTCGTTACAGTGGCGTGTCTTCAACGAATTTTTGAAAGGTTGAATCTGCGAACCTTCCCTTGGGATGTTCGATGCACTGCACCACAGCGATAGTGGGGCTCTGCCTACCGTTGAGCGTGCGAGCCATGGAGTTTGATGCGGTCTCAAAGGCCATTTGGCGGTTGTCAGTTTGCACCATAACCAACCCTTGTAAGCCGTTTTTCGCCCCTACTTGGCAGGCATAGCTCTTCTCTGGTAGCGCACGCGCGACACTACCTCTTTCTGCTTGTTCATTTGCGTTCGTCTGTGTTCGGTCTCCACGGGCGTAGCTACTTGCGCTTAGTAAGGCCGTTAGGAGGGTCAGCGCAATACCTGCATTGAGTGTTTTTACTAGAGTTTTCATTGTTCTATCCTCGGGTGGTCGATTACCAGCATTCGGCGTTTGGTGCTGTTTTGGCACCAGTTGAATCAAGAGTTAATGTTAGGCATTTGCTGTCTTTTGCTTGACCGGAGCGTGCGGTTGCCGTGAGAACATAGCAGTTCGCTATTGTTCCGCCCGCGCAGGCCGCCGCGTCGACGCTATAGTTTCCGTCGTCGGAGATAGTAGGGTCAGCGCTAAAACCAAGGTCCTGCATATCCAAGGTATAGGTAGAGCGGTCCAGCAACAACCTCTCTTGTCGGTTTGCTACGTCCATTAGGAGAGATTTTGCTGTTGCCCGCTTGCTTTTAATCACGCTGTTTTGATACGCCGGCAGAGCAAACGTAAACAAGATGCCGACTACGGCTACTACGATCATGAGCTCAATGAGCGTAAAGCCCTGGGCAGATCGCCGCATTGCTACGTTATTGTTTCGCGATAAATGAGCCACTAGTAATCCTCCTGGAACCAATAGGATCCATAGGGGGCAGGCAGCGAAGCACCTGTTTCGAATGGGTTGCCGATGGTACCTGATCCAGGTGGGAGCAAGAGCCTGATTTCACCGTCACTACCAAAGTGAGGTGAGGGTGTGTCAGGTACCAGCGATCCTATTACCCAGGAGCGTTCATAATTCGAATCCGCATTGAAGTCCACCACTTCCGATGCATCTTGCAGACCTACGGCATACAAGCGCGCGGTCCCAGGTGTTGGCACACACAAGTTCAATTGCGCTGCATCGGGGCTGAACGTTGTAAAGAAAACTCTGCCATCGATGGTCAGAGATCTCGCGACTGCCTTCTCACCAGTGGCGGCCAAGTCGATATACCAACCATTGGCAGCATCCAAAGCTGTTTTCGCCGCTGTTTGCTGAGAGGCATTTCCAGTCTGAATAATGTTGCTGGTAGCATCGTAGAATTGATTGTTTGATCCGGTGCCATCCCTAAGTGGCAAGTCACAACGGAAATCAGTAGCGGTAGGCAGCGCACAATCGGTAGTTGTCGGATGCGCTGTCGTATACGGCGTGAGTTGTGTATCGCGAATCATATAGAAGCGATTTAGGACATCGGTTGCTTTAGGGTTGGTGCGATCACCGCTCCCTATCAACACAGCGTCGAAAGCTTCGTTTCCAGAACGCGTGTTAACAACATCTGGCGCACTAAAGAAGCGACGATCGGTTATCGCGGTTCCGCCATTCAATTCCGCCAGTTTCACGATTCGCCACGTATTCTGGCTAGAGCTCGGTAAGGTGTTACCGGGTAAATCAACTCGCCATATGTTACCGCCGGTATCGACAAAATAAATTCTGTCGACTAGCTCATCACCATTACTATCTACCGGGGTAATGCCTGCAGGTACCGAGTGTAAAATCGAGGCTTGCATGTTTGTGGCTGAGTTTCCCGCGGGGGTGATGCTCCACACCAAGGCGCCGGTATCGGCATCGATGATATATATTCCACGACCCATGGAATCATTTGTAGCAATTCCGGTGCCGTCCTTGTTGGTGTCATATCCCGCTCCGAAAATCAGCACAGGCTTTGGCTTTCCATTGCCATCGGCGTATCCGGGAATTCGCGCTACCGTTGGTATCGACCAGGTTTGTCCCAATTCGGAAAAACCGCTAGTCGTTTCGTCGATTCTCCATTTATACGATGGGCTGTCCGGATTTGAAACATCCAGCGCGTAGAGTGCACGCCCCCCTCGACGCAAGCCGAAATACAAGAAGACCTTATCGCCCACTGTTGAGTCGATAGTACCATCCCGATTAAGGTCCTTTACGTGAACAATGGGTGGTGAATCGATACCGTATGCGTGGTCAGCTGATAGAGGATTGGTGTATCGCCTTGTGATCACGGGCGCGAGTTCCTTAGGTACAAAGGCCCAGTCTTCAGTTCCATCGTCATTGCTGAACATGTGTAAGAAGGAACCGTTAGTACCCACAGCGATACGCAGTTCCGGATTTGCTTGGGTAAAGGCGCCTCTTGCACCGTAGTTGATAACCAGTGGCTTTCCGTGGAGCATGTCGCCCAGCAACCAACCTCTGGAAACATCCACAGGAGTGGTTGTGCCGTTATCGCTGTAGCCAATTGCCCAATAAATAACTTTATCCAGCTCCGCTTGTGAAGTTACTCCCCAGAAATTGTGTAAATCTGCTAATGGGTTGGCAGAAGCCCCAAATCCAAATGCTGTTGCATCTACATTTGTGGGATTGAACGCCTCTAGCGCTCCGCCCGAGCCGGTATTGGTATACACCACACGAGTTGAAGGAGTGCGTGTTTCCAACAGTCGACCTACACCACCCTCTTGAACTGTGGGTCCGTCAGCCGGGTCTGTTCCGGGAAGCCAATAGGTTCTGGCTAATGCAGAAATCAGTCCGGAGGAAGTATCAATTGCCGGTACAGGCGTAGCAGAAGAATCAACCAATATGGCGTTGCCGCCAGAGATGGCGAGGTTTAGTTTTTTGATATTGCCCGGCCAGTCGACGCGATTATTCGGTCTAAACATTGCAAAGAATACATCGTTTCGACTTTGAGTTCGGGTAAACGTATCAACGGCTACCGCCGGAGAAGTAAAGGTTGCGTCATTGTCCAATATAGATAACAGAGCAGAGGAAAAGGCTGCCGCTAAGCCCGCGGCGTCATTCGCGGTAAAGTAGCCGTTTGCCCCTGAACCGCCTTTAATCGCAGTGTCCTGTAGTAGAGGCTGATTGGTTGTGAAGCCAATAGTATAGGTGATGGCAAATTGGTCGCCGTTGGTAGGATCACCATCTAAGTCGGTGTTGGCCATGTATTCAGCCAGTTCTGGCATACAGTTTTCCGAAGTACCTCCGTTGCCATCGGCATAATTACTACACGTTATTGTCGCCGGTGGCACCGCCAATGCTTTAATCTTTGCGTTTGCGTCAGTGTCATAGGTTGGCGCTCCGTCCGTCATTAAGATAACGTAAGTCACAGCACAATCAGTCGATGGTGACCTATAGGTGGTACCGGAAACATAGGCGTTTGGATCCGCAGCAGGTGAGGCTGTTCCCGCTTCTTGTGCATAGACCGATGTTTGACCTGAAAGATATCGGTAGGCCTCATAGCTGGTTTCGCATAGTGGCGTCCAGGTCGTTGCATTCAGACCATTCACCATTGACGTTAGGTTAGTGCGATCAGTTGCCGTCATGTTATTGATTATGCGATTTACAATACGACCTCCATCATTTGAGGAGCTACTGTTGTGGTTGAACACTCCCAAACCAAAGTCGATAGCGGTATTCGCCGATATCAAGCTGGTAACAACTTCCTGCGCAATCGATAAGCGAGTTCTAGTAGTCACTAAAGAGCTATCATGATACCAATCCATGTAATGCGCACTGTAGAATGTGTGAGGTCCCCAGGTAATGTTAGCGATACCAGGATCGTTGATGTTGGTCGTGTATTCGTCTCCAGCGCTGGGAGACGTGCTGGCCGGTGCAGTTGGATAGTATCCGTTGCCAGGACTGCCCGCTCCGGTACCATTACCTGAATTGCTGTTAATAATATCCGCTTGGCAATCTATGTGAATATCGGATGTGAAGATATCGTTGTACCATCTATCGCCGCTGGCAAAAGCCCCGGAGTCCACCGCGAGATACCCATAGGTATCAAGGGCGTTGTAGGATTCAGCACAACGGTTACGAGATTTGAAAAAGTATCGTCCGGATCCCGCACTCGGTGGCCTGCCATTCGTTGAGTAATAGATCCTATCGCTGGGGTGAACATTCGCATAGGTGGTGTTATTGGGGTCATAGGGCGGTCGCTGACTTGTGACATTCGAGCCCATACTTCCCGAGTTATCAAAGAGAATAAGAACTTTGGGGCGACCGGTTGTTGCAGTACCAAGAGACCCGCGGAAAATTTCTGTGTCGTCGGCCTGAGTAGGGACACTAATACCTGTAGCAATTAAACACAGTGTTGTAAGTGCTAATCCCAGTTCTCGTACATTTAGCTTTATCATCGTTCTATCCTCTGTTATCGGCCGGTTCTCAAACGGTGAGATGGACGGCCAAATCCAAGTTGTAGAGCCTGCCGGTTCAGCGAGCGGCACTACCAATAATTGTTTTTACAACGCCGAGTTCGAGTTTGGTGCGTGCTTTTTGGGGCTCTTCGTGCTCGGAACTCACCCGATAATAATCGCAGTCTAGAAGCTCTGTAGAGTAACCGTTGGCCTGCCTCGGACATTGTGTGGCACCGGCAGTAATAAACACATCGACGTCGACGGAACCTGCACCGCCATTTAAATTGAGATTTCTTAATGGATGTGAGGCAGCGGGAACTCCCGCAAAAGGTGTTAACGAGTTTGATCCGTCAAAGGGGTCCTGAGCTGTATTGGCAAGCCCCAGCAGGCCAAACAAACCTGCTTCTGCGGACTGGAACGAAGAATAGGAGTCGCTCATATTCGCCGCCATTTTCAATCCAACGGAACTGTTGTTTGCCGCTGTGACACTGATGACCGTGACGACGAGCAAAAACAAAAGCGCCACAACCAGCGCCACGCCTCTTTGTTGAGTGTTAGTTATGTTAGATCTCATCCTCCACCTCGAATAACTAGTTTCATATTCCTCAAAGATACCCGGGTGTTCATTACCGTTCGGCGATAATTCACCTCATTTGGGTCGTTCGGAGTTATTGAGACTCCGTTGCCAAGCTGATAGGTTTTGTTGTCGATGTACTGTGGATCTTCGGCTGCGTTGCGCACGAGAACAAAGGCTTCAACGGAAGACACCTGTGTCCAATCGGTAACGCCGGCGACATTGCTATAGGTATCAACATCTCCATCTCCGTTACTGTCAAAACCAAACTGAAGGCGCATGTCCTCGACACCGGGAACGAGGTTTTCATCGTCGATAATCATTTGAACGCCATCCCAG
>JBGCGJ010000069.1:0-50490 GCA_045110675.1 Halioglobus sp. | reverse complement strand
GCGTTATGCGCACTCTTTCTGTGCCAGCTTGTGTTATTACCCCTCATGGAGGACTAGATGAATTGGGCCGCTATTGAAGCTATAGGAGCAATGCTTGGTGCGATAGCCGTTTTGGCGACCCTGGGATACTTAGCAGTCCAGATCAAACAGTCCAATAGAAATGATGAAAATGAAAGTCGACAAACCATCCTTTCAGGATTTTTTGACAAGGCATATAGGATTGCGGAGGACAAAGAGATACGCACTCTTATGAGAAAAGCGTACATCGATTTTGAGGTCTTGAGTGATGACGACAAAACGGCATTTGATATGTTTCAAATGTGGTTCTGGGGAAACTTGCACTCTGCGCTTATTCTTAGGGAAAACGATCTGCTAGATGAAGAGTCATTTGAGATAATAAAAGGGGCATTTATCGGTAGCGTCAATACTCCAGGCGGCCGCCAGTGGTGGCAGGCTGCCAAAAACGCTCCAAACATGTCCCGCAGCGTGGTTAGGTTCGTAGAGTCCGAGCTCCCAGATTTTTCAAGCTCATGGCTAGATTTGCAGCACATGGGCGAAGCAGATGGCGGCGTAGGGAAGGAGTGAGTCCACGTTCGCATAACAAGGCAAGGCTGCAAGGGCGCTTCGCGCCGGGACGCGCTAACGCGCGCCCCAGCTTGAAGCGTTAGCATCTCAATAGAGGCAGTTATGAAATCTGAGGCATTCGGAGAAAACCTGGTTCACTGCATTTACGCGAGTGCTGCGACAGTAGAATTCGCACCCGCAGATTTGGATGAGCTTTTGTCGGTAGCTCGGATGAACAATGAGAAGCGCGGTGTAACCGGCATGCTCTGGTACGAAAAGGGTTCATTCTTCCAAATTCTCGAAGGGGCTCCTGAGGCGGTGGAGCCGCTCTACGAAAAAATCAGCACCGATAAGCGGCATTCTAGAATCAGCAAGCTGATATTCGAACCGATCGAGGCAAGAAGCTTTGCAAACTGGAGCATGGGGCGCGCTGCGGTGTCGATGAATCAGCTCTCTGAGATCGAAGGTCTAAACGATTTCTTCCAATCTGGAAAGTGTTTCACCGAACTAGACGACGGCAGGACAAAGAAGCTCTTGCAATCCTTCAAGGAAGGCCGGTGGCGTTCAGCTATTGCTGAGTAAAAAATGCTAACAATGCGTTCAAACGGACACCGAACACTCCGCGGCTTGCTGCGAAAGCCTTCGGCATTTTTTCGCAGCAATCCGCTCCGCGTTCGGCGCCGTTTAACTAGGCGTTAAGTTTATAAGTTTGGAAGTCATAGTATTCCTAGCGGTCGTGCTTGGCTTCCTAAGTGCGATCATCTTCTTTGTCGTTCGCTACTTCGCCCGAGACAGGGTTAATAACAGCGAGGTGGCTACAGTGAAAGATTTTCGATTGTTCTTTCTTATGGTTGGATATTTCGCACTACTGATCGTTCTTGGCTTAAGCGGCTATAGAATTTTGGCTCAGATTATGCTTTTCTCAGTAGTCATTATTTGTTTGTTCGGTTTAGTCGCCTATCTTTCGACGCATGCTTGTAAAAATACTTAACAAGTACATCGTGGCGCAGCCTTCGGCTGCTAGGACGGTCCACTTCGTGGCCCGCCCCAAAGCTAGGCGTTATGAGTACTCTAGTGATTGAGCTTCGAGATTTTGACCTTGATGACGCTGACTCATTGGCTGAGAATGCAAATAACCCCAATGTTGCGCGCTACTTAAGAGAGTTATTTCCTTCCCCATACACCCTAGAAGACGCGAAGTGGTGGGTCTCTGAAGGTTACAGGCTCGGTGATAGTCGCAATCTTGCCATAGATTTTGAG
Source organism: Halioglobus sp. (assembly GCA_045110675.1). Taxonomy (GTDB): domain Bacteria; phylum Pseudomonadota; class Gammaproteobacteria; order Pseudomonadales; family Halieaceae; genus JBALVT01. The sequence continues at coordinate 48,666 of JBGCGJ010000069.1, read as the reverse complement.
GGCCAGTGCATTGGGGGCGCTGGGCTACAATTTCAGCAGAACGAAAATCGATACTCGTGCGAAATGGGGTATTGGCTTGGGGAGCGGTACTGGGGCAAGGGCTTTGCCACGAGTGTCGTTGCGAAACTCAAGTCGCTAGCGTTCTCAGAGTATGAGGTCAAGCGTCTGTATGGCCCAGTGGCTGGTGGTAACAATGCATCTATGCGCGTACTGGAGAAGAATGGTTTTGTTTTAGAAGGGGTTCTGAAGAAACATCAATACTTACGCGGTACATTCTATGATGAGCACATCTATGCCACGTACTCATAACAAGTCGGTCAAAAATCGCTCCATGCCTTCGGCGTTCCGCTGGACTCGCCACTACGTGGCTCGCCTTTTAACCAAGCGTTATGTATCCGTTAGACCTATCGCCACAGCTATTTTCCTACTCTATGTGGCGTCCACGTTCGCCGACGAATCACCAGCCGAGCGCGGCTCGGCCTATCTAGTCGCGTTTAACTCTGAAGTAGATATGGGAGAGGTTGGTGCCGAATACTGGTTTTCGGAAATGGTTCTCAATCCTAGCGAACAACCTCCTATTCATCTTTCGAGATCGGCTTTGGCGCAGCAATTTCAGCGTCTGCGTTTCGGGCTGAAAGAAGCAGGTTGGATTCGGAGCGAGGTTGGGGAGATTCGAGAATGTCAGCTCAGAAAAGACTTCGCCTTAGTCAGCGTTGCGTATGCCCGGGTCTTTGAGGGCGGAATTAGACGCCCGGGTGCGGCATTTTACACCTTGGGTAAGGATGCGTCCGTATGGAAAATTTCGTCCATCACCCCCATTGATGCAATACAGAGATTTACGTGTAGTGATAAAGACGCATAACAAAACCAGCCAAGCCGCTGCGCTGGACGTCAAACCTGCGGTTTGCCGCCCATGGTGGCGACGTTAAGTGCCGGCGCCATGATGATAACCCCGCAGTACGTTTCAGCAGCGGCATCAGTGGGCTTCCTTGCGGCGTACTGTCTCGGTTATTGGTTGGCCTTGAGCTCTACCAATTGGGGCATTGTGGGAGTGTTGTTGCATGGCGCAGGTTTGTTTTTCGTGTATGCCAATATTGTATTGTTGTGTGTTCACCTGATTGGGGTTTTGCTCCATATGCGTCGGCAACATGAACAAAGACGAAAGCACCTTGTTTCTGCGGTGATTATCGCAGCAGTTTTGGTTTCATATTATGGGCTCATATACAATGGTGTTTATCTGTCTGCTTGAGGCACTTAGCAAGTCAAGGCAGCGAGGGCGCTTCGCGCCGGGACCAGCTAATGCCGGCCCCTACTTAAAGCGTTTGTGGCCTGGAGTACGAAGGGCTGCTATACCAGAATGACAGACGATTAACATAAAGGACATTTGACTTGAATCTGATTGAAAATGGCAAACTTAAATGGAAACATTTTGTCGGAGGAGATGACTTCGACTACCCGATAAACTATTGGGCGGCCTTACTTCACGCCAGCGATGATGGACATGTCGATCTGCTGTATAGATGGGAGCCAAACTGTTACTGCCATTTTCACAGGCACACAGCTAGAACAACCTCGACAGTATTAGCCGGGGAGCTGTATGTCGTGGACATCGATTTAGATTCGGGTGAGGAAATTCGCCGTCGAGTTCGCAATGCGGGAGACTACGCTTGTAAAGAGCCTGGCGACGTACATATGGAGTATGGTGGTCCTGAAGGTGCCCTCGTACTGTTCAACATATTCAGTCCGGACGGATTACTAGCGGAGAGTTTAGCTCGAGACGGTACAGTGATCGGTAAATCTAAGCTAGAACATATCTTGAGAGGCAGTTCGTCGAGATCGGGTGCCACATAACTCACTGTCATGTGTTCAGCCCATGAGTAAACTGCTCTTTGTCTGCTCTGAGAATCGCCTTCGCAGCCCGACTGCGGAAGAAGTATTTTCAGAGTATGAGGGAGTGGAAGCGATTGGTTGCGGCACTAATAGCGATGCGGAGACTCCTTTGTCTGGAGACTTGGTCGAGTGGGCTGATATTGTTTTAGTCATGGAGACATCCCACAAAAATAAGGTGTCCAAGAAATACCGGGATCTCTTAAAAGGCAAACGTCTGGTGTGTCTGGACATTCCGGATAACTACGAACGTATGCAGCCCGAATTAGTCAGGTTGCTTGAAACGAGGGTTCCCCGGTATGTGCGCCTGGAATATACATAACAAGACGCTACTAGCGCAGCCTGCGGCTGCTGGGGCGGTTCACTCCGTGGCCCTGGAGGAGTAGAAATACCCCAATATGATAAAGCTTTGTAAAACTTGCCTAAAGCGGCAAGAAACCAATCAGCTTCGCCACTAGTTCCTTCAGCGTTGGATGACCACTCCATGATCGTTGATGTTTCAACGTTTTTACCTAGACCCCCGAAACAGATCGAGCAGCATCTTCGCACACCTCGTCTATTGATTTATGTCGCATCACCCATTGTGAAGTTCATTCCTTGCGGTATAACGCAGTTACCAGAGCGCTGGGAGAGTGGCACTTATTGATTTGCACTTCGTCTTTATCCCGCTTGGGCTTTTTGGTTTTGTGGTATTATTCTGGCTCATACAACGCCCTAGTTATTGGTGCTTAACGAGGCCAATCAGTGCGCTCCGTATGGTCGCTGGACGCGCTTACAGCGTGCGCTGCTGGCGGCGTCATATGCCAAGAGTTGATATCGTGATGAGCAAAGTAGCTAAAGCTGACCAAGCCATTTCTGATTCTAGAGTCATTGAATTGCTCGAAGGATATTCCCCTAGAGTTGTTAGTACAATATTTGTAGGATTTGACACTCACAAAAGTGACATTGACATAGTCTGTGAATATCCAGAGCAGCGAGCATTCGCTTTGGTATTTGAGTCTGCATTCAGTGGCCGTGAATCATATGACCTTACTTTGCGCGAGGAATATGCCGTGGGTCTTTTTGAAAGTAGCGGTTTCTTGTTCGAAATATACGCTTCGAAAACTCCGGTCATACGTCAAAATGCTTTTCGGCATTACGAAGTTATGCGGCGTCTTGCAGAGATTGGCGGTGCCCAAATATGCGACAAAGTACGCCATCTCAAAGAAAAAGGTTTTAAGACCGAGCCAGCGATTTGCCAAATTCTAGGGCTTGTAGGAAACCCCTACGAAGCTGTACTTGAATTAGAAAACTGGTCTGAAGAAAAACTTAGAGAATATGTCGCTAATAGTATATAACGAGTTAATGCAACGAGGGGCCTTGGACTACTGAGAAGCGCAAGTCGCACGCGCTTATTGTAGATGCGTGAGGCATCATGGAGAGCTCAGTGATGTTAACAGACGAATACTTTTGCAGTGCGATCACTTACGAAAAGGGTCACACGCCCCATAGCGCGTTTTTTATATCAAATATTAGCCAGAGGATCGAAAAATGCTTGGATACGTTACATTAGGAACAAATCAATTTGAGCGAGCCGCAGAATTTTACGACGAGCTCTTTAAACTATGCGATGCCAATCGCTTGATGGAGCTTGAAGGTTTTATTCTTTGGGGGACCTCTATGGATGTCGCCTCTATCGCTTTGGCAAAACCGCATGATGGCAATACAGCGACAGTTGGCAACGGAGTGATGGCCGCAATTCGAGCCGATTCAAAAGAATCCGTAGATTCGATTTATCACCAAGCGATTGAGCTTGGAGGCAAGGACGAAGGAGCGCCAGGACCGCGTGGAGATGGTTTCTATGCCGGGTACTTTCGAGATCTGGATGGCAATAAACTCAATGTTTTCTTTCTGGGCTAAAAGTAGATCGGTGATTGTGTCGACCGGCGCGAATGAACATTTTGGCTCTACTTGGCTGTCGTGTTGTTTCAAGCTCGAGACATTATCTTTATTTGTGTATTGGTATTGTTATCTACGGTGGTCTGATGGAGGTCGCTCAGTCATTTACACCTAACCGCATGATGTCAATTTATGATTTGGTGGCCAATACAGTAGGAGTCGCCTTCGCTATGGTTATTGTCAGGACGTTATTCGACTCCAAAAAACTCAACCAAGTAGAGTCTAAAAATGGGCACTAATATCGAATACATACCACTACTATCTGACGTCTCCTGTTCAAATTGCGAGGCTTGTTGTTGCCGTTTAGAGGTCATGATAATTACTGATACAGGTGTTCCCGATGAGTATGTCTGTGTGGATGAGTGGGGTGCGCAGACAATGGCTCGGTTAGATGATGGTTTTTGCTCCGCCTTGGATCGTGAGACTTATAGGTGTTCCATTTATGAGAAGCGCCCTCTGATATGCCGGGAATTCCAAATGGGCTCCTATGAATGCCGTAGCGAAAGAGACGATCATGAAAAAATTCATACTGTGGGATAACGATGGAGTACTGGTTGACACAGAATATTGGTATTTCAAATCTACGCAGTTGGCTTTGTTAGAACTTGGGGTTGACCTAAGTAAGTCAAGGTATCTTCAGATCATGGCTGAAGGTAAATCTTCCTGGGACCTTGCCAGTGAGTCGGGGGTCAGTTCAAAAGATTTGCAGTCGAAGAGAGCGGATCGAGATCTGTACTATCAGGAGTATCTGCTCAATCAGGATATCGAAATTCCGGGTGTTATCGAAACCCTGGAACGCTTTAGCAAGACTCATAGGATGGCTATCGTTACCACCTCGAAGAGGAGCCACTTTGAGGTGATTCATCGAAACACCGAAATTGTTTCCTATATGGAGTTCGTTCTCACGCGAGAGGACTATACTGTATCTAAACCAAATCCAGAGCCTTATCTTTTAGGGCTGAGCAGATTTGGTGCTGATGCGAGTGATTGTATTGTCGTCGAAGACTCTCAGAGAGGCCTTCGGTCTGCCATAGCTGCGGGTATAGATTGTGCCGTAGTTCATCATGACTTTACCCAAAGTCATGATTTTACGGGTGCCAAATACCAATTGAGTTCAGTAAATGCTTTGGCCAGGATTTTAGAGGACTAGTTAGAAAATGTACGCAGTCATTTTCAGAGCTGAAATAGCGGAACTGGACTTCGAGTATCCGGAAATCGCATCGCGAATGAGAGAGCTCGCAATAAACCATTATGGTTGTAGAGAGTTTGTCTCGAGTATGGAAGGCAATTGTGAGATCGCCATTTCTTACTGGGACAGTGAGTCGCAAATTCGCGAGTGGAAGAAAAATTCTGAACACCTGAAGGCGCAAAGGAAAGGAAAAACAAAGTGGTATAAGTCCTACACCGTCGAAGTGGTGAAAGTTATGCGCCAGTACGGGTCAGGAACGCCACAGGTTTAGTGGCGTTATTGTATTGCTATGAAAATAGTCCGATGTGTCCTAAACTAACTCAACACTCACTAAACCGCTTGGGAGAAATATTATGATTGTCGAAAACCCAGCCGGGCACTTTATCTAGTCTTCTAGATCCATTCTGCCCGGTTTAATCACCGGGGCAAATAGCCCTCAAATACAATTAGCTATATTTGTTAAGGGTTTGCTATGTCAATTATTAACTCACTCGCGGGCTTGGGCTGGCGGGCATTTTTTCAACAACAACTTACTATCGATGAATGGGAGGATGCTGTTCCAGCGCGCGTAGTTGAGCAGCACAGATCCGAACTCGTTGTTGCCACGGCGACCAGTACGCTGCATTTACCTGTGCAACACGCAGTGCCGGATTTGGTGGTCGGCGATTGGATATTGCTTGATAGCAACGGATTATTTGTACGTTCTCTGGAGCGCAAATCCTGCTTTGTCAGAAAAGCGCCAGGAAGCCAGCTCAAGAAACAGCTTATCTCCGCGAATGTTGATACTGCATTCATTGTTTGCTCGATGAATGATGATTTTAATCTCAGTCGTATCGAGAGGTATCTGTCGCTGGTGCATGAGTCTGGAGCAGATGCAGTGGTGTTGCTGAGTAAATCTGATCAGTGTGACGAGCCTGAAAACTTTGTTCGGCAAGTGCAGCAATTGGATTCGCTCTTGCCTGTAGAGTCCGTGAATTGTTTGGATCCAGAGTTGGTTTCCGAGTTGCAACCGTGGATTAGTGAAGGTTCGACAATCGCCGTAATGGGTTCTTCCGGCGTGGGAAAATCGACCCTGGTGAATACCCTGCTGGGCGAGGAACGGCAAGACACTCGCGGCATACGTGAAGACGATGCAAAGGGTAGGCACACGACCACGAGCCGCTCTCTTATGTCGCTCCCCTCCGGTGGTTTGATTCTGGACACGCCGGGCATGCGGGAGATTCAGCTAGTAGATAGCCGGGAGGGGATCTCAGCGACGTTTGCAGATGTAGAAAGTTTTGCCGAGGGTTGTCGGTATGGTGACTGTCAACACATCTCGGAACCGGGTTGTGCTGTACTTGCCGCAATAGAATCTGGCGCCATCGAGCAGCGAAGACTGGATAACTATTTGAAGCTACTGCGTGAAGATGCCGTTAATTCCGCCAGCGTTGCGCAAAAGCGAGCGACTGATAAAGCGCTTGGGAAGTATTACAAGCGAGCCCAGAGTGAGGGTAAAAAGCTGAAAGGTAGGTGATTTGGTTTAACGATTTGTCGCGGCGCGCATCTGAGGCCTTGGTATCAGGGGCGCCACTTCCTATTTTTTAGGACACTAGACCGGACGAATCAGATTGGAAAGTTTTGGGTCAGGTTTAGCGGATCGTCTCAATACCAAAATGACATTGCCTACGCTCTGGATCACTTCAGATTTCGTTTTATCACACAGTTCCTTGGCAACCACCAAGCGTTCTTCACGGCCACCAACCGCAAGCTTGATCTTGATAAACTCGTGATCAGTTAATGCTCGGTCGATTTCTTTGACGACATTCTCGCTCAGGCCGTTTGCCGCAATGGTAACCACGGGCTTTAATTTATGGCCAATGGCTCGCAGTTGCTTGATGTCGTGATTCGCTTTCTTACTCATAGTCATTCCAATGTATGATGGCGCGTATTCTACACAAGCCGGCCTCGGCACGATACTTGGTACAGAGCCAACAGATTTATGAGTAAGAAAAAATCCTCCAGTAAGGCCTGGTTGCAAGAGCACCGGGACGACCCTTATGTTCAGCAGGCACTACGTGACGGCTATCGCTCTAGGGCCTGTTACAAACTGATGGAAATACAGGAAAAGGATCGATTGATCCTGCCGGGAATGACGGTGCTTGATCTGGGAAGCGCACCGGGTGGCTGGTCCCAGGTTGCGGTGGAGCTGGTGGGCCACAACGGCCGAGTTGTGGCATCCGATATATTGCCTATGGACAGTTTGGCTGGTGTTGAGTTTGTTGTAGGCGATTTTACTGATGATGTCGTATTTGAGCAGATTCTAGCCGCGTTGAATGGTCAGCAAGTCGATGTGGTGATTTCGGACATGGCACCCAATTTAAGCGGTATGAACGCTGTGGATCAGCCGCGGTCTATGTATTTGGTAGAGCTGGCCCTGGATATGGCCAGGCGGGTACTGTGCGAGGATGGGCAGTTTGTCGCCAAGGTTTTTCAAGGAGAGGGCTTCGACGCCTTTTTGCGGGATGCCCAGACGGATTTTGCCAAGGTTGTGACCCGAAAACCCAAGGCCTCCAGGCCCCGTTCCAGGGAGGTTTACGTGGTTGCCAAAGGTTTTCAAGGCGCGGCTTAAAGCGCTTGTGAATCAGCGACTCCCAGGCCTTGAAACATGGGCAGATAGGCCCAACTGTAGTACATTAGGGCTTAGTTTTCGGTGTTTTCTCCCGTCAAATGAACTGCAGGGCTATGCGATGGCACCTGCCATACTCCGTAGTGGGAGTGCAAATTGTCTTAAGATGTAAGGAGTAAAGAGCTGTTACTGCGTAATTGCGGGTTATTCGGGGAAGATAAAGTTACTCTTTTGCGCGTGACAAGCCACCGATAGGTGAGGATACAGCATTGAATGATATGGCAAAAAATCTACTACTTTGGCTAGTGATAGCCGCCGTCCTGTTGTCGGTTTTCAACAATTTTAACGTTCAGGCACCTACCGAAGAGGTGGGGTATTCTGAATTTGTCGCTGAGGTTCAAAGCGGTAAGGTAAAAAGGGTGGTTGTTGACGGTCTCACCATTTCCGGTGAGCGATATGACGGCAGCGAGTTCGACACTATTCGCCCCATGGTTGAAGATCCTCGCCTCATGGATGACATGCTCGAGCATAAAGTGATTGTTGAAGGTCGCAAGCCAGAGCAGCAGAGCGTTTGGACGCAATTGCTGGTCGCCAGTTTCCCGATTCTCATCATTATTGCTGTGTTTATGTTTTTCATGCGGCAGATGCAAGGCGGTGGCGGCGGTCGCGGCGGTCCGATGAGTTTTGGCAAGAGTAAAGCGCGCTTGCTTGGAGAAGATCAAATTACCACTACATTTGCCGATGTGGCAGGTGTTGATGAGGCCAAAGAAGATGTTCAGGAACTGGTCGAGTTTTTGCGCGAGCCTGGAAGGTTTCAGAAATTGGGTGGCCGCATACCGCGCGGTGTACTTATGGTCGGTCAACCCGGTACGGGTAAAACACTGCTAGCGAAAGCTATTGCGGGAGAAGCCAAGGTTCCATTTTTTACCATCTCTGGCTCAGATTTCGTAGAGATGTTTGTCGGTGTCGGTGCTTCGCGAGTTCGCGACATGTTCGATCAAGCGAAGAAGCAGGCTCCCTGCATTATCTTTATTGATGAGATTGACGCCGTGGGCCGTCACCGTGGTGCAGGTCTGGGAGGCGGGCACGATGAACGCGAGCAGACGCTCAACCAGTTATTGGTAGAGATGGACGGTTTCGAAGTTAATGATGGCGTCATTGTGATTGCCGCCACCAACCGTCCCGATGTGCTTGATCCAGCCCTGTTGCGTCCTGGTCGATTTGATCGGCAGGTCGTTGTTGGTCTGCCCGACATTCGCGGCCGCGAGCAAATTCTTAAAGTCCACATGCGTAAGGTTCCGTTAGCTGAAGACGTTGAGGCCGCCAAGATTGCACGTGGCACACCCGGGTTTTCAGGTGCCGACCTGGCCAACCTTGTCAACGAAGCGGCACTGTTTGCCGCCAGGGCGGGTATACGAACTGTCGGAATGGCCCAGTTTGAATTGGCCAAAGACAAAATCATGATGGGCGCTGAGCGCAAGTCGATGGTTATGTCTGAGGACGAAAAACGCAACACTGCATACCACGAAGCGGGCCACGCCATTGTTGGGCGATTGGTTCCAGAACATGATCCGGTCTATAAAGTCAGCATTATTCCCCGTGGTCGCGCCCTTGGCGTTACCATGTTTTTGCCCGAAGAGGATCGCTATAGCCACAGTCGTCGGCATATTATCAGCCAAATCTGTAGCCTGTTTGGCGGTAGGGTTGCCGAGGAAATGACCCTGGGTAAAGACGGCGTAACTACGGGCGCTTCCAACGACATTGAGCGGGCGACGGATATCGCCCAGAAAATGGTTACCCGCTGGGGCCTGTCCGAGAAGATGGGTCCGCTGATGTACGACGAGGGAGATGAGGAAGTATTCCTCGGTCGTTCAGCGAGTCAATCTCAGAAACGTTTGTCTCCTCAGACCGCTCAGCAGATACACGAGGAAGTTCGCAGCATTATTGATGAGTGCTACGGAACGGCTGAAAGACTGCTCGAAGAGAACATCGACAAGTTGCATGCAATGGCAGATGCGCTAATGCAATATGAGACCATCGATTCTGATCAAATAGATGACATTATGTTGGGCAACACCCCTCGAGAGCCCAAGGGTTGGGGGGATGCAGGCGATGACGATACCACCGGTACCAATCAAGCTGCAGGTGAAGCCGATTCAACTGGCCCTATTGGCGGCCCCGCCGGCGAGCATTAACGCCGGCTTCAACATTGGTTTCCAGACCACTTCTCCAGCCGGCGTCGATTAACTGCGGTGGCCGCAATCTTGACCTGACCACCCCTTGCGTTATGGGCGTGGTCAATACAACTCCCGACTCCTTTTCGGACGGCGGTACCCTCTACCACAATAATCAGCTCGATTTAGATCTCGCACTGACGCGCGCAAGCCTTATGGCTGAGGCTGGCGCGGCGATTGTTGATATCGGCGGTGAGTCTACCCGTCCAGGTGCACAAGCGATCAGTGTCCAACAGGAACTTGATCGAGTGGTTCCCGTGATTGAACGCATTGTTGCCGAGTTGGATGTAATCGTGTCGGTAGATACCAGTTCGGCAGTCGTAATGGAAACTGCCGCCGCCGCTGGTGCCGGCTTGATAAACGACGTTCGATCGCTAACTCGCGATGGCGCGCTCGAGGCAGCAACTGTGTCTGGTCTGCCTGTTTGTCTAATGCATATGCAGGGAAATCCCGATACTATGCAGGCATCTCCACACTATGAAGATGTTGTGTCGGAGGTGTTGACCTATCTCGATCAGCGCATGAGAGCTTGTGAACACGCGGGAATTGCGCCCGAGCGGATATTGTTGGACCCGGGATTTGGGTTTGGCAAAACGGTCCAGCATAACTTGCAGCTTTTAAAAGCATTGCCGAAACTGGTCGAGCGTGGCTTGCCGGTGTTAGTCGGCCTGTCCAGAAAATCAATGATTTCACATATTATAGGGCGGGACGTTGACGACAGGTTGTCCGCTAGTTTGGCACTTGCAGTTTTGGCCGCAGAGCGCGGCGCCAATATAATTAGAACACACGATGTTGCCGAAACCGCCGATGCCCTGGCAATGGTGGCGGCCGTCAAGGCGATAAAAAGCACAGGGGATAAAAACTAATGTCGAAGCGCTATTTTGGAACTGATGGTATTCGTGGTCTGGTCGGGGAGCACCCCATCACCCCGGATTTCATGCTCAAATTGGGTTGGGCTTGCGGGAGAGTGTTTGCCGCGAGTTCAGACGGTGAGGGTCGCTGTACCGTGATCATCGGCAAGGACACCCGGGTTTCAGGGTATATGTTTGAATCGGCGCTTGAGGCTGGCCTGGTAGCTGCGGGGGTAGATGTTAAGTTGCTGGGTCCGATGCCCACACCTGCGGTGGCGTTGATGACCCGCAGCCACAATGCGGTCGCCGGTATCGTGATCAGCGCCTCTCATAACCCTTTTTACGACAACGGCATCAAGTTTTTTTCAGCCAGCGGGTCCAAGCTTCCCGATGAGGTCGAATATGCCATTGAAGCGCAGTTGGAAGAGACGCTGGTAACGGTTGAATCCCAGGATATAGGCAAAGTGCTGCGTGTGGTTGACGCCGCAGGTCGTTACATCGAGTTTTGTAAGTCCACCGTACCTGAAAATTTCAGCTTGCGCGGTTTGCGCATTGCTGTGGATTGCGCCCATGGCGCTACCTACCATATCGCACCCAGCGTTCTGGGTGAGCTGGGTGCTGAGGTGATTTCCGTCGGAGCACAGCCGGATGGATTCAATATCAACGAGAAAGTGGGCTCAACAAGCCCGGAACAACTTTGTGCGATGGTCAAAGAACACAAGGTTGATGTCGGTATTGCCTATGATGGAGACGGCGATCGCGTCATGTTTGTCGATCAAAACGGAGACGTCGTCGATGGCGACGAACTGGTCTATATCATCGCCATGAATCGACTCGCATCTGGCAGCAGCGACGCCGGCGTAGTGGGAACTTTAATGTCCAATCTCGGGCTCGAACGGGCACTCAATGAACAGGGTCTTCAGTTTCATCGGGCTAAAGTGGGCGATCGCTACGTCAAAGAAATGATGGAGGCTCAGGGTTGGTTTTTGGGAGGTGAATCCTCTGGTCACATTATCTGCTCCGATATCACTACCACCGGTGACGGCATTGTCGCCTCATTGCAAGTCTTGCTGGCGCTAAAAACCGCAGAGACTGATATGGCTACATTGAGATCGGGAATGAAGAAGTTTCCACAAACCATGATTAACGTCCGCATGAAAAATAAAGTCAATCTAGCCGACTTCCCAGAACTTACTGCTGCGGTTGCTGAGGTAGAGAGCAAACTGGGTGAGCGAGGCCGGGTGTTATTGCGCCCATCTGGAACAGAGCCTTTGGTGCGGGTGATGATAGAAGGCGAGGATCCGGCCGAAGTAGACGTGTTGTGTACCGGTTTGGCAGCTGAAGTGGAGCGTATTCTCGGATGATTGCCTCCATAGACCTTGGAGGCCGCCGAGCTTGTAACTCACCCCTTTCTTGGTTAAGATTGCCGCCGTTTTTCGCCCGGAGCAGATGATGCGTAAATCACTTGTCGCTGGCAATTGGAAAATGCACGGCTCCACCGTCAGTATCGAACAGTTGCTGACCGGTTTGACACAAGATGTATTGGCACCCGGTCAGCCCGCGTTGCCTGTGGATGTTGTTGTTTGCCCCACCTATGTGCATATTCCGCAAGCGTTGAATCTATGTGCAGATTCAGCGATTGAGGTTGGCAGCCAGGATTGCAGCCACGTGGAATCCGGGGCTTTTACCGGTGAAGTTGCGGCGACCATGTTGCAAGAGTTGGGCTGCCATTGGGTGATAATCGGGCATTCTGAGCGACGTCAGTACCACGCAGAATCGGATGATCTTGTTGCAGCTAAGCTATCTGCTGCAATCGATTCTGGATTGACGCCGATTGTATGTGTTGGTGAAACGCGCGAGCAACGCGAAAGTGGTGAAGCTGAATCTGTAGTCGCGTCTCAGCTTGCGGGAGCGCTGCAAGGTCAGGCCAAGCTGGAAAGCCTGGTTATTGCCTATGAGCCGGTTTGGGCTATCGGAACCGGTTTGACCGCGACCCCCGAAGAGGCGCAGGACATGCACGCCTTCATCAGGGCGCAATTATCCTCCGTCAGCGGACTGGATGCAGAGGCTACCCGGGTTTTATACGGGGGCAGCGTAAAAGGCAGTAATGCTGTGGAGCTTTTTGCTCAGCAAGATATAGATGGTGCTTTGGTAGGCGGTGCAGCATTAATCGTCGAAGAGTTTCTCGCAATTGTGCAGGCAGCCGCGACATAGGTTTGAACGTAAGTCGCAGGCTTGTAAATCAGAAAAGGTGCCCCGAGGGGCGGTAGTAATATGGAACAGATTATTTTAATCGTACACCTGTTGATAGCGTTGGTCATTATCGCCCTTATCATGCTGCAGCAAGGTAAGGGTGCGGATGCGGGGGCCTCCTTTGGCGCTGGCGCGTCTCAGACCATATTCGGCAGCGACGGCAGTGGTAACGTTCTCACCACGCTGACTTCCTGGTTGGTTGTGGGTTTTTTCGCGACCAGTTTTGGCTTGGCTGTCATTGCCAGCAATAAATCCGGGCCGGTAGATGATTTAGGATTAGGTTTGGATCTAGAGGCTCCTATCGAAGCGGTTCAGCAAGAGATCGAATCCGATTTGCCCTCTTTGGAAGATGAGTTTCCCGAAGCGGCGACATCGCTGTCTGATGATGTTCCAAACTTTGAAGATGAGTTTTCAGAATCTGCTCCCTCAGTAGATTCGGCGGGAGAGGATATACCTGCGCAATAGAAAGAATTAGCCGAAGTGGTGGAATTGGTAGACACGCCATCTTGAGGGGGTGGTGAGCTATGCTCGTGCGGGTTCAAGTCCCGCCTTCGGCACCATATTTGTAAAAACTGCCGTCGCTGTGCGACGGGCTCGTGCGGACCTGGCCGGCCGCACCTGGCCGGCCACATTCAAGTCCCGCCTTCGGCACCCTATTTGTAAAAAACTCCCCGTGAAAACCGGACGTGATGTTCGCTGAAGTTGGCGAGTCTACGCTTTCGGCAAAGTACCTGAAAAATAATGCGTTTTTCCTCTTTTTGACGGTTGACCGAACCCGGAGTGCTACCTATAATGCACACCCTCGAATTTGGGTCGGTATGACGAGATTGACCCAATTTGAAGTGCCTAAAGGGGCCTTCAAGCGAGAGAAGTATTGATGCGGGGTGGAGCAGCCTGGTAGCTCGTCGGGCTCATAACCCGAAGGTCGTCGGTTCAAATCCGGCCCCCGCTACCAACAACGTATTGCACGTGCCATGGGTACCTGCAGTGCGAAGTAGAAAAGCCCCTTTTTAGGGGCTTTTTTGTACGTGGAGAGTTTGCATTGCGATGCCGATCTTCACGGGAGGAAAATTGGCTAAAAAAGATACGCTGGAAGAGTTGCTCGAACCCACGGTTGCGGCCATGGGTTTTGGCCTGTGGGGGATCGAATATAATTCCCAGGGTCGGCACAGCGTATTGAGAATTTATATCGAGCGTGACAGTGGCATTACTGCTGATGATTGCGCTGCGGTGAGTACTCAGATAAGCGGAGTTCTCGATGTAGAGGATCCGATTTCTGGTGAGTATACGCTTGAGGTTTCCTCGCCGGGCATGGATAGACGCCTGTTCAGGCTGGAACAGTATGAAGCGTATACGGGGGAAACGATAGATATTCAATTGCGCAGCCCCTTTGATGGGCGACGAAAGTTTAAAGGTGTTTTGAAAGGTATTGAGGGAGTAGACGTCGTTATACAGATAGACGACGACGAATATTTGCTGCCTCATGATGGGATTGATAAGGCGCGCATTGAACCGCGTGTCTAGAGTGAAGATCTGAACTGGCGAGGCTTGAGATGACTAAGGAAATTTTGTTAGTAGCCGAGGCTGTATCGAATGAGAAGGGCGTGTCTGAGGACATTATCTTTGAAGCGATAGAGTTGGCGTTGGCTACGGCGACCAAAAAACGTTACGACGAAGATGCCGATATTGAAGTCACAATCGATCGTGAAAGTGGCGATTACGAAACGGTCCGTCGCTGGTTAGTAGTGCCTGACGACGAGATGGCCCTTTTGGGAACGCAGTTCACTACCGAGGAAGCCATAGAAGCCAACCCTGGTCTCAAGCCTGGCGATATTCATCAGGAAACTATTGAAAACGTCGGTTTTGGTCGTATCGCAGCGCAAACCGCGAAACAGGTTATTGTTCAGCGAGTCAGAGATGCTGAGCGGGCTCAAGTTGTTGAGATGTACATGGATCGCGTTGGCGAGTTGGTAGCTGGCACTGTTAAGAAAGTCACCCGCGATAACGTCATTGTAGATTTGGGTAACAATGCCGAAGGCCTATTACCCCGAGAACAGTTGGTAGGTCGTGAGACCTTCCGGGTCAATGATCGCGTTCGCGCCATTTTGACCGAAATAAGCACAGAGGCTCGTGGACCACAGCTCATACTCAGCCGCTCCTGCCCTGAGATGGTTATCGAGCTGTTTAAAATTGAAGTGCCGGAGATAGCTGAAGAAGTTATTCAAATTCGAGCGGCGGCGCGAGATCCAGGATCTCGCGCGAAAATCGCGGTTAAGACCAACGATCAGAGGATCGATCCTGTTGGCGCATGTGTCGGTATGCGCGGATCGCGCGTTCAGGCCGTTTCCAATGAGTTGGATAATGAGCGCGTTGATATTGTGCTGTGGGACGACAACCCGGCCCAGTTGGTGATCAACGCCATGGCACCTGCAGAAGTTGAATCGATTGTGGTTGAAGAAGACACCCAGGTCATGGATGTCGCTGTTTCAGAGGACAATCTCGCTCAGGCCATCGGCCGCAGTGGTCAGAACGTTCGTCTCGCCAGTGATTTGACGGGTTGGACCATCAATGTGATGAGCACTGATGAAGCCGCAGACAAGCACGAAGCCGAGGCAGGGCAGATTATTCAGGTGTTTGTAACGCAGCTCGACATCGATGAAGAAGTCGCTGAAATTTTAGCCGAGGAAGGTTTCACTTCTTTGGAAGAAGTCGCTTATGTTCCTTTGGAAGAGATGATGGCAATCGATGGCTTCGATGAAGAAATTTCAGAGGAGCTGCGGGCGCGAGCCAAAGATGCGCTGTTAACACAGGCCATCGCTTCAGAAGAAGAGTTGGGTGCAAATGAGCCGGCTGAAGATTTATTGACAATGGACGGGATGGACAAGCATTTGGCTTTTATCCTGGCGAGTCGAGAAATTATCACGATGGAAGACCTAGCAGAACAAGCCGTGGACGACCTGATAGATATACCGGATATGACAGAAGAACGCGCGGGTGAACTCATCATGACCGCGAGAGCACCCTGGTTTGCCGAGGAAGCCGAGTAATTTTCCACAGGGTTATTTTACGGCAAAGACATTGGGTTCTAAGGAGATAATTGTATGGCGCAGGTAACAGTACATCAGTTGGCAGAAGTGGTAGGTGCTCCAGCCGACCGTTTGCTAACGCAGATGAAAGAAGCTGGCTTACCGCATACCGATGCGGATGAAGCCGTATCCGATGAGGATAAGCAAACGCTGCTGACTTATTTAAAGCGCAGTCACGGTGAATCTACGAGTGCGCCCAAGAGAATTACCCTGAAGCGAAAGACCAGTAGTACGTTGAGAACTGCCGGATCGCAGGGGCGCAAGACTGTTAGCGTTGAGGTTCGTAAAAAGCGTACCTACGTTAAGCGAGACGCGGCCGAGCTGGAAGCTGCCGCTGCCGAAGAAGCGGCGGCGGAAAATGCATCCACTGAGGTTGAAGAGACTCCACTGGCCGCAGAATCGGCTGCGCCACAAGAAGTTGGAGCGCAAGAGCCGGTCGCTGCAGAGGCCCCGGATTTTGTCGATGAATTTGTTGAGGAAGAGCCTGAAGTTGATGACGATCCTGCCAATATGGATCCCGAAGTTCTGCGTCAGCGCGCCGCAGCACGTCGAAAGCAACAGGAAGCCGATGATACGGCAGCACGCCAGGCTGCAGCTGCAGCTCGCAAAGCTGAAGAAGAGCGATTAAAAGCGGAAGCTGCCGCGAAAGCGCAGGTTAATGCCGCGCCCTCAGGGAAAGAAACTTCCGGTGGCAAGACTCGGCCGAAGCGTTTGCACGATGCGCCCGTGGCCAATCCCGAAGAGCAAAGACGAAAAGCGGGTCCTGGCCGAAGTCGCCTGGAGCGCGCTCCCGGCGCTGGGCGCGGGAAAAAGCGCGGTCACAATCTGTCCCTGTCAGATCTGGATGCAGCTGAGAACGGAGCAGCGAGACGTCGCGGTCGCAAGAAAATGCAGCGCACCCATGAGGAGCACAGCAAACACGGTTTTGAAATGCCCACGGAGAGAAAAGTTCACGAAGTTGAAGTGGGTGAACTGACCTCTGTTGCCGATCTTGCTCAGCGCATGTCGATTAAGACAGGCCAGGTGATCAAGGAACTGATGAAGATGGGCGTTATGGCCACCATCAATCAAATGATTGACTTGGATACCGCCACCTTGGTAATCGAAGAAATGGGTCACAAAGTTAAATTTGTGAGCGAAGATGCGCTGGAAGATAATTTGGTGGAGGCTCTCGCGCAACGAGAGGGTACTCTCGAGCCTCGTGCGCCAGTTGTCACAGTGATGGGTCATGTTGACCACGGTAAGACATCGCTTCTCGACTACATCCGCAAGTCGCGAGTTGCCTCCGGTGAGGCTGGCGGTATTACCCAACATATCGGTGCATATCACGTTGATACCGATAAGGGCATGATCTCGTTTCTTGATACTCCAGGACACGCAGCATTTACCGCAATGCGAGCTCGAGGTGCTCAAAGTACCGACATCGTTATATTGGTGGTTGCCGGTGACGACGGTGTCATGCCGCAAACTGAAGAAGCGGTAGCGCATGCGCGTGCTGCGGGTGTTCCACTGATTGTTGCAGTGAACAAAATGGACAAAGAGGGCGCCGACCCTGAGCGAGTTAAGAATGAGTTGTCGGCCAAAGAAGTTATTCCCGAGGAGTGGGGCGGCGATACACAGTTTATTAATGTATCTGCCATTACCGGTGACGGCATCGATGCCCTGTTGGACGCTGTTTTGCTGCAAGCTGAGTTACTTGAGCTGACAGCGGCCAAAGATGTTCCGGCACAAGGTATTGTCATCGAATCTCGATTGGATAAAGGCCGCGGTTCAGTGGCTTCCCTGTTAATTCAAAGTGGTACGCTCCGCAAAGGCGATATTGTATTGGCCGGTTTGCAATACGGTCGTGTTCGCGCCATGTTGGATGAGAATGGTAAACAGATTGCTGAAGCAGGTCCCAGTATTCCCGTGGAGATTTTGGGCTTGGATGGCACTCCTGATGCAGGGGATAGCTTCGCGGTCGTGGAAAGTGAAAAGCAGGCCAGAGAAATGGCCGACTTCCGCCAAGAGAAAACTCGCAGCAGTAAAATGCAACGCCAGCAGGCCAGCAAACTGGACAATATGTTTGCCAGTATGTCGGCGGGTCAGAAAAAGAACCTCAACGTTGTCGTTAAAGCGGATGTGCGCGGTTCGCTAGAAGCTATCCAAAGTGCTCTGTTAGATCTGGGTAATGACGAAGTACAAGTGAATATTGTTTCCGGCGGTGTTGGTGGTATCACTGAAACCGAAGTTGCCTTGGCGATGACTGCCGACGCGGTCATGTTTGGGTTTAATGTTCGGGCCGACAATGCTGCGCGTAAGCTGGTCGACGAAGAAGGCGTTGATTTACGCTACTACAAAGTGATCTACGATCTGATCGACGATGTTCGTGATGCGCTTTCAGGTATGTTGGCACCAGAGCTGCGCGAGGAGATTGTTGGTATTGCCGAGGTTCGCGACGTGTTCAGTTCGCCGAAGTTTGGTCTCATTGCAGGTTGCATGGTGATCGAAGGAACTGTATTTAGATCTAAACCGATTCGCGTGTTACGCGATAACGTGGTGATTTATGAAGGTGAACTGGAATCGCTGCGCCGCTTTAAGGACGATGCAAACGAAGTACGCAATGGAACCGAGTGTGGTATCGGCGTTAAAAACTATACCGATGTCAAAGTAGGCGATTCCATAGAAGTGTTTGAAGTGAAGGAGATCGCCCGCTCTTTGTAGGCGAAACCTGGTATGGCAAAGGAATATAGCCGGACCCAACGGGTCGCTGATTATCTGCAAAGAGAATTGGCTGGATTGATTCAACGAGAAATTCGTGACCCCCGTGTTGGCATGGTGAGCGTCACTGGCGTTGATGTCAGTCGCGATATGGGTCATGCGAAAGTGCATTACACGGTGTTGAATACCAAGGAGAGTGAAGAAGGTGTTGAGGAGTCCACTGCGGTACTAAATAAAGCCGCTGGTTTTTTACGCACCCAATTGTCCCGAAGCAGCGCAATGCGCAGCGTGCCACAACTTCGATTTTATTTTGATACCAGTGTGGGACGCGGCAGGTATTTGGAAGATTTGATAGGCAAAGCGGCTGACGCAGACCGAGCTTTGGGTTTACGAACCGACGATGCCAATCAAGAGGATTAGCTGAGGTGGCGCGGCGTGGTCGCGGCCGACCTCTGGATGGAATTTTACTGTTAGACAAGCCCTTGGGTGTTAGCTCGAACCGGGCGCTCCAACAGGCCAAGCGGCTATACTTCGCTGCCAAAGCGGGGCACACCGGTAGCCTGGATCCATTGGCAACCGGTGTCTTACCGTTATGCTTCGGAGAGGCAACCAAGTTTTCCCAGTATTTACTGGATGCGGACAAAGCCTACGAAAGTACATTTTTGTTAGGTAAGACAACCGCCTCGGGTGATTCCGAAGGTGAGTTGTTAGAAGAGCAAGATGCCAGCGGTGTTTCGAAAGAAAATGTCGAATTGGCATTGGAGGCGTTTAGAGGAGATATCGAGCAGATCCCCTCAATGTTTTCGGCGATAAAGCACGAGGGTCAGCCGTTATATAAGTTGGCCAGGCAAGGTAAGGAAGTTGAGCGAAAGGTTCGCCGAGTGACAATTCACAGATTGGCGCTCAAGGCATTTCGGCCTGGTCTCCTTCCCGAAGTGGATGTTGAGATACGGTGTAGCAAGGGCACTTACGTTCGCTCAATTGCAGAAGATTTAGGTAAGGCGCTGGGGTGTGGTGCGCATGTGATAGCACTTAGGCGCACTCAATCAGGCCCCTTTGGAATCGATGATTGTATATCGATGCCGGCACTGGAAGCTTTGAAAGACGAGGGCCTGGAGGCAGAAATGGATGCCTTGCTGTTGCCTTCTGATGCAGCCTTGGGAGAGATCCCTTTAGTTGCACTTACTGAATCCAGTGGCTTTTACATGAGACAAGGGCAGCCTGTGTTGGTGCCAAATGCGCCGGGTAGTGGTATGGTGCGCATCGCCTTGGAAACCGGAGAGTTTCTGGGCATAGGAGAAATATTGGACGATGGGCGCGTGGCGCCTCGTCGACTGATTGTCACCAACGGGTGACGCGAACCAGTCTGTTAATCTGCACGGACTGGCTCTTTTATAAATGCGATGGAATAGACCAAATGATGGTTGTTCATCGCTCGCAGATTAAATGAGGAAGATACAATGGCTTTAAATGCAGAAAAGAAAGCAGAAATCGTAAAAGATTACCAAACCGGTGAAGGTGACACTGGTTCACCTGAAGTTCAAGTAGCGCTGTTGACAGCAAATATCGAACAGCTACAGGGACATTTTCAGGCACACAAACACGATCACCACTCCCGCCGCGGTTTGATCCGCATGGTAAACCAGCGCCGTAAATTGCTGGACTATCTGAAGCGTAAAAACACCGCGCGATATGCCGAGCTGATCAAGCGATTAGGTCTGCGTCGATAAGCGACAACTTGTAACGAGGGCAGCACAGAAATGAAAAGTGCACCTCGTTACTCCCATACAAGAGCTCTATAAAAAATTGGAGAATAATTGTGAATCCAGTAACTAAAACGTTCCAGTACGGTGGCCAAACAGTCACACTGGAAACCGGTCGAATCGCCAGACAGGCAAGCGGCGCGGTTCTGGTCACCGTCGAAAATACCTCGGTACTTGCTACCGTGGTCGCAGAAAAAACGGCTCGTCCAGGGCGAGATTTCTTTCCCCTGGCTGTCCACTACACTGAAAAAGCCTATGCAGTCGGTAAAATCCCAGGTGGTTTCTTTAAGCGCGAAGCACGTCCTAGCGAAAAAGAAACTCTGACCTCACGTCTTATAGATCGTCCGATTCGCCCGCTGTTTCCCGATGGTTTCATGAACGAAGTTCAGGTGATTTGTACTGTTGTGTCTGCGGACAAGCACATCGATCCTGATATCGTTGCCATGATTGGTACCTCAGCGGCTCTGGCCGTATCGGGTTGCCCTTTCAATGGTCCTATCGGCGGCGCTCGTGTGGGCTTTACCGAATCTGAAGGCTACATTCTGAACCCGACTTATCCACAGTTGGAAACCAGCAAGCTGAACATGGTTGTGGCCGGCACAGAAGATGCGGTGCTAATGGTTGAATCAGAAGCGGAAGAGCTGTCTGAAGATCAAATGCTGGGCGCGGTATTGTTTGCCCATCAGGAAATGCAAGTTGTGATCCAAGCCATTCGTGAGTTGGCGGCAGAAGCCGGCAAGCCGTCGTGGAGCTGGGAAGGTGAACCTGCTAACACTGAGCTAATGTCTGCTGTTGAAGCGCAAGTTCATGCTGACCTGGGTGAAGCCTATCGCATCACTGAAAAGGCAGCTCGATACGAGCGTGTTGGCGAAATTCGCAATGCCTGTGTTGAGGCATTGGCGGTTGAAGCTGGCCCTTCTGCTGATGAAATCAAAGATGTTTTCAAGTCACTTGAAAAGAGCATTGTTCGAAAGCGCATTCTGGCGGGCGAGCCTCGTATTGACGGCCGCGACGGTCAAACTGTTCGCGCCATCGCCTGTGAAGTAGATCTTCTTAAGAAAGCTCACGGTTCGGCGTTGTTCACTCGCGGTGAAACTCAGGCTATCTGTGCAGTTACTCTGGGTTCAACACGTGATTCACAAATCATCGACGCTCTTGAAGGAGAGCGACGCGACCCATTCATGTTGCACTACAACTTCCCTCCTTATTCTGTAGGTGAAGCGGGCCGTGTTGGATTTACCAACCGTCGTGAAGTAGGGCACGGTCGTTTGGCACGTCGCGGTCTGGCTGCTGTTTTGCCCAATCAAGATGATTTTCCCTATACCATTCGTGTTGTATCCGAAATCACAGAATCCAACGGTTCGAGCTCTATGGCTTCCGTCTGTGGTGGTTCATTGGCCATGATGGCCGCTGGCGTGCCGCTAAGCGCTCCGGTAGCGGGCATTGCGATGGGTCTGGTTAAAGATGGCAATCAGTTTGCTGTTCTCACCGACATCCTCGGCGACGAAGACCACCTGGGTGACATGGACTTTAAAGTGGCCGGTACCGCTGACGGCATCACTGCCTTGCAAATGGATATCAAGATTGAGGGTATCAACGAGCAAATTATGGAAGTGGCTCTGAGCCAGGCCCTGACTGCACGTTTGCATATTCTTGGTCAAATGAATCAAGTTCTGGGCGCGCCGCGTACCATTACTTCAGAAAATGCTCCCAGCATGATGACCTTGAAAGTTGATTCCGACAAAATCCGCGACATTATCGGTAAGGGCGGAGCGATGATTCGTTCCATTACCGAGCAGTCTGGAGCCACTGTCGATATCGACGACGACGGAACAGTTCGCATCTTCGGGCCTGACATGGCATCTCGCGATAAGGCAGTGGCTTTGGTTGAAGAAATCACAGCTGAGGCGGAAGTGGGTGCGATTTATACTGGCACTGTTGCACGTATTGTCGACTTCGCTGCATTCGTGAATATACTTCCGGGCAAAGATGGATTGGTACACATTTCCCAGATCGCCAATGAGCGTGTTGAGAATGTTACCGACCACCTTAGCGAAGGCCAGGAAATCCGAGTTAAGGTCCTTGACGTCGACGCACGTGGTCGCATTAAGCTCTCTATTAAAGAGTTGCTAGAAGACGAAGCTGCAGAAGCTCCTGCTCAGGAAGCCGCCGAGTAAATTAGCTGACGTAAGAACGGTTGAGAGGTAACTCTCAGTAGCCAAAAGAGCCCTATCGGAAGATAGGGCTTTTTTTTGTTTGGTTATTGCTGCCGATTGGCGACCAGGTTTTCGACCACCGATGGGTCTGCCAATGTGCTGGTATCTCCCAGAGACTCCAGTTCGTTCTCAGCAATCTTGCGTAATATACGCCTCATGATTTTTCCAGAGCGGGTTTTTGGCAGGGCGGGCGCCCACTGTATGATGTCGGGCTTGGCGATGGGCCCAATTTCTTTCACGCAAATTGCGATCAACTCTTTAAGAAGGACATCGTTTGGCTCAACGCCGTTCATGGGAGTCACGTAGCAGTATATTCCCTGACCTTTGATGTCATGTGGATAGCCTACCACTGCCGCTTCGGCGATATCGTCGTGAAGTACCAGCGCACTCTCAACTTCGGCGGTACCCATACGGTGGCCAGACACGTTTAACACGTCGTCAACCCGTCCGGTAATCCAGTAGTAACCGTCCTCGTCGCGTTTTGCGCCGTCGCCGGTAAAGTAGTAACCGTCATAGTGACTGAAGTAGGTTTCGGTAAACCGCTTGTGATCGCCATACACCGAGCGAATCTGCGCGGGCCAGGACGATTTAATCGCGAGATATCCCGCACCTGCTCCTTCGATCTCGCTGCCATCTTCGCCCAGTAGTGCCAGGTCAACTCCAAAGAAAGGGAATGAAGCAGAGCCTGGTTTTAGCGGTGTCGCTCCGGGTAGAGGGGTGATCATATGCGCGCCAGTCTCGGTTTGCCACCAGGTGTCGACAATCGGGCACCGGGAATCGCCGACTACGGTGTGATACCACTCCCAGGCTTCCGGATTAATGGGTTCGCCGACTGACCCCAGCAAGCGCAGACTGGCGCGAGAGCTGCGTTTTACCGGCTCATCGCCTACTGCTTGCAAGGCGCGAATCGCCGTGGGCGCTGTGTAGAATGTGTTGACCTGATGCTTGTCAACAACTTCCCAACAGCGGCCAGCATCGGGATAGGTGGGTACACCTTCAAACACAAGAGAAATAGCGCCATTGCACAGCGGGCCGTACACAATATACGTATGACCTGTCACCCACCCAACATCAGCGGTGCACCAGTACACTTCACCTTCTCGATAATCGAAGGTGTATTTGAAGGTCATGGCGGCCTGAAGTAGATAGCCGCCCGTTGTATGCAAAACACCCTTGGGCTTACCCGTTGACCCGGAGGTATAGAGGATGAAAAGAGGGTCTTCCGCGTCCATCGATTCCGGGATGCATTCGCTATCAGCGGCCTCAGTAAGCTCGTGGTACCAGACGTCGCGCCCTTGGCGCCAGTCATCAAGTTGTGCAGATGTACGTTCCACTACCAGGCAGGTATGTACGTTAGGGCACGAGGCCAGAGCCTTGTCCGCGTTTACCTTAAGAGGAATAGATTTACCGCTGCGAACCCCTTCGTCGGCGGTAATGAGCACCTGGCAATCTGAATCCAATATTCTGTCTTTTAATGCGTCCGGGGAAAAACCTCCAAATACGACAGAATGAACGGCCCCAATTCGTGTGCACGCCAACATAGCGTACACCGCCTCGGGAATCATCGGCATGTAGAGACAAACTCTATCACCTTTGCTGACGCCTCGGGCTTTGAGTGCATTGGCTAGCTTACAGACCTGTTCCTTTAGTTGAGCATAACTGATGTGTTTGCTCTCTGCGGGGTCGTCACCTTCCCAAATTAGCGCGGTTTGCTCGGCGCGCTCCGGCAGATGTCTATCAATGCAGTTGTAGCTTACGTTGAGCTTTCCGCCGGCGAACCACTGTGCATCGCCAGTGGAGAAATCGGCGGAAACCACTTTATTCCATGGTTGATCCCAGCTTAAGAACTCCTTGGCCATATCGCCCCAAAACCCCTCGGGATCATCAATCGAACGCTGGTACATGGTTTTGTAGTGCACTGGATCAATATGAGCGTCCTGAAAATTTTCAGGAACTGGGTGGGTCGGGAAGTCTGACATGGTGGTGAGTCCGGTATGAAATTCAACAATCTAGGATGATACTGCGGCTGCACTCATAAGCAAAATATCAATACTCGAGGGGGTGTCGCCGGAGGGTTTACTGCGTTGCCAGCATGCCCCAGTCTGAAACCGGGTTGACGCTTAACCTGACATTGTCGATCAGCCGAGTGGTGCCCAATTTCGCTGCGGCAAGGATCGCAACTTCCTCCGTATCTTCGGTAACCGCCCTGAGCGTTTTGGCGTCGCGAATTGCGAAGTAGTCCGGTTCAAATCCTGCCTGCAGTAATTTCATGCGGGCGTGAGATTCCAACTGTAGAAAGTTATCGAAGCCACACGCTATCGCTTCCCTGCAGGTCATCAAGGTCTGGTGAATAATCGGGGCGATGGAGCGCTGCTCAGCGTTTAAAAAGCCATTGCGCGAACTGCGAGCCAAGCCGTCTTCATCTCTTGATGTAGCGACACCCTTAATTTCGATCGGCATGCACAGATCGGCGACCATCTTGCGAATAATGGACAATTGCTGAAAGTCCTTTTCCCCAAACACGGCAACATCCGGCTGTACGATGTTAAACAGCTTTGTGACGACCGTGGTGACGCCATTGAAATGGCCGGGTCGGTTGCTGCCACATAAGGTATCTGCCAGCTCCGGTACCTGGACTTGGGTCTGGGCCGCCATACCTTCGGGGTAGATTTCTTCGACGCCCGGCGCGTATAAAACCTGTACGCCTTCACTGAACAGTTTCTCTTTGTCGGACGCCATAGTCCGAGGGTAGGAATCCAAGTCTTCATTGGCTCCGAATTGCAGGGGATTGACGAAAATACTCACCACGACGACATCGCAGAGTGTTGCCGCTTTACGAACTAACTTCAGGTGACCTTCATGCAGATTGCCCATGGTTGGGACAAATGCAATGGACTGTCCGCTTTGACGCAAGGTGCGAATGGCGGATTGTAAGTGTGCGTTGTTTGCGTAAGTTCGCATATCGACCTTCCCGTTGTGCGGAATGGGTGATGCTAAACCAGTATGGACACTAGTTGCTTATCGCGCCAGCGCTAACAGTAACGCCGTTGCGGTGGGCAGTATGCCCCAAGGCGAATACCCCAATCAACGGGTTTCAGCGGGAAATGGACATTATTTTGTTACCAAAGGAATCAAAATACCCACTAAATAAGTAACATATGGGCTGTTTCGAAAGTAAGTGCTTACTATTAGGCGGAATTTTAAAACAACCTCTAGTCGCCAACGGAGTGACGCCAGAGCTATTGGTAGCTGTGCTCTTCCTTCGGATACTCGCCATCTTTAACAGCCTGCACAAAAGCCTTCAGGCCTCCCTGAATCGTGCTTTGACCTTCCATGAAGTTTTGTACAAAACGGGCGGTGTGCTCCGATAACCCCAGCAAATCATGCATCACTAGCACCTGGCCATCTGTGCCCGCTCCGGCACCAATTCCTATTACTGGAATATCCAGCTTTTCAGAGATATCCGTGCCCAAATGCGAAGGAATGCACTCCAATACGAGTAGGCTTGCGCCTGCGTCTTTTATTTCTACCGCGTCCGCGAGGATGGATTTAGCTTCCTTGGGTGTTCTACCTTGAACCTTAAAACCGCCAAAAGCGTGAACTGACTGAGGGGTTAAGCCCAAGTGTGCGCAGACCGGAATTCCCCGTTCCACTAGCATGGTTATTGTGTCACTTAACCAGGTTCCGCCTTCAAGTTTTACCATCTGCGCTCCCGCTTGCATCAGCAACGTCGCATTGACCAAGGCGTCTTCAGGAGTGGCATAGGTCATGAACGGCATGTCGGCAATGACGAGGGAGCTAGGGTTGCCTCGCACAACGCAAGCAGTGTGATAAGCCATATCTTCGATGCTTACCGGGATTGTGCTGTCGTGGCCTTGCAGGACCATTCCCAGTGAGTCGCCAACCAGTATTGTTTCTGCTCCGGCCTCGCCGATGACGCGCGCAAAAGTTGCGTCGTACGCGGTAATGCAGACGAACTTTTCCTTTTCAGATTTCATTTTTTGCAGGGTGCTGATTGTGACTTTACCCATAGCTGCAACTATCCAAAGAAGGTGGGATTGAAGTAATGGCGACCGCTGCGGATATCGAGCAAATAGTCAACCAGGTGAGTGTAGTCTGACTCGCCGTTAACCAAATCTATTTCACTGGCGTTCACAATGAGCAGAGGAGCGCCATCGTAATACAGAAAGAACTCACTGTACACTTCGTTCAATTTCTCCAAATACTCTCTATCAATGCCTTGTTCATGGGCCAATCCTCTGCGATCTATCCTCGAAAGAAGAACGTCGGTAGACGCTTGAAGGTAGATTACCAGGTCCGGTTTTGGCGCATCGATAGTCAACTGCTGAAACACTTTTTCATACAGTAAGTATTCTTCTCGCTCCAGATTGATGCGGGCGAAGAGGGGGTCTTTCTCGATTAAAAAATCGGAAACACGCACGGGTTCGAAGATATCGGCCTGACGCATATCCTGAATTTTCTGCGCGCGCTGAAACAGGAAGAATAGCTGCGTTGCGAGGGCGGCCTGCTTGCGATTGCGATAAAACTTTTCAAGAAACGGATTGTCTTCGGCGTCTTCCAACAAGGTTTGGTAATTGAAACTGGCGGCGAGTCGTTTCGCGAGCACAGTTTTCCCAACGCCAATGGGACCTTCGATGGCAATAAACGGAGGTGGGGTTCTGCCTCTGAGGTCTATATTGATGGCCAAGTTATCCCGCATCAGGGCCGGGCTCCCTATTCCGATTTAAAATTATAGTTGAGCGAAATGTCACTGCACGCTAGATCATTTTGAGCAGTGTGTTGTAGCAATGTACCAAGATCTGATCCGCATGGCAGCATCATATCCGATTTGACTATGTCCGCCAGTGGATAGAGTACAAAGTTGCGCTCCTTCATGGCCGGATGCGGTATTTCAAGGCTCTGAGTCGAAATCTGTAAGTTATCGAACAGCAGGATATCGAGATCCAGTGTTCTGGGCCCCCAGTGCTCTGTGCGAATTCGGCCTTGCGCTGTTTCTTGCATCTGGAGATGTTCGAGTAAGGCCGAAGGAGAAAGTCGCGTGGTGATTTTGGCGACGGCATTCAGATAGTCGGGCTGATTTCCCGGTCCGACAGCGCTACTTGAATAAACTTTCGATATTGCCTCAATTGAAGAATGTTCCCATTGAGCTATCGCATTTATCGCGTCTTGCAGCTGTTTGGCGGGGTTTTCCAGATTGCTTCCCAGGGCGATATAGGCAGTGCTCATGAATTGGAAGGTGCTGGCTTTTTGCGAGGTCTCTTGCGAGAAGAATGGTTTTGTTTTCCTGCCTCTTTCAATCGATCATCAAAACTCAAGGTCTGAAAATGTGTCCACCACTGGCCTAAATCTCCTGTGGTTTCTCCCGCCTGTTCCCGCAGCAATAAAAAATCATAGGCGGCGCGAAACCTTCGGTGATCCACAAGTTCCGCAGCCTTACGACCTTGCTTGCGTTCCAGGCGCAACTGAAATTCCCAGATTTCGCGCATGGGTTGGGTGAACCGTTTGGGAATTGAAATAACTTTCACGGCACTGGAAACTGCTTGTTGGCCAGCGCTATGCATGGCCACCATCGGTGCATCTCCACGATCTCGCATCTGTTTTACCAGTCGGGAAACGTCGGGCCACAAAATAGCAGCGAGAATAAACGCTGGGGTCACAGGTTTTCCCTGTGCAATTCTTGCGTCTGTATTTTGCATTGCCGATTTCAATAACGGCAACGCAAGTTCGTCATCACCCAGGCAGCTATCGCTGTCTGGAAAGAGTGACTCGAACAAACCGAACTCCAACAGCTTGTCTAAAGTTGCTGCGGCATAACCCGATAGAAACAATTTCAAAAATTCATCAAACAGGCGTGCCGATGGAATATTACCAAGCAGGTGAGAGCACTCGTCAATCGCGTTAGCGGTGTTGGTTTCGATATCGAAATCCAGCTTGGCCGCGAAGCGCAGGACGCGCAACATCCTTACAGGATCTTCTCGGTAGCGCGTCGCCGGGTCACCGATAATACAAATGGTGCGATTGTTGAGGTCTTCAATGCCATTGGTGTGGTCAAACACCTCAAACTTACCTGAGTCGTAATACAGAGCGTTTACAGTGAGATCTCGTCTCGCGGCATCCTCTTCCAAAGTGCCGTAAACATTGTCGCGCAATAGCATGCCACTATCGGACTGGCGCGAGTGATTCCCACCGGAGCTGGTGTTGTTTTCATCACCGTTCTCGTGGTGGCCTCGGAAGGTGGTGACTTCAATTATTTCTCGTCCGAAGCGGACGTGAACAATTCGGAAACGCCGACCTATTATGCGCGAATTGCGAAACAGATCGTGAACGGCCTCAGGTGTAGCATCGGTCGCAACGTCAAAATCTTTTGGATTTCCTTTAAGCAGCAAATCTCGAACGGCACCGCCCACCAGATAGGCTTGAAAGCCTTGGCTGCGTAACCGCGACATGACTTTTAAAGCGCTGTCACTGATATCTTTGCGGGAAATGCAATGCTGATCCCTGGGGATGACGTTCAAGCCGAAGTGTGCCTGTTACCGTATTAGGAGTGCGTGGCAGTCTAACACAGTGGCGTGTTTAAGCTAGAATTGGGCTGGATGGGAGTGTTTGAAAAGCTTGGAATGATGACAGGGAAAACATCTGTTTTCCCCATCCAGGTCTCTTTGTAGAGTCTTATTCTTATTTCTAGGTTTTCGTTATTATTATTGGCTTTTATAACAACATAGGCTTATCTAATGGTCTGGGAGTACTCCAATCAGAGTTCTCCTTGACCCGCTATGTGATATAGCCAAAACACAACATTGCCTGTCATCCACCCTAGAAGTCGTCTAAACGAAATCCCAAAACAGGTGTAGCCGCAACGCGTGGCCAATCAAATAAGGTGGTTGAAATTGAGGGGGAAAGATTCTTCCCCATCCAGGTCCACAGTCGTGCTTGTTATTATTATTACAGCAATATGTTATTTTTATTTTTGTTGCTGCGTGTAGAAATGCATGACCTGTGCCAATTTTTGATAAATTCAATTAAAACAGAGAGTTATCATATAATCCTTTTCGGAGGTTACATGACTTTGTCCAGTCTTTGTTACCGATATACTCCACATTTGTTCGTTAGTTAGCTTCCGGTAACATTTGTTTGCGGCTCTTTGTCCGTACTTTCGACCTTACGGCTGCGGCCTACGGAGCCATTTTTTTGTCGAGGTATTCCAAATCGTTGCCGTCTTTCCCATAGGCATTTGCGGCTCACACCGAGCTTTTGGGCCAATTCTGTTTCGCTCATTGAATCCTGGTGTTCCAGGACGAAGCGTTGAAAGTAGTCCTCCAGGGAAAGGTCTTCATTGGGATCAGTCGACATGGCGCGAGTGGTTGAGGCTGTTTCGATGCTCTGGCCTCGAATCCTGCTTATGTTGACCAATTCGAGATCGATACCCAGGGATTCATTATCAATTTCTTCGCCATCGGTGAGAATTACCGCTCTCTCAATGGCGTGATCAAGCTCTCTCACATTCCCGGGCCATTGATAGGTAGTAATAGCCTGAATAGCTTTGGGTGAGAGATACTTCTTTCCCCTGCCGAGGCGTTCTGTTTGTTGCTGTAATAAGCGCTCGGCCAGCTGCAAAATATCTTTGCCGCGTTCGCGCAAAGGTGGCAGCGATAGGCGCAAAACATTGATACGGTAGTAGAGATCTTGCCGGAACTGTCCCTCAGCGGACAGCGACTTCAAATTGCGGTGTGTTGCACAGATCAATCGCACATTAACCTTCCGGGAATGGACGGAGCCAATGCGGCGGATTTCGCCTTCCTGTATAAAGCGCAATAGTCTTGCCTGTGCTTCCATAGGCAGTTCGCCGATCTCATCCAGGAATAGTGTGCCGCCATCGGCCGCTTCTATAAGCCCCATTCTGCTGGCATTGGCGCCTGTAAAAGCGCCTTTTTCGTAACCGAAAAGTTCAGACTCGATAAGGGTATCGGGAATGGCTGCGCAGTTTACCGAAATGATGGTCTTATCCGAGCGACGACTGTGTTCGTGTACGCTTCGGGCCACCAATTCTTTACCCGTTCCGGTTTCTCCCAATACCAGCACTGTGGCATCGGTCGGAGCAACTTTTTCAATGTGATCGTAGAGGGTGTGCATCGCCGGGCAGTTGCCGATGATACCCGTCACCCGATTATTGGTGACGGCTGGTGTGCTGGTTTCCTTCTCTCCCTCGGATCGCGCCGTGGGGTGGTCGGCAATGATGCGCGCTACGGCAGATATCATGTCACCGTGATCGAAGGGTTTGGCAATATAGTCAACGGCGCCCATTCTCATCGAATCAACTGCGGATCTCAGGCTGGCGTAGCTGGTCATAATCAGCACTGGAACATCGCCGGCTTTTTGGATGAGATCGGTGCCAGGTGCGCCGGGTAGGCGCAGATCGCTGATGACTAAATCAAAGTCCGTCAGTGTGAAATTGGACTCTGCTTCCTGCACGGAGCCGGCCTCGCTGATGAGATATTCGTTGCGTTCCAGCAAGCGCCGCAGCGCGGTCCGGATAACCGATTCATCTTCAACAATCAGAATCTGCTTCATTTTAAGGGTGGTTCCTCAGTGTTACCGATTGGGTACAACTGACACAACATACTACTACCAGTGTCAATTTTCCAGCGGTCCAGGGACGGGTTTGTTACCAAAATGCCTAAAGCTCGAACTCTAATCCATAGCTTCCCAAGGGTAACTCCAGGGTAACGCGAGTGCCTGGTTGGCTGACGCTGTCATGAATGGGACTTTCCAACTGAACGTTTCCTCCCATGTCCTCCATAATGGTGTAGACCAGTGCCAGACCCAGACCAGTGCCTTCGCCTGGATCTTTCGTCGTGTAAAATGGATCGAATACCTGGGCGTGATGATCTGCGGGTATTCCACAGCCATTGTCGGTCACATCGATCGTGACCCAGTCCGCAAGCTGCTTCGCTTCAATCGAGATAAGTCCGTCTGGATCGCAGGCGTCCCGGGAATTTCCCAACAAGTTGATAAATACCTGTAGGAGCCGTTGGCTGTCGGCCAGTACGACCAATTCGCGGTCTGTCGCGTTCTCAAAGCGGACTGGCTTTGCCTCGTGATCCAGTTCGAGCAGGTGAACAGCTTCGTCGACACAATCGGCCAGGTTGGAGGGTGTGAGTTTTACTTCCCCGGTGCGCGATCCCACATGAGAAAAGTTGACCAGGGATTCAACAATACGTGTTACCCGGTCGGTTTGTTTGAGAATTTCTCTCGCACTGGTGCGGATTTCCTCAGCGTCGGTTTCGTACTCCAGATTTTGGGCCAGGCAGGCAATGCCCGTGACGGGGTTGCCGATTTCGTGGGCGACGCCAGCAGCGAGTTGGCCGATCGACGCCAGTCGCTCGCTGTGCAAAAGCTCGCGTTCCATCAGTTCATAGTCGGTAATGTCCTCGACCAGAATCACTCGATCGTTGCTGTCTGGCGTAGTGATGTCGATAGATGCCTTGTGCAAGCTGATCCAGTGAGAACCGCTATCTTGTGTTTGCACTTCTTGTTTCAATACGGTGGCGGCGTTGCCCAACACAAAGTCGCCCAGAATTTCCCGCCAGGGATCGCCCAGGGAATCCAGCAATGAGCCGAGCACGTCGCTCGCAGAGATTCCAGTGGTTTGTTCCATCGACCGGTTCCAGATTAACAGCTCGCCATCGCTGCTAATGGAGCAAACTCCGATCGGTAAGTTGTCCAGGGTTTCCCGGTAGTGTCGGCGCAAGTTGTCCAAGTCCGCAGCCATGCCGGTAAAATTGATTTGCGCCCGGTCCAGATTTCGCTCAATAAGGTTGATGTCCTCGGCATCGGACTGAAGGCCGGGTTGAAAGGGTATGCATCGATCGATAATACTGTGCGCAACCGAAGGGCCCAGTAGCCCTGAAAGATTGGCTTCGACGCGTCCCCGCAGTCGCCTCAGCGCATAGGGTCTTGATTCTGTCTCATCAAATTGTAGTTCTCTAAGCGCTCGGTTCACTTCCTCCAAAGCAGTATTCTCGCCCAATGCTGAAGTTAAATTGCGCACGAATTCGGCTGAACTTTGCAGTACCAGAGTTTGACGGGTGGGCCGGGTGAGATCGTCCATGGAGCAAATCTCTGCGGCGACCTCTTCCTCTGCACTGGTCTTTGTTGCCAGTGACACGATAATGAAAAGTACCGTGTTCAATAGCAGCGCCAAGAGTGCAGCTGTGGCCCAGGCATCATCACTGGCGTTGAGAACGCTGAGAAACAAAGGTTCAAAGTCGCTGACGATGGGTAGCAGCAGAGTAAAAAACCAGGTGATCAAACCCGCCGACAATCCCGAAATTAAACCCTTGCGATTGGCGCCCGACCAATACAAGGTGGCGATGATACCGGGCAGGAATTGCAAGGTACCCGCAAAAGCAACGAGCGCGAGTTGGGTGAGCGTCTCTCTGCCGCTGATTATATTGAAGAAAATGTAGCCGGCCAGTATCAGGAGGGTAATCAAAAGCCGACGCAACCATTTAAGCTGTGCGTAAATACTTTCTTCTCCATCCACCTGAAGAACGCCAGTGGGCAGAATCAGGTGGTTCAAGCACATATTTGCCAGCGCCAATGTGGTGACAATGATAGTGGCGCTGGCGGCGGATAATCCGGCGACAAACGCGATCACGCTGACACTGGTTGATTCCAGAACAAGTCCGATTGCCAGTCCGGTGTACTCAATGG
Source organism: Halioglobus sp. (assembly GCA_045110675.1). Lineage (GTDB taxonomy): Bacteria > Pseudomonadota > Gammaproteobacteria > Pseudomonadales > Halieaceae > JBALVT01. Next base: position 15,210 of record JBGCGJ010000069.1, on the reverse strand, counting down.
GAAAATTGTGTCCCAGTTTGATTCCAGCCCAGGTGAGCGGTAACACGGGCAGGCTTAGCAGCAGCATGTACAGCGGCAGCCCCCAGGTGGCAGATTTCAAGTCTCGGCTCTCGGTGTTTTCTGCGAAGGCCATGTGAAAAATATGCGGCATGCAAACTGCGCCGGCGAAGAAAATCAGTAGTAGCGTTCTGGCTGAGTCGCCCTCCATTCGGTGATCGAGTACACCGCTGATAACCGGGTTATCAGCCAGCCAGATTTCCAGGTCCGAGAAGCTGCCAAAAACACCGTAAATGGCCGTTAGAAACAAAACGAAAAGCGCGACGAGCTTCACCAGGGATTCGAAGGCGATAGCCGCCACCAGGCCGTCATTTCGGCGTTGCGAGGAAACGTGCCGCGTGCCGAATAATATGGCGAATACCGTGATGATAATGCAGAACACGAAAGCGAGACCGTCCTGCCTTGCAGCTCCCGAAAGCAGGTAGAGATGATCGCCTGCCAGAATATGAATGCTGTCGGCGACCGCTTGAATTTGCAGAGCCAACAGCGGCAAGAGGGTGATACACATGGCCACCGTAATGGCGACGCCTACCCACTGGGAGCGAAACCGGAAGGTGAGAACATCGGCCAGGGAGCTTAATTGGTAAACCCTGCACAATTTCAACAGAGGCATCATTAGCACGGTGCCCATGACGAACATCAAAACGATGCCCAGGTAATACAGCATGAAGCTGTAACCATAGCGGTAGGCGAGCTCGAGCGTGCCGTTGCTGGCCATTGCCCCCGCAAAAACCCCCAGGGAGAGCACGTAGACTGCGGGGTGCCGAGTAATTTTTTCACTTAGAATACCGCGGTCTGCCACGTGGGCCACGGCGAACAGGCCGCTGAGGTAGGCCACAATGAACAACAATATTTGCGGGAGGCTATAGCTCATCGGTATCACGGGAGCGCTGGTTCCAATACGCGGCGATGATAACCAGCAGCCACAACTGATAGGGGCGGTGCCAGTTGCTGCTGCCCTCCAGTAGCCATGCTTCAAAAGACGGGTAGAAAATAAAAGCGACACCGATCATTAACAGCAGCGCCTTATTAATATACATGGGTACTGGATTCCGTTTGAACTGACCGCTTGATACTACTTAAGCGTTCTGAGCCGGTAAAGCTTTAAGGTCCAGGGAGTCTCAAATGGCGGCGATTGCGAGCTGCTTTGGTACCCGTTGCATAGACCATGTTTGCCGCGCAAATGCGAGAATAGCCCCAGGACTATCCAGATTCCCGGGCGGTTGCGTTTGTCCCAAGAATGACAGCGCCCGGCGCAGATTTTGTGTCGCTTCGCCATCGATAAGTGCCGGCGCATGATTTTGTTTGCTGAATTTTTGCCCTTGCGGATTGGTAATGACGGGCAGGTGTGCGTAATTCGGGGTGGGGAGCTCCAGTGCTTGCTGCAAGAAGATTTGCCGCGGTGTGGAATCCATTAAATCAGCCCCCCGGACGATATGGTTTATTTCACTTTTTGCATCGTCAACCACCACGGCCAGTTGGTAGGCGTAAAAATCGTCTTTGCGCTTTATCACGAAATCGCTCAGCTGCTGTTCCAGCGCTGCAGAGCTTTGTGGGCCCTGTAATGCATCATCGAAGGACAGTTGGCTACCTCGGGGCACAGCTATGCGTGTAGCTGCGGGTTTAGTCACGCGCTGTTGCTCTTGTTCACAGTTACTCTGGCAGCAACCCAGTGGGGTCAAGTTTTGCCTTGAGCAGTCACATGCGAAAGTTTTGTTCTGTGCTGAGAGGGAGGTCAGTGCTGTTTCATAGAAGGAAGATTGCTTGCTCTGCCAGACAAGGTCTTCATCCCAGTGTAATCCGTGGGTTTGCAGGGCGTTCAAAATATTCTCAGCGGAGCCTGGCACTTCGCGCGGTGGATCTAGATCGTCGATACGGACCAACCATTGGCCATTGTGGTGTTTGGCATCCAGGTAAGATGAGAGTGCTGCGATAAGAGATCCAAGGTGTAAAGGGCCGGTGGGTGAGGGCGCGAAACGCCCTCGGTAGGTGGTACTCATAGAGCTACCGGCTCATTGATGGCGTTTCGTTTAGCCCAGTACCTGCTTTTCCTTGATTTCGTCAAGGGTTTTGCAGTCTATACAAAGGGTGGCGGTGGGTCGGGCTTCCAGGCGCTTAATGCCAATGTCTACGCCGCAGGCGTCGCAAAAACCGTAGTCGTCCTGTTCGATACGATCCATCATGCTGTCGATTTTCTTGATCAGCTTGCGCTCGCGATCGCGGGTACGTAGCTCCAGGCTAAACTCTTCTTCCTGAGTGGCCCGATCAGCGGGGTCGGGAAAATTCGCCGCCTCATCTTTCATATGGCTTACGGTGCGATCGACTTCTTCCATGAGCTGAGCTTTCCAGTCCTGGAGAATTTTTTCGAAATGCTTGCGTTGTGCCTCGTTCATGTACTCTTCGCCGCGCTTAACTTTGTACGGCTCGAAATTTTTGAACTCGGTGCTTACTACCTTTTTGGCTGCTTTTTTGGCTGCTTTTGGCATGGCTTGATTCCCATACGTGATGATGATTTCGCAATACTCGCAGAATGTCCGGGACCCTTCTAAAGGCACCCAAACTCGAGGGCGGAGAAACTACCAGATATCCCGCGGGGGTTCCACTATTAATGGTAGTTTTTGTGTCGGTTTGTTCGGCTGTGATCGCTTCCTATCCCAGCGTAGATCTGACATACGCACGCGCCAGTTGCTAGAATGACGCGCTCGAATAACAGGGAGAATAGTATGGGCAAGGGCCCGTTGCGAAGAGGTTTTGCAGATCGTGTTGCCGATATTGAACCCTTTCGCGTTGTGGAAGTGTTGTCCAGAGCGACCACCTTGGCAGCTCAGGGTCGCGATATTGTGCATCTGGCTGCTGGTGAACCCGATTTCGCGACAGCCCAGCCTATTATTGAGGCTGGGCGGGCGGCGTTAGCTTCAGGTGCGACGGCCTATTCGCAGGCTGCCGGGATACCGCAGTTGCGCGAGGCTTTGTCGCAGTACTACCGCGATGACTATGGTTTGGACGTTCCTCCCGAGCGCATCATGATCACGCCGGGCGCCTCAGGCGCACTGTTGCTGCTGAGTGCACTGCTGGTCAATCCCGGTGATGGCATGTTGATGGCGGATCCTGGATATCCCTGCAATCGACAATTTTTGAGGTTGGTTGAGGGTCGCGGTCAGCTTGTTCCTGTGGGAGTTGATACACGTTATCAGTTGACGGCAGATCTGGTTGAAACCCATTGGCAGAGCAACACCATTGGTGCCCTGGTTGCCTCGCCCGCAAATCCCACCGGTACTGCATTGGACCGATCGGAGCTCGTTGCACTGTCAAAAGTGGTTAAACAACGCGGGGGACATTTGCTGGTCGATGAGATCTACCATGGCCTCTGCTACGACTGCCCAGCACCGTCAATATTGGAAATTGACCCAGACGCCTTCGTGATCAACAGTTTTTCGAAGTACTTCGGTATGACAGGTTGGCGCTTGGGATGGCTGGTGGCTCCCGAAGCGGCAGTGCTCGAGATGGAGAAACTGGCGCAAAATCTGTTTATCTCCATGTCGACAATGGCGCAGTACGCTGCTTTGGCCGGCTTTGAACCAGCCACTCGGGAGATTTTGAATGAGCGAAGGGAGATATTTCGTCAGCGTCGAGATTTTTTGGCACCGGCGCTGGAACAACTGGGGTTCGGTGTTCCCTGTAAACCTGAGGGTGCCTTCTATATCTATGCAAATGCCAGCCGTTTTACCGATGACAGTCAGCGCTTTTGCCTGAATCTGCTGGAAAACAACGGAATAGCGCTGACACCGGGTCTGGATTTTGGCAGTAACCGCTCCAGTGAGCACGTCCGGTTTTCCTACACAACGGGAATGGATCGCCTGGAAGAAGCGGTCGCTCGCTTGTCGCGGGTATTGAGCTAGGATGAATTTTCAGGATCTACAGGAGGGGATTTTGCTGCGCCGTTACAAACGCTTTTTGGCCGATGTAGAGCTTCCAGACGGCGAAACAGTCACTGTTCACTGTCCTAACACGGGAGCGATGACCGGGTGCAACGTTCCCGGCTCGCGAGTATGGTTGTCGCGCAGCGACTCTAAGACGCGAAAATACCCCCATACCTGGGAGCTGGTCGAGACTGAAGCTGGCATGGCGTGTATCAGATCTGTGCTGGCTAATCAGGTGGTGGGGGAAGCGCTTACATCTGGACTCATCCCCGGTTTTGAACGCTATCCGACAGTGCGTGCGGAAGTTAAATACGGTGAGGGCAGTCGAGCCGATTTTCTCCTTGAGGGCGACGATGGCCAGGTATTTATTGAAGTGAAGTCGGTAACCTTGTGCCGGGAGGATGGCGTAGGTGCGTTCCCCGATGCGGTGAGCGAACGTGGCCGAAAACATCTGCGTGAACTACAGGCCGTACTCGATGGTCGAACCCGCAGCATTATGCTTTTTTGTGTGTTTCACGCTGGGGTTGAGTCCGTGTGTGCCGCCGGGGATATCGATCCTGCCTACCGCGAAGCCTTACTTGAGGCTGTTGAGGCAGGTGTTGAAGTGATGGCATGGAAGGCGGATGTCTCTCCGGCGGGCGTCAGCTTGTCCCATTCCCTGCCATTTTCCGTTGATCCGGGGTCGTCCTAGTCGAGGTAGATATCTCCATTGCTGAGGGTAAATGGTATCGCGTTCAGGCTATCCCCGAGACAGGGCCCGGACACGCACTCGCCACTGTGGCTCAGAAATTCCGCGCCGTGCCGTTGGCAGTGTAAGAGTAGTCCGTCAGAACTGATGACCGATCCACCCAGGGGATCCAGGGTATCCTGTGCATGAGGGCAGTTGTTTTCGTAGAGGTAGATTGAGTCTCCTGTTCTATATAGAAGCAGCATCAGGTAATCGACTTGTAAGCTGGTTGTGCTGTTGTCGGTGAAATCCTCGATGTTTCCGATTCGGCTCATGCGGTGTTGATTCTCCGGTGTTAAAGGTGGGATAGTGAAGTCGCCCGGTATTTTCCGGAATACTGACAACGGGTCAAGCCGGTTGTCGGTTCTGTACACCCAATAGCGATAAGGAGGTAAGTAGACCCCTTGCCCTCAACATTGACAGTTGCGCAACTGACCGGTCAGGACGAATCACATCTGACCTCGATGTCCAGTGGGCATCGCTTACAGGGCAGCGTGGTCCAGGCTTTTGAGTATTTGTGCGCCGATGCGCGTCGTGCCGGTTTCGATTTGCAGATTGCCAGCAGTTTTCGCTCCTTCGCACGCCAGTGCCTGTTATGGAACGAAAAAGCTGTCGGCGACAGAGTGGTGCACGATGACCACGGTACACCCATTGATCTGTCCAGTTTGACTGATAAAGAGGCAGTGCATGCCATTATGCGATTTTCCGCTTTGCCGGGTACTTCTCGGCATCATTGGGGCACTGATCTGGATATCTTTGACGCCAGTGCCATGCCCCAGGGATATCAACTGCAGCTAAGTCCGCAAGAGGTTGGCCCCGATGGTATCTTTGACCCACTTCACACCTGGTTAGACCAGCGCATGGCTGCCGACCAGTCCTATGGGTTTTTCCGTCCCTATCACACCGATAGCGGCGGAGTTGCGCCTGAGCGATGGCATTTGAGCTACGCGCCACTTTCGACGGCGTGCGAGCACATTTGCACTAGCGACGTTTTGCTGTCGGCTTTAAAGCCAGCGAAGATACAGTTGTGGGACGCTGTGGATGAGCAATTCACGGAGCTCTTCCAGCGTTATGTCGCCGTGGCTCCGGGATGGTGTCCCGCACCTTCCCAAGTGAGTGGGTCCGCCTGATCCATCGAGGGAATCTTCCCTAGAACGGTTCGCTTTACCTTTCTTTATTGATAGACTGCTGCGGTTGTATCCAAAGTAGATCGGACAATCGAGGCAGCCCCTGGGCTGTTGAGTTTGATAATAATAGCTGTTCGACTGATCTGAAGGAGCGAGTTTCCATAGTCCATGGATCCTATTTCATGGCAGTTCCCCAGGCTTGGTCGGCTTGATTTAAACAGATGGGGAGTTATATGTCTGAATATCTTATTCTGCCACCGCTTTTCGGTGTGGCAGGTCTTGTTGTAGCTTTTTTCATTTACACCGTCATGACGCGTTACCCTGGTGGTGAAGGCGTGATCAAAAAAATCGCCGACCAGATACACCTGGGGGCGATGGTGTTCATGCATCGCGAATATAAAATGCTGGCCATTTTTTCCGCTGTGCTTCTGGTGCTTGTATACCTATCGTTGGGTATGAACACAGCGCTGTCTTTCACCGCAGGTGCTCTTTCATCTGCCACTGCTGGTTACCTCGGCATGTTCGCGGCGACTAAAGCCAATGTCCGCACGACCATTGCTGCGCACGAACATGGTGCGCCTACTGCACTGGCGGTATCGTTCTACGGTGGCTCTATTATGGGTTTGCTGGTGGCGTCGCTGGGATTGATTGGCTTGGGTAGTCTCTATTACTTCTTCGGTGGTGATCCAGATACAGCGCACGCCATTCATGGTTTTGGTATGGGTGGTTCAGTCGTGGCATTGTTTTCCCGGGTCGGCGGCGGAATTTTTACCAAAAGTGCTGACGTAGGTGCTGACCTGGTGGGTAAAATCGAAGCGGGCATCCCGGAGGATGATCCCCGTAACCCCGGTGTTATTGCCGATAACGTCGGCGACAACGTGGGCGATATTGCCGGTATGGGTTCCGATATTTTTGAATCCTATTGTGGATCAATGATTGCCTCTGTTGCCATTGCCTCGACCATGGCGATCACCGCGGAAGTTAAAAGTGCAATGATGTTTTTGCCACTGGCCCTTGCGAGTATTGGATTATTGGCCTCTATGGCTGGAATTATGATTGTGCGAGCGCGATCATCGTCGGCTCCTGAAGCAGCATTGCGTGCGGGTACCTTGTTGGCGCCGGTTATTTTTGCCGCGATGGCCTACTTCTTGATACAAGCTCTGGAGCTGGATATCAATATTTGGCTGGCTGTTATCTCAGGTGCTGTTGGTGGTGTTGCGATCGGCTTGATTACCGAGTACTACACCGGCTCCACCCCGGTCGTCAATATCGCCAAATCTGGTGAGACGGGTCCCGCTACGGTAATGATTACTGGCCTGGCGGTGGGAATGCAATCCGTTGTGCTGCCTGTATTGAGCATTGCAGCTATCATCTTTGTCTCAACAGAGCTTGCGGGCCTTTACGGTGTAGGTATTGCCGCAGTCGGCATGTTGTCCACGGTGGGAATCACGATGGCAATTGATGCCTACGGTCCGGTTGCGGACAACGCCGGTGGTATCGCTGAAATGGCGGGCCTGGGTGAAGAGACTCGTGCTATCACCGACGGTTTGGATGAGGTGGGTAACACCACAGCCGCTATCGGGAAAGGCTTTGCAATTGGTGCGGCAGCGCTTGCGGCACTGGCCATTATCGCGGCCTTTGTGGAAACCGTTGAAGCTCACGGGACACAGCTCAATCTTGAGCTCACTGAACCGATTGTATTAGTGGGTATGTTCATCGGGGGAACGATTCCCTTCCTGATTGCTTCTATTACCATGACCGCTGTTGGCGACGCGGCTTTCGATATGATCCATGAGATCCGTCGACAGTTCCGGGAAATCCCCGGTTTGCTGGAAGGTACGGCTGAGCCCGATACGGCGCGTTGTGTTGATATTGCAACCACGGCGGCTCTGAAGCGTATGGTTCTACCTGGCATTATTGCTGTATCAGCGCCGGTAATTGTGGGCTTTGGTCTTGGGGCGGACGCTCTTGGTGGCATGCTCGGCGGTGGTTTGTTGGGTTGTGTTCTTATGGCGCTGATGATGGCTAACGCCGGTGGTGCTTGGGACAACGCCAAGAAATATATCGAGAAGGGTAATCTGGGTGGTAAGGGTTCTGAGACTCATGCCGCTGCGGTGGTTGGTGACACTGTGGGTGACCCGTTCAAGGATACTTCTGGGCCTTCTATGAACATTTTGATTAATGTTATGGCGATTGTTAGTTTGGTGATTGCGCCTCTGTTGTAGTTACCTTTGTCTGATTTTTAGACTTGGCGGCAGCTTCTGTTTGGGGGTTGTCGCTTTTCCTTATCACTGATTCTTAGCGCCACAAAACTTCTTCTAAACACTTGTATAGTAGTTTTAAATGAATCTGTGGCCGTCTGTTTATAGTACTTCTTCTCAAGACTCGGCGTGAACCCATCCATGGGGCCTCGGCGCCCGCATCCATGCGGTCGACGGTCTTGAGAAGAAGTACTATAAACCGACTCTCGCCCTTGGATATTCAGTGCTTTATCAGTTTGTGATGGTCGGCATTCCGATGGTAGGCATTCCGATGGTCGGCATTCCAATGGCCGATAATCCGGTTTCTAATTATCCGCTTGGGAACTGCCTATATTTTAAAGCCTTTCTTCAGTTTCTTCGGCACTAGTATATTTTTCATGCTGGTGTACTGCGGCATACCGTTGCGGTAACTAGGGTAGTCTTCGCCGACGATTAGTGGAGCCAGATATTCTCTCGCTGCCTGGGTAATTCCGAATCCATCTTTGGTGATGTAGCTGCGAGGCATCTGCTTTTCGACGTTGGCGATATCCGCCAACTGGGCTTCGCCAATATTCCAGCTGTAACGCTTGCCCTTGCCGCGCACGATGGTTGGCATAATCGCGTTTTTACCTTCCAGTGCTTTTTCTACCGCGGCAGCGCCGACGGCATAGGCTTGTTTTACATCTGTGGCTGAGGCTATGTGCCGGGCGGATCGTTGTAGATAATCTGCCACAGCCCAGTGATATTTGTACCCGGTTTCGGTTTTGATCATTTCCGCAAGGGCGGGTGCCAGGCCGCCTAGTTGTGTGTGACCAAAGGCGTCTTTTAGTCCGCCGCCGGAAAGGAATGTACCGTCTTTGTACTGTGCGCCTTCTGAGGCGACGATCACGCAGTGGCCGTGTCGTTTTACGCAGCGCTTAACTTTGGCGAGAAATTTTTCGCGGTTAAAGGCTATTTCCGGGAACAGGATAATATGTGGAGCATCGCCTTCTTGCTCGGCGGCGAGACCGCCCGCTGCAGCAATCCAGCCGGCGTGTCTTCCCATAGCTTCCAGGATGAATACCTTGGTGGAGGTTTCGCACATGGACGCTACATCCAGGGCGGCTTCGCGGGTGGAAATGGCGATGTATTTTGCGACTGAGCCAAAACCCGGGCAGTTGTCGGTCAGCGGCAAATCATTGTCGATTGTTTTGGGGATGTGAATGGCCTGCAGGGGATAGCCCATGCTTTCACTGAGCTGGGACACTTTTAAGCAGGTATCGGCTGAGTCACCGCCGCCATTGTAAAAAAAGTAGCCGATGTTGTGTGCCTTGAAGACATCGATCAGGCGTTCGTACTCCGCTCTATTTTCTTCGAGGCTTTTGAGTTTGTGACGGCAAGAACCGAATGCGCCGGAGGGTGTTGAAGCTAGCCCACGAATCGCTGTCTTAGTTTCTTTGCTGGTGTCGATCAGTTCTTCGCGCAGAGCGCCGATAATGCCGTTGCGTCCGGCAAATACTTTACCTATTTCCTTGCGATGCGCTCTGGCCGTTTCAATGACGCCGCAGGCACTGGCGTTGATGACTGCGGTGACGCCGCCGGATTGTGCATAGAACGCGTTTTTCTTCGACATTTCTTGGACTTCCATGAAGCCGAACGATGTTGCAATTCGACGGATGACTGAAAAATGCGAATGATACGGCAATTGACCGACTATGTGGACAGCTAGGGGTAGTTTTCACAACCTTGTGTTGTGTGGCGAGCGGTTCGCCCGTGGTAAGATGGCCGCCCTTGGTTCAGGAGGTTCGCCAGCGTTGAAAGGTCATATTCATATTCTCGGTATTTGCGGGACATTTATGGGTGGCGTTGCACTGTTGGCGAGAGAGTTGGGCTTTCGGGTAACCGGTAGCGATGCCAACGTCTATCCGCCGATGAGCACTCAGCTCGAGGCTCAGGGCATTGAGCTGATGGAGGGCTATTTGCCCGAACATCTGCAACCGGCACCAGATTGTGTGGTGGTGGGCAATGCACTGTCGCGCGGCAACCCGGCGGTAGAATACGTACTCAATGAAGGTATCCCCTACACTTCAGGTGCCCAGTGGTTGGCGGAGAATTTTCTGCCAGGCAAATGGGTGCTGGCCATTTCTGGTACTCATGGCAAAACAACCACCAGTAGTATGCTGGCCTGGATTCTTGAGTACGCTGGGCTCAACCCCGGTTTTTTGATTGGCGGGGTGCCCGGAAACTTCGGCTCTTCCGCTCGCAGCACCGATTCCAACTTTTTTGTGGTTGAAGCGGATGAATATGACACGGCCTTTTTTGATAAGCGTTCGAAGTTTGTTCACTATCGACCCCGCACTCTTTGCATCAATAATCTGGAATTTGATCATGCGGATATCTTTGCTGACCTGCCGGCTATACAAAAACAGTTCCACCACCTAATACGCTGCGTGCCCGGTGAAGGGAGGATTATTTACCCGCAAGATGTGGAAGCTGTTGATCAAGTGTTGGACATGGGGTGCTGGACGCCCACGGCCAGTTTTGCCGTGGATGCTGATGCCTCCTGGCAGGCAAAGCTTGTTGAAACTGATGGCTCGCATTTTCAGGTGATCTCTTCGACCGGAGAGAGCGTAGAAGTAACGTGGTCCTATTGCGGCTTGCATAATGTGGAAAATGCATTGTCGGCGATGGTCGCGGCATTGCATGTTGGTGTTACGGCTTCTGTTGCCGCCCAAGCGCTGAAAGAATTTCGCGGGGTGAAGCGACGTCTGGAATTGCTCGGGACGGTTGGAGGTGTTGCGGTTTATGATGATTTTGCTCACCATCCGACGGCGATAGCAACCACCTTACAAGGTTTGCGCGCAAGGGGTACCAGCGGCAAGTTGATTGCTTTGATAGAGCCTCGATCCAATACCATGCGCATGGGAGAACATCGCGATGCGCTCGCGCAGTCCACCGCAGATGCAGACAAGGTTTACTGGTTTGCGCCGCCCACAATGGACTGGTCACTGGAGAGTGTGGTTGAAATGAGCCCCGTAAACGCGGAACTTAGTAACGATCTTGATGACTTAATTCGTAAGGTTGCCGCCGATGTTGGGCCGGGCGATCAGGTTGTTATAATGAGCAATGGGGCGTTCGGTGGTATTCACCAGAAGTTGCTGACACAGTTATCTACTACTTGAGTAAATCATGTTAAACACTCTGACCACGAGCTATGACAGGCTGGTATTGCGACGCCCTCTTGTTAGCCTATTCTTTGTGCTGCTGTTGGTTGCCGGTTTCGCCAGCCAGACGCCCAAGATTAAACTGGACGCCTCCGCGGATTCTTTGTTGCTGCAGGGCGATGCGTCGCTGGATTTGTTTCGAGAAGTTGGCCGTGAATACAGCGCTGAAGAATTTCTACTGATCACCTGGCAACCCGAGACGCATTTGTTGGACCCGGCCTCGGTTGACCCGCTCAAGGCGATGGCCGATGAGCTGCGAGAGTTGGAAGGCGTCTCATCGGTGACCACGGTTTGGGATGTTCCACTTTTGGAAAGCCCGCCTGTGACCTTGTCGGATATCACCTCCGGCGATCCACTGCCCACCCTTGCCACTCCAGGAATAGACCGAAACCTGGTGCTTCAGGAGTTAACTACCAGTCCTATATATGCGGATTTGTTAGCCAGCACCGATGGCACTCTGACCGCTGTGCAGATTAATTTGCAGCGGGATGACCGCTACGCTGAACTGCTGCACGCTCGCGACACCTTACGAAAGAAGGATCGAGACGCGCAATTGAGCGCTGAAGAAGCCACCGAGCTGAACGCGATAGAGGCGCAGTTCAAAGCTCACACCGCCGCTTCTTTAGGTAAACAAAACATTCTGGTCGCCAATGTGCGCGCTATTGCGGCGGCGTACGGGCATCACGCGAACCTGTTTGTAGGCGGCGTGCCGATGATAGCGTCAGACATGGTGGGCTTTGTCAGCAGTGATCTGGTGTTGTTTGGCAGCGCGATTCTCGGTGTCATGCTGGTGGTGTTGGCGGTTATATTTCGCCGGGTGCGCTGGGTTGTTATTCCGCTGGTAACGTGTATCTCTACCGTGACGGTAATGCTGGGACTGTTGGGCTCTCTGGACTGGCGCATGACAGTGATCTCGTCGAACTTTGTCGCAGTACTTCTCATCGTTTCTTTGGCGCTGAGCATTCACTTGATTGTGCGCTATCGAGAATTGCACGCTCTAAACCCTGAGGGTGATCTGCACGACCGCGTTGCTGATACGATGCGACTAATGGCAGTACCGTGTTTTTACACTGCAGTCACAACCATTGTGGCATTCATATCCCTGGTGGTATCGGGTATTCAACCGGTCATCGATTTTGGCTGGATGATGACGACCGGCATCTTTGTCGCAGTCATCTTGGCCTTTGTCATCGTGCCTTGCCTCATGTTGATCTGGCCCACAGGTCGACCTATGAAGCACGAAGGTCGTGATCAGGCGCTCACTTTGAAGTTCGCTGCGATAACCGATAACCATGGTGGCAAGGTTTTGTTTCTCAGTGCAGCGCTTCTGCTACTCACTGTCTACGGCATTTCCAGGCTGGAAGTTGAAAACCGCTTCATTGATTACTTCCATGAGAGCACAGAGATTTATCAGGGGATGGAGTTGCTGGACGCCAAGTTGGGCGGCACTATCTCACTGGATGTTATTTTGTCGGCCCCCGATTTTGAAGCGGACCTTCCCGGAGTCCTACCTGCCAACGGTTCGACCTCTGTTTTGCCGGTCGATGAAGACGACCCCTTCGCGGAGGATAGCGAAGAGTTTGCCCTTGCAACTCCGGCGGAAGAATCTTTGGGCGATGACGAATTCGCAGATGATGAATGGGGTGATGATTTTGACGACGGCTTCGATGGATTCTCAAGCGGTGCCGATCAAGGCTTTAAACCCAGCTACTGGTTTAGCCTGGAAGGTATGCGGGAAGTGGATAGTCTGCACAATTATCTCGACTCTCTACCCGAAACCGGCAAAGTACTTTCCCTATCGACTGTTTTCACTGTTGTTAAGAACTTAATGGGTGATGATATTGGCGGTGTTGAACTGGCGCTGGTGCAGAAAAGTTTGCCGGACGATATCAAAAGCCTGGTGGTCGATCCTTACTTCTCGGAGGGGAAGGAACAGGCCCGCCTCACTTTGCGAGTGAAGGAAACCAGTAAAGACTTACGTCGTGATGTGTTTTTGACTGAGGTGCGCAGCCACCTGATTGAAAACCTCGGCTTTGCGCCCGAACGGGTGCAATTCACGGGCATGTTGGTGCTTTACAACAATGTGTTGCAGAGCCTGTTCACATCGCAGATATTAACGCTAGGCACGGTTTTTCTGGCTATTTTGATTATGTTCTTAGTGTTGTTCCGATCTTTTTGGCTGGCGCTAATCGCACTGGCACCGAACATGCTCGCTGCAGGAATGGTGTTGGGCGTTATGGGTATAGCGGGTATACCCCTGGATATTATGACGATCACAATCGCTGCAATTGTATTGGGCATCGGTGTAGACAACTGTATACATTACGTTCATCGGTACATGAAAGAGTTTTCAAAAGATAGAAATTATCGCGCCACTATGTACCGCTGCCATGGCAGCATCGGGCGTGCGTTGTACTACACTACAGTGACAGTGGTAGTGGGGTTTTCGATGCTAACCTTGTCCAATTTTAATCCAAGTATCTACTTTGGTTTGCTTACGGTACTGGCCATGGGTGCGGCAGTGTTGGGTGCGCTGTTGCTGTTGCCCCGGCTAATCATGGTGTTTAAACCCCTCGGGCCGGAAACGCTGTGACATGCAGTGTCGAGAAGCCTGTGGTGCCTGCTGTATCGCCCCTTCGATTGAGCGCGGCTTTTACGGCATGCCCAATGGTAAACCTGCTGGTGTACCCTGTGTGCATCTGGATAACTTGATGCGTTGCGAATTGTTTGAGGACCCTCGCAGGCCTGCGCTGTGCAGTGCGTTTGCGGCTGAGCCATCTACCTGTGGAGCGACGCGAGATCAAGCGCTGGGCACTCTGGCTATGTTAGAACTGCAGACCTTGCCCGATGCAATGACCCAGAATTTAATCACCCCGAATGGATTCTATCAGTGACTGAAATACCTCTCTTTCCCCTTTCCAGTATTCTGCTTCCGCACGGACGTATGTCCCTGCAAATTTTTGAGCAGCGCTACATAGACTTGGTGCGAAGCAGTATGAAAGCCGACACGGGCTTTGGTGTTGTTTGGATACGCCAGGGTTCGGAGGTGGTCGCCAAGGGTTCGGCCAGGCCGGATTTAGGTGACTATGGCACCTATGCGCGTATTGTCGATTGGGATCAGCTGCCGAATGGGTTGTTGGGGATTACGGTGGCTGGCACGGATACCTTCGACCTGATCAGCACCCACACTTTGGCCAGTGGTCTGGTGATGGGTAAAGTTGAAATGATTCCCGATCGTGGGAGTGAGCCTATGGTGGAAGAGTGGGCTTCTATGGATACGGTTTTGCACAGCCTTGAAACTCATCCTCATGTTCAGCGTATGGGTTTAGATATTGACTATAGCAATGCCTGGGAGGTGGGTTACACCTTGGTGCAGTTATTGCCTTTGGAAGAGTCTTTGAAGTATGAGTTGTTGGGTTCGGATACGCTTGAGGAGATGATGCAGGAGTTGGATATTCTGTTGAATCAGATTAGTGGGGAGGATTAGAAAACTGGCGGCTCTTCGTATTTTGCGGCCGTAGACTTACAGTCTTAAGACCTGAATGGGTTTGCAAATACGCCGTAAACCCATCCATGGGGGCTTGACTCGTGCATCCATGCACTCGACAGTTTGCCAACCCATTCAGGTCTTCAGACTGTAAGTCTACTCATTGAAGGCGGGCATCCAGCCTCCGCATTCTTTCCAGCGATTGACAATATCGCAGAACAACTCAGCGGTTCGCTCCGCATCGTAAGCTGCCGAATGTGCTTCTGCATTGTCGAAGGCGATACCCGCTTCTGCGCAGGCTTTGGCCAGTACGGTTTGGCCAAAGGCTAAGCCTGCTAGCGTGGCGGTATCAAAATAGGAAAAAGGGTGGAATGGATTGCGTTTAATGGCGCAGCGCTCTACAGCCGCGTTAATAAATCCTGCGTCGAAGTGGGAGTTGTGGGCGACCA
>JBGCGJ010000068.1:0-2515 GCA_045110675.1 Halioglobus sp. | reverse complement strand
ACCGGCATGGGTTCACCGGCCTGGTGGGTTCACGGAATATCAGGTATCCGTCCATGCCAATGCGCCAGCAAACCCTTGGCAAGATCGAGCTGGCCGGTCCTACACCAGCGCTCCCGTGCTGCGAACAGCGTCGCTTTACGGTGCGGGGTCACTGGTTCAGGCGAACCCCGATGCGGTACGCGATAATCAAAAGGCGCAGGCGTTGCTGGAAGCCGGTCAAAAGTATGTTGAGCGCAAAAGAAAAGAGGCTGCACAAGATAGGGCCCAACGGCAGGCTCATCAACAACGCCAGCAGCAGCACTATAACGACCAAATAAAAACAGCAGAACAAGATTTAGTAAGGCCTACAGACAGCGTCTGCGTCGCCTATACCGAAAAAACTGTCTTCAAGAAACCTACCGATATTGCCATCTCAGGGGTCAAGCTAGGCATGGATTTAACCAGCGCGCACCAAGCTTTACTATGCAACGGTTTTTCTATCAATCCAAGATTGTTAGCAAATGCGGGTGGTGTGAAGTCTTTCTGGGCCAATACTCGGGAGAAAAAGTTCCATAAGGTTCTTGAAGATGGGGTACGGGTTTTTACCGATGTAGAAACCCGCCCACCTCGGGGTGCACCCAAAGGCGCTGCATTTGTCGTGTTAAGCGTGCGCGTTCGTTATCAGCACCCACAACCGCTAACCGAAGCGGATTGGGAGAAAGTACGCGCGCAATTCAAGCGTACCTACCCGGCTGCGCGAAGACGTGCCGCAACCCCCCACGTTGTACGTGGACGATTTAAGATCGGCGGTGTGTCCCACACCCTGGAACTGGTGGCTGATGACTACCGATCAGATCGCCTCTCTCGATACAGCATAACGATCATTTAGTATGGTCATAAAACCAAATTTTATGATGGCGAGCTTGATCGTTGGGTTGCTACTTAGCGCACCTGCATCTAGGGCAGAGCTGCCACAGACAGCAACACAATGGTCTATAGATGCAGCGAAACTAAATGCAATTCAAGCCGTACGGGAAGGTAAGCCGTTCCTTTATAGCTCCGGAGGGTTTGTTTGCTCACCCAAGTATCAAGAAAAATACCAATCCATTGCAAAAAATCTGCCAATCGAAACGTTAGCCTGTGGCTGTGTCATTAGCGGTGCTAGCTTACTGCAGGCAAGCTATGCCCGACACTTTAACGACCAGGTATTAGAACAACTGGCAGAAGCTCAAAACAAACAATAGCAACAAATCCGACACAGGCTTAGCTGCAGGTTAAGACCATGAAAGTGTATTTAGATGATGAGAGAGAACCCCCACTGGTTGGATCCGAGTTTATTGGCCAGAGGAGGCCATTGCATTGCTTGACAACGGGGGGGTTGATGAAATTAGCCTAGACCACGATTTGGGAAATGACCAGCGCGGTACCGGCTACGATGTTGTGCTTTGGATAGAAGAAGCAGTGGCGACCCGGGGTTTTGTCTCACCAAAAATGAAAGTGCATTCAGCGAACTCTTCAGCTCGATTAAAGATGGAGCTTGGTATTTCTAATATCGAAAAAATGATGGAATCTCGAAGCTAAAAACGAATAGGATGCTACGCTCGCGTTGCAACTGATTCGCAACTAAGTCAAGCACTTCAAGAAGGCTTGCTAGATCTTCTCGCGTGTACTGAGTGATGCGCCAAAATTCATCGTATTCAACCTGGTAAACGTCTTGAGTTAATCGAGTGCAAAAACTCAGCTCTTCCAATGACAGCTCGCTGAAACCCTGATTAGTTTGTGTATTCATCTAGACATGTTGCCAGACAGCCCGTTAAATTGGCAGTAACCGATACGGAAATACACGATGCGCTGGCAAAGTCACCTTGTATCACTCTTTGTGCTAAGTATGATCCTGAGTTCGATGGCCGGCTGTCAAACAGGCGCCCACCAAGAACCTGGCAATTCGAATCCGGCACCGATTTCCGCAGTCGAGAGCGCCATCGTTAAACTGCAACAGGCGCTGTCGGATTTTCATAAAGCGCAGCAAGCACAAGATGTCGAAGGTATGTTGCAGGCGGTTCTTGCACGCAAGGAGGTGCTTTCAAACAAGTTAAGTTCGCTTGAGCCGAAACACCTGTTCAACGCAAAAACATACGAGATGATCGATCAAATTCGTTCCTTCGTCGGCTCCAACGAAACCGAGCTAGCCAAGATTGATAATCTGTTTGGCGCGCCTAAAGACCGGATCATATATCGACGTCTGTCTAGTGGTGCTTTTTTCGGCGGCAGATCTGCTCGATCCGCCAGTGGGCTAACCAGTGAAATATATCTCGCAGGAAGCCAAGTCGTCCAGCTACCCTGGAGCATCGATTCAAACACCGCGGCCATTGCCTACATCGAGCATAGGCTAGGAGAAGACGTCGAGTTGCGACTACTGGATTCAGCTCTGGGGACGCTCTGCCAAGAGAAAAACCCGAGCGGACATCTAATTTGTTACTGGCGAGCACCGCCAGAATCGCGAAGTACCGATACACAAGTGGCACAGGCGGATCGG
>JBGCGJ010000067.1:0-57392 GCA_045110675.1 Halioglobus sp. | reverse complement strand
AGCGGAGTTACCGTCGCTATTATTGACTCGGGGTTGTGGGAACATACCAACCTACTAAAAGACACCCATGGAAAGAACCGAGTTATCGCGCGCTATGATGCGATTAAAAATATTAGCGATCAGGAAGTGTTTGACGAAAGTGGACACGGCACCCACATGGCGAGTGTTCTGGCGAATAGCCTGCCAGTAACAGGCCACGAAGTGGAACCGGGTAGCTACAAAGGTGTCGCACCGGATGTAAGAATTGTTGCGGTAAAAGCGTTCGACGTGCAAGGCCAGGGAGATTTCCTGGATATTATTCGAGCCGTCCAGTACGTCGTTGAACACCGAGAATCTTTGCAAGTAAAAATACTTAATTTATCTTTCGCAGCACGACCACGCTGGCGATATTTTCTAGACCCCATCAATCAGGCCATCATGAAAGCATGGGCCAGCGGAATTACCGTAGTGGCCGCTGCGGGAAACGAGGGGCCAGATGACATGACCATCGGCTCACCGGGTAATCTGCCTTATGTGATCACTGTGGGCGCGGTAACCGACTCCTGGACGCTGGAGACTCGCGATGACGACTACATTCCGGATTTTTCCTCGAGAGGGCCAACACCCGAGGGCCACATAAAGCCCGATATCGTGGCCCCCGGAGGCCACATGACCGGTATCACCCGCCCCGGCTCAACCCTGACAAAAAAACATCCAGACTATTTTCTGCGCACCGGGGAGTTTGTTATGACCGGCTCGTCTCAGGCCAGCGCGCTGGTATCCGGGGTCGCGGCACTACTATTACAGCTTGAACCGGGCCTCAGCCCAGATGACATCAAATGCAAACTGACCAGCAGTGCAGAGCCCGCCATCAATCGCGACGGCCGTCTAACTTACAGTCCCTTCCAGCAGGGAAGTGGCTATGTCAGCGCTACACGCGCTATTACACTGGGCCAAACAGGTTGCGGCAACCTGGGCCTAGACATAAGTAAAGACATTAGAGGCGAGGAACACTTTGAAGGGCCAGCCATCCTCGACGAAGAAGGAAAACCAAGCCTACCGGATCTGAATCTAGTACTTTCGCAAGATGCACCGGAAAAAAGTACTGGCAAAAATCGTCGGTGGGGAGCGAAAGCACACATCGAGCGCCCAGACTACGAAGGCAACACCGATCACCGGCAAGCGCCCCCTTCTGGCTTTGACTGGGAGAGCATTTACCTTGAGGAAAAGGTCAGAATTGAGAGCCTCGCAAAAGATCAAAGAAAGACTACAAAAGATTAAAAACTACTCTTTTCGCATGAATATTTTTCACTAACCCAAAAAAGTCATCTCTGGGACTTCATCTTTTATTTCTATTAATAAACAATTACTTAAAGCAGTTTTGTAAGCAAATCACTCGACTAAGCAGAACATCCTCAGATTTCACTAACCCAAAAAGGTTATACCCCCTCCTTCTTTTGCTCCACCCCCAGTCGTATAACGAAGTCAAGTAGTCAATGAACAGGACGTGACTTTCCTCTCAACTATAGAAATCAGAGAGAGACGTAGATCACAAATCAGCGACAAAAATATTGGAATGATCTCAATCACTGGGGCAAAAATGATGAAAAATGTAGCGACTCTTGGAGCACTAACACTCGCGATCGTAGGTTCTTCAGCTAGTTTCGCAGAATCCGGCGCGAACAATGTTGCAGGCCAAAACCTGAATCAGGTTCACGTGGTTAGCCACGCTCTGGCAGCAGATGAAGCAAACTATACCGCCACCGGGAGGCTGAGCTACAAATGGAGCCAGCAGCAAAGCGCTGACAACAGTTCTCAAAGACTGCAGTCGTCTACTCAGGATAGCAGCCGGCAGATGGGATATAAGTGGAATGTTTCTGAGGCGGATAGATCTGGAAGTGCGCAGAGTGCTGCTGGTTATCAGTGGGGGGTTATGAGTTTGGCTGATGAGGCTGGTTATAAGTGGGGTAACAAGAGCTTTTCAGATCAAGCAGGTTACAAGTGGGGCAATAGAAGCTCTTCAGACCAGGCCGGTTACAAGTGGGGCATTAGAAACTTCTCAGACCAAGCTGGTTACAAATGGGGCATTAGAAACTTCTCAGACCAGGCCGGTTACAAGTGGGGCAATAGAAGCTTCTCAGACCAGGCCGGTTACAAATGGGGCATTAGAAACTTCTCAAGCCAAGCTGGTTACAAATGGGGCATTAGAAACTTCTCAAGCCAAGCTGGTTACAAATGGGGCAATAGAAGCTTCTCAGACCAGGCTGGTTACAAGTGGGGCATCAGAAACCTCTCAGACCAAGCTGGTTACAAATGGGGCAATAGAAGCTTCTCAGACCAGGCCGGTTACAAATGGGGTAACAGATAAATATCTCACTGTTTTTACATTAGTAATTCGAACGGCCAAAATAGTGAATGCTCAAACCCTACGCCAGCATCAATTGAGAACGCTGGCGTTGGTCCGTTTGCGAACCAGAGGATTCAATACTATCGGCGCCACGAGCCTTCGATAGGTCAAATCATCACCAGAACTCAGTCTGGTTAACTTGTCCTATATACTTTAAACTCTCCAGCATCTACCAAAAAACGACGAATATTAACTATGAGGCTTTGGTTCACAACGGCCATATTTCTCATCATTCAAGCATCCGCAGGCTATTGTGCAGAATTCTCGCCGCCAACCGCCATAAATTTCAAGCTTACCTCGTTTTCAAAAGACCTTACCCAACAAACGGTAATCCAAACCTATCAGGATTCTAGCGGAGCGCTGTGGTTTCTGACGCAAGAAGGTCTTAACAAGTACAACGGTTTTACTCTAGTTAATTATCGCTATTCCTTGACCAACCCCATGTCAATCTCGACAAATGCAGTTACAAGCTTAGCCGAGGACTTTGCCGGTAACATCTGGGTCGGAACTCGAGGCGGTGGATTAAATAGATACGATGCTACGAAGAATGGTTTCACCGCCATAAAAGCCGCTCAGAAAAGTACCAATGCACCTCTGTCCAACAATATATATTTTTTGTTTACCGACGCAAACGGAATCCTGTGGCTTGGATATGAAAACGGATTCAGCACCATGGATCCAGTTTCGGGTATTTTTAGGCACTTTGACGGTACATCTTCGGATCATGGAAACCTTGGTGTGGTCAACGCGTTCGCCCAATCACCAAACGGAAGAATCTGGGCGGGTACGCTGGAAAGCGGTCTAATAGAAATTAATCCCGAAACACTAGAAATAACATTCCACAACGTTTCCAGCCAAACTGAAGACAATTACATATCAAACATTCTAGCGAGCCTAGACAACAATATATGGTGTGTCTCAAAAGAGGAAGGACTTGTCATATACAATCCCAACACTGGAGAAACAACTAATCTAAAGAATATACCCGGAGACCTCACCTCGCTCTCTTCCAATCAGGTATACAGCCTTTATCAAGATAGGACAGGGTATGTCTGGGTTACGACGTACGAGGGTCTAAATCTCTTTCACCAAGATACATCTAAATTTACGCGCTACACGAGCCAAAGCACAGACCTACCATCAGACAGAGTCCACAGTATCTTTCAATCGATGGAGGGAAAATATTGGGTCGGTACGTTCTTTGGCTTAGTTTCGGGCTCGCCAACACTATTCCCTATAGTAAACAGCATAAACGAGCGCCTATCGAGCGATTCGATCAATACCTTTGCTGAATCAAGTGATGGCAGTCTCTGGATCGGCACGGATGACGGATTGAATCGCCTAAGGCCTGATGGAAACAGTTTCGAATGGATAAATGAATCGACAATTCCGCGCATTTCGAGCCGAGACGTTATGAGCCTCTTTGCTGATGGAGATAATCTATGGATAGGCACATTCAACGACGGCCTAAATCGGCTAAATTTATCGACGAATACCGTAAAAACGTACAGGAGAAGAAACCTGGATGACTCTTCAATTGGTGCAAATGGAATAACTTCCGTTTTACGTACTTCAACGGGGCAGTTATTAGTTGGCACGTATGGCGGAGGCCTAAGTGTTTATCACGACCGAGAAGACAATTTCACAAACCTGACACATATTACTGGTGATAGTTCGAGTTTAAGTAACAACCGAGTAATTGCGTTGTATGAGGATTCCCTAGGTATGATTTGGGTCGGCACAGAATACGGTCTTAATCGATTTCATCCTAACTCGAACACATTTGAATCGTTTTACACCGACAGTGCAAATACAGATAGTATTTCAAGCAATATCGTGTGGGCGTTTTATGAAGACGAAGAAAAAAACCTATGGCTTGGAACCCACGGCGGCAACCTGAACATGTGGCCAGCTGCGGAAAGAAAGATTTCAGCCATAAAGTTCCTTCACTACTCAGAAAACATCGCACTACCGAGTTCGAACATATACGGCATAGCTGCTGATGAAAAGGGCTTTCTGTGGTTATCTCACAACAAGGGAGTCACAAAATTCAACCCAAAAACCTTGAATACTCGCCAGTATGGTATTAGGGATGGCCTTCAGGATACTGAATTTAATATGGGAGCCGCGCTCACTACGAGTACGGGACAAATATTATTTGGAGGAAATAGAGGCTACAACATTATCCAAGGCCAAGGAGTCGACGACAAAGACGTTCCACCTCAAGTAAGCATATCAAGTATCAAAGTAATGAATCAGAGAAGAATATTCGATGTGCCATACACGCAATTAAGAGAACTTGAATTAAACTATCAAGATAGAATGTTCTCAATCGATTTTTTCGCGGCAGACTATTCAAGTCCAGACCTAGTTCAATACGCTTATAAACTTGAAGGACTAAGCCCAGACTGGGTAATTTCCAAAGACGCTCACTCCGCTTCCTTTACTACTTTGCCGCCTGGTAAATACAATCTAAAACTGGCAGCCGCCAACCCAGATGGGATTTGGAACTGGGAAGGATACGATCTAGCAATCGTTGTTAGACCGCCCCCGTGGCGAAGTACAACCGCGTATTTAACCTATGCTTTCCTCGCGTTAACCCTTGTAGCACTGCTTTACCTCCGTCAAAAAAAGCAGGCTCAATTAGCACTCGAAAGACAATTAGAATTGGAGAAGAAGGTAAGAGAACGAACTGTAGATTTACACGAAGCAAGGCTTTCTGCGGAAAATGCGAACAAAGCAAAGTCAGAGTTTTTGGCCACTATGAGCCACGAAATTCGAACACCCATGCACGGAATGATAGGGATGACTGAGCTTCTAATGCATACTAAACTAGATGACCAACAACACAAGTTCGCTCGCGCCGCACACCGCAGTGGCGAATCACTTTTAGAGTTGATTAATACCGTACTGGATTTTTCTAAGATCGAAGCGCAAAAGATAGAGATTGAGCGATCCAATTTCAATCTACCAAAACTCGTGAACGAGATTTGCTATCTACAAGCTGAACCTGCGGATAAGAAGCATCTGTGTGTAAATAGCATATTTGAAATCTCAACTCCAGAGATTGTCTCAGGTGATTCGGCTAAGATTCGACAGATAATAATGAATTTAGTCGGGAACTCCATCAAGTTTACTGACCAAGGTCATATTAATGTTAGGGTGTCTAGCCACCCTGTACCGGATCGACCAAATCAAGTAATCGTTGACTTCGTCGTGGAAGACACTGGCATTGGCATGGACGAACTAACCCAGAAGCGAGTATTCGAGCCTTTTACGCAGGCGGATGCGTCAACTACCAGAAAGTACGGTGGCACAGGCCTCGGGCTAGCGATCTCACAACAATACGTTGAGCTGCTTGGCGGAAAGGTTGACATAACATCCGCCCCTCAACTCGGAACTAAAGTCAAAATCAGCCTACCCATGCGTACATCAAACGCCAAGCCTGCTATTGATAGTCGCCTCGAAAAACTCAGCATTAAATTAGTCAGCTCGAGTAAAAATTCTACCGAAGTTTTGGAATCGAAGCTTAATCGAATAGGAATAGTGAATCTCCAGGTAACAGATTTAGACAATGCAACTGTCCCGTTAGGATCAGACGAATTATATATAGTCGATTCTGCACCGCAATCCGACCTACGCGAGTTCTACAGTGCTTCGCTTGAGGGCCCGGGGATTTTACTTACTTCGCTTTCTAACTACAGCGCAGTTCAAACAGAGAAAAAATGGGTAAAAATGCCCAAACCTGTGAGCGCAAATGACTTGGCCAAGGCCATCTGCCAATTGAAGGGTTTTCCGATGGGCGCAACAAGTCCAGAAATTACGGAAAAACCAACACCCGCATCTTCTTCCGCAAAAATTCTTGTCGCGGAGGACGTCGAAACCAATCAAAAAATAGTGGAAGAAATGCTGCAACTACTTGGCTGTAAAGTGGACATAGCGCGTAACGGCGAAGAAGCAGTGGAACTCTATGCGGAAAACAATTATGAACTGGTCTTTATGGACTGCCAAATGCCGGTAATGGATGGGTACGAGGCGACTACAAGCATAAGAAACATTGAACGAGAGAACCAATTTCAACCTACTCCGATAGTGGCTCTAACCGCCGGTTTCGACAAAAGTGACGAAGTAAGATGCAGAAAGGCTGGCATGGATCACTATATAACCAAACCATTTTCGATTCCGGACCTTGAAGCCGTGCTGTCTTCATTTATAGGGCTAAATAACGACGTGGGGTTCGAGAGCAAATATAATGCGTCACATAATGAAGCGGTCGAGAGAGCCCCTACAGAGACACCAGAGACACCAGAGACACCAGAGACACCAGAGACAACAGAGACACCAGAGACAACAGAGACAACAGAGAGTCAAATTAGCATTGAAGAAACAATAGATCTCGCCGCACTTGACAATATACTCGAAGTTGAGAAGCAAACAGGGAAGCCCATACTTAAATCTATTTTTGATGGTTTTAAAAGTCAGATGGCTGAGAAATTGCCTGAATTACAAAATAATATGGATACAGAAGATACTGAAAATTTGTACAAGAACGCGCATGCGATTAAGTCGATGAGTGCAAATATTGGAGCTAAAGAGGTACGTAGAATTAGCTCTGAGGTAGAGCTAATAGCCCGTGAAGGCTCATTGGATGGAGCTGTCGAAAACTTCTCAAATCTTACATCTGCCTATGAACTATTTTTGGTTGAATTCGAAGCTGAATTTAAAAATGTAATGTAAAATTAAATCGCGCGGGGAGTATACCAGAATCACCAACGGGAATTTAACCATATGAAGTGGAACGAATTTGCGAAGGTGTTTTTTCTTTCTAGCGTCTTAATCTGTGCAAGTATTAGCGCAGGCGAGAATGAGCAGCTTCGACTCTCGAACTCCTCGATCAATTTATTACTATCTCAACTGACTATAAATTCCATTCAGCGTGGCGTAAATGGGTTTCTCTGGATCGGCACTGCTGACGGCTTGTACGAATTTGAT
This sequence comes from Halioglobus sp., assembly GCA_045110675.1. Classification (GTDB taxonomy): domain Bacteria; phylum Pseudomonadota; class Gammaproteobacteria; order Pseudomonadales; family Halieaceae; genus JBALVT01. The sequence continues at coordinate 50,014 of JBGCGJ010000067.1, read as the reverse complement.
GGTGTCGGCATTACGAAGTACTCTTCACTCACACCCAACAACAATTGGATTCCAAGCAACGGTATAAGGCAAATTGAAATCGGCGACAAGGGCGAAGTCTGGATAGCTACAGATGGTGCGGGGATAGCGGAGCTGGACCCCGTTACCGGAGACTTTTTCTCGTTAACTTCTGGCCTACCAACCGAGCATGAAGACGTTATAGACCTGGAAGATTCGGGTGACGGTTACCTTTGGTTTAGAACAGCCAACGGACGGATAGGAAGATTAAACTTACTAACGCGTCAAATGACCAACTGGTTAGCTTCACATCCGAAAATCTCAGACAATCCTGCGCAATCAAATATTCTTAAGTCGCGAACCGGAGAAATTTGGTTTGGTGGGGTTAAAGGTTTATATCACGTACGGCCTGGAACCCGCTCGATAGAACTTTACCCGACACCCACAATAAAACATCGTGAATCGAAATCGAACGCGGTCACCGCTATTGCTATGACTCATGATAACTTTATCTTAATGGGTACAGCAGCGGGAAATTTGCACCGTTTTGATGTTGAAAAACTCAAATTTGACAGTTTCAGCGAACACTGCCATCTGGACTTAGGGGAGATCCAAACAATATCAACCTTTAACTCTTTGACTTGGATTGGGGGAGAGCTCGGATTGAAAGCGATAGACGAAGTATGTGGAAATTCAGAATTTTTTCAAATCGAAAATTCTGTTCTATCAGATCAATCCGTACTTTCACTCTTACCTGACTACGAAACACTCTGGGTGGGTACTTTCTTAGGACTTGATCATATACGCTATTCTTCATTCGAGATTTTCAATGAGAGAAACAGTGGAGTAGACAACGACATTCAGTCCTTTACCACAGACAGCTCTGGAAGAACTTGGATCGGCACATACAATGGCTTGTATTATAAAGGTGAAAAAAAGCACCACCCCATAGCATCGTCCTTACCCGCCGCTGAACTCCGCGATCTCCGCATAATGTCAGTCGCAGCAAAAGAAGAGGAGCTTTGGCTCGGCTATTTCAGCCGAGGCATACAGGTCATTAATCTTAGAGATGGCTCAAGTCGCGACATTAAGCTCGGAAGCTCGAACAATCGAGGAGTAACAACAATTTATCACACTGCTAGTGGCACTACCTGGGTTGGAACTGTCCTCGCCGGTCTATTCCAAGTAAGAAATGGCCAAGTGACCTCGCTCTACAATGAATCGCCCAAAGATGCCTTTTCAATACCAGAGAGGAAAGTTCTAGCAATATTCGAATCGAAAAATCGAAGCATTTATATTGGGACGGAAAACGGAGCTTACGAGTTCAACTCAAGCTCGGGAAAGTTTACTAAGCTGGTGCTTTCAAATGAAAAAAACCTAAGTAATACGACGGTTATGTCAATATCACAAGACTTCTTAGGAAGAATTTGGCTCGGCACAAAAAACAATGGGATATTCGTTCATAACCCTACCGGGAAAAATGATGCTCGGAAAGAAATAGATGAGCCGGAGTATACCTCGTCGCTACCGCATTCAACTGTTTACGCAATCGAATTTGATGATTTTGGTTACGCATGGATCTCAACGACGCGTGGACTGCTAAAGCTAAATTCGCTTCAGCAATTGGAAAGCAAGTATACAGTTTCGCACGGACTTCAGGGCGAAGACTTCAACTTTGGCGCATCATACAAGGATCTTCAGGGTAGGTTGTATTTTGGCGGCAGTGGTGGATACAATCGCTTTAAACCGAGTCAAATTGACACACAAACCTCGCCGCCTCAGATGGTTATCACTGATCTAGTTATTGCCGGCGAAGAACCATCCCTACCCGTATCACTCCAATCCCTAAAAAAATTCCAACTTTCCCACAGCGACTACTTCTTCACCATAACCTTCAGCGCCCTAGACTTTCTAGATCCCTCAAAAAATCAATACAGCTATAAACTCGAAGGCTTCGACAGCGAATGGATTGACAACGGCACACGCAACAGCGCTACGTACACAAATCTTCCAGCTGGGGAATACAACTTTCGCGTCCGCGGGGCCAATTCTGTCGGTGTTTGGAACCTCGATGGCGCCTCTATCGAGGTTCAGGTTCTACCAGCGCCCTGGTTTTCCTGGTGGGCCAAGCTTTGTTATACACTTGCCGCTCTGGTCGCTATTCGTTATGCGAGGAAAATTTACGACGATAGGCTTATTGCAAAAAATGTCGCCGTTCACGCTGAGCAAATGCGGCATGCTGCTGATCGCGCCAATGACGATCTTCAGGAGCAGCTGGAAATTCAGGACGCCTTAGTTCGGTCTGTCTATAAACACAATATGAGTACGCTGGATGTAGTCAAAAGTCTTCACTCTGTTCGCGCGGAGTATTTTGACGACCCAGTCACTATCAATGCATCCAAGAACGATGAGAACAGATTGATTGCGCTTAGCTATCTTGAAAGCTGTGTGCTGTATCAAGATGAAGTGTTATACGCGAATCTGAAAAAATTCACCGATATGACGATAGGCCTGGTCCTCAAATCCAGCGATCTGCCGATCGAAGCTATTACCACTATTAATGATGTAACCAATAAGATGGTGCCGGATGAAATTGCCACGCCATTGGCCCTAGTGATTTTCGAGCTGTTGGATAATTGTGTATCGCACGCTTTTCAGGTGCGTGGGCCGGCCAACTACATTCAGGTTTCTCTGCAATCAAATTTCAATACTTCGTCGCAATCCCATGAAATATCCCTGGTCGTCTCGGATGACGGCGTTGGCTTACCGTCCGAAATTCCCGATGAGGAACTCGAGTCCACCGGACTGGCATTCGTGCGATCTGTTATTAAAAAATTCCACGGAGAAATGACGATTTCAGATCGCAACCCGGGTACTCGGGTGGAAATTCTGCTGCCCAATACCCCTGAACTGAAAGCGTCCTATGGAAACCAGTCCTAGTTCCCTGTAAATATGGGTGTTCTCTTCTCTCGCTGCGCTGTAAACCCTTCCACCAGGTCTGTTGACTCCTGGCACTGACGAGACAGTGCTTTCGCGGAGTCCATGTCGATTTCTCCTGTAGCGGCCTGCTGCAGAATGTCCTTCATTGCTCGCACTGCTAAAGGTGCCATTGCCGCAAGATTATCGGCCAGCGAAGCCGTGTGTCGTTCAAGTTGCTGCGCTTCCACCAGGTGATCCAAGAAACCAATCTCCAGCATGGCCTGCGCGTCGAACTCCTCGGCCGCGAGCAAAATACGCTTGGCCATATTGATACCCAAGCGCTCTACGAATCGCTGCATGCCACTGAGCGGATAGCACAGGCCGATGGCCGCGGCGGGCACCCGCAGCCGGGAACCTTCAATGCCAATTCTGAAATCGCAACTCAGAGCCAGCTCCACCCCTCCCCCAAATACATTTCCATTCAAAGAGCAGATGGTGGGAATTGCCAAGCTGGCAAGTTGGTCGGTGGTCGCTTGAAAACTATCTCCATCTATCTGACCCGACCCAAGTTGCTTCAGCGAAGCTCCAGCACAAAAGGTTTTTGAGCCGGTCCCGGTTACAATTAGAACTCTCACCTGATCGTCTTTACTAAGCTGCTCAAGGTAGTGCTGTATTGCGCTAAACTCATCGGCACCCAGCGAATTGTGTTGTTCTGGGTTATTCAGTGTAAGACGGCCCACATGGCCAACCTGGCTGTAGAGTATTGTGTCAGTCATGGATCTAGGTGCCTCAAAAAGCCGTCAGTTTCCCACAGCCAATCCCCTGCTTCTAGCCATTACAGCCCCTTTCTAGACAAATGATTTCGCCACGCCCATAATTATTCGCCCTTGAAACTATGGAACCGACAATGAAAAAGCGCTGTGCCTGGTGTGGCGATGATCCACTCTACGTTCGCTATCACGACGAAGAATGGGGAGTTCCGGTTCGGGACGATAAGACGCTGTTCGAGTTTATTATTCTGGAAGGCGCTCAGGCGGGCTTGGCGTGGATTACTGTACTACGCAAGCGGGAAGGCTACAGAGACATATTCGATGATTTTGACGCGCAGAAAATTGCCCGCTATTCGGACAAGAAACTGGAAAATATTCTGCTAGACCCCCGAATTATACGGAATCGCCTGAAGGTCTTTGGTGCACGCAAAAATGCCAAAGCGTTTATCCAGGTGCAGAAGGAGTTTGGCAACTTTGCCGAATATATGTGGGGTTTTGTAGATGGAACCCCCATACAAAACGCCTGGAAAGATATGGGGGGCGTTCCCGCCACCACAGAAATCTCAGATGCTATGAGCAAGGATTTGAAGAAACGCGGTTTTACCTTTGTCGGCTCTACTATTATGTACGCACACATGCAGGCCACTGGAATGGTCAATGACCACAGTGTCGATTGTTTCCGACGCAAAGAGTGCAAAAAGTTGGCCTGAGCGTCAAACAGGCTGCCAAGCTGTTATAATCCCGGCCCACCCACTCAGGCCGTACCCGTGTCAGACCAGAATCACCCCCAAGCCAAGCGAGAGTCCGCATCAGGTAGAGTGTGGGAACTGGCTTGGCCCACCATCTTGTCAAACCTTCTGTTTGCCACGACCGGTTTTATGCACGTAAAAATTGTCGCTGGGCTGGGCACCAGTTCGGTTGCCGCTGTAACGACCGGGCATCGGGTGTTTTTCCTGATGCAGGCAATGTTAATGGGTGTATCCGTCGCTGCGACTGCTCTTATCGCTCGTAGCTGGGGTGCCGAGAAATATAAGAACGCTGAGATGGTCGCCTGGACATCCCTAATGATGTCTCTTGCTTTGGCCTCCGTACTCACACTCCCCGCGCTACTCATCCCGCAACAGCTGGCTGGACTGTTTGGCCTGGACGACACCACCACGAAAGCGGCGGGAGAATTTATTTTCTGGTTGGGTCTGTTTAACATCTCCGTTGCGGCCAACATGATGCTCGCCACCGCGCTGCGGGCGACAGGGGATGTTATTACACCTCTGTGGTTTCTCTTTTTTAGCACATTGCTCAATGTCATCTTCGGCTATCTATTCGCGTATGGTATAGGTCCATTCCCCATGATGGGAGTGTCCGGCGTCGCACTGGGCGGTGGTATTGCGGGAACGTCGATAAGCTGCCTGTTCATCGCTATTTGGTGGCGCGGGAAATTCAATATAAAGCCCGTTAAAAAGCTGGTTGTAGATTGGAAGGTGGCTCGACAGCTTGCGGTCATCGGCACTCCGGCGGTGGTGGAACAGGGCGTTATTCAGCTCGCCTTCCTAGCCTTCTTCGCAATCCTTGCTAACTACGGCACAGTTCCCTACGCGGCTTATGGCATAGGTATTTCGATAGTATCCTTCTCCATTGTCATTGGGTTTGGTTTTGGCATCGCCACTGCGACACTGGTGGGCCAGCAATTGGGAGCAAGAAAACCGGAAATGGCAGTAGCGGTCGCCTGGCGATCTCTGCGCATGGCGCTGGGCGCCATGACCGCGCTGTCAGCGATCCTCGCCCTATTCGCCCACGAGCTCGCGCAATTCATGATTGATGATCCCGAGGTTGTTAAAATGACCGTGGTGTTCATCTATGTCATCGCGGCGGCTCAACCCATGATGGCCTGTGAATTCACACTCGCTGGTGCGCTGCGCGGAGCTGGGGATACCCGTTTTCCCCTGATCGCGACGTTCTGCGGAATAATCCTGGGCCGGCTGCTACCTGCATTGGGATGCGTAATGGTCGGTTTATCGGTGTACTGGCTGTTCGCCGTCATGATCCTCGATTACTTTATCAAAGCAACTTTGCTCATCAGACGGTTCACATCCAAAAAATGGCTGAAAATTGAGCTGGATGGCACCTAAAACCCCTGGAATCAATTGATCTCTGGACAGCGACAAAAAAAATACTTAAAGTTGAAATCTTAGACTACTGAGTAGGTCGGTCAGCTGCCCTCGGGCGGTTTGCCACCAAAATCAAGGTGTATGGCCAAAGATTCAACAACGGAAAATACCCCTCAGGACTCGCCGTTTAATCGCACTGCCCAGCATGATGCGAAGCGAACGGCGATACTCTCTCAGGCCGCCAAACTGTTTAACACCAAGGGTTCCAGGGCGACCACTTTGCTCGATATCGCTCAGAGTCTGGGTCTTACCAAAACCAGTCTGTATTACTATGTAAAGACCAAAGAGGAACTCATTTACCAGTGCTATATGGCAGCCCTGGATCGCCATCACAAAGCGTTGGACGATGCGGCACTTCAATACAGCACGCCTGTTGAGCGAGCCCAAGCCTTCTTTCGCATGCATTTTGAAAGCTGGTTGTCTGCCGAAGAAGGCAAAACCAGTCACGTGGCGGGACTTCTGGAGATCGCCTCGCTCAAAGGCGAACACCGCAAGCGAGTTGAAGACCGGTACATCAAGATGTTCAAGCGGCTGCGCGAGAATATTCGCGATGGCATCGCGGATGGTTCCATCCGGCCCTGCGAAAGCACCTCAGTCACGAGGGCCATGATAGGGTCCGTCGACTGGACCTTCTCCTGGCTCCACAATGTGCCGAGAGAGAGCGTGCCCGCTGTGGCAGAACAAGCATGGGATATATTGTGGCACGGTCTGTCTACGGTCAAAGGCGACTACAAGCCAGCGGCCCTACCACCGGCCAACGATGGCTCCGCCGACCTTCAGGGTTTCGACCGCGAAGAGCAGAACCGCTTGAAGCAGGATGCGTTTTACAAAACTGGAACGTGGTTTTTTAACAAGAAGGGCTTTAACGGCACCTCACTGGACGAGATTGCCGATCACCTCAACGTCACCAAAGGCGCTTTTTACTACCACATCAAAAACAAGGAAGACCTGCTCTTTAACTGTTATTCCCGGTCTCTGGACATAATGGCAGGTATCTATGCCAACGCGGCCAAGAGCGATGCCACGGGCATGGAAAAAATTGACCAAACCTGCCGTAGAATTTTTTACTTCCAAAACTCTGATCAAGGCCCGCTCATTCGCTACAGTAGCATCACGGCCCTGCCACAAGAACGGCGGCGGAAAATCATGCAACGTACAGACCGCGGCAATCAGAAGTTTGGCGATTTCATTCGCGAAGGCATTGGTGACGGTAGCGTCCGGGAAATTGATGCCTTCGTGGCACAGAACCTAATTGCAGGCTCCACCAACGCTGCGATGGACATGCAACTTTGGCGCAAGGTTGACAATATCGACGCCGCTGCCATCGACTACTTCGAAATCTTCTTCAACGGCTTAAAGCCGCGCAAATAGGGAGCCCTAGGTGGCTAGCGATTTAGAAAAACTGCTCAAATTTCTTGAAGTTGAGCGCATCGACAAGTACATATTCATTGGCCAAAGCCCCAAGAGGCCATCGCGTGTCTTTGGCGGGCAGGTATTGGCTCAAGCAATTAACGCCGCCATCCGAACCGTGGACGACGAAAACCGTTTCGCACATTCCATGCACGCTTATTTTTTGCGGCCCGGAAATCCGAAAATGCAAATCGTCTACGAGGTAGACCCCATCCGTGACGGGCGAAGTTTCACCACCCGAAGCGTTGTCGCCAAGCAAAATGGGGTGCCCATATTCAGTACTACAGTGTCATTCCAGGTCGAAGAGGAAGGCCTTACTCATCAGATGGATATGACTGATGTGACACCGCCAGAAGAACTGGAGTCCGATTTCGACTTCTGGAAAAAGATGTCTGCCGAATACCCGGACCGATTTGAAGCCTCTGCAGTTCACCCTATAGAACGCAAACCCGTGCTGCGCCGCAACATACTCGACCCGCAACCCCAAGAACCGGTTCAGCATATGTGGTGCAGGCCACTGGGAGAATTGGGTGACGACAGAACCAAAAACCAAACCGTATTAGCGTACATGTCAGATTTCGCGCTGCTGGGTGCGGCGCTGCTACCTCACCCTTACACCGGCATGAGCAAGGGCATGCAAATGGCCAGCCTGGATCACGCCTTGTGGTTTCACCGCCCCTTCAGGGCCGACGACTACCTGTTGTACAGCATGGACAGCCCCAGCAGCTCCGGAAGCAGGGGCTTTAGCCGTGGCAGCTTTTACACCAGAGACGGCGTACTGGTCGCCTCGACGGCCCAGGAATCTCTGTTGCGACGCAGACCCGACTAGTTCACCACCGTAGACATTTGTCGGCCAATCGCCACAAGTTCCAAAGCCTCGCCCGTGTGTTTAAGTTGTACGACAGAGGCATTGTCTGGCCAAAAGCACAGTGTTTCAGTTCGCTCTTGCAGCGCCCCCACCACAGTATTCATCACTAAAAAGTGTGTGAAGATCACGGTAGGCTGTTGCAGGCCGAGCAACTTCTCCAGTATCAACGAACGCCAACTCTGCAGGCTCTGGGGTTGTTCATCCCACTGCTGCTTCATGTACGCTCTCAGCCACGCTTGACGCTGGTCGAGGGGTACCGGAGAAGGAATTTCGCTATAGGCACCCTCTATGCTTGCTGCGGGAAGCCCCAGCGCCGCAGCGAGAGGCACGGCGGTTTCCTGGGCACGCAACAATGGGCTGCTAATCAAGGCGACGGACGGATCAACCACTTTAGCCAACTCTGCGGCGGTATCTCGTGCCTGGGCCTGTCCCAGTTCACTCAAACCGGGATCTTTGGATTCACTCCAACTCGCGGCCGCTTCACCATGCCGAACCAGATAAATATCCACTAGCGGTACGTCACGAGTTGTTCGCCGTTCTGAGATCCCAACAGATCCAGATAGGAATGATCATTGTAGTAAGACAACGACACTTTCTTGCCGCTGTAAAACAATCGCGTCACCGAACAATTGATCACCGGCTCATAGAATGCATAGGTATGCGCTCCACCCAATCCCAGCACCTGGGCGACGATAGTGGCGATAGTACCTCCGGAGGCAAAAATACCCACGGTCTTGCCCGAACCTTGCGCCTGCATCACCTCGGACAAAGCGTCGCGCACGCCCTCGGAGTATTCCTCCCAACTTTGAATTCCAGTGGCATCGCACTCGGGTGAAACCCAGTGATTGAACACGGCCTCAATCACTTTTTGATAATCCTTGCTCTCCGATAGGCCCTTGTCCATCAGCGAGCGAAGCGTGGCATTGCTTTCGAGAATTTTCGGCACAAGAACCTCCACCTGCTCATCATTACGCACTTCATTGAAACGCGGGTCTATCTGGTGTGACACCGATTGAGGCTGGCTGGCGATTGCCAGTTCGGTGGTTTTTCTCTGGCGCTGCAGGTCTCCACTGTAAACCGCGTCAAAATGTATTTTGCAGTCGCGCAGGTAATGCCCCAGCACTTCTGCCTGCCGACAGCCCAGATCAGAAAGCTTGTCGTAGTTGGCAGATCCAAATGAAGCCTGCCCGTGCCGGATTAGATAAATACTCGCCATTGAATCAATTGTCCTTTGCTAGATATTGAGAGCCCACCTGCTGATTACGATCAAACCGCAACATGCGCCGATAGGGAAAAAAATGTTCGATATAGCCGCTGTTAACTTTTTCCTGTAACCCTTGCCAATACGATGCCTGGTAAATTTCACTGTGTAGTTGGTCGAAGACTTTACGGGCGCGCTGATTACCGGAAAAAAACAACCGGAATTCCTCGGGAAAGATGTCGTTGTGACCAACGCTGTACCAGGGCTGACTGGACATCTCCTCTTGTTCATTTCGCGGCGCGGGGATTTTTCGAAAATTACACTGGCTCAAGGGTACAATCTCATCGTAGTCGTAGAACACAACCCTTCCGTGTCGAGTTACACCAAAATTTTTCAGCAACATGTCGCCTGGAAAAATGTTCGCCGAGGCCAGCTGCTTAATCGCATTGCCGTACTCATCCATCACCTCGTACACTTCCTTTTCACTTGCATCGGGAAGGTAGAGATTGAGCGGCGTCATTCGGCGCTCAACATAAACATGCTTGATGACCAGCGCTTTGCCGTGTTCTTCGATGACCGATGGAGCAACACTGCGCAGTTCTTCGATCAAGTCCTCGGAAAAACGATCCCGAGCAAAGGCCAGGTTGGTAAACTCCTGAGTATCAGCCATGCGCCCCACCCGATCGGCCCGCTTAACAAAACTGTACTTATCCATCACTTGCTTGCGCGTCATATCTTTAGGTGGCGTGAATTTGTCCTTGATGATTTTAAATACGAAATCATAGGACGGCATAGTAAACACACTCATTACCATACCCTTAATCCCCGGCGCGATAACAAACTTGTCGGTGGTGCTCTTCATATGCCGATAGGCACAGCGATAATAGTAGGTTTTGCCGTGCTTGTTGTAGCCCATCGCACTGTAGATTTCCGAGATAGGTTTCGCCGGCATAAGCTGCTGCAAAAACAATACATACTGCGAGGGAATGGACGCATCCACCATAAAATAGGAGCGGGTAAAACTGAAAATTATACTCAGTTTATCGGCTCCAAATAATACCGTGTCGACATACAATTCCCCTGCATCGTTTTGCAGTAGCGGCAACACGAAGGGCATCGCGCTGTCACCGGATATAATCCGGCCCACCACGTAAGCCCCTTTATTGCGGAAAAAATGGTGCTCCAAAACTTGCAGAGTGACTGACTTATCGCGTACATCGAAATGTTTCGCCAGGTAGCTATCTACAACCTGCAGAATATTGTTCACGTCCCGCTGCAAATCCTCATAGGGATTTCGCAGCGCATAATCACCTAGCAAAGTCTCAAACAAGGCTGCCAGAGATTCCTCAACCGCATAGGAGCGATAAACTGCACTCACATCGGGAGCAGGCATATCCCCTTGGGGAGAAAATACAAAGGCGTGTTCGTCACGAATTTTTCGATGCTTGAACGCCACGCAATACACAGAGTTAAAAAAGGTCTCCGCTATTTCAAAATTGTTGTGCCCTTCTATCAGCCGCGCATACACTTCTCGCGCCTGACTCCAAAACACAAAATCTCGAAGTTGATCACCGGCAATCAGTTCGACAAACTCTGTGACCTCAGTGGTTTTAATTTTGTATAAATCGATGCGTCGGGTCGACGCACGGTGCATGCCCTGCCAATCGGCATTTTCAAATCGCGACTTGGCCGCCAGGGTAATATTCTGGAAGTCTGCAAAGTAAGATTCGAAACCATTGAGTATGGTACGCGCAAAGCGCTCTTGCTTTTCCACACCAGCTGCCTATTGCTTGCTTGGGGAAAGTCCAGCCTACTGTAATTTGCTCACTGGATGTCGCCGACTAAACCCTGCCAGCTAAATCTCGTCAACTACATCTCGCCAACTAGATCTCGGGATTGCCGAAGGACCGCTTTAGCTTGCGCATGCCACCTATCCAACGATCATAGTTAGCGGCTTTGTGCGCGCGATATCCAATCACTTCTTCATGGGGCAGGATTAAAAACTGCTCTGCCTCGAGCCCTTCTACTACCGCCGCAGCCACCTGCTCCGCCGTGATCACACCATCGACACCCGCAGTACCACCACCGGAATCACCGATCATACGAGTTGCAACAGCCTGTGGGCATAAGGCAGAAACCTTGATGCCATCATCACCGTGGGTGATCGCCAGGGACTCGGCAAAGCCAATCGCCGCGTGTTTGGTCGTGGAGTACGCGGCATCGCCAATCTGGCTAAGCAGACCAGCGGCGCTGACTGTATTGAGAAAGTAGCCTGAACCGCGTTCGATCATTCTAGGCAAGCACGCACGAGCTGCATATACATGGGACATCACATGGATGTCCCACATAGCGTTCCACATATCGTTGCTGGCAGATGTCGCCCACCAGGGTTCGCCATCGAGCCCGATTATTCCCGCATTGCTGCAGAAAAGATCGATGTCGCCATGGTTTTCCTGGACATCAGCAACCATTGCCTGAATCTGCGATTCATCGCGCACATTAACACCATAACCAATGCCACCGATGCTCTCGGCAACCTTCTTGGCGTTTTCTTCCTCCAGATCTGCAACGACAACAAGGCGAGCGCCATCTGCGTGAAAACGTTCACACAGAGCCTTGCCGATACCATTCGCACCGCCGGTAACGACAATTAATTTATCGGCTACCTGCATTAAAGCATTTCCTTCGCAAACAGTTCCAGGACCACTGGATCGTGCACACCCAACAGCATTGTGCCAACTTCACCGCGCTTTCCGGCTTCTTTCCAAGGCGCAAGACGCTCAATGATTCGCTCTTTAGGACCGATAAGAGACACTTCGTCTAACAGAGACTTCGGCACCGCTGCTTCAGCTTCAGCCTTTTTACCAGACAGGTAAAGATCCTGAATTCGGGTCGCTTCTTCACCATAACCCAAGCGCGTAGCGTAATCGTGGTAGAAGTTTTTACCCTTCGCACCCATACCACCGATGTAAAGCGCAAGCCAGGGACGCAGTGAATCGTAGGCTGCTTCTAAGTCGTCATTCATTGCACAAGATACAAACGGCGCAATATCGAAATTGCTGAGACTCTTCTCGCCTTCGGCCTTCGCAAACCCGGCTTCAAGATCCTTGCCAATCACATCGTATTTGTTGGGGTCCATCCAAACCGGAAACACACCGTCGGCCACTTCACCGGCACAGCGTAAACCCGCTGGAGTGATGGATGCTGTGTAAATGGGGATATCTGGATCGGCATTCAAAATGGATTTCAACGGCTTGCCCAGTCCGGTGGTTCCCTCACCTTTGTTAGGCATCTGGTACATCTTGCCATCAAATTCAACAGGGCCCTGACGCGCCATAATCGCTTTCATAATCTTGATGTATTCACGCGTGCGCGTCACAGGTTTGCCATAGGGAACACCGTGCCATCCCTCAACCACTTGTGGGCCAGAAGCACCCAGGCCTGGAATAAAGCGTCCACCGGACATCTGAGAGAGAGACATCGATGTCATAGCAGTCATCGCCGGAGTACGAGCGGGCATCTGCATAATCGCGGTACCAACGCGGATCTTTTCTGTCTGAGCCAGCACCCACGTGGCCGTGGTAACAGCATCGTTGCCGTAGGCTTCTGCGGTCCACACCGAGTCATAACCCAGGGCCTCCGCTTGCTTAACGAGGTCCATGGGAATATTAATCTGTTTACCAGAGTAGCCGAGCAAAAATCCAAGTTTCATACCGTTTCTCCATAAGAGGCCACCAGGGCGGCCCGTGAATCAAGCGTTAAGGTTCTATTTATAGCGCAGTTCGTTAAATTTGGCCTGGTGATAATCACCGTCACCAAACACAGTGTTTAGCATCATTAGGCGTTTCGCATAGTGGCCGATATCCAGCTCATCGGTCATACCCATGCCGCCGTGCAACTGTATCGCCTCTGCCAATATCAGCCTACTGTTTTTATCCGTCATAACGGACATGGCATGAACCGCGGAAGCAAAATCGTCGTCTTCCTCTTCGGCGGCGCACAGTGCGCGATAAAGTATAGACTTGGTTTGCTCATAAGCCATAAAAGTATCGACCATACGGTGTTGCAGTGCCTGAAAACTGCCAATGGCAACACCGAACTGCTCACGCGTTTTGGTGTATTCGAGGGTTTTGCTATTCAACTGGCCCATAATACCCAGCGCTTCCGCAGCAACTGCCACTTTCGCATCCAAAGCCAGCTCTTCGATCAGTGCGTGCCCTCCGTTGAGCTCACCCACCAGATTAGTAGCGGGCACAACCACATCTTTCAACGTGACATTAGCAACCAACTGACCATCCATCATTCGATAGGAAACCCGCTCCAGTCCCGCAACATCGGCGGCAACCAGATACAGGCTGATTCCAGCTTCATCGCTTTGCTCTCCCGCTGTGCGAGCAGAAACAATAAAGTGATTCGCATTGGCGCCATTCAAGACCACAACTTTCTCACCATTGATCGTCACCTGATCGTCATTCGTCACGGCGGTGGTTTTCACATCGGCTGTTTCGTAGCGACTTTGACGCTCGATATAGGCAAACGCACCCTGGCAGCTTCCCTCAATAATCTTGGGGATGTAGTCGCCCTGCTGTTCCGGACTGCCCGCTTTTTGCAGCAGGCCACCAAATAGAACAACCGTGGCGAGAAAGGGTTCTACAACCAATCCTTTGCCAAACTCTTCCATCACCAGCATGGTGTCGGTGGCGTTGCCGCCAAATCCGCCGTGCTCTTCAGCGAAGGGAATCGACAGCCAACCCAGCTCTGCAAATGTCTGCCAGTTGGCGGCGCTCATTCCGGTATCGGAATCCGCGATCTTACGACGGGTGTCGAAGTCATAATCGTCTTGTACAAATCGAGCCACGCTGTCGCGAAGCATTACCTGTTCTTCTGAAAAATCGAAATTCATTTTTAATGTCCTCTATGGCTTGGAATCACAAGCCCAAAACGGCTTTGGCGATGATATTTTTCTGCACTTCGTTGGAGCCGCCGTAAATGGTGGCTGCACGGCCATACATCTATGACACGCCCCCATCGTGTCCAAACCCGTGACCCAAAACAGCCTCGTCCATATTCTCCACCACGCCCTGGTAATGGGCCGCAACATCCATACCCAATTGCTGCACCGCCTGTTGCATTTCCGTGCCTTTGATCTTCAACAGCGATGATTCAGCACCGGGTGCGCCTCCAGAGGCAACCGACGCCAACACCCGAAGTTCGGTGTACTCCAACGCCATCAGTTCGATTTCAAGGTCGGACAAGCGCTTTTGAAACATTGGATCATCGATAAGGCGCTTGCCTCCGTTAATCTCCTGGGACGCTTGTTGACGGATAATCGTCGCATGCCGCTGTGAATCGGCAACAGCTGCAATACCGGTCCGCTCGTGGGCCAATAGCGCTTTCGCGTAAGTCCAGCCTTTGTTCTCCTCACCGATTCGGTTGGCCATAGGCACCCGAACATTATTGAACTCCACTTCATTGAGGCTGTGTTGGCCGTCAATGGTGACAATGGGATTGACTTTGATACCTTCGGACTTCATGTCGATCCGCAGGAAAGAAATGCCCTGCTGCTTCTTGCCTTCATTACTGGTGCGCACCAGGCAGAAAATCCAATCGGCGTACTGTGCATAAGTAGTCCAAATTTTGGCGCCATTGACGATGTAATCATCACCGTCTACTTCCGCTTTGGTCTTCAGAGAGGCCAGGTCAGAGCCAGATCCTGGTTCCGAGTACCCCTGACACCACCAATCGTCTGAATTTAAGATCCGGGGCAAAAACCTCTGCTGCTGCTCGTCGTTACCGAAGCCGATAATCACCGGGGCAACCATAGTCAAACCGAATGGGACAACGTCTCTCACACCCGCTGCAGCACGCTCAGTTTCGTAGATAAACTTCTGGGTTGAGTTCCAGCCGGTGCCACCGTGCTCTACCGGCCAACCGGGTGCAATCCAGCCTTTTGCTGCGAGTTTTTTCTGCCATTCGACAACGGCTGATTTATGGGTGGCTTTTTCTGAAATGCGTGCCTGCAGATCTTCGTCCCAGGCCTCGGCGAAAAAGCTGCGAACCTCATCGCGGAACGCGATATCTTCAGGCGAAAATTGAATATCCAACGTAATACCTCCTATATATGTACTGCCAAAGGCACTTTCGTGTGTGCCGTATAAACGTAATACCTACTTTTGACTTTCGAGTATGTTTCTTTGTTAATTGGGAATGTACCTTAGCGACTAGAGGTGCACAAGACAAGGAAATTTCGGACAGAATTATTGACCCCAGCGCCCAAAAATCTAGGCCGATTAAATCAAAACAACAAACGATAAATCCCGTGGCAAAAGGGGCCACCGGACCTGAAATCATGGGCAATATCAGTACAGAAGGCTGTAAAGCTTGCGCTGGAATTCTACCGCCAGGGGGTCACCTTTGCCGAGGCTGACAATAGTGTCCAGCAATGCCTTTTTGGTGGCGCCATCGGCATGGTTGAGGTCCTTCTGCAGCACGGCTAGCAGATGCTCCATGGCCTCTTTGAACATACTGGCATTGGTATATTGGACGGCCAGCTGGGCTCGAACATCCAGGTTTTCGGGGTCTTCGGCAAGTTTAGCTTCCAGAGCCTCAATTTCGGGTGTCTTTGCTGCTTCGCGCTTGATCTTCAGCTGTGCCGTTAACTGCTCATAGGCCGCATCCCGATCCGCCAGGCGAATGTCCGCCAGTATTTTCTCCGCCTCATCCAACCTCAGGCATTCGATCAGGGCGTGAACATAGGTGACTGTAATTTCGTATTGCTTGCCGGACTCATCCCATGCCTGGCGCAATGGCGCGAGTGCCGAGGCAAAATCTCCCGCTTCCATAAACTCCTGGGCGGTCATCAGTAGCGCATCCCAGGGCTTGGGTAAAAACTTCTCCAGCATTTTCCGCACTTCAGCTTCGGGCTGGGCCCCGGCGAAGCCATCGACGGGCTGACCGTCTTTAATCACCATGACAGTCGGCAAGCTGCGAACACCGAACTGCTGAGTGATGGCCTGTTGCTCGTCAGCATTCACCTTGGCTAGCAGGAAGGCACCTTGATATTCGTTGGCAATCTTTTCCAACAGCGGCATGAGTACTT
Source organism: Halioglobus sp. (assembly GCA_045110675.1). Lineage (GTDB taxonomy): Bacteria > Pseudomonadota > Gammaproteobacteria > Pseudomonadales > Halieaceae > JBALVT01. The sequence continues at coordinate 33,585 of JBGCGJ010000067.1, read as the reverse complement.
TGCAGGGCTCACACCAGTCGGCCCAGAAATCGACAACCACCGGACGATTATTAGACTCTTCAATAAGAAGCTGTGCGGCGTTGGTTTCGTCGATATTTACAATGAAGTCGTTCACTGGGCTCTCCAGAGCGAATTATTTTAGTCCTAGGACGTCCTGCATATCGTAAAGGCCCGGCTTAGCACCGGACAGCCAATTGGCCGCGCGCACTGCGCCTCGGGCAAAAGACATTCTGCTGGAAGATTTATGGGTGATTTCTACACGCTCACCCTCAGCGGCGAAGGTGACCGTATGATCGCCGACAATATCACCCCCGCGAACGGTGGCGAAACCGATGGTGTCTCGATCTCTGGCGCCGGTTTGACCCTCGCGCCCGTACACGGCCACTTCTGCAAGGTCGCGGCCCAGAGCGTTAGCGACCACACCACCCATACTCAGGGCTGTGCCCGAGGGCGCATCCACTTTGTGTCGGTGGTGTGCTTCGTACACTTCCACATCGGCCTCGTCACCCAGTACACGGGCAGCCATGTCCAAAAGTTGGAAGCACAGATTGACGCCGGTACTGAAGTTGGTGGCTCGGCACACCGCAATATTGGCGATGGCCGCATCGAGTTCTCTTTGTTGCTCGATACTGAAACCCGTTGTACCAATCACCATGCTGGTGCCATGTTGCGCACACAGTTTGGCATTGGCAACGGTCGCTGCAGGCATAGTGAAGTCGATAAGAACATCTACCTGATCAATCACCTCTGCCAAATTGCCAACCACAGCGACACCGTTCTTGCCCAGGCCGGCTAGCTCACCAGCATCTGCTCCCACCAGGGAACTGTCGGGTTGCTCGACCGCCGCAGCCAAAGTTATGCCATAGGTGGATTGATCTATCGCTTCAATCAGGGTCCGACCCATTCTCCCGGCAGCGCCGGTAATACCGATTTTGATACTCATATTTTCATATCGTCAAAGAAACTCTTCACGCCTTCGAACCAGCTGGCTTGCCTTGGGGATTGGGACTTGCCGCCTTCGCCCATGCTCTCTTGTAACTCTCTGAGCAATTCTTTTTGCCGCTTGTTCAGCTGCACCGGCGTTTCCACAACGGCTCTGCACAACAAATCGCCAATACTACCACCGCGCACAGGCTTCACGCCTTTGCCGCGCAATCGGAACAATTTGCCCGTTTGCGTCTCAGAAGGAATTTTCAGTTTCACTCTACCGTCGAGTGTCGGCACTTCCAGTTCACCGCCCAATGCCGCGTCGGCAAAGGTAATGGGAACTTCGCAATACAGGTTCTTGCCATCGCGCTCAAAAATCGCGTGGGGCTGCACTGACATCTGCACAAACAAATCACCGGTGGGCCCGCCATCTGGCCCAGCTTCGCCCTCACCCGACAAGCGAATACGATCACCGGTATCAACCCCAGGGGGTACTTTCACTGACAGTGTTTTGCTGCGCTCTACTCGGCCCTGTCCATGACAGCTGCGACAGGGGTCGGAAATACTCTTACCTTTACCACGGCATGTAGGGCACGTTTGTTGAACCTGGAAAAAGCCTTGCTGCATGCGAACCTGGCCCGCACCACCACAGGTGTTACAAGTGACAGGGCTGCTGCCTTTCTTGGCGCCAGAACCGTCACAGGTGTCGCACGCTGCCAAAGCGGGAACGCGAATCTCAACGGTCGAGCCTTTAACAGCATCTTCCAATGAAATATCCAGGGTGTAGCGCAAATCGGAACCGCGCTGCGGACCACCGCGGCCACGGCCTCCACCCCCGCCAAAGATATCGCCGAATACGTCGCCGAAAACATCGCTAAAGCTGCCACCACCGCCTCCACCGCCCATACTGGCGTCCACGCCGGCGTGGCCGAAGCGATCGTAAGCTTCGCGCTTTTCTTCGTCCATCAGGACATCGTAAGCCTCGGTGGCTTCCTTGAATTTTTCGTCGGCCTTGGGATCATCAGAATTTCTATCGGGGTGATACTTCATCGCCACCCGACGATAGGCTTTTTTGATGTCCTTTTTGTCAGTGCCTTTATCGACGCCGAGTACTTCGTAAAAATCTCGTTTTTCCATAGCTTGCTTGCGCTTTTTTATCCGCTATTTCTGATGTGACTACGCGGGCAATCAAGCCCGCGCAGTCATTTAGTGTGCGGGAAAGGCCGAAGCCCTTCCCAGATCAATCGGTCGTATTATTCCGATCGTGCTACTTCTGATCGTCCTTCACTTCCTCAAACTCGGCATCTACAGCGTCGTCTGGGCCAGTGTCTCCAGTGGCCTGCTCGCCGCCAGCTTCAGCACCTTGTGCCGCTTCAGCTTCCGCCGCCTGTGCCGCATACATTTTCTGCGCTACGGGGCTGGTCGCCTCGGTCAACTTGGTGGCCGCTGCGTCGATAGCTTCTTTATCGTCGCCTTTCAGAGCTTCTTCGGCTTCGGTAACCGCTGCTTCGATCGCCGCTTTTTCTTCATCGGAAGCGTGTTCACCAGCTTCTTCGATGGTCTTCTTGGCAGCGTTAACCAGGCCTTCGCAAGTGTTGCGCGCCGTGATCAGCTCTTCGAACTTGGCATCAGCCTCGGCGTTTGCCTCGGCATCTGCAACCATTGCATCGATCTCTTCGTCACTCAAACCACCTGAAGCGGTGATGCGAATAGACTGCTCTTTACCGGTCGCTTTGTCCTTCGCAGACACATGCAAGATACCGTTGGCATCAAGGTCAAAGGTCACTTCAATTTGCGGCATGCCGCGCGGTGCAGGTGGCAAATCGGCCAGGTCGAATCGACCCAGAGACTTGTTCTGCCCGGCTTGCTTACGCTCGCCCTGAACGACATGGATGGTCACAGCCGACTGATTGTCATCCGCGGTGGAGAAGATCTGCGATTTCTTGGTAGGAATCGTGGTGTTCTTCTCAATCAACGCAGTGGCAACACCGCCCATTGTCTCGATACCCAGTGTCAGAGGTGTAACGTCCAACAGCAATACGTCGGTCACGTCGCCGGACAATACCGCGCCCTGGATAGCAGCACCCATGGCCACAGCTTCGTCGGGGTTCACATCCTTGCGAGGCTCTTTGCCGAAGTAATCAGCTACAACCTTCTGCACCATAGGCATACGGGTTTGTCCGCCGACCAGAATCACATCGTCGATATCGCTGGGATTCAAGCCGGCATCTTTCAGGGCCTGCTTCACAGGGTCCATGGACTGATTCACCAACTCTTCAACCAAAGATTCAAGCTTGGCGCGAGACATTTTCACCACCAGGTGCTTGGGCCCAGAGGCGTCAGCGGTGATGTAAGGCAGGTTCACCTCAGTTTGCTGTGCTGTGGATAATTCAATCTTGGCTTTCTCAGCCGCTTCTTTTAAGCGCTGCAGTGCCAGTGGATCGTTGTGCAGATCGATGCCGCTCTCTTTCTTGAACTGCTCGGCCAAGTATTCGATCAACCGCATGTCGAAATCTTCACCACCCAAGAAGGTGTCACCGTTGGTGGACAGCACTTCAAACTGGTGTTCGCCGTCTACTTCGGCAATTTCGATGATAGAGATATCAAAGGTACCGCCACCTAAGTCATAAACCGCAATAGTATGATCGCCCTTGGCTTTGTCCATACCGTAGGCCAGTGCCGCAGCAGTTGGCTCGTTGATGATGCGCTTAACTTCCAGACCAGCAATTCGGCCAGCGTCTTTGGTTGCCTGACGCTGAGAATCGTTAAAGTATGCCGGAACGGTAATCACCGCTTCGGTTACTGGCTCGCCGAGGAATTCTTCGGCGGTCTTCTTCATCTTCATCAACACTTCAGCAGAAACCTGCGGAGGTGCCATCTTGTCGTCTTTTACCTGAACCCAGGCGTCGCCATTATCGGCTTCGATGATTTTGTAAGGCACCATGCTGATGTCTTTCTGAACCACGTCGTCGGTAAACTTACGGCCCACCAGACGCTTTACCGCGTAGAGGGTGTTGTGAGGATTGGTCACAGCCTGGCGCTTGGCGCTCTGGCCTACCAGCACTTCACCGTCGTCGCTGTAGCCAACGATGGAAGGCGTCGTGCGATCACCCTCTGAATTTTCAATCACTCGAGGCTTGTCACCGTCCAACACAGATACACATGAGTTGGTGGTTCCAAGGTCGATACCAATTATCTTACCCATCTTTTTTCTCCTGTTTCTCTGGCCGGTGTTAACCGCCCGATTTCAATTGTTATGCACAGTGAATGCATTTGCTGATGTATGACTATATGGGACTCTCGGTTGCCTAATTCAAGGCTTCGAGGGCCAAAATGTTTACGCCGGCGCCTTGCTCACCATCACCATGGCCGGGCGCAAAAGCCTGCCGTTGAGGGTGTAGCCTTTTTGCATCACGCCCATCACCGTATTCGGTTCCATATCCGGGTTTTCCAGCATGGTCATAGCCTGATGTAGTTGCGGGTCAAAGGGCTCGCCCTCGGGGTCCACCGCTTCGATATTGTATTTTTTCAGGACATCGTTGAGGCTTTTCAGGGTGAGTTCGACCCCTTCCGAAATCGACTTGGATAAGTCATCGCCACCTGAAGCAGCCTCCAAAGAGCGTTCGAGGTTGTCCACTACCGGCAGCAAATCACCTGAAAAGCGCTCCAGGGCAAATTTGCGGGCTTTTTCAACCTCCTGCTCTGACCGGCGCTTTACATTTTGGGCATCGGCCTGGGCTCGCAGCGCGGAATCTCGTGCTGCCAAAACATCTTCCTGAAGTTGGGACACCAACTCCTCGAGGGTAGGCTCACTTTCTGGTTCAGCTGCCTCAGCGGCTTCAAGATCGGCCGGGGTTTCACCGGCCTCTTGCTCGCCGTTTTCCAGGACCGAGTCCTCGGCTTCCTGTGCAGCTTTGGCTTCAGATTCTGCTGATTTGGAGTCTTGATCGGACACTTCTCGTGCTCCCTATTTGGTCAGTGATGCAGACCATATGGGGGTGTTCGCGAGCATTTCAATGCTTGTGAATGGGAACAGTGGATTATTTTTAAGAAATGCCGCCAAGGCCCGCCATTACTGGCTTCAGAGGGGGTATTTAAGCTGTCTTAGCGCTATTTGGACAGGGCTGCACTGAGCATTTTTGCCGTGACATCGACAATGGGAATCACCTGTTCATAGGCCATGCGAGTGGGACCAATAACCCCCAATACTCCCAGGGTATTGCCGCCATCGTGATAGGGGGCGGTGATGACACTGTAGTCGCCAAAAACCTCGTAGCCCGCCTCTTCGCCGATGAATATCTGAATACCCTCGGCTCGGGAACAGCGCTCCAGCAGATGAAGCAAATCCTTCTTGCGCTCGAAGGCCTCAAATAAATCCCGCAACTTGCCCATCTCGCCCTCGCTGGTGCTACCCAACAACTTCGCTTCGCCGGACATCAAATACTCGTCTTCGCTGGATTGTTCATCGTCCTGCCCCAGCGCCTTATTCGCCAGATCCAAAGAGGCTTCCAGATAACTGTCGATTTGAGCGCGAGCCTCGCGCATCTCTCGCAGAATTTGTTCCTGCACCTGATTGAGAGGATGTCCAGCAAAGCGCTGATTGACCATGGCAGCCGCTTGCTTGAGTTCAGACTCCGAGAACTTACGGGCGGTATGGATAATGCGGTTTTGCACTTCGCGCTCATTGATCACCAGAATCACCAGTACCCGATCACCCGACAAAGGCAGAAACTCCACCTGCCTGAGTTGATGCGCTTCCTGACGCGGCACGGTGACCACACCCGCCTGAGCGGTAATGGTGGATAACAAAGACGAGGCCGATTGCACCAGCTCGGAAGAGGATTTATCCGGGTTCAGCTCGCTGCGCAAGACGGAAATGGCTTCGGCTTCCAATGGGCGGGTTTGCAATAAGCTGTCGACAAACAAGCGATAGCCCATGGCTGTGGGAATTCGTCCGGCGGAGGTATGGGGGGAAATTAAATAGCCTCTATCTTCCAGATCGGACATGACATTGCGAATAGTAGCTGCGCTAACCGGTAGGCCCGCATCTTCCAACAAAGTGCGTGACCCCACAGGCTGACCGTCGCGGATATGTCTCTCGACCAGGGTCTTGAGCAGAATTTGCGCTCGATCAGATATTTCGAGTGTGGACATAACTATCCTTAACTACCCATAACTACCATTCAGGCAACCGATAAACCATTTTTATCATAGGGGCCGCCAATAAGAAATTGATATAGGTATTTTTGTCTCTCAATTCGGCCTCCAGGCGACTATTTACACCACAGACCACTGCAGATATTTAAGTGCTCGCCCAACTGCGGTATAACTGGGCGTTGGGGAGTGACGTTTATATGCTTACGCACATCAGTATTAGTAATTACACGATTGTTTCGGCGCTGGATTTGGAATTCCGGGATGGCATGACCGTGATCACCGGCGAAACCGGGGCGGGCAAATCGATCATGCTGGACGCTCTCGGTCTCTGCCTGGGTGATCGCGCCGACCCCAAGGCCGTGCGGCCGGGCTGCGATAAGGCAGAAATTTCTGCGAGTTTTGATATTAGCGATGTGGCGGCTGCCGAAAGCTGGCTGGAAAACCACGATTTGCTGACCGGTGACGAGTGCATCCTGCGCAGAATCGTCACGACCGAAGGACGCAGCCGCGCCTACATCAATGGATCCGCCTCTACCCTACAAGACTGCGCCGAACTGGGCGCCCTACTGGTTGATATCCACAGTCAGCACGCTCACCAGTCTTTGTTGCGCAAAGAAGTGCAGCGCCAACTGTTGGACACCTACGCCAAAAACCAAACCTCAGCGGCCAAATTGGAACAGACCGCATCCGACTGGCTCAGAGCCAATCGAGAGCTGGAACTGCTGACCGGCGCGCAAGACGAACAAACCGCTCGAGCACAACTGCTGGCCTATCAAGTGGAAGAGCTGGATGACCTGGCCCTGGAGGCTGGCGAACTCGAAGCGATGGAGGCCGAATTAAAGACCCTGGAAAATGCCGACCAGATTCTAACCACCGCCCATCAAGCCCTGGAACTGTGTGAAAGCGCCGAAAGTGGTGGCCTGGCAGCATTGAAACTGCTCGGCGATGAAACACACAATGGGGTTGCTACCACCGCGGCTCGAGAGCTGCTGGATTCCGCCAGTATTCAGCTGGGCGAAGCGCGCGGAGAGATTCAACACTATATCGATACGGTCGAAATCAACCCCGAGCGCTTGGCCGAAGTGCAGCGTCGCCTTGAAACCATCTACGACGTAGCCCGCAAGCATCGGGTGAAACCCGAGGGTGTGCTGGATATTCACAGAGATCTGCGGGAAGAGCTGGAGAACCTATCCAGCGGCGGCCAACGCATAGAAGAACTTCAGGCGTCCCTGGTCACCTTGGCAGAATCCTACAACAAAGATGCCACGAAACTCGGCAAGAGCCGCCGCAAAGCCGCCAAGGCCCTGGAGACCAAAATCAGCAAGGAACTGGCCACATTGGCTATGAGCCAGTGCGAGTTTGAAATTCGGCTCACCCCCAGAGAATCCAGCAACCCACATCCCCATGGCTTGGAAGAGGTGGAGTTTTTGATCAGCACCAACCCCGGTGCGCCCACCCAGGCCCTGGGCAAAATTGCCTCCGGTGGTGAACTGTCTCGCATCAGCCTGGCAATACAGGTGGTCACCGCCAACAGCGACACCATTTCAAGCATGGTATTTGACGAGGTGGATGTTGGCATCGGCGGCGCTGTGGCAGAAGTCGTGGGCAAATTGCTGAGGGAACTCTCAGGCAAAGCCCAAGTGCTGTGTGTTACACACCTACCCCAAGTAGCCGCCCAGGGACACAATCACCTGCAGGTGACTAAAACCAGTGACAAGACCTCGGCTCACACATCCTTAAAACAGCTGGACGAGAGCGAGCGTGTGCAGGAGATAGCGCGGATGTTAGGGGGAATCAAGATTACCGAGCAATCACTGGCTCATGCCAGAGAAATGGTTGCCGGTGCTGCAGACTAGCTGTCGGCTTTCTTGCGAACGTAGAGCACCAGGGCGTGATCAACCAGGGAAAACCCATGCTCTGCGGCAATTTCTTTCTGCCGCTCTTCGATAATGGGATCGGAAAATTCAATCACGTCGCCAGATTCGATGCACACCATATGGTCATGGTGATCGCCCTTGGCTATTTCAAACACCGAGTGTCCGGTTTCGAAATTGTGACGGGTCACAAGCCCTGCGGTTTCAAACTGAGTCAGCACCCGGTAGACGGTGGCCAGACCCACATCTTCGCCCGCCGTCAGCAGCGCACGATAAACATCTTCAGCGCTCATATGCTGCTGACCGACGTCAGCAGATTCCAAAATCTGCAGAATTTTCACGCGCGGCAGGGTGACTTTCAGGCCGGCTTTGCGTAATTCCTGGTTTTCAGCGGACATAATCTCGGGGGGCTTCTCTGTGATGTGGAGTAGAGGTATGATGCCACCCCAGTGCCACAAGTGGAAGCTTAAACCTCATGCGTATCTCGTTGCTCGCTCTAATTTTTCTCGCTCTGTGCGGATGTGGGTCGCTGGGTTTTCCCGGTGTCTACCGAATCAATGTCGAGCAGGGCAATATTATTACCCAGGACATGGTTGATCAGCTAAAGCCCGGCATGAGCCGCCGGCAGGTGCGCTTTATATTGGGAACACCTCTGGTGGAAGACAGCTTTAATCAGCAGCGCTGGGACTACGCCTACGTCACCCGAAATGGCAACAAGCTTTTGTCTGAAGAGCAGCTAACCGTCTATTTTGAGGGCGATGTGCTGAGCAAGTTTACCAGCAGCCTGTCGCCCAGCTCGGAGTCTGAGACCGCAGCAGCGGAAAGCGAAGCGTCCTAGAGCTAAAGCGCAGCGCTACTCAACCCTGCACTAGTCAGCATCCGCACTCCTGCGCTCTTTCGCCTTGGCGGCGCGAGCTTTTCTAACTTCCTTGGGATCGGCTATCAAGGGCCTATAAATCTCTACCCGGTCTCCCGCTTTCAGCACCAGGGTATCTGCGACACCCTTGCCAAAAATACCCAATTTGGCATTTTCAATGTCGGCGCCTTCAAACTGAGCGGCAATATTGGACTGTTTGACCGCCTCAGCGGCGGTCGTGCCAGGGGCTACCTCGACCTCAACAATGGCTTGCTTGTCGGGCATCGCATAGGCCACTTCAACCTTGATGGTTTGCTCCGAGCTTGAGGGTTCTGCCGTCATAATAATATCCGATCAATTCTAGCCGTGGACCAGCTGAGCTCGCCGACCCAATGCGTCCACCAGGTTGTTGGTCACCAGCTCAAAGAGTTTGGCCGCCGCAACACCCAATAGTTTGCTGTTCACTTTAAATTCCAGTTCCAGGCTGATCTTGCAGGCCGCTTCGCCTAACTCCTGAAAACCCCATCGCCCTTCAAAGAACTCGAAAGGGCCCTCTAACAACTCCAGAACAATGGCCTCTGTGCCCACTAAATAATTACGCGTGCTAAAGCTCTGGGAGATGCCGCCTTTGGCGAGGTCCAGCCGTGCTTCGATCAAATCGCCTTCCCGGCGCAAAATTTGCGCACCCACACATCCATCCATAAATTCGGGGTAGGCCTCAATGTCGTTGACCATTTCAAACAGTGCAATGGAATTGTAGGGCAGCAAGGCGCTGCGGCTGATAATGGTCATTGTTGTTGAGCCACCCTGACCTTCAACATTGGCTTCGCCATCACAGGGGCAGCGGAACCAGCGCGCTCACCAGAATCAGCACGATAGCGAGCGGTGCAATATAACGCAGCAAAAACAACCACACGGAAAAGAATAATGCCGACTCCCGATAAAGCTCCACGCGGAGGATCTCCCGCCGCATGCGCCAGCCCACAAAAATAGCCAGCAGTAACGATACCAGAGGCAGCAACAACTCGGCAGTGCTGATATCCAAAAGTTGGAAGAAGTTCCAGTTACCAAACCACAGCCACTCTTCCCAAACATTAAATGAGAAGGCCGACCCCAGCCCCAGCACCCAAACCACCATCGTCAGTACCAGCACTACCACCACTCGGTAAAAGCCAGTGCGCTGAATAATATAGCCGGTGATTGGTTCGAGCAGGGCAACCGCCGAACCCAGCGCTGCTATCGCCACCAGGACGAAAAACAGGAAGCCAAACACCTCGCCTTCGGCCATGTTGCCAAACGCATAGGGCAGGCTAACGAACATCAGACCCGGCCCCATGGAAGGCTCAATATTATTGGCAAACACAATGGGGAACAGTGCCAGACCCGCAGTGATAGAAATAAGTGTATCGAACACCGCGACAGCCACCACCGACCGGCCCACGGGAAGCCGCTCGGGCGCATAGGCTCCGTAGCTAATGCCAATACCCACGCCCACCGACAAGGTGTAAAAGGCCTGACCCAAAGCGACCAACACAGACTTGTTATTGAAATCCAACATCTGAACCGAGAACAGAAATTTCTGGGCGGCGTCCAGATCTCCATAACGCAGGCTGTAATCCACCAGCACACCGAGCAAAACGAAAACCGCCGGGACAACAATCCACACTACCAGGCCCAGGCCCCTGCGCACCCCAAAGCAAAGCACAGCGGCCACCGTCGCCAGAAACGCTGTCTGCCAATAAACCATCTCGCGGGGGTCGTTCAGAAAACCCTCGAAGTGCTGACCTACCGCCACCGCACTAGCCGCTGAAAACTCACCACTCTGCATTTTCTCTGCGTAGGCCATGGCCCAACCGGCAATCACGATGTAGTAAGAGAGAATAAGCAAGCCGGTAACACAGGCGAGCAAACCCACCACGCGCCAGCCCCGGGAAACCAACGAGCGATCAGCCGCCTTCTTCATGGCCGGCCCCGGGCTGCCTCGGCCATGGCTGCCAATCACCACTTCGGCGATTAACACCGGAACCGCGATCAGAAACAAACACAGCACATAGGTTAAAACAAAGGGGCCGCCTCCGTTCTCACCGGCCAGGTAGGAAAAGCGCCATAGATTGCCCAGGCCGATGGCCGAAGCAGACATAGCGAGCACAAAAGTCGTTCTTGATCGCCACCCACCCAGGGGGCCGTGGGCTGCTGAACTCACTGTCAAAAAGCACTATTTTTCATGCCGCTAGATTGCCTGAACCGCCTGAAACAGAAAAGGGAAAGATTCACCTTTAACCCCCGTGCCTTGTACGTATAATGCGCGCCATGGCGAAAAAGAAATCGAAAACCTCTGCGAACACCATCGCCCAGAACAAGCGTGCCAAATTTGATTACGAACTCGAAGACAGCTTCGAGGCGGGATTGGTGTTGACTGGCTGGGAAGTGAAAAGTTTGCGCATGGGCAAAGTGCAAATCACCGACACCTACGTTTTGATGAAAGACGGCGAGGCCTTTCTGCTGGGCGCCAACATCACACCGCTGAACACCGCATCGACCCATCATGTGACAGACCCCACGCGCACTCGAAAGCTGCTACTGAATAAAAAAGAGCTGGCGCGCATTTTGGTGGGCATCTCTCAAAAAGGGAAAACCTGTGTTTGTACTTCGCTGTATTGGAAAGGGCATTTGGTAAAAGCAAGAATTGCCTTAGCCAAAGGTAAGCAAGACCACGACAAGCGCGGCAGTGAAAAAGATGCCGACTGGGCGCGTCAAAAACAGCGCATCGTTCGCGATAATGTGAAGCAGTAACGAATAGAAACTCTCTCTTCCAGCCGCCTTCCTGCCAATCGGTATTAGCCGCACAAGCTTTAGAAAAACTCAGTCTATAGATTCAGTTGCCTTTGTCGCCCGAGGGGAACAGTATAAAAGTGTGCTCAGTGATAGGCACAACAAAGATTTGAGAGACACCTGTAACAAGGCTTTTCAGCTCCAGGTGAAGGCCATAAGTGGGCAAGCCACTCCATCTATAGAGTGGCGGAAGTGTTGTTACCTCCAGGGCAACTCGGATCATTGATGCGGTTATCGGAGGCACAACTCGGTATACGGTTTTTACCGCCATACTCTCCCATGGAGGAGAGAGTCATTCGAAGGGCACTGGCGCGATGCTAACCCTCGACCTATGACAACAACCAAAACCAGGCCGCAGTCGACTGGAATCACTAGTCGGTTGCGGTTTTCTATGTGCGACTTTTCTTAGAGTTCACATTACAGCGCGCGCGGCGATTGCTGTACCCACACAAAACAACACCACAATCGCCACCTTGCGATACAGCGCAGTGCCATGGCGATGAAAAAGAACGTAACCCAGTTTGTCGCCCAAAATCATGGCCGGCATTGCCAGCACATACAACCAAAGAGATGTAGGGTTGATGAAACCCGCAACCGTATAGAACAGCAAAGACGCCAAAGAACTGAACAGGAAAAAGGTCATTAACATGGCGCGGCTTCTTGCCGGCACAGGTTCGGTGGCCATGGCAAAAATAATCACCGCCGGGCCGGGAATGGCAAAGGCGCCGTTAAGTAAGCCCGAAACCAGCCCGGTGATGCTGCGCAACCCCACTCCCGGCGTTTTCTTGGCCGGTCGATAGAGGGTTAACACGACACTGGCAGCGATGACCGAAACACCAATGCACAACTGAAACATCGAGCTGGAAACACTGGCCAGAACTAGGGTTCCAAGCCCCGTACCGAGTGCGGCAAAGCCAATCATGGGAAACATCGATTTAACCGGATACTGCCCCCAATAGGTTCGCAAGGTTAGCAGATTCATGGACAGGCCCAGAAACACACACAGCAACACCGCCTGAACAGGCGACATGAACAGAGAAAATACTGGAACGGCTGTGAGGGCAAAACCGAAACCGGTAAAGGAGCGCATCACTGCGGCAAAGATGACCACTAGCCAGATTGCGGCTAAGTGGGGATACCCTATGAGTTCAATGGTCTCCAGCAGACCGGAGAACACCATCAAACAGTGCGCCTAGCGTTTAGAAAACGCGATACGACCTTCAAACCGCGCTGTCCAAAGCGAGATGCCCCATACGCACCAATCGACCGGGGTAAGCACCGGTTAACTGATCATTTTCTAGCACCGTTTCACCGGCAACTATCACGGCCTTGTAACCTTTGGCCTCCTGCAGCAATCGCTGACCACCGGCGGGTAAATCTTGCACCATGTTTGGCGCAAACAAACGCAGGTTTTCAAAGTCGATCACGTTGATGTTGGCTTTTAAGCCCACCTTGAGACGGCCTCGGTCGTTAAGATCCGCATAGTCTGCAATATCACTGGTGAGGCGGCGGATGGCATCGCTGAGTTCAAGCTTAGCGCCACGCGCTCTATCCCGGCTCCAGTAAGACAGCATATAAGTGGGAAAACTTGAATCACACACCGTACCAACATGCGCCCCGCCATCGGACAAGCCCATAATGGACTGAGGGTGCTGCATCATTTTAAGCACGTTGTCGTAGTTCATCTCGGTGTAGTTGTAGATGGGGAAGTACAGCAGCTCCTTGCCATCTTCTTCCAGCATCAGGTCATAGATCATCTCAAGTGTAGGCACACCTTTGTCGGCGGCCATTTGCAGCACCGAGGTTTCAGCGGATTGCTCGTAGTCCGGGTTGTCTCCCAAACGGAAAGTCTTGCCCGCCACAAAATCGACCGCTGCCAGCAAAGCATCGGCAATAGGTGGCACTGGGGTGCCATCGCCCGCCAGAGGCTCGGACTTTTCCGTTAATAGCTGCGCTTTGAATGCGGGTTCTCGCATTACGGCCACTCGCTCTGTAAGCGGCAACTGGCAAATTTTCTTGTAACTGGGGAAACCAATAAACGGATGGAAAGTGCACTGCAGCCCGACGGTAACTCCAATGCCTCGGGGCGCAGTTTGCAGGCGCATATTCAAGCCACCGGCCTTGGCTTTTTCAGCTCGGTCGATAATGCGCAACCATTGGTCCGGGGCAAAATCGCGCTGCATCAACGACAAAGAGAAAGGCCGGCCATTGGTGGCCTTGGCGAAGTTCTCCAAAAGATCGAACTCATCGTCGAAGGCGTCGCCCTCCCGCTCCAAATTAAAATCATTTACGGCCTGCAATACACCGTGGGGCATGCCGTCGAAGGCTTTGGCGATACCTTCCAACTCCTCAGAGGTGGCTTCAGAAGAAGGTGTCCAGGCGCCATCGGCACTGCGGTGAACATCCGAGCGGCCGGTAGAAAAGCCAATCGCACCGGCTTCCAAGGCTTCTTTAGTCAGATGCTGCATTTGGGCGATGTCTTCAGAATTGGCCTTTTCATCAAACACCGCCCGCTCACCCATTACGTAAACCCGCAGGGCATCATGAGTGACCTGAACGGCAAAATCGATGCTGTGGGGTTTGGCATCCAGCGCATCCATGTATTCGGGCAGGCTCTCCCAATCCCAGGTGATACCTTCAGAGAGCGCCGCACCGGGAATGTCTTCCACGCCCTCCATTAAGCGCACCAAGGTGTCTCTGTCACCCTCGCGCACCGGCGCAAAACCTACACCGCAACTGCCCATTACCACGGTGCTCACGCCGTGATTCACACTGGGTTGCATGTCGGCATCCCAGGACACCTGGCCGTCGTAGTGGGTGTGCAAATCAATAAAGCCCGGGGTGACAATATATCCGGCCGCATCTATCACCTGCTCCGCATCGGCGTCGCAGGCGCCAATTTCGACAATCACGCCATTACTAACAGCCACGTTGGTTGGAATGCCCTCACCGCCTTCGCCGTCAAATACCAGGCCGTTGATTATTTTCAGGTCATAGCTCATGGGTTTCTCCACTTTTTCTCTGCGTGATGTGCGTTTGCGGGTAAGCAGACAAACTGCCTGCTACAAAAGTGCATAAAGTGTAATGCAGCCGGAAAATTAAAAAAAAGGTCATAACAGGCCAAGATGAGTTATAATGGGCCCTCACTACGGGGGCGATCTGGATTCGACGACGGTTGCGAACCCTAAGGTGCATGCCGTGATGGTAGCCAATCACGTAAATCAAAAGCTGCAATTTATTAGTTGCCAATGACGACAACTACGGTGCACAACTAGCTGCGTAAGTAGCCAAGTGTGACACTTCTGGAGGATTCGTCCACCAGCGGTCTTTAGCAAGGTGCCAGCCCCGCGCTACTGACTGTCATTCAGAACTGGATCGCTGCAAAGTATGTCTTGGACTGCGCTGCTAAACTTAAACAAGAATCGCCAATTACGTCCTGCCCGTTGGGCTGTAAGCGGTTAAATTAATTAACGGAAACTAAGCATGTAGAGCCGAAGGCAGAGTACTGGCGGACGCGGGTTCAATTCCCGCCGCCTCCACCAATTTAAAGTAACACAAGGTCATCTAAAGTCGATCTTTCCCCATGTTAAAACCAACCCCTGGATGAGATTTTCATAATTTAGGCCGCCTTTTCAGTAAAGGCAACCGGTGGTAAATAGTTCAGCGAAGTGTATGGCCGAGCATAGTTGTGCTGTTGTTGCCACGCCAGAACTTCAGCCCTCGCCTTTTCCATCGTTCGAAACCAGTGGCGATTAAGGTACTCATTTCTAAACTTGCCGTTCAGGCTTTCTACAAGCGCGTTCTGCGTTGGCTAGCCAGGCTGGATAAACCCAAGATCTACGCCTGTCTGTTGGCTCCAAAAGGACATCGCATTGCTGGTACATTTTGTACTGTTATCGCAGATAGCTTTCTTCGGCTGTTCGCGGCCCTCGAAGATCTGACACAAGAAGCGGGCGACTTGAGCTCCCGAAATCGAAACAGAAACCAGCTGCCCAACCATTTCGCGAGAAAATCATCTACAACATTGAGCACACGAAATCGCCTGCCGTTGCTAAGCTGATCCGAGACAAAGTCCATCGACCAACGCTGATTCAACCTCGAAGGCACTTCCATAGGCTCCCTTGATATCTGCAGCTTATTCCGCTGCTTCGCGCGAACTTGCAGTCCTCTCCGTGTAAAGGCGATAGGTGTGCTTCTTATTCACAACCAGGAGCTTCTTTAGCTTGTTGTTCTCTGCCTCAAGCTCTCTCAGCCGCTTCGCTTCGCTGACCTTAAGTCCGGCGTACTTACTCCGTCAGTTGTAAAAGGTACATGTGGAGATGCTTAGCGAGCGAGAGATACCGTCAAACTTTGCTCCCGCTTCACGCTCTTTGATCGCGCTAATGATCTGTTATTCGGAATATCGCCTCGTCATGTTGAAATCTCCATACTGTTACATTGACTGGAAATCTCATCGTGGTCATGGTGCTAATAACGGGGAGAAGGTCAGTCGATACCCGCTCTGTCTTAACACCGCAGTAGCAGTAGTTCCCTTTCCTAGAAAGCTGCGCTTCACAAGATCCTAAGTCGCGAACATCCCTGTCCGCTATAGTGCACTTCCTGCCCCAAAACAATCTCAAACAACCACCAAAACTCCTATTACAAGCAATTACAGATCGCTGTTGCACACAGCCCCCTTTTACTTTACTTTTTAAGACAAACATAAACTCCAACTAGCGTCTCAGCCAAGTTCGAGTAAATAAGCGGCACTTTCTGGGGACATCGCAGCCAAATGGCGCAATTACTAGACCGGCACACAAATCAGTATCACCTGCTAAGGGCGCACCACACCTTCGGGCGCAGTGCTGATAAGGTCGATACACTGCTCTCCAATCCGCTTACCTCCCGCATTCACGCGTCTCTGGAATGGAACGGCCAGGAATGGCTGGTCCGAGATTTGAGCAGCAACGGTACATGGATCGATTCAAAAAAACTTATTCCGAACCAAAGCCAGCCGATAGTGCTCGGCGAACGGCTGAGTTTCGGAACTGAGGATGATGGAAACTGGATTTTTTGCGACGATGACGCCCCCCGTTCTCTTCTACAGGGGCTAGGCCCAGATACAGAAAGTTTGGAACTGGAGCAGTATTTGTTTTTGCCGAATGAACAAAAACCAGAGATGGTATTGATTTATTCCCAGGATAAAAAGAGATGGTCGCGTGTACCGTTTGCGCTTGCCAGCCAACCCCAGTCAGAAACCGTCCTAAAGCATGAAGATGTTATTGTTTGCGGCGATCAGCGCTGGCGGTTTTTCCTCGCCGGCACGGTCGACAATACCGAAGTAAACGAACAAGTAGAAAGCTCTTTGGAAGACTTTGAATTCGTCTTCGGCCTGAGTCTGGACGAAGAGAACACGATGTTGCAACTGGAAAATCAAAAGCAAATCGTTAACTTGGGAGAACGTTCTCATCACTACCTGTTACTTCACCTCGCCCGACAACGTGCATTGGAAGCTCAGCATGGACTAGATCAGAAAAGTCAGGGGTGGATCAATAGCGAGCAATTAATGAAAGATCTGGGGCTGGAAATGGCGCACATCAATATTCTTATCTATCGCGCCCGTAAACAACTTTCTCAAAGTTTGAACGGCTCTTTAAGATCTGAAAATTTGGTAGAGCGAGGCAAGGGAAGGGTTCGGTTCGGATACCCACGCTTTAGAATCTACAAAGGCCAGCAGTTAACTTACAGGCTACCACTGGCAGAGGCCGCTCATTAACCGCGACCATGACAGGGAGCGTCGTGTCATACAGCGCTGACAAGTACGAGATTATTCAACCCATTGGTCGTGGCGGAATGGGGGAAGTTTACCTGGCGAAAGATCTGCGCCTTGATCGTAAGGTAGCCATCAAATACCTGCGCGAAGATTTGCCCGAATCTTTCTCAACTCAGCAGCTTGACCAGGAAGCGCAGTTGCTCGCTAAACTCAATCATCCAAACATTGTTCAAATTTACGACCTGGTGGAATTCGACGGTCGACCTGCGCTAGTCATGGAATATGTTGAAGGGCGCAACTTGCATATTCAACTTCGCGAACATCGCGTTGAGCTATCGGAAATGCTCCGATGGATCTCCGAGGTTGCAGCTGGCATTTCATCCGCTCACAGCCAGGGCATTGTTCATAACGATCTTAAAGCCGAGAACGTACTTATCGGTTTGGATGGAACAGCGAAAGTAACCGATTTCGGTATTGCTAATTCGGCTCATGACAAAAGTCAGGATGTGCTTGCACTGGGCGTGTTGGCTGAAAAGGTCATTGGAGATTCGTCCAAGGTATCACCAGCGCTCCAGTTTCTGCTTGCGCAATTGACTCACAAGAATCCCCTGAAAAGACCTTCTTCGAGCGAGGCGGCTGTTAAGCTGAGAGAAGCCTGGATTGATAGTACACAGGAAGAAACAGCTCCTCGTAGTAAGAATGGCAAACCCACTTCTGGTGTGAAACAAAAAGTGGGATTCGCCGTTGTTGGCACTCTGGCACTGTTTATAGGTTTAGCTTACAACTACTTACAACCAGCAAAAGTTGAGACAAAATACGTGGCAATACTCCCTACAGTTTTAACAGCTGATGGAGGATCGCCGACAAAACAGCATCAAGTGCTGCGCAACAACGTCCAGCAAGCATTGCAAAACAGTGCTATGGGTAATGCAAGTATCGCACTAGTGAGCGCACACGAGACCGCGGAGGAGAAAGGCACCTTTGCAGAAATCGCCGAAGCGCTGGGCGCACAGGAATTAATCGTTTCCTCCCTCGATTGTAAGCAGGACGGCTGCGAGCTAACACTAGAAAAGCTTGGTGGTGCCAACATGTCTGTACTAGGGCTGCGCAGAACACCGCTACTGATCGATTTGGCATTGGAGTCCTACGATATCGTCCGTCGACAATGGAAGCAGCTCTACCCCAACGGCGCTGAGTTCGACAATGCGGCGCAGTTGATCGACGAAGAAACCTACCTTCAATATCTGGAATTTCATGAGGCCTCACACAAAGAGAAGCTAGATCAAACAGAAGTGCTTCCAAAATTGGAAGAGCTTCTGACAAACGCAAAACAGTTTACGCCGCTGTATATTCTCTATGCCCATTCGGCCCTGGAGGTTTTCGACCAATCCGGGGACTTTAAGTACTTGGATGACCTCGAAAAGGTATTGAACCACGCAGAGGTTTGGTCAGGAAAATCAATACTACTGAGGCAAAGTTGGTTCGAGCTAGCGGTAGAGCGCAACGACTTTGAAGCAGCCGAACGTGAAATCGATAAAATTGAGGCGCTGGGTGCCGATGAAGCATTGATTAGCAGGCTAAGAGCTGACCGGTATCGATACATGGGCCAATACCAACAGGCCGATAAACACTATCGCAGCGCCATGGCATTACAGCCCAGTCGTGCCATTTACAATAAAGTGGCCGACAACTATCGGAAGTGGGGCAAAGCGGACAAGGCCATCGATACTTACAAACATTCTCTAGCGATATTTCCAAAACACCCCGTAGATCTTGACTTGCTGGGATTGGTGCAACTGGAACAGGGGTATCTTGATGACAGCATTAAGAGTTTGCAGCAAGCGCTCGAGTTAAGACCCAGCGCCATTACTTCAAACGACCTCGGTTTGGCTTACATGCTCAAGGGGGACTATTCGCGAGCGAAGCTTGAACTGTTCAAACCATATGAGCGCGGTAGCCGAGAACCTATTTTGCGGCTAAACCTGGCTGACAGCGAAGCGTTGCTGGGAAACACAGCGCGGGCTGAAGAGTTGTATAATGAGCTTATCGATGAGCATTTAGCCAATGAGTCTGCAGTGCCACTGTGGGTGGTGTCACAAGTGTATGCGCAGCTGGGTGAATTCGAGAACGCCATTCTAGTGCTGAATCAAATTACCACGGAAGATGCGGAATCCGCTTTCAACGCAGCACTAGTCTATACGCTCTCTGGGCAATTTATTGCAGCCATTGCGGAAATAGACAGAGCACTCAAGGCCAACTTTGGGGCCGTTTGGTTTCAACTACCGTGGTTTGATCGGCTCTGTAGCCAGCCTTCTTTTCCACAGCTTTTGTTAAACGCTGGCAAACCCAACCGCTGTCCCAATGATAGTGCTGTAAGCCTTTGAGACTATCTTCTTCCGTTACTACCACCTGGATCGGCGGATGCCAGCACTCGGCACTCACCCGATGCGTTCTCTTTGTAAATAGCCAGAAAGCTGAAATTGAAATTCTCTGTAGTGTCAGTCAAGCACTTGAACGTCGCTATAAGCGTCTTGCCGTTGTCGGTTGTCTCTAGGCTGATATTGTCCAAATAGTCAGCCTCGGTTTCACAATACATTAAGCCACCAGAGGCAAACCGCCATGACACATCCTTACTTTGAACGGTCTCCGAAATGTTAAACACAAAAACCATTCGCTCTGATTGCCTTTGCTGACGCGTGGACACGGCAGAAAACCAAACTTCAAGACTGTCAACCTCCTGACCCGAATTCTCTATCATCTTCCAAGGCTGAGCATCACCGTTAACAGGCAACAGTGGATAAACTTCTATGTGGCAAATATTGCTACTGCCACGGAGGACATTAAATTCCATTGTCTAGTTCTCTGTAGGGGTTGGGATTACCACTATAGGTCCAGAGAACGCGCGTTTCGATTACACGGGATTACATCGGAATCGAGTCGGTCTATCGCATAGCCACTATGAAGTCAGCATGTGATCCGCCGTTGTGCGGCTCATGATTTCAACTGCTACAATGTGTGATCAGCTGTGTATCACGAGACGTAAAATGCCATCAAAAGAAAAACCACCCATCCGAAACCGCAAAGCAATAATGATCCGCCCAGACCCGGAATTACTCGCCGCGATGGTTAGCGCCGCAGAAAAGGAAGGCATAAGCGTCAATAAACTCGCTCTGGAAATTATCGAAACCAGCGGCAGGCTCGGCGCGAAAGATGCCGCAGGTTCTCGAGCAGAGATCGAGGCATCAGTCGTCGAAGTCGAAGCGTCGGTCAGACGGCTTCGGCAAGCGCTCAGTTAGAAGGTCACCTCAGTCGATTTACGCTACACTGAAGATTCAAGAATAATTCTTACAATAAAGAGACACCACAATCGATGAATACAATCGCCCGCTTCTCCTTTTTTCTTTTCGCAATCAGCACCGCGATACAATCACAAGCCGACAGCACGAAAGATCTCCTGGAGGAACTCACCAACGCACACGGCCCCTCAGGTTTTGAAGGCCCTGTACGAAAAATAATGCAACGGGAAATGTCTCCCCTTGCAGACCGTGTAGAAGTCGACGGCCTGGGTTCTGTAATCGCTGTGCTGGAGGTTTCAAAAGACGCACCCAACATCATGATCGCGGCCCACATGGATGAAGTGGGCATGATGGTTAAGCGCATCACTGAGGATGGCTATCTCAAGTATCAGGTGCTAGGGGGTATTTTACCGGCTGCATTAATCAACCAACGGTTTAAGGTGCTCACCCGCAATGGTTATGTCACTGCGGTTTCGGGGCTCAAGTCTATTCATGCGATACCGAAAGGTGAGCGCAATATTGAGCTGGATCACAATGCCATATTTCTGGATGTGGGTGCCACATCGGCGGAAGATGCAAAAAATAGACTCGGTATTGCACCGGGTGATCCCATCGCTCCGGATACTGAGTTCGAAGTTCTGAACGGCAGTACGCGCTATCTGGCGAAGGCCTGGGATGACCGTCTGGGATTGGCTGTGATGATTGAAGTGATGAAGCGACTTGAGCGCAAGCGCCCTAAGGCCAATGTTTATTTCGCCGCAACCACCCAAGAGGAGATTGGTTTGCGGGGAGCGAAAACAAGCAGCTATTTAGTACAGCCGGATATTGGCATCAGCCTGGAAGCGGGCGTAGCCTCCGACCACCCGGGCATCAGCGAAGATGAGGGGCAGGAAAAGTTGGGGATGGGCCCTGGTCTCTTCCTGTTTGACGCCTCGATGATTCCCAATGAAAACCTCAAGCAAACGGTGATCGACGTAGCGGGCAAAAAGAAAATACCGCTGCAATTCAATCTACAGCCAGGGTATGGCGAAGACGGGGCCGAGATGCAGAAAGCCTTTTCCGGAACTCCGGCTGTGAACTTGACGGTGCCTGTTCGGTATTTGCATACCCACTATGGTGTTATCGATCGCAATGACTTCGACGCTTTGGTCGACTTGCTAACAGCTCTTGTGTATGAATTGAACCCTGATCGGGTGGAAGAGATTACGCGATTTTAGTGGGAGGAAGCGGGTCGGCAATCCACCCCTCCAGCGGGTCAACACCTTCCTCCTCACCAAACTTCTCGCCCCGCTTGGTCCACGCCCATGCCGCTTGAATCGCACAGAGCAAAGCATCGAGGCTGTCCCCGGTGGGGTCACTGGCAAGATCGATAGAAGCGGTGACAGAAACACCATAGTCATTCTCCAACCTTCCGGAATCAATCGCCTGCAGGATCTGTAATCGCGCCTCATGCAAGGCAACAGTTTGCTTTGCCTTTGTATCGTTCTTGTAGCTCGTCTTGCCGATGAGATAACGAGCCAATACACCGGGATAGGCCTCCACCACAATCCTGTCCGGATCGCCCACTTGTAACCCCGGCACCGTCACGCCAGCTTGAATTAGACGCGGCGCTCCCTCGAAGAACATCTTGCCGACCGGTACGCCATATAGTTTTTGAGGACTAATCGAACTGGCACGCTTGTCGGTCTCACGCCTGTGCTCCTTGTCACCCGCTGCACGATCCACCCGATAATCATTCAGTGCATCCACAAACCCTTGTTTACCGAGTGACCTGGCATGGCGCACATAGCCATCCCAGCTAGTGGGCCAGCCTATGGTTTCGATGAAACGCCTCGCCTGCCCAAACGGAAAATCGATTCCGGCGATCCAGGGGCCGGGGTTTTCCAGCTGCGCTTCAAACCCATCAAAGCTGGTCCACTCCAATAGAGTTCGCGCGGTGAGGGTCCCGCCGTCAAAATCACACTCCAGGCAAGTGATGGGCTTCTTGCGGGAGGGGCTGCTGGTGAAATCGATACCGTAAATCTTCATGTCGCTACTTTCTCACAGATTGCACTCGATGGTGGCCATCAACAATAAAAAACAAGCAGACCTGTTTATCTTGAATCTCCTAGTGATTTTACCTTAGACTCCTAAGCTCAAAAACGTGGATTCACAGTCGGAAAAGTGCCCGCCATCGCAGCGCCTATGAGGCTGCTGTGAGTTTCTCCATAGTAAGCAAATAACACATCACATTCTCTTGAATCGGTGAGGAAATATGAGTTCAGAAAACATCCAATGGAAACTAATCGCCCGCCCCGAAGGCGAAGCCAAACTCTCCGATTTCGAAATCACCAGCTCCCCTATTCCAGAGCCCGGCCCAGACGAGGTCTTGGTCAAGAACCTGTATATGCTGGTTCCTCCTTCCATGCGCTTGTGGATGAATGAAAAAGAAAGCTATTTCCCGCCCGCTGCCCTGGGCGAAGTGATGCTGGGTATAACCCTGGGTGTAGTCACCCAATCTAACTCCCCGGATTTGCCGGTTGGAACCTATGTGAACGGTATGGGTGGATGGCAGCAGTGGAGTGTTGCCCCGGCAGCGGCCTTGCAACCGCTGGCTCCGAATCCCGATATTCCGATCGAGCTTTATCGCAGTGTGCTGGACGTACAAGGCCTTACCGCCTATTGCGGTATTACCGATATTTGCGATCCTCAACCGGGCAAAACCCTGGTGGTGTCTGCGGCGGCGGGGAGCGTTGGATCGCTCGCCTGCCAGATTGCCAAAAGCCGAGGCGCCAAGGTGATTGGTATCGCCGGTGGTGCCGACAAGTGCGCTTGGCTGGTTGACGAGTGCGGCATTGATGCGGCCATTGACTACAAGTCAGAGGATGTTGGCGAACGACTGGATGCGCTTGCGCCCGAAGGTATCGATGCCATATTCGAAAACGTGGGCGGCGAAATTATGGACGCCTGCCTCGACCGCATCAACGACGGCGCACAGATAGCCCTGTGTGGCCTGATCTCCAGTTA
The DNA here is from genome assembly GCA_045110675.1 of Halioglobus sp. Classification (GTDB taxonomy): domain Bacteria; phylum Pseudomonadota; class Gammaproteobacteria; order Pseudomonadales; family Halieaceae; genus JBALVT01. The sequence continues at coordinate 9,885 of JBGCGJ010000067.1, read as the reverse complement.
CCTTGAAGACTCTACCCAGCGCACCAGTGCCATCATGGCGCTAGTCAATCGGGCGGCGCGAATGCAGGGTTTTCTGGTCAGCAACTACGCCCATCTAGCCGAGCCCATGCTGGAGGAGCTGGTGCCGCTGGTGTTGTCCGGCAAGCTAAAATACAAGCTTGAAATCCTCGAGGGGCTGGACAGCACGCTTGAGGCATTGAGCCGTATACAAAGCGGTAAAAACCAGGGTGTACAGCTTATTCGGATCGGTACCCAATAAGCTTTTGACGGCGCAGCTCGGGTTTTCACTAACCCGGGCTAAAACCCCAGACAAATCTTCCCGAAGTGCCCCTGAGACTCCTGAAAGCGAAACGCTTCAGCCAAGTCCTCTAGCCCAAAACTGCGATCGATAACGGGCACAATTCCATTGGCGTTAATCGCCTGCACCATATCCATCTGATGGGCTCTTGACCCCACGGTGATACCGCTGATCACCGCGTTTTTCTGAAACAACTCCGCCGTTGGCACCTCGCCCTGAAACCCGGTGAGCACGCCAATCATTGAAATATGCCCACCCATCGCTACCGCGCGAACTGATTGCGGCAATGTGCCAGAGCCACCCACTTCAACCACAACATCTACGCCTTTGCCGCCGGTGATCTCCTGAACCTTGTCGCCCCAGGCTTCTACCTCTCGATAGTTGATGAGCTGGTCGGCACCAAGGGCTTTTAGTTTCTCCAGTTTTTCATCGGAAGATGAGGTGGCGATGACGTGACAGCCCGCCGCCTTGGCAAACTGCAAGGCAAACACGGAAACACCACCACTGCCTTGAACCAATACGCTATCGCCGGGCTTTACCTGTGCTTCAACCATTAGCGCACGCCAGGCGGTTGCAGCGGCGCACGGCAGTGTTGCAGCTTGTTCAAAACTGTAGGCATCTGGTATTGGCGTAAAAGCGGACGCTGACATAGTGACCATCTCTGCTGCAAAACCATCAACGTTATCACCGGGAACACCCGCAAGTTTGCCAGCATCATCAGCCCGCCCATCTGCCCAGTGCGGAAAGAAACAACTCATCACCTTATCGCCGGGCTTAAACTCTGTCACACCCGGACCCACCGCCTCGACGATGCCGGCACCGTCCGACATGGGGATGCGGTCATCATCAACCTGCAGCAAACCAATGGCTACGACATAGTCATGAAAGTTGAGTGAACTGGCGTGATTGCGGACGCGGATTTCGCCGCATTGAGGCTCAGTGGTTTCTACCTCGGCCAGGTAAAGATTATCGAGGCCGCCGGGCTTTTTTAGTTTAATTGCGCGCATTGCTAGATCCTTGGTATCACAAGTGTAAGTTGCTCATGCTACCACCGAAATCGTGTCTCGATGCCATAAGTTCGCTCTGCCAGTTTTCCATAGCGGTGGTTATAACCATTGGCGAGGAAATTACGATTGCTGGAAAAAATATTATTGGGATAAAACTCATCGGTAACGTTTTTAACAAATAGTGTCGCTTCCCAACGATCCGAGTGCCCACGCAGGCTGGCCGAAAAATCAACGATGGCGTGGGAATCTCCGACGGTGTTTTCGTCCTGATGAAGACCGTATTGCACCTCATCCTGAGCGCGTAAAGCACCGGTGAACACTACGTTAAAGGCACTGTCGCGGGTCCAGGTATAAGCCGCTGTCAGGTTTGCTTTCCACTCCGGCGAGAACGGCAGATCGCCGTTGCTTAAGTCCTGGAGATCGCCGGGGCACTCGCCGCGAAATTTCTGGCCTTCACTGCAGTTGCCCGCTGGGTAGTCATCAATTTTGGCATCGATAAACGCAATGCCACCGGATACTCGGAGGCTCTGCGTCACTTGGGCGAGGAAGTCCAATTCCAATCCCTGAGTGCTCACTTCTCCGGCATTAATCAGCAGAAAACTTCCAGGGTCGTCCTCCGGGTCACACCCCGGGTTGTCCTCCGGGCAATCGGGCTGACCGTCCGGATCGAGAAATGCCTGGGATTGAAAATTGTCATAGACCGAATGGAACAGGGCGGCATTTAGCATCACCTGGCCATCGAACAATGTGGTCTTTATACCCAACTCCCAAGACTCCGATGTTTCCGGCTCTACCCGCGCCAGATCTACCGGATCGGTGCCGAATGTCAGGTCGAATGCAGGCCCCTTATAGCCCTCGGCATAACTGAGATAGGCCATCCCCTCATCGCTGAAGTCCCACTGGAGGGCCAGCTTTCCGGAGAAGTCGTCTTCGTCTGTCGCGCCGGGCGTTAATGGCACTGGATCGGGTACCCCAAGGGGGAAGCCCTCACGTACCCTACTAAACTCGTAGTCGAGTTCGTCTTCGGTGTATCGCGCACCCAAAATGACTCGCCAATTATCACTGAGTGACAAGGTGGCCTCACCGAAGATCGCCCAGTTCTTGGTATCTGCCTCAAAAACTGCGGTACCCATACCCGGGTTTCCAGGAACAATCACGAAAGAGCGATTGAAGGTGCGCTCAATATTCTGGTCAAAATAGAAAAGGCCTGCCACATAGGTTAGCTTGCCATCGGCCGGGGACGTCAGGCGCAGTTCCTGAGTGAACTGCTCCTGCTCTGTACTGCCGTTTTGATCAAAGCCCAATACATCAATAGGCTGACTATCGAGATCGCCGTCTGCTTTACCGGAAATGTCAAAACCGCGTACAGCCGAAATTGATGTAAATGTGAAATCACCAAGATCCCAGTTCACCTCAAGCGAATGACCCCAGAGTTCGGTTTGACTAGCCCCCTCTTTGTTTTGATTCACCTTGGTGTTTTCATCGTCGGGAACCACCGGAGAGACAAGATCTAAAACGCCATCCACGAAATCTTCATTGCCACCGAAGGGTACCAGACTGCGAATAGGTGAGGCCGAGCAATCGCAATTTGTTTCGCTGATATCACTGGCCCACTTAACGTCGATGGCATCTCCCGACCAGCGCAGTTTGCCGCGCACACTCCATTCATCTGAGCCGTTAAGGTCATTGCCGGTGAAAACGTTTTCGGTATACCCGGCAACGTCATTGCCCGAAGCGGTAAGACGATACCCCAGGCTATCTGTAACGGGCCCGGACAGTGTGACACCCGCGCGATACTCATCGTCGTTGATAACAGTGCCCATTATCTCGCCACTGTGCGCCTCGGTGGGATCTTTGGTAATGAGGTGCACAACGCCTGCGGTCGCGTTTTTACCAAACAGTGTTCCCTGGGGCCCTCGTAAAACTTCCACGCGCTGCAAATCTAGCAATTGCATGAAGGCTTGCCCCGATCTGCCCATCACCACTCCGTCGAGCATGGTAGAGACGCTCGGTTCCACTGCGCTGCTAAAAGACTGCGTTCCTATTCCGCGAATATTGAACGATGTCTGGCGAGGGTTAGACCCTTTTTGTAAGGTCAAGGAGGGCACCAGGCCAATCAGATCTTCTGATGAAGTGATTTGCTGTTCGCGAATCATATCGTCACTGAGTGCGGTAACGGCCACTGAAACATCCTGCAAACTCTGCTCCCGCTTAGTCGCGGTCACAATCACCTCTTCGAGTGCCAGGCTATTCGCTCTGGCGACTTCCTGAGTGTTACCGGTAGCGGCATTGAGTGTGAGCACGGCACTGGCGGCGAGCGTCAATTGGCGGTGTAAAGTCATGACAGGTTCCTTTCCAACTTATTGTTTTTTTATAGAACGTCGATTTTTCAGCAGTTTTAGCACAGCGGTATTAATTGCAGCAACGTCCAGTGGACACAGGCTGATCCTTCTAGCGGGAGTAGACTAATTATTCAGTCAGGTCGGCACCCTATCTGTCTCTCAACGCTTTATTCATGCCAGAAAACGCCTCCAGGTTGTTCTTATTCTCGACGACCCTCCCCGATGAACTCAAAGCAATTGCCATCTACCCGGCGGATGGGCGCCTTTGCGCGGCCACCGTTTTGTGGTCACCCGTATGAGACCAGCCCGGAGGCATCAACAGATAAAGCAATTTGTTTTTGAGGTCGGGCGCTTTTTTCAAATCTCCCCAAAGTTCAGCAAATTCGCCAAACTGCACATCAAGCCAGCTCTCGGGATCGACTTCTCTGGTGATCCCGTACTCCACTTCCTCAGAGTCTCTTAGCGGTTGCAGCGTGCCGAACAACCAATCCCAAAACAGTGTGATGGAGGTGTAGTTGGTATCCATGTACAACAAATTCTTGGCGTGATGCCCCCGATGGTACGAGGGTGTTTGCATAAAATACTCCAGGGGACCATACCTTCCGGGAACCAATTTTGGGCTGATATGCAAGAACTTACCCCAGATTGCATCGACGATGCTGATGACAAAAATCACCTCTACCGGCACCCCCATCAAAGCGGTCATAAAACCCAGGAAGAAACCCAAATAAGGGAGCTCAATAATTTGCCGGCCCAGGCCTATCAGGGAAGTGAGCGTATCTGGAGCGTGATGAGGCGAGTGCATACACCATAAGAGGCGAACGCGATGACCCAGGAAATGCTGAACCCAATACCAGAATTCAAATATTAGAAGACCTAACGGCCAGACATACCAACTACTGCCCAGTGACAGCGGGGCAAGCTTACTTCCCAATACAGCGAACGCAACCGTGCTGGTAATAGGAAGAAAGAAGGTGACCAGACCCACAAATATCGCGTTCTTAAGGGGCTGGCCATAGGCGTGCACAAAGGATTCTTTTTTGCTGTGCACCGTCAGATAGTACATCTCTGCCAGTGAAATCAGTATTGAAGTTCCGAATATAGCGCTGGTCAGCCAGGCGTATTCTTCAAATTCCATGGGACTTACCGGGCTCTGCACCCTTCGACTCGCTAGCAGGCGTCTTTTTGCTTGGTACCGGCTTTGGCTTCCAGGATCCCTTCTCCGTATAGCACGCCCACGCCCAGGCAGCCCATTGAATCAATCGGGTGGACAACCACAATGACCACAGCAACATCACCGCGCGGTAAGCAAGCATGGGAACGCTGATCACGGTGACGGACGGGAAACCGATCACCTCGCCGGCAATGTCCTGATAATAATTGTAGAAGTGGCTGCCACTGCCGTTGCCAACCACCTTCATCTCTGGATTCGACAGCAACCCCATGGGAATAGCAGCGATCATACAAAGCACAGCCAGGACAACCCAGGCGACTATGAAACACTGCAGCAAGTTAAACTGGAACCGACTCAAAACCTCAGGCTCCACCAGCTGCTTTCTCGCCGCGAGCAAAAAGAACATCACCGCTATGATCAACACGCCGTAGCTGTTCACCGTTGACAAGCCTATTCCCAACAATAGCCACCCGATCAGGGTAATTGGCATCTCCAATTGGGTTGCGCTCGCAAGGCGAGGCAAGGCTAGTGCACCCAAAACGATGACGCACAACACACCCCAAAAAAGCATCGCCGGACCGATGGCAGGCCCATTCAGATAAAGTGGCCAGCGATCTCTGGGTAATGTGTATTGAACAGTGATGTTCGTGGCACCGTCGGGCAGTATTATTTCAGGGCTGCGACTCACAAGCCCCATGTCGGCCAGGGTCTGAAACTCTATCAACACGGATTGGGAACCCGGCTGCAGAGGCACTTTCACCCGATTCGCCGCCGGTGTGTTCATCGCACGACCATCAATGGAAAAGCGCAAAACCTCCGCGTCTTCCGGGAGGGTTAAGGAATAGTTAGTACCGAGGCTGGCCCGGATTTCCAGCGCGAGAGTGGACAACTGAAGCTTGTCGCCAGCATCCACGGTTAGAACAGCGCTCTCAACAGTGTGAGTGTCTCCGGGAACGCCGACTGGTTTTCTGACACCCACCACCAGCGACTCTCCGGGCCACGGCTTGAATACGGGCTCAAAGGCGTAGTTATGTTCCTGCGCCTTGACCGGGGGAATGCCATCATAGGTCAGTCGCCACAGCGACGAGGGTGTGAAAGACCACTGCTCAATGTAGTCAGCGCCACCCGCAGCATTTAGTCTCAGCTGCTCAGTGGGCTCCAGAGTTGAAGACCAGGAAACCCGCTGCTGACCATGACCCAGCTGAACGACAATTGCCTGATCCTTTACCACACCCATATCTTTCAACAGTTTTTCGTTGCCGACCAGCTTCACCGGTATCGAGATGGCACCGCGATGCGGCGCCACACGCTGCACCGTTGTTTGAATATTCCACTTCTTTCCGAAGGCAAAGTGGCGATTAACCTGGACAAACGCGGGGGCGGGGTCTGCTTTTAGTGTGTCTGTTTCTTTTGCGGCGTTTTTATCAAGCGCCCGCATGGTTATTGTTCCATTTCTCGCGCGACCATTCACAAGCCCCTCAACGACCCATCCCGGCGCGATGACTTTTAAATTATGGATGGCAAGAGGCAGATTGATGGCGACTTGTTCAGCCGTCATTCTTCCCTTGATCAACAGCTCGTGGTGGCCTTTGGTAAGGCGGGTAAACACATTGTTTTGTGACCTTTTAAGAGGTAGTGAGACGCCCTCTTCACTCACGGAATCCATCATCCAGCTGCCGTGGCCACCCGGCAGAGGCAATACAACATCTGCATCAGCATAGGCACTGAAGGCGATGGTGATGTCGGTACCGCGGACAGAAATTTGTCCATCATTTAAACTGGCACAATCGGGAAGGCAGATTGGCGCTTTTGTCAGCCGTGCTTCCAGCTGGTCCATCAGGTATTTGGGCGGATAGTCCTGCGCCATGGCGTCTGTGACATTGAATACCCCCATCAACAAGACAAGACCTAAGCCCGACAGTGCAGCCGATCCGCTGCCGCTGCTGGCTGCATCCTCGGTTTTAAACTGGCTCAACCGTGCAAATCGAAGAACAACAATTCCGGCATAGAATGCCACCAAAAATACAGACAAGACTCGCCAAATAGTGGTTGCCATTGGTGTGCTGTAATAAATCGACAGGTTCTGGGTGGCGGGAACGGGACTACTGGATTCAAAGACAACCGAGCTCCATATCCAGGTTGGTAAGCCTGGGCCTGTTTGCACACGATCGTTTTCGGTGACTTGGTAGAGATTTTTTTCTCGCTTTTGCGCGGTCACTACCAATTCTTTCACAGTCGAACTTGGCATCGACTTTGTAGCGCGTTTCATGATCGAGGCATCTTGCGCAGCAGCGGCTTCCATCTGAGCTTCTTCTAAACGAGATTGATCATAGTAGTTGTTTGAATACGTACCAATTTGCGCCCGCTCCAAAGAAGGATAAATCGCAACGCGAAAAGTACTAACCGCAAAAGCAATAACGGACAAAGCCAATGACGCAGCGAACAACACCCCCACCGCTCGCAGCATAGACTTTATCTTCCCCGACACAACCGGTAGCAAAGCAATCTGCAGCAACAGCACCGGGATGATTAACAGCGGGGTACCGGTTTCATGAAGCGCGATAACAAACGCCGCACCGGCCAGCAACGCAACTCTATTGCCAATCAGCTTTCGAGTTGCCGATACGATAATGAGGACCAAAAACACATCCCATAAATCCCACTTGCTGAGCCAGGTTCCCCACACCCCATCAATACCCGAAGCGTGAAGTACTCGCCAACCCGGTGGCAAATGCAACGTTGCGCTGTACTGATCTGCGCGCGTATCCCAACCCGACGCGGAAAAACCCGAAGTGGACTCAGTTCGGGTAACGGCTTCAAGTTGGATCGCCGGGCTTCTTACCTCTATGCCCTCCACGCCTTGATCTACAGTGATTAACACCGGCGCCTGGTCGACGGTTGCCCGGCCGATGTTTGTTCTCGCAGCTGCATTAATGCGCCAGTCTTTGTTCATCCGACCGCCTATGCGATCCAGTGAGGTTATGCCATCGCCGCTGAAGTCCAACCACAGATCCCGCTTCACATTCATTTGATTGGCGGCGGGCGCGTAATCGCCGCGAAACTCAGTTTCAATATTGAGAGATTCTCCTTCAACCATGCGATAGGTGGGGTACTCTGCCCACTCTTGGGGAATTGAAATCTGTGTGGTGTCGATGCTCACCGGCCCCGAAAGTTTTACCTGTCGAATTGAGGTCGCCGATTGAAAACTCAGATACTCGGATTCTGGCCACTCCTGAGTCAGTTTCCGCGTAGCAATCGCATCGGGAGATTCTACAAATCGGGAAAACACTTTTATTGAATATTCGCCAGGGCTCACCTGCGCACGCATACTGCCATCCGCTTCGATGCGCGCCGGTATGTTAGATTGCAGATGTGTTAAGGCAGTGCCGGCAAGCATCACGCTGCCAAAAGTGACTTCCCGGGGTTTACCGCTGACCGACAGCGCTAAATGGGTGACCATTGTCACGGGCACACCATCGCTGACCAAGCGAAACACTTCGATGCCAAGGCTTTCGTTAGATTTAACCTGAGCAACTTCTGATTTGCGCGAAAAAATAAGCTGGCCGTTCCTGCGATCCACCGCGCGGTCCTTGCCATTCACTTTGAGAGCGATAATCGCAATATCTCCCGGCACAGCTAATTGCCTGGGACGCTTGCTCCAGGAAAAGTCCCCCGTGACTGTGTGGTTTCCCGCAGTCAGTGCAACATAAGGACGGTTGTTGCGCTCTATAATTTCGGCGGGCTTTCCGTCTACCGCGACGCTAGTCGGCCAGTGATCAGAGCTGCCAGGCAATGCAACCAATGCCCTCTTTTCGTAGATATCCAGGGTCTGTGAAAAGGAACCGCCCCGATCGTTCGCACTAACACTCAGTTTCCCCGGCCAAATACAGGACTTAGCGTTGTTTTTACCCATCAACCAGGGGCAATTCTGCTGCGGGTGACTTTCGAGAATCCAGGATTCCCATTGATCCATCGGCGCCGAAAAGGCCCAATGGCTAGCCAACAATAATGCCGTGCTTAACAGAATTTTTCTTAGCGTTCGTTGAGTGTGTGACACCGCACTCTCCCAGGTTTTTGGTGAATTACAATTTATGCAGAACAGAAGAAGCGGCATCGAACATCAGTTGGGCGCGGGTCTCCGCAGGTAGATCTCTCAGCGAGGCTTTGAACACTTCGACGTCATAGATAACACTCGCGCCAACCGTTTGCAGCGCCCCGAGGATTTCGGGCAAATTGATGCAGCCCTCTCCCGGAAGTAAACGATGGTTTAGCGTTTCATCTAGAATATCGTCCATTGCCTGCGGCATTGCATCGTCGAGTTGCATCGCAAAAAACTTCTCGCCGGGGACTCTCAAAATATCTTCAGCTGTTCCCCCGGCGCGATGATGATGCCAACAATCAAACATAATGCCACCGTTGGCACAGCCGGCCTGCTCTAAAATTCGAGCCGCGGTTGCAAGGTTTGGCACCTGGTTAAAAGGCATGAACTCCAAACTCACACGCAGACCTTCCCGACTGGCGCGCTCACACAGCGCGGCGAAACCATCTACTATTTGCTGTTCAGAATCCGGATTGGAAAAACCCAGGGGAGCATTGACGATCTCGGTTCCGGCAACGTGTGCCAAGTGAAATATGTCTTCCATGCTGGCCTGGGAGCAAAGGCTAATGGGATCACTGCCTTCAAGACTTGCCGAGTCGGGCATCCAATTAAATAAGGGATCAATATCGCTGACCGTTAGTCCGTGGTCTGTCAAAAGTTGACCGAGATCTTTATCGCTGTAACCTTTTTCCTGGGCCTCGCGATAGTATGCAGTGTTCAGAGTGACAGCTTGAAAACCCGCACTGGCGGCGGAAGACAGAAACGTCTCCAGGTCAACGCCTTCCATGCTGCCCCAGCAGAGCGAAAGCATTGCGGTTTAAAGTCGCTTCAAGTGATAGGTTGGCATGAGCTACTCCTTCTTATAGCAAGCTGAAGGATAGCTCTATTGTTGGCCCGGCGAAATACATGCAGATGATTATCGGCAACACAACTTTTGTTGCCGGCTCCGACTACCCCAGCCTCAC
>JBGCGJ010000066.1:0-14448 GCA_045110675.1 Halioglobus sp. | reverse complement strand
AGCCCCCTCCACTCGCTGGATTGAAAACCTCGTCAAACCCGTCACTGTTTGGATGGAGCGCAAGATTCAAACGGATCGTTCTCAGCGCAAAGAACCGGGGCATGCTCCAAATAACACTCCCGAGGACGGTAATGTTGGCGCCCCAGAGTCTAGCCCGAAGCTGAGCGAGGCGGTTAGCCCGGAGGATATCATCAGTGTAGCGCAGGCCTCAGCGATCGCTACCGCGGTCACACCGGGAAACGTTTTGCGCGTTAAGTTGCTCGAACGGGAAAACGAACGGCCGAAATATCGCGTGAAACTGATCTCCACAAGGGGAGAGATACACATTGTTCACATTGATGCCGTCACCCAGGAGTTGATTCTACCGGCAGGTTCGAAAGAGAAATTATAATGAGAGTATTGTTGGTAGAGGATGACATGGAGCTTCGTGGGCAGCTACAGCGCCAGTTGGAGCGCTTGGCTTATCAGGTGAGTCTCGCCGGCGATGGAGAAGAGGCGTTTTATTACGCGAGCGAGTACGACATTGATGTAGCTATTGTAGATCTGGGCTTGCCAAAGATGGACGGTATAGAGCTCATTCAACGCCTCCGTGACAACGGGTATGGGTTCCCGATTCTCGTACTCACCGCTCGAGCCGGATGGAAAGACAAGGTCAAGGGTCTGGATGCCGGTGCAGACGATTATCTGACCAAGCCATTTCAATTGGAGGAGCTGACTGCACGAGTCAAAGCGTTGCTGCGCCGCGCTGCAGGACACACGAGCTCAACACTACAGTTCGGTTCGATTTCCCTTAATATCTCGACCAATGAGTTAAGCGTTGATGGGTTGGAAGTTGATTTAACCGCGTTCGAGTACAAGGTACTGGAGCACTTTGTAATGAATCCCGGAAAGATCACCACCAAGTCTATGCTCATCGACCGCCTTTACGGAGACAACGAAGACAGGGAGAGTAATGTGGTTGAGGTCATCATTGCTCGCTTGCGCAAAAAGCTTGATCCGACAGGAGAGCATCGGCCCATTGAGACCTTGCGCGGTCGCGGTTATCGTTTTGTGAGTAAGCGCAGCTGACACTATGAATTTTTCGATAGCCTCCAGACTATTTCTTTCTACAGCGATTGCGCTCACTTTGTTTCTGGGGGCGACAGGTTTGCTGCTGGACAGCGCGTTTTCCATCAGTCTGGAAAAGGTCGAGCGCGAAAAACTGCAGTCACAAATCTATCTACTTCTTTCTATTGCCAATAATGAAAACGGAACCATTGAACTGCCAACTCATTTGTCGGAGCCGCGATTTAACACTCCGGGGGAGTCACTGCTTGCAATAGTGACCGATGCCCAGGGAAAAGAGTCCTGGCGCAGTTTGTCCGCCGCAGATCGCAATTTCTCCCTACCTGCACCACAGGAGGGCGAGTGGCTTTTCGGGCGAGCAGAGGACGTGACAGGTGATTCCTACTATGTATCCAGCTTTAGTACCCGATGGCCAGATTCGAGCGGCGATAAAACGACCTTCGTATTCACCGTGATGGAGGGAGCCGACTATTATCGCAGCGAGTTGATGGACTATCGCATGGCGCTGACGGGTGGTTTGCTTGTATTCGGGCTCACCCTTTTTGGCCTGCAAGCCTTGATATTACGTTGGGGACTTACGCCACTGCGGGGTGTGACCCTGGATGTGGATGCAATGAACAAAGGCGAACTGCAGTCATTTCGAGGCAGTTATCCAAAGGAGCTCAAACCGCTTACTGAGAATCTCAATCTTCTGGTCGCCAATGAACGCAGGCAGAGAAAGCGTTACAGAGATCGAATGGCCGATTTGTCCCACAGTTTGAAAACACCGCTTTCCGTGTTGCGGGGCATTGAATCTGACATCGACGAAAGTGGGCAGCCGATTTCCCGTGCTGAGCTTGTCCAGACGCTCAGCAGGCAGGTGGGGAGGATGAGCAATATAGTGGACTATCAGCTGCAGCGCGCGGTGTCGGGCGGAGAGTTCACCAGCTTCGTTGCCACTAACGTTGCCGATCAGGTTGAAAGCATTGTCTCAGCCTTAAATAAGGTTTACTTCGAAAAAGGCATCTCGGTTGAGGTTGGCGTGGATCCTCAATTGTCTTTTTATGGCGATGAAAATGACCTCACAGAATTGCTGGGAAATCTTGCCGATAATGCATACAAACACTGCCAGAAAAAAGTTTGTATCACGGCCGTCAAAGATATGGATGAAACCGGCGGAATGCAATTGCTAATAATTGTTGAAGATGATGGTCCAGGCGTCCCTGACACGCAGCGCGAACGAATATTGCGGCGTGGTGTTCGCCTGGATTCAAATCTGGAGGGTCAAGGTTTTGGACTCGCAATAGTCGTTGAGATTGTGGATAGCTATAAGGGCTCACTGACAATCGCAGATTCAGCGTCCGGCGGGGCGATGTTTGTCGTGAAATTACCTACGAAGTAGTACTAAAGAGGATCATAGGAATGGTCAGTTCAAAGAAAAACCGGATGCTTGTTGCTACGGCGATACTGATAGCGGTATCGGCCTGCTCCAGCGTTACCATCCGACCCGAGGGCGGTGAAAAGGATACTTCTGCTCCCAGCTATATGGACAGTAAGCCGTTTTATTTCTGGGGGATCAAAGGTGAGCATGAAGTGGATGTGAACGAACTATGCGAGGGCGCGGAAGTGAGCCAGATGCAAACCGTAATGACTTCCTCGGATTGGATGTTCGGTTACCTGACGCTGTTTATCTACTCGCCACGTACCGTAAAAATTTGGTGTGAGGAATGAATATGTTTAGGTTGGCCTTTACGGTTCTCTTTTTACTGCTCGGTGCCTGCAACAGTATTACCTTTGTGCAGGTTGAACAGGATGCGGAGCCGCCAGTTGTCAACAAGTGGCATCACGCGACCCTGAACGGAATGGTAGAAATAAGCAGCCCATTGGATATTCGCGATGTTTGTGGAGACAGGGCATGGGCGAAAATAACCACAGAGTTCACCTTCTATAATTTGCTTGTCGGTGCTGTGGTGCCAAACTTTGGCATCATGTCTTTCTACAGTGCGTGGACGAATAAAGTGGAGTGCTATGTTGTTCCTGTCGCGGAAACTGTTCAATAGTTTCTTCGTTAATCCCCAGTTCATTTTGCGTTAAGTTAGCATTCACGCTCTTCCCTTAAAGTAGCTTTCGTTAATCACAACCAAGCAACTTTAAGGAAAGCAAAATGAAAGCACAGAAACTGATCACGACACTTGCAACGAGCGCAGCGATTTTATCAGCCAATACTCAAGCCAGCGATGCCATTGGCCCGGGTGACAGCGAGAGTCGCTGGATATTGGGAGCTTCAGTCGTCGCTCAAAACAATATTTATGCTGGGGAGGACGCCGTTGGCTACATCTCACCGAACTTTGTTTACAACGGTGATCGTTTTTTTGTTAAGAACGGCACCTTGAATTTATTCGTCGCAGAAGTGAATCAATTTAGTGCTGGTCTGATTGTCGGCGTGGATGGCGGTTACCTCAGTGACGAAGATGAATACGAGGACACCGATGAATTGGAGGGGCTGATTGAGCGCGATGCAACGTTAGAAGGCGGGTTTTATGTGAATCACACCACTGACCTGGGGCGTTTAAACCTGACAGTGGTCACTGACCTGGGCAATGAACACGATGGTGAGACAGTCAGCCTGGGCTATACCTTTGATCTGCATGCCGGTGAATGGGCGATCAATCCTGTTGTGAAAGTGAGCTGGATGAGCGATAGCAAAGTGAATCATCACGTTGGCGTGAGTGCCAGCGAAGCGACAGCGACCAGAGCTGAATACCGAGCAGACTCCGCTGTTAACGTATACGCCGGTGTGCGAGGTCGTTACGAATTCACCGAAAATTGGGATATTAGTCTTGAAACGGGCGTGACTTATCTCGATTCAACGATTCGGGACAGCTCTATAGTAGAAGACGACCTGATCTATCAGGCGGGCGTCACCGTTAGCTATAACTTCTGATTTTTTTGTGAGGGCGCGTGCTTCCCAAAAGGTGTTAGGGGAGACGCGCCAACTTGCTATCGTGTTGTTATTGTCTTAGTAAGTTCTCTCAATGCCGAGTACATCCAATGCGTGCTTTATCTCTCGAAAACGCGGCTGCATGTCATCCAGGAGATGCGCTTGTGTCGGGATATAGAACAAATCTTTGTCCATACCCCTGAGTGCTACCTCGGCACATTGCTCGGGATAAATCAGTTCTAACTCGGGCGGTGCTTTACCTGGATCGGGCATTAACCTCGCTACCAAAGGCGTATAGACTGCACCGGGCATAAGCACATGCAAATCCATCGGGCTATCTTTGTGATCAATGCGCATCCACTCCATGGCGACAAGAAGCGCATGTTTTGTCGCGCCATAGAAGGCCATTCTTCCTCGATTAACGGCCTCGGGAACACTGAGGGAGTTCTCAGACGCGGTTACCATTAAACGCCCGCGTTGTCCCGAGCTCTCTAGAATTCCGGCGTATGCTTGGGCAATTTTTAAACCCGCATAAAAATTCACCTCGAACAAGCGGGTTAAATCTGCGCTATCCGTCATTTCCTGGTCGATCACTCGGCCACTCATTCCAATGCCAGCGTTCGAGCAAATCAAGTCGAGGCGATTTGCCGCTGCGAAGCTTCTTTCTACAAGCGTCGCTGCTGCGCCTGGGTCCGAGAGATCACATTCAATCGCCTGGCAGGAACTGCCTGTAGAGGCGGCGGTCTCTTGCGCGCCAGCGAGGTCTCGATCGGCGCAAATCACCTGTGCACCTCGGGCTCCAAGCCCCTGCGCCAAAGCTCTACCTATACCTGACGCCGCGCCTGTGACTAAGACACTTGTACCTTCATAATTAATCATTGTGGACTCCTGTATTGTGGAAGCAGTTTAGCATCCCAGACGCACTCCGATGAATGTTCATCCTCCGGGCGGGTCGGCACGGAGATCATTGTTCCTCTTTCATTGGTACTATGCTTACCGAAATGGATATTTATACGATAGTTTTATTGGTCAGCCTGCTTGCCTACGTTGCCATAGGCAACTACGCAGGGCGCGGTGTTAAAGGTCTCGATGACTATTATGTAGCGGGCCGACGTGCGCCTACAATCCTCATTGTTGGAACATTGGTTGCCAGTGTTCTTAGCACTAATGCCTTTTTAGGTGAAACCGGTTTTGTTTATGCAGGCCAGGCCGGGCCTTACCTGCTATTTCCCCCCACCGCCGCGATGGGCTATGTTCTCGGCGCGGTATTTTTCGGCCGTTATTTACGTCGTAGCGAAGCACTGACCGTAGCGGATTACTTTGGCCGGCGGTTTAACTCTCGACGGGTTCAATACGCGGCCGGCGTTACTATCGTATTGGCACTGGGCGGATATCTGCTCGCCGTAACCCAGGGTGCAGCGGTTCTGCTTGTCGATTTGGTGGGAGTTAGCTACCAGCAGGGTTTGCTGCTCGCCTGGGTCACTTACACTCTGTTTACCATGTACGCCGGTTCGCGCGGCGTCATCTTGACCGATACGTTGATGTTTCTTCTGTTCACCTGTGCCGCGTTTTTCGCTCTGCTTTATCTGGTTGATGCCCAGGGTGGATGGGTTGAGGTCGTGACCGGTTTGGTACAGGTAGAGTCGAAACCAGAGATGATGTCCTGGCATGGAATTGTTGGTCCTGGCACCGAGTGGGACACCCCTATGGATTATTTGATCTGGGCGCTTATCATCGATTTGTCCTGGGGCGTGGTCTATGCGGTGAGTCCTTGGCAGTCGAGCCGGCATCTCATGGCAGCCAATGAGCATGTGGTATTGCGATCGGCAGTTTATGCCTGTCTGGCGCTGATTCTGGTGCAGATTTTTTTGTACGCTGGTGCCGTTACCATCAATCTGAGTAAGCCTGATATTGAACCCTATGAACAAACCATGATTTGGGCCGCCAGAAATATCATGCCCGAATTTCTCGGTGCGACCCTGTTAGCGGGCATTATGGCCGCAGCGCTGTCCAGTGCTTCAACCTTTCTTTCGCTGGTCGGCTTTAGTGTCAATAATGATCTGCTGAACGATGACAGCCAGGATGAACGCAGACAATTGCGCTTCACACGGCTCTCGATGTTAGTTGTGGGCTTCATTACTCTGGTTATGAGTATGTTCTTCCCTCCGAGTATTTTTTGGCTGATCTATTTCGTCGGCACAGTGTTTGCGTCTTCCTGGGGGCCGGTTGCCTTTATGAGTGTTTGGAGCAAAAAAATCACTGCGGATGCCGCTTTCTGGGGACTAGTGGTTGGTTTTGTCGGCAATGTGTTTCCGAAGTTTTTAGATTACATGGGCTGGATTTCTTTACCCAGTTACCTTGATCCTATTGTGATTGGTGGGGCGCTGAGTTTGATCGCTATTCATATCGTTTCTTCGCGAGGAAAAGTGACCCGCAAAGAGAAGGCTTATCGCTTGCGCTTGCATCGCACTCCCAATCAGGAGCGAAGCCCCGGGCGATCCAGGGCTACCTTCATCGCGCTGGGTATTATGATTGTGTACGCGGTACTTACCACAGCGGCTTATCAGCGCTGGTATATTTTGCCCTATCAGGCAGCGACGAATCAGTTGGCCGACGACGGCGGGTTGAATTGGTTTACAGGTGAAGTAATGGTTAATCTGCTCACAGTGGTCTGGATGGTTCCAGTCGCACTTTTGACTATTTGGTTGGTCAGAAAATCCTACGGGAAAGTAGGCAACCGTTAATCGTCGGGCTCTTCACTGAACTGCGGTAAATCATCGGTAATCGTGTGCCAGTTGGCTTTAGAATTGACATAAATGTGGTATCCCTTGGGGAGTTCCAGCGCCCCGTCCAGGCTTCCCATGGCCAGATAGATTGAGTCCGGCTCGGAATCCAACGCTACGCCGACATTTGAGCCGCAGTTTCCGCAAAAAAATCTCCGATGGGATGCTGAAGAAGCGTAGGTCTGGATATCGGATTCGCCAGAGAGATAACTAAATTCACTTTTATTTACACCGGCGAAGCTGGCGTAGGCGGCTCCCGAGAGGCGACGACACTGGGAGCAATGGCAGTGACTGTAATCTTCTATAGGGCCTGAAGCGGTATAACTGATGCGACCGCATTCGCAATGTCCTTTGATCATCTTCAAGGCTCCTTTGGTTACTGGCTGAATAGGAGGGCGCTATTGCTCTCTGTCCACGACTGTAGCAGGGCGGCTCGGGGGAACGCTACGAAAACAGTTCCCAATTAGACCTGCGGGGTCCGGACAGCTATATTGTCTGTTCACAAATCTAGTACCGTCAACAACATACTATAACCAGACTTCGGAAATTTACTATGAACAAACTCCTGTCCATACTCGTATTGATATTACTCGCTCCAATTTCCCTTGCCCATCAAGCTGCAGATGTGCCTGAGCCAATGGCCTTGGGTCCGTTAATGAAGGCATTCGGAATGGATTTATCCAAAGCCGAGATCACCTCAGAAAAAGTAGCGGACAATCTTCATGTGCTATTTGGAGCCGGTGGCAACATTGCCGTAAGTACCGGCAAAGATGGTGTGCTCATTGTGGATGACCAATTTCCAGAACTCATGCCAAGGATTAAATCTGCCATTGCCAAATTGAACGCTGGGGAGGAAGTGGATTTTGCCGTTAACACCCACTGGCATTTTGATCACGCTGAGGGCAATCTCGCTTTAGGGCCTGCCGGTACCTGGATCGTTGCTCATCAAAACTCAAGAGAAATGATGAAGGAGGACCATGTCATTAACTTGGTCGGAGCCGCCTATGATCAAAAAGCCTACCCGGAGGAGGCCTGGCCAGATATTACATTCGATGACCATATGAGCTTTCATCTCAACGGACAAACCATCGACCTGTATCACTTTGGACCTGCGCACACGACCGGTGACACCGCCATAGTATTCAGAGGAAGCAATGCCGTACACATGGGCGATGTTTTTAATAATGCCGGTTATCCGTTTATAGACGCTGGGAATGGCGGAACCCTCGATGGTGTGATCCACTTCTGTAGCGATGTATTGAGCGTCATCGACAGCGATACCATTGTTATTCCCGGCCATGGCCCGGTTACCGACTACGATAAATTGGGTGAATATGTGGAGATGCTCAGTACCATCCGAGATCGAATGATGAAACTGATTAACGAAGGGGCCTCTATGGACGATGTCTATCAGGCGAATGTCACCAAAGAATGGGATAAAGCCATGGGCGACAATACGGGTTTCATTAACCGTTCCTATATGAGCCTTACCCACAAGGTGGTAGACAAATAATACGAGTTCGCAATTCAAGCACTAGGCCTGCGGAGACCAAGTAGATGTCAACGGAAGTATTTGAAACGAAAATCGAAGAAAATGATGGCGTGATCTCGGGCCCGTTTCGACGCCCTCTGCAGATGCTTGCGGAGCAGGAGTACGGAGGGCATTTATCGATTCACGATGATGAGCACGCGCAGAAGCTGGGATTTAGCGGCGCACCCATCGAGGGTCCTACCCATTTTTCTCAGTTCGATCCCCTGTTGCACCAACTCTGGGGCGATCGCTGGTATGAAGCTGGTTGTATTAGTGCGCACTTCAAAACCATGGTTATTGAAGGCGATGAAGTGCAGGCGTTTGTACGCAAGCCTGCGCCTGGCGGTAACATCACCCAGATATGGGCGCTCAAGAAAACGGGCGAGCCGGTGTTGGAAGGAACGGCGTCGATTGGACCGGATCATCCTCCCAGCAAATTGGATGAAATACTGGGCTCCAGACCAACACCGGAAAAACTTGTCGTTATGGAGCACGTCAAGATCGGTGACAAGTCTAGCGATAGTGATCCAGTTACTATGGGCTATGACCAACATCTCGGTCTGGCTTATCCCTTTAGCCTGAATGAAAAACTGAAGAAAATAACTGAACCGTGCCGTTGGTACTCGCCAAAGACAGCCGGGGAGTCCCCCTGGTGCAAAGCGATTATTCCAACAGAGATGATCAATCCGCTGGTAAGTCACACCGCAACAGGGTTGGCCACAGCCAAGCAGCCGTCGATTGGTCTGTTTGCGGATTTGGAAATTCGAATGTTAAAAGGTCCTTTGTTTGTGGGGCGCGAATATTTGCTGGAACGCGAAGTGGTCGGTTTGGGAGAGAGTAAGCGTACGGAATCTATGTGGGTAAAAACCTATATTAGAGACCCGCAAAACAATGACTTGCTGGCGACGGTTTTACTGAACTCCGCTGTGATGAAAGATTCCTATGAAAGTTATCTTGAAGAAGCACAGCGCATCGGAAAAACAGTTTAGGAACTCAGTATTCATTATATTGGGAGATATAGGGATGAGTAATTTGGAAATACAAGCCGATCCTTACGTGTTGGAGACCCTATCTGCAGATGTTCAGTGGTTGACCCTTAATCGTCCAAAGCAGCGCAACCCGCTGTCTAGCCAGATGATCGCAGCTTTGAAGTCATCCATAGATGCGGCCTGCGAAAATCCTGCGGTGCGTGCCATCGTTATCGCCGGCTCGGGGCCGGTATTCAGTGCAGGTCACGACCTTAAAGAAATGACTTTGCGCGATGGTGAAAAATCGGAAGATCTTCGGAAGCGGGTCGGGCAAATTCTCATTGATTGCTCTCAGATGATGCTTAGCATCGTGCACTGCCCAAAAGCGGTGATCGCCAGTGTTCACGCGACCGCCACTGCAGCCGGTTGCCAGTTGGTGTCGGCGTGCGATTTGGCGATCGCCAGTGAGGAGGCTATGTTCTGTACGCCTGGTGTTAACATTGGTTCCTTCTGCACAACACCGTTGGTGGGCGTGGGACGCAATATTCACCGCAAGCATGCGATGGAGCTGGCACTGACAGGGGATATGTTTTCCGCTGAGGACGCCGTGCGCTTCGGCTTGATCAATCGCGCGGTTCCAGCTGATGAGTTGCAACAAGAGGTCGAAAAACTGGCTGGAAAAATTGCCTCCGGTTCGGCCCGGGGTATACGTTCCGGCAAAGAGGCCTTTTACCGACAGATTGATATGCCAATCGAGCGGGCCTTTGAATATGCCAATGAGGCTATGCTGGATTCAATGTTGGCCCCCGAAGCGGAGGAAGGTATTTCCGCTTTTTTTGACAAGCGAAAACCGCGGTGGGGTGAAGCCTAAGCGCTACGCCTGCTGCTCTTTGGCCATTTGATCCAGCCGAGGATCGTTCGGGTATATCCACTGTTCACCAATAATCTGCTCCACCCTGAGCTCAGGGGGTATGTTGTCGATTCCTATCATGCGATCAGCGGCTTCATTCCAGTGGTAAATACGTGCCTCCTGATAGCTTAGTGGTACCCCTTCGAACCCATCAGACTCCATCGATGCCTGGATCTTCTCGCCAAACTGGGTGTCCTCCACTAAAACCTGACTCAGTCGTGCTCCGTCGTCTTCTGTCCAGAGGTCTGGCTTCATGCCCTCTTTCCAGGGCGGCGCCATGGTCCAGGTTTCCATTCGACACTTATTGATGCCGTTAGGCCAGAACATAATCGGCGGTATAGCGAACTGACTCAGTGGCATAACCCAATTCGGGAAAATGCCGTAAGATTGTGTGCAAGTGCGGGCTATCTCTCCTACAGTATCGATCTGGGCGATGTCCGTTGATACTTCTAATGCAGCCAGGCTGGATTTTCCCGCCGGAGTGGGTGCGATCATACGACCGTGGCCGTTCGGGTACAGTGTGTTCACGTTGCGTCGATCATCCAGAATGGGTGCGACAGTCTCTCTATGAATACTCGGTACATGGTAGACCTCGGTATTCGCCTCCATCGCGATTTTCCAGTTGCAGTCGAGCTCGAAAGAGTGCCGCGCTGCCAAGCGACAGTGTTGAAACTGAAACTCCTCCCATTCATCGGCAATTGGGCCCAGCCATTCGCGCAGTTCAACTGCCCCAGCATCGAAATTGACAAAAATGAGATTGCCAAAGCGCTCGCAGCGAATGGACTTCAGACCCCGAGTGGACAACTCCAGATTGTTGAAATCTTGTGGGTCCCTGACCGCTTTTAGCTCACCATCATGGCTGTAGCTCCAGCCGTGATAGGCGCAGTTTAGACGCCTGGATTTGCCACTCTTTTCGGTGACTACCGGCGCCCCGCGATGGCTGCAGGTATTGTAAAAAGCTTTGATATCGCCACTTTCCGTGTGCGTGATAATCACGGGTTGGCCTGCGTTTTCCCACAGCATGAAACAACCTGGCTCCGGCACCTCGTCGATGTGGGCGGCCATTAACCAGCTCTTACGCCAGACGTACTTCTGTTCCAGTTCAAAAAACCGGGGGTCTACGTATCTTCCCGCGGGGATATCTGGCATTGAGGGCCAGTCCACAGGTGGAGAAGTTCGGCTGGCTTCAAACTCCATCAACTGGCGCAGGGTATTAATTTCATCCTGAGTCATGCTCATGCTTAGGGCGCTCCTGTTAGGCTGCTTCGAATTCCAGCCACAAATGGTGGAAGCCGCGCAGCATATGCGAATGGGTGCGTACGTTTTCCTGTGGGGCGTGTCTTATGGATTTGAATCGATCCAGCAGCGCTCCCAGCGCCAATCTGGCTTCCATCCGCCCCAGGGGTGCACCAATACAAAAATGGATGCCGTGACCTAGAGTGAGGTGGGAGTTTGTCGTCCTGTCCAAGCGAAATTCGTCGGGGGCCTCATGCTGATCGATGTCACGGTTGGCCGAACCCATCACCAAAATGGCCATATCTCCAGCGCTGAGGTTTTGCCCGTGAAGACTCATGTCTTCCGTGATGGTTCGAAAGACAAACTGAACGGGTGCATCGAAGCGAAAAGTCTCCTCGATGGCGGCATCGATCTTACTTCTGTCGGCTCTCAAGGCTTCCCAGAGCCCCGGATTGCTGGCTGCATGGTGTAACAAATTACTCAGTAAGTTGGTGGTGGTCTCATTGCCTGCGATAAGTAGCAACATGCAAAACCCGGCAATATCTTCATCCGACAAGCGCTCGCCATCGACCTCGGCATTGACGATCTTGCTGATGAGATCATCACCGGGATTGCTGCGGCGACCGGGGATTAGAGAGCTGAAAAACCCGGCCATCTCCATGATGTCCGGCATTCTCTCCGCCATGTCTTCGGCCTCCGATGTGCCGGTCAGTGCGTCGGACCAGCGTTTGAAATCTTCGCCGCGTTCACTGGGGATGTCCATCATTTGTGAAATGACTGCTACGGGTAGGGGAACGGTAAATATCTGAGCTATATCGACCGCTGTTCCCGATTTGACGGCCTCCGCCATGGTGTGGCTCAGCTGCTCGATACCGCCTTCAATATCTTTCAATGTGCGACTGGTGAAAGCGCGATTGACCAGGGCGCGAAGTTTGGTGTGTCTGGGTGGGTCGTCGGAGAGCAGGGGTAGTGCGACCGCTGACTGTTCAGATTCAGCAAAGGCAGACGAGGAAAATAATTTGTGATTCTTTAGGGCGGCGACCACATCTTCATGGCGGCTGATAATCCAATCGCGTGATTCCTCATCCCTGAACACCGGTTGATTTTCTCGCCAGTGTTGATAGTGGGGATAGGGGTTGTCGGCGATAGCGGGGTCAAATAGGCGCACAGAATCAGCTCTCTACAGTGAAAGTTCGAAAAATATAGCATGCTATAGTTTTGGAGTGCAAGATGCGTTAGTATTTATTTCCCGACCCGGAATCCCTCGCGATATGAGCGCCAAACGCGGAAGCTACTCCTCACCAAAACAACAGCAACGCAGAGAGCGGATCTTGCAGGCAGCGAGAGAACTCATCGCGGAAAAAGGTTATGACGGTTTGACCATGCGCGACCTAGCGCGAGCGGGGGGTGTCTCAGACGCAACGCTCTACAACCAATTTGCGACTAAGGATCGCCTGGTGATGGCTGCTGTGGCCGATTTGTTAGACGGGATTGCCGAGAGCGTTCAAGCTCGGGAGCAGGCGCCGGGTATTGCTGCGATACTTCGCTACAGTGATTCCGTTAGTGCGCAGATACAGCAAACCCCTGCTTATGCGCAAGCGATGTCGAGGGCGCTATTTCAAGCTGAACCGCATAGTCCAATCATTGAAGTATTGCTCGATTCGAATCGGCGTTTTCTGAGTAAGGCACTTTACCAGGCGAAGCGCCAAGGTGAATTAAGAGAAGAAGTGGACGTTACCTCTAGCGCCACTATCCTTACCGGCCACACTTGGGGCGTTTTGTTGCTGTGGGATAAAGGCTTGGTGAGTCTCGATGTTCTGGCGACCATGGCTAGAGAGAGTATCGAAATTTCACTGTTTATCATGGCGAGTAAAAAAGGCAGGCAGCTACTTAAACGAAGCGATGATTTATCAGAACGCTAGTCGATTTTTCGAATCCTTATACCGCTATAAAAATAAAATGCATTTACAATTTCCGCTTCTAGGAAATCAAAGGCATAATGAATTCACTTGGTAAAAGTACTTACTGCTTGTCTCCCGCAAGACAATGAGTTTTTTTGAGTACATGTACTTATTCCAAAAAGAGTGACAAAAATAATCATATATAGAGGTGCTTTTAAAAAGCTACCCTAACTATGAATCATATTAGAGCCCTTTGCCGATTCAGTTTTTTTGTAGCTGCGATTTCGTTTTTCGCTGATGCCCAAGCGCAGATCAGTGCGTCGACAATACTCTATCTATACGATGAGGAAGCTACGCTTTCCTTTGACGATGTGATCGCTATGGTCGATTCAGGCTCCATTGTGGAAAATTTGGATTCGGCCGATGTCCCCGTTGGTACTGGGATCCACTGGGCTGTGCTTCCTTTGAATGCAAAAGGTAGAGATTCCAAAGAGAAATGGTTGGTTGAAATAAATTTTCCGAACATTGATCGAGTTGAAGCGCTGGTGAAATACGACAATGGAAAATCAGAGCGCTTTTTTATGGGAGATGATGTGGCCTTTGAGAAATGGCCAATCAACTATAGGAAGCCTTCAATACCCTTGAGTCATTTGGCTGGTAACAGCGCAATCGTTTTTTTCAAAATCAGCAGCGAAACGCCTTTAATTCTGCCGCTTCATTTTACGACTGCCGGGGAACAGGAAAAAGCTCAGAAAAACGAGCACTTTTTATACGGTGTTTTCTACGGTGCTATTTTTATCCTAGCGCTATATAACGCGGGCGTATACTTTTCCTTAAGAGATAAAAGTTATCGTTTCTATATACTTTATATTCTCTCATTTTCGATGGTGCAGGCCAGCACTACCGGCCTCGGACAGCAGTATTTGTGGCCGAGTTACGATAGTGCCACCACTAGAATTGCGTTGTTGGTGATTATTTTTACCAACTTTTTTCTGGTCAATTTTGTTATTCACTTTCTTGATCTTGCTCGCTATCGCCCCGGTCTCGTAAAGCCTCTTAAAGTGATTGCAGCACTTTCGATTCTGCTGATCCCAACGCTTATACTCGAACATTACGCTTACACTCAACTCGCTA
>JBGCGJ010000065.1:0-90322 GCA_045110675.1 Halioglobus sp. | reverse complement strand
GCCTGTCGCATTATTGTTGGGGAGGAGCGCGCTGGAGTGCTTGCGGAGGTGCTCGGCGATCTGGACTTGAATGCGGGGAAAGATTATTTCTGGATTGCAGATGAGGGTGCCACTTCAGTGCCGGACTGGGCTGAGGATGCTGTGGCAGCTATGGCCGATATGCCGACTGGGAATCTGCCGGTCACTCGAGAAATTACTGCTGGAGAGCCCGCCCTGTACATTTTCACTTCTGGTACCACCGGTTTACCCAAAGCCGCCATCATGCCACATCGCAAGATTCTTGCTGTGGGAGAAGGCGCTGGCCGTGTTGGGTTTCAGATCGAACCCGATGATCGATTGTACTTGTGTCTACCCATATACCACTTGACCGGCATGGGGCCTGGTTTCTGTGGGTTTATTTCCGGTGGCGGATCGATTTTTCTTCGCCGCAGTTTTTCAGCTTCGAGTTTTTGGTCCGAAGTTAAGAGTAACGATTGCAATTGCTTTGTCTATGTCGGCGAATTGTGTAGATATCTCGCTATGCAGTCAGAATCTCCAGAGGAGAAAAACAATCCTCTGATGAAAATGATGGGGAACGGTTTGCGTCCTGACGTCTGGGACGAATTCAAAAATCGTTTCGATGTGCCGCGTATTTGCGAGATGTATGGCGCCAGTGAGGGCAACACTTCCTTCCTCAATCTACTCAACAAGGATAAAACCATTGGCGCGGCGATAAGTAAGGTTGCACTCGTGCAATACGATAATGAGACAGACGAGATCGCCCGCGACAAACGCGGCCGTTGTATTGAGGTTCCCATGGGCGAGCCGGGATTGTTACTTGGGGAGATCAATTCCAAAGCCAGGTTTGATGGCTATACCAATCCAGATGCCACGGCTAGCAAAATCATCCGGGACGTGAAGAAAAAGGGCGACAGCTGGTTTAACACCGGGGACTTGATACGGCAAATCGACGTAGGTTTTGCCATGGGTCTAAAACATTTTCAGTTTGTGGATCGTACGGGCGACACCTTTCGATGGCGCGCCGAGAACGTTTCAACAAACGAGGTTGCGGAGGTGCTCAATGCCCACCCACAGATCAATATGGCCAATGTGTATGGAGTGGAAGTACCTGGCGCTGAGGGCCGTGCTGGCATGGTGGCTTTCGAACTGGATGAGGGTGTAGATCTAGACCTCGGTGTTTTCCAAACTTTGGTCGAACGCGACCTGCCGCAGTACGCTCAACCGGTTTTTATTCGCGTACTGCGCTCCGCTGAGACGACGATGACCTTCAAATTAGTTAAAGGCGAGCTGCGCGAGCAGGCCTTTCACCTCGACAAGGTTGGCGATGACATAATTTATCTTCGCAAACCTCGCAGTGACCATTACGAGCAGCTGGATGGTGAATTTTACAAAGAGCTGATTGAGGGTAGGGGGGGATACTAGTTCGCAGGATTGTTGTCTGGAATTTTCTCAGCGATTCCAATGTTGTACCAATCAACATCACGGGTGACATACATCATCGCTACCAAGATGGCGAACACTAATACGGATCCCATCAGCAAAGCAAAATCTTCTGCCTGGACAATGACGTAGAGCAGTGCGTACAGGCTGACGATCATAGCTCCAAATCCGGCGGCAGCCAGAGAACTGCGCAGCATATATCGAACGTAGAATAATATTAGCGAACTGCAGCAGACAACGCCGATTATGTACGCCCAATGAAACGGTAGGTGTTCGGCCAGTGAGATGAGTAGCAGGTAGAAGACTGAAATTGCCAGTCCGACAAAGGTGTATTGGATCGGGTGGATGGATTGCCGGCTTAGGTGCTCAAAGATAAAAAATGTAATAAAGCTAAGGCCAATAAAAACAACGGCATATTTGATCGATCGTTCCGATTGGAGATAAATATCCACCGGATCAATGAACTCGACACCAGAGGACGAGCCATTGGCCCCGCTACAATTACTTTTTACCAGACAGGCTGATATGAACTCAGATCCAGTGTTTGAATACTGTGATGAAGACCAGCTTGCGGTAAACCCCTCACTCGATATTTCCCTTTCACGGGGAAGCGATACACCGATAAACTTTGGGTGGGGCCAATCTGATGTCAGACTAACAGTACCATCATCGGCCATGGGGATGAATGAAAAACTTCCCATCCCTCGCAGTGAAAGCTGCATTTTGTAGTCTAGGTCACTCTCGAGAATCACATCCGGTGACAAGAATGCGTGAGTCCCGCCCGGGAGATCCGCTGTCTGACTTCCGGGATTGAGTGACATTGCATTGTTATTTATCATAAGCGACGGCGTCTGGTCGATTCCACGTGGATCCGAGAGATGCAGCGCAATGTAAGGTTCCTCCATTTCCGAATAATTGGCGAGGGCTTTTATTGTTTCTAGCTTGCTGCGCAACTTCTCCGCGCTGAATCTTCCCGAGAGACTTATTTCGCTGTGATAGACGGGGACCTCATAGATACCTTTGTAGACACTACTATTACTGATGTTGGTTTTCTGAGCCATTTGGTTTGGAACGATGAATTCCAAATGCCTGGTTTCGGGTTTCCCTGCGTTAGATAGCGCTTTCTCTGTGAAGAACCCAGAGGGTGTTGCCAATTTGGTTCGATAGGGTATTACGATAACCGGGCTTACCAACATCTGTTCCCCAGTCCAACTTTGCGAGACTCTTATTCGAGCTTCCTGAAGATAGGCTTGCCGTTCGTACACCTTGTACTTCACCATGTTGACCGGGACTAACAGCACTACTGCGAGCGCCGCGATGATGAGTATTTTTTGTGCCAACTGTTTTTGCATGATTCGCCTCCATCGAAAGGAGGATAGCGTAAAGCGCGGATGTGGCATGGCAGTGGCAAAAAATGTTCAATTGTGGCAGCTAATTCTCTACAAAAACTTCTAGGGCTGCGGATTATAGCGTTACCACACTAACAATCGCCAGGATCGAGAGTATCGCTATCAGCATCATAGTTTCCCCAGCGCCGACAACCAGAGACTTACCTAAGGCGGACTTGAAGCTCGAACCATAGGCCTTTGATAGCGCCAGAGGAAGATAAATGATGCACCAAAGAAATATCCACTTCCCGAATTGATAATCGATAAGCTCATCCAGAGCTAAAGCGAAAGAGAAGAGTAGGAAAAGTGCGCTGTGATAGTGCAATGAAAACACAAGATGTTGAAGATAGTGATAAGGGGAAAACAAATAGACGATTTTAATCAGCACCGCAAACAACGGTAGAAGAAGAAACATAAGATAGGGAAGGCGGTCGATAAAGCTTTCGAGAAATACACTTGGGTTCTCCTCTATGGAGCTGATGTTGGCCTGTAGTCGCTGCTCCAAATCAGTGGCCCATTGCGGCTTCTCATTGGCGTCCCAGAAGTCGAGATTCACTGCATCACTGACATTCTGTGTGTCTGCCACACTTGTTGCGCTATCAGTTTCTTGTTGTGTTGCTTCATTGTTCTGCTCGCCACTGACAACTACTGTACTGTCTCGGGACGTAAAGGAAATCAGTAAAAACATAAGAAAACTGATAACAACATAGAGTCTCAGTGGCGGTAAGTAACGCGCTCTCCGCCCCTCAAAATACTCCATGCTGATAAAGCCCGGACGGAACAAAAGGGAGAGCAAAGTTTTCCAAAGACCAGATTTCCAAACAAAAATATCACCCAGGTACTCGCCAATCAGATCAAAAAAATGGATGTCGCGCTTGCTTTCATTTTGGCCACAGCGACTGCAGTAGTCGCCGGTCAACACAGAATCGCAATTTCGACAGACACTGTCTGTTATGGCCACTTCTTTATTGTGGACTTCAGTTATCGTGTCCTGCATCGGCCAATTCCTGGTCTTTTGATTTAGATAGATCATGCGTCAGGGCCCGGCGGGCGGCACGATGAAACTCGGGTGTGAGATAGGGCGCGAGTATCTCAAAAATCTGATTTACACCTTCACTAATATCGGCATAGGTCACTTCGTGATTTTCATGGCTGATCTGTATATGGCGGACCCAGTTACTCCAGATTAGCCATGTATTGAGGGCCAGGGATCTGAAGCCATTTTTTCCTCGAGGCTTTTCCAAGTTGCCATCTGCCGAAACCTGTCTGGCAATACCCTCGAGCAGATCCAGAGCCCAGCTCTGCAATTCGCGATATCGACGGGCCAGATTTTCGTCTTTTCTCAACAGGTGTAGTAAGCCTCCGAAGAAGAAACGATAGCGCCAGGAAACAGCCAGACTGCGCGAATAGAACCCCGCAAACCGCTGCGCGCTGATAGGTGGTGAGATATCGACGGCGATGGCCTCGCGAAAATCCCGCTCCAGTTCATCGAACACCGCCAGAACGATTTCTTCCTTGTTTTTGAAGTGGTAGTACAGGTTGCCAGGACTAATACCCAGTGCCTCGGTAATCTGGGTTGTCCCTATGGCCTGCGCGCCGTGTTCATTCATTAAGCGACGGCTTTGGCTAACTATGCGAGCCCGATTCCCCATTTCTTTCCTAATTCCTCAACATTGTCTATTGGTCACTTTATAGCAGAGGCAGGTCGCCAGTGACATAGGGGGTGTTTGACTTTTTTGAAATTAGAGGTATTATTCCATTAATAGAGTAAATACTCTAATTAATATTTGGAGATAAACGATGACTTCCGAAGCGACCGATCTCACCGCTCACTCCCGTATGTCCATTCGACGGGTTCCCCTTAGCTACAGTGAAAATACTACGGCGCACTGGAATGGGGACAAACCGGAGTTCTCCCAGCTTGTTAATGCTGCGTCACTTGCGATGCCATTTCTGGAACCCTATTTGGTGAAGATAATGCGTGAGGCCCGCCCGGCGATCACCGATCCTGCCCTGCGTGAAGATCTGGATCTGTATATTGTTCAGGAAGCGACCCATTCGCGGCAACACAAGAAATTTAACGAGACTATTGCAGCCGCTGGCTATTCCAGCGTTGCGGAGCTTGAGGATAAGTTGGCTTCAGACTATCAAGCTCTGGGTGAAAAGCGTTCCTTGCGTTTCAACCTGGCTTACGCCGAAGGCTTTGAGGCGATGGCACTTGCCGTCGGGCATATGTTGATAGAGGAGCGGGTATACCTGTTTGGGGATAGCGATTCCTCGGTGGCATCTTTAGTGCTTTGGCATTTTGTTGAAGAGATAGAGCATAAAAACGTTGCCTTTGATGTTTTTCATCATCTTCACGGCGGCTATTTCTGGCGTATGGTGGGCCTTTTTTACGCCACGGGCCATATATTTAGGCGGACGCGACAGGGCTATAGCGCTTTGCTGAAAGAGGACGGTTTATGGGGCAATTTTGCCAGTCGCTGGCGGCTTGCGAAGCAACTTGCGCGGATATTCAAAAACCTGATCCCAAAAATGTTGCGCATATGTCTGCCTGGGTACCACCCGTCCAAGATTAAAGATCCGCGATGGGCAGAATCCTGGACCGCTCTTTATGATGGAGATCGCGAGGCGGCCGCCAATCTGGATACAACCCGTCTTGGGGAACCTGGCGCAGTAGCGCTTTAGCTAAAGCTTTTTGGCGCATATTTGTAAGGTCTTCTACTCGCAAAGGGAAAGCACTATGGGAAAATCTATCATGCAAACGATAACAACCCGCATGCAAGCGCTGTTATTCCTCAACGGCCTGGGGCTCTTTGTCGTTGGAATTCTGTTTGGCTGGGTATGGTTCTTTCATTTGATCGAGGCCATCACAGTGTGGCCATTACCTATCAATATCGAGGTTGATATCCCCGGAGACTCTAGAGGTTTTCGCATGGGGCATATGGAGGCCATCACCCAGGGCCTGCTGCTGATGGCGCTGGCCTTTGGCGGCCAATTCATGAGGCTTAGCGCCAAAGAGTTTGCAGTACTGTTCTGGACCGCTCTGATCACCACCTGGATGTTCACGCTTCCGGCCATGGCCAACGCTTTTTTTGAGACTCGAGGACTAGCGTTTGGGGGTGGGCCGTTCAAGGGTGGTCTCGCGAATGATGTCATTTTTCTTATGGGATGGCCGCCGATAGTGTCTGTGCACATTGTGTTTGCTATCGCATCAGTCGGTATCTTCAGATTCCTGCGGCAGTAGGTGCTTCTGTACCTTTTCTAAGTATACTGGCATAATTACTGCCATTAGCTAAGGTCTCATCGGGAGAGAAAAGTGAATAAAATATTGCGAGTTGTTGTAGCACTGCCAGCCATTCTGTTTATGGTCATGGGTATACGTTGGGTTGTTGCGCCGGCGGGTATGGCACCCGAACTGGGCATGCCACTTCTCGAAGGGGCCGCGTTGAGTACTCAGGTAGGCGATCTCGGCGCATTCTTTGTCGCTTTGTCATGCTATATCCTTATTGGAATTATCACCCAAAAACGCAGTTGGCTTTATGCGGGAGCGCTACTGCTAGGACTTGCGGCAACCTTTCGTTCCTTGGCCTGGTTGCTCCATGGCGCGAGCTTCGCCGCCGAGAGTATAGCGGTAGAAGTTGTGGTAACGGCCTTGCTGTTGTTCGCCGCAAGTCGTATCTCTACAGAGAATTAATTCGTGCTTGGAAAATCAAGACAGGCCTTCTCAGGCTCTGTCTTGAGAATACTCGGCTATGCGATGTTGATCGCGCTAGCTGGGACCGTGTCTTTGTTCGTTCGGGCGGATGCTGTCGAGGAGGGCTTTGGGCCGCACGAGAGCTTAAAAACCGATAGACCCAATATAGTGTTGATTCTCGCCGACGACCTCGGCTTTACAGATCTGGCCTCCTACGGCGGTGAAATAAACACCCCAACGATAACTGCGCTGGCGGAAAACGGCGTAAGTTTCACCAACTACCACACAGCGGCCAGCTGCGCGCCGTCCCGAGCGATGCTACTCACCGGGGTAAGCAGTCACCTGGCCGGAGTGCCGAACATTCCCGAAATGATTCCGCCAGAGCAAGCTCTCCACCCGCACTACCAGGGCACCTTGGGGCGCAATGTGGTTACGGTGGCAACCTTGTTGCGCGATGCTGGTTATCACACCTATATGTCCGGTAAATGGCACCTGGGCCAAACTCCCGACCTACTGCCCAGCACCCGAGGCTTTGAGCGAACAGTGGCACTTGCTGACTCCGGTGCAGACAATTGGCAGCAGAAGCCCTATCTTCCCATCTATGAAAGAGCCAATTGGTTTGCAGATGGCGAGCGATTCCAGCTGCCCGATGATTTCTATTCTTCACGGTTTCTCGTCGATAAAGCCATGGATTTTGTAGACAGCAACGCACACGATGGAAAACCATTCTTCACCTATATCGCATTTCAGGCCGTACATATTCCCGTGCAGGCACCGCAAGAATTTATCGATCGCTACAAGGGCGTCTACGATATGGGTTGGAGCGCTTTGCGTCAGCAAAGACGTGCTCGGGCCATAGAGCTGGGAGTCATCCGGGCGGGGAGCCCGATGGTTGAAATGGCGACAACAGAGGATTGGAACTCGCTGGACGAGGATCGTAAGCGTTATGAGGCTAAGCGCATGGCGGTTTACGGCGCCATGGTGGAGGCGATGGATTTCAATCTAGGTCGTTTTGTCCAGCACCTGAAAAATATTGGTCAGTACGAAAACACTGTTTTCATCTTCACCTCGGACAATGGCAGCGAGGCTTCTGGTATGGCGGATCAGCGCAGTTTTGCGAATCGCCGAGCGCTGGCGACACAGGGTTATACTGTCGACTACGAAACCCTTGGCCTTAAGGGCAGTATGAACGCTATCGGGCCGAGCTTTGCCAGTGCATCTTCAGCGCCTCTGGCCTATTACAAATTTTATTTGGGCGAGGGCGGTATGCGTGTGCCGCTTGTTGTATCTGGGAAGTCCATAGAGCCAGTAAGTGCACGTACCCATGCATTTGCTTACGCGACTGATGTAGCTGCGACGATCGTTCAACTCGCCGGCACTCGATCACCTGGTAACTATTATGGAGGACGCACTGTCGAAGCTATGACGGGGCGCAGTTTGCTGCCGCTGCTCAACGGTGAAGTGGAGCGTGTCTACTCCAAACGAGACTTCATCGGCTATGAATTGGCGGGCCACGGCGCTTTGTTTCAAGGTGATTACAAAATCGTATTCAACCGGCCTCCCTTTGGGGACAGCCAGTGGCGATTGTTTAATATTGTTAAGGATCCGGGAGAAACTCACGATCTAAGTCTGGAAATGCCAGGCCGCCTGCAAGCTATGTTGGGGTTGTATGAGGAGTTCGAGATAGAAAACCGGGTATTGCCTGTTGCCTCGGATTACGATGCAACCAGGCAAGTGGCCATCAATGGTCTTAGAAACGTTTTTGGCCAAGACATTTTAGTAGCGATAATCACCTTTGTGGTACTCGTTGGATTCTATCTTGGCAATATTGCTTACAACAGGAGATAAGCCCTTGTCTGAAGTTCATACTCTGTACGCCATCACCCATTCACTTTATTCTGGTCGCGCGCGATCCTATTTGATTAAACAAGGAATCGCTTACCGCGAATTTTCCTCAGGACATGAGAGCTTTAAAGCAGACGTGCTACCGAAGGGCAAATTGCCCACGATACCCACCCTGCTGACCGCTGAAGGAGAAGTGATTCGCGATGGGGCCGCCATTATTGAGCACTTTGAGGTGATCAACGGACGACCCGCCCGGCCGCTTACGCCCAGGCAGCAGATTGTCAGTGCACTATTTGATGTCATCGGCACCGACGGTTTGTTGCGACCATCGATGCACTACCGCTGGAACTTTCCCGAGGACAATTTGGCGTTCATTCGCTATCACTTCTATCACTCCCAGAGAGATATGCCCCAACGCGAAGAGAAGACGGAATACATGATGAATAAGATGCGTCATGTGGCGCAAATATGGGGCGTTAATGAAGGTTCGAAAGCGTTGGTTGAAGGGCTTTACCTTGAATTTCTCCAAGCCTTGAATCATCACTTTGAGCGCTTCCCGTATTTACTCGGCTGGCGTCCCTGTATAGGTGATTTCGGGCTAATAGCTCCCCTCTACGCTCACTTGGGTCGCGATCCCTATCCCGCGCGTCTGATGCAGCAACAGGCCGTCAGCGTGTATCGATGGGTGGAGAGAATGAATCGCGCTGATCAGGACGCGCCAGAATTTTTTGGTGCTGGCGAGGATTTCCTGGCAGACGATGAAGTGCCTGACAGTTTGTTGGCGGTAATGAAAGTTATCGCAGAAGATTTCCTACCCGAGACGCGCGCTGCTGCGGACACAATCAACCAGTGGTTGGCAGAAAACCAACCCGAGGCCGGTGTTGCCGCTGAGCGAATGCTTGGCAGCAGCGAATTTACGGTTCGGGAGCAATTGATTTCATCGGTGGCACAACCCTATCGTTTTTTCCTGCTGCAAAAGCTGCACGACATTTATGATGCTATGGGATCAGAGGATAGGACCTCGACGGAAAGCATGCTGGCCCGCGCTGGATTGGCAGGACTTCTGTCGATTCGGCTTGATCGCCGGATCGGCCGGGAAGACAATCTCGAGGTTTGGCTGTAAGGTCAACGCCTGGCAATTTGTTGCTCCACTAAATTATATGGCATATAGTGTGCCATTAATATTGCTTGCTTGCCCCAGGCACAGCCCATCAGTTGAACAGCCATAAGTAGGCGTAAAACAGGATAGTTTTCATGAATTTTTTAAGAACCCCCGATGAGCGATTTGAAAATTTGGCAGATTACTCCTTCAAGCCCAATTACCTGCAGGTAGCGGATACAGAAGGCGGAGAACTTCGTGTGCATTATCTGGACGAGGGTCCCAGCGATGGTCCTGTGGTGTTGCTAATGCACGGCCAGCCAGCCTGGTCATATCTTTACCGTTTTATGATCCCAGCGCTGGTTGATTCCGGCTTCCGAGTTATCGCTCCTGATCTGATCGGTTTTGGACGATCTGATAAACCCACTGCGCGTGAGGATTACACCTTCGCCCGTCACATCAGCTGGATGACCGATTGGCTGATGAAATTGGATCTAAGCGATATCACAGTATTTTTTCAGGATTGGGGAAGCCTGATCGGATTGCGTTTGGTCGCGGCTTTCCCCGAGCGTTTTTCCCGCGTGGTGTTGTCGAATGGAGGCCTGCCGACTGGGATGATTCCCGCTGCTCTAACCGAACAATTGAAGGAGGCCTATAAAACCCTACCGGCAGTCAAGGCTGAGGAACTCGGTGCGCGTTTTGCGGACAAGTCGGGCATACCTGGCTTTCTGTACTGGCGGAAATTCTGTGCTGAAAGTCCTGATTTGGAGATTGGTCACCTAATGGGCGCTGTTTCGGGCGGATCAATGACAGATGACGCTAAGCGTGCGTATTCGGCGCCATTCCCCGATCAGAGCTATATGGCCGGAGCTCGTCAATTCCCCTCTCTAGTGCCTGTTTTCCATGATGAGCCGGAGGTAGAGGAAAACAAAGCAGCCTGGGAGATACTGCGAACTTTCGACAAACCTTTCATGCTGGCTTTTTCCGACCACGACCCGGTGACCGCCGGTGGAGACAAGAAGTTTATGGGGGAAGTGCCGGGTTGTCAGGGTGTCGCGCACCGCACGATAGAAAATGCCGGACACTTCGTGCAACAGGATCAACCACAAGCGTGTATTCAGACGATTATGGATATCACCGGACGGAGCTAGCGGTTCTCGTCTACAGCAAAGCCAGCAGTTTCAGGGCTCGACTGCGAGCCCTGTCTTGACGTTAAATAGCGTCACTTTTTTACAGGCATTACACAATGTTGATTAATTCCAATTTGAGGCTTAAACGCGCGCTTAAACAAGCGGGTAGTTACCAGGAGTGGAGGGCCGCAGCGCTGGATTATGATAGAGCCAATGGTCTGGATCGCTGGCGGGCGCGAGACGCAACGGCTCAGTATGACTATGTGTCGATTCGAATTCGTTTGGACCGATTGCAAAGCCTAAAAGCTCGACACGATATCAGAGGCTTGCTGTACACGCTCAACGAAGGCATCCATGGAAATATGGGGGGAATGGGTAAAGCTGGCTTGTATGGACACGCCCTATCCGGGACCAAACACTTAATCGAAAATTATATCGAAGATATCGTCGACACCCTCGACGTTATAGCCAATGACACCAGCGGTGAAGTAAGCGATGAGGAAAAGCTGGATTTTTTCCGACGTGCCAGCCATTGTTTTGGTCGTTCTGCCTTTATGATGAGCGGGTCGGGCTCGCTGCTGTTTTTCCATGTCGGTGTGATCAGAGCCCTTGCCGAAGCTGAGTTGTTACCCACCATTTTATCTGGCTCAAGTGGCGGGGCGCTGGTTGGTAGCATTGTGTCCACGCACTCCGACCGGGAATTGGAAACCTTAATGAGCCCGGAATATTTTCTCGAGCGGATTCCTCAGTCGGGCGATTCCATGTCTGTTGCGCCGGTATCTGAGCTGGAGAAGTCGATCGCGGAGTTTATTCCTGACTTAACCTTCCAGCAGGCGTTTGCAAAAACCGGTAGAGCGATGAATGTCTCCATCGCTCCGGCCGAGACTCATCAGACCTCTCGTCTCTTAAATGCCACCACCTCGCCCAATGTCCTTATTCGCAGCGCTGTGATGGCCTCGGCGGCTGTTCCGGGGATTTTTCCCCCGGTGACCTTGCAAGCTATGGACAGCCGAGGCGAGCGTCAGGATTATCTTCCCTCGCGAAAATGGGTGGATGGATCTGTGAGCGACGATTTACCCGCCAAGCGGCTGGCTCGTCTTTACGGGGTGAACCATTACGTGGTCAGCCAAACCAATCCTCATGTGATTCCCTTTGTTACCGACGGCCATCGCAAGCAGAATACTCTGGGTATTTTAACCGAGGCCGGACGTCGCTCTGCGCGAGAGTGGTTTAATGCAATCACACTGATAGCGGATCGACCCGGTAAGAAGGGTGGGGCACTGACGCGCAGTGGAGCGTTGCTCCGTTCAATTGTGAATCAGGACTATGTGGGCGATATCAATATTTTGCCTGACTACAAGTACTTTAACCCGCTCAAACTTTTGACATTCCCAGGTGAAAAGCCGATGCGTCGGTTGATCGATTCGGGAGAGCGCTGCACATGGCCCAAGTTAGAGATGATACGACTTCAGTCTCGCATCAGTCACAAGCTCGACGAGCTTTTGGGGCAGTATGAACACCTCTAGTCTTTGAGGCTTGCAGCAGGATGTTTTTTCCGTCGCGGTGAAACACAGATTGTGCGGAAATTTTTTAGAACATATTTTACACAGGAATGAGAGTTATGGGTTTTGAATTAACTGAGCGAGTCGTCGAGTTAAACGCCAAAGTAGAAGCGTTTATGCAAGAACACATTTATCCTCGCGAGCACGATTGGGAAGAGTTCACTGTGGACCAGAATAATCGTTGGCAGGTTCCAGAGTGGTTTGACGGCTTGCGAGAGAAAGCCAAAGAACAGGGGTTTTGGAATCTGTTTTTGCCGGCTGAGTACGAACCCTGGAGCCCAGGGCTCACCAACGTAGAGATCGCTACGATTTTTGAAACCATGAGCAAGGTCACCTGGGCGCAGCCGGTGTTCAATTGCAATGCCCCGGATCGTGGCAATATGGAGGTACTGGCGAAATACGGAACGGCAGCGCAGCAAGAACAGTGGTTAAACCCGTTGCTGGCTGGAGAAATACGTTCTTCTTACGCGATGACTGAGCCCCAAGTTGCATCGTCTGATGCCACGAATATGGAATTGGAGATCAAGCGCGATGGGGATGAGTATGTCCTCAATGGACGCAAGTGGTGGACTACGGGTGCCATCAACCCTCGCTGCAAAGTTATGTTGGTGATGGGCAAATCCAACCCAGATGCCGAGCGACATCGACAACACTCAACCATTTTAGTACCTCGAGATGCACCCGGCGTTACCCTGGTGCGTGAACTGCGCGTATTTGGCGGTGAGCATTCTCCGGGTGGGGAAGCCGAGTTGTTGTTTGAAAATGTCCGAGTACCGGCGACGAACATGATCAAAGGCGAGGGCTGTGGTTTTGAAATAGCCCAGGGTCGTCTCGGGCCAGGTCGTTTTCAGTACGCCATGATGTTTGTCGGTATGGCTCAGCGCTGCCTTGAGCTGATGTGTGAGCGCGCTGAGCAACGGGTTGCCTTTGGTGAAAAGTTAAGCAAAAAAACCAGTGTTCAGCATGAGATTGCCCGCAGTCGCTGCGACATTGAGCAGTGCCGTTTGCTGACTCTTCAGGCAGCTGAAATCATGGATAGGGAGGGCGTTAAGGCCGCTTTGCCCTATATATCGATGCTAAAAATTGTCGCGCCGCAAATGTGTCAAACGGTTGCTGATCGGGCCATGCAGGTGTTTGGAGGAGCAGGGGTCTGTCAGGATACCTTGATACCTACGGTATTCACGACAGCGCGGTTTTGTCGTATCGCGGATGGTCCGGACGAAGTGCACATGTCCCAGTTGGGTAAGCTGACGATTCGCTCATTGGCGAGTTGATCTGCGGCGCTGCTGGGTCAGTTGCGCCATAATGGCAACGGCGATTTCAATCGGTGTTTTACTACCGATGTCCAAACCCACCGGAGCGTGAAGTCTGGCGATTTGCGCTTCGCTTAGATCCAGTTGAGCTAAGCGCTCGAGGCGTTTTTCAGTGGTGCGCAGGGATCCTAGTGCGCCGATATACCAGGCATCGGTTGTAAGAGCTTCCATCAACGCCATGTCATCAATGCGTGGGTCGTGGGTGAGAGTGATCACAATGGAAAACTTGTCACTTGCTCTTTCTCGTACAATGTCATCGGGCATACCCTGCAATAGTGGTACCTCAGGGCCATCCCACTGGGAAATGACGTTGGGCCGGGTGTCGGTGACTATGACTTCGTAGTCCATCGCTAAGGCGAGCTCCGCTAGATTTTGTGCAAGCTGTCCTGCGCCCACCAGCAACATTCGCATACGTGGACCAAAACACTGTCGTAAGTGTTGCGCGTCAGAAATAAGCGGGGTGAAATGCTCGACACGTGTTAGTCGTGTTTCGCCGCTGGCGATCTTCAGTTCCCGTTCAATGCAGCGTCGATCCTCCAGCGCTTTGAGAATTCCCGCCAACCAGGACTCATCGACATGGCTCAGCCGTTGTAGCAGCAGGTGTAGGCGACCGCCACAGGGTAGACCAAGACGTTCGTTCTCCTCGGCGCTAACCCCATATTCGATGACTTGTGTGGATTGCTCGTTGAACTCACCGGCGTGCAGTCGTTCCAACAAGTCCTCTTCTACGCAACCCCCGGAAACAGAGCCAATTTGAATCCCACTCGCCAGGGCACATAGCATTGAGCCAACCGGCCGCGGCGCTGATCCTTCGGAATGGACGATCGTACACAGCCACGGCGACTGGCCACTTTGACACCAGTTTAAGGCCTGTTGTAGAACTTCGAAATCCAGCGTGCGCATCGATTATCCTGTTGAAAAAGTCAGGGCACGATGTTGCCGGATTTTGCTGCACTCGTCGAGCCTGTTGGCTGTTGTTCTATGCGGAAATTAGCGTTCCTAACGCTCGCTCGAGATCGATTTGAATGTCACTGTTGGTGATCCTGTTGTTATCCCCATCGAAGTTGTCGTAGAAGCTGGGAACGCTGAGGCTGGATTTCAGATCGGCGCCAAAGTGTGGCGCCGATTGCACGGCGCTCGCAAGCACATTGCTTGCACCTCCTGGTCCCGGTGATGTTGACAGGTAGACTACCGGCTTTTGTTGAAATACCTTGGTCTCTATTCTAGAAACCCAGTCAAACAGATTTTTGTACGCGGCGGTGTAGCTACCGTTGTGTTCGGCAAAGGAGATAATGATTGCATCCGCTGCGCCTATTTTCTGGAAGAAATTCTTCGCCTCTTGAGGGCTTCCCAGTTCCTGTTCCCGGTCCACGCTGAACAGTGGCATTTCGTAGTCATTGATATCCACAAGTTCTACCTCTGCATTGTCAATTTGACTCGCAGCGTAAGCTGCCAGTGTTTTGTTGATGGATTTTTTGCTGTTGCTGGCTGCAAAAGTTAAAATTTTCATGGTGCTAATCCTCAATAGTGTCCCGCTGCGCTCCACAGCGCCTTGTTAGCTGATCGCTTGGGTAAAATTCCGTTGGTCGGGTATATCACTTAAGTACTCGACAAACTCCACTTCAAAACCACTGGGGTCAATAAAGTAAACGTTTTTCCGGTAGGGCTCGTCGGCGCCGTCTTTTGCGACGGAGAAGCCCGCATCTCCAAGGCGTTTTATAACTGCGTTTATGTCATCGGTTACAAAGGCGAAGTGAGCCAGCCCGGTTTGATGACCACTCAAATCTCTGTTTTCTCCAACACCGTTGTCATTTAGGGTCAGGTATTGATAATCATCGCCAAAGTGAAGCCAGGTGCGAGCTTTGCCGGACCACTCGCTGTCACCGGATTCTCGCACACGCCAATGCGGAAAAGCCGCCTGATAGAATTTCAAAGTCTCTGGAATGTCGCGTACAACCAGATTTAAGTGCTCGATATGAAACATTTTTCTCTCCTCAATTAAGTATAGTGATTACTTGGATACCAATGTTAATACCTCAAGTTAACTTGAGGTAAAGCTTTTTTTTAACTATAGTTTTGAATAGCTGAAATCGAGGTTTTAGGCGTGAAAGAATCCAACTGGACAGTAGGGAAAGTCGCACAGCGCTGTGGTGTTAAAGTGAGCACTCTGCATTTTTACGAACAAAAGGGATTGATCCAAAGTTGGCGCAATGCGGGAAACCAACGACGCTACAAGGCGGATGTGTTGCGCCGTATATCGGTGATTAAGGCTGCCCAAAAAATGGGGATTAGTTTGGAAGCCATTAAGAATGCCTTCGCGTCATTGCCCGACCAGCGCACCCCCACAGCCAGAGATTGGGAGAAGCTCTCGACCCGCTGGCGAGAGGAGCTAAATGGCCGCATTGCTTATCTTGAAAGACTACGTGATTCACTGACTGGGTGTATAGGCTGCGGATGTTTATCGATGAAAAACTGCCCCATCTACAACGCTGAGGACAAACTAGGCTTGGAGGGCAGCGGCCCGGTTATTCTCGATCGTCTTAGAACGCCCGCCAGCTAAAGTTGAAAGGGGAACCGATTGGGGTGGTGTGCTAGAGTCGGCTCGTGTGAAAACAGTTTTTCCGAATAGATATTCAAAGCGACTACGAAAATACTTATGAATTCAAGTGCTATTACCTTTGTCATTAATGGGGCGACCTACCGGCTTGGTGCAGGAGATATTAGCGCTATTCGAAATATCCCCGAGGCCGATCGTGCTGAACTCGTTGCGTTGCTAGAAGCGGTTCAGGCTCAGGATGTAGCATCGAAGGCCGCGGTTCAAGCGGCGGCAGCGAGGGCGACTATTTCGATCAGCTCTTCGGTGGGATCCTCTGGTCAGCCGCTCCCCAAGGCCGAGCGTTTGGGCAGTGGCGACGTTGATGCCCTGATGGCTAAACTAATCATGGAGGAGAAACGCGAGCGAAAG
Organism: Halioglobus sp.; assembly: GCA_045110675.1. Lineage (GTDB taxonomy): Bacteria > Pseudomonadota > Gammaproteobacteria > Pseudomonadales > Halieaceae > JBALVT01. The sequence goes on along the minus strand of JBGCGJ010000065.1, from coordinate 73,883 downwards.
CCCGGTCTGACGAAACAGGGAATCTATAAAGTGGTGGGGTTCTTTGTAGTGGTTATTCTGCTGTTCGCTGTTATTGGGTAACGCTTCGAACGACCGCTTCTTCATCATTCCCGAGTCTTTCAGATTTTATCAGGCCCGCGTCTACCCGCTCTTTGGCGTCTTTCCTCTTCACCGCCAGAGCCGTGTAAATCCGTTCGCATTGAAAAGGGCTGGCGTCGGTCTTCGCTAGTATCCCGTCGATCTTCGTGGTGCACATACTTGCAAGTGCAGGTCGAGGAACCACAATCGGTGAGTGGCAATATGGGGGCGTCTCCCGACAGAAAACGCTTGCCGTCAAAGGAGAGTACTGCCTCGCAAGCGTTCGGCCCCGGGCCAATGGTTACGGCTTTGTAGGATTTTGATGCGCTCGATAGCGCCTCTGAGTTCGTGGAGGACTTCTTGGATTTGCTTTTGCTGACTGGTTTGGCGGGCTGTTTCGGTCCCCCGCGCGTTTTTAAAAAAACGCCCACTACCAGGGCCAGCAGAATTACAATAACCGCGATTTCCATCAAACATCCTTTCCATGACCATAATGTCTGCCGGTAAGGGCGATATCAATAGTAAGGAAAATCTCGTATATACTCAACTTTCACTAAATGCTGCGAGTTTATTAGTTTGCATTGTATGATCGCCATCACAAAAAACTTATTTCAGGATAGACCCATGAGTAAATCTACGGCTGAAAGTTACCCCAATAAAAAAATGCGCGTGCTGTTGAGCCTTTTTATTAGCGCGATACTGATTGCCTGCTCAGACTCTTCTGACAGAAGGTCGGCGGTGGTTGAGCCTCCACCTGTTGAGCCACAAATCACCTATTCCGCTGATATCGTTTGGACGGAGTTTGGTATACCTCATATCACCGCAGATGACTGGGGGAGCCTGGGTTACGGCAACGCCTATGCCTATGCGCAGCAAAACTACTGCGTGATTATGAAGGAGTATGTGCGCTCCAATGGGGAGTCGGCGCGATATTTTGGAGATGAGGGCAATATCAATGCGGATCTTATTTACAAGTTGTTCAACGATGAAGAGCGTATAGATCGTTTAATTAATGAGGATCTCGCCGAGTTTGTAATCGATATGCTCGAGGGCTACGCAGCGGGCTTAAATCGCTATCTTGAGGAGACGGGTGTTGACCAGCTCGCCGAAGGTGAGGAAGGTTGCCGAGACGCACCTTGGGTTCGCGAAGTAGATATGCGCGATATAGTGCGTGCTGTCCACAAGTCGATCTTGCGAGGTAGTTCCGGTCCGCTGGCGAATTTCGCTGTTGCTGCGCAGCCACAGGATGCTATGGCGCGACTCAGTTCGCCACAGAACATTCAAAAAATGCTGGCGTCTATAGACGGGGTAAAGTTGTCTAGAGAACTGGGCATGCCAGAGGGCTGGGAGTTAGGGAGTAATGCCTACGCCGTGGGCGAAGAAGCTTCCCAGGGTAATGCGGGTGTGTTGTTCGGCAATCCTCACTTTCCCTGGCAGGGCGCAGAGCGATTTTTTATGGCGCATCTGACCATGGGTGATGAGTACAACGTGATGGGTGCGGCACTGGCGGGATTGCCCGCACCGGTTATCGGTTTTTCTGAGAATGTGGCCTGGTCCCACACGGTGAGTACGGCTACGCGTTTTACATTTTATGAGCTGACTCTGAACCCAGACAACAACATGGAATATCTTTTTGACGGGGAGATCAGGGCACTTGAGCCGCGCACGGTAAGCGCTGAGCAAATGCAGGCCGACGGCAGTATCGAGACCGTGGAGCATACGTTTTACTTATCGCATTTTGGTCCTATCGTGAACCTGGGGACTGTCTCACCACTACTTGATGGCTGGCCCAATGCGGTTGGCACTTTGCTGACTTATCGGGATGCCAACCTGGATAATTTGCGCGGCTTGGAGCAGTGGGTCCGCATGGGTCAGGCGGCAGATATGGATGAGTTCAAAGAAGCTTTGCGTCCCATCGGTATTCCCTGGGTGAACACAATTGCCGCCGGACGTGATGGCAATGCTTTTTATGGTGATATCTCAGTGACTCCCAACGTCTCGCTGGCCCAGTATGGCAGCTGTATTCGCGGGACACTGCAGACCTTGTTGACGGACAATGGTTTTACCACCCTCGATGGCAGCGACTCAGATTGTGAGTGGGGTAATGATGAGGCGACCACCGAAGGAATATTCGGCTACGATAGTCTGCCGAAGCTGGAAACGCGCGAGTACGGCGCTAACGCCAACGATAGCTACTGGCTTTCCAATCCCAGAAACTTATTGACCGGTTTTTCACCTGTGGTGGGTGAGGAAGAGGTAGAACAGACCCTGCGCACTCGCGCTACTTTTGCCCAGGCAGAGGAGCGACTGGCGGGAACAGATGGCCTGGGTGACCCTGGGTTCAACGTCGATAATGTTCGACAGATGTCATACGGAGCGCGCAACTATACTGCGGAGCAGGTAATCGAAGATGTAGTGGGCGTTTGCCAAGCGGTTACGGACTGGAGCCCCTATAGCTCTGACACTGCCACTGTCGCCCAAGCCTGCTCAGTGCTCGCAGCCTGGGATACTCGACATCTGGTCGACAGTGTCGGGGCGCATGTTTTTTGGGAGTTCTGGCAATTGATGCGCACAACCGAAAACCTCTGGGCCATTCCCTTTGATGCCATCGACCCGGTGAACACGCCCAGAGATTTGAACGAGTCAGACGCGGCAGTAGCTGAGGCTATCAAACAGTCTCTCGCCGATGCCGTAGCGGTGCTGGTTGATGCGGGTATACCCATGGACCGACCTTGGGGCGACGTTCAGTTCGATGAAAAGAATGGTGTGCGTTATCCCATCCACGGCGGTTCGAGTAGCATGATGTTCAGTGTTATTACCTCCAGCCTAGTCCCGGGTGAGGGCTACTCAGCCATTCGCCATGGGAATAGCTATATGCAGGCGGTGACCTGGGATGAGACTGATTGTCCCGATGCCTATGCCATGCTGACCTACTCACAGTCCACAGACCCGGCGTCGGATCACTACGCTGACAGTACGCAGCTGTATGCCAATGGTGGCTGGATAGATATGCCGTTCTGCGAAGCGGACCGCGATGCCCAGGAAATTCGCCGTGAGACGGTTTCCGAATAAATGGCCTCAGAGTAATTCACTCTGATCATAGAACCAGCCGGTCCCATAGGGGCTGGCTGGCCCAGTTTCGCTAGCGGCTAAACCCGGTAACGCGATTGTCGTAAATATTTTGAAAGCTCTCGCGGCATGCCTCTTCGCTGGAGAAACCCTCGACGGTAAAGGATTGCCAGCCACCGTCAGAGCAATCTGAGGTGCCGACACTCAATTCATCTGTTGTTAAAGCCGCTGCTTCCACATCTTCGAGCAAGAATGGAATGTCCACCAGGTTCTTCGCAGAAAACTGTTCAGTAAGATTGAAGAAGTTTTCAGATGTCGAGTCCGATGACTGAGAATAAGCCGTTAAGCCCTTCACCTGTGTGGCGTCACCGGCAACTTTAGTAGCCATAACCCAACTGGCGCCGGAAGCGGTACCCACGGAATACTCGCCGTTATCGAGAATATATGACATTTTGTTCAAAATGCCCTCGAACTGTTCGCCACCGTGCAAGGGTATGCGCGTAGCGTTGCGAGTTATGCCCTGAATATCCCCGAGGCGAGCGTCCAGGGGTATACCGGCCTCTGTGAGTAATTCCACAGCAGACGCCAAAGCGGTTAGCGCGGCCGGGTTGTCTTCGCTGTTCATGCCAGCGGGGGTATTGACTGGATCACTGATATCAAATGGGATCTTCGGATTCAAAGCCGCTGGTAGGGTGCTGCTGCCGCCAAGCGCTCGCATGAATTCACGGAACAGGTGTTCCCCACGGCTGTCCAGATTTGCACTCAGGTCCCAATTCCTCAGAACCGGGCAGGCTGGGCGGATGTCGATGCTCTGGCCATTGAGTTCAACCCAGGAGTTGTCGTCGCACAGTGTTACCAGGTCATCTCTTAACAACATGCCGGACACGCTCAAGTTGCTTAAACTGCGTTCAATCAAGTTGTCGAGATCAAAACGGTTACCGGGCAAGCCGTCGCTGCCATTGCGCCTCGCTTCAATCATGTACAGGCCGGCGCGTGTGCGCATGGACCGTTCGGTATTGATGTCCCCATGAATGAGCGGAATACCGGTAATAGGTTCGGCTGGATTCGCCAGCCAATAGCTGTCATTGGAATTGGTGACATAGTCGCGACGGAACAAGCTGGCCTGCTTGCTGGCACCTAATAGGCCGGGCACCGCAGAGTCTTCATCCGTGTTCCACTCGCAGTCGCTGCTGCGCCCATAGAACACCGGGCCGGTAAAGTTGCATTCGGCCAGTTGCTCATCGGTGAAGTTAACTACGGGACCAAGGTCCCCGTATAACACCTCACCCGAACTATCCGCGGCTATGGTGTTGATTCCCGGCGTGCTTTGATAGGTATTGATGGCCGCTTTCAATTCGCGGACATTGGTTGCTCGTGCCATCGCCATCGCGCCGCCCTGGAATCCGCGCGCGCCCTCATTGGCAATACGTAAAGAGAAGGCGAATGTTTCCGCCCAGGGGAATTGACCGCCCATCATCAATCCCAAATGGGAGCGATAAAAAGTGCGCTGGAACTCGATGACGTTCCCGCTTTCATCCAGGGTGTTTACCGTGACGTCAAGCGCTTCCATGTCGCGAACTTCACCGTTGAAGATGTATGCCAGGGGGTTCCCCGGAACAAGATCCAGTCGGTAGAACATAAACGCCTGTGAGGTTGAAACGGTATTGGTCCACGCCACGTTGCCGTTGGTACCAAATCCCACGTGGGCTCGCTGAGCCTGGTTTGCTCCCAGCATGTTGCTCAGTCCGGGAATAATCTGGTGCATGCCGTACATTCGAAAATCGAAATTCTGCCAGTCGAGGTGCGGATTGGTATACAGCAAGCCGCTGCCGTCTGCAGATAACTCACCGCCGATAGCGATGCCATTACTCCCCTTGTCGTAGGGGTTGATCGCAGAATTCGCCAGGGCTGCCAGTTGGATTTTTTCGGGCTCTGTCATCAACTTTGGAAGCGCCGGCTCATTGTCAACAGCGTTTTCATTTTTGAGGTCAGACCGCAATTCTGCCGCTGCGACTGTGACAGGGGGCACCGCCGGCACTATGAATCTTGCAAAGTTGGGCAAAAATGCGGGCGTCAGATGGAAGCGCCTGACGTCGTCGGCGGTCATTGCTTGCACCCACTCGGCACCCTGGCAGGTGGGATCGCTGATGCTGTCGATTCCGGTTTCACTCAGGTAGCGGTTGAAACCCGCAGCATAGCCTGCAAACAGAGCCTCAAATTCAGGGTCAATCACTTCATTGTAAATCCCCAGTTCTTCAAGCAGAGCGAAAAATACGTCCGAGTCCAGATTGCCGTCATCAGGGCCGAGGAATTGAGCTAACTGACCGCGAAATTTCAATAGATTTCTCGATTGCGCGCAAAAATGGTCCTGAGCGGCCGCATAGCCCGTGCCGTAGCCGATGCTGCCCCAATCCTCAGCAACTATGTGTGGTATGCCACCTTCGGTGCGATGCAATGTGGCATTGAATGCTGTCACATCGGCCGGTTCAGGCTGGGCGGGCGGTGTCACAACAGTGGAGCGTCGGTTGCTGGAGTCGCTGCAACCGATCGTGGCCAAGAGAATCAGGCTGAGAATCAAAAACTGTAATTTGTACATGTGTTTGTCTCCGATTAATCAATACTCTTATTAGGAGTATAATACTCCCAATAAGAGTATTGGCAAGTTTGTGGAAATCTAGATCATTACTAGCGGGTTTGCTCAGGAGGTTTCTGCTATCTCTTTCTCGGAAAAGCGGAATTGAATTTCGTGCTGCCGAGTGTCACCGGCTCGCAATATGGGGGAGGGGAATTGGTGTTGGTTAGGACTGTCGGGATAGTACTGAGGCTCCAGGGCGATACCGCTGTGTGAGGCGTGTAAACCATGATCCGATAAATGGTTGCCGGTGTAGCACTGCAGTCCTGGTAACGTGGTTTGAACATCCAGCAATAAACCCGTTACGGGACAATATAACTGGGCTGAGGATTGCAATTCGGAGGCTTCACCTCGGGCCCAATTGTGATCCAGGCCGTTGCAACTGGCGATGAGGGGATCGACACTCTCTAAAACTGTGACCAAAGGTCTCGCTTGTCTGAAATCGAGGCAGGTACCTGCCACCGGTAAAATGTCGCCAGTGGGTATCTGGAATGGCCCGGTTGGGGTGTAGTTTTCAGCGGGTATTTTGAGCTGGTGGTTACTGATACTTCCTGCACCGGCCAAGTTGAAATAGGAGTGATTGGTGATACTAACCACGGTGTCGCGGTCCGTGTGCGCCCGCCAGGTAATGTTCAGGCTTGAGTCGTCTTTCAGGTGGTACCTGAGCTGAACATCGAGATTTCCGGGATAACCCTGGTCTCCATCCTTAGAGCGCAGGACGAGGGTAAGCGCGTTTTGCTCGCGTTCTTCGATAGTCCAAACTCTGCGATGAAAGCCCCCGGATCCGCCGTGGAGGTGATGGTCACCCTGATTGCGTTCCAAGTGGTACTCGGACGCGCCAATCGAGAACTTGCCGTTGGCTATTCGGTTACAGTAGCGCCCCGCAGTTGCTCCCATCCAAACGGTATCTCGAAGATACTCCGTCCAATTCTGGTAACCCAAGACGGTATTGATATGACCTTGCCGGTTGGTGTTGATATTTAGATTTTGTAGTATGCCTCCCAGAGTCAATATGCGTGCAGAATCTCCCTTGCAGTTGCAAAGATCGACCGCGAATACTTTTTCACCTTGATCATTGTTGCCCAAAAGTACTGGCATTCATGCGTTCCCATATCGTTGAAGCTGGTTTGTATTGTAATCTACATCGTGGACTCGCTCTGCATTGATGAAATCCTTTGCAAAGAGCGGACTTAAGAAAGTGCCTGTTCAGTATGATCCGTGGAGAGTGGTTTGAATTCGAGTATTGAAGGCGTCCGCTGCCACTGCGGACTGGATATACCCTACGAGGAATGCTGTGGTCCTGTCATCGCGGGTAGCTCCCCGGCGTCGACTGCACAATCATTGATGCGTTCCCGGTACAGTGCGTTCGTTGAGTGCAACGAGGCCTATCTGCTGGAGACCTGGCATTCCCAAACTCGACCTTCGAGAGTCCGATTTGACTCTGCACAGCGCTGGTTGGGATTAGTGATCAAGTCTACGCATGGAGGTATGCAAGAGGATGACAAGGGCGAAGTGGAATTTGTGGCTCGATATAAAATTGCCGGAAAAGGCCACCGTTTGCGCGAGCGCAGTCGTTTCGAAAAAGTGGGGGGGCGTTGGTATTACCTCGATGGAGACCATTTGTAGCTAAGGCAATAATAGCGCAGGCAAAAACAGTGCAGGCGATGTTATTACTCTTTTCTGACTCGCGCCGCTCGACGGGGAAAATCAACCGCTTGGAGTATTTTCATGCGCAGTTGGGCATTGTAGTTGGGTCGTGTCGCGAGAAAGTTGTCTACCGTTTCGATAGCGCTTGGGCTGCGGTGATTACGCAGTGTGGCGTTCAACCAGCCCGCTGGAAAAAATATATCTCCTGTGCGCTGAAGCTCCTCCAATAAATCCAGGCTTGGGCCAATATAAGCTCGGGATTGATAGACTCGACTGTGGTGGTGTAAATTTGCCAAAGCATCCAGAACCCAACGTTCTGTGTTGCGCTGCTTTTCATCGGCCAGTGAAGCAAAGAAGGCGTCTCTCACAGCTACATCTGCGGACAGAGTCGGGGCGATGAATTCGAAGCGGCGACGGTTGTCCGGATTATCAATCCGTTCCAATTGCTTCGCCACAATTGCTTTAGATTGTTCCGGGAGGCGAATCGCCAAGGTCTCGGCCAGGGCGATGTAGTCGTTCTCAGCTAGTTTAAGTAATGGTGGAGCGCTGTTATCTGTCCATGCATCATAGACTTTTTTCAGTCCGCCGGGAGAGTTTGCGACAGCGGTGAAGGCATCGAAGAGAGTTTTTACGTCACTGGATTTTTTTCGCTCGAGCATCGCCTGCCAGAGAATATTTTCGGTCTCTAGCTGCCGGGCATTTTGTTGTTGAGCGGATAAAAAACTGTGATGTATTTTCAAAAGCTGCGACACAATCAGTCGACGCAGAAGCGGGTTCCTTTCCCGTTTAACCATGTCCTGAAGAACTGAATAATACTCTAGCGCATCATCCGAATTTTTCTCCAGTAGGTTCTCAAAGTGGTTTACCAGCGCAGATCCCCGCTCGACATCGTTCAAATTTGCGGATGGTTGGAAGATTTCAATATCCGCCGGGAAAAGTCCGTAACCCAGGCCATCGCTGTTGAATAACAGCCTCGAGCTATTATCCATAAACGTACTGTCCAGGCCTGTCTCCCTGGACTGCGAACTGACATCGATAGCTGATCTGCCGGCGTCGCGGCCGGTACTCAATGAGAACCGCTGCGGCCATATCCTGTTGCGGGACAACGGGTCTAGTTGTTGAATTGAGTAGCTATCGTCCTTGCGCCTATTCAACTCAAAGTGTGGCCGACCAGCAGTGTTGACCCAGACCCGACTCCAGGCGGCTAGATCGGTTTCTGTCTTGGAGTCGAGGATCTCAATGAGTTGGGGCCAGGTGGCGTTGCCAAAGGCGTATTTTTTTAAATACTCGCGCATACCCTGACGAAATTTTTCTTCGCCCAGTAGCATTTCCAACTGTCGCATCATAATGGGAGCTTTGTTGTAGATGATCGGGCCGTAGAGATTCCCGGCTTCATTCAAATTTAACAACTGCTGTCGTATTGGGTTAGCGCCGGAAGATCTATCCACACTAAAGGCGCTATTGTAATGGCGAAGAAGAAAACTGAGGTCGTGATCAACCTCGGGGAAGTTGGGGTTGACAATTTTAGCTGCCATGAAGTTTGCAAAAACTTCTTTCGTCCATACATCATCGAACCATTTCATGGTTACCAGATTGCCGAACCACATGTGCGCAGTTTCATGCGCTATCAAACTCGCTCGATTTAACAACAAAGCTGCTGCGGGTGATTCCTCAAGCAGCAGAGATGAAGCGCGATACTGAATCGCGCCCACGTGTTCCATGCCGCCGTACTGAAAAGAGGGAATAAGCGCGAAATCAAATTTTTGAAAGGGGTAATCGATACCCGTGTAGGACTCCATCCAATCAATGGCGCGCCAGTGGAGATTAAAAATGTCATCCAGATTTCTGGATACTTTCTCGGGGTCTGTTTCCCGATGAAGAAGAGTCATTGATCTATCGCCACGAGAGCGCGTAACGGTCTTAAATTTTCCTGCCACGAATGAAAACAGGTAGGAGCTAGTCAGGTCGCTTGTTGCGAACTGGTACCTGACGCTCTTGTCATTCCGCTGAACTGACAGTAGTGGGGCATTGGAAAGAGCCGTCCATTGCGGAGGTAGTACCAGCGTGAGATCGTATTGCGCTTTTAAGTCGGGCTGGTCGAAAAGTGGAAAAGCGGTTCTCGCCCGATCGGGTACAAAAAGCGTATACAGGAATTCGGGATTTCGATTGAGCGAAGACTGTCCTGCAACAAATTCGATATCGATTACGTTTTGGCCCTGTCGCAAGGCCGATGTGGGTACCACGATGTGCTCGTTGCGAACCTCGAAGGCGGTCTTGATACCGTTGGACAATAGTTTGGTAATCGATTCCTCGGGTCCCGTAAAATCTAGCTGCAGTGGTTTACTCCTGCTAGTGATGTCAAAGCTAAGCTGGAGTCGAGCTTGGATGTCATGATCGATACTTTCCGGAATATCAAAGTGCAATCGGTAATGTATTTTCGAGAGTGTCTTGGCGCGGTGTTGCGACAAATTCCAGGAGACGCCCGAGACTACCGCTGGCTCTATCGGCCTCATCGGCGCCGTTGAGGCACACGCGATGCTTGCAATTAAAGCCGTCAACAAGGTTAACCATCTCAGGCTAATCTTGTTGGCGGCAACTATACGCTGTGTCATGTTCGCGATGATGATGTTCTCTACTCCGCCGGTGTGTACCAAATAGGCGAAGTGTAGGCCCTGTCCTGGATGCTCATCTGCACGGATTTGGGAAACTCGTCGCCGAATGTCTTGGCATCATAGGCCTGCCAGCTCGGTGTGGGAATCTCGAGAACTCGAGCGTAGTAAAAGGCTCTCTGCGATGGTTGAAAATCGGGGTCTGTCCAAACGGTCCGGAGCTCCGGTGCACCGATGTCGTTCGTGTAGCTGGCTTGTTCAACCTTCACCGTATTGCCAACCGGCTTTGCTTTTCCTTTTCGGTTGACCTTGCGACCGTCTGACAAAGCTACATTGTAGATTCGCTCTTGAGTTGCGCCATTGCTGTCCAGCCAACCTTTGATGATTTGAATTCGGTCCAGATTGGCGCCGTCGGGATCTTTGCTCGCGGCGAGCATAAATACCGGTGACTTTTTCGCAGGTCGCGGCGGAAGATCCCCACCCATGGGTACGCCTTTGCGGTATCCAATCCGCGCCATTTCAGCTCGGCTGGCATCGCTTTGCAGATAGTCCCATCCACCGAACATTCTGACCACAATACGAGAGCCAGTGGTGGAATAAACTTCGCGTCTTTCCATTGCCTCAAACAGAGCCTCGCGAGTATTTTCTGTTGCCCATACGCCGGCGAGCCCGGATGCAAGTTCCTCATAAGCAAGCAGCGACAGCGCATCGTTCGTTCTTGACTGGACGATAAATTCTTTCCAGCGACCGGATGCTGGTTCACTCTTGCTGAACTTACCGTAGTAATTTTCTTCCCGGGTAGTCGCCAGACCCGTATGCGAGTCGGAGGCGCCGATCATGCCGAACTTGAACGGGTTAATTCCCAGGGAAGTTCCATACTTCAGGCCGTTCTTGAGCGCTGGTCGAGCGTATTCGAATTCGAGCATGGCGTTTGTTTTAGCATCCTGACCGCCGATATCGCCCTTGTCCCAAGTTCCAAAGTCGGCGAATTCGTCGTCTGGTGACAGCCAGGGGTGCGCCTCGCCATCTCCCTTAATCTGCGTCACTTCCGTCAGTGGTTCCCACTGCGCTCGGCGGCTGGCGTAGTCTGCGTCCATAGGTTCGCCATTTTGGCGCAGGGGAGCAAACATCAATCCGTTGCTCAGGTTGCCGTTGTGGGGGATGGCAAAGACCTGTCCTGCTGTGTCCCGCTCGTATTTTTCTAAAAATGACCACAGATCTTCGGGGTCACTCGAGTCAAAGGATGAAAATGGAATGATTTGTCCTGCCTTGCTGGCACCGTCCTTAAATATCACAACCCTGTGAAGGTTTTTGGCGTTTTTCGTCGTGGTCCATTCGTAGCCGATCAGGGCAGTAAAATTTCCGGGCTTGTTAAATTTGTCGGCTGTGGTGACCTGCCGCTGCCAGATATTGTTATTGATCTCGGGTTCATTCATTGGATCCTTGCCGGGCAGCATGCCGTCCATCGCCCACATGAAAAAACCTGCGTAGCCGTCGCCTTTTTGCTCCAGGTCATAGACTTTGCGTCCCCAGGGATTGCCCAGCAATGCAGGCATCGCTTCTTCAATGGCGATGGGTAATCCCAAACTCTCGGCGTGATCGGAAACTACCAGGAAGTCCAATGGTCTTAACAGCCGAGCTTGCAGTCCAGTGCTGGTGGTGACCTGCTGGCCCATTGCAAATCGATAGGCATCCTCAGGTTTGAGGGAGGTCCCGATCATGCCTGCGTCGGTTGAATACTGTGTGTGTAGGTGCGTGTCGCCCCAGTAAACTTGCTCTAGTCCTGTTCTATCGATGTAAGGTGGGTAATCCCTGGCAATTGTGGTGGTTGAGCAAGTGAGAGCACACAGGAAAAAGAGCGCGAGTTTGATTTTATGTAACGCCATGACGTCTAAACTCCTGATGATGCCGGAAGGGGCATAGACCAATATAGCGGTAACCAAGCAGATCGCAATGCTCTGAGGTTTCTACAACTCATTGCATGGCAGTTCGTTTGAGCGTCGCGCTTTCGGTGCAAAACCTATGATCCTTTTGGGGTGCAAAATTCACCTGCGAACAGTTGCAATTTAACCCCAAAACGGTTGATACTAAAAAAACAAGCAGGGCTGTTTGTCTTTTTTGGCAATAACTCCGTCTGCTGTTTATTTGTTCCTGCTTGGGGGCGAGAAGCGGGGGACAAGTTTAGATTTTGATAATAAACGCCACACAGTGGCATGGCAGGAGTATACCTATGTTAACAAAGCAATCCCCATTTCGTTATTCTCGCATTGCCACGGCGCTCGCAATAGCGGGTGCAACTATGGCGGTGACTCCGACTGTCCTTGCGCAGGATTCAGCTGTATTGGAGGAGGTTATTGTCACCGCACGGAAGACCTCCGAATCAATGCAAAGTGTCCCTATTGCGGTGTCCGCCTTCAGTGGTGAAGCGATCAGTAATTTGGTGATGCGCGATATACGCGAGATGGAAGGTTTTATCCCAAACCTGGTGATAGATGCAGTGAGCGTTGCTCCCGCTGGGGCCTCGGTTTATATCCGTGGCGTTGGTACCCAGGAGGTTGAGCGTAGCTTTGATGCGGCCGTGGGTGTAGTGATTGATGGTGTGCCGCTGTCGTTTGTTAACGGGTCAATGGCAAACACGTTCGATTTCGCCTCTTTTGAAGTGCTTCGTGGTCCTCAGGGTACGCTGTTTGGCCGTAACACCACCGGTGGTGTAATCAATATCAGCAGAACCGCACCCACGGGTGAGCTGGGGCTTAAGTATGAATTAACAGCCGGTAATGATGATCGAAAAGATATTAAGGCGGTGCTCAATTTCCCGATTGCCAAAGATTTGTTGGCGGGTAAATTAGGGTTTGCCAGTCAGCGAGACGGGGGTTTGCGCGAGAATATTATCAGCGGCGATCGTATTGGAGATGCAGATAATACCGAAGTTAACGCCACTTTACTGTTCACGCCTTCGGAGAACTTTGACGCAACGTTCACCTACGTGAAGTATGAAGATGAAAACGACGGTGTCGGCCTTCAGAATATAACCTCCCTGAATACCAACAACCCGGTTAATCCGGCACCTGAGACACCCTGCGTTCTGCCCGCAGCTGTGTTTGGTATGGTGTGCGGAGATGACGTTACTGACATCAGTGATTTTACCCAGGACTACCTCAACCCGATTGATTTCGAGTGGGACAGCTATAGCCTGAATATGAATTGGGATCTTGGCATTGGTACTCTGACATCGATCACCGGGTTTCAGGAAACCGATGAGGCTGTACCCACGGACTTCGATGGTACTTCCCTGAATTTCTTTCACGCCAATCGATTGCAAACCTCCGAACAAACCAGCACCGAATTGCGTTTTGCATCAAGCGATGAATTCAGCGAAAGCTGGGATTTTGTGGCGGGAGTTTTTTGGCTAGAAGACGAGTATCAACTTGAGCAGCGAACATCGATCGCCGCCTTCGGTGGTCCTCAGGGTGCTATTTTTCAGAACCCCAGGGCCGACCACGAACGTGAGGTGTGGGCTGTGTTCGGAGAGGTTCACATTGCGCTCGGGGAGAAGTTTAATTTGACCCTGGGTGGTCGATATACGGACGAAGAGAAGGAGTACGCTGGAGAGCAGTTCATTGGTGGCGGAGACTTCGCGGGGTATTTGCCAGATGGAGGCGGTGCAGAGCCCGATCTATATGTTTTTGGTACGCCCATTTTTATTCCGCTTGGCGGAGCTGCCGGCAAAGAGGACTGGCAGGAGTTTAGTCCGAAAGTCAGCCTTGATTATCAAGTCAACGATGATGTCTTAACCTACATAAGCTATTCAGAGGGCTTCCGATCCGGCGGATTCAACGGCCGTAACCAGAGACCTCAAAACATCGGACCCTTCGATCCGGAGTTTGTCGATAACTACGAAGTCGGCATGAAGGGGGATTTTGCCGACAACACCATCCGTCTCAATCTCGCGGCGTTTTATACGGACTACAGCGATAAACAAGAGGAGATTATCGAGCCAGACGGGTTGGGAGGGTCCAACACAGTGGTGCGAAATGCCTCTACAGTTGAGTCCTACGGTGTTGAGGGAGAGCTAACCTGGGTCGCCAGCGAGAACTTCGTCTTGAATGCCAACTTCGGCTTTCTGGACTCGGAGTATGACGAGTACGTCGCTGACCTGACCGGCGATGGAATCGCGACTGACAATAGCGGCCTGGAACTGCGTCGTACTCCGGAGTGGACGGGGGGTGTCAATGGCACCTATACCCAGCAAATAGGGCCTGGAAGTCTGACTGCCTTTGTCGGTTATCGCTACACCGACGAGTATTGGGTAGAAGTGTCTAATGATCCACGTGGCTTGCTGCCTGACCGGGGAGTCTGGGATGCCACCATCGCCTACGAGTGGGAATGGAGCGCTGATCGTACCGTCAAAATCACCGCTTTTGGTCGAGACTTGGGAGACGAAGAGGAGTTTAGCTCGGCGGTTACGATTCCGGGTACTATCGCCTTTGCGGGAGTCACCGGCGGCACGGAGTATGGCTTGCAAATATCGGGTAATTTCTAGATTGCGGCGAGTCGCATAGCAGCAGACTTTTCGGTCCTCGGTTAACTACCACTGAATGCCCCGCGTGCGGGGCATTTTTCGTACTAGCCCTTGGAAGGATGAGAGTCTACCGTCTCGTGTAATTGCGGGTTACTCAGTACCCAATCGGTTTACCTTTCGCACCTTAAGAGAGCAGTTGTAAAGTAGCGGTCAACATTACTTTCAGGATAGAGCAACAATGAGCAGATTTGAGGGCGCGCGTGTTTTGGTTACAGGAGCATCTGATGGTATCGGGCGCGCTACCGCAGAGGCGTTTCTGGCTGATGGGGCAAAGGTCCTGGCGGTCGATATCGCCGCTGCTGGCTTGCAGTCTTTGGATTGTTCCCACGCCCTGGTTGATGTAACAGCCCCGGATGCGCCCCAGGTCTTGAGCACCGCTGCACTAGAGGATTTAGGTGGGCTGGACATACTGGTCAATAACGCTGGAATCTGCCCCGTGTCTTCAATGGAAGACACCGAGGATGAAACATGGGATCGCGTTTTGGATGTTAATTTGCGTTCGATGTTTCGGATCAGCAAGGCTGCTTTGCCGCTGTTAAAACAGAGTGAGGCTGGACGGGTGGTTAATACTGCGTCGGTTTCAGCGGCCTTTGCCAATGAAGGGATGGGAGCCTATACAGCTTCAAAACACGGGGTTGCCGGCTTGTCAAAAAGCCTCGCCGCCGAGTGGGGCCAATACGGGATTACAGTGAATTACATATTGCCTGGCGCGATTGTAACCGGCATCACTCGAGACTTGATCGAGGTGGATACCGACTTCCGAAAATTCTGGGAAGAAAAAAGCCCGCTGGGCCGATGGGGTCAACCGACGGATATTGCCCGCGCGATTTTGTTTCTTGCTTCATCGGATGCAGCTTTCATCACCGGCCACGGCTTAGCCGTGGACGGCGGGGCTATGATCGTAAATTAAAGCTTAGTCGCCAGGATAGGGTTCGTAAGTGCCGCTGAGGTCTGAAGGGCCCTGGTAGAGAACGTGGTAGCCCCTTGACGCTATCAACCATTCACCATTCTCTTTAACGTAAGTATCGTTGTATACACCCTGCGTCATCATCGGTGGAGTGTCTTTTATGCAAAGATACTCAGTCATATAACTTCGACCGCTAGCCTTATTGTCAACAATATCGAAGGTGCTAGAGTTGAGGGACATGATCACAAAATCAAACATAGCCATTGTTTGTGTCCAGAATTCGAAGATGGCGTCGCGGCCGCTTATCTCTTGCCCCATGATGAGCCAGCTACTGTTTTCGGCCCACGTCGCTTTCCAGGCGTCTCCGTCGAGGCGATTGACCGCATCGACATAGCGCGCTCCCAAATCTTGTAATGCCAGTTCATCTTCAACAGAATTCCTGTAGCCCATTGTTTATCTCCCTGATTTGCGATACTTGAGTTAGTGTAGTGGGTTGAGAGGGTGCCAGCTTACCGCTAGGCTATAAAAAAAGAAACAATCTGTACTGTTTTATAGCGGATCTTGCTGTTAACATAAACGCCTGTCTATCGATTTTAGACTCCACAAACAACAACCTAAATTGGCAGGAAATCGTTATGTCCGACAGTGCCAGAGACGAACACATTATTGCCCGTTTTCCGGGCCAGTCATACCAAGACTTACTCGATAGAGAAACCGTCGACGTGCCCGCGACTCTGCGCGAAGACACCTCTACTTTTTTGGGCTCGGAAGATGTTCCCATATCGCGCTGGACCTCGAGAGAGTTTTTCGACCTCGAAGTAGAAAAAGTGTGGCGACAGACTTGGCAGATGGCGTGCCGGGAAAGCCTACTGCCTAATGTCGGCGATTATTTTGTCTACGATATTGTCAACGATTCGATCTTGATCACACGTACCGCCGATGGTCAGCTCAAGGGCTATCATAATTCCTGTCTGCATCGAGGACGTGCCCTGAAGCGCGGGTCCGGTAATTCGAGCGAGTTTCGTTGCCCTTATCATGGATTCACCTGGGAACTCGACGGCAGCTTCCAGAGTATGCCTGGAGAATGGGACTTCAATCATGTCGATTGCGACAACTTCGGCTTACCTGAAGTTGCGATAGATACCTGGGGCGGCTGGATTTTCATCAATATGGCGGACGAGCCTGAAAATTTCCGTGAGTACCTGGATGTGTTACCTGAACACCTCGACCGGTATTCGCCGCAGGATACCTATATCACGATGCACGTGGAAAAGGTGATCAACGCCAACTGGAAAGCCTGCGTAGAAGCTTTTATCGAGTCTTATCACGCTATTGCGACGCACCCGCAAATCATGGCTTATCAGGGTATTGATAACTCCCAGTATGATGTTTGGGGTGACAATGTGAGTCGCACCATCACTACCTCTGGCACGATTAACCCAACGCATGCAGATGAATACACTGAGCAGGACTGCCTTGACACAATGCTGGGAACCTCATCGCTGGTCGCCGACAATGTAGAGGAATCCGGTGACGTGCAAGAGCTAGCCAGGGACCGAGTAGCCAAGCTTAACTACGCTGATTTCAGTGAACAGTCAGGGTTGGATCTGGAGCAGTTTGCGACAAAAAGCGAGATTATGGACTCGATCCTGTATCTGCTTTTTCCCAATTTTGCACCCTGGGCCGGTTTCTTGCCCAATTTAACCTATCGGCATCGACCCAACGGCGACGACCATGAAAGTTGCATCATGGATATCTTTATCATGGGCCGGTTTCCAAAAGGTGAAGCGCGGCCAGCCGATGCACCCACCTTCAAACTGACGGCGGATCAGCCTTTCTCGGATGCCAATGAAGTCATGGGCGAGGGGCTGGCGAGAATTTTTGATCAGGATGGTGCAAATCTGCCCCAGGTTCAGAAGGGCATGAAAGCGTCCAAGAAAGGAACCGTGACCTTGGCGAACTATCAGGAAGTTCGAATTCGGCATTTTCATCAAACGCTAGACAAGTACATCAATCGATGACCCTGGGTGATACTGCTCGTCGCATCGAACGAGATGGAGCGACCTGGCGTAACACCACGGTAGCAGAGCTCGCGTTTGAGAAAGCCAGGATAACCCCAGATCGAGTCGCGATTTATTTGGAGCGGGAACCTGACGCCACCTACGCGTCAATTGCCGACGAAGCGAAGCGTCTGGCAAGCGGCCTGCGTGAATTGGGCCTTGTCGCCGGTGATGTCATCAGCTTTCAGTTTCCCAATTGGCGTGAAGGTGCAGCAATGGATATTGCGGCAGCCGCATTGGGATTAGTGGTGAATCCCGTAGTGCCCATCTATCGAGATGCGGAATTGCGATTCATACTTAAAGATGCGCGAACCCGGCTAATTTTTATTCCCGACGAATATCGCAGTGTTGATTATGTCTCTATGGTCAAGGGCTTAAGTGCTGAGTTACCGGACTTAGATTACATTGTTACGCTGCGAGCCGCCGATGATATCGAAGGCGTGCTGCGTTACGAAACCCTGGTTGAGAATGAACCTATTGATGAATCCAGTCTGCCCAAGGTTGATCCCAATAGCGTCAAGTGCCGCCTTTATACTTCGGGCACCACGGGCTTTCCCAAAGCGGTGCTGCACAGCCACAACACCCTGATTAGAATCTCGGACAATTCCATTGAGCATGGTGGCACTGGCCCGGATGATGTCATGATAATGCCATCACCGATTACCCATATTACCGGCTATAGCAGTGGTCTGAGTTTCCCCTTTGTCAGTGAGGCGCGTTCAGCGTTGATGGAGCGTTGGGATGCCAATGCAGCGGTGGACTTTATCAACCGTGTCAAAGGTACGATGACAGTTGGTGCAACACCGTTTTTGGTTGAACTGTTGGATGCGGCCGAGGCTAGGGGAGATGGTTTACCCAGCTTGCGGCAATTCTCCTGCGGTGGTGCTTCGGTACCACCCCAGTTAATTCTGCGTGCCTACGAAGTATTCGATAACTGTGTGACTGTCAGAGTCTACGGCAGCACGGAAGCGCCAATAATTACCTTGGGCTGGCGCGAGAATCCGGACTTGGCCGCGAACACTGACGGTGAGATTTGGGGCTATGAGGTGAAGATTCTCGATGATAACGGCGAGGAAGTTGGTGTCGGAGTCGACGGAGAGATCGCCGCGCGGGGACCGGGGATGTTTTTGGGCTACGCGGATGAGGAGCAGAACCGAGACGCCCATACTGAGGATGGTTACTTTTTAACCGGAGATATTGGTCAACGCACGCCTGAAGGCGGCATTCTTATCACCGATCGCAAAAAAGATATCATTATCCGCGGAGGAGAGAACCTCAGCGCCAAAGAAATTGAAGATGCTCTGCACGCACATCCTGACATCAAGGAGGTCGCTATCGTTGCGATGCCTCATGAGCGGCTTGGAGAGGGTGTGTGCGCCTATGTGATTCCCGCATCAGTCGATCACAATTTGAGTCAATCTGAGATTGCCAGATTCACTGAGTCACAGGGGCTTGCACGCCAGAAAATTCCCGAAAAAGTTATTTTCGTGGATGATTTACCCAGAACTCCCAGCGGTAAGGTCAAGAAAAACACCTTGAGAGACGAGCTTAAAGCCCAGTAAATACGCGGCTTTGCTCGTTTTTTCTCATCTTTTTGAAAATATTTGAATTTTTTTGTTAATTGAGGGAATAATCTTTCCCGCTAACCCGTCATCTATACAGGAACGGAGTGAAACCGCTGAAAGTGGGTGGTGGAAGGCTTCGAATCTCTCAACATGACGGGGAGATTTGGCGTTTGACTCATCTACCTTCGTTTTCCTGGTTTGTTCCCGGACGTTGCTGTTGTTGAGTGGTCATTCCACTTATGTGAAGTTCGAGAAACACTTTGTCTTTCTGATGCCCTACCCAGAGCGAGTAAGGTTAGCGCCTCGGCTCTGGCGCTTCAGGCTTCAGAGCCCATCGTCACTTAGTGGCGGTGGGCTCTGCCTCTTTTCCTCCTGTTTGATTCATCCGAAAATACAGCATCATTTCAAAACTCGTATGTGAGATTTCCGCATGACCGCGGTGATTTAGTTTTTTGCAGAAGGTGACGCAATCAAAAAAGGCCGCATTCAGCGACCTTCTTCTATAAAACGTCTATAAGCCCGTGGGCTCCTGTGAATTTTATATTCTGGGCTTACTTCCAGCCGCCCTCTATCAACTCAGCTTCCTCGCCAAGACCCAGTGGTATGTCGTTTGCCTGGGATTCTACGAATGCCTGCACCGAATCCACATCATCCGCACCTGCTGGGCGGAAGTCGGTAGCGGCATCGACAATCTGAGTATTCACAGGCCCGATCACCGCTGTCACCCACTGATTATCAGTTTTGCATGCGACGCCTCTTTGCTGGACTCTCTCATCGGCGAGCAGGAATTCGCGACACCACCCGTTGTCTTTACTTTGGAAGCTCAATACTGGCCTCATTTCCCGTCCGTCCGCTAGAACATTCCAACCATCGGCTTGCGAAGGCGTCTGCTCCAGTTCTGCGGCGATCAGTGCATCCATACCCCGGTCGACGCCGGCAATTTGCGCTCGTTCAAACATCAGCAAACCTGAGGCCGCCATCAGCGATGCGGCGACTGCCAGACCCCAGTTAGCCTTAGTCTTGGCTTTGTATGTTTGTGTTGGAAACGCGACAACATTGTCATCGTTAGACGCGACCTCAGAGGCCAGCATTCGGGTGATATGCGCCGGAACAGCGCCTGCCAAATCGCCTTTAAAGGCACTTCTCAACGAGATATCGATGGAACGCATTTGTTCTAAGCGAGAGCGGAGCGCCAGATCCCCATCTAGCGCTCGCTCCAGTTCCACTGCCTTAGAAGCTTCTAGCTCACCATCCAGGTAGGCCGAAAGCAATTCATTCTCGTGTTCACTCATGTTCTAACCCCTAACTACTCTTTTCTACGGATTGGTCTACGGTCCCGTAGATCACTAATAAATGTTTTCTTGCCCTGGCAATTCGACTCATGATCGTTCCCACGGGCACTTCCAGTATTTCTGCGGCCTCGGCGTAGGTTCTGCCTTCTATAGCCACCAGCGTTAACGCCAGCCTCTGGTCGGTGGACAACTCGTCCAGAGCCGCGCTGACCGCGCTGATTTCACGCTCCTCACCAGCTGTTTGTTCTGCAGAGGGCGAAACTTCAGAATCATCCACCACCAGCTGAGGGTATTTCTGTCTTACATCTCTGGATCGCAACTCATCGATCCAGGCATTTTTACACACCCGATATGCCCATTTCGCCGGATGTGCATCGGCTGGCATACCTTTGTCGAGCACTCTTTCTACGGTGGCCTGCAATAAATCATCTGCATCCGCCGCCTTACCGGTGAGCGACAAACAGAATTTTCGGAGGCCACCCAGTTCTGCCAGCAAAGCTTCGCGTTGTTGGTCGCTGAGCGACGACATAAGAATCCTGTTACTATGGTGACGATTAATTCGGCGATTCTATTCCATCTAATGGAATTTATCTTCGCGTGAATCGTTATTATAGATGAAGCAGTACGTTTAATTAACGGCGAAAAAGTTCATGAAAACCTCTAACTTATTGAATTTAAAAGACAATAAATTCCGATCCGGTAGTGAGCACCTATGCCGTTCTGTTTTTAAATCCCTTTTGCCTCTGTTTTTAAGCGCTTCTTTGTTGTTCGGGCAGGCGGCACAAGCTCAACTGTCCCTGGGCGGTACACCTGAGGACGCGGCTGATGAGGCTGTAACAGAGGCCGTTGAAGAGCAGGTGGCGGATGCAGCGGAAGAGCGAGTACTGACCTTGGGCGAGATAGAGTTAGCGGTTGAGGAGACAGTCGAAGAAAGCGTTGAAGAAACAGTCGAGGAAACCGTCGAAGAAACCGTTGAAGAGGTGGTTGAAGCCACTGTAGAGGAAACGGTTGAAGAGACCGTGGTCGATAACATTGAAGAAAGCCTCGAGGAAAATATTGAAGACTCTATTGAAGAGAACATAGAGGAAAATGTGGCAAGCATCGCCGAAGAGGCAGTTGAAGACGGAATAGAAGAAGGTGTCGAAGAAAGTGTAGCCAGTGCGGTTGAAGATAGTGTTGTTGAGACCGTTTCGGCCGATTTCAGTCAAATGATAGCGGATATCCTAGAGCAGAATGTCGCCGAAAACGTTCAGGAAGAAGTCGCTCAGAGCGTTGAGGAGACTGTTGAGGATACTGTCGCTCAGACCGTGGAAGACGGTATCGAGGATGAGGTTGCCCAGGGTGTAGAACAAAGCGTTGAAGAAGGCGTAGCTCAGGCCGTTGAGGAAGGAATAGAGCAGGCTGTCGCTGAAAGTGTCGAAGAGGGAGTCGCTCAAAATGTTGAAGAGAGCGTTGAAGCAACTGTGGAAGCGAGTGTTGAGAATAGTATTGAGCAGTCCGTCGCTCAAAATGTAGAGCAGGGGATGGAAGAAAACCTCGAACGCAATGTTGAGGGCGAGGTTGCTGAGGCAGTGGAAGAACGCTTGGAAGGCACCATCGATTTGATTCTTGAAAGTGTGGAAAGTGAACTTGAAATAGACGAGAACCGGATTCGCAAAGATCAGTGGCTGGTTATGGCCGAGCCGGAGGTTTTTGAAAAACTCGCGAGCGAGGGCTATTTGTTTGACAAGGTGACGGAACTTCCTGGCATTGGGATGCGTCTGGCCGAAGTGGCTGCCCCCTCCAGTTTTGACATCACTCAAGTGCGTCAGGGAGTAATCGATGTACTTGGCAGTGACCACGCCGATGTCGATTTAAATCATATCTATACTGCGGGTTCTCCTGTCCCGGTGCTGCAGTCCGGTGGAGTATACCCGCAGACAGCGATCAATTTCCCCGCCGATACCAAGGACCTGGTATTGCGAATCGGCATGATTGACAGTCTCGTTGATACTCGGCATCCGTCACTAAGCAGCTCCAATATTTCCACCCGTTCCTTTGCTCCGAAAAACGCCGAGCTGCCCGATTTTCACGGCACCGCTATCGCCTCTATCATCGCCGGTAATACCGGTGAGTATCAGGGCCTGGCACCAAGTTCCGAAGTGTATGCTGCCGCCGTCTTTCAAAAAGACCAGCAGCGGGGCGAAATCGCCAGTACGGTAAGTCTTGTCATGGCTTTGGATTGGCTTATTTCGTCCGGAGTCGATGTGATTAATATTAGCCTGGCGGGTCCGGCTAATCGCTTACTACAGTCCGCCCTCAACCGAGCGGCGCAGCAGGATGTAATGATCCTCGCCGCAGCCGGTAATGGCGGTCCTGTCGCGAAGCCCATGTATCCTGCTGCTTATGAGTCAGTGGTTGCCGTTACAGCGGTGGATGTTAAGGGTCAAGTCTTCAGGCTTGCTAATCGGGGGAAGTACCTTGATCTTGCGGCACCTGGTGTCAGCTTGCGCCACGCTAAAGCCGGTGGTGGTTATGTTGCCTCTTCAGGTACTTCGTTTGCGGTGCCTTTTGCCGCTACTGCCGCCGCTAGAATTCGACAGCTGATGCCGGGTAGCGATGCGCTGGAAATATTGCACCGCAGCGCCCAGGATCTGGGATCACCCGGCTGGGATGAAGTCTACGGTTATGGATTGCTGCGTCCTGATGTAGTTTCTACCAGCGGTGTACAAACCGCGTCCCGGTGATCGCCTGGTTGTAATCGGATTGTGGTAAGTTCGAATCGTAATCCGAGTATCCGTAGTAAAACTGTATCGCACTGCCCGGGCCCCAGACCGGGATCTCAAAATCCAATCTCCATCTGTGCCGTTGATCGCCCCTTTCTTCATTTATGCTAGCTGTGTCTGACTGGTAGTCTCGATCTTCATAGCGCCAGGCGAGTTCCAGCTTGGCCAATTTGGAAAACACTTCCACCCGCTGAATGTATCTCAGTTTTAAACTGTGTGCGGTGTAATCGAGCGGGTCGGAGTTGGCGTCTTCGTCCCGAAAGCGGTAACCGATGTTTAAGTAGCTCCGCAAGCCTCTCCGAAAGTAGTATATATCGGCCTCCGCAGCATTGGATATTGCATCTCTTTCAGGCCGGTCTTCGATCGTTTTGTCTGAGTAAACGTAGGCGCCCCGGGCAAACCATTTTTTTGAAAGAAATCCTGATACGGAGGGCGAGATCCTGCTGAGCTCAAGAAATGGCTTACCATCAAGTCTCGAGTTTATATAAAAAAGAGACAGCCCGGCATCCGCTTTACCCAGGTCCTTACTTAGATTTCCACCGAGGATATGGGTCTGTCGATCCACCTGAGAAAAATTCTGATAGATATTCTGATTGAAGTCGTAGCTAAAACCAATTTTCGCAGAGTCGTTCAGTTTCTGTTGTACGCCTAGCCCTGCGCTGAGAGTTAAGGCGTAATCTGTTTCACTGCTGCTACGATCTACCTCTTCAACTGCAATATTACTGTCGTACTCGGCGCCCACCGCAATGTCCGCAGAAAATTTAGGACTCTCTTTTTTGTTTTTTTCCTCTTGGGCTAGTGCTTGCGCGCAGTTCAGGTAGATCGCCAACAGCGGCATCGCCAGCAAGTAGCTATGACTTGAAAGCGAGCATAGGCGATGAAAAATAGCGTGAGCAGAACGTGGTGCGTGCCCAAAGTTCGAATGCATACGTAGCCCGAAATCAGGCCGACCCTATTGTTATGTGTGAATAAAATCAGGGTGAGACCCCGAGCGATCAATGGAGATTTTACACGTTGGATACGAGGCGCGGCAATGTCGCTTGGGCTCTTTATCAGTCTACTATCACCACTATTGACCCTCGCAATGCGCGCGGGTACTCTTTTGTCATAAAACAGGATGAGCTGACTTTTTTGGCGGGCAAGTCTAAGCGCCAAGGTATTTTAGGACTTTTATTTCGGAGTGTTTGTTGACGCATAGTATATCTATCGATTGGCCTGCTGAAACGGTAGCTTGTGTTCGCTTCCGTGATAGTGAGCGAGAAAATCAAATTTGTTGGGCGGCCATTGACCAATTGGGAGGTGAGCTTAGGACAGTCAGAGAACGTGGTGCACGCGTTGTTATTCTGGCCTCCGCTCTGCAAGGCCATTGGTTCGAACACGCCTGGCTAGAGGACCTGATCAGTGGCGTTGAGGGCAGGGCACAGACTGGTTCTGGAAAGGGTTGGTTCACCGTATTACAAGAATTGGCTCACGAGTCGATTATCAGCGTAGCCGCGATATCGGGAAACAGCTCTGGAGGTGGCGCTGAACTCGGATGGGCATGTGATTTAAGAGTGGCCGAGGAGCAGGTGCTCTTTTCGCAACCCGAGATAGCGATGGCGTTGACGACGGGAATTGGCGGTTCGAGCCGTCTCGCGAGACTGGCTGGCCGTGGCGTGGCAACAGATATGGTCTTGACCGGGGAGCCGGTGACTGCGGTTCGACTTTATCAGGTGGGTGCTATTAGTAGACTTGTCGGGCCCGGTGAGTCTTTAAATACATCGATCGAGCTGGCGCAGGGATTGACACAAAAGAACGGTGCCGCCTTAGCGGGGCTTAAGAAGGTGCTCGAGGTTAGCGATGACGAATCTTTGTCGAACTCCCTCAGCAATGAGCAAAAGGTGTTTCAGTCAATCGTGGCTTCTGAAGCAGCATTGTCAGGCATGAAGAGGGTGCAGCGGCAATACGATCTCGGTATTAGTATTGCCGAGCAATACGGTTATCCAAAGCAAGCTGATGAATGAAAAACGAAATAGTATGAATCACGATCAGATCGTTTTTGCTCCTTGCGGAGTCGAATCAAGATCAAGTTACTGGAGATAAAATGCATTCACCCTCGGAAATAGCCTTAATAAGAAACGAACTCGTTGATTCCTACTCAAACTATGCAGAGGGATTGGACGGCAAAAACTGGAATCTGGTGCGAGCCTGTTTCGCCGATGAAATTCTTATCGATTATGGCGAACTCAGTATCGCCAGTGGACCTCCGGACGTGCCCCGAAGAGCCGACGATTGGATGACGAGCCTGCAGGCCGTCATCAATGGTTTTGATGTAACGCGTCATGCGATAACCAACCACAGAATGGATGTAGATAAATCTGGAGTAATCACTTGTCGAGCCTATCTGAGCGCAGATCATGTTATTTACCCAGACCCCCAAGGACGGATAATTTCGGCACAGGATATCGTTACCGTGGTGGGTGAATACAAAAATTATTATGAGCGGTTTGACGGCGTCTGGAAGATAGTAAAATCAGAGCTAAACGTTGAATGGACGAGTGGGAATGTCGGTTTGCTGGAAATCGCGGTGAAGCGTGCAGCTGAGAATTCGGGATTATAGATTAACTGATAATTAATTTTAGCCGAGAACATCGTGTAGTTGCCGATGCATATTTTGAACTCCGGGTTCGTTGCGGCCGATGAGTACCTTTCTGTCGATTCCCGCTCCCAATCCGCGGTGGATTTTATCAACCAAAGTATAGTCTTCAGTGACTGCCACATCGTTAATCATCTGAAAATACTCTTCGTGGCCTTTTAGTTCCTCCTCGGTTTGAGGTACTTCCGGTATGAACATGCTGTGGTAAACCACCGAGCGACTCGGGCTTACAGGATAAACCCTCCAGGTTTGAAAATGGTCTGCGACAACGAAAATCACGGTATTCGGAAATATGAAGTTGACGTAAGACGTGTAATTTCTCGGCTCCCACTGATCTTCCGGAATCTCTTTCAGCTCGTTAATCTGCAGCGACGGTGAACCCATCGAATGGTTGCGCCCGTATTGCAAGTAGTGCGCGGTGTTGGAGTAATTCATCGTCGCGATACTTTCCGGGTGTAGAAACTCGAAGTGATAATACTCATGGAAGGTATCCATGTTGAGCTTCCAGCTAAAATCGGTGAACACTTGTTTGGCGCCCAGATAGTGATGATCTTCGAAGCCGAATCCTTGAATGCGCTCCTGCAAACCCGCCAGTACTTCATCGATATCAAATGTTAGCTCGGGGTTTGGCATGACGAAAATCATGCCGTATTTTTCCTCTACCTGCAGTGGTCTTAGGCCCAACTTCGCTCGATCAATAGTATCGAAACCTTGTTTGCCAAAGGGTACAGCGATTAATTGGCCTTGCAGGTCGTAACTCCAGCCGTGATAGGGGCAGGAAAACATGCGTCCCTTTTTTGCGTGGCCGTGATCGCACTCGTTCAGCGGAGCGCCGCGATGAGAGCAGATATTCACGAAGGCATTCAAATCTCCGGATTCGGTGCGAACAATCAGTATCGGGATTCCGGTATCGTCAAACGCGAAGTAGTCACCGGCATTGGGGACAATGCAACTGGGGCCGACGAATTGAGCATAGTTGCGGAAAAGCGCAAATTTTTCGCGCTCAAACTGCTCAGGGTTAGTGTATTCCTTAACGTCAATTTCCATGACGCTATCCGTTAGGGATGTGGTCCCGTTGGCAACCAGGTCCATCAGGGCTTTCGCCTCTGCTACCAGTTGTTCACGATGCATTGTCGTTGCCTTGTGCTGATTACGCCGGTTTGGCTGAGCTTAAAGTCCCAACACCATTTTCGCGATGATGTTTCGCTGCACTTCCTGCGAGCCGCCGAATATTGAGGCGGCTCTGTTATTCAGATATCGCGGAGTAATAGAGCTCGCATAGTCTCTGCGATAGCTACTTCCGTCCTCCGTAGCATCCATCGCCAGGGCTTCATAGCCTACCATTTCCATTGCCAGCTCATTGACCGCCTGCTCCAGCCGTGTGGTGGTGAGCTTCAAGATAGACGATTCAGCACCTGGCGCACCGCCATCTGCCAAGGCAGACAAAATCCGTAGTTCAGTGATCTCCAGGGATTTTAGATCGATTTCTATGCGGGCAATTTTGCGTTCGATATCTCCACTGCGGTCGAAGCTGGCGTTTTCAGATTCCAGACGCGAAGCGATCTTTTTGACATGGTTGATTTCTTGTCGGATGCGATTGGCGGAAAAACCGCCGCCGCGCTCGAACTCCAGAAGATACTTTGCGTAAGTCCAGCCCTTGTTTTCCTCGCCGATACGATTGGCCTTTGGTACGCGAACATTATCGAAAAACACCTGATTGGTTTCGTGGTCACCCGCCATGGTGATGATGGGTTTTACTTCTACCCCAGGAGTACTCATATCGATGAGTAAAAAACTGATTCCCTGCTGAGGCTTCTCGCCGTTATGTGTCCGAACCAGACAGAAAATGTGGTCGGCGAAATGCGCGTGGGTGGTCCAAATTTTGGAGCCGTTGAGAATGTAGTCTTCCCCGTCCGATTCCGCTTTCAGGCTCAGACTTGCCAGATCGGATCCTGATCCCGGTTCAGAATAACCCTGGCACCAGTAGTGTTCACCCGAGAGAATTTTCGGCAAGTACTTAGCTTTCTGTTCTTCGGTACCAAATGCCATGATCACCGGCGCCAACATCATCAAACCCAGGGGGATTAACATGGGTGCCCCTGCGCGATAACACTCCAGGCTGAACAGGTATTTCTGAGAGGGGGTCCAGTCGGTGCCGCCGTGCTCCACCGGCCAGCCCGGTACCGCCCAGCCTTTTTTCACCAATATGGCCTGCCATTCCAGCGCGATATCCTTTTCAATAAAGACACTGCTGCCTCTCTGTGCTGCGTCAACAACATTTTGTGGCAGGTTCTCTTGAAGAAACCGTCTTACCTCCAACTGAAACTGGAGCTCCTCGGGGCTGAACTTTAAATCCATAATGTTACTTCCGATTATTTACAAGCAAGAGCTGTTACAAAGGCTTATTGTACGGGCTCCATCGCCCACTTGATGCCTCTTCTGAGTAGCTCGTAGAACTCATCGGATCTCCAGGCACCTTCTTCCGGTTCCAGAACTTCTTCTATCAGCGGCTGCATGTCATATTTGCCACGACAGTGGCCCAGTGTCAGATAGAGCACCTGGCCGTTGCCATAGGGATGTATGTAGAACACCGGTTGTTGCTCGGTATCTTTGACCCAATCGTCCCGCACAAACTCAGGCACGGGATCGGACCAGTTGCAGTGCATGAGTGTTTGATATTCGCCGTGGAACTTGCACAGATACATTTCATCATCCACTGTGAAGGGTGGTACACCTTTCACTAGAGGATGGTCCGGTTCTGTAATTTGGACCTCATATTCCTGAATAGGCGGATGAGACATGAACTGACTGCCGAGCATTTCCATGAACGGCAAGTTCTCTTCGGGGCAATCGACTAATAATCCCTCACCCTCGTGCTCTAGAAAGCGCAATATCGAGTTGGTTCCGTGCAATGCAAACCACTTCTTCCCGCTGCGAATGTAATCCACCAGGCGATTAGTCTGGGTTTCTGAGGGTATGACATCACAGGTATATGTGATCAGAAAATCCGATTCGCATATCGCGTCGATATCGCTGTAATCAGCACCCACTTTCACCTTGATTCGCGGCTGTTCAGCCAGCAGCTTAAGTATCTCCAGTCTGGCGTGGTCGATGTTGTGGTACAAACCGCCCGCTACCAGGTAGACATCTACGCGATCGCTTTTACTCATACTGAAAACCCGTACTCAGAGTTGCACACGTTTTGTGAAACCACCGTCGGCCACCAGATTGACGCCTGTGATAAGGCTCGCAGCGGGGCTCGCTATGAAAGCCACTGTATTGGCTATCTCTTCCGGGCTGCCCATTCTGCCGGAGGGAATCTGTTCTAGCGTGCTGTTGTACAAATCGGCCATATTGTTCTCAATGAACTCCCAGGCGCCGCCTGCAAAGTAAATAGGACCGGGAGACACACAATTTACTCGAATACCCTGTGGCGCCAGCGCCTGGCTCAATTGCTTACCGTGAATAATCAGTGCGCCTTTGATCGCGTTGTAAGGCTGTGGGCCCATGAAGGTTTCAACGCCGGCGGTGCTGGATATGATGACGATAGATGCCGCATCTGACTTTTCGAGAAATGGCATGGCCGCTTCAATACCACGGGTAGTTCCTAAAACGTCGATCTCAAGATTCGCCTTCCAGCCATCATCGCCTACCGCGCCGCCACCAGCACTGACATTGGGTACGAAAATATCGATACCACCGAGTTCTTCTGCGGCGCTGGCCACCCAGGCCTGGTAGCTGTCTTTGTCAGCGACATCAACCACAGAGCCCACAACTTTTACGCCCTTGGCACTCAAATCCGCCACCGCTGCATCAACTTCTTCCTGGTTGCGAGCACAGATTCCCAGGTCGGCACCTTCGTCGGCCAAAAGGTTGGCGATAGCTCTACCAATACCGCGAGTAGAACCGGTGATGATTGCTTTTTTTCCAGATAGTCCGAGATCCATGTGTGTCTCCTGTAAGTCACTTGAGTGCCCTGAGGTTGCCGAAAAGGCGAGAAAATGGGCGTGTAAAACGGCTGCTTTTGTTATGCGAAGATCAAGGTATCAAACCTTATTTAGAAAAACAATCAGATTTGACTGTTTATTTTGGTTCGGATAATGTGGCTGATCAAACGCATAAATAGACCCTCTAAACGGCTCGCAAAATGTCAGTAATCGACTATCAAGCCAAGCAGCGAATTTTGGTGATGACCAAGGGCCATCCCTTTAATCGAGATGATTTTTTTGCCGTGTTTGAAGGGTTCACGGGCATTGATTGTACTGCGGTTGAACAGCCCGCTTCCCAGGTTTTCTTCGATGCCAAACTGGCCGAAGATTATGACGCCTTTGTTTTTTACGACATGCCCGGTCTGGATTTTCAGGCGAATTCGGAAAAGGACGGCTCGCCGCCGCGATACGTCAATCCACCAGACTCTTTTAAAGATAACTTTCTGGCGCTGCTGGAACGCGGTCACGGCTGTGTGTTCATGCACCACTCCATTGCAGCGTGGCCCGCTTGGCCGGAGTATGCTGAGATTGTAGGAGGGAAGTTCCTTTACAGACCGGATACATTGCGGGGGCAGCACTGTGTGGATTCAGGATATCGTCACGAGATTGATCACCAAATAACAGTGCAAATAGACCACCCCGTCACCGACGGTGTCGATCCGGTTTTCTCCATTAATGATGAACTGTATCTCAGTCATGTGTTTGACGATCAGGTCATTCCGCTACTGAGCAGTAATTATGATTATGTGGAAGACAATTTTTATTCGGCCCAGCAGGCCTTGCGGGGCAACATGTTTAGTCGTGAGGGTTGGCAGCATCCCCCAGGGCACAATTTAATTGGCTGGGTAAAACACTACCTGAACAGTCCTATTGTGTATCTTCAATGCGGTGACAGTAAGGCTGCTTATGAAAACCCGAATTTTCAAAAGTTGTTACTCAATGCAGTGCAGTGGGTAAGCTCCGATGATGCCAAGCAATGGGCGCGAGACCGAAATTAAACAATAACCATACCGGTGTTAACCAAATTCGAGATAGTGACAGGGGAATCGTATGAAAGCGGCAGTATTTAAAGAGGTGGGAAAGCCATTGGCGGTCGAGAACGTTCCCGACCCGACTCCTGACGCCGCCGAGTTGGTCGTCAAGGTCGGCTACTGCGGTATCTGTGGTACCGATTTACATGCTACGCGCGAAGGTTTGGCGACTGCAGGATGCGGCCAGATACTAGGTCATGAATATGTCGGAGAGATTGTCGAAGTGGGCAAGGATGCCAAGAATGATTGGCAGGTGGGTGACCGAGTCTGCGCCATGCCATTTATCGGCTGCGGCCAATGTCAGGCCTGCGCCAATGGACATTTTTTTGAATGCCAGACCAAGAAAGTGGCAGGCATCGATGTGCCGGGAGGATTCGCCGAATATGTCACGACGGGGGCCAGAGAGACGATACATCTGCCCGATGATTTGGAGTTGGAGAGTGCGGCATTGATCGAGCCGTTAGCGGTGAGCTTGCATGCCGTGCGAGTGGGGGACATTAAAGCCGGTGACAGGGTGATGGTAATGGGAGCGGGCCCTATTGGGCTCACGGCGGCTTTGTGGTCGCGATTTCTTGGCGCCAGAGAAGTCGTCGTCAGTGAGCTGGCTGCGACTCGAGCTCAGCTGGCTAAAAAAATGGGTGCCACGCATGTCATTCAACCCGATCTTAGCCAGGGTGCAGAGCATCTGCTGGAGCAATTTATCGCGGTGGCTGGCGGCCCGCCCGATGTGATCATAGAGTGTGTGGGAGCCCCGGGGTTATTGCAGCAGTGCATTGAGATTGCGCCACAGCGCGGAAAAATTGTTCTCGTAGGTGTGTGTGAACAACCCGATAGCATCATGCCGTTTTTTGGTCTGATCAAAGAATTGAATATTCAATTTGCCATCGCTTACACACGCGACGATTTTGATACCTGCGTGGCCATGCTGGCAGAGGGTCGAATCGATGTTGAGCCGATGATAACTGACGTGATTGATCTCGATGCGTTACCGGAAGCCTTCGAAGCGCTCAGAACACCCAGCCACCAGTGCAAGGTGCTCACTCGCTTCGAGTAACAACGTTCTAGCGTGTCTACAGTTCGGGCAGTTCACCCCGATAGTAATCAACGCCTACAAACTCTTCCCAGCGGTCGTAAAACTCCTCGCCCTGAAGGCAGTTGAGTTCGATCCACTGTTCGTCGGATATTTTGCTTTTGGCGGCGATTATCTCTGTTGCGTCAGGACCAACTGGATAGCGGAAACGCGGTTTGTCAGACTCAATCGCGTGGGCGATAGCCTGTGCTACATCAGTTGGCATAGCGGGGGGGCGGGTGAGCCCGAAGTGGAAAAACCGCCCCAATCGCGCCATGGAATTGGCATACGGTGATTCGCCCGCTGGGGGTTCCACTTTGCCCCAGATTGGCGTGAGCACACAGCCCGGTTCGATGATAGATACTTTCACATTGAACTCAGCCATTTCAAAGGCCAATGCCTCGCACAGCCCTTCCATAGCCCATTTCGATGCGGAGTAGTGGGCGTGACAGCCCATCACAGCCTGTCCCGCAAGTGATCCTACGGTCACAATTCTTCCCGATTTTTGTTTGCGCATTATGGGAGTGACCGCACGCAGTACGGTGACATTACCAAAGTAGTTGGTTTCAAAGATTTCTCTTGCCACCTCCACTTCGGTTTCTTCTACTGCCTGCCCTGCGCCGATACCGGCATTGTTTACCAAGGCGTCGATACGTCCATTTTCGGACATGACCGTTTTGATCGCAGCGTCGACCGAAACCGGATCGACAAGATCCAGTTTGATGATCTGCGTCGACAGATTTTCCGCGGCTATTTTTTCTCTTAGTTCCTGGGCGGTTTCCGGGTTTCGGACTGCGGCGTAAACCGTGTGACCATTGCGCGACATATGCAACGCTGTTTCCTGGCCGATGCCGGTGCTGCTACCGGTCACTAGTATGACTGACATAGTTGATCCTCTTGGAGTTGATTTATCTTAGGGTTGTTTTTCTTAACGCTATTCAAAATTTGTTTCGTGCTCGCGTTTCACGTCCTGTTGTTGTTTGATTTCGATACGATATTCGCAGGTGGTGCATCTGCGCATTCCCTCGCGCATGCTGTTATTTTGTTGTTGTAGCTTTTCCCGCTCGTTGCGAAGCGCTGCAATCTCTCTTTGTTGATCGATGATACGTTTTTCGCGTCGAAAGAAGTTTTTTATGGCTTTCATATGAGCATTCTCGCCGCCTCTCTCAATCGGTTTTCCAGCTCATGGTTACCGTACAGGAAGTCTCAGGTAGATGCGGTTCAAATTGCATCTTCAGTCCTCCGCCTTCTCCTTTGAACAAGGCTTCAAAAGGACCCTTACAAATATTCAAACAGCCTTCCTCCGGGAGCGCATTGGGATTGGGTAAGGAATCCTGCTTGGCGCAGATATGCCATCCACACTCCGGTATCTCCATTACCGTGCGCCCGTTGGCGGGATCATACTCGGTGATTTTTGCCGGGCCCGTCAGCCAGCCAGCTGGGTTAAATACTTCAAACATCACACGGGTGAACCAACCGGGCTCAGTGGAATCCCGCTGTTTCGGTTTTTTCTTGTTACTTTTCTCTGACATGCTGTTCATCATCTCGAGAAAATCCGCCGAGGTCTCAGATGACAATGCCACGCTGGTGCCGATGACGATGTCTTCGTACTGTGCCTGGGAGTAATACTGGCGAAGCTCAAGCAGTGCCCACTCGGCCTCACGAACAAAATTGCCATAGCGTTTGCGCCATTTTTCTCGCGGGGAGTCCAGCAGGTGAAGAATCTCCCGCCGTGATTTAATATTTTGATAGTCCTGTTCCAACGCTTCCCGGTCGTTGCAACTCAGGCGCAGAATGGGTACGAAGGTGTGACTGACAATAGGATGGGCCTTTTTTACCAGCATGGAATTGGACATCCACATATCTATCCAGGCCTGGGGTCCCCAGTTGTAAAAAAAACCACCGCGCCTTGGACTCTGAACCCGGCCTGTACCCTGATCTGTCGAAATAATTTTGTCGGTGTCCATTGTGTTCTCCACCGTTGCTTTAAGAATACTTAAAAGTATAGTCTTGCAGTGATTCCATACGTGGTATCTGGCGCTACTATTCCAGCGTAGCCGCCAATCGTGGGAATATCGAGCCCAAGGGCATAGTATTCTTCGCCCAATAAATTGCGCCCCCAAACCGCGACTTCCCAATTGTTTTCCGGGGTGGTTATTGTCAGTCGCAAATTCAACAGGTTTACTGCGTCGTTCTCCAGATTTGGATCCAGATCTGAATCGAGAAAGTAACTGTCGATATAGCTGTGTTCCAATCTGGCAATACCGATCAGAGATTCATTCAGTACTTTGTCATATTGGGCGTAGGAGCTCGCGGTCCACTGGGGTGCGTTGTCCAGTGGTTTACCGGCGAGATCCCTGCGGCACAACGCAGCGGTGCCGGGGCTTCCGCCCTGTGCTCCGTTGACAATATAAAACTCTTCAAACGCTTCCTCGACAGTACATTGACCGTTATCAAACTCATCGTACTCGGCTTTTGTATAGCCGATCGATGTTCCCAGCAACAGATTTTCTGCGTGAAGGTATGTGACTTCGATTTCAGTGCCCCAGCTTTGCAATACGCCCGCGTTTGTGACCTTGATACTCGACCCATCGAACCCCTGGGATTGGAAATCATCGTAGTGGATAAAGTACACGGTACCG
Organism: Halioglobus sp.; assembly: GCA_045110675.1. Classification (GTDB taxonomy): domain Bacteria; phylum Pseudomonadota; class Gammaproteobacteria; order Pseudomonadales; family Halieaceae; genus JBALVT01. Next base: position 39,311 of record JBGCGJ010000065.1, on the reverse strand, counting down.
TTAACTTGCAGTCGACGATCCATCCAGGTGCCCTTCCAACCCAGCTCGTAGTTGGTAGCTATCTCCTCGTCAAATTCGCCGTTGGAACCCACCACTTCTCGGCGCTGATTGAATCCGCCGGATTTAAAACCTCTGCTAACGCTGGCGTAGGCCATCACGTCCTGATTGATAAAGTAGCGCAAATTTAGGGCGGGGGAGATGTCAGAATCGCTGCGCTTATCGTCGTAGAACACATCTGGCCCCGCGACAGGAGGTATATCTATAGCTGGAAACCCAGGATTTAATCCCTCGGTAATTTGCGATCCATCACGCTCCTTTTTTTCGTAGGTATAGCGCAAACCCAAAGTGGCGCTGAACTTGTCTGACACGTTCCAGATGACTTGCCCGAAAGCCGCCATGCTGGTGGTGGTATAGAGGTTGTCATCGATGTTCAAAGACCCCTCGGGATAGAACAGGGATAGGCCGATATTTGTTACCAGTGGTACCTGCATGTTGAAGGTGCCGAGGGATTCGAACTCAGAATAGTAAGCGTATAGGCCCAGTTGTGTCTCAAAGCTTTCCCCGCTATTGGCATGGTAGCGAAGCTCGGAGGAATACTGGTCCAGCTCTACATCGGTTGATCCCAGCACGGCGTCATAAGCGGTAAAATCTCCGTCGTATGAACTGTCCGAAGTGTAATTCCGCCATGCGTTAATCAACGTCAGGGTGGAATCGTTCTCCAAATCATAATTCCACTCCAGCGCCACGCCGCCTACCGTGACTTTGTTGCTGGTCTCGCCGTCAAACCAATAGTCGTCGCTAAAAGGATCCGCCCTGGGCGGCGAAAATCCCTCGCTGTCCTCAAAGGCGACGTACTGCAATATGGGGTTACCCGTTGCATTGAGCCCCAATTGTTCCTGAAAAGCTGCGGAGGGGTTATTGGTAACGGGTGCATTGAGGGTTGAGAATCCGTCGTAGCTTATGGCCGCAAACCCGCAGCAATCGGTATCCTCTTTGCTGTAGTCCAGAGTAATAAGCCATTCGCCCGCACTTTCAGTATCAAACAAGAAACGGGATTTTACGCCCCATTTATTAGCATCGTTTAAGCCTTCTCCCGTGAAGGTATTGTCGTACAGGTGATCCGAGTTGACTGTGAAGCCGGTGAGCCTGACGGCATCACCGGAATGACCCAATGGTAGATTCACCATGCCACGAAACTCTTTACGGTTGTCATTTGCATAGGTGACTTCGGCCTGCCCCTCAAACTCCGCAGCGGGTCTGAGTGTAATGATACTGATCGCACCGGCGGCGGTGTTTTTACCGTAAAGCGTACCCTGCGGCCCTCTGAGAATTTCTACACGCTCAATATCGATCAAATCACCGATACTCATGCCAGCGCGGCCCTGATAGACGCCATCGATAAACATACCGACACTGGGATCAATGCCAGAGTTACTTCCCACGGAGCCAATCCCTCGGATTCTTATCGAGGTGCTGCGCGAGTCGGCCCCTGGCGTGATCTTGAGATTGGGGGTGTACTGCTCCAGACCGGCGAGATCGGTGATGCCGGTGTCCTGGAAAAAATCAGCGGTAAAGGCCGTTACCGACATCGCCACTTCTTGCAAATTTTGCTCGTGCCTGTTCGCAGTGACGATAATTTCCTCAAGGGCGAAATTGCTGGCCTGCGCAGGCTTGTCATCGGCGGTCTGGGCGGTGAGGTGTGTGCTGAGGCATAAACTCAGTGTGATTACGGATAGAACTCGTTGCATGTTTAGAAACCGTTTATATTTATGTGTATTGGTTGTTGTGCGCTCGGCTTCCAAATCCCTTCGCATCGCCGGGAAATCTTAACAAAGCCCATATTTAAAACAAACAGTATTGACTGTATTTTTTCTAATCTTGCGAGTGGCTTTCAATCGCCCCTATGCCTTCAAATATTGATCCCAACATCGCATCTCTGACTTCCTGAAGAGGATATTTGTCGCCTAGCAGGGCATTGACGCGGTTGTCTATCACCATGGTTACGAAACCGTGGATGCTGGACAAAATAGACATTGCCTGCAGGGTGGGGTCTCCGGGGCGAACAATATGCAACTCTTGGCAGGTTCTTATGTCATTCACGACTTCTGCAAAGGTCTCAGAAGTGGTGTGTTGCAGCGTGTGCTGTCCCGTACTTGAAAGCAGATCGCCGTTATACATCACCCGATAATAGGCGGGGTTGTCCAGAGCGAAGTCCACGTATGCCGTGCCGGAAGCGGCGAATTGACTCAGTGGGTCGGGGGCAGCGGCGGCTTTTTTATCCTGCATGGTCTGCTGCATCAGCTCAAAACCTTGCTTCACCACTGCCAGTATTAGATCGTCTTTGTTGGCAAAGTGTCTGTAAGGAGCAGTGTGCGAGACCCCAACTTTGCGCGCGACCTCTCTGATTGTCAGTTGCTGGGGTCCGTGCTCGGCAATAATGTCCAGTGCCGCGTCCAGCAGGGCGCAGCGCAAATCGCCGTGGTGATAGCTAGATTTGGGTAGGGACAAGAGAGTGCCTCAAGTGTTCAGATTCCGGGCAATATTAGCAGATGAAATCATATGTTTCTATTGTAAACATAAAAATCTGGTGCTATGTTTATGCCACTAACTTAAAAAATGAGGTGTTCCAATGGCCCAACCAATGCCCAAAGACAACCCCTTTCTAAACTTTCCCTACGGCCCGATTCAAATGGAGTGCGAGGCCAGCAATTTGGTGGTGGAAGGCGAAATTCCCCTGGAACTCAATGGCACGCTTTACCGCAATGGTCCCAATCAGCGCTTCAGTCCGCGTGGTGATTATCATCTTTTCGCCGGTGATGGGATGGTTCATGCATTTCATATTAAAGATGGCCAAGCCGGCTATAGAAACCGCTGGGTTAGAACGGCGAAATGGAACATCGAAGACAAGGAAGGCCGTGCCGTAATTAACGCTATGAACCCATTCGACTGCGAGCCTGAATACAGCGACTTTGTGCTGGTAGATAAAGAGGGCTTGGCGAATACCGCCATCGTATGGCATGCGGGCAGACTGTTAGCCCTGGAGGAGGGACATCAACCTTACGAAATCGATCCCGTAACTTTGGAATCGATTGGCTCGTGGACTTACCGAGGCAAGTTACATACTGCCATGACAGCCCATCCAAAGATCGACCCGGCCACTGGCGAGATGATTTTTTTTGCCTACATGGCGACCGGCCCTTTCGCCTCAGATGCCATGCTTCACAAGGTCAATCCAGAAGGTGTGTTGACCCAGAGTATCCATGTTCCCACCCCTTACTCATCGATGATTCACGATTTTGTCGTCACCGAGAATTACATTCTTATCCCTGTTTTTCCCATTAGTGGTTCATTGGAACGAGCTATGGAAGGGGGCGCGCCATTTGCCTGGGAACCGGACAAGGGCGTACATATTGGTGTGCTGTCTCGCAATGCCACCACAGCGGATGATATCCAGTGGTTGGAAATGGATATGGCATTTGTGTTCCACTTTATGAATGGTTTTGACAAAGATGGCGTTATCACGGTGGATTGCAGCCAGTTTACCCATGCACCTTTGTTCCCGACTTTGGATGGATCTTCAATGGGCAAAGCCCAACCGTTTCTCAATCGGTGGACGATCGATATGAATGCGGATCAGCCCAGGGTAGAGTTCGAATGCATTGATGAATTCGAATCAGAGTTTCCACAGTGTGATCCGCGCTATCAAGGCAAGGAGTATCGCTACGGCTGGTATACCTCTCCCGATGGTGAATTGGCAAGTAATATGGAGGACAGCGATAGCTACTACAACACGCTAGGGCGTTTCGATCACGAAAGTGACATCGTTGATCGCTATTCCTTTGGCCAAAGCAATACCTCAGAAGCGTTGTTTGTGCCGAAATCCGAAGATGCGCCGGAAGGTGAAGGATACTTGTTAGCTGTGACCACCAGTTTCGAAACCCACACCAGTAGTTTGTGTATTCTGGATGCGATGGACCTTGCCAAAGGACCACTGGCAAAAATACATTTGTCGCATTGCGTGCCAGCGGGTTTCCACGGAGCGTGGCGTCAGGCTGATTAGTCTTGCTGCGTGTGAAGGCCTCGAACGGCCAGTTCATGGCGAACGATTTTCCAATCGCCGTCTATGCGCTGCATGTTGGTGTGGTAGGTCGCCCATAAGGTAATTCGCTGCACGTTCTCAGTCTCAGTAAAATGTAGCGCCTGAACATCGGATCGTGTGCGGGCGTGGTCGCCGTCAATGACAGCGTACTGGGGTCCCAACAAGTGTTGTGTAGCACTGTACTTTTTCAATTCACCCCAAACGTATTCCAGCCAGGCTTCTCTACCTTGGAAAATTTCCTCGCCAAAGTTCACTACTTCCACAGTCGCCGCAAAGCAAGCTTTGTAGCGATCATAGTCTCGCTCATCGACGGCTGCGGCGTAATTCAGCATCACGTCCTGCAAGGCGATACGATCAAGCGCCAGATTTATTTCCATTGAATGCTCCAGTTGTTGGGCAGAAGTGACGGCAAAGGTGACAGACAACCATTAGCCGTTTATCCTAATTGCTCGGCTAAACCTCAATTCACAGAGAATAATATGAATCAGGAAAATATCAATCAAGATCTTCCAGATTGGCCCGAACAGGAGCAGCGGACTCACAAAATAGAAGGGCATCGCTATACCTCCAAAGAGTTCGCCGCGTTAGAAATGGAGCACATGTGGACCAAAGTCTGGTTGTTGCTTGGCCGAGAAGATGAGATGCCCAATCCGGGAGATTGGCAACAAGAAGAGGTTGGTACGGAATCCATTCTGATGGTGAGACAGAAAGACCACAGTATCAAAGCGTTTTACAACGTCTGCCAACATCGCGGCCAACGGTTGGTAAGTGAGCGCAAGGGACATGCCAGACGTTTTGTATGTCCCTACCACAGCTGGGCCTGGATGCCCGATGGCGAGCTAAATTTTGTGCAAGATCCTGACGATTATCCTCGGGGCAATCCCTGCGGAAAAGTGACTCTTGAGGAAATTCCCTGCGATACCTTCGCCGGATTTATATGGATCAATATGGACCCGGAGTGCGAGAGCTTGGCGTCCTTTCTGGGGCCGATATGCAAGGACTGGGAAGTCTACGGTGTAGAAAACTGGACGCGTTACCTGGCAAAAACCACCATCGCACCGTGTAATTGGAAAATCGTGATGGATAATTTCAACGAGTCGTATCACGTCAATACCGTTCACAAACCCAAGGGCCCCAATTTGGATAAACAACGAGTTCATCTGGGTATCGACACGAACTACAAGAACACCCGTTTTGATATGGCTGATGAGGGCCACAATCGCATGATTATGCTGGGCGGCTATGCTGGCCCTGCAACAGAAGAGGGCGAGGAGATTGGCGAGCCCCTCGCATCAGCCTTGAGGTACTGGGAGCTGGATCCGGAGGATTTCCGAGGAAAAGGTGAAGAGACTCGTGAGGCCTTGCAAAAAGCCAAGCGAAAATTGGGGCCCGAACGAGGCTACGACTACTTTAGTAAGCTCAACGACAGCCAGCTGACAGATGCCTACCACTATAATTTGTTTCCAAACTTCGCTGTTTCCATTTGGGCTGACGGCTTTCATTTTTTGCGCGCGCGCCCTCATCCAAGTGATCCCGAGCAGTGTATTTTCGACAATTGGTGGTATGCGCCAAACCCGGACAACGACTCTTCTCCCGTACAAACAGCGGATGGGCCGGTAGAGCGGGATGCGATTGTTGAACATGAGTTTTTCGCGGCGGGAGAGAAAAGTATGGGGCTGACGATTGATCAGGACATGAGTATCTTTCCCGGGCAGCAGTTGAGTATGCGATCAAGGGGCTACAAGGGCGCTTATCTGGCAGGGCAGGAAAGCCGAACACAGCGGTTACATGTGCTAGTGGACGACTACATTGAAGGCAGGCGACCGATAAAATAGTGGCCGCTTGTCGACTAATCCTGGGTTAATAAAACGGTAGCTTCTCCCTCGAGCAAGATGCCGCGTTCATCGTGTTCCAGAAACACTTTACAGACTGCAATATGTTCTGCCCCGTCATGACTCAGACTTGTAATCGTTCCTCTTGCAACCACTCGGTCGCCATCGAGCACAACTTGGGGAAATCGCATCACCAACCTTCGTAAACACCTGGGCCCCATCCAGGCATGCAGCATATTTACCATATAGCTCAGACCCAAAGGCCCCTGGTTGATCGTTCGCTTGCCAAGCCCCAGCGGTAGAGAATCTACGGCCTCACGATCCCAGTGAAGGGGGTTGGGGTCGCGTAATACTGCCGCCATGGTTTTCATTTTTTCGGCACTGACACTGGCCATTGTCCATTCGGGAATGGAATCCCCTACTTGATAGCTCATAGGGTATTCCTGGTGTAGTGCCACGTGATGGTCGATCTTACTGCCAGCATTTTTTCGGGATTGTGGATTTCAAAACAAAATTGGATGCGGTCATAGAGGTTTCCGTCATCATCGCTGTTGCGTTCAGCGCTGATGATTCTGCCGCTGATCGAGTAAGAAATATCCTCAATAAGCGGTTCGAATATCTCCCAATCATAGCTTGCGGGAATGATCGAGAGATCTGATTCTGCCTGACCCAGGGCAAACATTTCAGTAATGCTGGTTCCGCAGCCGATTATGGGCACATGGAATAATGCCACTGGATGAACCATGCCACCGGGAAGTATCTCTGCTCCCGTACAATCGGTCAGCAGAAAGTTTTCCCAGTGTTCTATTCGGTAGTTCCCGCCGGGAAATTGATGCCCGGCAATTGCCTGAATCTGTTCCAGTGGCGGGATCGAGGGTCTATTCATGATTGCTACAAAACTTCGGCAAAGAAGTTCAGCATCGCCTGCCAGGATCGCCGGTCTGTTGAAGGGTTATACATCGCTCCTATCTCGGGCATGTTGGCATCGGGCCGTGTGAATGCGTGGACGGTGCCGCTATAGGACACAAATTGCCAGTCGGCCTTTTTCTGAGTCATCTCGGCCATGAATCCTGTCACATGCTCCTGTGGAATCATTGGATCATCATGGCCGTGCAATACCAGCAATTTAGTGTTGATTGTCTCCGGCGATTTCAGATCATTCGGCGCCAGCGCACCATGAAATGATACTGCTGCTTTTAAGTCATCCGCTCCAGAGCGAGCGAGATCTAAAACACACATGCCTCCAAAGCAATATCCCATTGAGGCGATACGTGAATCATCTGCGTTGGGGATTGTTTTCGCTGCATCCAGGCCCGCCTGCAGTCGCTCCAGCAGTAAACCGCGGTCTGCCATGTAAGGGCCCAGTGCCTCATCGAGTTCGGTGGTTATGTCTGAGTAGGTCTTACCATCGCCATACACATCCAGAGCAAACGCAATATAGCCAGATTCAGCCAACTTGCGAGCTTTGTCGCGGACCTCGTCAATCAGACCATCCCAGGCATAGCACACCAAAACAACGGGCAGTTTTCCGCTGCTGTTTTCCGGGCTGAAATACTCGCCTTTACAGAGAGTGTCCCCCGCGTAGTAATCAAGACTTGTCGAAGCAATTTCCATGATGTTTCCTCTTTGCTGTTAGGGTTAGTTGTTCTCGCCATCATTTGTATTCTGATACCAAGATCCATGTGTGTTTCCACTTCGTATAATATGCTCAAATCGGGTATTGCTGTCGCGTTTACAACGCTGGATATTTGCACTCAATACTGTCAGGGTTAACACTTCGGAGAAGTTTTTCAAGACTTCATGTTCACTAACAATAATAAGCCCCCAGGCTTAAACGTAGGGTAGAGGCCTCACTATGTTATCTATTTTTTCCACGGCGCTCGTGGTGTTAATCAGTCTTCCACTGGTTCTTATTGTGCTACTTTTTGTCGCGCCACGTCCACTGCTCGCCTGGGCAGATCGCAAAGTAGAGAAGGCGCAGAAAATTGATCAGTTCAATAAGGCCACGCCCTATTCGGGCGCTGGCTTTGCACCGGTCCATACCCAGCTGACGCACGCGGAGGTCAGGGTAGAAGGTGTTATTCCTGCTCACTTTAGTGGCGTGTATATTCGCAACGGCACCAATACCCAGTTCGAGGAACTCAACAGTCGAATGCACATGTTTAACGGTGCAGGTATGCTGCATCAGATTCAGGTGAAAGAAGGCGTGGCGACGTATTCGAATACTTACGTAAAAACCCCGCGGTTCCATATCGAAAAAGAGCGCGGGCGTGAGGTGTATCCCGAGTTTGGCGATCTGGCCGGTGGTGGAAAACCCGCGCTGTTTAAAATTATTCTGGATTTGTTAAAAAAACGCTTTGGTGTCATTCCCAAGTTAGAAACCCTTGAAAACAGTTCCGCTACGACCGCGATCCAATACCACAGCGGTAAACTCTATTGCCTGCAAGAAACCGGTTATCCCTTTTCGCTTGCGATTGATGATCACGAGGGAAGATTGAAGTTATCAGGTGAGGGTCAGTGGGACGACTTTGCGGGAAATTTGGCGACGCCCTTTACCGCCCATCCCAAGATTGATCCCGAATCTGGAGATTGGCACACCTTCAGCACCGACCTGATGAGTGGCCAATTGCACTACAATGTGGTGAGTCAAGGCAAACTCGCACAGAGCAGCAAGCTGTCGGAAGAAAAACCTGCGCTGGCTTTCCTACACGATTATTTTCTCACCGAACACTTTGCCGTACTGCCCGATCTGTCCCTGCGTTTTGACAGCAAAAAAATTACTTCGGAATATCAGAGCCCGTTTTACTTTGATCCCGAACACAAAATGCGTTTTGGGGTGATCCGTCGGGGTCACAAAGAGGGTGATCCAGTGCAATGGTTTACGACTGATCTCCCCGGACACATTTGGCACACGATCAATGGCTGGGAAGAGACACGTGAAGATGGTGGAACAGATATTGTGCTATTTTCACCTGTATATCCTTCATACCCCTCTACGGTCCCTATCCATACACCTTTGGAACCCCACGCCAAATTACACGTTTTCCGTCTCAATCTCGATACGGGAGAAGTGACAGAGCAACGCGCTCTCATGGATCACTTCTATGAGAGGCCCAGCTTCAACACCGCATACCTCGGCAAGCCCACACGCTATGCCTACCTACTGGACGAGGAGCGCAGCGGTGGAATTATGGGTAAGGGAGTCTTGAAGTATGACTTGCAGAATCAGTGCGAGCTGGAATATTTCGATTACGGGGACTATCTTGGGGGTGAGGCGCTGTATGTTCCCAAGCCAAATTCACAGGCAGAGGACGACGGTTATCTGGTCGACATTCTGATGTCTGATGATTCTGCGGCAATGGTTATTATCGATGCCTCGAACATGACTGAGCTGGCGCGGCTGCACCTTCCGCAACGCGTACCCTACGGCGTGCACGCTTGCTGGTTGGATGACCAAAAACTGCAGGACTTGCGAGCTGACTCGAAAAACGAATAGCTTTGTCGACCCGTGTACTGCGATAGAGAGGTTTTCGACCATGACGACAAGCACCAGAGTGTTTAACTATATCGTCGAAAGAAATTGGCGAATTCGGTTTGTAAAACAAAACGAGCTCGCCAATAACACGCGGGCCCTGCATAAAATTTTCAAGCAATCGGCTAAGCAGACGCATCTTATCGCGGCGACTGACATGAATGCACACCAAGGAAGTTTTTTTCAGATAGCCGAAAGTGTCAACAGTCAGCACGGAGGGATTTCCGAAATGCTCTATGCGTCCAGCCTCGCTCCCGCTGGCAGCGGCGCGATGTATAAGGAGCAAATGGACGATACGTTTCAATCGTGAATAACAGTCGTAAAAACTGCTTCGTGTGCCCCGGTGCATAAAATTCTAGTTAGTAGCTGTCTACTGGGTGAGCGCGTTCGCTACGATGGCAAAGCCTGCACGCTAGCCCAGGAGACATTGCATCGCTGGCTGCGCGAGGGAAGAGTGGTCGCCGTTTGCCCTGAAGTCGATGCGGGAATGTCAGTGCCCAGACCCGCGGCGGAAATCGCGTCTGGCGGTGGCGTGGATGTACTCGACGGTTCATCAGCTGTTATTGCCAATACCGGCGTAGACGTCAGTTCTTTTTTTCTGAAGGGAGCGAATCTAGCGCTCGACCTGTGCAGGGAGCATAAAATCCACATTGCCATTTTAACGGAGGGCAGCCCCTCCTGTGGTAGTTCGTTGATTCACGACGGATCGTTTTCAGCTTCCAAGAAAGCAGGGGAGGGAGTGACAACAGCGTTGTTGAGACGACACGGGATTGCGGTGTTTAATCAACACCAACTCGCCGAGGCAAACGATGCCTTGCTGAAGCTTTAGCGCTTTACCATCGATTCTTGTGCAAAATGTCTGCCAACGGTTTGCGCGGTGCGACTTTAAAATCAGTGCCTTTGGTGTAAGCGAGGGGTATCAATGCGATTTGAGTGTAGTCCGCCGGAATGTCCAGTATTGCCGCAATCTCCTTCTCGTAATTCAGGTGCAAGGTCGTCCAGCAGGTTCCAATCCCGCGTTCTCTAGCGGCGAGCATAAAACTCCACACGGCGGGAATGATAGATCCATAAGCACCTGCGGCATGGGGGAAGGGGAGTTCCGGATCGTCCAGACGACCTGCCGCGCAGGGAATGAGCATGGCCGGTACTCTGGCCATATTGGCGCTTAGAAACTGGGCGGAACCCAATACTCGTTCCTGTATATCTTTCATCGATGGATCGTCTGTATGAATTTTGGTGGGCTGCCCCGGGCCGCGTTCGTATTCAGCGAAGGAGGCTTGATAATAACGGGCAATCTGAGCTTTTTTATCTTCGTCTGTAACGACGACAAAATGCCAACCCTGGGAATTGGAGCCAGAAGGCGCTTGCAGCGCAATTTGGAGGCATTCTTCTATTACGTCTGACTCCACAGCCCTGTCGAAATCCATTCTCTTGCGTACTGCTCGTGTCGTGGTCAATACCTGGTCGGCACTTAGGTTGAGTTTAGTCATCTGCGTTTCACCAACTTTCCCCGTGGGGTCTAAGATCGAGTTCTGACGTCCAGCTATTTTCGGGCTGCTGATCCAAAAACCAGATCGCCTCGGCAACGGCCGCCGGTTGAATAAAATAGTCGTCTGGCATATCGGGCCTGAGTTTGCGGGCGAAGGGCCCGTCCACCGCCGCATCAACAACGAGAAAGGCTACATGTACATGCCGTGGCCCCAGCTCTCTGGCCATAGACTGCGACAGGCTTCTCGCCGCGCTCTTTGAGGGGGCGAAGGCGGCAAACTTTGCACCGCCGCGTGTTGCCGCAGTGTTGCCGGTAATGAGTATTGAGCCCGATTTTTGTTCGATCATCGACGGTGCGACCGCTCGAGCGCAGTACAGCAAGCCCATGGTGTTAATAGCAAAATTTTTCGCCAGTTCACTGGGTTCAACTTCCAGAAAGCTCCCGAAACTACCCCGTGCTGCGTTGTAAATGAGAACTTCAATGGAGCCGTATTCCAATAATACCCGCTCAAAAGCGTGATTGATGGCTGACTCGTTCGTCAGGTCCAGTGAAATGACCACCGCGGATGCGGGTAGCGTCTGAGCCAGTTCTTCCAGGTATTCCTCGTTGCGTGCCATCATCACCACCCGGTAGCCCTCGGCCGCGTAATGCTCGCAACACGCTTTGCCAATACCCGGACCGACGCCCGCCACCACACAGGTTTTCATGCTCATTTTTTGTCCTGGTTTTGGCTGCTGTTTTGTTGGCTGGAGAATTGAGTCTAAGCTAATCGAAATAAGAATAAAACAGTAAGGACTGATTGTTTGGGTCGGTTGGTTTTGCTAGCATGATGCCGATACGAACAGCGTTTTCTTCTGCACTGGACAGGCCATCGAACCCGTCAGCGAAGTCATCATGGAAACAACAACCCGATAGGATTAAGCATGGATTTTTCACTCAGTGAAGAGCAGGTTTTGCTGCAGGACAGTGTCGCCAAATTTGTTCGAGATCAATGTGATGTAGACCGTCACCGAAAACTGGTCCGTGAAAAAACTGCTTTTGATCTACACACCTGGCAGCAGTTTGCGGAATTGGGCTGGTTGAGCGTTCCCTTTGCAGATGAGTTTGGCGGTTTTGGCGGCGGAGCGGTGGATGTCATGGTGGTTGCCGAAGCGCTCGGCAAAGGCATTGTTCGAGAACCCTATCTCAGTACGGTCGTCACTTGCGGTGCTTTTCTGCGGCGTGGGAGTTCTGATGATCAGCACTCTGGCTACATCGAGAACATTATAGATGGTAGCAAGAGATGGGCGTTTGCGTTCGCTGAGAGCGATAGCGGCTATGATTTGGCTGCGGTTTCTACCTCTGCGGAAGCGGATGGGGATAACTACCTGCTAAATGGCTCCAAGATTGCAGTCGTCGATGGCGACAGTGCCGATTATCTGATTGTGAGTGTGCGAACCAGTGGCGCCGATCGCAATCGAGGTGGAATCAGCTTGCTGATCGTCGACGTCAATACGCCCGGTGTGACGCGCGATAGCTTTACCCGAGTCGATGGCGGTGGGGCAGCTAATATTGAATTCAAAAACTGCGTTGTGAACGCCGAGCAACTGCTGGGAACACCCGGACAAGCCTATTTTCTAATGCAGGATGTGATCGATGAATCGATTGTGGCCATGGGCGCCGAGGCGCTGGGTACTATGCAGACACTGTTGGACAGTACTGTCGAATACACGAAAACGAGAAAGCAATTTGGTCAGCCGATTGGCAAATTTCAGGCACTACAACATCGTATGGCAGACATGTATTTGAAGTTGGAGGAAACCCGCTCTTTGGTTCTCAATGCTGCAATACAAATTGATTCAGGTAGTGAGGAGGCCCCATCTGCCTGCGCAGCCCTAAAGGTTAAAATTTGTGAGGCGGGAAAATACATTTCTCAGCAGGCTGTGCAGCTTCACGGCGGTATTGGAATGACGGATGAGCTGATAATTGGCCATCATTTCAAGCGATTGCTGGTGTTGGGGATGCACTACGGCGACGAAGACTATCACCTGCAGCGTTATATCGAGCTCAGTAGAGCGGAGGCCAGTTAGCTGTGCCTGCTTATGGCGGTAGGACCACTGCCTTCGAATATCTCTTCCAGGCGATCCGCCAGGTAATCTATTAGACGCTTTACGCGTTGAGGTTTATCTTTGCCAATATGGCCGACAGCCATGCCTTCCATAAGAAACTTTGTTAAGTCCATGGCGAGCAGGTAAAGATCCCCCCGCTCGGACCATTCTTTCCAAAGCGTCTTGTTGCTCTCGAGAATGTGCTCCTCAAACCGCTCTACAGATTTTTGTAACATCTCATCCAGTTCAGGATCGGTTCTGCCCGCCACACACAACTCGTGGTAAGCGGCAAACAGTTCGCTGTGGAGGTGGTCGTAATAGGCGTCGAGACCGGCGCGCCGTTTTTCCTTGTCTTTGAAAGTCGCAGGAATGTCCGACATTCGCTGAGTAAAATCTTCCAGCAGTTTATCGTGGAGATATTCGATGGATGCTCGTATGAGTTCCAGTTTAGAGGGAAAGTGGTGTAGCATCGCACCACGCGACACCCCTGCATTGTCCGACACCTTTGCGGTCGTAACTTTGGTATACCCCTGATTGATAAAGCACTCTATCGCAGCATCGAGGATTTTATCTCTGGTCATCGCGCTCTTTTGCGCCTGCCAGCTCACGCCATCTTCTATATCGTCATTCTTGGGGGCTTTCGTCGCCATGATAACTTCTCTAATTAACGGATATTCGTCTGCGTACAACAAAAAACAGGACGGACTGATTTAAACAGGCGCATTCAGAATACTAGTATAGACTAATTACGGATTTAAAACGCTGGATTTATGTCAATTTCCAGCGGGAATTGGGCTGAGTTTGCTGGCAGCTATCGCCGCGATGTATTACTTTCCACTCAGGCGCTCCACAATCGGCGCGAAAGCTTCGACCATATTGTTTTCACCATCGTCCAATACTGCGATGTAGGAAATACCGTAAGCCTCTCGGCGGCGTTCCAATTCTTCGCAAATATAATCGACGCTGCCAATGAGGCAGTGTGGGTGGCTCAGGATATCTTCAGCGCTCATTCCCAGCGCATCTCCTATGGCCTGTGCGGTAGGCGCCTGGTGCTCGGTAATGATGGTGTTGTAGGCGCCTATCTCCAGTTCGATGTCGTCGAATCTGGCCCCGGCACCTTCTCGTATCCAGTTAATCTTTTTCGCGGTCGCAGCTGCCAGCCCAGAGTTCATGCCATCGGGTCCGAGCATACCCGCCCGATTGTTGAAGTTGAGACTAACGACATCCGCTTCTTGACCGGCGAAGGTAAGGATTTTTTTACTTCCACCGCCTATCATAATTGGTGGATAGGGGCTTTGAGCGGGCTTTGGCGTGCCATGAAACCCCTTCCAGCGAATGGATTCCCCATCAATATCCAAAGGCTCTCCACTCATAAAGGCTTTGTAGGCGTGGATGGTTTCGGCAAAGCGCTCAAACCGTTGAGGGAATTCATCGAAGGGAATATTCACCGCTTCGTATTCATTTTTGATCCAACCGGCACCCAAACCAAATTCGAAACGACCATCGGACAGGTAGTCCATGGTCGCTGCTTCTTTGGCTAACATTATGGGGTGATGGTAGTCGTTGCAGAATACCCTGCACCCCACTCTCAAGGTTGTTGTCTGCTCCAGGGCCATGGCAATTGCCGGGAGTGCGGCGAGTCCCTGTGGTGGATGAAAAGTGCTCTCAAGTGCAGGTCCGGTGCTCAGGAAATGGTCGGCCAGCTGAAAGCTGGAATACCCCAGGGCCTCTGTCTTGGATATCAGATTGCGCCAACTCTTTGGTGAGTCCGTGTTGAAGCATTGCAAAGAGAAACGAAAAGGCTTGGTGCTCATGGTAGGCTCCTTGGAAATTGGCGATTGGGCTCAGTGCTGCTAAGACAAACGTCTGATACCTACGGGTATAGTGCTCTGTCGTGACATGCCGGAATATCTTTCAGACTGTAGACGATTGTCAATCAAGCGGTTTGTGTTGCTGCCAATCTCGCGAACCTTGGCATCGCTGTCGGCGGCGGGATCGGGAGAACCGCCCCAGCAATGGGACATTGATATCACCCCGGGTTTGACCGCGTCACTGGCAGAGGCAATGGCAGGTATTTCACCGTGTGCGGAGTAAACGTGGATAAGGTCGCCGTCGGCAATATCCAGATTTTTCAAATCCTGGGAATGAACGTAGGCGGGATTTGTGGTGCCTTTGTCCTTGAGTAAACTTAATTCGGGGCCGGTAGAATTGTAGGTGTTTTTCATGCGTCGGCTAATCAGCAGGTGTGAATATTCTGCGGTTTCGGTCTCATTGGCAGCGGCCTGTGCGTCTAGCAGTGCCGCGGCAAATTCCGCGGGTAATCCCTCCGGGAAAAAGTCCAAACGGCCGCGCGTTTCTGGGTCTGCAGGGCCCAGGATCACATCTTCGACATCATAAATATTGCCGCCATCCTTTGCGGCGATTTCCTCAACAGGAACCCTCGAGCCCTTGGTGATGTTTTTCAAAAGGTCCAGTTTACTGGGCTTGTTAAGCATGTCGATGGGACCGTTTGCCAGGTTCATTTCCAGACCCATCCGCTTACCCAGACCCCAGAACAGTTCCCACTCCTCGATTTTGTCACCCTCGGCTTCCACTACAGTCTGCGTGTATTGGCTATAAGGCTGTTCGTACCAAATATCCGTGAGCATGGTGACGTCTTCGCGTTCGAGACATATTTTGGGTGCGAGAACGTAGTCCGCCATCGAAGAGGTGGCACCCAGCTTGATATCCACACACACGATCAACTCCAGCTCTTCGAGTGCGCGCTGAGCTTTCTCCTGATCGGGCCAAGCCAGCAAGGGATTACCGCCTATGCACAACAATGCTTTTATTTGGCCTTCTCCGGGCATCAGAATTTCATCGCTGATAACCGCTGTGGGCATTTCTTTCAGGGGACCGTAGGGAGATAGCACGACGGTTTCAATAATGTCATCGGAAATCCGGCTTTTTACGCCATCAGTCAACCATTCCGGCTGAGGAGGGCTGGCCTGTGCTAAGCGCTGATCTGTTCCCGTGAGTACACCTGGATTAGGTACTCGCTCGCCTTCTCGGTAGTGCCTGCCGCAAATCGCATTTAACGACTGGACGAGATGCTGAAGGAGATTTGGATGTGCGCCCATTTCGGGCCCCGTGCCGGTGACTGCTGTACCTCTGGGTCCCTCGGCAAACATGCGCGCGGCATCGTAAATCTGTTGAGCCGGGATATCCGCTGCTGCGGCAACCAGTTCAGGAGTGAATGCCTCCACTTCTCGGCGCAGATCGCTCAGGCCCTGGGTGTGCTCGTCGCAAAACGCGCTGTCCTGGAGATTTTCGGCAAGAATGACATTGATAATACTGGCCACCAAAGCTGCATCGTGGCCCGGGCGGACTTGAATGTGCAGGTCAGAACGCGCTGCTACCTCCGAGACTCTTGGGTCTACGCAGATAATTTTCATGCCGCGTTTTTTTCCTTCTCGCAGGGCATTGGACGGGCTGAAAGAGGGGATGCCGCCCGGAATCGAAAAGTGAGACACCAGGGTATTGTTGCCGATAATTAACGCCACCTGGGAATCGCTCCACATGTGGTTGCCACCATTCCACCAGCCCATTCTGGCGGGACCAATGGCGACTTTGGCCGGTTGATCGATGGTCACCGAGGTGTAATAGGAAGGTGATCCGATCGCTTCATGCCAAGCTCTGGCGACGGGGTGCGCTGTAGAGTTTTGAAAAGAATAGGTGCCGTTGTAACTGGCGATGCTCCGCGGGCCATGCTTGTCCAGGATCTCCTGCAACTGGCTGGCAATTTCATCCATTGCCTGCTCGCTGCCAATCGCTTGAAAGCTTCCGTCCGCCTGCTTCTTTTGCGACTCGGCCAGGCGTGTGGGATGGTAAATTTGTTCCGCTAGTTGTCGGCCTTTGATACAGGTATAGCCGCCGTAGATTTCGTTGTCTGTATCCGGGCCAATCGCAATCAGTTTATTGTCTTCAACCGTCGCCTCCATTGGGCAATAGGCATGACAAAAACGACAGTAGGTTTTCACTTTTTTCGTTGTCATAGTAACTCTCTTCCCTAGGTGGCTGCGCGGTAACTCGGCGTTCTATTAGCCTGTCGCGCTATAGTGTAAAAAAATCGGCTCTGGGCTTTCCCTCTGGATCGTAAACAGGCTCCTCGTGGGCAATCTTGAACTTCGACACTTCGGTGTTGTGTACGTCGTATCCTCCAAGCAACCCCAGCATGTTCATATAAAAAGGCCCTGCTAAGTGTGCTGCCAGATCTTCTGTGGAGTCCCATTCTTCAAATACATAGATTCGGGTATCTGACGTAGGATCTGCAGACCAAACGTAGTGCTTGCAGCCTTTTTGAGTTCGGGTTTCCGCCATCAAATCGGCGGCTTCGGCGAGTGCCTTGTCGCGGTTGGCGGCGATGATTTCTACGGTACCCGCGATCAATATAGTCATACTGAAATCCTGTGATTAAGCTTGCGATGCGCTTTTGTGTGAAGCCAGAAATTCGGCTGTTTTTGTTATTAAATCAACGAAAGAAAACCGTAGCAGAATAACGCTTTTAAAACAATCAGGGTTGACTGATTTTTTATAAATGGCTATGTTGGTGGGCCTGAGACGGGCGCATAGATGGCGTCCGGCTCGTTTTTGAAGGTTGAAGTTATGAATTCCGAAAACACACAGCCACAGGCATTCGATCTGGTTGTTGTCGGTGCGGGCCCCGGTGGCTATGTCGCGGCGATACGAGCCTCTCAGCTGGGTATGAAAGTGGCGATTGTTGAAAAAGAGCACCTGGGCGGGGTGTGCTTGAATTGGGGCTGTATTCCAACCAAAAGCCTGCTCAAAAGCGCAGAGGTTTATCAAACGATTCAGCATGCACAGGATTATGGTCTGAGCGTTCATGAAGCCAGCTTCGATATTGAAAAAGTCGTGGAGCGAAGCCGGCAGGTCGCGGACAAACTCAGCGGTGGCATTGGCTACCTGATGAAAAAGAACAAGGTCACTGTCATCGAGGGCACTGGCTCTCTGCGCGCGCCCGGCGAGCTGGATGTCCGTGTCGGGGACGAAGCGGTTGCCCAATTGCATTCACCGCATATCATTTTTGCAACGGGTGCCAGTCCGCGTGCTCTGAAAGACCTGCCCTTTGATGGAAATGTGGTTTGGAGTGCGCGTGAGGCGATGACGCCGTCGAGCTTGCCTGAGTCTATACTGATAGTGGGTTCCGGAGCGATTGGCATTGAGTTTGCGAGTTTTTATCGAAGCTTTGGAACCCAGGTAACCGTGATCGAGGCCCTGGATCGTATACTTCCCCAAGAGGATGCGGATATATCCAAAGCTGCACAACGCTATTTTAAGAAGCGAGGCATGAAGTTTTATGTCTCAGCAACGCTCGATAATGTGGATGTGAATGAGTCACAAGCGGTGGCCCACTGGACCGATAAAAATGGCAACGAGCAAACAGAAACCTTTGATCGCGTTATCCTCGCGGTGGGTGTCAGCGCTAATACCGCCGGACTGGGTTTCGAGGATGTGGGGGTCGAACTGGTGAATGGTCAGGTTAAAGTCGATGAGTGGTCCGAGACTTCGGTCAAGGGCATTTATGCGATAGGGGACATGACCCAACCTCCCTGGTTGGCTCACAAGGCGAGTCACGAGGCAGTGATTTGTGTTGAAAAAATTGCAGACCTGGAAGATGTAGAGCCTCTGAACCCTTTGGCAGTCCCAGGCTGCACTTACAGCTCTCCTCAAATAGCCAGCGTCGGCATGACCGAGCAACAAGCGATCGATGAAGGTCTGAATATTCGCGTCGGTCGTTTCGATTTGACTGCACTGGGTAAGGCGCAAGCGATTGGCGACACCGAGGGTTTTGTGAAGACAGTGTTTGACGCAGACACCGGTGAACTACTCGGCGGGCACATGATAGGCCCCGATGTTACCGAGCTCATTCAGGGCTATGCCATTGCCCAGAAACTGGAAACGACAGAGGACGAATTAATGCAAACTGTGTTTGCCCATCCCACTCTGTCAGAGGCGATGCACGAGGCTGTGCTGGATTCGATGGATCAGGCTATTCACTCTTAGACCCCAATTTACCGACACGGCGGAGAATTTATTCATGACAAATCAAGTACCCATAGGAGAAGGCCTTTTTACCTGGCCTTCCGATAACCCGGCGCTACTGGGCAGCCGCTGTAAAAACTGTGGCATAGTGGCGTTTCCCATGGCGGACTCCTGTGCCGCATGCTCGGGTCAGGAGATGCAGGAAGAAGCGCTGCCAAATCGGGGAACACTGTGGACCTGGACTATCCAACAATTCATGCCCAAAACCCCGTACAAGAGCGGCGAGACACCTCAGAACTTTAAGCCTTATGGCGTAGGATATCTCGAGCTACCTGGTGGTGTTCGAGTAGAGGGTCGTCTCACCGAAAACGACCCTGAGAAAATCAAAATCGGTATGGAAATGGAGGTGGTATTTCAACCTTTTCGGACCGAAGAAAATGGCGATGAAGTCATCAACTTCTTTTTCAAACCTGTAAGCGAGGCTGCATAGACGGCCTCACGAGAACCTAAACGCTAACCCCACAAATCAAAGTGCGAGAATAGAGTCATGGACGTAGCAATCGTTGGAATAGGTATACACCCCTTCGGCCGAACACCCTCAAAAAGCGGTCTACAACAGGGCGCTCATGCGGCGCGGTTGGCTTTAAAAGACGCCGACATCGAGTGGAAGGATGTTCAGTTTGCTTTTGGCGGCAGCGCCAGTTCGGGAACGGCAGACTCACTGGTGAACGAACTGGGTCTGACCGGTTTGCCCTTTATTAATGTTGCGAACGGTTGCGCTACAGGTGGTAGTTCTCTTATTAGCGCCTACAACGCGATTAAATCAGGCCAGTATGACCTGGGTTTGGTTGCCGGTTTTGATAAGCATGATCGCGGTGCGTTCAATGCCAACCCAAAGGATTTGGGTCTGGGTGATTGGTACGGAGAGGCGGGCTTGATGTTGACCACCCAGTTTTTTGCCATGAAGATTCAAAAGTACATGCACGATCATGGTATCTCTGAGAACACGCTCGCCAAGGTATCCGAGAAGGCTTTCATCAATGGCTCGCTGAACCCCAACGCCTGGCGACGAGAACCGGTTAGTGTGGAGGAAATTTCCAACTCCATGATGGTTAACAATCCCCTCACCAAGTACATGTTTTGCGCTCCCGCCGAAGGGGGGGTGGCCTTGGTATTGTGTCGTGCCGATCATGCCAAACGATACACCAAAACCCCGGTCTATCTGAAATCAGCCTCGATGAAATCCCGTAGATTCGGTTCTTTTGAGGTATTTGCGCCTAGCCAGGCATTGGAACAAGTAGCGGGCCCTACTGTAGATGCAGCCAAATCTGCGTTTGAAATGGCCGGCGTAGGCCCGAAGGATATGGATGTGATGCAGTTGCAGGATACCGAGTCGGGCGCTGAAATTATGCATATGTCTGAAAACGGATTTTGCGAAGACGGCGAGCAAGAGCATTTGATTCAGTCCGGCGAAACACATATCAGTGGAAGCATGCCTATCAATACCGATGGCGGCTGCTTGGCCAACGGCGAGCCTATTGGTGCTTCTGGACTTCGTCAAGTCTACGAAAATGTTCTGCAGCTTCGCGGTGACGCTGGTGATCATCAGGTTCCCGGCAATCCCAAGTTAGGCTACACCCACGTATATGGAGCGCCCGGTATCAGCGCCGTGACCATATTAGAACGCTAGTGTTCCATCGGTTCGATGCTCGGGGATTAAAACAATGAACGAACTATTACAGCCCTTCTTGTTAGATGGCAAAGTGGCCCTGGTGACTGGAGCCTCCAGTGGTTTTGGTGAACACTTCGCATCCGTGCTTGCCCAAGCAGGAGCGAAGGTCGTTTTGGCCGCTAGACGTACGGATCGAATACAAGCTGCTTGTGACACTATCTGCGAATCCGGTGGGCAGGCCATCGCAGTCACAATGGATGTCACCAATAGCGCCAGCGTTAAAAATGCCTTCGACGAAGCTGAAAAGTCCTTTGGTATTGTCAATGTCGTTATCAACAATGCGGGAATCACAATCCCAAAACCTCTGCTGGACCTCGATGACGATGATTGGTTGAAAGTCATCGATACCAATCTCAATGGGGTTATGTATGTAACGCGAGAGGCCGGACGGCGATTGGTTGCGGCTGAGCAAGGTGGCAGCATTGTTAACATTGCATCAATTTTGGCTGAACGCGTTCAAAAAGCGCTCACCAACTACGCTGCCTCAAAATCGGCAGTCGTTCAGTTTACTAAAGCCACGGCACTCGAATTTGCGCGTTATAACATTCGCGTGAACGCCATGTGTCCCGGTTATTTCAGTACTGAACTGAACGGTGAATGGTTTAAAACTGAGGATGGGCAGGCGCTGATTCAGCGTATTCCGCAACGGCGCACGGGGTCTTTGCATGAACTTAACGGGCCGCTGCTGCTGTTGGCATCTGATGCTGGCTCACTGATGACAGGCTCTACAATAACCATCGACGGCGGCCATGTTCTTTCCGATCTTTAGGTAAAGCTGATTTGAATTTCCACTCGTTTTTCTATGAGTTCTGAGTAGGTGTCAAAGCTGTTTGCCGTTCGTAAAATATTAAACACATTTAGGGGAACAACCTATGAGCTCGATGAATAGACAGTTTTTGTTGAATGCGCGGCCAGTGGGTGAAGTGAAGGAAAGCGACCTTCTGTACGCTGAGACACCGATGCCTGCGCCGGGTGAGAACCAAGCGCTGTTCAGGGTTGAGTATATTGCTGTAGAGCCGGCTATGCGTGGATGGATGGAAGATCGCGCCAGCTATGTAGCTCCGCTTCAGATTGGGGATCTAATGCGAGCTTCCGGCGTGGCTTGCGTAGTCGAATCAAATAATTCGAAATATCCGGTGGGTTCGCGATTCAGCGGAATGTTTGGGATGCAAGAATATGCGGTAACAGATGGAAAAAGTTTTCCCCTGACACCGGTCGAACCCGATATAGATTCACCTACCCACCTCGGGGTGCTCGGATTAACGGGCATGACCGCTTACTGCGGGATGAAAGCGATAGGCAAGCCCAACGAAGGCGATGTTGTCTTGGTTTCCGGGGCGGCCGGTGCGACAGGTTCAACTGCGGGCCAATTGGCGAAGTTGGCGGGCTGTAAAGTCATAGGTACGGCAGGTTCTGCGCAGAAATGCGAATGGTTGATCGACGAGCTCGGTTTCGATGGCGCTATAAACTATAAAGATGAGAGTGTCGCCGCCAGAGTCAGAGAGCTTTGCCCTAAAGGGCTGAATATTTACTGGGATAATGTTGGTGGAGAGATCCTCGATGTTGCACTGAACAATTTGGCGAAACAGGCTCGCATTGTCCTTTGCGGTGGAATTTCCCGTTACAACGCGACAGGGGCGCTAGCGGGACCCGCCAATTATTTCAATCTCATTTACCGCAATGCCTCAATGACGGGTTTTGTGTTATCGGATTTTTCCCATCTTTTTCCCAAAGCGGTGCAAACCCTCAGTGGCTATTTGCGAGATGGGAGTATGAAGCACGCTGAAGATATACTTGAGGGTTTCGAGAAAACGCCGGAGGCAATTATTCGCCTCTTTCGTGGCCTCAATACGGGTAAGCAAATGGTCAGGTTATAGTGGTCGAATCTTATCCTTGGAAGAGCGCTACGTGGGAGTAGCAACGTGAAAAACGCAATTGAGCGAAGAACGTTTATTAAGTATTCCGGCTGCGGTCTGGTTGGAGCTGCGACATCATCGGCGTTGACCGGGTGTTCAGATCAATACAATACTCCCGAAAACCCTGAGTTCTGGCGAGAAGGCAATTACCCGCCAGTCTCCAAGGAAGTAACCGAATCTAGGTTACAGGTCGAAGGCAACATTCCACCGGAATTAAGTGGTCTTTATGTGCGCAACGGCCCAAATGCCTGGCAGGGAGACAGCGACCATTTTTTTATGGGCGATGGCATGCTCCATGGCGTTCGTTTTGAAAAGGGGAGGGCTAGCTGGTACCGGAATCGTTATGTACAAACGCCCATGCTGTATAAGGAGCCCGGCGTACTGTTAGAGCCCCCGGCGCTGGACTCTAATCAAAGCAATGTCTCCCTCATTCACCACGGTGGCAAATTGCTGTCCCTCGGCGAAGCGGGTTGGGGCTATGAGATAAATCCCGAGGATCTGTCCACCATAGGCTTGGCCAGTTATCAGAATAAATTGCAGACCGCCATGACGGCGCATCCGAAAATCGACCCTGCAACCGGCATCATGCATTTTTTTGGTTACGGTGTGTTTAAACCCTACCTGACCTATCACCAGGCAAACGCAGCGGGCGAGTTGATAAAATCGGTGGCGCTGGAAACTAATGGTCCGGCAATGATGCACGATTTTGCGATGACCGAAAACTACGTTATTTTTATGGAATTGCCCGTTTTATTCTCGCTGTTCAAGGCGGTCACCCTGGACCCATTTCCCTTTGGCTGGGATTCGGATGCGGTCTGTCGTATGGGTGTGTTTCCCAAAAATGGTAGCGCCGGCGACGTGCAGTGGTTTGATGTGCCAAGGTGTTTTGTCTTTCATACCCAGAATGCTTTTGAACGGGATGATGAACTCGTGCTCGATGCTGCGCGCTACGATTCTCTGTGGGTGAAGGGTTCTGGTGATTTTAATCATCCAGCCTATTTAAGTCGCTTTACCATGAACCGAAAAACAGGCGCCTCGTCCGTCACGCGTGTCCATGAGCAGGCCATGGAGTTTCCACAGATCAATCGATCTCAATGGGGCCGTGACTATCGCTACAGTTACGCACTTGCTACGGGCACCAAAGACGGACACGTCGATTACGATGGAGCCCAGGGTATTATCAAGTTCGATATGCAAAGCGGTGATACCCAGCGTTTGAATCTTCCAGACCGCGTTGCACCAGCAGAGCCATTTTTTGTCGCCAGTGAAAGTGCCAGCGCTGAAGATGACGGCTTTGTTTTGAGTTTTGTTTATGAACCCAGCACGCACACCAGTGACCTGTGGATACTGCCTGCTGACAATATTTCCGCTGGGCCACTCGCCAAAGTAAAGCTTCCCGTACGTGTTCCGGTAGGCTTCCACGGCCTTTGGGTGCCGGAGCAATATTTGTAAATTGCGGCTGTATAGGCGGTAAAAAACCAGAGCGGACAGGGAACAGGGTAATGTCCAAATTGAATCGAAAAACGACAGCGGAACAGGCCAGTGAGGGTGTGGACCTAGCGGGAAAACATGCCCTGGTGACTGGGGCAAATACCGGGCTGGGAAAGGAAACAGCCAGGGTGTTGGCGCTTCGAGGCGCGACTGTCACCATGGCCTGTCGGGATATGCACAAAGCCGAAGCCGCCAGGTCTGACATTGTTGGCAGCTCCGGCGGCGCTATTTCCACGGAGCAATTAGAGCTTCTGAAACTGGATATGAACTCCCTGGCGGCTGTCCGCAAATCGGCCAGCGACTTTGTAGCTCTGAACAAGCCACTACATATACTAATCAATAACGCTGGCATTATGATACCCATGGAACGGAGAACAGAAGATGCCTTCGAAGCGCATCTCGGCATCAATCACTTAGCGCATTTTCTTTTTACCAATCTATTGCTCGAACCATTGCGCGCTGCGGGTGGTGCTAGAGTGGTAATGGTGTCATCCGCTGCGATGATGGCCGCGTCGCTAACAGAAAACTTACACGATCTAAACTGGCAGGAGCGAAAATTCAGTGGCATGAAATCCTATGGCGATTCCAAGCTGATGAACCTGATGTTCGCCAGGGAGTTTAATGGACGCTATACCGAAGAGGGGATTGTGGCCAACGCTCTTCATCCCGGGGTCATTGGGACCGAATTGGCAAGAGATCAAAGCCCACTGATGATGGCGGTAGGTGTGCTCGCCATGCCCTTTATGAAATCCATACCACAGGGCGCTGCCACCAGCATTTATGTGGCGACGGCTCCGCAATATCAGAATAGGGGAGGGCTTTACTTCAATCACTGCAATGAGGTGAAGGCGCAACACAAGCTCGCTGCCAGCGATAAGGCCTGTGCGGATCTTTGGCGTGTCAGCGCGTCGTTAACGGGGTACGAACCTTAGAACATTACATCGACAACAGTGGGTTCATTGGATATCACACTGAAACTTTCACTTTCACTTAGAACTGGGGAATAGAAGACTATGGGTACTTTAGCAGGCAAGACAGCGGTCATCGTGGGCGCTTCTGGAACGAGTAATTTTGGCACCGCAATAGCAAGAATACTGGCAGCTGAGGGGGCCAATGTGGTTGTTTCGGCACGTCGCGCTGAACCACTGAACGCATTAGCGCAAGAGATCGGTGGTTTGGCGGTCGCATGTGACATGACTGACGAGGCACAAATTGAGCGCTTGTTCGAGAGTGCGAAAACGCAATATGGCAGCGTGGATATCGCCGTGAATTCCTCCGGTATGCATCACGCTGGATTGATCGCAGAATTGACCGCGGAGTCCATGCGCCCGACACTGGAACTCAGTGTGATTGGGGCTATGTTGTTCTTTAAACATGCGGCGGCGGCGATGGACAATGGCGGTTCGGTCATCACGGTGTCGTCTTTAACGGCTCGTCTACCTGGAGCTGGCCTGGCGACTTATGCCACGGCGCGCGCTGGTATGGATTATGCGATTAAGGTAGCCGCTGTCGAGTATGCGGAAAAGAAAGTCCGTTTTAACTCGATAGCGGCCGGGTTGATCCAGACCGATATGACCGAAGCCTTTTTCGGTATGGACCCCATTATTGAGGCACATATCAATGCGACACCCGCCGGAAGAATGGGTACCTTGGATGACATGGCCCAGGCCGCCTTGTTTTTAGCTGATAGCGATCGGTCGGGTTTTGTTAATGGCCAATTACTCGATTTGTCAGGTGGTCAGCACATGGGACAGCTGCCAAAGTTTTAGGCGGCCATTTTTAACTAACAAGGCTTTTTTATCAGGGATATTGCCCTTTGACGTTTGGCAAATATCCCGACGGAGATGTTAGAATCCCGCCGTTTTAAAAATCCACAAAAGGACACCGGCTATGGCTGAAGATCAAAATGAACAGTTGCAGCGATTAACCACTCGCTTTATAGAGTTGGGAAACACCCTCAAAGAAGAAGGTGAATCGAAAGAGGTCGTTTCCGCGGCAATGATGTCTGCTTCCGCTTTTTATGCCACTTATGCTATTGCCGGTAACGACGGTGTTTTGTCCGACAAGGGTGTCCAAAAAGTGATTGAAGCTTATGGGGGAACTTTGAAGCGGGTTCAGAACTACAAGAAAACAGCCGAAAGCTAGTCTTAGACGACTCTACGAGGGATATTTTTCAAGGAATTGACCACCACTTTGGCTCAGGCCAATAAACGGCGGTCTGGCAGTTTTCTTCGATCACTATTGATAGTGATGCCGTTTACTGTGATCGGAAACGAAGTGGCTGGTATCTGCCGCCGATCAGATTGCGCACGGGGAATATACTTGTTTGAGTGCGAAGTGTGAGATAAGGATGCTTCGCTACTGTCATCATCCGATACATAGTTTCTAGCGGCGACCGTGAAAACATAGGCAGAAATCACAACTGCCCCAAAACCCAATACACCCAGTATCAGAAGAACCGTGTTCATTGCTTTTTTTAACCCCGTTATCCGGTGCGAATTAAGGAAATTCGCCTTATTGCGTCTGGAATGCAATAAATGAGCCAGTTTTTATTTTCGTTATTTAACAACTAGTTGGCACTATCATATATCGGCCTGTAGCGGGCAACAACTGAGAATGTAATTTTTTCTGACACTTTCCCGTTTTGGAGCGCGCTCAGAGCTACCTGGCACCCTTGCCGAAAAGCACCACTTCGACGGTATTCAATAGAATCATGAAGTCCAGAAACAGGCTGTGATTTTTCACGTAGTACAGGTCAAACTGTAGTTTCTGTTTGGCGTCGTCGACGCTGGCGCCGTAGGGATAGGACAGTTGAGCCCAGCCGGTAATACCCGGTTTTACGCCGTGGCGCACATCGTAAAATGGGATCTGGTCTGCGAGTTCTTTGACAAATTCGGGCCTCTCGGGGCGCGGACCTATGAAGGCCATATCGCCGGAGAGTACATTAATTATTTGCGGTAATTCATCGATTCGAACCTTGCGAATGAAGTTTCCTACGCGCGTTACTCGTGAATCGTTAGTTGTTGCCCAAACGGCTTTACCGTCGCCTTCGGCGTCTACGGTCATGCTTCTGAATTTTAGTACCTCAAAATTTTTTCCGTGCTCTCCTACTCGGCTTTGTCTAAACAACACCGGTGCACCAAAACCATCTTCCAGCCAGATAGCGACCACAGTGACCAACATGACGGGCCAGGCGGCCATGAGAAGAAGGAAACTGCTCAAAACATCAAAACAGCGTTTGCCCACTCGAGACGTGGCGCTGGCATTGAAGCCGGTGGAATAGACCAGCCAGCCCTGGCTGACAAAATCCACCAGAATCTTTCCGGCCTCCTGTTCGAAAAAGTTCACGAGGTCGACGACCTCGACACCGCTTAAACGGCAATCGACGAGTTCTCCGATGGGAGTTCTCGCTCGCTTGTCATCCAGGGCCATCACTATGAGATCGATGTCCATACTGCGAGTGTATTCCAGCAGGGATTGATCTGGCTCAACAATGGGCTCATCGCCTATTTGAGGCTCTTCGTTTCCGACCTTGATGTATCCGACAATCGTAAAACCTTGGCGGTCAGATTTGCGGCGCATTGTGGTGGTAATCGCACTAGCAGCTTTGCCTGCGCCGTAAACCAGGACGCGTCGCTTGAGTTGCTCTCTATCGATGATTCTGGTGAACGCAACTCGAGTGGCCAGACAAGCTACGAAGGATACTGCCAGCGTGTAGAAAAAGTTGCCACGCCACAGATGGAAGTTTGGCATCACGTAGAAGATAGAGGACATTATCAGAACGATCAGGACGAAGGCTCCGGCGATCCGTAAAACGATCCCGCTGGCACCCTCTCGCATGGTCGGTTGATACAAACCCATAGCGAACAGAGATATCACCCCAATTCCAGCGAATATGGAGGCTCTGGTTGATACGCCATCAGCGAAGCGTGTTGCGCTATCGGGCTCGGGAATAAAGTACAGATATACCCCGAGGTAGTAGGCCCCGAATAGAAACAACGCGTCTACCAGCGCTAGCCGGAAGTATGCTGAGTGTATGTGATGGTCAAAAACTTTGGCCGTCGCCACAACGAATCCCTTTCCTTATGCAGTCAATATCCATCGGGAGTAGCTTGGACTTACCTTGGTGTCAAAAATCCATTCGTACGCTTTTATTATTATTCACATAAATACTTCACTGTGAATGAGGCCACATTATACTTCATTGTGGCCAGAGTCTAGGACTTGCATCGGTATCCGGCGTCAGTCTGTGACCCGGTTCTCACAATGGGGAGGTAGGCTAGATTGCAACTTCTGAGGGTTCGGGATGACTTAGGAACAGGTGGGGACTGGCTGTGTACCCATAGGCTCCAGACTGGAAAACTACCACTAGGTCGCCAACATCCGCTCTTGGGAGGTCCATTTTGTCTCCTAAAATATCAAGCGGCGTGCATAAGGGACCAACGATACTGACATTTTCCTTATCTTCACCCTCGACCCGATTGCCGATACAAACTGGGTAGTTCTTTCTAATAACCTGACCAAAGTTGCCCGAAGCGGCTAAATGATGATGTAGCCCTCCGTTGGTAATCAGGTATGTTTGTCCGCGTGACACTTTTTTGTCGATTACGCGGCATACATACACGCCTGACTCTGCCACCAGATATCTGCCCAACTCCATAACAATTTCGGCCTCTGGAATTACTTTTTGGGATTCCGCTAGTAATAGGCTGAGATTTTCCGATATCTCCTGCAAATCAATGCGCTGCTCCCCTGGAAAGTAAGGAACGCCCAAGCCACCGCCAATGTTTAACCATTGCACCGGCGAAGGTGAAGCCTCAGCAAGTCTAAAGGCCAGTTCAAAGGTTTTGTTTTGCGCATCGATAATGGATTCCGGGCGCAAATTCTGTGAGCCGCTGAAGATATGGAAGCCCATGAATTCCAAGGGTAGCTTTGCTAGTTCTCGTAACATATCTGGAACGCGTTCAGCGTCTACACCAAAGGGTTTTGGACCCCCACTCATTTTCATGCCCGAAGATTTGAGCTCAAAATCTGGATTGACTCGAATCGCTACTGGGGGGCGTATATTTTTCGACTGGGCAATTTCGGCAATTCGCGCCATTTCCCTTTCGGATTCCATATTGATGATGACACCGCCTTCGATCGCCGTCACAAGATCTTCATCCGATTTTCCAGGCCCGGCAAAGCTGATCAGGCGCGGGTTTATGCCAGTGCTAAGAGCGACGCGCAACTCGCGGGCAGATGCGACGTCCAGGCCATCAGTAAGACCGGCTAGGTGCTCGACCACTTCTGGCATTGGATTGGCTTTCATAGCGTAGTGCAAATGCAAACCACTTGGCATTGCTTCTCTGAGTGTCGCGACGGTCGTGCTCATGGCTTGTAAATCATAGGCATAGAATGGCGCGTCGCCAGTTTCTGCGGCAATATCCACTACGGATCTGCTACCTATTTGGAGGCAGTTGTCCAAGGTCTCGAATTGATTCATGGCCGTGTGGATCGGTTTTTTTCTGCTCTGAGTATCACTCACGTTTTGTCTTCCTGAAATATGTTTTCGAACTCTACGCTCAGCGCGCGCCGATCGATTTTGCCATTTTGGTTGCGGGGTAGTGATTCTCGGAGGAGTAAACTTTGCGGCACCATAAAGTTGGGTAATTCTTTGCGGCAATGCGCGAGTATTTGTTCGCCTCGATCCTCGTTGTCCTCTTTGTTTTCGCTGACTACAGCAACCACCAAAATGGCTTGCCCGAGTGCAGGGTGTGATAGCCCGATTGCTGCAGCTTCATTGACAAGGCCCGAGCTGAAAATAACTTCTTCCACCTCAGTGGGGCTGACCCGATATCCGGAGGTTTTGATCATTTCATCTTTGCGACTGATGAAGTACAGAAATCCTTCTTCGTCTCGGACCACTTGGTCGCCGGACCAAACTGCTAGTTCAGGTATTGTTAGCTCGCTGCTTAGCCCTGGCGTGGGCTTGAAACGTTCCGCAGTTTTTTCCGGGTCGTTCCAATATCCCATGGCCACCAATGCGCCTCGGTGCACGAGTTCTCCAGGTTCGCCAGCGGCGCACTCGTTGCCGTCATCATTGACCACCATTATTTCTGCATTGGGAATCGCTTTGCCCATGGATTCAGGTCGAACGTTAACTTGGTCTGGCGGCAGGTAGGTGGAGCGAAAGGCTTCGGTGAGACCATACATCAGGTAAATGTCGGTGTGTGGAAGCGATTGTTGCAAT
Source organism: Halioglobus sp. (assembly GCA_045110675.1). Lineage (GTDB taxonomy): Bacteria > Pseudomonadota > Gammaproteobacteria > Pseudomonadales > Halieaceae > JBALVT01. The sequence continues at coordinate 8,859 of JBGCGJ010000065.1, read as the reverse complement.
GCCTTTGTAGTGGCGACGGGCATGGCGCCCCCTGTGTTAGTGATATACCTTAGTGAGTCTCTCGTCTCATCAGGCCACTCTAGACCTATTAACTGATTCCAAAGTGGTGGTACTGCAGCTAAACCCGTCACTCGATACCTGACAACGGCACGAATAACATCTCGCGGAAGTAAGTAATCCATTAGTACAACGGATGCACCAACAGTAAAAGCCGTGGTTATTTGGCTGAGCCCCGCATCGAAACTCAGTGGCAATACTGCAAGTATTCGGTCTTCGCTGGTGTTTTCCAAATAGCTTGAAACACTTTCTGCACCAGCGACCATATTGCGATGTGAAAGTACTACGCCTTTTGGGTTTCCCGTACTCCCGGAGGTGTAGAGGATTGCCGCCATGTCTGCGTCGATTCTACGATTTGGGGCGCGCTGGGTGCCTGCGGACTGAAATTCCTCCCAGCCCAAAAGTGGTATTCCATTGTCGCTATTCGATTTTTGCGCCTCAGCTTCGACGACAACAATATTTTTCAATAGAGGGCACTCGGATAAAGTGTCCTCTAGTAGCTTGAGTCGTTGGCTGGATGTAATGAGTACTCTTACATCGCAATCGGCCATGATAAAGGCCACTTGCTTCGGCTTTAGCAGCGGGTTTATCGGGACGAAAGCTGCTCCAGCCGCGAGAGCACCGAAAATACCCAGTACCGTTTCGGTCTGTTTGGGAAGATAGATTGCCACTCTTTCTCCGGCATCCACCCCAAGTTCCAATAGAGCCTGACCGGTGTTGTCTATCTTCTCATCAAGCTCTGCATAGGTCAGAACTTGATCTTTGTAGAGCAGGGCTTCGCCCCTTGGGTTCAAACGAGCTTGATGGGTGATAGTTGTATGTAACAAATCTCGCATGGCTTCGACGTTTCGCTTGGTAGGGTTATCGGCGCAGGGGTGATATTCTAGCGTAAATAATACACAGCATCGAAGACGATTGTCTGATGACTTCTAAGTCTCAACAATGGGAAAGTGATGGAATTGTGACACAGTAGACGTTGAAGGGAAGCCAATGCGGTATTTTTTGTCCATAATCCTATTAGTACTATTTTGCGGTGCGGCGCGAGCTGACAGTTTGCCCGACGTGATAGATAAGATTCGTGGAAGTATTGTTGGCATTGGCACCATGTACCCTGCTAGACAGCCGAATATAAAAGGCAATACGTCAAGTTTGCATGGCACGGGTTTTGTGGTGGGTAACGGGCTGCAGATTATAACAAATGCTCATGTGGTTCCGCAGGAAGTGGATACAGATAATAAGCAAACGATCGCGGTGTTCGCCGGTCGTGGACAGTTCGTAAAAGCCTATCCTGCAACGGTGATGAAAGTGGATGAAATGCATGATTTAGCGCTCCTGGAAGTTCGCGGCGATCCGTTACCCGCGCTTGAGCTGGGTGACTCCTCCTCAGTGAGAGAGGGGCAGCAAGTAGCGTTTACAGGGTTTCCCATTGGCGCAGTTTTGGGCCTCTTTCCCGTTACTCATCGCGGTATCGTATCAGTGATAACGCCTATGGCCCGCCCCGCCGATGGAGCACATATGCTATCCGCTGTGCAGTTGCGTAGAATGAGAAATCCCTTTGATGCTTTTCAACTCGACGCAACAGCCTATCCGGGCAACAGCGGTAGTCCAGTCTATGAACCCCATAGCGGTAAAGTTTTAGGGATACTTAACAGCGTTTTTATTAAGGAGAGCCGCGAAGCGATTCTTGAGAGGCCTTCAGGTATTAGCTATGCGATACCAGTGGTGCATCTGCAAAAAATGCTAAAACAAGCGGCGAGCACAGTAGCAAAATGACTAGCGTATCGAGGCGGTCTACTCGCTCTAACCATTCGTCTAGAAAAACTTCGCGTCCCCTTGATTTGGGCAGGCTGCTTAGTCTATTGCTAGGACTTGTGATATTGGTTCTGGCGCTGCCACCGTTCTTCCAATTTCCCTGGTTGGGTTTTTGGCTGGTACCACTCGCGGTTCTGTATTTTTGCCTTATCTTGCTAATGCCGCGTGCTTGGCTGATTGTTTTACCTCTTGCTACGGTCGGTTTGGATATTACCCCCTGGACCGGAAGATTTGCCTACAATGAACTCGACCTACTGTTTCTGCTAACCATTTCGTCTGGGCTAATTCTTGGTCGTTATCGGTTTAAGGTATTTGCACCCAACCTTGCACTTTTAGTGTTGTTGGCTTATGTGCTTGTAGCTTCCCTGCGTTTCACTGGATGGGGTGCGCTTCTTATTCCGCCAGGCGAAGGGGCGAGTAACCCCTATTACGGGGTAGAGTATTCCTACAAGGTTTTTAAAGGAATGTTGTGGGGGATATTATTGGTTCCCATGTGGGGGTATTTACTTGCGGGCGACAAACGGCGCAGCGTTTATATGTTGGTCATTGGCGTTTCAGCTGCTGCATTGCTATTGGGTTTAACCGTCCTGTGGGAGCGCGGCACTCTTGGGATTTTGCTCGGTGGTGCAGCTTGGTATCACGTCGTAAATTCGCTTTTCGATCTTAGCTCTTCTTATCGTGTGACGGGCATCATCTCCGATATGCACACCGGGGGAGAGGCGATCGACGGCATTATATTGTTGTTTCTGCCGATCACTTTGTACGGTGCCATTTACGGAAGGGTGGCTTGGCTGCGGATCTTTGCAGCGATTGGCTTTCTTTCCATTGCGTATGTGGCTCTGGTTGGGTTTACGCGAGCCACCTATGCCGCATTTGCGTTTGGTTTGTTGTGCCTGTCTTTTTTGGTTTTGTTTTATCGTCATAAGTCTAATATGAGTCTGCCGTTTCCGTTGAATTTTTTCATCGGATTACTGGGCGTGGGTGCGATTACTGCAGTAACCTCATTTAGGCTTGCGGGTAGCTTTGGCATTTTCAGCTATGGGATCATGCTCGGAATAGCATTTGCTGCAAACAAGTTTTCCGATAAGACAATTGTAAGAAGGGGATCTATTGCTCTTGTTGTTGCAGTGATATTTGGGGCCGGCAGCGCACATCTATCTAGCAAATGGGCAGAGTCGTCCATATTGGCAGTCATTTTTCTCTCTTTTTGTCTTGGACTAAGTTATTGGCTGGCTTTAAAGCTCTTTGCTGTGAGTTCAGGCATCTCTAAGCTGAATCAGTTCTTTGTTTTGAGTAGCGTTGCATTGCTTCCCGTTATTTTAGCGCTGGCTCTCGGAGGGTATCAGATCAAGGACAGAGTGACTCGCGTAGTGGGTGACCTGGATACCAGGCAGGATCATTGGAAGGCTGTTATTGCGAGTTCTGACAGAGGCCCGCTGGCGTGGTTGGTTGGGAATGGAACAGGTAGTTTCCCGGCTCGATATATAGGTGTCCATCCTGATCGTGTTAAGGAAGTAGGCAGTTTTAATATTCATAAGGAGAGGCAACGAAATTTATTTAGAATGGGTGGGGGGAGTGATTTGACGGTAGGTCAACGCACTCAAGTCCAACCTTACATGAACTATATCGTATCCGCCGAAATCAGGTCTGATACAGCAGGCTACTTGGTTTTCGCATTGTGTGAACGAAATCTAATCTATGCAAACAATTTTATGCCGAATTGTACGCGCGACAGAATGAACTATACGGAAACTGACGGTGCCTTCGAAGAGTTTACGCTGGAGCTGAATTCGGGAAAAGTTGGGTCGCAATCTGGCCTTATGCGGTGGCCGACGCTTATGACTATACAACAGGTCAATACAGATACCCATGTCGATATCGCCACTGTCAAGTTATCTCCGGATGGTCTGAACCAACTACAAAACAGCTCGTTTAAGCAAGGTTTGGACTATTGGTTTTACTACAATGATTTTGCGCATTTACCCTGGCATATTAAGAATGTTTTCTTGCAGGTCTGGTTCGAAAACGGGTGGCTCGGGTTAGCACTTTTTTTGACATTACTGGGACTGCTCCTAAAATCAAACCTTGAGCGCAGAGCACATGACTCTCTGAATCCCGTGTACACCAGTGCAGTGTTAACAGTTTGCGTGTTCGGTTTCTTTGGCAGTCCGCTTGATTCTGCGCGGGTCAGCTGGATGTTCTATTTTCTATTGTGCTCTGGGCTGGCTCAATTAAAGGTTGTAAAACCAACGAAGGCCTCCAAGTTTACCAACGCTAGTTCCTCGCTTACGTCTTAATGGGCTACATTGCTGAGGCACTTAAGGTCATTGGCATACTGAAGGGGGCCCAAGTTAACTTTCCCCGCAATCGGCTGGCCACAAAAATCCTTTTTTAGCGCCTCACTGTTTTCTAGTGTCTTAGCTAAAGTATGCTTAGTTTTCGTTAGACGAAAGTCTGTTTTTTGCGGCGCTAAATACAGCTTACTGAGATCACAGGTGCTAAGAGTGGTACCGATGCAGTCTCGTGCTACCAAGTTTTTTGATGACACGTGTCTTCCGGATTCACGGTTTTTTATGCGGCCCGAGATGATATTTTGAATGATCTGCGCGCTTGAGGTTTCAAATCTGACATCAATCCCCAGATTGTTGTAGAGCAGGTTGTGGTAAATCTGAGTATTGTTGGCTCGATTTAGGTAGATACCGACATCTCGAGAGCAATTCATAATGATGTTGTTGCGCATAGTTCCGTTGTGATGTTCTACCGCACAGTTTTTTTCTTTACAGTATTTTTTAGCGGTTCCTCCACCCCCGAAGGAAATGCCAATACGTATTCCTCTGTCTGCCGGGATTCGATGCTCACACACAATGAGATTGCGCTCGAATAACCCGTTGCGACTGTTACCTTTCATAAAGGCGCCATAGCTCACGCCGTCTCCACCATTTTTGGAAAAGTCGGCGATAAAATTACCTCTGACGACCCAGTCATCAGCAGAGTTTATGTTCAATAAGGTTACCGGGTTGCTTGTTGTTCTGCGTGTTTGATTGTAAAAACTGTTGTATTCGAGCAGTCCGTAATCTGGAAAATAGTTTTTACCATGGGCTGGATGCAAATTAACTTTGACGGGGGCGTTAAAGTTCACCAGCTCGCTGTTACGCAATGTGAATGAATGCCCGTTTCCGACGACATGAAAGGCGTGCTCGCAATAGCTGTCCTGTGCGCAGTCTCCGTGAATAATCAGGTTTTCAAACACCCAGAATGGATTCGAAACATGAAAACCCTCGTGGGTATCCATGTACAAAATTACTGTCCCAAATATTGCTGCTCGAAGATAAATAGGTGCGTTCGAAAGACCCGCGCTCTTTGTGTAAATAGCGTGTGCTTTCATATCGTATGCGCCGGGCGAAATTGTGATGATCTGTCCCGGTTTAGCGTTTTCTATTGCCCAGAGAATCTCCTGTGAGGTCGATACTTTGACAATCGGATGTTGTGGTGCAGCATTGAATGATCCGCGTTCCAATTCACTCGGATTCCCGAGCGGGTCGTAAGTCTGATATGGGAACTGGTTATGAGCCGATGCTGCAAAGCTCACCAGGGGGTAGTCGGTCATCCTATCCATACCACTGGTTTCCTTGGACCAGTCATCAGCCCATTTTGATTGAATAAGTAGTTTAGCTGTCGACTTGAATACGCCCTTTTCCTGGTTCGCTAAGGCTCGGTTGACGATTTGATTGAATATAAACATCGGTGGTTCTTTCAGACAAAAGAACATAATCGTTGCCAATACAGTGAGGCCTAAAGCGCATTTTATCATTGTGCTGAGCATGTCCGTACGGTCCCACATCAATAAATTGATGACCTCATGTCATGATAAGTTAAACACGTTGCTCGTAGGTGGTGCAATTTGGCAACACATCGCTAATTCATTCTCGTATAGGTAGTATATGTATAACGGTACATGAGCTAACGGCGTCCAATTTACGGGAAAGTGCTAAAGTGGTTTTTTTTAAGCGCAAGATAAAAGTCCTTTTTGTTTGCACCGAAAATCTATGTCGTTCTCCTCTGGCAGAGGGTTTGCTGCGACATCACCTGAAGCTGGCTGGTCTAGATAACAAGGTAAAGGTAAGCTCCGCCGGAACGGTCGCTGGCAGACCTGGGGCAAAGCCTGATCCTAGAGCGGTCAAGGTGGCGGCTTTGTCCGGTGTTAATTTGGGAAGGATAAGAGCCAGTAAAATATCGACCGAGAAACTGCTGTCCAGTGATTTAGTGATCGCACTGGATAGTAGTCATTATGAGAAATTGACGAAAATTTGCCCCGCTGAACACCAAGAAAAAATTGGCTTACTTCTAGACTATCTGCCTCAGAGTCTCGATTCAGGCGACGTCCCCGATCCCTATTATGATAGTTTCGATTCTTTCAAGAGAGTATTTCAACTCATCGATGATGCGATCGTAGCGTTTGTTGAGCAACTTACCGCGCGCATAAAACAGATATAGTCTATATTTCACTAATACCACATGCTTTTCATGTACCGGTCCGATAAACTATAAACGTGAGTTAAAAAATAATAAAAGCGTAAATTGGCTGAGGTGAGTAACAGATGCTGTCTCCAAAAAGTATGAGTTTCCGGGAATGGCTGGGAGTTCATCTCTGGCGGCACCTGATAGCCATGAGCCCCGATAATTTCATTTCGTTAACGAACCGAACTCTGGTATCACCCTATTTTAGAATTAGGTATAAACGCCTCTTGTAGAGTAATGGATGTCTATTATGCAAAATAGCGATAACCAGGCTCTGTCGGACAAATTCCATGAGTATTTCGACATTGAGCTAGCGACTACCCAGGCACAGCTTGAAAAAATCTTTAAGATTCGTTATCGAGTATATTGCCAAGAGTTCGGTTTTTTGGATTCTGAGAATTACCCGAATCAACTGGAAGAAGACAGCTATGATAAGTATTCCTACCAGTGCCTGGTTACTCATCGAGGCAGCGGTATGCCCGCCGCTTGTGTTCGTGTTGTTCCTGCGGTAACCGAAGAGGGGGAACGCCCCCTCCCATTTGAAACCTTAGGCTCCGACCTGCTTGATAAGGACTTCTTTGACAATTTTTCTGTGCCGAGGAGTAGTCTGTGCGAGATTTCAAGATTGGCTGTGGACGGAGCGTTTCGTCGCCGATCTGGAGAGGCTGCTACGCGCTTTGGTGAAATCGATTCAATGGACATTACCCAAATTGAAAAAAGAACTTTTGGCCTGATAACAGTAGCAACGTTTTTGGCCTCAGCCTGTATTGCCGAACTAAATGACCAACCGAATGGTTTTGCAATGATGGAACCTTTTTTGCCGCGTTTGATGAATCGGTCGGGAATCAGGTTTGAAAGGGCTGGGCGTGATATCGACTACCATGGCTTGCGCGGTCCTTATTTCGTCAAGCTTGAGTCTATTCTCGATAACATGAACCCAGATCTACGTAGCTTTTACGACAGCATCAGCGAGCGATTGGTTAACTGACAAAAGAAATACGTTAATTGATAGGCCACCACTGTATTTTTAAGCTGTATGCTGCTCTAATGTCAGTGGCTTGGGGCTTCCGCGGTTCCAGGAGAGATAATAAATAGGCCAATCAAATTCTGTTGCTATACCCTGCAGTTCTGCTGGGACGATTTAGGACGGTTTTTGTGGTTGAGGCCTTTGTAATTAAAAGGATGATGCTCCAGAAGTGTTGTTCGTGCTATGGGGAACGTTGATTTGTCCGCTATTTCAGAGTTTGGCAAGTACTTTTCAGTCAGTTTAGCTACCACGCCTGAAGAAAGGACAAGCGCTTATCGAATCCGCTACCGGGTCTATTGCGAGGAATTCAAGTATTTCCCCCCCGATTTGCCTTCTGTTGCAGACCCCATTGAGTGCGATGAGTTTGATTCTCGCTCTTTACACTGCTTGGTGACTCACAAGAGTTCCGGGATTGTTGCAGGCTGTGTTCGTGTGGTGACTACCCAAAGCAGCATGTACGAAGATCCGCTACCGCTTGAAAAATACTGCGCGGACGGCTTGTCTTTAGAAGCCCTGGAGCTTTTAAACCTCGATCGAAAGAGTATGGGGGAAATTTCTAGACTAGCGGTGGATCCTCAGTTTCGCCGGAGGAGAGGAGCGTGCTCTCAGCTACAGGAAGTGGCTGATGGAGTCTCTTTTTCACCTGAAGAGAAGAGAGTATTCTCCGCCATTGCTGTAGCTGGCCTGATGGCCGCTGCGGCTATATCGGAGCTGATGGATAAGACAACAATCTTTGCGATGATGGACCCAGCTTTGCCCCGCCTGCTTCGTGCATCGGGTATGTCTCCCGCACGTATAGGGCGCGAAGTTAACTATTATGGCCCCCGTACGCCTTACTGTATTACAGCTCAGTCGTTCCATGAGGAAATCTCATCAGAACTTCGAAGCTTTTATTATGACACCTACTCGCACTTCGAGACTGAATATGCCGACATCATTGGTCAGTTCGGAAGAGATTATTCGTACGCAGCAACCGTTGCCATCTAGTTGGAAGTCCGTAGTATTTGGCAAGGTTTAGTTTCATCGTTTCCATCCCCAGTTATCCACAGCCTTTCTCTGCGTCTCCATAATATCCATGGCTCCGAGGAATACTGGTCCAGCGTGATCGTTATGCGGAACTGGTTAGTTGGATGGCTTGGTACTGCCAAAGCGAAAACGACCACCTAATCTAGACCAAAAAAAACGGCGACCTATAAGGTCGCCGTTCTTAGTTTAGTTTTGAGAGTTGCAGTTACTTGCGACGTCTCGCACCGAAGCCTAGGAGGCTAAGGCCCAATCCCATCAGAGCGATCGAAGTAGGTGCTGGTACTCGGAAGACTACGTCCAGTGAACCATTGATTGTCTGAGTGCCTGCAACTGTGAAGTTGTTAAGTTGACCAGACTGGAAAGACATGGAGTAGAAAGGGTTTGGCGCTGTGAAGAAGTTTGAACCAGCAGCAGTCAGA
>JBGCGJ010000064.1:0-13719 GCA_045110675.1 Halioglobus sp. | reverse complement strand
TAGGCGATTTCATCCACCCACTTCAGCAGGTTTCCTCCGAAGAGGAAGCCGTAGTCGTTCAGGTGTTCGGGTAAAACGATTTTGTAGTGGTGCATAGATTGCTTGCCGACGTTACGTGGACCTCCATGTTAACAATCTAATCTGTAAATTCCAGAGCCTGGCAGCTTAAATCAGAGGGTACTTTTTTCCAATTCAGCTTGAACGTGGATTCTCAGACCTATAGCGGAAGTAGATAAGCCCGAGCATAAACATTGCCAGTGTGCTTGGCTCGGGAATGGGCATGGTGAAGCGCCTCGCGACGTCTTCAAACGAAGTTCCGATGACTAGATTGTCGATTTTTATCGTCTCATTCAAGTTTGAATCCGACTGTCGAAGGGCAAACTGCGATATCGTATCTGCTGGGCTGGCAATGATTTCTCCTGCAATGAATTCATCTGTGGCGATGGTGGCGTTAATCCATAGAAGTGCCAGGTTAATGATTTGATCGTATTTGACCACTGCGCGATAGGTGGTCCCGAAGATTAAATCCGTTGCCCAGGTTGAATCTGCGGTCGAGCTGTCGGTGGCGATTCCGAGAGAGAAATCCCCGCCACCGAGGGCGGGAACGACATCCAGACGGGCAGCGAAATTGCTTCCGGCATCCTTGAAGTGGGCGAAGTATTCGCTGTCCGATCCGGTGATGACTGACTCCGCGGTGACGCTTAGGTCCAGTCCATAGTAGAGATTTCCGGGGCGCGAAGAGAATGCAATATGTGTGTCCTCAGAGGGGACGCCATGTTGCACGATTGCCGTTCCACCGGAGACTACTAAGTCGCCAGCCCTGCCACTGTGAGTTTCCCAGTAGCCATTTGAAACGAGACTGCCATCTGCATAGTCGAAATTATCAGACCCGATGATGCCTGCGATAACCTGACTCGGTAGGATCGTAGCGAAAAAGAAAAGTAGAATAATCCACTGTGTTAAAATCATTGGGCACACTCCTTGTGTGAAAGGTATATCTGAAAAAGCTGCAGTTCCAACTACAGTTTGTGAACTCTTCCTTGAGTTCAGCAATAAGGGTAGGACGTTTGAGATAACAATGTGCGGGTATTTTTAGTCTATTCCGATCTAGCTGTTCAATAGCGATCCATTGCGCATGGGCATGCTCTGATCGCTGCTGGGCACTTGAGAAAAAAACTACCTGAGTTACCCGCTTAGATAGCGGCGCCTCTTCTGGGGGGAATTCGATACTTCTTCATCCGCGACGATAAGGTTGTCGGTTTTATCTCTAACAGCGCGGCTGCGCCTCCTTTGCCAAACACTTGTCCATCTGTTTGTGACAGGGCACGTAGAATATTGGAGCGTTCTAGTTGCTTTATCTCTAGTTCAGTTAGTACCTCCGGTTCCTCGGTCTCTGTATCTGAAAAGAGTGCTGTTGTGGTAGTTACAACCAATGTGTCGAAGCGCAGTATCTGCCCGCGCACCAAAATGACTTGACGCTCAATAACGTTTTCAAGTTCGCGAACATTGCCCGGCCAGTCGTAGGTTTTGAGTTTCTCCATTTCTCGAGCGGGTATACGTAAACCGTGTTTGTTGGCGCGTGTTGCCGCTTTGTGCAGAAAGTGCTGGGTAAGCTGTGGGATATCCTCACGGCGCTCACGAAGAGGTGTGGACTCGATGGGAAATACGTTCAGTCGGAAATACAGATCTTCGCGAAAGCTGCCTGTGGCTACTAGTTGTTTAAGGCTGCGATTGGTGGCTGCGATGATTCGAACGTCCACCTTGCGAGTAGCGGCTTCGCCGACTCGCTCGAACTCCTGTTCCTGCAGCACTCTTAGCAGCTTGCTTTGAAGGTGTAGCGGGATCTCGCCAACTTCATCCAGAAAAATAGTGCCGCCATCGGCGAGTTCAAAACGCCCGGTACGATCGCTGGTGGCTCCAGAGAAGGCGCCTTTAACATGCCCAAAAAATTCACTTTCAAACAGCTCGGTGGGAATAGCGGCGCAGTTAACCCGAATCATCGAGCGGTCCGATCGCTCGCTGCTTTCGTGTATGGCTCTCGCTATGAGTTCTTTTCCCGTGCCGGATTCTCCGTTGATCAGTACCGTAGCCATCGTCGGTGCCACCAGATGTATTTGCTGCATTATCTGCTCTAATGGCGGGCTGCTGCCTATAATGCGATGGTGGTTGAATCCGGAGTTGATTTCCTCCTGCAAATAGGCGTTTTCGAGTTCGAGTCGGTTTTTCAGCGTCTTCACTTCTTCCAGAGCTTCAAGCATTGCCTTTTTGTAGGCTTTCTTTTGCGAGACGTCGCGAAAGACCACTACGGCGCCGATTATTGAGCCGTTGTCGCGAATAGGGGTGCTGGTGTATTCAACATCGATAGGCTCGCCGGATTTACTCCAGAATACGTCGTCTTCCACATTGTGTACTGTGCCATCTCGAAATGCGCAGTAGATCGGGCATTCTTTAACTTCAAAATGAGAGCCATCGGCATGAGAATGATGCACCATGCTGTGCATGTTGTGCCCGGCCATTTCCTCTGCGCTGTAGCCAAGAATCCGTTCCGCTGCAGGGTTGACAAAATTGGTAATTCCCTTCGCATCGATACCGTAGATTCCCTCACCGGCGGCCTCGAGTAACAACTGGTTTTCGTTTTCAAATTCCTGAAAGATTCTTGATACACGACTCCAGTGACCTATTCCAGAAAGATAGTGTTTGTGGGCGTCTGACTTTTCTCGTCGTTGATCAAGTTCCTTGAGACACTGGACACTGATATGAAGTCGAGAGTCTTCGCCATCGAGCGAGCTCCGAGCGTTGATCTCCACTTTCTTTTCTTGTCCGTTGATGTCGATGATCAGGTCGTCGCGCCAGCCTCGCCCTGTGGCCAATACCTCCTGTGTGAATCCGACGAGTAAGGGAAAACACGGGGCGAACAGCTGGCTCACCGTTTTTCCTTGCAGAGCAGTTGCATCCATCGCCATGAGTCGACAGGCCTCCTGATTCGCCGCGACGACGCGATCCTCCAGAGGATCAACTACAAACTGCGCGATTGCGGATTCACGGAAGAGTTGTTCAGCATGCATAGGAACTCCTGGTGCCTCTAAGGTCTGAGATTTCTCGTTGCAAGAACAACACATTCAATAAACAGGCCAACTACGAAAATTTGCAATGAAAAGTACGAAATATCGTTTTTCACGATATCTCGTAGTCAGCTCTGAAACCCTGTCCCCAAATATTTTTGAGATAAAACAAATACTTAACTGGAATCCTCACACTTGGCACCACTCTTGCAAAATCAGATGTGAAGATAGGAACTGATTAAGTCGCTCTTTAATACCGGGCGTTAATAGGGCACTCACGCGACCTTTTGTTTGCGGGTGCACCATCCCAGCTCACTACTGAATCGCAAATGCAGACCAGGAAGAAATTATATGACCTCAAAGACTTTAGGTAATCCATATGACGGCGATAGCCGACTCACTCACACAAAAGACTGCGGTTGCCAGACATGCACGGCAGCGCCATCCGATTCCGCTGCACCTTTGACAGACTATCAGCGTCAATTTCAAATGGAAAAACAGATAGAGCAAATGGAGACTGCGCCCGCTGCAGCGGTCAATAGCGCCTTGTCACCGAGCTTTGATAACTCGGAAGATATGATGGACCGGGTGATCGAGAACGCAATTGTGCGCAGTGTTTTCAACCAAAATGACGCTTCGCGCCGGCGATTTATCAAACTGGTTGGCGGTGGCACCTTGGCATCGGTATTGGCGACGCTGTTACCCATGGACAAAGTCAAGGCGGCGATAAAAGATTCAATGGGCCCACTGGAAAAAACTAAGCTGAAGGTCGGCTTCGTACCTATTACTTGTGCGACTCCCATAATCATGGCGCAACCGATGGGCTTTTATGCCAAGCATGGACTGGACGTCGATGTGATTAAAACCGCTGGCTGGGCGGTTGCAAGAGATAAGTCTCTCAACGGTGAGTACGACGCCTCGCACATGCTGACGCCTATGCCACTGGCTATGTCCATGGGTGCTGGCTCAGTTGCGACTCCCTACCTGATGCCGGCGGTTGAAAATATTAACGGTCAGGCGATTGTTCTGGCAAATAAACACAAAGATAAACGCGATCCCAAGGATTGGAAGGGCTTCAAATTTGGTGTGCCTTTTGAGTATTCAATGCACAACTTTTTGCTGCGCTACTACGTTGCTGAATTCGGTATTGATCCTGATAAGGACATTCAAATCAGGGTTGTACCGCCACCGGAGATGGTCGCCAACTTACGTGCCGGCAACCTCGATGGCTATCTCTCGCCAGATCCGTTTAACCAGCGAGCAGTCTACGAAAAGATCGGTTTCCTGCACATTCTTACCAAAGATATCTGGGAAGGACATCCCTGTTGTGCATTTGCTTGCAGCCAGAAGTTCGCGACGGAAATGCCCAACACCTACGGGGCACTTTTTAAGTCTATTGTCGATGCCACCCATTTTTCACACAAGCAGGAAAATCGTGCAGAAATCGCCAAGGCGATATCTCCGAAAAACTATCTCAATCAGCCTGAAATCGTCGTGAAGCAGGTGCTGACAGGGCGCTATGTGGACGGGCTTGATAACAAAATTCACGACGTGCCCGATCGCATCGACTTTGACCCCTTCCCCTGGCACTCCATGGGTGTCTGGATTCTGACCCAGATGAAACGTTGGGGCTATATCGAAGGCGATATCGATTACAAAGGCATAGCAGAAAAAGTTTACGTCGCTTCAGAAACAGCGGATGTGATGAAGGACCTGGGCTACGAGGCGCCGTCCACGACCTACAAAAACTACACCATCATGGGCAAGGAGTTTGATTACAACAAGCCCGAAGAGTACATCAACAGCTTTGCCATTCGAAGGAGCTGAGTGTGCTGCCATTAAACTTCCGGGCTACGCTGCTGTCGCTGGTGATCCTGCTATTGCTCGGCGGAATTTGGGAGATGGTCAGCCAGCCTCCAGTAGCTAAAGAGGCGCTGACCGAATTCGAACTAATGATGGGTGGTGCCGACCAGGAGGCCCGTGTTCCACCGCCGTCTCAAGTTCTTGTTAAAGCCTGGAACGAACTTAGCAACCCGTTTTACGATGCCGGACCCAACGATAAAGGTATCGGGATTCAGTTAGCCTACTCGCTGTATCGTGTTCTCACCGGGTTTATCGGCGCCGCTCTGGTGGCGATTCCGCTCGGGTTTCTGATCGGCATGTCGCCGCTGATGCACAAGGCACTTAACCCTTATATTCAAGTATTAAGGCCTATATCACCCCTCGCCTGGATGCCACTGGCATTGTTTGTGATCAAAGATTCGGAGCAGTCCGCGATCTTTGTCATTTTTATATGCTCCATCTGGCCGATGCTTATTAACACAGCTTTTGGCGTTGCCAATGTGCGTAGTGATTGGGTCAATGTCGCGCGTACTCATGAGCTCAGTCATCTGAAAACTGCGTTTAAGGTCATCCTACCCGCAGCTGCACCCACAATTCTCACTGGTATGCGGATTTCCATTGGGATCGCCTGGTTGGTAATTGTTGCCGCGGAGATGTTAGTTGGTGGTACAGGTATTGGTTACTACGTATGGAATGAATGGAACAACCTTGATCTCACCAGCGTCATCTTTTCCATCATGATGATCGGTATTGTCGGAATGTTGTTGGATATGGCCCTGGGCACTGTCGCCAGGCTGGTGGAGTATGAGGAGTAAACGATGAGTAAACCTTTAGTCAGCGTAGAGGGCTTGAGCAGAGTTTTCCCCTCGAAACACCATGACACGGTAGTGTTCGAAGAGGTCGATATAGCGATCAATAAGGGTGAGTTCGTTTGTATCATCGGCCACTCAGGTTGCGGTAAGTCGACAATTTTGAATGTTTTGGCCGGGCTGGATGAACCTACCAGTGGTACCGTCATTATGGATGGCAAAGAGGTATCGGGTCCCAGTCTCGATCGCGGTGTAGTATTTCAAAACTACAGTTTGTTGCCCTGGTTGAGTTCTCTGGAGAACGTTAACTTCGGTGTGGGTGCTCGATGGCCAAGCTGGAGCAAGGCGGAAGTGGCTGCCCACAGCAGCAAGTTTCTTTCTATGGTTGGATTGTCCGAAGCTCTGGATAAAAAGCCGTCGGAATTATCCGGCGGTATGCGCCAGCGAGTGAGTATTGCCCGCGCCTTTGCCACCAGCCCAAAATTATTGTTGCTCGATGAACCCTTCGGTGCTCTGGATGCGCTCAGTCGCGGAGTCATTCAGGACGAGCTGATAAAAATCTGGGGAGAAACTCAGCAGACAGTCTTCATGATTACTCATGATGTTGACGAAGCTATATTGCTGGCCGATCGAATTTTACTCATGAGCAATGGTCCCAATGCTCGCGTCGTAGAGTCAGTCAAGATTGATATTGATCGCCCACGCAATCGCGCCAATATTATCGATAATCCTAACTACTACAAAATCCGCAATTACCTCGTGCATTTTCTGATAACCCGTTCCGGTGAAATTAGCGCGTCATCCGATAGCAGCAGTGGTACCACGGATGTGAATCCTGCGGTTGATGCACCTCTTGTGTCCGATGCGACACCCTTAAAGGCCGTGCAGGCCATAAATTAATAGTAGGAGATACCATGGACAAACTAGAAATGACCGACTTGATAGTCAGCAGCAAAATCACCAAGGGATTGAGCTGGGAGACAATCGCCACAGACCTGGGCATGTCACCGGTTTGGCTTACCTCGGCTTGCCTTGGAATGAATAGCGCCAGCCCTGATCAAGCCGCGGCGATTGCCGGCTATCTCGACCTTGATTCTGCTGTCGCTGAGGCGCTGGTGGCCTTTCCCACTAAAATATGGGAGCAGACTGTTCCCACCGACCCTTTGATTTATAGGCTGTATGAAGTGGTGGGAGTTTATGGTGAGACTCTAAAAGAAGTCATTCAGGAAAAGTTTGGCGATGGCATCATGAGCGCTATTGATTTTTCCATGGAAGTTGACAAGATTGAAGATCCTAAAGGCGATCGAGTTTTGCTCACGCTTAACGGCAAGTTTTTACCCTATAAGAGTTGGTAGCAGACTTAACAACCGAGTTGATCACTATGGAGCAAGAAGCACCACGACCACCCCTACCACCTTTTTCCTTTGAAGAGGCGGTCATCAAAGTGCGCAAGGCCGAGGATGCCTGGAACGGGAAAAACTCCCAGGCTATTGCGTTGGCCTATACAGTCGACTCGGCATGGCGCAATCGCAGCGAGATCTTTTCGGGACGCGAGGCCATTGTGGCTTTTTTGGATAGGAAGTGGTCAAAGGAGCTGGAATACCGGCTGATCAAGGAAATCTGGGCTCACAGCGACAATCGAATAGCCGTTCGGTTTGCCTACGAATGGCGCGATGTTAACGATCAGTGGTTTCGCTCCTACGGCAACGAGAACTGGGAGTTCGACGAGCACGGGAAAATGAGCGCTCGCCACGCCAGTATTAATGACCTGGCCATTCTCGCGTCAGATCGCAAATTTTTATGGCCTGAGGGTGTTCGCCCGGAAGATCATCCGGGGTTGAGCGAGCTACACCTGTAGGATCCGCTCGGACCAAGAACTGATTTTTCCAATTCTTCATTTCCATCTTGAGCTGCGCACAACACGTGAACGCTGATCGTACTGGCATTCATGTGTTGCTGTTGTGGCCTGCCGGTTGCCTGCTCAAGCAGCCTCCCCGGCTGAGGCTTCAATCATAACGCCCGATAGCGCGGTGTAGGTCAGTGTCCAGGCTTCGCAAACCTCATCGGTGAAGGCATCACCAAGGCCTTGGCCCAGCGTCCATAACAGCGCCTCGGCGACTGCGCCGTAGTCTTCATCCTTGACCCCATAGTCCACGTGGCGGCGTCCCAGTTCCTGTACGGCCGGAATAATACTCTCAAGTCGATCTAGCGAAACGACGGCTGTGTTTAGCATAGACATCAGCATTTTGCCCTGGTTTTTCATGTCTCCTTTAAACAGTGATTTGTAGTCGGGGTTTATTTCGAACAGCTTGCCGTAGAATAATTCCGCAGCTTGCTCTGAAATCGGTACCACTTGTGCCCAGGTATCTTTTACCAGTGTTACTTGCTCTGGTGTCATTGTAAGTTCCTCATATTTTCATTTTGAGTTTAATCATCGGTGGCAAGTAGGATCATATAATCCACCGCTGCCGAAACTTCTCTATCAGTAAGTGAGTCGTTGCCGCCTCGGGCTGGCATCATGGTTCCGCCGGGGCCGAAAAACCCCTCAATGGCGTGGAGATAAAGGGTTGTCTTACCTTTTTCTATTCGAGCCGACCACGCCTTTTTACTCGTTGCAAGAGGAGCCCCGGCTATGCCATATGCGTGACAACCTTCGCAATTTTCCAACCAAATGCTACGTCCGAGTGTCAGCCGGTCATCCGAAAAAATCGGATAATCGGCGAACGAAGTAGCCGGGTAGAGCATTGCGCATAGTGCGATCAGTAATTTCCTAGATAGGAACACGAATCACCACGCCTCCCATCACATCTCCAATTTTAAAGTCAGTTCTCGGAGTATCCTTGTGTTCGTTATGACAGCTGACGCAGGCTGGAGCGATCGCGTTGTCTGCATAGACTGCGGTGAAATAAGTCTTTCCACCCAGTTCTTCGGTGGTGTAATAGTTCTCACCTTTGTTTTCTGCGATATAGCTCAAACCCACCTTTTCAGCTTCAGTGCGGGGAGCGTTTTGGCTGTTGATCGGCCACTCCGAAAGCAGTGAGTAAGAAAAGTCTTCGGTTTTCTCGCCAACCATCTCA
Source organism: Halioglobus sp. (assembly GCA_045110675.1). Classification (GTDB taxonomy): domain Bacteria; phylum Pseudomonadota; class Gammaproteobacteria; order Pseudomonadales; family Halieaceae; genus JBALVT01. The sequence continues at coordinate 4,929 of JBGCGJ010000064.1, read as the reverse complement.
GCGCCAAAACGAAACATCTGGGCGGGCAGTACCAATGCCTTTTCGTCCTCGAAATGTTCACTGGCCTTGATCACTTTTTCTTTGTTTTGCAGGCGATTAACAATCAGTCGTGTATACACCGTGCGATCTGAAGCCATCACAAGGTGCAGCCAGTCGGTCATTTGTTTGGGGCTGAACATCGGCTTGTCCGTGGCATCCGCAAGGCTAATCGCGGGTAGTGAAAGACAGGCAGCTAAGCCAGCGATGAGAGTTGATTGCCGTAATGTTTTCATAGGTATACTCCGTTGGTGATTACGTTTACTTCGGTTTTGATGTTCTAGAGGAATCATCAAGACGTTGGCGAGCCAGGTCGATGCTTTCCACATGAACAGTGGGTGGTTCGGAAAAGTTGTTCTGGGTTAGCGCAGGGTCGGCCAAGGCGTCGATTACGAACGGTAATCCATGGCACTGTAGACACACCGGACGAATCATTTTTTCGTTCGGCGCCAGGTTTTCTGACTGGTTGTGTTGCACCTCGTGGTGGATGAAAGTTCCCCAGTAGTAGTCTTTTTCTATTCGTGGCATATGGCAGCTGGCGCAGCTCACACCGGACCCGGCCGGTAAATTATCAGCCATCTCACTTTGCAAGAGTTCGAAGTGTTTCGAGTTCCTGTAGGCCAGAGAGTGATCGTCCGCATGGCAACCCAGGCAGCTTTCCGCGGATGCCTCCGCAATTTCATATCGATGGGCGCCGTGGCAAGACTGGCAGCTGAGTTCTTCATTGGCAGCCTCCTCACGCATGGGTAAACGCGCCAATCCCGGCGTCATGGGGGAGAGCGTGTAGCCTAGATTCTCCAGGTTCAGGCGCATACCGTGCTTGCCGCTAAGAAATCCCTTAACTTCCCCTTTGTGGCAACTACTGCACGCGCTGTGGTCGGGTTTGTCTATCCATGTTTTCTCGTCATCGATTTTATGAACATGGCACGCATCGCAGCCAACGCCTGCGCTGGCATGGCCGCTGCCGAGCCAGTCCTGTATTAAGTGTTGGTCAACGACTATTCCCTCAGGCAGGTTTTGCTGTTCAAAGTTGGTCGCCTTCAGCGGGTGCTCGTCTAGGGGGTAGTCTGGCAGTTGCTCGGCGATGTCCCGCAGATTTGAGGTCAGCAGCTGTTCTGCGAAATCGGTGTTTGCCGCATCCATATGCTTTAGCAGAAAATCTTCATAGAGTGCGCGATTGTCATGAAAATTGTGGCAGCCGGCACTGGCGCAGGTGTCAAATTCCATGCCGCTGTGGCTGGGTCTGTCTTCGGCAATACTCTCGTGACACAGATAGCAAACGTCTTCGGGCATGGTCACGCCCATTTCATGGGTAATCTCCGGGCGATGTTCCACATGGCAGGACACGCAGTAGCGAGCATCAAGCACCGCTATGCGCTCGGCATTTCTCGGATCTGTAAATTTGGATTTTGGATGGTCGTCCTTGGCCGCTCTAAGACTATCCGCGTGGCAGCCCTCGCAGGCCTCCTGTATCCCATCTTGATCAGCGTAGGGACCCGTGTGGCAGGCGTTACACGCCAGCTCGATCTGATAGTGACCACTGGATGTCTGCCCGGGCATGAACATGGTCTTATCTGCCTCGTCGTCGAATAAAATGCTTACCAGGTAAGCCGCCAGGGCGACGGTTAACAGCAGCCACAGGATCCACCAGGGCGTATTCTTTGTTGCCATACATGTTCGGTATCCGCATCAGAAGTAATAGGATTTGAGGATGTGCATCCCCAAAAGGGCCGGCAGTGGCCAGGACAACAACACATGACTCCATATGCCCCAACTCCGCAGTTGCCGAGCTCTAGCGGGTGCCAACCTGTGCTCAAATGTGATGGTTAGTCCGAGCAGCGCACCGGCTAGCACGAGGGCCAGAAAGGTGCTGATCAAAATTAAATTAAGGTTATCGCCGAGTCGGAACCCAGTATGAATGGCCAACACAGCAAGCACAGCGACGGTAAGAAAAACATGTGCCACACGCCACCACGCAAAGTTACCGAACGAAAAACGAGTGATTCTCTTGCGCATCGAAAAGATCAAACTGAGTAGCGTCAGGCCAAGAATGGTGAAACCACTAAACTGCTTATAGGTTTCGTTCCGCCAGATCTCGTCCCAGCGCCATGTGAGTTGCACTGTTTCGGGATAGGCCACGGAGATGATTAGGGCGAGCAGCGCCGTGCCAAGTGCAACACTGGTAAGGCTCGACAATGTGCGAAAACCAACTACCGGTTTAAGTGGGGCAGTGTCCCCGAGAAGTTCGAGCAACAGCGGCTGACAAGACCCACAACCTGTTCCGGCCTGCGTCGCGGCGCCGAGTTCTGCCGAGGTATTTGAACCTGCAGCTATCGCACTTTTGAGCTGTCCACAGGAGACAGCATTGCAGTTACAAATGATCGTGCTTGCTGGCCAGCTGGAGGCGTCGAGAGCCTGGCTTTCTGGCAGCAACTTGCCATTGCGTGTGAACTGCCACATTCGCCATGGTGCTATCCATTTACGATTTTTGGCGAGCTCGCGCAGCGCGGGTAGCTCATGCCAGTCGCCGATAGCATTGATGCTACTAATGCGTCCTCTCGTGATGGCAATGCTTCGGTACTGTTTGTTTCCCTGCCAGCTTAGAGTTCGTGTACTGGTGGGATGTTGGGTTTCCCCCATGCTGAAAACAGTGAGTCCCGCCGCTTTTAAACTGGTGGCCAATTGGGTGTCGCTGTAGTGCGCAAGGCTGTTGTCACCGACAATGTTGCTCGCAGCGATAGTCGCCTGCTCATATCCTGGTGCTACCAACCCAAACACCTGTCCTTCAAACTCGCAGCACTCACCGATGGCGTAGATGCAAGGATCCGAAGTTTGCATCTGGGAGTTCACCGTAATACCTCGGCCGAATGAAAGTCCCGCCGCTCGCGCCAAGTCCAGGTTAGGCTTGATACCCGTGGCGACTATCACCGTGTCGCAGACAATATTCGACCCGTCGCGCAGCACCACGCCTTCAACTCTGCCGCTTCCGATCAGCATTCGGATACTGGCATCCAGTCTTAATTGGATTCTCTGTTCCATCAGTTCATTGGCCAGCAGCGAACCGGCAATATTATCGAGTTGCCGGTACATAGGATGGCTGTTGTGGTCTATTAGTGTGACCTCAGTATTGTGGCGTTGCATAGCCCTTGCTGCTTCTATGCCCAGTAACCCGGCGCCTAGAACCACCGTGTGGGTGCTATGCACGCGTCGCGCGCTAAGTTTTTCCGCATCCGACATGTTTCGAAAGGTAAACACTCCGGGAAGTTCGATCCCGGTGACAGCTGGAATAAATGGTCTGGAACCTGTGGCCAGAATGAGTTTACGGTAGACCTGTTGATTACCCTGGCTATCGGTTACTTTGCGATTCCGTGTATCGATAGATTCAATGCGGCGGCGCCGAAAATGGGTCATCCGACAACTGTCGTTGAGCAGGCCTTCGGCGAGTGCGATGTCTGGTACCTTATGTTGTCCAGCCAAAAGTCCACTGAGTTGAATTCGGTTGTAAGGCTCGTAATTTTCATCTCCATAGAGCACCAGTGGAAGAGTAGGATCCGCTTTACGAAGCTCTTGGATGGCACGGACACCAACTGGCCCAGCGCCGATAACCACGATTGGCTGTGGCTCAATTGAAGCCTGAGATAGATAGACATCTGTGTTGGTAGTCTCTACCGACATTTTTCTGGCTCGCCTCCATCGAATTGCAAAGAGTCGGTTTAACCCACTGTTGATATCAGCAGGTACTTTATTGCTCTTGTATGAATGATGTGACTGCGCACTGTGGTTTTCTAACAATCGAAGGTCACGGATAAACAAATAGCATTTACCGTGCCAAGTTGAAAAACCTTTGTAAAACAAGGGAAAAACGATTTTTATCAGAAATTGGTTGCCACAATTTTGCGCACATCGCACCACAAGCGAGCGCAGAAAATGCGAAAACTGCGCGAGAGTATTTTCCTTACTCGGAAAGCCATGGTTGTTGGCAGAAAGCCTGTATTACTTCTTGGGTAGGGCCCAGTGCAGCGAACGCGGTATCGAAGCGATTTTCAATCAAGCATATCGTGGCGCCATCATGCCGTGCTTACCTATTGAGTATATAGCCACAGCGAGTGATGGCGTGATAATGTCTGGAACATAATAAACAATAAACAGGCGTCGTCTCTATGTGTGGAATATTTGCCGCAATGACTCGAAACGGAGTTTCGTCTCAACGTATCGATCTCGCACTTTCTTCTCTCAATCATCGTGGTCCCGACGGTTCCGGGACATGGACTTCGGATGATCGTCGTTGGACGCTTGGGCACACCCGATTGTCCATCATCGGCTTAGATAATGGGGTGCAACCGATGACAAGCCCCGATGGCAAAGTGCATTCGGTGGTTAACGGAGAATTTTACGGCTATCGCGAAATACGCGAACGCTTGCGGCACGACGGTTGCCAATTTGCTACCGACAGCGACAGCGAGATAGCGCTTCACCTCTATCAACAGCGCGGGATGCAGTGTGCCACGGAGTTGCGCGGCGAGTTTGCTGTGATCATCGCCGATGAGCGCGAAAATACCATGATCGCCATCAGAGATCGTTTTGGCATCAAGCCGCTTTACTATGCGGTCGTTAATGGGGATGTCTTTTTTGCCTCTGAAATAAAAGCACTGTTGGCTTTGGGTGTTCCCGCGGCCTGGGACCTCCAGGGGGTTATGGGCGGCATGTCGCGGCCCCACGAACAAACAGAATTTGCCGGTGTTAGTGCGGTACCTCAAGGTTGCTATGCCATCGCAAAAGACGGTGTTGTGCGTATCTATTCCTACTGGGATTGGGATATGCCAACCGCGCAAGAGATGGAAGGCGATCAGCGGTCAGAAGCAGAGGTCGTCGAGGAATTCCGTCAGGTACTGA
>JBGCGJ010000063.1:0-50756 GCA_045110675.1 Halioglobus sp. | reverse complement strand
AAAACACATAACAAGTGACTATGGTTCCCCGTCAAGTTTTTAAGCCATATTTTCATCCCATTCAGTTCCGTTTTTCACCATCGTATTTAGAATAGTCAATTGCTTGCGCATGCAAGCAACGATCGCCAACTTTTTAGGTTTTCCCGCAGCCACCATCCGTTGATACATCGGTTTCAGTTTTGGATGGCACTGAATGGCCGACAGCATCGATACGAAAAGCACGGTGCGTACTTTGTGGCGCCCGCCACGTATATAACGTTTTCCCTGGTAGCTTCCACTGTCGCGATTCATTGGGGCCACACCGACAAGTGCAGCAATCTCTTTGTTATTCACCCTACCGAGTTCTGGCAGTTCGCTTAGCAAAGTGTAAGCCAACACTTTTCCGACGCCCTTAGCACTCATTAACAGATCGCGCTGGGCTTGCCACTCGGGTACCTCGCTGACGAGTTTATCGACTTTCTTATCGATACCGGCGATTTCATTTTGTATGACGTTGAGGATTTTTTTGATGGGGGCGTGAACGGACTTTGGCATGCGTTTGAGTCGGTTCTTTTGCATCGTGCTCATCTCCAGGCACTGACTGCGAACGGCGAGCAAGTCGCTGATGAGTCTGAGTTTTTCGGGTTTCAATTCAGTGAGTCGAGGTTTCGTAGCTTCGCCAAAGTGAGCGATATCCATGGCATCAAGCTTGTCAGTTTTAGCGCTACGTCCAATGGACTTCGCAAAGTTGCGTGCTTTGCTCGGATTGCAGACAGCGACAGGCAGTTTGGCTTTGTGCGCCGCACAAACAAACTCCAATTCCAATCGTCCAGTCGATTCAATAACGACCCGGTCGGGCCTGTAGGCCCGAATGGCGCGTACAGCTTCCTGTGCACCTTGCGGTGTATTGGGGTGTGAAAAGAAAACATCGATAGGTCGCACATAGATGTCGAGCTGAGTTTGACTGGTATCGATACCAATATTGATCTCTTTGCCATTAATTGTGTTCATGAGTTAAGCTATCTCCGCCTTGCTATTCGGGCTCGAGGCCCACATGACTATTCGAGTTGTGCCTAATAAGCGAGTTTGCAGCGCTCATACTTGTTATCGGTCTCCACTGGGGATCCTGACGCTCTAGGAGCTACTGCAAAAGGCCTTCGGCGGCCACCGAAGGTGGGTCTCAATTTACCCGTTTTTAAATGGAATTGATAAATGGGAAAACGTCAGAATCAACCATACAAGACGCTGTTAGCGCAGCCTTCGGCTGCTGGGACGGTCCACTCCGTGGCCCGCCCCACATGTAAGCGTTAAGTGTCATGAGTGATATGCAGAAAACTATTGAGCTAGCTCTGGTCGAATTAGGTAGATTCAGGCTGCCTTGGGCAAAAATGGTTGAGGCGCAACTGAAATACTGCACTTCGGTCATCAATGAAAATGATGATCCTGCGAAACTGGAAGAATTAAATATGGGATTGATTGCTGTGCGGGAAATTGATGAAAAAGAAGATCTTCACTCTTATCTACTGGATATTCAATCTCACATGCAGCGCACGTACTTGCCTTTTTCGGCCAAGGTTCGTCTAGGAATTCAGCGCAAGTGAAACACTTAACAAGACCAAGCACTAAGGCCCCTTCGGGGCCGGACCTCCGCACTGCGTGCTCCGGCCCGTGTTGGTGGCGTTATACGCCTAGCTCAGTAGTGATATCGTAATTGGGCGAGAAGAAGGGAGTCTTGATGAATTTTGTAGACTATTCGATGCTCATCATTTATTCGACGAGACCAATATCCGGAGAGGGCGTGCTTGAGCGGTTCAGGCTTACCAATACCATCAAACGGATCTCGCTTAATGTCTTTGATGAGTGCGTTGATTCGATTGAGCATCTTTTTATCTGTCTTTTGCCAGTATAGGTAATCTTCCCATGCTTTTTCTGCGAAGATCAGCTTCACTCAATCAGTTCCTTCTCAACTCCTTGGCCGCCCTCAAGCTCGCCAATCGACTCAATCAATCGTCGAGTGTTCTTAGGACTCCTGAGAAGGTATGCAGTTTCCTCGAGGGCTTGATAGTCATCCATAGACATCATTACCACCGCTCCTTCACCCTTGCGAGTAATAGCAATTGGGGCATGATCATCGCACACTTGCTCCATGGTTTTGGCAAGGTTGCTACGGGCAGAGGTGTAGCTTATACTTTCCATTTTAACTATCCTGTACATGTACGTAAATATGTACGTAGTATATCAGCGTATAACAAGTCAATCAACTTCGCACCTTCGGCGCCGGACGCGCTTACAGCGCGCCGGTTATTGAAGCGTTATACGTTTTTCTGCTTTGACCACTAATCCAAAATTGTTGCCTACCACTTAGGATGAAACGATGAAAAAAGCAGTACTACTATCTTGGATATTTGCGTATTCAGGTATCGCGATTAGCGAAGATGCCAGTTATTCAATTGAGGAGGTAACTTCATTTCGCAATGAGTGGACATTGGAAAACTGGGACAGCGGAGGCCCGTTAAGCAGATATATCTTCCTTAACATGCCAGAATTTTGGAATCATTCCATAATAAGCCGCAGTGGCCCGATGAACGAGCTCTCTTCGAATCTTCGCGTTGATGTAACGGAATTCATCACGACTACTGACGCAGGAAATATACCCCTGGGTGACTATGTCGCCAGTTCAACTGTCAATGGCGCTATCGTACTACACCACGGCAAAATTGTTTTTGAGGCCTATCCTCAAATGCGCTCCGAGGACAGCCATGTCTACATGTCTGTGTCGAAAGTGTTTGCGTCAACACTCATTGCTATTCTTGAAGATCGGGGTTTGATCGACGTCAGCAAGGGGGTTGGAAATTATCTGCCGTCCCTAAAGGGAACTGCATGGAGCAGTGTGGCGATACGGGACGTTCTTGACATGGCATCGGGAATTAACTGTCTCGAACAGACCGACGGCGCATACAGCAACCCGGAACATTGCTTCTATCAACACGATGCAGCAATGGGATTTCGGGAAGTTACTGGGAAAATGATAGATAACCCTTTCGAACACATTGCTACACTGCGCTCACATCGCCCAGCCGGAGAAGCGTTTGAATATACGTCTGTCAATACATTCCTATTGGGGTGGCTAGCCGAAACTATTAGCGGTCGACCCTATGCTGACCTCATTTCTACTGAGATTTGGAAAATTATCGGGGCTGAATCGGACGGAATCATAGCTGCTCCCCGCAAAGGTGTGCCCATCGCAAGTGCCGGAATAAGCTCGACTTTGCGGGATATGGCTCGTTTTGGACTTCTATTTACCCCGAGTGGACGAAAATCCTCCAAGCCTCTGATTTCTGACGCTTACCTGGCCAAAATCCAACAAGGCGGTCGTCCGGAAATCTTTAATGTTGTTGGAGTTACTAGTAAACGCTTAGTGGATGGCGAGATGCCACGCCACAACAGCTACCAGTGGGATTTCGTTATGAACGATGGTGACTTCTTCAAAGGGGGGTTCGCAGGACAAGGACTATATATCTCACCGTCGCGTGATCTCGTTATCGCATTCTTCGGGATGTTTGATGAGGATCAAGTCAGCCATCAAATGCAGCGCATCGCGCGTCAACTAGCGAAATCAAACCTATTTAACTGAATAGCTAAATATTGATGAAGAACAAATGGCCGCATACCAGCTATTGCAAAGAGAAACTGACGATGAAGCCAAGACATAATAAGGCGGTGTTGTCGCCTTCGGCTTGGACGCCCACTGCGTGGTCCGCCCCAAAGCGAGACGTTAGGCAATCTCTCATCGTATGGAGTTAACATGAAAACAATTGAATTAGATGAAGCCAGAATACCGGAGATACTTGAGGCGATTCCTCCAGGGCAGCCAATCGTTATGCTTAATTTGCTGAAATTTAATCGAATAACGAATTATCCGGAAGGCACAGCGAATATAGACTGTAGTGGGCAAGAAGCTTACAGCGAAAGATATCTGAAGCATGCTGTAAAGAAGATTGATGGAATAGGTGGCTCGGTCATTTACGACGGTGAAGTGTGTGTGGAAGTGATTGGAGAAAACCACGACAACTGGCACCGTATTATCATCGTAAAATACCCTTCAATTGCTGAGTTTATGGGCATGGTTTCGACAACCGAATACCAAGCGATTCGAATTCACAGGGCTGCGGCTCTAGACGATTCTCGTTTGTTGGCAACAGTAGAAAATGCCTAACAAGAATATGTTGTCGCCCTACGGGCTAGAACAGTTTACGCTACGCTTCAGCTGCCTCAAATGTGGGCGTTATGCGTCAGCGCTAGTTCATCCAGCCCAAGTTCACTACTCACTATTGACAGGTTTCGAGAAGTTATGACCAATACAGAAGCCTATCTACAGTGTCGATGCGGGGCCTGCGTAATAGCGCTCGCAGACCCACAGGTGCGAGCTCGTACCCAGTGTTTTTGCTTTGATTGCCGTCAGAGAGGTCTAATTTCTGCAGCACAAAGTCCAGAGAACGCACTGCCCGATGATGTGAAGAATTTTGAACGGGGCGTAGATTTGGCCTATTTTTCTAACTGTCTGATCGTCGATGACTCTTCGCGGGAACTACTTGAGTTTTCGAAACTTACACCAGAAGGTAGCAATACCACAGCCATGTCCTCTTGCTGCGGTACTCTTATGTGTGGAACCCACCCCTTGTATGAAGGAATACGATTTCGGTAAATACAGATAACTGTCGAGTAAATGTGCCGTCCGATATCCAGGTGGATGCGGTTGTTTTTGCCCGCGATGCTCCGGCTAAGAAGGCAGCACTGATAGCCGAGCAAAGCTCGATACCGATAATCTTCGATGTATTTGAAAGCCTTGATTATCCTGTAATGCAGAAATTTATAGCTGCTGTTACCGCTCCTATACCAGAAAATGGGAAAATCGAAGGAACTGTCAAATTCGAAGATCTTTGCGTGACCAAAACACTGACAATTTGTAACGATTTCCATATCGAGAGTAGAAGCGGAAAAACAGCCATGCCCGAACAGAAAAGGAAGTCATAGTTGTGCGCTGCAAATGACGCATAGCAAGTCAAGCCAGCAAGGGCGCTTCGCGCAGGGACCGCTTAACAGCGGCCGCTGCTTTAGGCGTTATGCGTCCGATCAACTCATCCAGAGATCTCGAATACAAATCAGGATGGTTGGCGGGCGAGGCAGAAGGGAAGGCTTTGCAGGACCAGGCTGTGTCCATTGGGAATGCAGCGGCAGGCGCCTATTCCGGCTCACAGATAAGCAAGGAAATTCGTAAGAACACAGATATGGATAAGGCAGCAAGAGACGCTGTAAAGGGCATCGATACTTCAGATATAGATAGTTTGAGGAAATAGGGGATGCCAGTGGCTTATTACAAGTCAAGGCTGCAAGGCGTCTTCGGCGCGTGGCGCTGTTCCGGCCGCCCCAGCTTGCAGCGTTAAATGCCAGTAATAGCGAAAGCCAGCGCAGCAATAGTTTCATCACGCAAATGGCTCAGCGATCCGATGGGGTTACGGAGAGTTTTCGATGGTATAGATGCGATTTGGGGCACGAGTAAAAGAAACCCTTCTTCCTCATACTCGATTAACGGAGTTAGGCCTTTAAGTTCTGCACCTTTGAATAGTTCTTTCCTGCCCAGTGGGAGTACGATTCTTGTCTCGATCTCGGAGATCACTGAGTTTTGAATATCTACTTTCGTTGCCTTACTTGGTCATACTTTGGCTACTTCATTACATTTACTGGAGTTTTGATTAGTGGTTATTTCGTTTACAGTATGCGCAGTAACTCGGTGAATCTAATTGAAACCGGTACATAGCAAGGCGGTCAAGTACGTCCCAGTGCTGCGCGCTTTCACCGTGCGGCTAAAGCTTCGCTTTACCCGATCCTTACCGCAACGTTATGTGTCCAATGTCCAAATTTGGAGAATCTTATGAAGACAATGACTTGTAAGCAACTTGGAGGGGCTTGTGCTCTTGAATTTCGAGCCGAGACATTTGAAGAAATGGCGAAGTTGAGTCAGGAGCACGGAATGGAAATGCATCAACAGAAAGATGCAGCGCATTTGGAGGCAATGAATGCCATGAGCGAGCTAATGAAAAACCCAGGAGAAATGGAGGCATGGTTTGAGGCCAAGAAGGCTGAGTTCAATGCCCTTGAAGAAAGCTAAGAAAAACTTGGCCTAACCTGGTATCCGTTTTATCGGGTGAAGATCACGCGCTTGCAACGCGCCTCTTCTCTCGGTTGTATGTGTTACTACTCTGAAGAGTCAAACTATGAGCGGTAAGCGATATCCATTACCAAAACGTTTTAATGCTGCGCTTTCCGTAGAGGCATACGATAAACTCAGATCTCTGAATGAAACCTATGGCTACGGTAACAATTATCTACTGACGATTATTCTCGAATCACTTGACGATATAGTTGACCCCAAAGCGCTGAAAAAGGCTTTTGGTGAATTCGAGGATGAGTACGGAGCACCTAAGCCGGCCAAGAAATAAGTTAGAGAGACAATAATGAGAAAAGCATCATGTCAGTGTGGCCAACTTTCAGCTATTTGCCCCGATGATCATTTGCTTCATGCTGAGTGTGGTTGTGTAGATTGCCAGAGGCGTACTGGCACGCCTTCAAGTTTTCAGGTTTGGTCCAAAGTCCGTGATGTAGATTTGAACGGGGAATATAGGAGTTTTACTCGCAGTGCTCTTACAGGTAGCACACCAGAATTTAAATTTTGCCCTAATTGCGGCAGCACGGTGCTAGTCGAGGCTCCGATGGGTGTCGCTCTATGGGGAGAAGATATCGTTCAAGTCCCAGTTGGCTGTTTTTTCGACCAAAGTTTTGCTGGTCCGGATGTAGCAGTCTGGACTAGCGGCCTTCATCCGTCACTGAGACCGCATCAACAATTACTAAAGGGGAGCCCCTGATGCATTTCGATACAAATTTCGATCAGAACAAAATTGAATGGCACCATATCGAAGAGCCAATCGATGAAAATGGCTTTAAGGTGGATTATGAATATAGCATTCTAGCCTATGATTTATCCTTTGGTCGGTTGGATATGATGATGCGCTTTAACGGCAATGGTGGCGGATGCGAACCCCACTCTCACCTGGCTTCTACAGCACTGCTAATCCTCGAAGGTGAACAACGACTTAAGGAGCTTCAACCCGACGGCAGTATCAAGGAGGTCATCAGAACCAAAGGCGATTACGCCCTATGTCCACCCGATGCCGCCCCCCATATTGAGAGCAGTGGGCCGGAAGGATGCACCTTATTCCTGTCTCTTCATGCACAAAATGACGGATTGTTTGGTGTGTATGACAGTCTTTACAATAAGTTGGCAGATTTTACCATTGAGGACTTCGTAGCCCGCTGGACCGCTCGTTAACACGCGGCGTCGTTGTCCCAATTTGCAGCATTAAGTGTTTTTCTATATCGGAGTCATCCAATGAATGAGATTACAGGAATAAATCATGTGGGGTTGCGAGTAAAGGACTTAGAGGTATCTCGAAGGTTTTACGAACAACTCGGTTTTGAATTCATAGTGGGCCCAGTCGGGCCGGAGCCAGTTGCGATTGTTGAACATCCTAGTGGCATAAATTCAATCTAATTCTAAATGGGTCCCAAGAAGCATCTGCCGAAAATATCCTCATGGATGTACCAATGAAGTATCCTGGTTACACGCATGTTGCATTGGAGATTAGCGATGCAGAATCGATGGCCTCAAAAATCACCGATGCGGGTATCGCTATAACAGAGAGAGTAGAGTACGAGGGTGCGCGCTTCTTCTTTATTCGAGACCCTGATAACAATGTTATTGAATTCCACCAACCGGCTGGCACTTAACAAGTAGATCGTGGCGTACCCTGCGGGTGCCGGGGTGCATCAGTTCGAAAGGTGATATAAATGAGCCTGTTGTAATGCTCGTTGGTTTGAAGGCCAGGCAATATCCCTTCGGGCTGGATTCGCTCCTTCGCCGCTCACTGCCGGTGGTGTTCTGTGCCTTACTCGTGGAGACTCATACAATGAAGCCAGAATTCGTACCTGGAAAAAACATCGCTGTTAAAACACCTTCGCACGAGTATGAAAAAGTTGTTGGCTTCTATAAGAACGTGCTTGGATTTAAACAGATACCGATCGAAAACGCTGATCATTATGAGTCAGTTGCGTTTGAGTTCGGAGATAAAGTGCTTTGGGTTGACAGAATCGAAGGCATTAGTCAGTCTGAAATATGGTTAGAAATCTTATCAAAGGATATTGCCGCGGCCCAAGAATACCTCGTTGCACAGGGGTGTAAGCTTCGAAATGAGATTGAAGAACTTCCAAACTCAATTGAAGGGTTTTGGTTGAGCAGTCCTTCAAACATTATTCATCTAGTTGTCAACGAGTGATGGAGCGCAACATGGTCATGAAAGTTGACGCTAAAAAGCGTGGCCTAGTATGCAAAAATAATGCGCTCCCAAGCTGTGCGTTCGGTGCTTTATGCTTAGCGAACTAACCGAATTCTTTACATCTTATAGAAATGCATGGGATCGCTTTAGTGGAGCGGATATCGCAGCACACTACCGCATTCCAACTATTATTATGGATGGTGATGGACTGAGTACCTACACGAGCCGAGAAGAGCTAGTGTCCAAATTGCAAACTAATTGCGACACATTCAAAAATATGGGCTATCTCAACGCAGAATTTCTGGTTGGCCACTTCCATCCTTGCGGAGACGATGCATTTACTATAGATCTGGGATGGCGAGTAAATGTTGCGAGTGGTCCGGTGGAATATAGAACAGCTTACACCTGTGCTGCAGTAGATGCGCAATGGTGCATTGTTAGTGCTATTTCATATAAAGGTTCTTTTGGTGAAGACAATACTTAACAAGACCAGGCAAAATCGCTCATCGGGATGGACTCGCTCTATTGTGTTTCGTCCACCATTATAGGAGCGTTGTTTGTCACTGAGGTATAACGTATGAAAAATGAGGAAACTCTAACGGGCAGCTGCTTGTGTGGCGAATGCAAATACTCGATTACGTCCGAACTAAAACACTTCTTTCAATGCCACTGCATCCAGTGCCGTAAAACCACAGCCTCTGCGTTCGCAGCGAATATCATTGCGGTGCCAGCTGAGATAAGCTGGGTTTCCGGTGCCGACAACATGAAGCGATTTGATTATCCTGGGCGAGGTTTCACACAAGTATTCTGTAATACATGCGGCTCAGGCTTGCCATTTATTGATGGAGATGGCGAGATGCTGTTTATCCCAACGGGTACTTTGGATAATGTTCCGAGTATAAAACCAGAAGCAAATATATTTTGGGGTGAAAGAGCTGAATGGTGTGAGCACGGCATAGCTGCCCCCAGGCAGGAAACTTTTGAAGACGCATAACAGGAACCGGCAGTACTTTCCCTGCGCGACGGAACGTCAAAGCCGCCGCGCTGTTTCGCCGACGTTTTCCTAAGCGCGAAGTGATTTCGAGCCCACTAAGATAAATCACAATCATAGTATCTGTTAATCTTTGCTAACCTAGACGTGGAATAGATAATGACACCCTACGAAATGCTCGACCTGGCCCAGAGTAGCTATTCGACTTCGGCGGCCTATATATCGATTTTTATCGCGCTTCTAAGTGCCTATCTTGTTGCGGCCTATATAGCGGCAGGCCGATTGAGTAAGGCTCAATTTCTATTAGGGAATAGCCTTTACTTGGTAATACAAACTCTCACCATTCTAACTATCTACAATTTCAACAACACCGCAAGATATTGGGGTGACCGTGGACGGTCAGATATGCCAGGTGCTAGCGAAAGTGCGAATGTTACCTATATACCTGAAACTGTAGCGCTAGTTCTTATCGTTACCATGGTGCTTAGTGTGTGGTTTATGTGGAAGTCCTGGAGCCTGGAAGCCGAATAACTGAGAGCGTGGTCCGCCTAACATCTTGGGGCATTGGCTTGGGGAGCCGCACTGGGGAAAAGGAATCGCAAGCAGTGTCGTTGCAAAACTCATATACTTACGCGGTACATTCTACGACGAGCACATCTACGCAGCGTACTCGTGACAAATCGAGATCCTATCGGTTGCATCCAGCATGCTCGCGTTCGTATCGCAGGCCCAATTGTCAGAATAGAAGCACATGCTATCTAGTGCACTGAACAATTCACACTTACAACTGAAAAAAGGCTTAAAATGAAAACGATACTAATCACCGCTATTTTTACTATTGGCATTCTATCGCCAGTTGAATCCTTGGCTGAGACAATGCCAATGGTTGAATTTAATAACTCCGGGGCAGTCCTGGCAAAAAATATGGAGTTACCTTTCTCCGAGTCTGTCCGTGTTGGTCATACCCTCTATCTCTCTGGTCAAATTGGTTCCGTGCCAGGAACACTGTCTCTGGTAAAAGGCGGTATTGAAGCGGAGACCGAGCAAACAATGAATAATATAAAGGCGGTTTTGGAGGCCAACGGCCTATCAATGAAGGATATTGTTAAATGTACAGTGATGTTGTCGGATATGTCCGAGTGGCCTATCTTCAACGAAGTCTATGCGACATTTTTTGAAAAACCCTACCCGGCACGTAGCGCATTTGGTACGAATGGTTTGGCCTTAGGGGCAAGAACTGAAGTTGAGTGTTTAGCCGTTGTTAGAGATTAGGCCAAATTGTGAGCTCTGCGATCGGGATCTTCCACCAGATTCTATGGAAGCCTGTATCTGCACCTACGAATGCACTTTTTGTTCTACCTGTGTTGAAAACGTATTAGCGAATGTATGTCCAAATTGTGGTGGTGGGTTTGTTGCGAGACCGATTCGGCCAATAACAGAGCGCAGAGCCGGTATAAGTTTGGCACACCAGGCGGCTTCAACTCTGCGGATTCACACGAAGTACAGTAGCGAAGAAATTGAGGCGTTTTCCAGTTCGTTGAAAGATATCGAACCGCGGAGCAGATGATTGTGTGCTGGGTCTACTGGAGCACGACAAAGCTATGAAGGTATTGTTGAAAGCAATGAACGAAGAATCGTTTTCTGATTATATTCAAATCGCAATACCGGTTTATGCCAAGAGCAATGTTGACTCAGGCCGGTGGGAAGAATCTCAATCTCTGGCACTTTCCAAGAGTGTTCACGCATCGTTACTGCCTGACGGAAATTTAACGAAGGATAACTATCTGTTTAATATTGTTGACGGAGGCAGTGACGTTAAGCTGGGTCATATTTGGGTAAAGATCGAAGACCATTCCGGAAACCTATCGGGCTTTATCTATGACCTTGAAATCTATCCGGCGTTCAGGCGAAGAGGCTATGCAAAATTGGCGCTTGGCATCTTAGAAGAACTAGTAGCAGGCTTGGGTGCGACGAGTTTACGACTTCACGTTTTCAACCAAAATTCGGCAGCTATCGATTTGTATAATAGTCTCGGCTACCAAACCGTAAGCCACAATATGCAAAAGCAGATTGCGCTGCCCGGCGATCCAGACTAGAGATATTGCTAGCCGTCAGGATACTTCGCATTGGAGAAGCAACAGGAATAGGGCTATGTCACAAGAACTAACATTCCGCCCCTACACCAAGGCTGATCAAAGAGCTTGCCTAACTATCTTTGACGCAAATTGCCCCGAATACTTCGCCCCTAACGAAAGAGCTGACTATTTGGCTTTTTTAGACACTTGTCCCGTAGGGTATGAACTGTGTGAAGTGACGGGAAAAGTGATGGGTGCGTTTGGGGTATTCGACAGAGGCGAGAAAGCTAAAGATTTGAATTGGATTCTGCTGGATCCCAGTTCACAGGGTCGGGGTATCGGATCGGCAATCATGACGAGGGTTTCGAGTTTGGCTCTCGCCGCCGACAGGCACCTGGTGCATATTGCTGCTAGCCATAAATCCGCCCCATTCTTTGCAAAGTTTGGCGCTGAAGTCATCTCGGTGACTGACCACGGATGGGGGTCGGGCATGCATCGTCATGATATGGAGCTTCATTTGTAAGAGTGGGTGGGGCGTTCTTATAGGTAGCGCCTGCGCGGCAGTTGATACAAAATAAAGCTGAAGACCTCAGGGAGTTCAACATGTTCCAGTCCGTTCGAAGTATCAAAAAATTGGGCCATTTATTGATTCTCACACTGGTGGTTCCACTCACCACCGTCGCACAAAGTGACGGTAAACCTAATATCGTTCTGGTTTTGATGGACAATTTTGGCTACGGCGAGATTGGTGTTTATGGGGGAGGGGTACTGCGCGGAGCCGCCACTCCCAATATTGATGGCATTGCCGCCGATGGTTTCCAGCTGACTAATTTTAACGTTGAAGCAGAATGCACACCGTCACGCTCGGCTCTGATGACGGGGCGCTACGGTATTCGCACTCGGCAGCGGCCTGACGGACCTCCCCGAGGTGTCTGGTACGGGATTACCAAGTGGGAGGTTACCCTGGCCGAGATGTTGTCGGACTCAGGTTATGCAACGGGTATTTTTGGGAAGTGGCATTTGGGAGACACTGAAGGGCGTTACCCTACAGACCAGGGTTTCGACGAATGGATTGGCATCCCCAGATCTTCAGATCGAGCCTTCTGGCCAGATAGCAATAGCTTTACCCCGGGCAGCCATCCAAGCGCCGTGTTTACTCATGTTATGTCGGCAAAACGAGGCCAGAAGCCCAAGCAGTTGGATGTCTATGATCGCGCCAAGCGTCGAACCATCGATCGGGAAATTACAGATCAGGCTATCGATTTTATCAAGCGCAAGGCCAAAGCCAAGCAGCCGTTTTTTGCCTACCTGCCCTATACGCAAACCCATGAGCCGGTTGATCCGCATCCCGACTATTACGGTAAGACAGGTAATGGCAGCTTTGCCGACGTTTTGGCACAGACAGATGCCTATGTAGGCGAGCTTTTGGAGACCATCGACAAGCTGGGCCTTAAGGAAAACACTGTATTTATTTTTACCTCGGATAATGGCCGCGAAGGTGTGCCGAGATCCTTCGGATTCACCGGCCCCTGGCGGAGTGGCATGTTTTCTCCCTATGAGGGTTCGTTACGCGTCCCATTTCTGATCCGCTGGCCGGCAAAAATTCCGGCTAAGCAAGTGTCGAACGAAATTATGCATCAGATTGATTTATTCCCCACCGTCGCGAAAATTATTGGCGCCGACCTTCCCAAAGATCGAGTTATGGACGGTGTGGATCAATCTGATTTTCTGATGGGTAAATCGGAAAAATCAGCTAGAGAATCTGTCATCATTTACATCGGCAATGAACTTTTTGGGGTGAAGTGGCGCAACTGGAAGTTGCTGCTAAAGGAGATGGATAAGGATAGTTATGCGATTCGAAAGATGGCCTATCCGAGTGTCTACAACCTCCTGGTGGATCCGAAGGAAGAAGTCCCGGAGCTGAACTATCTGAATGACACCTGGGTTGATTTCCCCCTTTACAAGGTTATAGAAGATCATCAAGCTTCGATTGAAAATGACTCTGGTGCACCTGGACCTTAGTGCAGATTCGAAGAAAGTAAACTGCCATGCTTTTGACCAATGCTTTGATCACTACGCTATAAGGAGAACACGATGATAGTAGGCTTGCATCACGTCGCCATAGGTGTGAACGACTTCGACAAGGCTTTGAAGTTCTATACCGAGGCCCTTGGCTTTGAAGTTGTTCAGCGCAGCGATTTCGACAACGATCCTATGGCTAATCGGGCCATCGGCCTGGACGCCGTCAAGGCCAAGATGGCAATGCTAAAGACACCTAATGCCTTTGTTGAGCTATGGCAATATAACAACCCGGAACCCCAGGATCTGCGCTCCAGACCTTGTGACTATGGTTATCCGCATATTGCTTTGCAAGTTGACGATATCCAGGCGGAGTATGACCGTTTGAGCGACCTTGGAATGGAATTTGTTGGGGAGGTTGTCCACTTTGGTGAAGATGCTTCGGCGATTTACGGGCGCGATCCCAGCGGCAACGTCATTGAGCTCTACGAGATAAAGACCGCAGAGATTGCCCAACTCTCTAGATAGTTGCGATTGCTCGATAGTTGCAACTGGACAATGCAATAAACGGCGAAAATAGCCTACACTAAACCCACGGAATTTATCATTTAGTGGGAATCATGGAATGGCCCGAAATCACCCAGTTTTGAACAACCAGTTGATGCCCACTTACCACTGCTCACAGGCCGATATTGGAATATGAAACAGGTTATTTTGGTCAATGAATCACTGGCTCTACCCCGGGGGAAGTTGGCGGCTCAAGTCGCGCATGCATCGGTAGCGAGCTTTCTGGCAGCGAATACTGCGGATCAAAGAGGTTGGTTGCAGCTAGGTATGCCGAAGGTTGTGCTAGCGGTTGCCAGTGATGAACTTCTGATGGAGTACTACAAACTGGCTATGGATGCCAATCTTCCGGCGCACCTGGTAAGAGACGCAGGGAGAACTGTGGTTGCCTCTGGTACCATGACGTGCGTTGGTATTGGGCCTGCTACGATCCCTGATATCGATCGGGTGACGGGTGATCTTAAGTTGGTGAACTAAACTCCGAGTAACTCTTCGGTTCTACCAATCTGTGGGTCTCGCACCGCCGCTGCCGGCTGTTTGCTTGGAGCTGATAGATTGAATTTCAGAGGGGGAAGCTATGGCTAGGATTTCGGGAAGTTGCATCTGCGGTGATGTTACATACAGCGCGAACGGTAAGCTCCGGGATATTATTGCTTGCCATTGTACCGAGTGTAGAAAGTCCAGCGGCCATTACACGGCGTCTACGTCAGTTCGACCGGAAGATCTGGAGATACAACCCGGTAGCCATTTAAAGTGGTACAGAGCATCATCCGAAGCGCAAAGAGGGTTCTGCCAGCAGTGCGGTTGCTCCCTTTTTTGGAAGCCTGATAGCGGTGATCGGATCAGTATTTTTGCCGGTTCAGTTGATGGCGATGTCGGCCTCCCTCTGGTCGCCCATATCTATCTGGACGAAAAGGGCGCTTATTATGATGTTGGAGATGACACGGAGAACTTTGCCACCCGTGGCGCTCACCTCTCGGTGGAGCAATGAGTCATTAGTCATAGAGAAAAGTATTCAGGGGTACAAATGTCGCAGCCTGTTGATCTGACGCAAATACCACTTATCATCGAGGTGTCATTAAATGGCGCCACCAGTAAGCTGAGCAACCCCAATGTCCCCTACAGCGACGAGGAAATTGTCAGCGATGCCGTAGCGTGCATGGAGGCCGGTGCAGCGCTGGTCCACAACCATACCGATGAAGCGATTTTCGGTGGGAGCGGTGCATTGGATGTCGAAAAATACGCCAGTCCATGGCGTAAACTTCTTAACTTGCGTCCCGATGCCATTTTGACCCCAACCATGCCGGTGGGTCAGGAAGGTGTGCCGGTTGAGGTTCGATATCGTCATATTGTTGAAATGGCTGAGCAGGGCCTTTTGACCCAGGGCTTGTGCGACCCGGGCACGTTTAATCTGTCGGCTCTAGACGAAGAGGGAATTTTTGCGAGTAGCACCTACCTTTATCGCAATGACATGGACGATTCGCGCTACTATGTTGAAACCTGTCGTGAGCTCAATATCGGTTTGAGTATTTCCATTTTTGAGCCCAGTTTTCTGAAGTTTATTCTCGCCTACTATCGCTCCGGAAAATTACCACCGGGTGGAATGTTAAAGTTCTACTTTGGTGCAGATCACTTACCTTTTGGTATGCCGCCAACCGCCGCGAGTCTCAACGCCTATTTAGGTATGTTAGAGGGTTGTGATTTACCTTGGCTCGTGTCGAGCTTTGGTGATGATTGCGTGGATTGCGGAATCGCAGAACAAGCGATACAACTTGGCGGTCACGTACAGGTGGGGCTAGAGCCTTATGAAGGTAGTCGTACTCCCACCAATGTTGAACTTGTCGAGGAGGTCGTTGCGCTCGCGAAGCGATACGAGCGACCTATTGCCACTCCCGCCCAGGCGGCGGAGATACTCAAGCTGCCTACTTATCCAGCCGCTGCCGCGTCAGTGAGCTAACAGAGCCTAGTAGATATGAATAATGCCATCATCAAGAAAATCGCCTCTAGAGCGTTTGTTACCGCTCTGTTGGGGCTGCTGTTTGCCTGCGCATCTCCGGGCACATCGGTTGTGTCTCAGCTCGATCACAGCACGGTGGAGCAAAAGCATCATACGGTCGCGCTACTGGGTGCTACTGGAATGGTGGGACGATTTATTATTCAGGAATCCCTGTCCCGTGGATATGATGTCCGCGCTTTGGCGCGAACACCGGCGAAGCTCGATGAATACCGTGATCGAATTTCAATTGTAAAGGGGGATGCCCGCAATCCCGAGGTCATTCGGCAACTGCTCAATGGTAGTGATGTTGTGATCAGCGCTCTCGGCCCGGTGAAAGCAGATGGAAACGCAGCCAAGTTTGTTAGCACCGCTGTAACCACGAACGTTTTGCGAGAGATTGAGAATCAGAATATTTCACAGTATCTTTTGGTGTCGGGTGGCGGGGTAGTTATTCCAGGCGATAATCGCAATCTGTTGGGCTGGTGGATTAGAACCCTTGTTCGACTCGGCTTGAACGACGTGTTGAAGGACAAGCAGGCAGAATATGCTGTGCTCGCAGATAGCACGGCGGATTGGACATTGGTGCGGGCTCCCTTGATAGATCCCGAACCATTTGTCTCACCCGCGCTCGTTTCAGTTAAATCACCGCCTGCTTTTCGTTTGCGTGCGGCTGAACTCGCGCGATTTATGGTCGACCAGATCGAATTGCGTGAATACATCCGGCAAGGGCCTTTTTTGGGTAGTCACTAATAGCATTCAATAAAAACAGGGCAGGCGATGGAGCTTCTTTTTTCTTACGGAACACTGCAGCAAAAGAATGTGCAACTATCCAACTTTGGCAGAGAACTGAACGGTCAAGCAGATTCTCTGCCTGGATATGTGCTGGGTGAGATTCTGATCACGGATGAACGTGTGATTAGGGAAAGCGGTAAGGATGTTCATCTCATACTGAACTACACTGGAAATAGTGAAGATGCGGTAAGCGGAACGGTATTCGAAATAACCGAGGAAGAACTGCTCCAGGCGGATGACTATGAGGTGGATGATTATCAACGAATCTCGGCGACCATGGCCTCGGGTCGCAGCTGCTGGATATACGCAGCCGCAAGCGCTCACAATAAGAGTTAGCTTGACAGTGACTTCACTCTTTCAACAACAATAACACGCAGGTATTCCCCATGTTTCGGATTTTAATGTTTATAGCAATTGCGTCGCTCATTTCGACACCACTTAAGGCCCAGTCCTATCGACACGGTGAAATACAATCGGGAAAACAACCGCAGGCTTGGGATTCTCAAGTCCAGGAGTGGGTGACGATTGAACAATTCTGGAAGAATTATGGTCAGTCTCGTGGCGGTATCACGTGGGGTGAGGCGGTTGAGTATCCCACTTATAGTAAAGTGAAAGAGCACGATACTTTTATGGTAAAACTGGATTCGGGGTTCTGTTTGATGGAGTTTTTTCACGGTCGTTGGCGCAGAGCCAACGATGTGAAGCGATGGGATCCTGGCTTCAATGATTTCGGTGGTTGTCCCCATGTTTTTGATTAAGGTGGCACTGCTTACACACAGCGCTGATCACTCGGTCGAATGACCCAGCACGAATATGTTTTTATTGCCGTCTCGATTATTCTGGGATTGGCAATTACTCGATTGCTCAGCGGTGCGGCCGCACTCATTCGAGCCCATCGGCGCGTTACTTTTCATTGGGCGACGGGCCTTTGGGGTGCGTGTGTCTTGCTCTTCATTTTACAGTTGTGGTGGGTCGGCTGGGAGCTGCGGTCGTTCTCGCAGTGGGAAATTCAGGACTTTTTCGCCCTGGTGATTGGCGCAATATTTGTTTATGGCGCAGCGGAGTTGGCACTGCCGATTGAAGACTACGATATCACTGATGATTCAGAACTGAATTTCCTTGCGCATAGTCGCTCTCTAGGGCGCGGCTCTGCAATTTCCATGTTAGGGTATTTTTGTATTGGGCCTTACGTCAACGTGATGCTGTTCGGCAATCCTTGGTTGGCATCGCTTGCCATACCACTGATCGGTGGTATTTTAATGTTACTTGTGGCCTTGAAACCTATGTGGTTTAAAACCTTGTCTGTGTTGTTTACAGTTTACGCAGTCCTGATACTTTACTTAACAGCCTGATCATTATTGGCACCTAATCTACCCGACACTATTTCTGGAGAAGAACTATGACCGAAAACAATATTCCCGATTCACTGCCACCGTGGATCAAACAACATGTAGAGATTTACCTCGCCGACGGTGAAGCGGGCCATCTCTGGGACGCGAGTATGGCAGGCGGTGAAGGTATGCTCACCACGCTGCTGCTGACCACGACGGGCCGCAAGTCGGGTAAGTCGCTCAAAATTCCACTGATTTATCGTCCTGTTGAAGGCGGCGGTTATTGTGTGATCGCTTCTAAAGGCGGTGCACCTGCGCACCCTGCCTGGTATTTAAATCTCGAAGCCAATCCCCAGGTTGAGTTGAAAGTGGCCAACGATGAATTTAAGGCGGTAGCCAGAGTGGCCGAAGGCGATGAGCGAGAACAGCTGTGGAGTTTGATGGTCGACTACTATGCGCCCTATACGGATTACCAGGCGGCGACACAGCGTCAGATTCCTGTTGTGGTTTTTGACAGAGGTTAATACTGCCGCCAATGAGCGCGGGGCTGAGAAATACACTTAGGATTATCAGGGGCTAGCATGGGTCGATTACAGGGAAAAATTGCACTTGTTACCGGTGCGGGCACGGGGCTAGGCGGGCAGATCGCTCGCCGTTTTCACCAGGAAGGCGCGCAGTTGATTATCAATGATATCAATAGTGATGCTGCTCAAAGTCTCGCTGCGGAGGTCGGCGGTACTGTCATACTGGCAGATGTATCAGATTCGTCGGCAGTGAAGGCGATGTTCGAAAAAGTGGCCTCCGATTTTGATCGCTTCGATATTCTGGTGAACAATGCCGGCATTGCGTTTTCCAGTGGCGATGACGACTCAATTCGAAAAATGAACGAAATCCCCTTTAAGCAGATGGAAGAGCGACAGTCCAAGGGCGTCGTCGAAACGCATTTCGACCACACGGTTGAAATGACTGATGAAGATTGGCATCGCATGATTGGAGTGCATCTCAATGGCACATTTTTTTGCTCTCGAGAAGCGCTGAAGATCATGAATCCACAGCTTTCCGGCTGTATTATTAATATGGGGTCGATCATGGGCTCAACCGGTGGAGTGGGCACATCTTACTGTGCTGCGAAGGCTGGCATTATGGGATTCACCCGTTCGCTTGCCCGCGAGGTGGTGTCTCGTGGCATCAGAGTCAATGCGCTTGCGCCGGGTTTTATCGATACCGATATGACAGCGCCTTTCGATGCGATGCGAACGCTGATCGAAGCACAAACACCCATGAATCGATTCGGAGATGTCGATGATATAGCCTGGCCTGCAGTGTATTTGGCCAGCGAGGAAGCTAAGTTTATGACCGGGCAGGTATTGTCACCTAACGGTGGTTATGTGATGAGTCAGTAAAACAGAGGTTTAAGTATGTCAGATTCCAGGCAGAGAGCGGGAAGTTGTGTCTGTGGTGCCGTGACGTTTACGGCGCAGAATGTTGCGGGAAAAGTGGGCGCCTGCCATTGTAAAACCTGTCGACAATGGGGTGGCGGGCCTTTCATGGAGCTCGACTGCGGCTCTGATGTTTCCTTTACCGGTGAAGAGAATATCAGCGTCTATGATTCATCCGAGTGGGCGGATAGAGGCTTTTGCGGTAAATGTGGCAGCCACTTGTTCTATCGTTTAATGGAAACTCAACAGTATATGATACCGGTTGGGCTTTTTAATGAAGACAGTGATTTGGTTTTTGAAAGTCAGGTTTTTATCGATGCCAAACCGCACTATTACGCTTTCGATAACGACACGACAAACATGACAGGCGAACAGCTGTTTGCGCAATTTGCCCCGCCCCAAGAATGAAGTCGACGTGACGGATTTACCCATTGGCTTTTGGGCCTTGGCGCGCTCGGGCAGAGTGGTAAGATCGGCTGTAAAAGTTTCGCTGATAGTGGGCTCTTTGCTGGCGCTCATTAATCATGGTCCGGCTATTGTTCAACTGTCTTTGAATATGGATCGAGTTGTTCAGATACTCTTGACCTATATGGTTCCCTACTGTGTCTCTACCTATTCGGCAGTGAAAGCGATACAGGAGCAAAACTATGCCTGAAGTTACCGTCTACTATTTGGAGATGACCACACCGCCAGATTCGGCAGACACTGTTAAGCCGGATAGTTTTGATGTGTTTGAGGCAGAGGTTAAACAGTATCAGGTGAATCGATTTCTCTATCAATTTATCGGTGAGGAGTGGAGCTGGTTTGATAAACTGTCCTGGTCAAAGGAGCAGTGGCGTTCCTATAGCGAAGTTGAATCCCTGAGAACATGGGTGGCTTATTCCCAGGGGTCGATTGCCGGCTACTATGAACTGTCCCGGGAATCGGAAGACTCCGTTGAGATCGCTTACTTTGGACTCTCTCCGGCTTTTATTGGCAAGGGCTTTGGCAGCTACTTTTTATCTCATGCCATTGATAATGCCTGGGGCTGGGAGGGAACCCGAAGGGTTTCCGTGAACACGTGTACGCTGGATCACGCCTCAGCACTACCAAATTATATATCCCGGGGTTTCCAAATTTACAAACAGACGACCGACAACTAACCACAGTCAAATTTAAGCGAGTTTATTAGCCTATGAGGGATGTAGAAATTGATCGGGAGCCGGTAGAGTTATTCAAGATTCTGAAATTTGAGGGAATGGTTCCCAGTGGTGGTGAAGCGAAAGCGGTGGTGGCCGAGGGTTTGGTTTCGGTAAACGGAGCTGTGGAAACCCGAAAGAGGAAAAAAATTGTTTCAGGTGATGTGATTGAGTTTAACGACGATAAGATTCGCGTATTACTTGTTGAAGAAGACGCACAGTAATGCACTTTTTCAGCCCTAATCCTGGAGGCCGCATTGAATCAAGTTGATGCGACCAAAGTAGACTGCCCTTACTGCGGCGAAACGATCGAGGTCTTGATCGATTGTTCTGTTGAGCAGCAGAACTATATAGAAGATTGTCAGGTATGTTGCAGACCTATTGGATTCGATGTGCACGTTGATTCGGGCGGTGATTTTTTTGTCAGAGTGTCCCACGAAGATGAGTAGAACAGCGGCTTGTGAATGTCGATCATTATGTTTGCGCCAAGAGAGGTCAGCTAGCTAGTATTGTTCTACTACACCTATAGGAGATATCCCAAATGTCTGATCGATATGAAGCACTGACAGACCAGCACATCGAATTTATCAAGAACCAACATCTGTTCTTTGTCGGTACTGCTGCCGATGATGGCTATATCAATGTCTCGCCAAAGGGTATGGATAGTTTTCGTGTTATCGATAACAGCAATGTGGTGTGGCTAAATCTCACCGGAAGCGGCAACGAGACCGCAGCACATATTCTTGAAAACGGGCGTATGACAGTCATGTTCTGCTCGTTTGATAAACAGCCTCTTATACTGCGGATGTACGGTCAAGCCGAGGTGCTGCATACCCGTGATAGCGGCTGGTCTGATCTCGCCAAGCTCTTCCCGGATTATGTGAGTGCCAGGCAATTGTTTAGTTTGAAAATTGATCTGGTGCAGGGTTCCTGCGGCTATGCCGTTCCCTTCTTTGAAATGAAAGGTGAAAGACCGACGCTTCGAAAATGGGCTGATAACAAAGGCAAGGAGGGTGTCCAGGAATATTGGAAGGAAAAAAATACGCTGAGTTTGAACCAAAAAGATACAGGTATTTTGTAAAGTGTCATCCATCGATGTGGTAGACAGCATTAAAATCAATGCGAAGCCTGAGGACGTTTACGCGGTGATTGCAGATTACGCCAACATCACTGATTGGCTACCCATCTATCGCTGCACGCTTAGAGATTCCGATCAAATCGCCGAAGGTGTTGAGGTTGAACACCGCTATGGTTATCCACCGCTTATTCTCAGCAGCTTTACTCGGCGGATCGATAGGGTTGTTGTGGGGAAGAGGATCGAAGAATCCTATATCGAAGGAGCTATGCTCGGTACCGGGATATGGAGTTTCGACGCAGATGGCGAACAGACTATAGCCTCCTACCACTGCCAGGTACAATCTAACAGCCTGTTAACCAAAGTGATGTTTAGGCTCAATGGTGCCAAGGCTCACAGTAATACTTACGAAACACTACTCAAGGCCCTTAAACAGCGTTGCGAACAAGCCTAAAGCGTTTTCACGCGTCTGTAGCTGTAGGATAGAGAGCGGG
Organism: Halioglobus sp.; assembly: GCA_045110675.1. GTDB lineage: Bacteria > Pseudomonadota > Gammaproteobacteria > Pseudomonadales > Halieaceae > JBALVT01. The sequence continues at coordinate 28,433 of JBGCGJ010000063.1, read as the reverse complement.
ACTTTTCGGATAAGTTCTCACTGCATTGGTTCAGGTTTCTGAAATCGGAAAATTTACCCAGAATTTCGTGCCTGAACCGACTTCGCTCTCCACCCCAATATCACCCTCAAGCAACTGCATAATTTTTTGGCTCATTGACAGACCTATGCCCGAACCGGATATAGTGGAACCCTCTCGGCCGAGTCTGTCGAAAGGCTCGAACAGGTTTTTCAGCTCCTCCTCAGCGATTCCCGCACCGGTATCTTCAATCACGACACAGATGTGATTCTCGTCTTTTTGTTTTAGGGATAATTCGACGCTGCCGTTTATTCGATTGTATTTTATGGCGTTGCTTAACAGGTGCACGATGACTTGCTTCGCTTTGCTTGGGTCTGTGAAAACGGTCGTTAATTCCAAATCAGGGTCAATAGTGCAGCTAGTCGATATCTCTAGCTCATCTTGCATATGAGCGACAAAATCCATGCTCTCTTTACACAGCGAAGACAGTAGAACTTTTTCCCTATTGATAGTCAGCTTATCCGACTGAAGCCTCGAGAGGTCAAGTACTTCGGAGATCAAGTAAAGAAGGTGGTTGCTGGCGGACAGTATTTCATCCAGCATCGCCTGGTTTTCCGGGGATATTTCCTGCTTTCTGCTTAGTATCTGACTAAAGCCCATAATGGCGTTTAATGGCGTTCTCAACTCGTGACTCATCGACGCAAGGAATTGATCTTTGGTGGCGTTTGCCTCTTCCAGATGCTGAGCCCTGGCGCGGTCGATCATGCGCAATCTTGTATGCTCCTGGGTAGCATTGCGACGCTGTTCGAAGATGATTGTGCTGAGCAATAGTGCAGACACCATGATCACGATTCGATACGGGTCTTCGTAGTATTGGCGAAATTCATCTATGGTGAGTAATACCACCACTAGTAGTGAGAACAAAGCGGCATTGGCTAAGATGAACACCCAGCGGCGCAAGGTGAGAATTCCAAACACCATGATTGCCATCAGTAAGTCCGAAATCAGCTCGGGTGATCGAGTTACCCAAACTTGAACATAGTTTTCGGTGATTAGACCCAATGCTAGAATCGCGCCCAGGAGGTGGCTGTAAGCAGAATCCATCAATTGATTTCTCAGTAGATAATAGCCAATTGCGCTAACTAGCGAGATTGGTGCAACTACCGCGGCCAGTAACAGTCCGCTTTCGTCTTGAGAAACAAATAGATGAACACAGGCTAGGCAAAAGTAGTAAATGCAAGCCAGTATTAAGACAGGTTTGAGCTGTTCGACATAGGCCGAATCCAGCTGCCTTTCGATATCATCCTGTGAAAACCCAGAGTTGTCTGCGGCTTGCTGCTGTAGAGCGGTCATTATTCTACTGTTGTCTTATTATTTTATGTTCTTTGCAGTGGATTCTACCATTTGATTTTTCACAATACTAAAGTGAGCTTAGGCTAGCTTTTCTAGCCTAAGCTGGGCGCTGGTTTTGAATGGATCGCCTGGGCTTGGATAGTTCGCTCAGGCGCATTGTGTGATTGCTGGTATCTCACTATCCTCCTGTGCTGAGTGAGCGACGTTTTTGCTTCATTTTCGCTCTTTGCTCTTCAGACAAAATCGCAAGAACATCCTCGCGGGTGCCTCCGCTTTCGCGAATCTCCCGAATTTCTTCCACTTGACCCTCGCTCAGGTCCAGGCGTTTTTGCATTTTGGCGATGCGCTTCTCCCGCAAGCCTTTGTGACTTTCTTTTATCGATGCCATTTTAGCTTGTTGCTCGGGGGTTAATAGCGCGTCGATGTCTTCGCGGCTGCCGCCGCTTTCGCGTATTGCCTTTATTTGGGCGGCTTGCTCTTCGCTCAGGCCCAATTCTCGTTGTACATGAAGGCGGTGTTCAGCCTTGGCGCTGTCGGCTCTGACTCCTGGGCGTTCGGCGGACGCGGTGCTTGCTGCCATTAGTAAACCGAGTGTTATAGCGATAGGGGTAGTGACGATTGCTTTCATTGGATCTCTCCGTGTGTGTTGTCCGATGTCATTGGAGCAAATATTTGCGTAAAGTACCGCCCGTGTCGGGTAAAGAATTGTTAAAACCTCGTCGGACTCAGGCGAAAATACCGTGGATATACCAGTGTGTGAGTTGGGGCAGCCCATGCTGGGGCAGCCCTTGCTGGGGCAGCCCTCGCTGGGGCAGCCCGCGCTGGGCCAGGCGATCATTGAACACCCAGTAGTGCTGGCCGCCGCTGTCTACGGCAATGTAGTAGTCTCGGCTGGCAGCTTCGCGCCACCAGTTGTCTTCAATACGTTCCGGCCCATAAACCAGGTTTAGGGCGCCGTTCCAGTAGAGGTGTTCACCGTACTGTTTGAGGGGCTGTGGCTGGGGCATTAACCAAAAAGGCCGCTGGGCGCACAGCTGTGAGGTATCCTGGTCGCCACTGCGGATGTCATTATCGACATGCAACGCAAACTCCGGCAGATGCTCGTCTCTACAGCCGACCTTTTCAATCGCTTGCAGCCCCAGTCGACTGCGCAGACGATCCAGCAAACTGTTCAGAGGCTCGCGTTGATTGTTCGGGTTGAATAGATCGAGGCTTTCCAATTCGCCGGCGCGTAAGTTTGGGCACTGCAGAGCAATGCCTTCTACAGAACTGTCTAATTGCAGTTGGTCGATACGGATACAGGTCAGTTGATACCAGCGCTCCCAATAACTGTGGCTGCTGGCACTGCGCACAATGATAGGTTCTAGCTTGCCGTCTATACTGCGCAGCTGCCATTGGATTTCATCGGTTTGCAATTGTGTGTTGCGCAGGAACTGGCACAGTGACTGCAGCAGTAGTTTGATAGCCGGCAGTAATTCGGCATTGGCTTTCACTTCATAACCGAACCAGTACTCGTCGTTGAATTCCTTCGGCGGTTGATAATCCGGTTGCAGATCTTCGCGCTGCCCCAGGAGTTGCTGTAAAAAATGCGTAAAGTTTTTGCCGCAGCGCCGCCCCAGTGCAGCTGTGGGCAGTGACAAAATATCGCCTAGAGTGTGCAGGCCGGCGCGGCGCAGAGAGTCTACGATACCGGAAAAATCATCCAGTAAATTCAGGGGTAAACCGGCGAGACGGGCTTTGAGGTCTTGCTGAATATCCATGGCGAGTTCACTGTCGGCAAAAGACATCAACCACGCCGCCTTGGGTGTTGGTGCTAGCCCGCAATGCACACGGTACCCCCGGCTTCGCATGCCTGTGGCCACAGTGTCGAGTAGGGCATCCAAACCCTTGAACAGTGTCAGGCAACCGCCAATTTCCAGTTGCAGGCAATCTTCGCGATAGCTGTAAAGTGTGGGTGTGATGCTGTAAGCCCAGCAGCATAGTTGCGCCTGGCAGTGTTGTTCTGCTTGAGTGTTTCGCTCCAGTAGTACGATAGACCCTTCATCTGCTAATGCGCGTACGGTGGCAGTACCCATGTCCTCTTTGATCCCAAGGCTTGCGGCGCAATCGTTGGCTCGCAGTACTCGCTGCTTGCTCAGCACGACCACCGGTTGATCTTCGCTGCGGTTCAGGCATTGCAGAGGAAGCTGGTCAAAACGCAGGCACAGCCACAGGCTCACGGGCTGGCTTCCCGCGCGTTACCGAAGTTTAGCGGGGGCATTATCCCCATGATAATTCACCAATACTGTACATATATACAGTATTGGTGAATTCAGCAAATTTGTCCACACCAAAACGCTGGAGAAGCTAGAATTATTGATGCCATTGGCTCAATATTTACCTCGCCACCGGTTTTGTAGCTGGTCAATAGTCGGTTCGGTAGATGGTATCGGATATTGCATGGAGGTATCGCAATGAAAACTTACGTACAGCATTTAGTCGCAGTGGGTGTTACAGCTTGTTTTCTAGCTGCTTGTTCCAAGGAGGAGTCACCGACTGCTTCCACCGAACCGGCAGCGGCGGTAACCGCCGAATCCACAGCCCATGATTTCCGAACTTTTCTAGCTGAGAACTACGCGGTGGACATGGCGAGGATGCCCTATACCGCCAGTTATCGCGGAATTAAAACCAATCATGATCAGTGGAATTCAGTGGCCGAAGCAGACCTGGATGAAACCCGGGCCATCAATGAGGCGCGGTTAGAGCAACTCGCTGAATTCGATAAATCTCTACTGGATGAGTCTCTGCAGTTTTCCTACGACTTGTATCGGCAGGAACTGCAACGCTTGAATGCGAGCGACGATTTTCGCCATCATAAGTTTGTCATTCATCAGCATCGCGGGCCGCATACTCAGATGGCCAGTAATCTAATCAATATTCATCGGGTGTCGGATCTGTCGGATGCACAGGCCTATATTGGGCGTCTCAACAATGTGGGCGTATGGTTTGATCAGGTGATTGAGCAACTGCGTATTCGCCAGGATAAAAACCTTCTGCTGGCCGATTGGCAATACCCAAAAATGATTGAGGCTTCCAGGAATATTATTAGCGGTGTGCCCTATGACAATAGCGGTGTAGATTCTACCTTATGGGCAGATTTTCAAGCCAAGGTGGCGGTCCTGGATATACCCGATAAGCAGCGTGAATCCCTGCTCGAAAATGCCAGGCAGGCGCTGGTGGCAGTGGTGAAGCCCGCGTATCTGCGCCTGATTAATGAGTTGGAAAAGCAGGCGGCGATTGCCTCTGTCCACGATGGAGTTTGGAAATTTGAAAATGGCGATGCGTTCTACGCTGAACGCCTGAACTGGTTTACCACCACAAATTTGTCAGCCGATGAGATTCACTCAGTTGGTCTTGAGCACGTCGAGCGTATTCACAGTGAGATGAAAGCCATTATGACCAAGGTCGATTTTACTGGAACCTTGAACGAGTTTTTTGCCTTTATGCGCGAAGATCCCCAGTTTTATTATTCCAGTACAGACGAAGGCCGCGCCCTGTATTTGCAAGAGGCAGTCGCGTTGATCGATGAGATGTCTACCCGGCTGCCGGAATACTTTGGCCTGATGCCCGAAGCTGAATTAGAAGTGAAGCGCGTTGAGGCTTTTCGCGAAAAGTCAGCAGGCAAAGCGTTTTACCAGGGTCCACCGGCAGATGGCTCGCGCCCCGGTATTTACTACGCCAATTTGTACAACATGAAGGATATGCCACGCTATCAGATGGCTGCGCTGGCCTACCACGAGGGCCTGCCCGGCCACCATATGCAGACGGCGATTGCGGCAGAGCTTAAGGGTGTTCCAGAGTTCCAGAAGTTTGCAACATTTACCGCTTATAGCGAGGGCTGGGGTTTATACTCTGAGTCACTGGCCAAGGAAATGGGGTTTTATCAGGACCCCTATGCAGATTTTGGCCGGCTGGCGATGGAGCTGTGGCGGGCCTGTCGTTTGGTGGTTGATACCGGTATTCACGCCAAGCGCTGGACCCGGGCCCAGGCTATAGACTACCTAGTGGCGAACACCCCAAATTCCAGAACAGATTCCACCAAGGCCATCGAGCGTTACATCGCCCAGCCTGGGCAGGCGACGGCCTATATGATAGGCAAGCTGAAAATTGTGGAGTTGCGCGAAAAAGCACGTAGGGCCATGGGAGATGCGTTTGATATTCGGGCGTTTCACGATGTGGTACTAAAAGATGGTCGTGTGCCACTGTCATTGCTGGAACAGAAAGTAGATGCGATGATTGAGCGAGCTGCACCATCCGGTGCGACGAATTTAAGCAACTAGATTTTGGAATTAACAGCAAGTTAAGCATCACTCATAGGGAGTTATTGGGCAACTAATTTGGAACTACAGTGATGAATCGAATGTCAAAAATGAAATGTTTAAGTGATATAGCTTCGGGATATGTATGAATAAAGTGATTAAGTTTGGTATGGCAGGGCTGCTGTCGTTGACGTTGGGGGCGTGTTACCACGTCGAGCTGAATGGCCCTGTGTCGGGTTCTACGATTGTTATCACCGAGCTTCGTACTGGGGAGATAGCCCAGGACAATCTCACTACATTTGATGAGGCCACGAGTATCGCTACCTTTACCCAGGAGGCCTGGGATGGGTATGCGGATATAGTCCGGCTTGTTGTTCTGGGGAATTTCTTCACTGAGAGAAGCAACTTTGTAGGAAACCAACTTTATTTGGTGACTGCCACGGGCGGGCGTGATGAAGACGCCAACGCCGATGGTGCCGTAGACGACCAAGTGACAGAAGTAGCTGGCAGTCTGCATGCCATCATGAGAGGCAGCCAACTGCGCAGGGGAGCCTTAGTGGTTTCGCCTATCACTGAGGCTTTGTATCAGTCTGTTAAGGATGATATTCCCCAGTTGAGTGATTCAGAATTGCTGTCTCTGTTGGGTGAAAAAACTCGAGTGATTCTCGACGAAGTGAATGATAAAGATGAAACTGACTATAACGACGCTCTGTCCTGGTCTGAACTCGCTCATCTGGATGACTACAGATTGAATTTTTCGGCTGTAGAGGACCTGGCGGATGCGATTACCGCAGGTGCCAGTGAAAGTGAAATTGCCGAACTATCCGCTATTGTGTTGGGTGAGACAGCCTCTGTTGACCCATTGGAGTTTTTTACCCAGAACATCTCTACGCCCATCGTTCAGAGCCGCTGCATCAACTGCCATACACCAGGCGGTTTAGCTCCTAACTCGGGTGCTCGGCTGATATTGATGACTAGCAGCAATCCGGATCACTTGAGTATCAATCAGCAGGCTTTTATTACGCTGCGTGATTTGTTGGGCTCTACTGATCTCAGCGATTATGTGACTCGCAAGGCGAGTGCTCAGATTAGCCATGGGGGTGGCCGGCAGCTGGTTGAAGGCAGCGATGATCTGCTGAATCTTGAGACTTATCTGAATCTTCTTGAGTAGCTAGTGTTTATTCGGATGGCTAACCCTTGGGATGCCGGTCACCGGAATGCCGACCACCGAAATGTCGGCCACTACAAGCCTACTCTTTAAATACTTCGTCAGTAGACCTAAAGCTTGGAAGCCTGATTGGCGTTGGCGAACCGTCGAGCGCATGGATGTGCGGGGCGGCCATCCGCGAGCCGAGCCCCCATGGATGGGTTTACGGCGCGTTTGCAAACGCCAATCAGGCTTCCAAGCGCCCTGGAACCTTTCAAAAACACTCAAATAGTGGTTTTAAATCAGCGTGGTACGCCGATTGCCACTATGTCCTGTCCAGGCACGCCGTGAACCCATCCATGGGGGCTTGGCGACAGCATCCATGCTGTCGACAGCCTTGACAGGACATAGTGGCAATCGGCTCTTTTCCCCGAAGTTTTTTGCGCTTGTATGACTTCTGTATGCGCATTAGTTCACGCCGAGTGCGGGGTTTAGGCCCCCAGAGCAGGACTTTGTTGATGGTTACTATTCGGCCATGTCGGCAGTTCCCAAAGTTGTGGCTGCCCGGGAATGTCCTGAGCCGGCGGCAGAGAGACGTCAATGTACTGATTGCCACCGCGCTGCTTCAGTATGTGCACTTTCCGATACTCCCTAATTTGCAATCGCAAACTGGCCGGGGCATGATTTTGGCCGGCTGCGGTGGGGCGAAATAACACGGCCAGAGCATCGCTGCCGGTGCAGGCCAGCTGCAATCTTCGCAATTCACTGTAGCGATATTCTCCGGCACCCAGCCAGCTGAATACGGCGCTGCAAGTGGTGCTGCGCAGGGCTTGTTCGGTGCTCCACAATAAATCTTCGCGGCTTTTCGGGTGTATGAGCAGTATTTGCCGGGTGTCGATACCTCGCGCTGCCAGCAGCGGTGCATAAGGCGTGTAGGGCGGGGCGATAAAGGCTTGCCAGCGACCCTGTTCGCTCAGCGAGGTCATTGCGGGTAGAAATAGCCCCATAGAGCCAAGCCCATTGCCATCACTGAGCAGCTCTACAGTGTTACCCAGTGGCCAGCCCCCCTGATAGAGCTCTTTGTCCAGGGTGTCATAACCTGTAGGCAGCCCGCTCATCGCGTGAGTATCATTGTTGGCCGAGCGGGTATTGCCATCAAATCGGCTGCGATAGCCGCGCCAGGTATCGCTGCGCTGTATCACCTGTTCCAGTATTTTGTTCATTTTTCGGGCTCATCGACTAAACTGTATATATATACAGTAGTTTGGCGATACTGAAAATGCAAGGTACGAGACCGCTAAATTAAGCGAGGTTTATATATTTGATTGGTATCAATGTGGGCCTATTATGTTTGCTGTACTTTAGCGTCTGCCCGATGCGAGCACAGTTGTCGGTAAAGCGAACATCACAGAAGGAGTTCAAAAAATGAAAGCATTATTGCTTGGAGTATTGATGGCAATCGCTCTGCCTTTGCAGGCGGGAAGTATCGAGGATGCACTGCAAAACCCCAATAGGCTTGAAGCTGACCTCGAACGCGACGCTCGCAGCAAGCCGGAAGTGGTGCTGTCGCTGCTGAATATAGAGCCGGGCGACCGGGTGGTGGATATTTTCGCCGGTGGGGGTTACTACAGTGAGCTCATAGGCCGGATTGTCTCGCCCGGCGGCGAAGTGTTGTTGCACAATAACAAGGCTTACACCGACTTTGTGGAGGAGGCCTTGGGTAAGCGTATGGCCGATCGCGATGTGCCTGGCATTACCCGTCACGATCGTGAGGTGGACAATCTGGACCTGGGCGAGAACAGCCTTGATGCGGCAATGATCATCATGTCGTATCACGATTTGTATCACACAGCAGAAGGCTGGCCTAAGATCGACGTGGCAAATTTTATGGGCCAAATTGTGAAAGCGCTAAAACCCGGTGGCCGGTTTCTGCTGGTAGATCATGCGGCAAAGTCCGGCACAGGCAACAGCGCGTCTCAGGATCTTCACCGCATCGAAGAGTCGTTTGTGCGGCAGGATGTTCAGAAATACGGTTTGAAATTTGCGGAAAGCAGTGATGCTTTGCGCAACCCGAAAGATGATCACAGTTTGAATCCCTTTAATCCGATTGTGCGGGGCAAGACGGATCGTTTCATAGTGGTTTTTGAAAAGCCGTTGTAACTAGCGCTAAACGAAAATCATGGAAGTACGAAAACCTTCGGGAGAGAGCCGATTGCTGCCATGTCCTGTCAAGGCTGTCGGTAGCATGAATGCTACCGTCAAGCCCCCATGGATGGGTTCACGGCGTGCCTGGACAGGACATGGCAGTAATCGGCGGCCCAAACTAATTTAGAATATCGATAGCCATCTGAGCGCCACCCAATCTCGTTTACAACTCCGGTTATGAGCTTTAAACGAGCACATTGCCGTCTATTTATAAAACGTCTTCTCAAGACACGGCGTTAACCCATCCATGGGGCCTCGGCTCGCGCGTCCATGCGCTCGACGGTCTTGAGAAGACGTTTTATAAACCGACTCTCGCCCTTGGGCTAATAGAAATATACGAATATATTAGGGCATGCCTTCCCGGGGTTGGACTTCCGAGGTGCACTAACTAAGAACGGGAGAACGATCTGGTTGGCTGAGTCCGGTGACGAGAGCTGCTAAATTGTCCCAGGGCTTGCCATCGGCAAAACCTTTAATACTGCCATCGGTCTTGGCTGCAAGTGCAAGCAACTGAGATAGCGAGGCATTGTTGTGGCGCGAAAGCGCAGACTTCACCATGGGAATCTTGTTGTTCCACACCCGATGGGCTCGCATGGCCTGCTGAATATCCTGGCCACTGTCGCAGGCAACTTGAATCTCATAGAGTGTGCGCAGTTCTCGAGTAAGGGCCCACAGCACAACAGTCGCCTCAGAGCCCTCACCGCGCAAACCGTTTAGCATGCGCAAGCTGGCGGCGGCATCGCCTTGTACCGCACTGTCGGCCATGGCGAACAAATTGTAGCGGGCATTATCTGAAACGGAGTCAGTTACTGTTTCAGTACTAATTTTTCCATCTTTGGCCAGAAGCTTGAGCTTTTCAACTTCTTGTACCGCTGACAGTAGATTGCCCTGAACCCGCTCACACAGTAAATTCAGTGCATCGGAACTGATGGTCATCCCGGCGCCAGATACGCGCTGTTCCAGCCAGCGAGGTAATTGTTGTACATCCACTGGCCAGACCTGAATAGTTCCGCCGACACTATCCAATGCCTTGTACCACTTGCTGTTGGTTGATTGCTTATCAATCTTTCCCGCAATGATCAGCAAAATATTTTCATCGGTAGCGGCTTCGACATATTCACACAGTGCCTTGCTGCCTTCCGCGCCGGGCTTGCCATTGGGGACGCGCAGTTCAATCAGTTTGCGCTCGGCAAAGAGAGACATACTGGCCGCGCTGTTGATAATTTCGTTCCACTTGAAGCCATTTGCTGAGGCGTCGATCACTTCTCGCTCGGTACAACCGGCGGCCTTGGCGTGTTTGCGAATCAGGTCGCAAGACTCCTGTATCAGCAGGGTTTCGTCGCCGCTGACAATGTAGATGGGAAGAAGCTGTTGCTCCAGATGGCGCGCGAGTTGTTCGGGTCGCAGTTGCATCAAGGGGTGTTGGGGGGTGTGTCCGATGGAATGTCGGCGCTTATGCCGGGTGTTGTGCTGGAGGCAAAATAACCCACGCGGCGCAATATTTGCTGGACCAACTCGGTGCGCATTTCTGTTTTCAGCAGGCGTACTTCCTCAGCCTTGCCGACTACATTGCTGGGGTCGTTTTCCATTTGTTTCACCACAGTGGCTTCGCTGGCTTCAATAACTTGTTGGCCTGCGGCATCTCTTACTGAAAAAACCGTACTCATGGTGAGTTCGAATTCAGAGGCTCTGGCTTGGGCATTAATCGATAAGTTACGTTGTTTAAATTGTTCTCCGCCGACTGCCAGCGTGTAATTGGCAAGCTCCGTATCGACCCAGGTGATATCGTTTGCAGAGAAGGTGCTCTGTATTTCCCGGCTCAACTCACCATTGGGGTTGCTGGTGTACAGAAACATTTTCTTCCAGGACTCGGGCAGGCTGGTTCCGCCGGTGCCACGCAATTGAAATCCACAGGCACTCAGTGCGCAGACCACTGCGACGGTTACCATCAGCTGCACGAATTTGCGACCTTGCATAGTGAGTCTCATAAAAATTTAATTGGCGACAATATTAACCAGTTTACCCGGTACCACAATCACTTTCCTTACCGTCACGCCTTCCAGAAAACGCTTTACGTTGTCCTGGGTGAGGGCATTGGCCTCTATGTCCTCTTTGCTGGCATCGACTGACACTTCCATTCTATCGCGGACCTTGCCATTGACCTGAACAACCATCTCAATGCTGTCACGGGTTAAGGCCGATTCGTCTACTGTTGGCCAGGCGGCGTTGAGAAAATCGCTCTGGTGACCCAGTGCCTGCCATAATGCTTGGGTGATGTGGGGGGCAATGGGAGAGAGCATTTTCACTACCGCTTCCAGAGCTTCATTCAAAATGGCGCGACTTTGCGGGTTGCTAGAATCAAGCTTGGCCAATTCGTTGCACAGCTCCATGATGGCAGCGATGGCGGTATTGAAGGTTTGTCGACGACCGAAATCATCGCTCACCTTGGCGATGGTTTCGTGAGTTTTGCGTCGCACGGCTTTTTGGCTATCGTCGAGGTCTGCCTTTTGTAAGTCGACTACTGGCCCCAGTTCAACATGTGTCGAGGCCAGCTTCCAGAGCCGCTTGAGAAAACGATTGGCGCCTTCTACACCCGAGTCTGCCCACTCCAAAGATTGCTCTGGTGGAGCGGCAAACATACTGAACAGGCGAACCGTATCGGCTCCGTAGTTGTCGATGAGCGATTGTGGATCTACCGTGTTGCCCTTGGACTTGGACATTTTCGCACCGTCTTTCAATACCATGCCCTGGGTCAGCAGACGGATAAACGGTTCGTCTGAGTTGACCAGACCTTCGTCGCGCATCAGCTTGTGAAAGAAACGTGCATAGAGCAAATGCAAGATAGCGTGTTCGATGCCCCCTACGTATTGGTCTACGGGTGCCCAGTAATTGGCACCGTCGTCCAGCATGGCCTCGTTGTTGCCCGCCGATGCATAGCGCGCGTAATACCAGGAGGATTCCATAAAGGTGTCGAAGGTGTCGGTTTCACGCACTGCCTCACCGCCGCACTTGGGGCAGCTGGTTTGGTAGAACTCAGGCATTTTTTTAATGGGAGAGCCCGAGCCATCGAAGACGACGTCAGTGGGTAGCACAACGGGCAGATCACTGTCTGGCACTGTGACCGCGCCGCAATCCACGCAGTTGATGATTGGAATAGGTGCGCCCCAATAGCGCTGTCTTGACACGCCCCAATCGCGCAATCGGAAATTGACGGTGCGTTTACCTTTGCCTTCGCTCTCGAGGCGGTCGGCAATGGCTGCAAAGGCCTGTTCGAAATTCAAGCCGTCAAACTCACCCGAATTCACTAGTGTTCCCTTCGCAGTGAAGGCGGCGCTGCTGATGTCACAGGGCTCATCGTCACTGGGCACGATCACCTGGGCGATGGGCAACTGATACTTGGAAGCAAATTCCCAATCCCGTTGATCGTGACCCGGAACCGACATGACAGCCCCCGAGCCGTAACTCATGAGTACAAAATTGGCGATCCATACCGGTACTTCCGCGCCGGTCAGTGGGTGGGTGACAGACATTCCCGTCGCCATGCCGAGCTTTTCCATGGTGGCCATCTCCGCCTCGGCAACCTTGATATTGGATTGCGACTCGATAAATGCCGCAAGCTCGGGATTGTTCTCGGCCGCGGATTGCGCCAAAGGATGTTGTGGTGCTACCGCGACATAAGTGACGCCCATCAAAGTATCTGGCCGCGTCGTATAGACGCTCAATGCGCCGCCATCACTCAGACCAAAATCGAGATCCACGCCCTCCGAGCGACCAATCCAGTTGCGCTGCATAGTGCGCACTTGCTCGGGCCATTGATCCAGTTGATCGAGGTCGTTCAAAAGCTGATCAGCATACTCAGTTATTTTAATAAACCATTGGTCGATCTCGCGTCGTTCAACCGGATTGTCACAACGCCAGCAGCAACCATCGACGACTTGCTCGTTGGCCAATACCGTCTGATCGGTTTCACACCAGTTCACTTCTGCTTTTTTCTTGTAGGCCAGACCTTTTTCAAACAAGCGAGTGAAAAACCATTGCTCCCAGCGGTAGTACTCGGGGTCGCAGGTGGCGAATTCTCTGTCCCAATCGTAGGCAAAACCCAGGCGCTGCAATTGCGCGCGCATGTAGTTAATATTTTCCGCTGTCCACTCGGCGGGGGGCACATTGTGCTTCATGGCAGCGTTTTCAGCCGGTAAACCAAAAGCATCCCAGCCCATGGGCTGCAGTACATTTTTTCCTTGCATGCGCTGGTAGCGTGCGATGACATCCGCAATGGTGTAATTGCGAACGTGGCCCATATGAAGCTGACCACTGGGGTAGGGGAACATCGCCAGGCAGTAGAACTTATCTCTGGAATCATCCGGCGCAACAGCAAAGCTATTGTTCTCCAGCCAGTATTTTTGAGTGTTTTGCTCCAGGGCTTGCGGGTTGTAATGCTGGTCCATCGCGGGTATCAAATCTCGTTGCTATGGGGTGAAAGAAAATGCCCTGGCCATCCGGGGCCAAGCCTTGTTTTGGTGTTGAGTAGTGTTTTGACTGAGTAGTAAAAAGAAGAATTCTATCAGTAATTTGTGAGAGACGCTCAGCTATCCGCCGGTTTGCCGCGTCGTTTTATCATCGCCATTAATGACAGCACCAGGGCAATGGTCAATAGCAGCGGAGTTGAGCCGTAATATCCAAAAGGCGTCTTTCCCGACATCACGAAAACGTCGCTTTTCAATGTGGTTTCCACGAATTGCGGTGTTTGTACGACGAGGTCTCCGCGGTGGTCAATAATGGCGGAAACACCATTATTAGTAGCGCGAATCAGGTAGCGGCCATTTTCCAGGGCGCGCATTTGAGCCATTTGCAAGTGCTGTAGCGGCCCCAGGGAACTGCCGAACCAACTGTCGTTGCTAATGGTAATGAGTATGTCCGCAGCACTCGCATTCCTGGCAACCAAATCCGGATAGACCACTTCGTAGCAGATATAAGGGGCGACACTGTAGTCTCCTGAACGCAGAAAAGCCTGGTCGGGAAGTCCCGGTGAAAAACTGGACATCGGTAAATCGAAGAACGAAATCAAGCCGCGCAGTTGTTTTTCCAGGGGCAGATATTCGCCGAAGGGAACGAGCCGTTGCTTGTGGTAGACGCCTTTGCCGGCTCCCAGCGCCACAATGCTGTTGAAGTAGGCGTCACCCTCTTCGGAGCGAAAGGGAATACCGGTGATTAACGTGGTGTCATTGTCAGCGGCTCGCCGGGCAATGGGGTCGATAAATACGCGGCTGCGTTGATAAAAATTGGGAATGGCTGACTCTGGCCAGATCACAATATCCTGCCCGTACAGCGATTCGGTTGCGCTTTGGTACTTCTGCAAAATGGGTTGATACCAAGCCCTATCCCATTTGTGTTCCTGGGGAATATTGGGCTGATAAATGGCCACTGATATCGGCTTGTCGCTTTGGCGGCTGACCCATTCCACAGATTGCAGCTGCGCACCCACCAACCACAGGGCCAAAGAAACCAGTGCAGAGGTCAACCACTGTCTTGGATTGCGGTTCCGCCATGCCAAATAAATGCAGCTTGCGGTGATGACACAGAACAGTGACAGCCCATAAATACCTACGATGGGAGCCCAGCCGGCCAGCCAGGTGTCGACGTGGGCGTAGCCCAAATACAGCCAGGGAAACCCTGTGAGAAACCAGCTTCTAAACCACTCAAACAAGACCCATAAAATGGGCATGCCAATGAGTACGCCTCCAGGTAAGCCGCGGACAAATTGAGCATAGCACCAGCCCAGCATGCCGTGCAGCAGTGCCAGGCCGCCACAGAATAAACAGGTTAGGAATACTGCCAGCGGAATATTGGTATTGCCGTGAACATGGATGCTGACATAAACCCATGAGACTCCGGTGCCAAATACGCCCAGTCCAAACAGCCAGCCTCGCCAAAAGGCCTGTCTTGCTGTACACGATTGAAGTAAAAAGAGCAGCGCGATACAACTGATAATACCCGCTGGCCAGAAGTGGATAGGTGCCAGAGACAAGGTGACGCCGGAGCCAGCAGCAAGAGCTGCTACAGCGATCAATAGCCGGCTCGAACGAGTGTTGGCGTTAGCGATCATGTCGATCCGTAAGTTTGCTTTATTGACTGACGGGGCGCAGTCGCAGGGTTTTAACCTTGCGCTGATCCGCCGTGATCACCTTGAATTCAAAGTTCTCAATCACGGTGGTTTCATTGACCGTTGGCATGTGCCCGAACTCATGAATGACCAGACCGCCTATGGTGTCAAATTCTTCGGTACTGAATTTCGATTCGAAATAATCGTTGAATTCATCGATGGGGGTGAGGGCATCGAGAAAAAAATCATCGTCGGAAATTTTTCGAATAAAACGGTCCGCTTGCGCGTCTGTCTCATCCTCTATTTCACCAACGATTTCTTCCAATACATCTTCAATGGTAACCAGGCCGGCAATGCCGCCATACTCATCAATTACAATGGCCATGTGATTGCGGTTTTCGCGAAACTCCCTAAGTAGAACATTCAGACGCTTACTCTCGGGCACAACCAGGGTGGGCCTGAGCAAATTATCGATGCTGAACTCTTCATGGTTATTATTGAGAAGTTGCGGTAGTAAGTCTTTCACCAGCAAAACACCTAAAACATCATCGGGATTCTCGCCAATCACTGGGTAGCGGGAGTGGCCGCTGCTAATAATGTTGGGAAGAATTTCCTCGAGGGTCCACTCGTGTTTGACGACGACCATCTGCGATCGTGGAATCATGACCTCCCGGGTTTGCATGTCGCTAACCTGCAGTGCGCCCTCAATGATGCTTTTAGCGTCCGGATCGATAACTTCATTATCGGCGGCGACAGACAACACGTCCTCGAGGTCGCTGCGGGTTCTGGGTTCGGAGGAAAATAAATGGGTGATTTTATCAAGCCACGATTTCTCTTCAGAATCGTTTTCTGATCGGTCTTCGGTCATTGGGCAACATGCTCCAGGGGCGTCGCGTTTGCGCTGTAAGGGCAGGGGTAATTTAGAGTCGCCAATATGGCTGTTTCCATGGCTTCCATAGCCTCGGCTTCGGCTTCAACCACATGATCGTAGCCCAGCAAGTGAAGCGTTCCGTGGACTGTCATATGTGCCCAGTGAGATTCTTCGGGCTTGCCTTGTTCGGCTGCTTCGCGCCTTACCACAGGCGCGCAAATGACGATGTCTCCCAGCAGTGGATGATTGAGTTCGGCGGGAATGTCGGCCGGGAAGGACAACACATTGGTCGGTCCAGTCTTGTTTCGATAGCGTTGGTTGAGTTCACTCATCTCTTCGATATCAACCAGTCGCACACTGATTTCGGTGTCTCGTTGTCGGTCGCTGAGTGCGGCGCGAATCCAGCTTCGTAAGTCACCCTCTTCTGGTGCGGGTTCAGAGCTGGCGCTGTCTATTTCAACGACTAGTTTCATTGTCGACCTTTGTCGAGCACAGCGGGTTGTTCATCGTGCTCGTCATACGCCGCCACAATTCTCTGAACCAGTGGGTGGCGGACAACGTCTTTGTTGGCGAAATAGGTAAAGCCTAAACCGTCGACATCTTTGAGTATATTACTCACGTGGGTGAGGCCAGAGGGCGCGCCCTTGGGCAGATCTATCTGGGTGACGTCACCGGTGATAACGGCGGTGGAACCAAAGCCAATGCGGGTCAGAAACATCTTCATCTGCTCGCGCGTTGTATTCTGCGCTTCGTCGAGAATGATGAAGGAATTGTTCAGGGTGCGGCCACGCATAAATGCCAGTGGTGCCACTTCAATAATGTTGCGCTCGATATACTTGCTCACCGTTTCGAACCCTAACATTTCGTAGAGAGCGTCATACAAAGGGCGCAAGTAGGGGTCTATTTTCTGGCTTAAATCCCCGGGCAAGAATCCCAGCTTTTCTCCGGCTTCCACCGCCGGTCGGACAAGTAAAATACGCCGTACGCGCTCTTCGAGCAGGGCTTCGACTGCACAGGCTACAGCCAGATAGGTTTTGCCGGTCCCCGCCGGGCCAATCCCAAAACAGATATCGCAGTGGGTGACCGTACGTACATAGGCCTGCTGATTTTTACCCCTGGGTTTGATGGTTCCGCGTTTAGTACGAATGACCTGAATGGCTTCTACAGTGCCCTCGTCCGCTGGCTGAGTCTGGTGGTCTCCCGAGAAGTGTTGCAATTGCAGATGCAGGGATTCGGGTGTAAGACTGACGCCCTGGCATATTTCGGCGTACAGGTGAATCAAGAACTCTTTACCCGCAGCCGTATTGACCGCAGTTCCCGTGAGCTGGAATAGGTTGCCCCTGGCACTGATGCGGATGCCGAGGCGCTGTTCGATCAGCCGCAGATGGCTGTCCAACTGGCCGCACAACATCGCCAGGTGACGCGCATCATTGGGTTCAAGGGTGAGACTTTGCTGTGTCGATTGTGTGCTTGCTGATTCGCTGTTCAATTTGCTCTGGCCCGCTGCGGGCGATAAGTAGAATCTAAAGGATATACCGGAATTCGATACAGTCAAATGACGGTGGAAGAGGGGCTTATGGCGCCGCGCAATGAATTGGGCAGGGCATCGAGAATTTCAACGTCAATGAAGCCGCCAATCAGTGACATGTCTGTCGTTGAAAAATTGACGACCCGATTGTTTTCCGTGCGACCCTGCAACTGCCCAGGGTCTTTTTTCGAGACACCGGTGACCAGTATGTTCTGCGTGGTACCGACCATTCGCCGGCTGATCATCTGAGCCTGTTGGATAATGCGATCCTGAAGGATTTTCAGGCGCTTTTTCTTGGTCTCTTCGTCGGTGACATCGGGTAGCTCGGAAGCTGGGGTGCCGGGGCGAGCGCTGTAGATAAAACTGAATGAACTGTCGAATTCAACCTCTTCGATGAGTTTCATTGTGGCGGCAAAGTCAGCCTCGGATTCACCCGGAAAACCGATGATGAAATCAGAGGAAATACTGATGTCGGGACGCAATTTACGTAGTTTGCGAATCTTCGACTTGTATTCCAGGGCGGTGTGGCCGCGTTTCATCGCCATTAAAATACGATCTGATCCACTTTGTACGGGCAGGTGCAGGTGATTCACCAGCTGAGGTATTTCGGCGTAGGCTTCGATGAGTGCATCGGAAAATTCCACCGGATGAGAGGTGGTGTAGCGAATACGTTCAATCCCTGGAACCTTGGCGACATAGCTTAGCAACTCGGCAAAATCCACTATTTCATCGAGGTGATTGGGGCCGCGAAAGGCATTTACATTCTGCCCCAGCAAGTTAACTTCACGCACTCCGCCCTGAGCGAGATGGGCAATCTCCGCAATAACGTCGTCTACCGGCCGCGAAACTTCTTCCCCACGGGTGTAAGGCACCACACAGAAAGTGCAGTATTTGCTGCAGCCTTCCATAATCGACACAAATGCGGTGGGTCCATCGACTTGAGGTTCGGGAAGTTTGTCGAATTTCTCAATCTCAGGAAAGCTGACGTCGACCACCAGGGTGCCGCCCGGGCCGCGTTTTTCCATCATTTCCGGCAGTCGATGCAGGGTTTGCGGGCCAAACACGAGGTCGACATAGGGGGCGCGTTTGCCAATGGCAGCGCCCTCCTGGCTGGCGACACAGCCGCCCACACCGATGATGAGATCGGGGTTTTTCTGTTTCAGATGCTTCCAGCGGCCCAGTTGATGAAATACCTTTTCTTGAGCTTTTTCCCTTATAGAACAGGTATTTAGCAATAGAACATCGGCGTCTTCAGGGCTGTCGGTGGGCACCAAATCATGACTTTCGCCCAGCAGATCGCGCATGCGAGATGAATCGTATTCATTCATCTGGCAGCCATGGGTTTTAATGTATAACTTTTTACTCACAAATATTCTCGGAGGGCTAGTCGACTGTCGCCTCACTTGGCCACGCTGTGTATCCCAAAATGGGCTGCGGATTATACCGATATGATTGGCTTAAACCTAGACTTTATGGGGGTTGTAGGCTGGAATTCTCGACAGATGGTGGTAATATTGCCGCCCCCTGAAATCAGGTGGTCGCATCCGACTTTTCATGCGACCAGTTCTCGCGATCAGCGCATGAGGCAGCAATGGCAAACCAACCCGTTTACAAGGTGATCTTCCACAACAACAACCAGGTGTTCGAAGTCTTCGCGCACCAGATATACCAAAGTGATATGTGGGGATTTATCGAAGTGGAAGAGTTTGTGTTTGGCGAGCGCAGCGCTATCTTGGTCGATCCAAGCGAAGAGAAGCTCAAGAGCGAATTCTCTGGTGTCAAACGCAGCTACATTCCCCTTCAGGCGATTATCCGTATTGACGAAGTCGATAAAGAAGGTACCGGTAAGATCTCAGATGCAGCATCGGGCGAGGGTAATGTTGCCAGTTTCCCATTCAGCACTATGCAACCCGGCCAGAGCGGGGGAGACGAGTAGACGGGCCGCGCAGGTCGGGCCGCGCAGGTCGGGCCGCGCAGGTCGGGCCGCAAAGGTCGTATCCTTTAGGTAGCGGCGATACCAATCCCCGGAAATTTCCGCCTACGTTGAAAAATGCTGAATCGGCCTTATCTTATAAAGCTGAAGACGATTTTTGAGTAAAGGTGCGAAATCCTATGGCCGACAGTGATCAGTCTCTTGAACCTGAGTTGATGTCTCCCTCCCAAGGCGAGCATGCGCCGGCTATTGCCGACGATGTACTGCCGGATACACTCCACATCATGCCTATTCCCAACCGACCTTTTTTCCCGGGTCAGGTGCAACCCGTAGCAATCAACTCCAACGAATGGGGGGAAACTCTAAAAGCAGTCGATGAAGCGGGGCGCGGCTTGATTGGTCTGAGTTTTGTCAAGGAGTTAACCGCGGAGGGAACGATGCCCCGGCAGCTGAGTCCAGGTCAGTTTCCGCAAATGGGTTGTGTTGTGCGCCTGCACCGCTCTCCTGCTGGTGGTGAAAGCATCGGCCAGTATCTCGCCCAGGGAGTGAAACGCTTTCGTGTGGTTCGCTGGCTCAGCGACAAACCGCCCTATCTGGCGCAGGTTGAGTACCCCCGCAGTCAGGAAAATCGCGACAGTTCTGAAATCAGAGCCTATGCCATGGCTTTGATCAAGGAGATAAAAGAACTGCTGCCCCTCAACCCTCTGTACAGCGAGGAGCTAAAACAATACCTGGCCAACTTTAGCCCCAATCAACCGAGTATATTGGCAGATTTTTCCGCTGCGTTAACCACTGCCAAGGGCGAACAGCTGCAGGAAATTCTGGACACCTTGCCTCTGCGATCCAGAATTGAAAAAGTACTGGTGTTGCTGCGAAAAGAACGAGAAGTCGCTGAGCTGCAGGGTCAGATTACCAGCCAGGTCAACGAGAAAGTCTCCGAACAGCAGCGGGAATTTTTTCTGCGTGAACAACTTAAAATCATTCAGAAAGAGTTGGGTATTTCCAAAGACGATCGAACCTCCGATGTTGAGATGTTCGAGTCGAGAATGTCCGAAATGAACGTCCCCGAAGCGGCAGCCAAACGCATCGATGAGGAGTTACAAAAACTCTCCATACTTGAAAAAGGATCGCCGGAGTATGGGGTTACACGCAATTACCTCGACTGGGCAACCTCAGTTCCCTGGGGCGTTGAATCCGAGGACAACTTGGATCTGGCTCGCGCTCGCAAGGTTCTCAATGAGCACCACGATGGTCTGGAAGATGTGAAAGAACGCATTGCCGAGTTTCTTGCGGTGGGTTCTTTCAAAGGAGAAATAGCCGGATCTATATTGCTTCTGGTGGGTCCTCCTGGCGTGGGCAAAACCAGTATCGGACGCTCTGTGGCGGATGCATTGGGGCGCAAGTTTTATCGTTTTAGTCTTGGTGGTATGCGCGATGAAGCTGAAATCAAAGGCCATCGCAGAACCTACGTGGGCGCTATGCCCGGGAAATTCGTCCAGGCCCTCAAAGAGGTGCAGGTTTCGAATCCAGTCATAATGCTCGATGAGATTGACAAGATAGGTGCTTCTTATCAGGGCGATCCAGCTTCTGCATTACTTGAAGTGCTCGATCCCGAGCAAAATTCAGAGTTCCTTGATCACTACTTGGACCTTCGATTGGATTTATCAAAGGTGCTCTTTATCTGCACGGCCAATCAGTTGGATACCATACCCGGGCCCTTGCTCGACCGGATGGAGACTCTGCGTCTCTCCGGATATGTTGCCGAGGAAAAACTCCTGATCGCCAAGAATCACCTGTGGCCAAACCAGCTGATCCGTCACGGGCTCAGCGACGATCAACTAAAACTCAACGACGCGGGCCTAAAATACGTTATCGATTCCTATTGCCGTGAAGCGGGCGTTCGAACCCTGGAGAAACAGCTGGCGCGCATTATGCGTAAGTCGATTGTTAAGCTGTTGGATGGCAAGGGCGAAAAAATTCGCGTGGCCAAAAAAGACATTGATGATCTATTAGGCAAGCCTCCGTTTCAGACCGACAAACCCATGCGCGGGGTTGGTGTTGTTACCGGCCTGGCCTGGACAGCGATGGGTGGGGTCACACTGTCGGTTGAATCCTCACAAGTGCATACGCTCAATCGTGGCTTCAAGTTTACGGGCCGGTTGGGAGAGACCATGCAGGAATCTGCGCAAATCGCCTACAGTTATGTGATTTCTCATCTCAAGGACTACGGTTGTGACAGGGATTTCTTCGACATGTGTATGGTGCACTTGCACGTGCCTGAAGGTGCAACGCCAAAAGACGGCCCCAGCGCCGGCATTACTATGGCTACCGCGCTGGTTTCCCTGGCAAAGAAGGAGAGGATTAAACGTCCCCTGGCCATGACAGGTGAAATGACGCTTACCGGGCAGGTTTTACCTGTGGGTGGCATTCGCGAAAAGGTGATTGCGGCACGGCGCAGTAAGATCATGGAGTTGATTCTTCCCCATGCGAATAAACGGGATTTTGAAGAGCTTCCCGATTATCTGCGAGAGGGAATGGATGTGCACTTTGCGCGTAATTTCCGCGATGTGTTTGAGTTTGCTTTCGAAGACCACAGGGATGAAAAATCTCTGCACTGATTTGGTTTTTTCTAGAAGCTGTTTAATGGGGAAAATGTTCGTGAGCGATAGCCGATTGCTACTAAGTCCTGTCAAGGCTGTCGGTAGCATGGATGCTACCGTCAAGCCCCCATGGATGGGTTCACGGCGTGCCTGGACAGGACTTAGTAGCAATTGGCGTCCCCAGCTGGTTTAGAACTGCCTTTTTAGTGTTTTTAAAAGGCTCCGAGGCGCTAGGAACCCTGATGGGCGTTTGCAAACACGCCGTAAACCCGTCCATGGGGGCTCGGCTCGCGGATGGCCGCCCCGCACATCCATGCGCTCGACGGTTTGCCAACGCCCATCAGGCTTCCAAGCTTCATTTCTACGTTCGAAATTTTTAAAGAACAGGTATATTTGAGTCGGTTTTTCGGGTTGGAATAGTGGATTTCATTTTGAGGCTAGCCGAGTTTAAAGTTACCGGGAACTCGGGCGGTCACAATGGCTCGCCGCGGAGCCGGATAACCTTCAAGGGATTTTGAACTATCATCCGGATCGAGAAATTTCGCCAGCGAGTGAAATCGCATCCATGGAGTAGAGCGCTGTTCATCCGTGGTGGTCATCGAAACATCGATCAACTCGGGTTCGACAAAGCCCAATTTGCGCAGCCAGCTTATTAAGGTATCGCAGGAGGGAATGAACCAAACATTCCCCATCCTCGCATATCGACCTTCAGGGACAAGCGTATCTCCAGGGCCGCCTTCAATGACCAGAGTTTCCAACACCAGTTGTCCGCCTGGCTTGAGACAGTTCTTCAAATCCTGAAGATGATCCATGGGCGATTTTCGGTGATACAAAATTCCCATTGAGAAAACCGTATCAAAGGCGTGGAGTTTGGGGGGTACGTGCTGAATACCCACCGGCAATACCCAGACATGATCGCGCTGCATATACTTTTGTAGGGTCCAAAATTGCATAACGAACAAGGGGGTGGGATCGATACCGATCACCTCTGCGGCGCCGTCGCCCAACATTCTCCAGCAGTGGTAACCGCTGCCGCAGCCGACGTCTAAAACTTTTCTTCCCACCAGTGGATCGATTCGCTGTTGTAATCTTTCCCACTTCCAGTCGGAGCGCCATTCGGTGTCGATGTGCACGCCGAACAATTCGAAGGGCCCTTTGCGCCATGGATGCAGTCCCATTAGCGCTTCGCGCAGCTGTTCGCGTGTCTCGTCGTCCAGTGGTGCTTTGCTATTGGCGCCCACCTTGGCGGTGCCCAGGTGAATCGTATCTGCGACGAGGTCGGGGAGCTTGGCCATTGACTCCTGCCACTTTTCTAAATCCCCAAAGCGTTCGTGGGAGAGTCCGTGACGAATTTGGCGCTCGAGTACCTCCGCCCAACGGGCGAACTTGCCGTCCTGCCAGCGCCGTATTAGGGGTTGGTAGTCGATCATTTTAGTGCCACGAGCGAAGCAAAGTTAAAGCACTGAAACCACACGTCGCAGCTGCCAAAACCCGCTTCCGATATCCGTTGCTTGTGTTGCTTAAGTGTTTCCGGCAGCAGAACGTGCTCTATAGCGTCGCGTTTCTGCGCAATTTCCAATTCGCTGTAACCGTTGGCACGTTTGAATTCGTGGTGAAGGTCGATGTTCAATTCATCCAAGTGGGTGTCTTCGAAGGTGACTTTTTCAGAGAGCACCATAATACCACCGGGCCGCAGCCCGTTATAGATATGTTGGATAACCTTGTCACGCTGTTCGCGTTTAATGAACTGCAAGGTGAAATTCAGAACAACCACAGAGGCATCTTCAATTTGCGTGTCCTGCAGATTGGCGCAGTTCAGGGTCGTTGGAATGTCATTGGGATCCGCATCTAGAATACGTTGACAGCGCTCCAGCATGGCGGGCGAGTTGTCCACGCCAATAATGTTGCAATCGCGCTGGCGAATATTGTGGCGCATCGCCAGTGTTGATGCGCCCAATGAGCAGCCAAGATCGTAAATATTGCTGCCGGCCTGTGCGTAGCGGCCGGCCATCAGTCCGGTCATGGCGATAATAGTCGCATAGCCGGGAACAGATCGTTGAATCATGTCGGGGAAGACTTTGGCCACGTTTTTATCAAACGCAAACAGGCCGGGTTGATTCAGTGGGGCCGCGTAAATAGTGTCTTGATCGTCGCTCACTGTCTTATTGTTGGCTCTGCAGATCTATTTGAATGTAATCGGTTACTTTTGGCGCGAAGGGGCACATTCTAGCATAAATTATTGAACCACGTACCTCAGGTTTCGCTGTATTCCGACGGGTATTCTGGCCACAATGAATGCATATTCAGCTTATTAAGGAGCCCTTATGGGGGCAATTTATCCGGCTTATAATACAGATCCTCAGCCACCGAAGCTGCGCCACAGTGTTTTGGAGCTCAGCAGGGTTCTTCTGGAAATTAGCAGCACGGCTATGCTGAGTCCCTTGCTCAAAACTCTGCCCAAGGGGGATGGGCATAGCATCATGACTATCCCGGGTTTTATGGGTGCTGATGGATCGACGGCTCAACTCCGAAAATTTCTTAGCAATCGCGGCTACAAAGCGGTCCCTTGGGGGCTGGGTCGAAATAGCTCCGAGGTCCGCCCGAGTTCTTTGGATGATTTTTTAGATCATCGTGAAAAAGTTGAAGATCAAATCGCAGAACGAGTCGAAAAGGAATTTGTTGCCAGTGGTCGCAAGGTCACATTGATTGGCTGGAGTCTGGGTGGCCTGTATTCAGTCTCATTGGCCCATCGATTTCCACAGTGGATACGCCAGGTTATTACCTTGGGTACACCTTACGGCGACCCGCGTGGAACCGCTCTGTACAATGTGATGGGAAGAATTTACGACAATAAAGTGGAGGTTGACGAGGCGTCGCTTGCTCGTTGGACGGCGCACACCTATCGCGGCGGAGATTTAACGGTCCCGGTGCTCGCTCTATATAGCAAATCGGATGGCATTGTTGGGGAGAGTATTGCCCGATGCCAGGCAGATCCCGCTTATGTGAAGAACGTTGCCGTGTTGGCAAGTCATGTGGGTTTTCCGTTTAACCCTATCGTATTCGCGGTGATAGCAAACCATCTGGTTTCTGCAGAAGATCGCTGGGCTATCTGCGGGAGCGAAAGAGTGAGAAAGGGGCTTCGATCCATGGTGGCTGCCGGGACCTGAATAAGGCTGACTTTACCCGGTATCTACAGAGCTACAGAGTTAAAGCTTGCCTGTCGCGAAGTTTTTTAATTTGCGCTACGAATCAGCTGCTGATCTTCAGTGTTGTAATCAGCGGGGCCTTTTGCAATCGGTTTGAAATGGGCAAAGTGAGTGGGGCACTCCGTGCTTTGGCTTTGCGCCGACCGATTTTCCCGAGCGAACTTTATGCTGCGGAGAAAATCCACCAAGCTCGCTTTGTCCTCATCCCTTCTGTTCATTACCGTTCCAGTTACAAATAGTGGCCTACACTATTAGTGTAAGCCGAGTTGTCCGGCATTGGATGTAAAAATTGCGCTTCAAATCTGTGACTAATGTCTCAGGCACGTCGGGTATAATCGCGTCGCTTACCTCACGGCGATCCGGAGCGCGTGTATGAAACCCGAAAATTATCCCGATCAACCCAGTCATATTTGGGAACACTTCTATCAAATTACACAAATCCCTCGACCTTCAAAAGAGGAGGATGCTGTTCGCTCCTATGTTATTGCTGCGGCGGAGCGTGGAGGCCATCGCTGGCAAATGGATGATACGGGAAATCTGGTTGTCTACGTTGCCGCTTCACAGGGAATGTCAGACCGGGAAACCGTAACGATTCAAAATCACCTGGATATGGTGACCGTGAAAACCGAGGATAAAGAGCACGATTTTTCCCGAGACCCCCTGAGTTTAAACGTCGTAGAGGGTTGGCTCCAGGCTGACCGGACAACGCTGGGAGCGGACAATGGAGTTGGCTGTGCCGCTGCCTTGGCAGTGATGACCGATCCCGATGTGGTCCACCCGCCACTGGAACTGTTATTTACGGTAGATGAGGAGACTGGCTTGGGCGGTGCGCTGAATCTCGACGGCTCTATGTTGAGTGGCACGCGCATGCTCAATCT
Organism: Halioglobus sp.; assembly: GCA_045110675.1. GTDB lineage: Bacteria > Pseudomonadota > Gammaproteobacteria > Pseudomonadales > Halieaceae > JBALVT01. The sequence goes on along the minus strand of JBGCGJ010000063.1, from coordinate 2,317 downwards.
GGACACGGAAGACTGGAACGAATTGTATATTGGCTGCGCAGGAGGCGGCGGATGGGAATTCGAACGCCACTGGGAAAACAGTCCCGTCAGCGAAGACGACGAGGTTTGGCAGCTTACCCTGAGAGGTCTGGCCGGGGGACATTCAGGAATTCAAATACATCAACAATTGGGCAATGCAATAAAGTTGTTGGGGCAGTGTCTGGCAAGTGTTGATCATGTGCGATTGGTTTCACTCGAGATAGGTGTCGCGCACAATGTGATTCCACGTGAAGGCTTTGCAGTGTTTTCTTGCCCTGCGGGTGCCGGTGAACAAATCACTGCTGAGTTAGCTCGTCTGCGCGAACAGATGCTGAGCTATCTTCCCAAAGACGATGCGGGCCTGGAGTTTGAACTACTCCCATCGGCAGCCGAGAGTGCAATATCTAAAAGCGAAACGAAAACAGTGTTGGATGTGCTAGCTGCCTTTCCACATGGTGCGCAATCTTACAATCTGGAGCAGCCGGCGGATCTGGTGGATATCAGTATCAATCTTGCGATTGCGCGGCTCGATCGGGGTAAATTTTTTCTGGAGTCGAGCTTCCGTTTTTTCAATGAGGTGCAAAGTGTACCGTTGCAACAGTCGGTGCTGGCTTTGGCCGGGGCATATGACCTGAAAGTGACACCCTCAGCAGGCTATCCGGGATGGCAACCCGATTTCGATAGCGAATTGCTGCGCAATGCAGTTGCCTTGCACGAACGTCTGTTTGATGTCACCCCGGCGATTAAGGCTATTCACGCCGGGCTGGAGTGCGGAATTTTGAAGAGCAAAAACCCGAACACAGATATACTGTCATTCGGTCCTACGATTCGGGGCGCACATTCCCCAACCGAGCGCCTGGAAATATCGACAGTACTTCCCTTTTGGGGTTTTTTGAAGGCATTATTGGCAGAGCTTTGATCTGAGCTCGCGAGAGCTTTTGTCAAAACAGCTGCCGTTACGCAGACCATTACTACGCTAACTACCACAGAGATTACAATCATGTTTGATACGCTGCCCCTTCTTCCTCCGGATAGCATTCTCGGTTTGTCCGCCGCTTGTCGCCAGGATCCTAATCCATCGAAAGTGGATTTAACCGTGGGGATTTATATGGATGAGCAGGGTGTTTGCCCCGTTTTTGAAGCTGTTAAACAGGCCCAGCGAAATCTTGTGGAGCACGAGGTCAGTAAGGCCTACATCTCTCCTGTCGGGGACGAAGCTTTTAACGCGGGCATGCAGCGCCTGGTGTTTGGTGATAGTAGTCCGGTCTTGGCCGAGGGTCGCATCGGCAGTGTGCAGACGCCCGGAGGTTGTGGTGCATTGCGGATTGGTGCGGAGCTTATCCATGCAGCTTCACCGGGTTCAAAAGTGTGGCTGAGTGATCCGACTTGGCCTGTACATATTCCTCTGTTGGGTAGTGTCGGACTTGAGATCGAAACTTACCGCTACTACAACCCCGAGACTCACGGGGTGGACTTTGATGACATGGTCGCAGATTTAGCGAGGGCGAAAGCCGGTGATGTAGTCATGATCCACGGCTGCTGCCACAACCCTTGCGGTGCTGATCTCAATCTCGAGCAGTGGGGCGTGGTTGCCGATATCGCCGAGCGCCAGGGTTTGATTCCCTTCATAGATACCGCCTATCTGGGTTTGGGAGATGGTTTGGAAGAAGATGCCGCGGGCCTGAGGTTGTTGGTCGAACGTCTGCCTGAAGTGATTGTAGCCGCGTCGTGTTCTAAAAGTATGGGTTTGTATCGAGAGCGCACTGGTGCAGTGATGTTCAGTTGCAAAAATTCTGAACGCGTTGAGGCGGTTGTCAGTCAGGCCTTGGTCGCGGCGCGGCGCGTATACTCTATGTCTCCCGCCCACGGTGCGATTCTGGCGGGGCAATTGCTGAGTAATGAGGCGCTTAATCAGACCTGGAAAAGCGAATTGAAGATGATGTGTGGTCGAATCAATGGTTTGCGCAATGACCTGGTGAACAAGCTCAATGCCGTCGGCGACAGAGACTTCGGATTTATCGCCAAAGAAAAGGGAATGTTTTCCTTTTTGGGCTTAACTCAAGATCAGACTCGTGCCCTGCGAGAGGATTACAGTGTGTATATGCTGGACTCTTCGCGAATTAATGTCGCCGGGGTGAACGCCACGAATATTGACTATCTGGCACAGTCTATCGGCAAAGTGCTTTAGAATGGAATTAGCCTCCGCTATCCAGAGCTTCCCAGCGCGTAAAGGTGCTTTCCAGTTTGGCTTGGACGTCGGCGAGCTCTTTTAGCACGGCCGCTACCTGCGTTTGCTCTG
>JBGCGJ010000062.1:0-59021 GCA_045110675.1 Halioglobus sp. | reverse complement strand
CTTCGCGAGGAGGGCATTATTGTCGTAGCGACCATCGCTTTTGGCATGGGTATCGACAAGCCCGATGTGCGCTTTGTCGCGCATCTTGATCTGCCCAAAACCGTGGAGTCTTATTACCAGGAAACCGGTAGAGCAGGGCGCGATGGGGAACCGGCTAATGCGTGGATGATTTACGGTCTGCAAGATGTAATTAAGTTGCGCCAAATGATGGCGAATTCTGAGGGAAGCGAGGAACATAAACGGGCGGAACAGCACCGGCTGAATGCAATGCTGGGGCTGTGTGAAATTACGACCTGCAGACGGCAAGCTTTGCTCAATTATTTTGACGAAATCCTACCTGAACCTTGTGGCAATTGTGATACCTGCCTTGAGCCCGTCAATACCTGGGATGGCACCGAAGCTGCGCGCATGGCGCTCAGCGCAGCCTATCGGAGCGGTCAGCGCTTTGGTGTTAATCACTTGATCGACATTCTTCGCGGCGCTGAAACTGAAAAAATTACTCAGTTTGATCACCAGCAATTATCGACTTATGGCGTGGGTAAAGATCTTGATAACAATCAATGGCGATCTGTGTTCCGTCAACTTGTGGCTGGGGGTTATTTGAGTGTTGATCTGGAACGCTTTGGCGCTCTGCGCCTGGAAGAGAAATGCCGGCCGTTGTTACGTGGCGAGCAATCAATAGAGCTGCGCGTAGACGTCAAGAAAAAGCCCAGCAAAAAACAAACCAAAACACAGCTGTCCGAGGATATCGATGTGGGCTTATGGGAAGCCCTGCGCGAATGTCGAAGGGAGTTTGCGGAGGAGCAGGGCGTACCACCCTATGTTATTTTTCACGACCGGGCGCTGCAGGAAATGTGTATTACCGTGCCGCAAAGCTTATCCCAGTTTAGTGATATCAGCGGTGTTGGTGAGCGAAAATTAGAAAAGTATGGGCCGGCCTTTCTATCCGTGATTAATGAACATCTGGCCACCGCATAGCTCTCCTTTGTTGCACTGTTTAGCGTTCTAGCTCAGGTTCCACAGAAGGTCTGATGTACCACTTCGCTGGGTTGAGGTGGAGTCGCGTAGCGCACCAATTCCTGGCGATAGACAAATGGCTGCTTTAGAACCGCATTTAATTCGTGGAATGGTTGGAAATCTTCGTCGTTGACGGCCGCTTGTATGACTTCTTCTACCAGGTGATTTCGCGCGATAAAGACCGGATTAGCATGGTACATAATCACCTGTCGCTGTTGCGCACTCATGTCATCAGTTTGAGTGCGCTCTTGCCATCTTTTCAACCATGGAGCAAAGCTCTCCGGAAACTCGTACAAGCTTGCGACAGTAGTCTGAGGATCTGCCTCGGTGTCAGCGAGATCTGACAGTCTGCGAAAGGTGAGCGTGAAATCGGCTCGCTCCTGCGCCATGAGATCCAGTAAGTCTTGCATTAAAGTATCATCGCCCTCGCGGTATTCTGACAAGCCGAGTTTTTTGATCATGCCCTCCTGATTCGCATGCAAAAAAACCGCCGGAAACGCATCGACAGATTTTTGGGCCAGGGCAAGTGATTGAACATCATCATCGGCGAGCAACGGAAGTAAGGTTTGTGCCAGGTTCGATAAATTCCAGTGTGCTATGGCGGGTTGGTTGCGAAAGGAATAGCGACCGTTGTGGTCTATTGAGCTGAACACTGTATCGGGGTGAAAATCATCGATGTAGGCGCAGGGCCCGTAATCGACTGTTTCCCCGGACAGTAAGACGTTGTCGGTATTCATGACACCGTGAATAAATCCGAACATTTGCCAGTGTGTGACGAGTTGTGCCTGGGCTTCGATAGCTGCATCTAGTAAAGCATGCGTCGGGTTTTCCGATTCGGCAGCCTCAGGATAGTGGCGCTCTATAACGTGATTTACTAGAAGCTGCAGCGCTTCTTCATCTTTGCGCGCGGCAAAAAACTGGAAAGTGCCTATCCGAATATGGCTTTTCGCTACGCGAGTAATAACACCTCCGGGCAGGGGGCCTTCGCGTATCACTTGTTCCCCGGTCGTCACTGCTGCGAGTGCGCGGGTGGTGGGCACGCCGAGAACGGCCATCGCCTCACTGACAACATATTCCCGCAGTACTGGGCCGATTGGCGATCTGCCATCGCCGCCTCGAGACCAGGGTGTCGGCCCGGAACCTTTTAACTGAAGATCGAAGCGTTGCCCACTGGGACTGATGACTTCTCCGAGCAACACCGCTCGACCATCGCCCAGTTGCGGGTTCCAGCCACCGAACTGGTGTCCGGCGTACGCGGTTGCAATAGGGTCGGCGCCCTGAGGGATTTGATTTCCCGCTAGAACTTTCAGGCCAGCCTCCGATTCAAGCCAATCGGGGTCTATGCCTAGTTTCTCAGCCAATTCTCTATTGACTAGAATTAAAGCCGGAGAAGATACCGGAGTGGGTGACTGACGAGCGTAAAAGCGTTCGGGTAGTCGTGAGTAACTATTGTCGAAGCTTAGTTCGGGTTGTTGTTGCATAAGTTCTTACTCAGAAGAAAGGAATCAAGCTAATCGATTGGATAGCGTTGTAGCAAAGGGCCGAGCGCTTTTTTTAGAGGGTCCAGATGGGCTTCGTAATTGCGCCATTGCTCCAGACCCTCTTGAAAAATAGGTTGGCGAACCTGCTCGGCGCTAGGTGTGCGAATCGCCCTGTCGGTCTCGTAAAAACGCAGGCACTGTTCTTCGAAGGGAAGAGCGCAATGCTCTAAGACTCTGCGAATCTGATTTTCCGAGTCCGCCACCATGTCCTCATACTGCACCCGCAACACTTTGCCGGGAAGTACTTCGTCCCAGTGGTCCATGACTTTGACATAGTTGCGGTAGTAGTGGCCCACATGAGTCAGATCGTAGGTAAAGGTTTGGCCCTTTGCGAACAATTGTTTGTATCCGGCAAAGCAACCGGCCATCGGGTGGCGTCGTGCGTCGATAATTTTTGCGTTTGGCAGGATCAGGTGGATCAGCCCAATGTGCATAAAATTATTGGGCATCTTATCGATAAAATATGGCAGCTCGCTGCGCTGAAGCCGGGTTGTATCGAGGTAGCTCTCCCCCAATTCTTGCAGCCTTTCTGGTGCTAAGTCTTTCAGTATCTCGGGATAAAGGGTTGCAGGGTTGTCTTTTTTTCGCCCCCCCAATTGGCGGGAAATGGCGATAATATCTGGCAGTTCCGCTGTGCCCTCGACTGTCGAGTGACTGGCCAGAATCTGCTCCAACAAAGTAGAGCCAGCCCGGGGGAGCCCAACAATAAAAATGGGATCTGGTGCCTGGCAGCCCTGGCTCTGGCGAGCCTCGAAGAACTCGGCGGTGCAGGTGTGGATTTGGCGGACTGCGTTGTACATGTTTTTCTTCGGATCGAAGTGGTGCTCAATCTTCCTAATAGCATTGCCGCGTCGGTAATACTTAAACGATTCCTCAAACTCCTTGCGATCCTCCAGAGCCTTACCCAATGCGAAAGCGATGTGGCTTTGGTCATCTGCATCACCGCCTTCGGAAGTGACGGCATTGCGCATTGCCTGGATATCGTGATCAGTGAACTTGAACGTTTTCAAATTGGCGAGACTCCAATAGGCTTCGCCGATGGTGGGGCTTATTTCAATTGCTCGTCGATAAGCGGCAATAGACTCCTCAAGTCGGCCGACTGTTTTCAATGTGTGGCCGTAGCTCAATTGAGCCCCAGCTTGATTGGGGTATTTCTTGAGTATTTTCTCAAATATGGCTAGCGCTGGGAGGTGATCACCCATGCGCACAAGGATGGAGCCTTTAAGAATCAGGTAACGGGGACTGTTGGGGTCCTCCCGAAGCAGCAGATTGACCTGTTCAAGCGCTTCGGAAAGTTCCTGCCTGCGCATTAGAACAACCGCGTAGTTATTGCGAGCCAGAGCATAATCTGGCGCGAGTTCGAGCGCGCGCTCCAGCAGGTTTTTTGCGTCCTGATAGCGATTGACCTTAATGCCAATATCGGCCAGCAACCGCATGGCCGAGACATCCGCAGGATTGCTCTTTAACACTTCGCGAACCAGCGGTTCAGCGAGGGCTATCTTGCCCTCCTGTAGATGGCCTGCCGCCGCAATGAGTTGCGGGTGTTGTGTCGATGTTGCTAGATGTCGTTTGTAGGCCTTTGTTGCGCCTGCGCTGTCACCTTTTAGAGTCAGCTGATTACCAATCGCAAGCCAAGCGGCCGAGTGCTTGGGATCGACCTGAACGGCGTCGCGCAGTGCTTTGAGGGTTTTCTTCTCCTCGCCCATAGCGCTATAACACAGTCCCAGTTCATAGAGCAGTGGTGCGTTTTCGGGCAGTTTTTTCACCAGGGGTTCGAAAAAGCTAAGGGCCTGTTCAGTCCTGCCCATAAGACGGGAGGCGGTCCCTCTCATTTGCAGGGCTGCTTCGTTGGACGGGTATTTTTGTAAAATTTCGAGCGCTTGCGCATCTGCCAAGGCCGGGTCCCGACGCAGTAACTCGGCCGCGTGTCTCAAGGCGGTATTGATATCACCCCTGAAATTCTGCGAGGCTGTGGTCATACTTGGTGCTACCTCGTGAAGCATTAGAACCGCAATAAAAAAGCTGCTGTCCGACCTTTAGGTCGTTCAGCAGCTCAGTATATACCAACTTACAAGCTGACAGATTTACTGTCGGTGCTTTGCCTCAGGTTAAAACTTCTGACCAAATCGAATACCGATGGTTCTGGGTCGATTGGTGTCGATGAATGAATCTTTGACACTGGGGTAACCCGGATTGTTTCGGTTGATCTCGATTCGCTCATCAGTTGCATTGTCGACGAATAAATCCAGTTTCCAGTTATCCTTGGCAATACCAGCCGAGAGGCTGACCAGATTGTAGGAGTCCTGATCTTCACGATCGCCTTCCTCAATACTGCTCCATGTGTTATCCGTGTACGCCCAGGCCGCTTGAGCGTGCGACTCGAAGTCCCCGAAATTGGTCGCGTAACGCGCAATCGTGGTGAATTGATATTCGGGTACGTAGGGCAGCTCATTGCCATCCGAGGCGATAACCTCGCCATCGTTGATGATGTCTTCGTCTAGGGTGGCGTCCGTATATGCACCGGAAAATGACAGTGTCAGCTTGTCGGTGGCAGCGAAATCCATGTCGAATTCAAGGCCCTTGCTGGTGGCCTGACCGGCATTGCGAATAATCGTCAGGTTTGACACCGCGAAATCGAGAATACTGTACTGAAAGTCTTCCCAGTCGATGAAGTACACAGCTCCGTTGAACCTCAGGCGATTATCCAGCCAGCTGGTCTTCCAGCCAACTTCCCAGTTGGTGGTGAAATCTTCCTCATAAGTTGGGATACCTTCCACCCGAGCTCGGTTCACTCCACCGGCCCGATAGCCCTCGGACCAAGTGAAATACACCAGTTTGTCTTCGTCGATTGTATAGGTCAGATTGAACTTGCCGATAACGTCATCATTATCCGCAGTATCATCGAGAATTCTGGTGTCGAAGCATGGGCGCTGAGGGACACCATTGACTCTGTCTTCTACGAAATCGCCGCTGGCATCAAATACGCCGGTGCAATGGCCAATAAAACCATTGAATCCATACAGCTCATTTTCATATTCGTAAGCGCGGAATCCGCCCAGAACAGTTAACTTTTCGGTGATGTCGAAGCTGATCTCGCCAAAGACCGCCTGGTCCTGGTCGATCCGAACCTGCTTTGTTTGCCAGACTGTTGAGCCTCCAGCAATGATGGAATTAGCGGGGTCCAGTTCACGGGGAATCCACTGTAGATCAAAATCATGCTCAGCTTCCTGCCAGAACAAACCTACAATGAAGCGGAGGCGCTGATCCTGGGAGGATTGCAGGCGTAACTCGTGACTGGTGCGGTTCCAGTTTTCATCCTGGGCCACTTTTTGAGAAGAGTTACCGCAACTACCATCAGCTAAATAGATATAGCAATCGTAGCCGTAGTAGTTGCCGTATAAATCCTCAAGATAGATTGCATAGCCTGTGTAGTCATATTGACTGTCGCGATCCCGGTCGAGATAGGCACCGGCATAGACCAGATCCATATCGCCGATTTTCCCCTCTACCGTCAGGCTGGCCTGATACCATTCCTCATCGTAAAAAGTGTCAAAGAATTCGTTGGTTTCGAGATCGCCAATGGCCTCGGGATCATGGTGAAAGACACCATTGCTATCCATTTCCTGATAAATCAATGCCGGCGTGACAGTCCAGTTCTCGTTTAAGTCGACTTTCAACTGAGCGCGCATGCCCGTTGTTTCCACATCATTAAAGTCTTTTTCCACCTGGTCGTCGTTTTCAATGGTTATGCCACTGGCAGCGAGCGTGAAAGTACCGGGTACGTTGTCGATGTAACCGCCCGCCTTGTCGTGCCACCCCACGAGACGTATCGCCGAGTTATCGCTTATAGGGAGATTGACCATGCCCTCTACGGTATAGCCCTCTTCACCGTCTTTCACAGTGTTGAGCGCTATATCGTAACCCGCCTGAAATTCACCGATGACTGGCTTGTTGGTGATTATGCGTAGGGTTCCCGCCTGACTTGAGGATCCAAACAAGGTGCCCTGTGGGCCGGACAATGTTTCAATGCGCGCGATGTCGTAGGCATGGATATCCAGCACTTCGTTAATGGTGGTAATCGGTTGTTCATCCAGATAGACGCCGACACTGGGGCTGGATGCTGAGTGGTTACCATCGCCACCGCTGGTGATTCCGCGCATATAGACCTGAGAAATGCCGGGACGGCTGCTCTGGAACGATACGGTTGGCAAAAACTTTATGTAATCATCGAAGCCACTGATGTTGAGGTCGTCCAGGCGGTCGCTACCAAGAACCTGAACCGAGATCGGTGTGTCCTGCAAATTGGACTGTCGCTTCTGCGCGGTAACAATGACCTCTTCGAGCGTCTGTGCCCAACTGTGTCCGGGGACCAGAAGAGCAGTTGCTGCTGCGCCTGCGAGTAGCGCAGAGCGGTGTTGTGAGATGGAACGAGCAATGGCGTTTTTTTTGGGTATGATTCGGTCGGACATAATATGTTCCCCGCGGGTTTATCTATTTTGTTGCGCTTGGAGCGCTAATAATTCTACTCATCATTATCATATTTTAGTCGGGTATCGGATAGCCCCCATCAATGAGCAAAAATACCAGTTTCTACTGGTCTATGGGGGATTCGAGCCCTGCCATGAATTTTTGAACCTCATGGCTGAAGATATCGTTTTTGTCTCCGGCAACCATATGTTGAGCGTTTTCAACGTCGACATAGTGGGCGTGGGGTGCCAGGCGCAGAAAATCCTCGGCGGCCTCTTGTGTGACCAGATCGCTCAGTTGGCCTCTTACTAACAGCATGGGCAGTTCGATTTTTTGCACGGCCTTCACCAATCGATCGGGGTCAGAGAATTTTTCTGGGGACTGCCGTTGGTTGACGAACTCGGGATCCCAATGCCAGCGAAAGCGGCCGTCCTCACCCTTCCGTAGATTTTTTCTCAACCCTTGTACGTCCGCACGCCGAGGTCTTCCCGTGTAGTGCGCGATGACATCGGCGGCTTCTTCCAGGGTGGCAAAACCATCATTCATATGGGTGCCCATGAATTCTACGATTCTGGCGGCACCGCCCTGATTCATCCGCGGTACGATATCCACCAGCACAATGGCCCTGAAGGTGTTTTTTGCGTACTCACCCTCGGCGAGCATGGCTGATATTCCCCCGAGTGAAGCGCCAACAACGACCGGCGCAGAAGCCAGTTGTGCTGCCAGCTCGCTAAGATCTTCGCTAAATCGCTCAATGTGATAGTCGCCATCGGGGGACCATGAGGAGTTCCCATGCCCGCGGTGATCATAGGCCACCGCGTACCAGCCTTGGTCCGCAAGCATCTGGGCGGTGGCTCCCCAGGAATGGCGGGTCTGGCCGCCCCCGTGAGAGAGAATTACCGGCGGTGATTCGGGACTGCCGTAGGTGTGGGCCGCCAACTTTATTCCGTTGGACAAGATAAATTCCAGTTCTTTCACAGGGGATCTCATTGGGAGTGTCGTGTATTAGTCTAACGCAGAAAAATCCCCGGTAGACTATTTGTACGGTGCGGTCGCGTAAAGACAACAATAGTGTGTGAAAATACTGGAATGAATAGATCTTTCTTCCAGATTGCTAAAATCTATCGTGCGCTCAGACTCCAATACCTTTTCCCCATGTTTGCGCTGTGGCTGGCGTCCTGTAGCTCGAACCCAACGGTGGAACCTGCTGCCACTGCCGCCAAAAAGAGCAGTATCGTCTGTGATACCTACATTGTTCTCGATATGTGTGTACGCGACCTTGTTGGCGATGGAACAGTTGATATGATTTACTTTACCGATACCCGTGAAATCTTCATGTATCGGGAGGGAATGAAGGAGACTGTTGGAAAGGTGATGCCTTTTCACCAGTGTGCTGTGGTCTTATCGCCGGGTATGCAGGCCACAACGGACAGAATTCTCAATCGCGCGGACCTGACATTCAGCGAAGAGTTGGGTATTACCAAGGATCTTATCGGCAATTATCTTGCCGCGAAGTCGGAGATTGATGCCTGCAATGCTCGCTTTGACAGCAAGCGAGGTTTGGTCAGCGAACCCGAGGAAGATTTTTATATCGAGGAGTGGGAAGACTAGCTGATATTGGAGAAAAACCATGAATTATCAGAAACTCAAGGAAGCTGAAGCCTCTTTTTTGCAGGCCTATCCCGGTGGATTTTCTGATCCCGGTCTAGAGCCGATTAAGAAGAAGCACAATATCGAAAAGCTGTCTGATTTTGCCAGGCAGAACCTTCGGCGGGAAGATTTCAATCGACCCGAGATGATCGCTGAAACCGTGGTGAAAATTGTCAGCCGTTCATCCATGGTGTCGATGTTTGAAAAGCCGAAGTTTCGTGACTTCGTCAAAGCACTCAACTCTCACGAGAGGCAGGCGCTGGCCGATGCTTTTGAAAAGCGTCTCTACGGGCGCGCCAAAAAACGGGGGTTTGAAGAGCTTCAGGGCATGCTCAGTCACCATAAAATTGCCAAATGGTCGGTGATGTCTGTTGTACCGTTCTACTTCGCGCCCGAAAAAGAAGCCTTCGTCAAACCCACTACTGCAAAGGGTATTCTCTCGTATTTGGACATTAAAGATTTGGTATACAAGCCAACGCCATCCTGGGACTTCTATGTGGGATATCGGCGAATCCTGGATGAAATTAAAAAGGAAGTCGTGCCTTCGCTGTCGCCGAACTACGCGGCGCTTACCGGTTTTATGATGACCACTATGTAGCTTTGGTTATCGGGTATGCTATTTGCGATTGGGTCGCAGGCCTGAGCCCCATGTCGTCCAGCATGCTACCACTGCGAAACACAAAGCGGCTACCACTATTCCCGGTAGAATATGGAATTCCAGGATGTGCTTCGCTTCATACATGCAGGCGAACTGCATATACAGTGCGGGAATCATCCCGGCGGCTAATCCGATACCCGCTGCGGTTCTCGCCGGTTGCAGGGGATACAATCCTCGCACTAGAATCATTGCTGCGAGCGCAGGTGGGGTCGCATAAAACCAGGTTTCCCAGGAGCAGTGTTCGCGTTTTCCCAGCATGCTTGGGGCAAGTGTCGGGCTAATAATTCCCACTGCGTAGTGCACAATCCACAGTATCATGAGCACTGAGGTGATCACCAGGAGCCGCTTGCTATGTGCTCCGGGAATAGCCGCACGGAAAGCACACAGCGCGGCCATGGCAATTGCCAGAGCACCCAGCAAAGACTCCAGCGCGAAACGTGGCTCATTGAGGAATTGTGTGAGCGCGTCGGGTCGAATGGGGCCTAGCAGGTACCCGACGACCAGGACGTAAGCAGCACTGAGTACCAGCCAGACAAGTGCTACCCGGCTGATATTGCGCGGAGGTCCCGTGGGTGCCAAATCGGACGACAGTGCGTCGATAAAGGCGTCGTGCTTGCTCATAACGTGTCGGCCTCCATCATGCGCCGCAGCTGGGTTATTGCGCGATGTATTCGCACTTTTAGTGCACTTTCAGAGATCGACAGTTGTGCCGCCGCCTCGGAGGTACTCAGGCCGACGAATTTTGTCAGCGTTATCGCTTCGCGATAGGGGGCCGAGAGAGAGTTTATCAAACGACCGCTCAATATACTGTTTTCCAGCTGTTCGGAACCGACATCGTGCTGTTCCAGCTCTGGGTGGCTGTCGATAGCACTTTGCTGCGATTTCTGTTTGCGCAGGGCATCAATTGCCTTGTGTCTGACAATGGCGAATAACCAGGGGCGAAATTTGCGATTGGAATCGTAGGTATGGCGTGCTTGGTGAACGGCAATTAAAGTCTCCTGTACGCAGTCATCCAAATAGTGATGAAAGCCAATACGGGAGGAGAGGTATCGTGTTACTACCTCTGATAGCTCACCTAAGAGGCATCGGTAGTCAGCTTCGTCACCCGCCTGAGCGCTCACCATTAAGGCGGACCAGCGCTGTTCATCTGCTGCATAGGCAGCGTTGGGAGCTAATGCCATTTTTGCTCGATCGACCGCCCTAAAAAGGGCGGCCGGGGTAATCCCTGTCGTTTAGTTCATAAATCTGACAGTGATTCTAGCAACATTGTTCCGCCAATCATAAGTTTGTGGTCCAAGTATTTCTGAGCCATCGGCATCTTCGGTGCCCAGATCGTGAAAACCGTTGCCGATATGGATGAACCCTTCATCGCCTTCACCGGGCTCACCAACATAGCCAACTCCGCCGCAGCGAGGTCCCGGAATGTTCGCACAGTTCTGATCGTTGGCCTCGGTGCCTGCGTCATAAGCAGGAACCATGCGCATCTTCGCACCCGATGGGGGAAGCCGAACGTGGTTTAGCGCCATGAATGTGTCATTGGTGGGGATCATCATCGCTACTACGGAGACAAAGCCCTGCTGGGGAATACCGTTGACCACAATTGAGGCAGTTTCGCCGGGTCCCAACAGTCCACCAATAGTTTGCGCATCGGTCGCGACATTGGCCACTGCATCGGTCAAAGCGGAGGTGTCACCACCTTCAGCCATGATTTCCATTGGCTCACTCGCGGTTTCACCCAGTCTGAACAAGAATACATCGCTTGGATGCGTGACAACGAATTGAGGGGTGAAGGTTTGTGCCTGAGTAATATTGGTGATGGTGACTTCGTACTGAGACAGTTCCTGTGCAGTTGCCATTGTGCCGGCTAGTGCCAGGCCCATTGCGATAGCGGTATGTTTGATCATTGCTGTTCTCTCTCTTTGGTTTAGGGTTGGTTTCCTACCGTATTCGCATGAGAGATGAAAAAGGTTACACAGATATTGCCTTTTTTTTCACTGTGGGCTTTTTAGTCTCGGAGTTTAGGATAATGATCGAGTCGCAACCTGGACCATGTAGCCCGGGTACTCGCTGTAACTACTCTTTGGAGAGCATAAACTCCGCCAGATCTTCAATTGTTTGGTAATCAAACAGATCCACTACATCCACTTTATCGGGGTAGCGCTCATCAATTTGTTGATGAATCTCCGCCAGCATCAGAGAACTTATTCCGGCGTCGAAGAAATTGTCTTGTCGGCCCAAACTGCCTTTTTCCAGAACGTTGTCGCAGATGCTTTTTAGCTCTCGCTCCATGGGGGTTAGATCTGCAGCATCATTAGTGGCTTGCGGGTTTGCCAGGGCATCAAGATGCGTCAACACTTCGTTGTATTCACCGTTTTGATAGGCATCGCCCAGTAAGCGGCGTTGGACTTTTCCGGAAGTCGTTTTTGGTATTCGATTAACGGGAATGACATGATCTGCGTCTAGTCCCGATTGTTCGTTGAGCACTCGCGAGACCTGCGCGGCTAAGAGAAGGAACTTCGAGAGATCTCCGCGATGTAAAATAAACACCAGCAACTCGTCGCGTTCCAGGGATTCGTTCCACACGCCGAAGACCACTGTCTTGCCCAGCTCCAGGTTCTCAATTTGCTGTAACAAGCCTTCCAGATCGTGAGGGTAGTAGTTCAAGCCATTGAAAAAAATAATATCTTTGGCGCGACCTGTGATAATTAGCTCGCCCTGATAAATGAAGCCCAAGTCACCGGTATCGAGCCATCCACCTGGAAACATCACCTCTTCCGTGGCTGCTGAATTGTTATAGTAGCCACTCGTTACGCTTGCGCCACTAATCTGAATATTGCCCACGCAGCCGTGCTCGAGTTCTCTATCTCCATCCGCAATTCGTATATTGCACTCGTTCACCCCTTTGCCCACGATGGCGAAACTCAGCGCGTTGCTATTGGATTCGTCGGTGAACTTAACCGGTTGCCCGAGAACTAAGCTGTTTCGGTCAACGTGCACCGCTCGAAAATTTTCGCCGGGAGCCGGGAAAGAAACGGCCAGGGTTGCCTCCGCCATTCCGTAGACTGTGAACATGGTTTCTCGCTTCAAGCCGTAAGGTTTCATGGTGTTGAGGAAATTGTCACATAGATCGATGGATATAGGCTCGGCACCGTTGTAGATAAGTCTGACGGCGGAGAGGTCGATGCTCTCTAAGGGTTTCTTCTTCTGTGCCTTAAGAAAATGTTTGTAACCAAAGTTGGGAGAACACAGTACTGTGGCTTTTTTGTCGCTGACTTTCTTGAGCCATAACAGAGGCCTTCTACTGAACAGGTCGGTGGCCATCAGGCACTGGCTCATTCCCATCGCGATCATATTCAGATGAAACCCTATCAACCCCATATCGTGGGTAAGCGGCATCCAGCTAAAACTGATATCTTCATCGGTATAGGCTGCACCCCGCGCAATTGCGTCGAGATTGGTCATAATATTTCGATGGCTTAGCATTACTCCCTTTGGCGTGCTGGTAGATCCGGAGGAAAACTGAATGAACGCTAAATCGTCTGGCGCAGGGGTGTGGGTTGAACCCGATTGATTTTTGTTTTCCTTTGATAGTGGATCTGTTTCTGAGTTAAGCAGTGTTTTTTCTTCAATGGATTGAAACAAGTCCGCGAGACTATTTTTTTCGGCGTATTCCCTCAGCCGATCGGAATCTTCACTGCTTGCACACAGAAATGGTTTTTCCAATGTAGTGAAAACGTTAAATAATTTGGAACGATGCTCATCGCTAATTCCAACCGCGATAGGAATCGGGACTATTCCCCCTAGAATGCAGGCCCAAAAAACCTCTACAAATTCTTCATTGCTGCGTAGAAAAACAATGCACTCGTCACCTGCGGTCATGCCGCGTTGCTGTAATGCATAGAGGCGCGTTATTGATCGATCGTGTAGCTCGGCAAAGCTTCTGGTGACTTCGTTGTCTCTCGCTTCGATAAAGGTAATGCTCCGGTCTTGCCTGGATTGTTGCTGCAGTGCTTCTACCAGCGTGCGCGATGTAATCATAGGAATGATATTAGTCCGTTATTATCGTGGAATCAGTTTCATTGTTATTGGATTTTTACTGCGCAAGTTTATCTGCGGTGCAAGTTCTATTGGCAGAGCATCTGCTTTTTCCATTCTGAATTTTTTGGCCATGGTCGCCAGGTGGATTTGCATCTCGACAATACTAAAATAATCTCCAATGCATCGTCGCGGGCCTGCTGAGAATGGAATGAAGGCAAAATTGTGTCTGCTCTTCACGGCCTCCGCGCTAAAACGCAGTGGTTCAAAGCTCTCCGGGTCTTTCCAGTGGTCTCGGTGCCGATGCGTATAGTAAGGGGTAAAAAAAATGTGGGTGCCGGCAGGAATGTGGAACCCAGCAAATTCATCGTCTGCCAGCGCGGTTCTCGAAAACAGCCATACCGGTGGGTACAGGCGCATTGTTTCCTCGATAATACTTCGAGTGAACGACAACTGGCCGACTTCTTCAAAAGTCGGAACTTCGCCCTGCATGACTTCGGTAAGTTCAGCGTGCAGTGCTTCCTCTGCGCCGGGATTTTGGGATAGTAAATACCAGGCCCAGTTCAGCGTTGTCGCACTGGTCTCGTGACCGGCGATAATGAGAGTCATGACTTCATCAATAATTTCCCCATCGGTCATGCCCTCGCCAGAGTCCTTGTCTTTCGCCTTCATGAAGGCATCGAGGAAATCTTCGTAGGAATTATCCGATTCACGTCTTCGAGCAATGAACTGCTGTACCACCTTTCTCAAAGCTCTGAATCGAATGACCAGTTGGATGTCGCGAGCTGTATCTTCGCTCAGCATTGAAAAAGGGTTGCTGCCATCTTCTTCTCTTACGCTGTCCAGATCCTTGCTGAAAAGTGCGCGGAGTATAATTTCAAGCGACAGCTCGCACATCTGCCCCGTGACATCAACTTCCAGACCTAAATCTGCGCTGCGCTGCCATTTTAATGCGAGAGCTCGGTTGCAATCTTGCATCATCTGAGTCATCCCAGCGATACACGAGCGACTAAAGGCGGGTTGTATCATACGTCTTTGTTTACGCCAGTGGCTGCCGTCACTGACGATGATGCCGTTGCCCAGTAACATTTTGACTCGCTCGAATCCTGGACCTTTTTTGTAGTTTTCGTGGTTTCGAACCAGAATATATTTAATGACATCGGGGTCGTTGATCAGGACGCTGTCGGCGGATCGGGACACTGGCTTGATTCGGCAGATGTCGCCGTACTCAGCAATAAACTCCGCTACCCTCGGGAAGGATTCCTCTGTCGTGTCCAAATCGTAGGGTGTCGCTGGCCCGGGAGGATAGGCGCGAGGAGTCGGGTCAGTGGAGGCCATAGTTGGGGCTTAGAGCGCGGTGTCAGTGTCAATGTTGTATTATACCGCCAGTCAGTCACAAATGTATTGGGTACATAATGCTCAATATAACCAAAGCTAAGGGGTTTTGTAGTGCGCACCATGACCAGGGGCCGTCAGCTGGGATATGCCATCGCGCGTCCGGTTTTGAAGTTGATGCTTCATACTTTTTGGCACAGTTGCCGAGTCGATAAAATTATCGGAGATGAGTACAGCCGGGAGCTCATCTCCAAAGGCGAACCGATCATTCCGTGTTACTGGCATCAAATGCACATTTTTGGCTCTTGGTATATGCGCCTGCTGCAGCAGCGCGGTTTAACCATTGGATTTCTTGTTAGCCCCTCGGTTGACGGTGAAGTTCCGGCAAAAATTGTCGAATCCTGGGGGGCAGTTGCTATCAGGGGGTCCAGTAATCGCACGGGTGCGCGTGCTCTGAAGGACATGTACCACATAATTACGCGGGACAAGGTCTCACCCGTGACAACTTCAGACGGGCCAAAGGGCCCGGCTCGGTATTTCAAACCCGGTGCCGTCATGTTGGCTCAACTGACTCAAAGCCCGATGGTACCCGTGGCGTATGCGGCAAGCTCATACTGGCAGTTGAAGACCTGGGATGAGTTCATCATACCCAAACCGTTTTCGCGTATTGTGATTGCCGTGGGGGAGCCCCAATGGGTGAATAAAAAAGCCCGCACCGACGAGCTCGAGCGTGCCCGAGAAGCCATGGAGGCCTCGCTGAATAAACTCAGCGAGCTCGCTCGAGCGGGCTTCTGACCTCAACCAGGTATTGCCCGGAAGTGATGGTGGAGTGGGTTTACCGGGTATTGCTTTCCTTTCTTACCCTACCGAGCGACTCGATTGATGATAAACAGCATTCGCGCACAACTTTGCATGCACTCCTGGTTCCTGTTTTATTGCGTGATCTCAAGATATAGCTGAATTCAATGCCTGGGCGAGTCGTTCGATCGTGAAAGGTTTACTCAGATAGTCATCCATACCGGCATCTATACAACGTTCCCGGTCTCCTTCCATTGCGAATGCCGTGATAGCAACAATAGGGATTCGTGCACCGTTACCACGCTGGGCTTCGATTTTGCGAATTGATCGAGTGGCCTCAAATCCGTCCATTCGCGGCATCTGACAATCCATCAAAATCACATCGTAGCTACCCTTCTCGAAATGTTCTAATCCAGCTTGTCCATCTTCTACAACTTCCACGTGACAGCCTAGTCGCTCGAGGTGTAGTCGCGTGACCTCCTGGTTTACCTCGTTGTCTTCGCACATCAGAATATGTGCTCCAGCGAGTTTTTCCACTTTCATAGTACTCTCCAAGGATGCAACTGGCTGCTCGATTCTGTTCGAGTCTTCACTCGCTTTCTCCAATTTGGCAGTGAATCGAAACGTACTCCCGCTTCCGACCGCACTTTCAACAAACATCTCCCCACCTAGCAATTCAACCATTTGCCGTGAGATGGCTAGACCCAGACCAGAGCCACCGTACACTCTGGCAGGAGAGGAATCTGCTTGGGAAAAAGATTCAAATATGGTATCCAATAAATCATCATCAACGCCAATTCCAGTATCGCTAATGGAGAAAGATAGGAGCGCAGAGCTTTCCTCTTCTTCCGCTATGCTGACTGTGACAATAACCCCGCCGGCCTCTGTGAATTTGATGGCGTTACCGATGAGGTTAACCAATACCTGGCGAAGTCTGCCTTCGTCGCCGATCAGTTGTTGAGTGAGGTTTGTATGATCTTGAAACTGAAGACTCAGACCTTTTTTCTTTGCCGCGGAGGAGTAGAACTGGACTGTCTCGTCCAGCAGATTGTATAGCTCGAATCGCTTTGGAACCAATTTAATTTTTCCAGATTCGATTTTTGAGAGATCAAGTATGTCGTTGATAAGGATGAGAAGCTGAGATGAGGAATTGCTGATAAAACCGACAAAGCGTTTTTGGCTTTCTGTGAGCGGAGTTTTTTGCAAAATTTCGACCATGCCGATAATACCGTTCATCGGCGTTCGAATCTCGTGACTCATATTAGCCAGGAACTGACTTTTCGCCCGATCGTATTCTCTCACTCGGTCGAGCGCGAAAGATAATTCCTTAGTTCGCTCCCTCACCATATTTTCCAGTCTTTGTTCTTGTATTCGTGAGCGATAGATCAAATACACAAATGTCCCACTAAGAAGCAGCGACAACACGATGATAAAACGCAGCTGCGTAATGCTGTTGGAGCTGTTCTGTAACTCTACTTCCTGAAGTTGGTTTTCTTGCTCCAGTAGGCGGTTTTCTCGCTCAGCGCTCTCTATTTCATATCTTGCGCGTATTTGGTGAAGTTGCTCGTTGCTTTTTTGGTTCAGAATTTCCTTGTGCTGCAACATGGTTTGAGCGAGCAACTCATAGGCTTGTTGGTGCTGGCCTGTTGCCGAGAGGAACTTTGCCTCGGTTTCCCTGACTTCAGGGCGCTCGAGTTTCATCGCTTCAGGTATCAACAGGCTTTTAGCGAAATCCAGATGATATTTAGCCTTATCCATGTTGGATGTTTCTAGGTACAAGTCGACCAGTGAAGTGTGAGACCTTATTTGCAGCAGCGTATTTCCCGATTTTTCAAACGTAGCCAATGCTTTTAGCAGTTGTGTTTCCGCCTCTTCATAGCGACCGAGCTCAAACGCGATTACAGCCAGTTTGTTGAGCGCATAGGCTTCCCCTTGGACGTCCCCCGCGTCTTTGGAAATCTGAGCGGACTCCTCATAAAAACTTACCGACTTTTTCAGGTCGCCCAACCCCTTGTATGCGCCACCAAGCCCATAGAGGGATATGCTCGCGCCAATTTTATCCTCAGTGACTCTGTCGTGGGCCAGAGATTCTTCGTAGTAGGGGATAGCCATCTCCCAATTGCCGCGTACATAGTAAACACCAGCAATTGCCCCGGCTGTTGTCGCTTTTAGATTTATTGAATCGGGTTCCGTCTCAGCAATTTTATAGGCGCGTAGTTGACTTTCCAGTGCACCAGAGTAGTCCTGTAGTTCAAGCAAAAGATTGCCTTTTTCGGCGTGAGCATGAACGGCGAGAGCTGAATGATCATTTGCTTCCGCCCAGGCCAGTGCGTCGTTGGTGGCCCCCATTCCTTGCGCGGCAAAACCATTCATTACCAGTGCATTGGCCTTTCGTAAGCTAGCTTTATGGAACAACCAGGGTTGTTCCTCCACAGTGACGATGTCCAGTGCCTGCTGCGCGTATTTTAATGCCTCCACCGGATAGACGAGAAAGCCGTAGGCATCGCTGAGTACATAGGCCCTCTGCGCCTTCTCGAGATCTGTGAGTGTCCCTTCATCCATCGCGAGCAGGCTTTCAATGGTCTCCGATGGGTCTGCGTTTGGTGAATCCAAAATGCGCTGGTATTTGGGGGAGAACTGAGTAAGCCAATCCTGTGCGAAAATTGGTGTCGCCCACTGCAGTAGAGAGATTGCCACAAACAACAACACTGATCTCGAATTCGAGCGATAGGGGTGCGGGAAAACACCGGGAGTTCGAGGGGACTTGTTGAAGCTCAAATCGATGGTTTATTTGCAACCCGTGGCAGTAAAAATGTAGGTAGATCGTTTTCTAAGCATTTAGCAGCATTGAAGCGGTTTATGTAGCGCTTACGTCTATGATCAACCAGCGCGGCAGCACTTGCAAGAGTGCTATGGTGTCAAAGAGTATATGAATGCGAAGGATGGGTGAGGTGCGGGCTAGGCTGCTTTCACTTTCCGTTCAGCTCTTGTCGCGTCGACTTCTGGGTTTTGGATCGATACGCTTCTTTTAGCATCAATTACCTCGTGGGCGCAGTTATATCCGGGAAGAAATGTAACCCCCGGCCCGGGATGGCAGGATGCGCCGCACAGGAAAAGATTTTCTACCGTCGTGGTGTGCCCCGTTCCGTCTATCAGGCAGCGCTCGCCAATCATTTGGTCGGGATGCAGGGCGCCATGAGTCCAGTCACCGTTGGTTACACCGTGCATGCTGGCAAAGTGATCAGAGGAAAAAATGGCGGTATCTTCGATCAGAGAGCGGAAATCCGGCATATGCACGGAGATGTGGTCGATGATCATGTCACCCATTTGATCCCTGAGTTTCCCGCGTTCGGACTTGGGGGCCTCGCAGGGAAAATAAAAGCCGTAGGCGCTGGCGATGTGCACACCCTCCGGTGCGAGACTTGAATCCATCACCGTCGGTATTTGAAATGCCAGTGGAATTTTCTTGGGGAGTAAGCCTTTTAGGCAATCTTCGTAGGCTTGCTGCATCTCTTCCGGGTCGATGACCATAGCACCGCCAAATTTTGCTCCTGGGACCGTGTTGAGCTTCTGCAGATGATCGCTGTAGCTAGGTAGCCCTTTGAGTTTGAACAGCATATGCACGAAGGCGCCCTTGTGGACAAAGTTGTCAATTTTTTCCTGGGTAGTCGGTTCCAGTTGATGATCGGCCAGTAAGCCACCAAAGGTCGCGGGTTTATCCAGATTCGAGACGATGGTATCAGCCAACAATTGCTCGCCCGTCTTCAGCTCGACTCCGATGGCCCTGTTTCCATCCAGAATAATCCTGGTCACCGTTTGCTTGAGTCGGACCTGCCCTTTGTGCGCTTCGATTCGGGCCACTAAAGATTCAGACAATTTGCCCATACCTCCCTTGACCCGTTGCATCAAACCTTCGGACCCTTCCTGGGCGAAGGTGTAGACCAGGCATAATCCTGATCCTTTGGTGTAGGGCCCTTTATAGGTTGCCTGTACCGCTGCAAAGGCCATGTTGGCGCGCAATTCTCTGTGTTTGACCTTGTCGGGGAAGAACCTATCGATGATATCCATGGCCGACCCCTTGAATGCTAATTCCAGATGCTCGCGCTGACTTCTGGATTCCGTTTGGGCGATAATATCTTCGAGTTTCTGCGGTGCCTTTCTCGCGGTAAAACGATCCAGAATCTTGGCGGGGTATTGGCAAAATTTCATCAGGCGAATGAAACCTAACATTGCACCGAAACCGAATGTGTTGAGCAAGGTCAGCGACAAACGCAAAGGATTTTTATAAAAGACCAGTGGCCGACCGTCGGAGCCAGTGAGATTGACAGCCATAACCGGAAGAGGAATGAATTCCACACCGTTGGCCTGAAAATCAAAGTATTCCGCTATCTCGCTGGAGAGAGGGAAGAGACAGCTTGCTCCAACCTCGTTTTGACAGCCTTTGAGTATTTCTCGCGTACCCCCCATGCCACCTACATAGTTATTCTTTTCCAGAACAAGTACCTTTTTACCGGTTTGCGCCAGAACTGTCGCCGTCGCCAGGCCGTTGTGCCCGGCGCCAATCACGATGGCATCGAGCTCTTCATCACTAGGATTTGGTTTTAAGGGATTGGGCACTGTGCATTGCCTCTGGCCGCTGGAATATCTTTGTTATGGGACATGTTATAAAGTTTGTCCGATGCCAGCAATAGCGGTGGATGGCTGAGCCTCAATATTCGATGGGATCAAACTTAAGCACTGTGAAAATCATAGATAGCGCAAGACTGGCATTGTTGGCCGCCGTTCGCGGGTTTGGGCTGTTTGTTGACGCCTGCAAAGACCTGCTGGATATGGCGATGCCCTATTCGGCAGATCAAGCTGTCACACCTTCGGTGTTAAGCGACTGGCTCAATCGATATAGAGTGGAACCGGTTTCCGGTGTGGTCAGTATTTCAGATGTGAAAATATTGAACATTCCTTCTGTTAGTAGCAACTGCAATAATGTTGTCGTGGAAATCGAACAGCTTGGCGAGCCGCTGCTGCCGCAAAGTCTTTTCATCAAGCTTCCAATGGCCTCCCTGAGCACGCGTTGGTTCTTCTCGGTTATAGGGTCGTGGCAGCTGGAGTCCTTGTTTTTTAAATCCGTTGCTCACACAGTTCCCCTGCGCACGCCGATAACCTACGCGACCAAATCTCAGGGCAGTCGTTTCTTTCTGATACAGGAAAACCTCCACCAAGATCCAGATGTACAGCTGTTCACTAACCCGGATATGTTGCAGGGCCCGTCTCTGGATTTGGTCAGACGGTGTTTGGATGCCTTTGCCCGCCTGCACGCCTGTCACTATGATTTGAGCGCTTCAGAGCGGGAAGCTATATTGCCCATGCAGTATCATCCTTTCCTCTCGCCGAGAATGCGCCTGGTTTCCCAGACCCTGAACGCAATGGCCCTTAAACCCTGCATGAGAAAACTTCCAGGTATTATCCCCGCCGAGGTTGCCGACGCTTATCAGTTAACTCAGCAGCATTGGGATCAACTACTCGAATATTGGTTTTCAGGGCCGCTGTCTATGCTGCACGGTGACAGCCATTTAGGTAACTTCTTCGTTTCGGGCAATGAGATGGGGATGCTGGACTGGCAAGCTGTTCACTGGGGCAAAGGGGTGCGTGATGTTCAGTACTTTCTGATAGATTCTCTGCCGGCTAACGTACTCGCTGAGCACGAACGGGACTTAGTAGACTTCTATGTTGCGAAGCGGGCCGATTATGGTACGGCGATTGATCCCGAGCAAACGTGGCGAGATTATAGAAGCTTCAGCTATCACACCCTGATGACGATAGTTGTTTCTATCGGCTTTGGCGCTCTCAATGAGGAACATGATTTGCTGATGCAGGAGATACTTAATCGAGCTATAGCGGCGGTTGAGCGAGTGGACTACGGGGGATGGCTAGATAATTTCCTGGCCGTGCCCTAGTTCTGTTATTGATTGTCAATGATCACCAATACGATAACCCGGCCGAATGGACGGGCTACTGTATTGAGGGTGTGGCCGATTAAGAATCCGCTGGAATGCGCAGTGCCTGTCCCACGTAGATCTTATCGGGGTCAGTCAACATCGGCTGATTGGCTTCGAAAATTTTCATATAGCTGCCGGCGTTGCCATAGAACTCTTTGGCGATTTTGCCCAGAGTGTCACCGGATTGCACCGTGTAGAACTTTGCCTCAGGCTCAGGGTTATCCACCTCAAGTTGACTATCCACCTGCGATATTCCGTGTTGATTTCCCGCAGTTAAAACGACCTTCTCGCAGCAGGTTTGGGTCGCCACCTTCCCGCCGACGGTTGCAGTTGGGCCGTCCACTGAAACGCTGAGATTCTCAACCTCTGTATCCAGCGCCAGGATGCTATCGGTGATGCTTTTCTGACGTAATTCGTTCATGCGCTCGGGAGTAATAGTCACCGGTTTGGTGATGTCCTCCTCATCGTTCAGCATGTCAAATACCGCGCCGCCGAGTTTCCCACCTGCGTCTGTTACAAAATCGAATATACCCATAATGATATTCCCTTAGAAAGTCCTACATTACTGTGTGTTTTCAAACTGAGTAGGCTCGGTGTTCTGAGCCTACTACTCATCTTACTTAATTCCGTCGCTTACTTTAATACAAAGGTAATTTTCATCAAGACTCGGTATTCAGTAATTTCTCCGTTTTCAACGGATACCTCCTGAGAGCTGACCCAGGCACCAGCAATACCGTCGATGGTTTTAGATGCTTTTGCTATTCCCGCTTTAACAGCATCATCGAAGCTGAGTTTTGAGGATGACTTGATTTCTGTGACTTTTGCGATTGCCATAGTTTTTCCTTTCTCTGGACAGAGTGCTGTTTATTAGTGGTTGTGAAATATACTCCCCCATGCGGGTGTAAGAAGGATAGACACACATTTGGGTTTCGTCGATGTGACGGCGGCGCTGGATAGGCATACAATTCGATATATCTATAAAAAACAACAGCCTGTGTTTTGGGAGGGTCTGTAGTTGCAGTGCTCAAGTCCTTGAGAAATGGGCTCGCAGTTATAGAATTTCATACACACTTTCTGGACTCGAATTTCGATGACGCTTGCTCGCACACTGCTAGTCTTTTTCGCCTTAACGCTTAGCCATGGGGCCTGGGCAAATCACTCAAATGCTCGTTCTGACCACCTTTCTGATCTGGTCGTTCAGCGGCTTTCCCACATGAAGGAGGTCGCGGCGTACAAGTGGCATTCGGGTTTACCCATAGAAGATTTGAAGCGCGAAAGTGTGGTGCTGTCTTCAATTCCTCAACTTAGCTTGCAGCACGGACTAGTCGCAAGTACAGCGCAATCATTTTTTCGCAGCCAGATTGAAGCGGCCAAGGAGGTTCAGCACTACTGGTTTCGCCTGTGGCGGCGAGATCCAAATCTGATTCCTCCCACTCCCGGCGACTTGACCACTGAAATTCGACCTGAATTGATAGCGCTAGGTAAAAGGATTGCCAGCAGTTTGGGAGAGGAAACTCTCGCTACCGAGCAATTGACGGTCGAGGGTTTGAGTCCCGCTACTGCGAAGAAGCTGTCCGAAGCAGCGGCTGCCGTGCAACATTATCCCAATCAACTTAAGCAGATACTGGGGTCTGGTATCTTGAGAGTTGGAACCACAGCGGACTACCTGCCTTTTTCGAGCTTTTCCGAAAATAGATACCAGGGTATTGATATTGATTTGGCCGCTGATCTTGCGCAGTCCCTTGGCGTTGAAATTCAATGGGTCAGAACCTCGTGGCCGCAGCTGATGAGTGATTTGCACGCGGGCAACTTTGATATCGGCATGAGCGGCATATCAATCAATCTCAAGCGAGCGCGAACAGCGTTCTTTTCTGCCCCTTATCATCGTGGCGGAAAGACACCTATTGTGCGTTGCGAAGACGTTTCTCGATTCAACTCTCTAGATGCTATCGATTCACCCGACGTGCTCGCAGTAGTCAACCCCGGCGGAACCAATGAACTGTTTGCGCGACATCATCTTAAAAGGGCGCAACTAAAACTCCATCCCGACAACCGAACGATATTTTCTGAGATTATCGAGGGCCGCGCTGATGTGATGTTTACCGATCAGATAGAAGTTCAGCGCCAGTCGCAATTGTCATCGGGACTGTCATCGGGACTGTGTGCGGCAATGCCCGGACAAACACTGAGTGTTTCGCAAAAGGGCTTTTTGCTGCCTCAGGATATTGCCTGGAAACACTACGTGGATACCTGGCTGGAGCAGCGAAGGTTAGAAGGCCGCGTCGAGCAAATTTTCGCCAAACATATGCCGCGCTGATTTCACACCGCACGCTGTTTTACTCGACGATAAAGCTCACTCTCGCTTCAATGCCCAGCGCGTGGTGATTGGGTGCGCGCAAGTTAACTCTTAGATAGTGCTCGCCCTGTTCAATATCAGCTGGCAGGGTATAGTCGATACGGGGAATCCATTGGGTTACATGATCGGCGCTGTCGTCCTCAGTATCCAGATAGACATGGTAGTGTCCCTCGCGAATCATGGAGTGAGCGTCGGTCATGCCTGAGCCGTGGTTACTGTGGTCTACGGAATCATGCCCGCCAGTTGCGTTGTGTCCCTCGGGTGGCAATAGCTCGAAATTTGAAAATACTAGGGATAGTGTAAATGTATCCCCGGGTTTAAATCGCGCCCCTGAGGTGGGAGTCTCAATGTTAAATGTGTCTTGCGGCTTACTCTGGATATCGCTGGCTCCTGCTTCTAGATTCGAGATTTTAGTGGTATCCACCGAAGCCTCTAAACTGGAGACATTGTCTGCGGGTATGTTCTGGGTGCGGTTGCTGCTATTGCTGCATGCGCCGAGGGCAATCAGGGTAAGCGTCAAAAAGAGTGTAGTGAATTGGCGTTTCATTGTTGTTATCTCCGCTAGAGAATCTGTTTAGTATATAACCGGTGTACGAAAACTATAAATTCAGCCGCGGTAGCGTCTGTTTTTGCAGGAAGTCCTCATGAGGCTCGCGTATTGGAAATGGCCGGCTATACTTTAAAAATCACTGAACTTGAGAGCGTCATCATGGATACCTCAGAACACTCAATGCAGGCTCTGTTTGCACAATTGGGTTTGCCCAATAATGATACTGCCATCGATAACTTCATTCAAAATAATCACTTGCCCAAAGAGATTCCACTCGAGAGCGCCGCATTCTGGAGTGCTGGACAGGCTCAGTTTATTCACGAAGCCATTGCCGAAGACGCGGATTGGGCTGAAGTTGTCGATCACTTGGATGCCCAGTTACGCCATTAGCTACGTTTTAGCGGAAATCCCGAGCCGAATCAATTCGCTCCTGCGTCGCTGGGTGGCTGGAAAAATAGTCTGTCCAGGATTCTCCGTCCGAATCTAAATTTTCAGAGGATTCGCCTTCCTTGTCTTCCGCGTAATATTCCTGCAGATGTTCCATTGCCAGTGCAAAGTTTTCAGTGGGTATACCTGCCGCTCGCATATGCTCCAGCGCAAATTGATCCGCCTCTCGTTCAAAGTCTCTAGAGTAGGAAAGGTCAAGAATGAGTGTCGGTAATCCCGTTAGCAGATCTATGGTGTCCAGGTCACCTGTCACGAGAACCACCATTAGTGTGATCATAGATCCTTGGAGTGCGCGTCGGGTAATGTGTCGGTGCTTCAGATGCCCCAGCTCGTGATACAAAATGGCCAGCAATTCCTCATCGTCTTTCACCAGCTCAACGAAATCGTCGGTGAGCACAATCTCACCGCCGGGCATAGCGAAGGCATTGGCTTTCATGCCCGAACGAAATTCGACTTTGGGATTCAGATCTTCGAAGCGCTCCAAATGCGGAGCGAACAAAGTTCGAATCTCTTGCTGACGAGATTTAGTTAAGGCGGAGGGTTCAAAAACGGTGTTATCTAACACGTCTAAGCTACTGCCTAGCTTGCTGGATACGAATTCCGGTAGTTTAAAGGCAATCACTTCAGCGGCTTTGGGCACACCGTAAACTACTGTGGCCGCTAACACGGCCAGGGTTATGATCACTGAAGCTGCGATGGTCGGTAAGCTGGATTCCAGCTTGTGTAGCCACGAGCCTGATTCGCCAGTGCCGAATTCTAGAATCAGCGCATCGACAGCATCGTTATCGGAAGTTATAAAAAGTTGGTTTTCCGCAAAACTGATTTCTCTGGGCGTGTTTCCTAAGCGGGACTCAATCTCCAAATCGTGAAAGTCCAAAGCGAAGTATTCGGGGTCGCTCTCTTCGTTGGAGGAGCCTTCTTCATCAAAGACGACTATCTGAATTTCGGACGACTCGATGTACAGCAGCTGTGCACGACGTCCCCGTGATGTCTTTCCGTCCAGATAGTTTCCCTGAATTATCACGAACTAGAGACCGAAGTCGAATACCTGTCCAAATTCTTCACCCAACACGCTGACGTTTTCCTGCTCTGCCGCAGCGAAATTGTCCAGTGAACCGCTGGCGCTCAAGTTTATGTTGTCCGCCATGTACTTCGCCATTCTCACCTTTGCTGCCGGCAGATACAGTCCTAGCGTTACGATGGTTAACACCAGGTTTATTAGCAAAACCGTGGCCAATCCCGGCATCGTCAAATGCGCGCCAAAGCGGTGGTTCGCCAGGCCGGCACTGCAATAGAATAGGTTATTTATTTTCACCATGAAAAAGACAATGATCGCAAGATAGGTGGAAACCATTAACACAGGAGAGATTGCTGCAGCGGCCGGTACCAGCAAGCCGATACCCACGATGACTGCAAAGCCGACAACTCCGATCCCCAGAATAACCAGAAAAATCTTCCCATAGTCCCAGAGATTGGCCTCATAGCTGAATTGAGTTGTGCCGTAGGCGCTGTTTCTCACCCTGTACTCATGCATTTTTTTGATGGCCAGTGGATAGAGAACTCCCAGGGTTAGCAAGCCTAGAATTGGCCAGATATACATCACCATGAACGCCTCGCCATAGTTTCCGTGGAAACGGAATTGTATATTTCTATAGGCGGACATGCGGTGTTTGAATGCCAGTGACTGGTTGACAAAAAATGGAATGGCGATCAGCAACAGCAGTAACAAAACTAAGCTAAATATGGGCATCAACTGTGCGGCGATAGAGTAAGCAACGAAGGCCAGCACAGCGATAATCCTACCTTTAAGAATGGTCAGTGGTTCGGCCAGGTAGCGAAAATTATTGTTGTCCAGATAGAGGTTCGAGTAGAAATAGCGGTTGTTTCTAACCGTCGCCCAGGCGGAGTAAATTCCCAGGGTGATGATGGTCAACAGGATATTCACAATCCATATTTTGAAGTATTCGAATCCGTCGCCGCGAAATTCAAAGTGGTGCTCCACGGTTTGACAGGCAGTAGCACGTTGGTCGTCTGACGAGTTTTCTTCCATTGAATATCCCCTCAATACCTTCTGTTTGTTATATGTCTTGGATCTGTTGTTGTACGTTCATGCTAATGGAGTGGCTGTGACAGTACAATTGTTGGCGGCGGATTCCCGTGAGCCTGTTCACGTTTCCAGAGTATTCGGCTTCAGTAGACAATATCAGAGCTGTTTGCGCCCCAAACGAAAGGTATTCGCGAGGACGATTATCCACAACAGTAGTAACCCGGCTACTGAGATTTTGATTGTGTGATTCGACTTCCTTTCACTTCTGCCTAGCTTTCCCCAAGATGCGGTTGAGCGTACCGCCTATTCAAGGCATGATGCTGCGATGAATAAAATAGACCACGTTGTTGTAAACCCAATCAAGTCTCTGAATCTTCTCTCTCAGCAGGATATCGAAGGCCTTACCAACTCCAACGGCGATTTGTTTGCGGTATTTCGCAACTGCGCTCTCGCGATTTTGAATACCGGCAGCGATATCGATGATGCAGAGAAGTTGTATTCTGATTACTCGGATTTTGATCTGCGATTAATCCCCAGGCCCAGAGGTGTGTCGCTGGAGCTTTTTAATGCACCCGCCAAATCCTTTGTCGAGGGCAAAATGATACGCGGTATTCGCGAGCACCTTTTTTCGGCCTTGCGGGATATTCTCTATACAGATTTCAAAATCACAGGGGCGCAGAAGGACATCCTCAGTTCTGCCGAGATTACCAATACCGTGTTTCGGATGTTGCGCAATGCCGGGGCAGTGCGTCCAAATCATGCACCAAAAATGGTGGTGTGTTGGGGTGGGCATTCAATCCCGCGTCTGGAATACGATTATGCCAAGGACGTCGGCTATGAACTCGGCCTTCGCGCTTTAGATATAGTCACCGGCTGTGGTATCGGCGCGATGAAGGCGCCAATGAAAGGTGCCGCAGTTGGCCATGCAAAGCAGCATGTGAAAGATGGCCGCTATATTGGTATTACTGAGCCAGGAATCATTGCCTCGGAGTCTCCCAATGCCATCGTCAACGAACTGGTGATCATGCCGGATATTGAGAAGCGCCTGGAAGCGTTTGTGCGTTTGGCTCACGCTGTTGTTGTGTTTCCCGGTGGCGTCGGAACGGTAGAGGAAATTCTGTACCTGCTGAGTATTTTAATGCGCCCTGAAAATGCCGAAACACTTCCTCTGGTATTTGCTGGCCCGGAGTCCTGCCGAGAGTATTTCGAGGAGCTGGAACTTTTTCTGGTGACATGCCTGGGCGAGCAGGTGAAAGATCACTACACGGTGATTATCGGCGCACCTGGGGAAGTCGGACGCCTAGTTAAGCAGAGCATCGTCGGCGTACATGGAAATCGTAGAAAAGCGCAGCAGGCCTACTATTACAATTGGGAACTAAAGATTACCGCTGATCTTCAGGAACCCTTTGAACCCACTCATGAAGAAATGGCAGCTCTCGAATTGCGCACTGATATTCCCGCTCCGGAACTAGCCAGCTCTCTGCGTTGTGCGTTTTCGGGGCTAGTAGCTGGTAATGTTAAAGCCTTTGGCATTGAGCAGGTGAGACTGCGCGGCCCCTATAAAATCTCAGGTGATAAGGCGCTTCTCGCGAGTATGGACAGATTGCTGCGAATGCTTGTTAAAGGGCAGCGCATGAAGCTCGGAGAGGGGGAGGAAGAATATCAGCCCTGCTACGAACTTGTGGATTAGGCGGCACCTGCGCGATAACGCTGAATTCTTATGAGCTATGAAATTCTAGCGGGCCTGGCGCTGTTCGCGTTGGTGTCCTCCATCACACCCGGTCCAAACAACCTGATGCTAATGGCGTCCGGTGCCAATTATGGTTATCGAAAAACCCTGCCCCATATCATGGGTGTTTGGTTAGGGTTCACCTTAATGATAGTGCTGGTAGGAGCGGGCGTTGTTCAGGTATTTGATGCTTACCCGGTCAGCTATCAGGTGCTCAAGGTCTTGAGCGTCGTGTACCTTTTGTATCTCGCCTGGAAGATTGCCAATGCCGCTCCGGTATCGGGCAGTGATGAGACTGTCGGTAAACCATTTTCGTTTATCCAGGCAGCGCTATTTCAATGGGTCAATCCGAAAGCCTGGTCCATGGGGCTGACCGCTATCAGTGTTTACTCGCCGTCTCACAGTATTTCGGGCGTGCTGATGGTGGCGTTGGTATTTTGCGCATCCAATTTACCTTGTATCTGTTTTTGGACGGTTTTGGGCCAGCAGCTACAAAGTGTGCTTACCAGTCCGAAAAGATTGCGTATCTTCAACTGGTCGATGGCCGGGATGTTGGTGGTATCGTTGTATCCTGTGTTGAGGCCACAGATTTAAGACTGCCCGCGCTGTTCGGTGTTCGTTCTTTGAGTGTATCTGATGAATAGCAGTGCCGCGACAAAGCCAATAATTGAAAACACTCCCAGGCTGGCAAAGACCAACTGATGGCCGGCCACTGTTGCGTGATTATCCAACAGCCACCCCATGCCGGGGGCGACAAAAATATCCGGGGTGAAGCCGATAACGGAGACCACGCCAACCGCAGTACCAGTGACATTAAGCGGTATTCGAGACTCCGCCAGTAACGCAAAATAAATGGCGTGTAATGCATAAACCGCCAGGCTGGTGAACACGACGTTGACGAGCAGTATGTTGTACAGACCGTAGTGTGGAGTCATGAAGGTGAAAAGGCTGTAGCCCATGATTAGCATTAGAAAGCTGGCGGTAACCACCCGGGACGCTAGATATCGATTTGCCAGGTAACCAGCGATAACGGCAGCTATTGGACGGGTCCAGCCCGTTAGCGCGCCTATTTTTGCACCTCCTACTTCATCCAAATTGTAGCCCTGTACCGCGTAGAGTACGTAGTTATCGACACCTTTGTAAGCGACATACGCACTCACAACGATCAACATTTGCGGCCATATGAGTTTATTTTGAAAAATGGTTTTCAGTCGGCTTCCCAGTTGCAGTTTTCTCTTTGCAGGGATTTCAGCGCCCTGTGAATAAGGAACAAAAGCAAGAACGCAAACAGCGGCCAGTATAGTTCCACCTATGTAGAGGTAAATTATTTGCTGTAACGCTGCTCGTCGCTCAGGTGCGCTGAGCGTTTCGAGATCTGCAGGAACGCTCCAGCTCAAAATACCGATAGCGATGCTTACCAAAATGGCGGCGAACAAACCTCGACCGGCTTCGAGTAATCCGAAAGCGCTGCCCTGTCTTTGATCTCCACCCCAGGCGCGCGTTGCTTTGATTAGCGCGCCCCAAAACAAAAGTATTGTTGACCCACCCCAGAATGCGAATAGTAGTGTCAGTCCTTGCATATCCGGGATGGTGGCGTAGTAAACCCCCCCGAGGGCTGTGATTATCAGTGAAAGCGCCAGTAGGTTTTTTGCTTCGAATCTATCGGCTAGTGGCCCCCCGAGAAAATAACTCAGCATTGCGATAACGCCGTAGGTGGCCTGTACCTGGCCGATTTGAGTGTTGCTGATTTGGAACACTTCCAGAACCGTCGGTCGAAAGAAGCGCATAATGTGGAATGGAAGAGAGAACACTGCTTCCCCGGCAATGACCAGGGCTACAAGACCCATAAAATAGTTAAATTTACTGGGCTGTTTGGAGCTTGCCGTTTCTGCCGTCTCGCCGATGTTCGCTCCGGAAGCCGACAACTATACCGACCTGTAGTACTGAAGGCTAAACAGTTGCTTTCCGTCGACCCAGTTTTTCACTGGTTTCAATCCGGCCCTAGCCGCCAGCGCTGCGAAACTATCCAGTGAGTATTTGTAGGAGTATTCAGTTTGGATGCGTTCCCCCGCGAGAAATTGAATGTTTTGATCAGCGACTTCGACAGTGTGTTCTTTTGTCGCACCTAAATGCATTTCGATTCGGCTAGCGTCTTCGTTATAAAAGGCAATATGTCTAAATTGAGACAAATCGAAATCGGCATCGCACAGCTGATTGATGTGCGTCAGCATATTCAGATTAAACTGGGCTGTGACGCCCTGAGCATCATTATAGGCATCGTTCAGCGTGTCGGAGTTTTTCTCCAGGTCGACACCGATCAGAAGCCCGCCATTGTCGCCAATCATCGCTCGAATGTGCTGCAAGAAAGAAAGTGCTTCTTGGGGTTCATAGTTGCCAATAGTCGAGCCGGGATAAAAAACGGTTCTTGGGTGATCACTTAAATGCGCGGGTAAATTAACTTTCGCGCGCATGTCTTCTGCCACGGGTAGAATTTCAATGTCGGTAAACTCGCGGCGCAATTTTTCCGCGGCGCTGAATAAAAAGTCACGGGAAATATCGATAGGTACGTAGCAAGCCGGGTTTAGCGCGCGCAATAATAGTCTCGCCTTGCTGCAATTGCCCGCGCCGGGCTCGATCAATACGTGGCCCTGGCCGATGGTATCGGCGATCTCATTCTTATGCTCTGATAGCAGGCCTATTTCCGTACGCGTTGGATAATATTCGGGTAAGTGCGTGATTTTCTCAAACAATTGCGAGCCGTACTCATCATAGAAAAATTTTGGGTTTATAAATTTCTCCGGCTGCGAAAGGCCCGCGAGAATCTCGTCCCTAAGCTGTTGATTCTCGCGGCTGGTGTCCGAGCTGCACTTTTGAGCGCTTTGTCCCTGCATTCAATCCTCTATGATGTTTGAATTATGCTGCCTGGTCAGGCATCTTTTGCCAATCGCAGCCCGGTAAACTGCCATTGATCCGGTGGGTAAAAGAAGTTTCGATAACTGTGTCGATAGTGATTTGCGCTGGTGACGCAGCTGCCGCCGCGCAACACCAGTTGGTTTGCCATAAACTTGCCGTTGTACTCACCGATGGCACCCTTTGCGGATTTGAAACCAGGGTAAGCTGAGTAAGCGCTGCTGGTCCATTGCCACAGCTGCCCGGTTATATTATTTGAGCCTTGATTGAGATCAGAGTAAACCGGATGGACGAGCTTTGTATTCAAAAACTGTCCTGCCTGCGGTCCATGGCCGTCATTTTTATTTGTCAGTTGTTGGACAGATGCCTCCCACTCAAACTCGGTGGGTAGGCGGGCACCCGCCCAGCGAGCGTAGGCATCGGCTTCATAAGCCGATAAATGCGACACGGGGCTGTTGGCGTCTAGGTCCCTCAATCCATGCAATGTGTACTCGAGCCAATGATTATCCTCTTTCATCCAATACAGTGGGGCCAGGGGTTTGCTTCCCGCGGGGGGCTGAGCGAGACCGGCCCATCCATCCGCCAACCACAGTTCAGGCCGCTGGTAGCCGCCATCTTCTATAAACTGAGCGTACTCGCCGTTGCTCACCAGGCGATCTGCTATCTGAAAGTCGGCGATGTATTGGGGGTGCCTGGGTAGCTCATTATCAAAGCAAAACTCAGCCGTTGAGTTATGCCCGAATTCCCTAACTCCGGAATTGAAATCCAGCCAGGAAATGGGGGCAAGGGAAGTGCCTGTGGGAATCGGATTTGCCGAGTAAGCGGGGAGTAGGGGATTCTTCGACCAACAGTATTTCAGATCGGTAAAAAACAATTCCTGATGCTGTTGTTCGTGATGGCAGCCCAGTGTCACCCGTTCGTAGACCTCTCGCGCTGACTCGGCTGGCGGTGATTCGAGTAATCCGCGCATAGCTTCATTCACATGCCTACGATAAGCATAGACTTCATCCACGGTCGGACGTGATAGCAAGCCCCTTTGATCTCGTGCGTACTGTTCACCAATGCCGTTGTAGTAGGAGTTGAATAGAGTTTCGAATGCTCGGTGATAAATTTGATAACCAACGCAAAATGGCTTCAGCAGAAAGGTTTCGAAAAACCAGGTGGTGTGCGCCAAGTGCCACTTTGCCGGGCTGGTCGACGCCATCGCTTGAAGTAGGTAGTCCTCCCGTTCAAGGGGTTCACACAAGCGCTCAGAAATCTCTCGCACAGCGAGAAAACGCTGTAGCATGCGATCGTGGTCCTGTGGTTCAACGCTGGAAGGGTGGAGAGATACTGCATCCATACCGTTTTCTTTATTCTATCAAGTGGCGATGTTCAAGCACTGCATGTTCAATTACTAATTGCCGGTGTGCCAAAACACTATCACTCAAGTCTACCAGTTTTCTCTGGCCCAGAGTCAATGGAGCCCGTGCTTTTGTTTGTGCTCACGAGGAAAATGCTACAGCTTGTTTCTCTCCATCGCCTCGAGTTTACCCTGACGTACGAATAGGAATAGTGGGAATGCAAATGCGAAGGCAATACCAAACGCCAGGATTATGTAAACCCAAAAGAATCCGAGTTCCAGGCGCTTGGACTCGAAATAAATCCAACACAGGCCCGCGATACAAGCGACGGCCAGGTCCCAGGTTAGAGATTTTGCAGCGGAGTTATTTGCACCTTGGGCGACAAACTCCGCTAGTTCAAAGCTACCTCCGGATTCACTGATGAATTGCAAATTGTAGTACCAGGTTAATACGATGCCGGCGATGGCCAGCAGAAGGTAGAGAATTCTAGGGATGCTCATTGCGATGTCTCCTGGATAGTGATCTTTGCTAAAAAACAAGATAGACTGTTTTTTTATTGTAATTGAAGTTGTATTTAGAATTGTAGTTGGAATTATAGTTAAACTCATTTGTCCATCGGAGGTCACCATGTCAGAGCAGGCGAAAAACTACGACGACGTCAAACAGTATAGGCTGGATCCTGAGCGGGAGGAGGAACTTCGTAAAACCGCGGGGGAATGTACCTTTATCTGGGCGAACAAGGCCGGTCACCCGCTGGGCGTGACTACGGCGTTTGTGCCCGTGGGCGATAAGATCTGGATGACGGCTACGCGAGAGCGTGTCCGTATCAAAGCAATTGCTCGAGATGGTCGATCGGCCATCGTGATCACCAGCAAGGGAACCCCTATGGGTGGTGGCAAAACCGTGACCTATAAAGGACATACGGTGATTCACGACGATAGAGAGACCAAGCTGTGGATGTACCGATTGCTCGCCGCCGGCATGGAAGCCGAAGGTCGCCAGGATGAAGGCAATGATTTTACCTCGGGAATAGACCCGGAAATGTTTGTTCGCTTTCTCGATACGCCGGAGAGGATTGTATTGGAGTTTACAGCCGAAATGTCTATTCCCTTTGATGGCGATAAAATGGCGGCTGGGACGAGTGAGGCCTACGCTGAATTCGCCGCACAGGATGCCAAAGATAGAGAATAGAGTTTACTGCTGTGGTGGGTCCGAATGTGGCACTATTGAGCTGCCACCCACAGCCACTTAAGGGCCTCGGTATTAGCCATGACAGAAGCAGCATTTAGCCAAGCTCTCGAGGCACTGCTGGCCAGAGAATTCTCATCCTTCCAATCCGTGGTTTCCTGTCGAAAGCTGACTGCTGGTGCGAGCCAGGAAACCTATAAAATTGTCGTCGATATCGGTTCGCAATCGCGCACACTGGCAATGCGGCGTGCGGTACCCACCCTGCAAAGTCACTCAGAACTTGGCGCAATAGGCCTCGAGGCGGAGGCGGAGCTATTTAAACTCGCCGCCGCTGGCGGTATTCCCGAGCCTGAAGTTATTTATGTGCTGCGAGATACCGACGGACTCGGCGCAGGTTTTCTGATGGAGTGGTTGGAGGGGGAAACCCTCGGCCATCGCATTGTTCGAGACCAGGACTTCGAACGCCTTCGGCCTCGCCTCGCCTTTGAATGTGGAGCGACTCTCGCCAGGGTTCATGCGCTGGACTGGCGCGGTGCAGGTTTGGAATCGCACTTGGTCAGTTCCTCACCTGAATCTTTGGTGAATGAAACCTGGTCATATTACCGGGATATCAATGTCCCCGAACCCATGATCGATTTTACCTGGCGTTGGTTGCTCGATCATCTTCCAGAGGATGTCCCGGCGACCTTGGTCCACGGCGATTTTCGCAACGGAAATTTGATGGTCACAGCCGACGGCATTGCCGCCGTTCTCGATTGGGAGCTCGCTCATGTGGGCGATCCTGTCAGAGATCTTGGCTGGCTATGCGTTAACTCCTGGCGCTTTGGCAAAACTGATTTTCCGGTGGGTGGTTTTGGCTATGTGGAAGACCTGTTAGCTGGCTATCACAGTGTGTCGAGTTTGAGAGTCTCGCCGGAGCATCTGAAATTCTGGCAAGTGTTTGGGTCCTTTTGGTGGTCTATCATTTGTCTGCGAATGGCGCAGAGCTGGCGAACCGGCGAGACTCCCAGCTTGGAGCGACCCGCTATCGGTAGAAGATCTTCCGAAGCTCAAATGGATTGTGTGAATCTGTTGATTCCCGGCCCATTCAATTTACCTGCGACCGACATCAACCTCGCTGAGGGTGCTCAACTACCTATGCCCGGCGAGCTGTTGCACAGTGTCGCGGCATTTCTTCGGGAGAAAGTGCTGCCCGAGCTCTCTCCGGAGAATGCCTTCCTAAGCCGAGTTGCCGCCAATTCCCTGGACATTGTTCAACGGGAGGTGATTCATGGCGCCTCATTGGCCGAGGAAGAACAAAAACGCCTGGAAAACCTTCTTATGTGCCACGCTGATCTGGACCAACTGCGTTGGGAGCTGGTTGAAAAGCTGCGCACAGACCTACCACTCGATACACAGGGTTTAAGTGAACACCTTCGTCAAACTGCAGCGGGTCAGCTTGCGATCGATCAGCCGCGTTATTCGGCACTGGGAAAAACGCCTATCGCCTAGTTTTTTTGCAATGAACCATTGTGCCGAGGACGAAGCATTGTGGCGTGTTTTCGCCGTAGTCCGAAGCACCGTGAGAAGGGGAATTTTAAACGACTGTCTTTACATCAATCCAAGCCTTCTCAGCCTGGGTATTTCAATGGCCGGGCATCTATTCATAACGACTGAGAGTCCAGCATCAAGCGCCAATTCACTGGCCTGGATATTGATAACGCCCAACTGCATCCAGATTGCCTTGGCCTGAATCGCTATAGCTCTGGAAACAATCGGCTCCACAGCGTCTGAACGACGAAAAATGTCGACCATGTCTATGCCTACCGGGATATCTTTCAGGTTTCCGTATACCACGCGCCCGGCGATAGTTTCCCCTGCTTTTCCAGGGTTTACCGGGTAGACGTCGTAGCCCTCTGCGAGTAAAAAATGCAGTATTTCATTGGATGCCCGCTCCGGTTTGGGGCTGGCGATTTCCAGGGCAATAGTTTTGGTTTCCGTCAGAAGCTGAGCGATTTGTTTGTCTTGCTCTAGGGTCATGGTATTTAAAATTCCAGATAGGGTGCTAGTGCTTGGGTGAAGTACAGCCAGGGTATAACATTAAGTGAAGGCGGCTAAGCAATCCGTCTATGTTTAATAGCGATAGTCGCTACTTGGGAAAGAGTATGACATTAAAGCAGAGCGAGGTAATCGCTTGGAAACCATTGCTAAAATCTGTGCGCGAATGCACTTTGTGTGAGGATTTGCCCTTGGGGCCCAGGCCTATCCTCCAGGGAAGCCCCGGTGCAAAAATTTTGATCGTCGGTCAAGCGCCGGGAAGAATCACTCACGCAAAGGGCATTCCCTTTGACGATCCATCCGGGACACGGTTGCGGGATTGGATGGGTATTGATCCGGCGACATTTTATGACGAATCCCAAATCGCGATTCTGCCCATGGGATTTTGTTTTCCGGGTACCGGAAAGAGTGGCGATTTGCCGCCTCGACCTGAGTGTGCAACCCAGTGGCGAAAGCAGCTACTCGCAAAACTAAAGGGTGTGGAGCTTACCCTTATCATTGGCAAATATGCCATGGATTGGCATCTCGGCAGTGATCAGGGACGCACCCTAACCGCGACTGTCGAAAACTGGGAGCGCTACCTGCCTGAAGTTCTGCCAATGCCGCACCCGAGCCCGCGTAATATGCGATGGATGAGTAAAAATGACTGGTTTGCTGCGGATGTGCTGCCGGTGTTGAAACAGCGAGTGGCCGAGTTATTGAGTTAGGCAGCGCTGGGTAGAAACGAGTCGGGTTCAACTATCTCGGTACCCGACTCTATCTCGGTACTCGACTCCGGGACCCTATGCCGGCGTAGCCAAATCCAGGTTTTCTTTGGGACGCAGTGCCAGATAGAGCAATGGGCCGATCGATCCCAATGTCAGAGTGACCGCAATCCAGGGCCATACCGATCTGCCGTTTGCTTTGGCATCTTTGACCATCCAGCACATGACCAAAATCAGTGCCACTACCAAGTCAGCAAAGACCTGCCAGCCCGCTGAACTGTGGCGATGATAGTCGAAGATACCGATGTAGCCGACGTCGCTTACCGCGTAAAGCGTCAGTATCGTGAAGGGTATTAGCAATACGATTGCAAGAGTGCGCATGATGTTGTCTCCTGGGGTAGTTTCCGCCATTGATTTGTGCCAGTGCCCATTGGACTGACGTGGCGCAATACTGGCCAATCGCTTGCAGCTGGGCAATTACCTCGGGGGTTATTGAAACTATGCGCTGCGACTGCTTCAATCTGTGCTTTCTTCGGCGGATCTAACAATGCAATCAGTGATACATTCGGGTGACATGGGTTTCTGCGACTACTTTCGATCCTGGCGCCAATATCGAAAACTATCGCAGCTTGAGCTCGCCCTGGAGGCGGGGGTTTCACAGCGACATGTGAGCTGGCTGGAGACGGGTCGCAGCAATCCCAGCAGGGAGATGGTCATCAGGCTCTGTGAGGCGATGGATATGCCCTTGCGAGAGCGCAACGTATTCTTACAGGCGGCGGGCTTTGCCAACTTATACACCGAGAACTCTCTCGATGAACCCGCGATGCAGGCCGTGTACGAGGCGATCAGGAGGGTGTTAGATCACCATGACCCGATGCCCGCTGTGGTAGTCGATCGACTCTGGAATGTACGCATGACTAATTCCGGAGCAGATCTGATGTTTTCCCTGGCCGGAGATAGCGAAGAGATCTGGAACTCGATTGGCGATGGGGGCGAGCGCAATCTGGCTTTGCTGACCGTGCATCCGCAAGGATTGCGCCGTTTTATTAGCAACTGGGAAGAGGCCGCTCCCGAGTTTATCCGACGGCTGAAACGCGAAGCTCTGGCCTCCGGGGATCGGGAGATGAAAGAAAAATTTGCCGACATTATCGCCCTGGCCGGCCCCCTCCCGGGAACCACTGATGTTAGCAAGGCGCCGCTGTTGCCGGTCTTGCCGCTGGAAGTCTCTGCCAATGGTCTTAAGCTCAGCTTGTTCTCTGTGATTACAACGTTCGGTACACCCCAGGACATTACTACTGAGGAACTTAGAATCGAAGCTTTCTATCCTAACAACGCCGAGACGGAAGAAATCTTCAGAGGTTTCGCCAGGGCCTGATGTTCTCTATTTTTTGCCCAGGAATTGTCGGCACCAAGATAGTGAACCGCTGGCTGTAAATGCAGGCATCGGTACTGCACAATTAGAACTCACTGCATATACTGTTGGTCAAACAATAACAGTGGTGCGCGTTATGGCTAAATTTCTTTCGAAGGTATTCTGGATGCTCGCTGTGGCGGCAGCACTGGGCTGTAGCGACAGCAGTGATCGTCGATCTGCGGTCGTTGTTCCGCCACCTGAGGAGCCGCAATTTTTGCCCATAGCCAGCGCAGAGCTAAGCTTGCCGCCGGATATAGGAACTTCGCTCAATTTGGGAATATTTGATTTAGCGAGCGTCGGTTTTGAAGAGCAGGAATACTTTATCTCCGGCACCGCTTCTGCCTTTACCAATTTGAATGAACTTGGCAGTGATGGTTTTTGGGAAGTAGAAGCAGGCGAGCAAGCTGAATACACCACGCGAGTGTTGGTGCGCCGACCTATCAATGAAGAGGACTTTAACGGCACCGTTTTGGTCGAGTGGATG
This sequence comes from Halioglobus sp., assembly GCA_045110675.1. Classification (GTDB taxonomy): domain Bacteria; phylum Pseudomonadota; class Gammaproteobacteria; order Pseudomonadales; family Halieaceae; genus JBALVT01. The sequence goes on along the minus strand of JBGCGJ010000062.1, from coordinate 20,318 downwards.
AACGTGTCCTCCGGTTTTGACACTACACCGGAGTGGGATAATGCCCATGTTGAAATCGTTCGCGAGGGCTATGCCTGGATTGGTATCACGGCGCAGTTTGTGGGTGTTTACGGTCGTGAGGGGGGCATCGTTCCCTTTCATTTGAAAGCATTTAATGCGGACCGCTATGAAGCGCTTGTTCACCCGGGAGATAGTTTTTCCTACGATATCTTTTCCCAGCTTGCCGAAGCTATTCGTAACCCCCAGGGGTTAGATTTGCTCGATGGTCTGACGCCCCAATACTTAATTGGCTCTGGTGATTCACAATCTGCCTTCCGTTTGACAACCTACGTCAATGCCGTTCATCCACTGTATAACCCCTATGATGGATATCTTATACACAGCCGGGCCTCATACAGTTCTGCGTTGGCGCAAGATCCGCAAGTGCTTATCGGCGTTCCCAATGAGGTTTTCATTCGCACCGATCTCAATGCGCCTGTCTTGGTCTTCCAGGCGGAGACCGATGTCCTGCGCGGCAGTTTAAACTCGGTGCTCGTTCGCCAGGATGATTCAGATATCCTGCGCTACTGGGAAGTGGCTGGTACAGCGCATACTGACCGCTATTCAAGTGGTGCAGGCTGGACCGACGCCGGTAATGATCCAAGCGCCGGAGCTGTGCTGGAACTCGATAATATCCAGGGTTTCATTCAGTGTGACTCAGCCATCAACTCAGGGCCAATGCACTATGTTTTTAATGCCGCATTGGATGCACTTAACACCTGGATTGTTGACGGTGATGCGCCCCCTATTGCTGAGCCACTGGTGGTGACCGATGATTTAAGCGCTCTGGTGCTGGATGACCTCGGTCTGGCGACGGGGGGAATTCGGACTCCTTATGTCGATGTACCTGTTGCTGTGCTGTCAGGTTACGGACAGAGCGGCGAGAGTTTCTGCGGGCTGTTTGGTACAACAATGCTGTTTAGTGCCGATCAGCTGGTGAGTTTGTACGGTGACCAGGCAGCTTATGTTGCCGCTGTCACCGCGTCCGCTGAGGAGGCCGTCGCCGCTGGTTTTGTTCTGCCGCCGGATGCTCAGCAAATGATCGACTGGGCGCCTCAACAATGGCTTTTCCAAACGGAAGGTAAATGATCGCTGCGTATCATTGCATGACCCCACAATGTGTTGACGAGGAGAAAATCGAGTGTCGAAATTAATTTTAGGTGCTGTGCTCTATGAGGGCTTTGAACTGCTGGATATGTTTGGTCCTCTGGAAATGTTCACCGCATTACCCCCCGACGTTTTCGAGGTGGTGATGATAGCCGAGAATAAAGGATCTGTTCGCGCCGGTTCAATGGCAGGCGCAGCCATGCCTACGGTGAATGCCGACTACGATTTTCAGGATGCTCCAGCGCTGGATTTGATTTTAGTTCCCGGTGGTGTGGGCACCATTCCAGAACTGGAAAATCAGGCGATGCTGGATTTTCTGGCTTCTCGATCCAAGGCCGCAAAGATCACTGCATCAGTTTGTTCGGGTTCTGCATTGTTGGCTAAGGCCGGTGTGCTGGATGGTCATCGCGCCACGTCCAACAAGCAGGTCTTCTTACTGGCCAGCTCCAGCTCAGACAAAGTAGATTGGCAGGAACGCGCAAGATGGGTTGACGACGGCCCCGTTGTCACTTCTTCTGGGGTATCGGCCGGCATGGATATGGCTCTGGCTATTATTCAAAGGCTGTTTGATGAGAAAACTGCCGAAGCTATTGCCGATGGAGCGGAATACACCTGGCATCGCGATGCCGACGAAGACCCTTTTGCGGATCAGCTCAATGCCATGGCGCAGATACTTCAGTGATTGAAACTCAGGGCAATTTCCTGACAGCAGTGCTGCGGCTGAGCGCCTTCTCAATAATGGGTATCACCGCTTTCGCAACTGCCGATTGCACCATCGAATCTGATATTCGCCTACAGGTATTGGGTTCTGGCGGTCCGGAAATAACAGATCAGCGAGCTTCCAGTGGCTATCTTATCTGGCGCGGTGATAAAGCGGTTGTTATGGTTGACGCCGGTTCCGGTACTGCATTCAACTTTGAAAAAAGTGGTGCCGATATTACTGATTTGCAAGCCGTGCTGTTCACCCACTTTCATGTCGATCACAGTGTCGATTTTCCGACCCTGATTAAGGCGAGCTACTTTACCGATCGAAAAGAGGACTTGCGCGTATTGGGTCCGGCGGGAAATGCTCGTATGCCCGCTGCCACGGTATACGTGGAAAGTGCCCTGGGTGAGCAGGGTTCGTACCGATACTTGAGCAATTATGTCAGTGAGGATGGGTCGGCTCCTTATAAAGTGCGGGTCACTGATGTTCCGCTGTCTCCCCGTAAGAAGAACACCTACATGCTGGATTCCGGTATTCAACTCTCCGCGGTACCCGTAGAGCACGGCCCACTCCCGGCCGTCGCTTGGCGCGTGGAGATGGACGGGTGTTCGATAAGCTTCAGTGGCGATATGAACAATCGCAACGGCACGTTGGCGAGCCTCGCTAAGGGTTCCGACTTGCTGGTGGCGAACAATGTGATACCACAGGAGGCGTCGGGCGCCGCGCGCTTTTTGCATATGCCGCCTTCGGAAATTGGATTGATCGCATCCCAGGCCGAGGTGAAACAGTTGGTGCTGTCTCACCGCATGCAGCGAACACTGGGGCGAGAAATGGAAACAGTGCTTGAAATCAGAAAGTTGTATTCCGGGCCTTTGTATTTCGCGAACGATCTGGATCAGTATGAATTCCATCACGCGGATGAGCGGTGACGATAATCTTTCTCTACGAAAAGTTGCTCATTGATCCACTTTCCATCCCTGTGGCGGACGAGTTCGATATCAATTGCTAATTGTGATGCCAGCGCCTAGGCTTACCTCGACGGGCCAGTCTTTACCCAGTCTATGTTTACTTAATTCACGGAGTTTAAGTGCTATGAAAATAATAAGTTTTCGTTTTTTGTTGATCGCAGTGTTTTTAATATCGCCACTCGCCGTTGCCGAAGAATTGGAGATTGATGGTTCCACTTTCGAATGTATTCGAGATATGACGCCGGTGCGTGGTTTCTTTGTCGATAATTTACAGGGAAACCTGGAGGGCACAGTTAAAGTGTCGGAGGCAGGTGAGGGCGTTTATCCCCCGGGTTCTGTTGTGCAGTTGGTACCCGGTGAGGCCATGATCAAACGCGCCAAGGGTTTTAGTCCCGCGACCTCCGATTGGGAATTCTTCGAGTTGGATGTGACCGCCGAGGGTAGTTCAATTCGCGCGCGAGGTTTTGTAGACGTGGTGAATCGATTCGATGGCAACTGCTTTGCCTGTCATATTAAAGCAAATCCCGGTCGGGACATGATCTGTGAATCCGGGCATGGCTGTGACCCTATTCCCCTTACACCTGTAATGATCAAAGCGATTCAAAACACGGATCCTCGCTGCGATCCGGTACCGCTCTCTGCCGAGCAGGTAGAGGCGTTGAAACAACTCCAGGCAGCAATGGCTGCACCTGCACAGTAACGCAAGATCCGGTCGAATTTTGTTTCCAGATCTATGGATAAAAGGAACTGATGGTATGAACAAAGCGAAGTGCATCCTTTTGGGGCTTGTTATGACACTCACTGCTTGCAGTGACTCCAGTGATCGACGATCGGTAACAGTAGTTCCACCAGTGCCTGTTGAACCCTCGGTCACTTTTTCCTCTGAAATTCGTCGCACTGAATATGGCATACCACACATCAAGGCCGAAGATTGGGGTAGTTTGGGCTACGGCTATGGCTATGCTTATTCCCAGGATAATTACTGTGTGACGATGCGCGAAATTGCGCTTGCCGGTGGACGCGGTGCAGAACTTGTCGGAGGAGATGTTAATCGCGATCTCCTCTACCGCTTTCTCAATGGTTCAAAGGATGAATTTAGAGCGAGTTTTTTTGCAGACGCGCCGGAGTTTGCCCGTGATCTAATGACGGGTTATGCCGCAGGGATGAATCGCTATCTGCGCGACACCGGAGCAGAAAACCTTCCCGATGGGGAAACGGGCTGTCGAAACCAACCCTGGGTTTATGAAATTGACGAGGTCGACTTGCTGCAGTATTTGCGCCTGATTTCTCTAGGGGGAAGTTCAGACCAAAGTATTGTGCGCAACGCGATACTCGCCGTAAACGGCCCAGATTCCAGTGACAATATGGCGTCACTGGAACGGCTGGAAGTTGAGGCCTTTCCCGGGCGAGCACTAGCGGCGGCCGGCAGTGCTTTTCGTCCTGCGGATGTCGGAAGTAATGCTATCGCTTTGGGCTCTGAAGCTACTCAAAATGGCAGCGGTCTGCTACTCGGTAATCCTCATCAACCGTGGAATGGCAGTGGGCGCTGGTATGAGGCACATCTCACCATTCCCGGTGTCTACGACGTGGCGGGCGCGTCCTTGCAGGGCTTACCTTGGATAGGGATAGGATTTACCAAGGATCTCGCGTGGACACATACGGTAGATTTTGCGACCCGGTTTACTCTCTATGAGCTCAAACTTAATCCAGACAATCCCATGCAGTACGAGTACGACGGTGAGTTCCGCGATATCACCACCCAAACCGTAGCCGTAAAAGTGACACTTGAAGATGGCACGGTTGAAGATCGTGAACGTACTTTTTACAGTTCGCACTACGGTTTGATTGTGGATCTCGGTGGTGTTAACCCACTACTTGCCGGTTGGCCTATGTTTAATGGCTCCATTTTTTCAATTCGCGATGCCAATTTGACCTCGGGAACACGCTCTGCCAGCCAATGGGTTGAGAAAGCTCAGGCGGTCGATATGGCTGGATATACAGAGGCGCTGAAGGCCATCGGCAATTCTGTTTTTCATGAAATTGCGGCAGACCGTCACGGTGACGTGTTCTACGGGCAGGTGTCTGCGGTGCCACATGTAACACAGGAGAAATTGGATCGCTGTGTGACTGGCCTCGGGTCCTTGCTGGGCGAGGGTACTAGCAATGCGATTATCGGTCTCGACGGCAGCACATCTGATTGTGAATGGGGAGAGGACCCCGATTCACCCCCAGGCACACAGTTGTTTGGTTACGATGCACGCCCGAAAATATTTACTAAGAATTATGTGGCGAACAGCAATAACAGTTATTGGTTAAGCGACGCGAATAATCCCCTGACGGGATTTCCTGTGGTGATGGGGTGGATTGGCCACGAAAATTTGCAACAGTTTCTCAGGACCAGAATTACTCACTTGATGGTGGCGGATCGTCTCGCCGGAACCGATGATATAAGTGAGACCCCACTGTTTGATATGCAAACGTTGCAGACGCTGATGTATTCGAATCGCGTGTATGGTGCTGAAGTGGCTTTGGACGACACTTTACAGATTTGCGCGGAATATGTCGCAGCGCCACCTGCAGTGGCCACTGCAGCCGAAATCGAGGCATTGACGGATAGTTGTGCGGTGCTTGCCGCGTGGGACCGTAAAGTTGACTTGGACAGCCGCGGCGCTGCGGTATTCACTGAGTACTGGGGTTCCATTCGCGGGGTGCTGGGCAGTGATTTCCAGAATGTCGTCGACAGTGATGCGTTTTGGTTGGTGGATTTTGACCCTGCTGATCCGATCAATACACCATCGGGTATAGATATGTCCGACATTGAAATTCGAGCGATCGTTATAGCGGCACTGCTGCGTGCCCACACGCGCTTGATGGATGCCGAGGTGGCATTGGACGCGCCCTGGGGTGAAGTACAGTTCCTGGAGAGAAACAACGTAAGAGTTCCGATTCACGGTGGCGCAGGCACCATGGGCGTTTTCGGCGCTATTAGTGCCGGCCTGCAAACCGGCGGATATAAAAACCCCGGCTCGGGGAATTCCTATATTCAAACAGTGACCTGGGATGAAACCGACTGCCCCATCGCTGAAGCGATTCTTACGCACTCGCAAAGTGTGCAGCCCGATTCGGACAACTACGGTGACCAGTCATTGTTGTACTCCGATAAGCGTTGGGCACCTTTCCCATTTTGCGAAGAAGATATAGCGGCACAGCAAGTGGGCGAAACTCTGGTGTTAGAGGAGTGATTTCCGGCTTGGTTTTCTGTGGAGAGTAGATAGTGCCTTTGTTGGAAAACAAGGTGGCGTTGGTGACTGGCGCCGGTGCTGGAATCGGCAAGGGGATTGCGCGAGCATTTGCCCGAGAAGGCGCGAAGGTGGCTATTGCCGAGTTCGATAGCGATAGCGGTCAGAGGGTTGCCGATGAGCTTGTTGATCTGGGTGGGCAAGGCTTATTCCTCAAAACTGACATCATGGATTTGGCGACTGTTGAAGTCGCCATCGAAGAAACGGTAAACCACTGGGGAACCATTGATATCTTGGTCAACAATGCCTACCCCACAATGGCGCACGGCCCAGCCAAGATTGACGCCATAGACAATCAGCGCCTGCACGACAGTATGACCGCAGGATTTTTCGCCGTTACCGCAGCGATGCGCGCGGCTTATCCGCTAATGAAAGAAAGCGGCAAAGGGCGAATTATCAATATTTGTTCTCTCAACGGCGTCAATGCTCACAAATACACAGCGGACTACAACAGTGCCAAAGAAGCGGTGCGCGCCTATACTCGCACGGCCGCGGTTGAGTGGGCTGCCGACGGTATTACCGCGAATATTATCTGTCCTGGCGCAGCCACGACTCCCTATCAGTATTTTAAAGAAGCAGCGCCGCAAATGGCTCAGCAAATTGAGAAGGCCAACCCCATGGGTTACATGGGAGATCCGGAAGAAGATATTGCACCTGTCGCTGTTTTTCTCGCCAGTGAAATGTCGCGCTATATGACCGGGAACACTTTGTATGTAGATGGAGGTGGACATATCAATGGTGTTCCCTGGTCGCCTACGCTGTCTTAGTTCGGCTTTTGCGGGCGCGTTATCTGCGCTCGTGCTGGCGGGTTGTGGAGGTTTGACAGGTCCAAGTCTCGAGCGCTTATATTCCATGCAAGCTGGAAACCCCGATCAGCCCCCGGTTGTTTTCGTGCACGGCACCTTGGGTAGTCGCCTGGTGCATACCAGCACCGGTGAGGAGGCATGGCCTGGTTCCCTTCGCAATATACTGTTTAGTGATTACCGATCAATTCGCCTGGATATCAATGCGGACACGCTTTATCCGCAATCCTCAGGTTTTGAAACCTCGGGAATCGCTGAGCGCGCGGCGGGTCGTGACTTCTACGGCCGTATTCTTAAGACGCTGAGAGGACCGGGGGGATACACCCGTGGAAATTTGGGTGAGCCTGCAAAGCGCGGTGACAAAAGGTTTTATGTGTTCAGCTATGACTGGCGTCAGGACAATGTGCAAAGTGCCAGGAAACTGGATGAGTTTTTGCGCAATATCCGTGAGGATTACGCCGATCCAGCGTTGAAGGTTGATATCGTGGCACACAGCATGGGTGGGCTGATTACCCGATACTACGCGCGCTATGGCGAAGCAGACGTACTGGACGATAACGATTTCAATGTCACGCGGGCGGGCGAGCGTTACATCCGCCGGGTAATATTACTCGGCACTCCTAACCTGGGGTCAGTGGGTGCGATGCGCACGTTAATTCAAGGCTATCCTGTCGGCTTGGGTGTGATTCCTCCTGAGGTTGTGGCTACCTTTCCGAGCACCTACCAGTTGCTCCCACACGCAATCACCGATTGGTTTGTGACCTTGCAGGGAAAACCAATAAAACGTGATCAGTTTAGTGTTGATGAGTACTGGCGCCGTTTTGAATTTTCCGTTTTTAGTAAAGAGGTCCGTGAACGGGTTCGCGAGGAATTCGCATCCTCGGATGAGGCAGATAACTATCTGGCTTTACTGGAACGGTACTTCGAAAAACATATAGAGAGGGCTCGTCGCTTTAGTTGGTCCTTGACGGTTCCGAATCCGAAGTCGGAATTGCGTTTTATTTTGTTCGGTGGCGATTGTCTGCCGACGCCAGCCAGGGCTGTGGTGGAGGATTTCGAAGGTGAATCTGTATTGCGCTTAAAACCCAGCGAAATTGCCCACCCCGTGGCGGGAATTGACTATGAATTGCTAATGTCAGAACCGGGAGATGGTACCGTTACCAAAGCGTCGCTACTTGCCCGGAGTACTTTCGACCCCAGTGTCGAGCGCCATGAATACAGTAACTTCTCGGTGGACTATCCTGTCTTCCTTTGCGAAAAACACGATCAGCTAACGGGCAATCTGGATTTCCAGAACAACCTGTTGCATGCGCTACTTAGTGTTGATCGTTAGTGGATCGTTAGTTGAGCGGAAGCCTAGAACATCGGATAAAGTATCTCTCGCGACACAGCGTTTATTTTGGATAAAGTTTCCGCCTCCAGAACAAGTTCGTCGGCTTTAAGAATATCGTCCATTTGCTCTAGGGTGGTAGCACCTATAATGGTAGAGGCCACAAAGTCATGCTGCTTGCTCCACGCCGTTGCCATGGTTGTGATTGATATATTGATCTCAGCCGCTATGGCCTGAAACCTTTTGGTCGCTTCAATGCTGCGTTCATTGACAAAGCGCACTGCCATTTTTTGCTGACGTTTCTCGCCATTTAGGTAATGGCTGAAACGGGCGCCCTCGGGTCTTTGACCGTCATTGTATTTGCCAGTGAGTACACCACCCGCTAGTGGAGAGTAGGGTAGGAGGCTGACCTGTTCCTGTCGACACGCCTGAGCCAACTCGTCCTCGAAGCGCCTGTTATTTAGGCTGAAGTTGTTTTGAATGGTTTCGTAGCGCGCCAATCCGTGCATTTCAGAAACCCCCAAACTTTTTGTCAGTCCCCAGGTGGTTTCGTTGCTGCAGCCTAAAATACGAACCTTGCCTGACTGGACGAGCTCGTCCAAGGCTCGCATCGTGTCTTCGTAGCGCATGTCGTGGTCCGGCCAATGGGTTTGATACAAATCGATGTAGTCCGTTTGCATGCGCTTTAAGCTCGCTTCTACAGCGCGGACAATGTGATGGCGATCCAGGCCGGTCTTTCCCGCGCGTTGCACGGCTTTAATCCATACATGGCTTGGACCGGCGACCTTGCTAGCTATGATCAGAGAGTCTCGATCTTTGGTCTTCATCCAGCGGCCCAGTATTTCTTCTGTTCGCCCCGCATACTTTAGATCGGGAGGCACCGGATACATTTCAGCAGTATCGTAAAAGTCGATCCCGGCATCGTAAGCGCGATCCAGAATTTCGAACGATGTTTTTTCATCCGCCTGGCCTCCAAACGTCATGGTTCCCATACAGATGTCGGAAACGACAATGCCACTTTTTCCTAGCCTTCTATGCTTCATGCTCTCTATCCATTTTATTAATCGTTGAAAGTTATCCTTTCAAAGTTACATATATTTCTAGCGGTTGGTAGTTTTTTTTAGTCGAGGCGGATAAGTACAATTACTAGGGGGCCCTCTATCCTCTTTTTTTGCGTCTCGCACAAGTGCGATATTCACAATCGCAAGCGGGTATATCCCGTTCTATAATTCGTGTCTAGGGGCTGTAAGTGAATTGATGCGGTATGAGAAGTGATTACGCGGATAGACGGGCACACGACCGGGTAAATATAGAGAAAGCGATCTATGTGGAGGTAGTATCACGACGTAGTCGTTCCGAAGCACACAATAAAATCATTCGTTGCGAAACGCTGGATATCTCGGTTGGAGGTCTGCGCATATGGGTTCCAGAGGCGATTGCGGCGGGTAGTGTGCTTAATATCGCTGCGCCTCTTGATGATTGGACAGAGAGTTTGGAGCTGGTCGGGGAAGCTATGTGGGTGAAAGCTGCTACCAATCGACACGGGTTCTGGGTGGGATTGGCGCTAAAGGATTCCAGCCACGAGGATATGGAGAAGTGGTTTAAGGTGGTTCATCGGTTGACCAAACAGCCTTGAGATTCGGCGCGCCTTCTTGAGCTTCCACGCCAGCTCTAGCAGTGTGCTTTTAAATGAGAGGTCGTGATCGATAAGCACCCATTGACTTTAGTTCTGAACGTAGTTGTTTTTGCTCTGCTTCCATAATGGGCGTCCACTTTTCCATGCCATCACTGATCTTCTGGAGCAGTTGATTCAGTTCGCCTGGTTCAACGCTTAGGTCCAGCTGGCTAAAATCAATCCCCAAAGCTTCCGGGCCCACATCTTCTTGCCAGCTTGATAGATTGAGGTAATTGTATCTAAGCTGCTCCGTCCGGACCGGGTCTCGTGTAACGTAGACGCATGCGGTGATGGCAGCTTTGAGGGTTTCCTTGTCGTGAGGCAGCTCGCTGACATCAGACACCCTACCCGGCAACATGGGGGAGGTCTTCAAAAAACGTTCGTAATCTTCAACGACCTGCTGCGCACTTTGCAGCGTGAGTCTCGCTGGGTCTTCCTTAGGTTTTTCTCGAGCGATTATTTTCCGCAATAGCTCCATGATACGTTCCTCTTAGATACCGCCGACAATTGGCCAAAATGTAGTCGCATGCCAATCTATCCGATTTATAAGATAATATTGTTGAGCAATGTTGGAATAGAACACATGGCGGAGCGCGTCGACGGCATGACCGAGCGCGACAATATGTATTTAGTACGAGATTGGTTCCGATTTAGTTCTGGTGAGGGTGTTCTTTATGTTGGTCAAAATCCGGTCACGAACGCTGGTTTGCCCCTTGAGTATAGATTCGGCTCGCTCCCGGATTTCCGAGGATACGCGCGAGCTTGGAGAGCTCACGATGAGGCGCAGGGCATCCACACCTCGCTCCGCGTCCAGGATGCGCCTGGCCTTAACTGTTCTGGAAAGGCAGGATTGTTCTGTGTAACCGGTCTCCTTCAGGAGTGTTGCGACGACCTTTTCGCGGCTGATATTTCGATTTGCAAACAGGCTGTAGTAGGTGACAAAGCAGCTATGTCCAACGGCCAGCAGGTTGCGTTTCAGCTTGTGGTTCGGCATTTGCGCTTCGCGGTAGCGAATAGTTTCACTCTCTCTCAACAAAGCCAGCAGGCCATTTCTCAGTGCGTAAATGAAACCTTCCCTGGAGTTATAGCTGTAACTTAGCTCGGCATTGTTAGACGACTCGTCCTCACCGCGTGTCCAACGGATGGTTTCTTCCATGTTCAGGTATTCAATCAGGAAAGTCCTGGGGTCTATGTGCCGCCAGAGTCGCTCCTGCTCTTGGACAGTGAACTTCAGCCCCGACATTGCCACCAGATCGATATCTGGACCGTCCGCCACTGAGCCCGTAAAGGTGAAACGCTTTCTGGTCATCGAATTTCTATCCCGAATTTTGATGGGGGCATTAAAGAGTGTATTCAGTGCTTAAAGAATGGCTGCTTCCGACAGACTCATGGCCCGAGACGACAGCGCGAGCCAATCGACGGGGCAGCGATAAAAAACAAGAGTATTTTCCTCAATCTTGCGGTAACTTATTGTTGTTTTTAGGTCATAAGGAGTCGAGTTGATGGGGCAATATCTCATTCGCGCGTCGTTGTGCGCAGTGGTCTTATTAGCCATAGGCTGTTCGGTTAACCCGGTGACAGGGGAAAACCAACTGTCCTTAATTTCCACGAGTCAGGAACTCGCCATCGGAGAGAAAAACTATCTGCCTTCGCAGCAATCTCAGGGCGGGCAATACACTGTGGACGCGTCTCTTCAGGCCTATATTGCTGAAGTTGGACAGACGCTGGCAGCTGTGAGCGATGCGCCTGACTTGCCCTATGAGTTTGTTGTCTTGAATAATTCGGTTCCCAATGCCTGGGCGATGCCGGGCGGCAAAATCGCGATCAACCGAGGCCTCCTGAGCCTGCTCAACGATGAGTCTGAGTTGGCAGCCGTACTGGGACACGAAGTGGTTCATGCGGCGGCCAGGCACGGCGCGTCACAAATGACGCGAAGCACATTTATTGGACTGGGCTCTCAAATTGCGGCCATTGCGGCACAGACCCAGGGGTACGGCCAGCTCGGTGGTCTCGCCGCGCAACTGGGGGGTGGTGCCTGGCTGGCGAAATACGGGCGCGATGATGAGTTGGAGTCGGACTATTATGGGATGAAGTATATGTCTCTCGCCGGCTACTCTCCGGAAGGTGCGGTTCGGCTTCAGGAATTGTTCGTCTCGTTAAAAAACGGTAAGCAGCAGGATTTTTTAAGCCAGTTGTTCGCCAGCCACCCACCCTCCCAGGAGCGGGTTAAGGCAAATATCGAAAGAGCGGCCACACTGCCCCGGGGACAAACCTTTCGCGAGCGCTATCAGCGAAAGACCGCCCAGTTACGCAAGGACAAAGGGGCTTATGAGGCCCAGAAAAAAGCCATGTCTGCGCTAAAAGAGAAGAAGGGCAAGCAGGCTCTGAAGTTTCTGGATGAAGCGATAGCCATTCAACCCAACGATGGACAGTTCTGGGAGTTGCGTGGCCACGCTTGGGAAATGTTGGGAAATCACTCCAATGCCGAGAAAGCTTTTTCCACCGCGATTCGTAAATCTCCAGATTATTTTGCTCCAAAACTCTATCGAGGCTTGTTGCGTTACGAGAACGGCAATAAGGCCGGTGCCAGGGAAGACTTGAAAGCCAGCTATGCGATTCTTCCTACCCAGGTTGCGGCATTCCACTTAGGTGAATTAGCCATGGCCAGTGGAGATCAACAGAGTGCTTTGAGTTTTTATCGAAGCGCCAGCGGCGGTAAGGGTGAGGTGAGTGGCCAGGCGAGAGCCCGATTAGTGACCCTCGAGCTGGCACAAATGCCTGATAAGTACATTCTGAGTAAAACCTATATAGATAGAAACGGCATGCTTCGAGTGGCCGTCAAAAATAATAGTGGCATTGCTGTGTCTGGTGTCAGAGTACAGCTGGCGCAGCTCACCAGCCGTACCAGCATGGGGCGCGCGCAGAACTTGCGCGGAAGTTACAATCTAAAGCCCGGGCAGGAGATATCGATCAAGACGGGTGTTGGTCCTTTCGAAAGTGCTGCCGCTGCCAACAATTATCGAGCAAGGGTTGCTGCGGCGAGACCGGCGAAGACGGCTAAGCGTATTTAGCGGTAATTTCCGGCGATGCACTCTTCTCCTGGGTGAGCTTCATGGTGGTCAAGGTGGGTGTAGATAAATCTATGCCCTCGGCCACCGAGGAGCTAAAGATCGCCTTGTTTACTTTATAGAGGGTACCCATCAAGTGTCGGCGAATTGTGGCTGTTACTTTGGTGTTCGGAATTCTCTCCAGGTAAACCCACAGGGTGTACTCCAGTGCATAGTCGCCCGCATGGGTTAAGGCCCATTCGAATTCCCGCTTCGGGTTGATTTTAATGTCTTTTTGATCGGAGCACTTCTCGAAAGCATTTTCGAACATTCGGTCAATTCTTCCGTGAAACTCTTCCAACTCAACGGCGCGATCTTCGCGAGTTGACGCGGTCACTGCTGGATAACCGATATTGTATTTCAGCGCTTGACGGACCCCATCCGTACTGGCAATGCGGCTTAGATTGTCAATTTTCCGCTGTGTGAACTGGCTGTTCCGTATGAGGGTGCGATGATTGTTGCGGACGTCATACAAAACGACATAGACGAGCGTAACCTTGCTGATAATGTATTCGTCTGGGAAGCCATCCACGACCACGACGTCGCCATCTTCTAGCATTTCTGTGTTGAGGATAATAAGGCCACTGATGATATCTGGGGCCCAGATACTACTGGTAAACGCTAGCAGCGCCGCGAAAATCCCGAAGATGCCGGTCGCCTCGAGCATGCTGTCAGCGCCCCAAATTTTGATGAGACTGTAGATGACCGTCAACGCGATGCTGAGTAGCAAAAGCAAATCGACCAGACGCGTGCTGTAAGTATCGAGATAGATCGTTTTTCCATCCATCTCCTTTTCCTGCCCAAAACGCCTGCGCGACAGGTAACAGCACAGTGTGTAGCAGAACACGCCCGCGTAGATCGACATTAGGCTCATACCGGCATTAACGAACGCATTTTCGTAGTTCGCGCTGAGTCTCAGCAGTACCAGATCTACCGCATGAAGAATTAGAACCAGGATATTCAGGAAATTGAAGATTTTAACTTTGGCTTCGTTATTCCGGTTACTCTCTACCAGGTTTAGAATCGGCCGGGCCAACATCAGCAGACTGATGTTGACCAAAAAAATCAAAATGTGGGCCAGCCACTGTGCACGGCTTAACTCCGGTAGCAGCCAGCTTATGGTCTCCAAAATTTGCATCCTTTATTCACAGTAGTCTGATTGTATTCTTGCAGATAGCCGTTATTACTACCATCACCCCAAAACCTGTGGCTTAGCGAGCTTGCGCCTAGGAACTCCAGACCAGTAGTGCGGCTCTTACCACGAGTGCGATTAAAGCGAGAGAAGAGAGTGCGAAAATCACGAAACGAACTTCAATTTTATTCCAAAGAGCCTGGTGAATACTATGAATAACCCGCAGCGCGACGTATACCCATGCGAGCGTCGCATTGGTGCCGTCCCCGGCACCCAGTAGGGCGAGAGTGATTGCCACCGCATAGAAAAGCGTGGGTTGTTCCAGCAGGTGGTTGTAATTGTCTGCCTTCCAGCGCACCGATGCAGGAAGTTCGGCCATTTGAATTCCCTTGGGAATGTTTGGGTCGAGAGACATGCCGGAATTGCGCACGGCAGGTAGTCGAGTGGCGTACATCCAGGCCCACATCACACAGGTCAGTAAGAGTAGGGCAATTACGGGTTCAAGTATTTCAGTGGTGGTAATCATTTTGCATTCCGCGTTGAAGGTTATTATCTCCCCCTAAGTATCAGTGCATAGCCTGGATAAAATCAATGGCTAGTGACTCGAGGATTGGGTAGGCTAACTTATTTCAACGGTCCGGGAGCGTAGCATTTTGAAATTGGCTTTGAAGGTTTGTGGGTATCTACTGCTGGGTTTTCTCGCCCTGATCGCCGCGTTCGATATTTGGGGGTTTACGACCCTCGGGCACATTACTCCGCAGGCAGATCCGGTGCGCGACCCAGCAGCAAATCGCGTGGTGATGGTTCTCGGGGCTACGGGTTCGGTCGGTGATGGCTTGCTCAAAGCGGCCATTGAATCGGGTTCAGTCGAAAAAGTTCACGTGGTCAGTCGGCGTTCATCGCCAAGAATTGATGCCGGTGTCGCTTCCGGTCGGGTAGAACTGCACTTGCACAAAGATTTCACCGACTTTAGTAACTTGCAGTCGGTTTTAAGTGAAGTAAATACAGTCTTGTGGGGTTTGGGTGCAACATCTATAGGGATGGAGGATGACACTTACACAATGATTCACGTTGATTTCCCTCTCGCATTTACTCGCCAGTGGTTGTCGTCGAGAAACCAGGGGCCGATGTCGTTTCATAATGTGACCGGCATGGGTACCGATCCCAATGGCGATGCTCACTGGGCTCGAGAAAAAGGCAGAGCAGAGCTGGAGCTGGCCGCAATGGCACGGGGAACGCCTCTGCGCACTTTCGGCTACCGCTCAGCGTATATCCGTCCGACCTCCGAGCAGTCAAATTTTCTGACCTATCTTGGAGAGATGTTGTTAAAGCCGGGAAAATTAGTGATTACAGCGAAAGGGCTGGGGCAGGCGATGCTTGAGATTAGTGAACGTAGCGAAGAGCTGGAGAATGGTACCTTGCTCGACAATGCCGATACTATCGCCTATTTAGACGCCATCGAGGGCTGATATGTCTGAACAACACCCTATGATTCTTCACCACTATGAAATGTCGCCCTTTTCTGAAAAGATTCGCCTTATGTTCGGTTTTTCCGGGCTATCCTGGCAATCACTTCAATCGCCTGAGATGCCTCCGCGGCCTAATGTCGATCCTCTCAGTGGCGGCTACCGACGCATTCCCATAGCTCAGCTCGGTGCCGATATTTTTTGTGACAGCCGGCTCATTGCACAAGAAGTGGCGGCGCTTGGCAACGTGCCCGGATTGGCCTTGTCGGGATGTACCCAGGAAGCTCAGGATTATTCAGCTCATCTTGAATCCCATGTTTTTTGGGCGACCGTTTTTTCCATTCCCATCGGTACCACGTTGAAGCAATTGTATCGCGCTATAGGTCTGCGCGGGGCGGTAAAGTTTTTGGTGGACCGCGCAGGTGTTGGTAAGGCAGCGAGGATGAATACACCTTCTTTCAAAGAAGCCACAACGCAGTTTGACAGGCACTTGTCTGATCTAGAGCAGCGTTTGCAGGGGGATTTTCTGTTTGGTGATTCTCCGTGTCATGCAGATTTTGCGGCCTACCACACGCTGTGGTTCAAGATCGTTGTCGCTGAACTTGAAATGCCCGCCGGGTTTCCACGGATTGAGGCCTGGTATCGGCGAATGGGGGAATTTGGGCATGGTCAACGGCAAAATATATCTCAGGCGGATGCTTTTGCTGCTGCACGGGATGCGATGCCGAGACCGCTGAGTGATGATCTTACCGCCGATACCGCCGTGGGCTCGCAAGTGGCAGTTTTACCAAGTGATTACGCGCTCGATTCAGTGCGTGGGATATTGGTGGGAAGCTCTGAACAACGCTGGGTTGTTGCCAGGGATACCGAACAGTTCGGCACTGTTCACGTGCATTTTCCGCGCCAGGGTTTTGAATTAACTCCTATCTAGAAATGTCGGCATCTGCGAAAAAAAAGCAATGCTGCGCCAATCGGCTGCTACACTCTTATTGAACTTTCACCGACCTTGAAATACACCATGTCACGTGCTCGTTCTCTGTTTCGGTAATTTAGATAGGAGTGTGGTTTGTGCACGGGTGTTGATGTTCGCTTACTACAGCAGGAGGCTGTTATGAGATTAATTTACTTCGCGGTATGTGCAACAGTAGTGATTCTTTCAGGCTGTGCTTCGGTGGATACGACCACAGATGTGGCCAAAAACCGTAATGCATCTGAGCCTATGGCACCGGCACACATCATTGCCAAGGCCCAGGCACCATTGCTAGATGGAATGGGGGGGTTTAATCATCCCATAACAACGACGAACCGCTACGCGCAGCGCTATTTTGATCAAGGCATGGCCCTCGCTTCGGGGTTCAATCACGCTGAATCTATCAGGGCGTTCAAGGCGTCCCAGCGATTAGATCCCGACTGTGCCATGTGCTATTGGGGGGAGGCCCTGGCGACGGGTCCCAATATCAATGTGACGAGCAAAGGTAAGGCCATCATGTCTCCCGCCGATCGAGCGTCGGCCCAGGCAGCTATTCTAAAAGCGAGCTCCCTGACAGAAAATGTCACCGAGCGAGAGCGTGATTTAATCGGCGCTCAAAGAACGCGATACAACGGTGATCCGGATACCGACAGAACCCCGCTGGACAACGCCTACGCTCAGGCGATGCGTGAACTCGCAGCCAAATATCCCTACGATGACGATATACAGGCGATGTTTGCCGAAGCTTTGATGAATACCATGCCGTGGAACTATTGGCTAGACGGCGAGAACCCCAGGCCCGAAACCAAGGAAGTTATCTCAGCTTTAGAGACAGTGATGGCGCGAAATCCACGCCATCCTCTGACTTTACATCTGTATATCCATGCCGTAGAGGCATCGTCTAATCCGGGCAGAGCGGAAGCGGCAGCAGATTTGTTGGCGGACATGGTGCCTGGCTCCGGGCATCTTGTTCACATGCCGTCGCATATTTACTGGCGAATTGGTCGTTACTACGATGCTTCCGAAGCCAATGTGTTGGCTGCTCAAGTGGATGAAAAATACATAGCGCAGTGTAATGCTCAGGGCTTTTATCCTGCGCTGTACTATCCACACAATATTCACTTCTTGTGGGCGTCAGCCAGCATGGAAGGTCGCAGTGAAGTGGCCATAGAAGCGGGCCGAAAGGTTGCTGCCAACGTTCGGCTTGAGCAGATTGAACAATTCCCCACGGTGGAATTTTTCCAAACGGTGCCATTACTGTCACTGGTTCGCTTTGCTCACTGGGAGGAAATACTGACTGAGCAGAAACCACCCGAGAAGTTAAAATTTTCGACGGCCATTTGGCACTATGCAAGGTCCGTGGCACTGACCCGAACCGGTGCCCTTGATGCTGCGGAAATAGAATTGGCCGCAATGACGCCATTGCTAACCAACGAGTCCATCTGGTTCCTCGATGGCAATGACTATCCCGCCAGTCAAATTTTGTCTATCGCCGTATCGCTTGGCAAAGGGGAGCTGGCATTGGCGAAGGAAGATTATACTTCTGCTATCAGTCACTATTCGGATGCGGTACAAGCCCAGGACGCATTGCCCTATACCGAGCCACCTTTTTGGTACTATCCGACTCGTCAGTCATTGGGTCATGCACTGCTATTGGCAGATGAGCCTGCCAAGGCGGAAGCCGTCTTCCGGGATGACCTGAAACAGTATCCACGCAATGGCTGGTCACTTTACGGCCTGTCCTTATCTCTTGAAGAGCAGGGAAAAAACGCAGAGGCCTTAGAGCATCGCAGTCGATTTGAGAAAATTTGGCAGCGAGCCGATGTGCAGTTAAAAAGTTCGGTTCTCTAGCGGTCTTCAAACTGTGGTGCGCGTTTTGCAAAGAACGCCGCCGCAGCTTCTCTGGCATCTTCTGTCAGCGACAACAGTGTCTGTTGTCGGTCTTCCACTGCCATGGCAGCGTCCAGAGAGTTGGCGTCAACGCCAAGATTAATACCGTCCTTGGTGAGGCGCAGTCCCAGCGGGCTGGTTTTTAACATGTCATCGACATAACTTTGTGCAGCCTGATCAAGTTGATCGTCTGGCACTACCTCGGAGACGAGGTTAACTGCCAGTGCTCGAGGTGCTTCAATAAATCGACCGGTGAGCAATAACTCAGACGCTACTGATGTACCAACCAGGCGAGGGAGAAAATAACTTGAACCCATGTCACAGCCGGTAAGCCCAATGGTGATATAAGCGGCATTCATTTTGGCAGACTCACCGGCGATGCGGATATCGGCCGCGAGTGCGAGACTGAAGCCACCTCCGCAGGCGGCGCCGTGAACCAATGCGATTATGGGCTGTGGAGCCCGGCGCATCGCTCGATAGATCTCAGCAATTTTCTTTTGCAGTTGGAGTACGATGTTTGGTGTTCTTTCATTTGCGGCAAAGGCGTCTGCGCTGAAATCGAGACCCGCGCAAAATGCGCGGCCATTTGCCTTCAATACAACAATTCGAACGCTGTGGTCGTCGGCCAGACTTCTAAAGTAGTTGACTAGATCGTCGACAAGTTCTTCGTTGAAGGTATTGAGTTTCTCAGGACGATTCAATGTGATCCAGTCTACGTCGCCGCGTTTTTCTACTATTACCAGTTGCTGTTCGGACATGTCTGGATCGCTCTCCTAGTTGATGTTTTTGTGCCTATTTAGCAGGTAGCGTAGTTTACATCGCTATGACCCTGTCGGCTCCAATTTGTTGTGCCGGATAAGATTTTTGATTTCCCGGACATACTCCTCTCCGCGTTCGGAGTATTTCATGAGCCCGTCAGCGAGTTGTATCCCAGTCGCATTTCCTGATTCCTCTTTGCTGTTTGCCCTGATTTCTCGCAACGCCTTGTAAGCTGAGTGCTGATTTAGATTCAGCAGGTAGGCTCTCACGGAATCCTCTGGTGAGGAAAAATGGGCGACCTCGTGAGTTTTGCCGGCTCCACGATGCTGGGGGACAAGTCCGCAACCCTTCTTGAAGCACCATTGGCCAAAATAGTTGTTTCCCTCTCTGGCAAACCTTGAACTACCCCAACCACTCTCACTCGCTGCCTGTGCGAGCGCCAGTGCAATCGGGACTTCATCGATCCGCTTTAACAGTTCGGTCCAGTCTTTTTGTTCTTCAGGATTGAATTTTTCGAGATCGTATTTTTCAAGTAAACGCTCAAGTTTAATCCGATTGTAGAATCCTAGTTTAGGGGCTGCAGCCGCAAGTTCCCTAGCCGTCTGGCGTTCCTCCAGGATTTCACTATTTTCCGCTTTTACCAGGGGAGCCAGGTAATCTATGAATTCGCGCTTGCGCTCAGCTCCTGCGGCGAACTGTGTGAAATCAGGAGGAGTATGTTTCAATAGGTAGTACAGCGGAGCCAGACTCAGTACTGCAACGACAATCGCTAGGCGATATATCAACTTGGAAGTCATTATTATTGTGTCTCCGATGCTGCTCGGTTTAACTGCTCTGATGTTCACTAAAATATTTGCCAGGATTTGTCGATATGAGTTTAGTCTTTTTTGTACGCAACGTCCGCGAGATCGTATTACTGAGTTTCCTTTTGGCGTTCGCTGCGGTTCCTGTGCGGTCCGAATCAGCGCCCGAATTCGCACTGAAGGACTCCGCTGGAAACACAGTCTCATTGGAGGACTTTAAGGGCAAGCCTTTGGTGCTGCATTTCTGGGCGAGCTGGTGCCCCT
>JBGCGJ010000061.1:0-10289 GCA_045110675.1 Halioglobus sp. | reverse complement strand
CTGGATTTATGCCCCGTTTACGATTGGGGGCGGCTCTCCAAGTGCGTATCTCTTCGAGATTGTGCCGGGCTTCTTCTCGGCAAGTCTGGCAATTGTGGGGGTAAGCTTAGTCAGCTCGCCACCCTCTGATTCAATGCAAAGATTGTTTGCATCTATGCGCACAGAGTTATACCTGCGCTTGGGCTAGCTTGGGGGCCTCTAGAATGAACGCACAGCTAAAACAGCAACTAAAAGACATCCAATAATTGGTCGCGAATTAGGGGAACGTTTCTTGTAGGTCGTTGATCGACCCATGGAATGTTGCTAGAAAAATTCTCCATCGCTATGCCAGCCTAGAAACGCCGCCGGTACGGGTCGGCAAAAACGCCCGCCTTGCCTCCAATCATTGACCGAACGAAAACCCCAAACGATAGGCGAACGGAACGCATTGGAGTATGGCGGACTCTTTGTACGTTACAACGGTCAGACTCAGCAGAGTTTTCGATGCGCCCGATTGGCAGCAATGGCTAGTTTGTGGGGCCCAATACCTCGTCTTGTTCCATTGCCCACTGCGGTGCCGGAAACTGAATCACGTTTCCTATGTTGACCTGTAACTCCCCAGTGCTCAGAAAATGGAGTTCTTGTCGGCCCAAAGCAACTCCTGTTCCAAGCTCTTCGTGAAAGACTCGGCAATCAAATTTAATCCCTTGGGGAGTGCCTGCCGTGGAAGCCGCGCTGAGAATCGGTGTTGTGCTTTGAAATCGAGCGTAAAAGTTCTTGGGGTGTCCACGTCGAAATTTGCTTGTGCCTTGTACTAAGTACTCGCCATCGACAGCAACCGTACCTGGTGGAACGCGTTTTCCGGCTGGGCCTCCCCAGCTTCCATGCAAAGTAAGGCCCGCCGGGGCGATGATCAGCATGACCCATTGTGTGTCATGCACAATCGAACCGTCCGGAGGAATCGCCCCTGCCGGTCGATCCGGTAAAGAGAACGCGCGATAGTTCCAGCGTGGATCTTGGTAAGCTTGGGACAAAACTACATCTGGAAGGCCCTGCACAGGGTCGTAGCTAAACACACCATTGGTGAGGTCAATTCCATACCGTTCGATAAAGAAGTTCACGGCTTCGAGACGCCTCGCTTCCGCCTCCCCTTCCGTACGCCCCATGATGACACGATCAAAATCAGCTCCAGAAGGAGCAATGTAGGTTGTATCGGCAGGATCAAAGACGCCGTTGGCCATGAATAGACCGATCGCATCCGGTGCCTGTTGGTTTGGGCGATTCTTACTGGGCACGTAGATTTCGGCCCAAGTTGGGCTAGGAAGAGCTAGCCCAAAGATCACTCCAAATGTAATAGCAACTGTCCACTGTCTCATTCGTATTCCTCCGTTGAATGCGTGCTCCAAGAAACAAGTAAATCAAAAGGGTCTGATGAGCGCGGGCGCTACTATCGCTGCCTGCTTTGGCGATAAGGGAAAAACAAGAACAGGGAACGCAATCCAAGCTGGGGCAATCGCTCCTGTTCAAGACTTACAAAATTCCAGGATGACTTAGCCCCCAAAATTCCTCAGTTCCTTCATGGTTTTCATGTCGAGCTTACCGGTGACTTCAATATCAGCCTCCTCCTGAAACATTCGAATGGCCTTGGCCGTGTTAGGCCCCATCTGCCCATCAACTACCCCAGAGTACAGGCCCAAATCTTTAAGTGTGCTTTGAGCTTTTCGAACCACGCCGCTGCCACCGCGACTTGCTGCCGCACGCTTTGGTGCAAAACGACCAGCACTATGGCGATAGTATCCCTCAGGAATCATTGTGCGCACGGAGCTGACAGCGTGCTCAATAACTTCGCGAAGTGCCGCTGCTTTGGGTGTGTTCTCCCAGCTTTCCAGAGCGCCAAGGCCGGCAGCACCCGGTATGAGCGCCCCAGCGACACCGCCCATCTTTGTGTCGCGTGCTGTGCCTTTAACCGCTGTAGCACCGATGATTTCCGCCGTCTGAACGTCGGTTATTCTTAGGTCCGCGGCCATGTGTGCTGTTTTTGTGGCGCCGCGTATGCCGCCGATGATTGCACCCAGTCGGGTTCGCCCTGCAGCACCCGCGCCGGCTTTGCTACCAGAAGAGTTATCAGAGAATTCAGTAATGGCGGCAGTGATGATCAAATCAGCTCCCGCGAGCTTGCCAATCTTTGATGCAGTACGGGCGTCAACGGCGCCAGAATTTTGCAGACCAAGTTCGTCCATTACCCCTTTGAGGTTCTGTCGATCAACAACCTTGAAGCAACCAGTTGATACCAAGGCAGTGGTCAATTGATCCGCCATGCCGTCGCCAATTCCAGCGCTGTAAGACCGCCATGTTCTCACTTTATTATCGAACCGAGAGATCGCAATACTCGCGCGTGGACGACCCTGACATTCTGCAACGGGGCCGTTAGTCACAACCTCTGTTTCGGTACCCGCCTTTTTACCAAAGGGCCCAAAAGCGGCGGTCACCGGAACGGTCACTGCAAGCAAGACTGCGAAGCCACTAGAAGCGACTAATTTGGAAACTCCGTTCATTACAGATTTTTTCCTTCTCATTTTGTTGAATTGCCTCGTATTGCGTGACGGGGTCATTTACTGCTTTACCTCGAGTTCAACCTTGGACTCGGTCCGAATGGCCGTATCTTTCTGCAACCGGGCCTTAAGGGTCGTGCCTTGCTGAACCATCACTCGCTTATTCCAGTCGACGTAACCCGGAAGAGAAACCGTTATGTTGTGGGTACCGGGTATTAACTTGATCTCTTGTCCCGTATTACCGTAGTAGGTGCCGTCTACTTCAAGGTCCGCTTCGGGTGGGTCCGAACGAATGGTCACACTCACAGTCTCGGGATCGCCGGCGACAAGCTTTTGAATACGTTTGGAATTCACAAATGCGTCAACCAACTTCTTGGCGACCTTGCTACCGAGATCTTTTTGGGTCGAGTTTGCAATTTGACCTTGAATAGCCTGAACTTCTTTGGATGCCTGAGCCACATTCGAAAATAGCTTGGACCCGGTCGTCACATCAATGGCTTCCAATCGGGCCTTAAGCCGATAAGTCGTCTTGGTCGTTCTAATGCCATAACCCGAAAACTGCTTTCTTTGGCTGCCATGATCCAAGATGTGACCCGTAATCAGTATTCGCGCCCCGAGCATCCCTCCGACCTGCACCGCCGTACCGGGATCCACCAGACCCGTGCTCGACTGGAAGGCGATTTCACCCGCAAGCGTGTCCAACTTTTCACGTTCGAGAACGTCGAAATCACCACGATTTACGAGTTCGTCGACGATCAGTTCGGGCAGACTCTTGCGGTAGGCGGTCGATGTACTGGAAGTGAAGTCCACGACAGCCAGCCGGGGTAGTTCGTCTGCCGAGATAACACCTGTAAAAATCAGTACTGCGCCTGCTAGCGCTGAGCGAACTAATCGCTTCACCGTTCTTGCCTTGAGCATTTGAGTTTTGAGCATTTGGGTATTGAGTATTTGGTGTCGCAACACCAGTCGATCAGGGCTTGTCTGTCCAATTAGTTTAATGAGAAAACTGACTCTTTGACGAAACAAAACGCTCATCCTCCATAATTCATGCACTGGCGCCTGCAGATGCAAAACTCACCTCACCAGTTCAAAAGATCAAAATCTATTTAAATTCGGAACCAATGGATGACTCAACACCACAGAGTAAAAGTAGTCTACCGCACCTCAAAATACGCGCAACTTTATCGCTGTTATAGTTTGAGACAAAATGAATTTTGTTACTCGAAAAGGCCATCGCTAACTTCAAAAGTAGGTGGCCTTATATGACCGCAATCGAGGCTAGGATCGATGTTTCGCCCCACAAATCGAATAAATAGACTTAAGTACAATTTTGATCTAACAGTCGTTGCCCCCAAGCTAATGCGATCATTTCGCACGCTACAACCATCGCGCCTCATCGGCGCTTTAGCCCTGATGAGCCTCTCAGTGATTGGATGTCAGACCGCAAACGAACCGACTTCAACTGCGCTTCAACGGGCTGAAAATAGTGTTCGTATTCAACTGACAGCCGACACAAGGCTCACCGTTCCAAAAGCCCACTCTCAAACACTACAAACTGAATCAATCTGGCAACACGTCGGGGATCTAGCCGAAGGCGCCGTCTATCGCCCACTGGATCAAGTGCTGGTTGTAAACAGCTACAATGTAGCCGAAGGTTACCTCGTTGTTAACGGCAACAGCGTGGTTGCAATTTACCTACCCTCTCGCGAAGCGCTAGTCATATTGCAAGCAACACCAATCAGTTTCACAGAGCTACCCAAAATCTCAACTAGGAGATCAAACCAATGACATCTGGAAAAAAGCCACTTATCTCAAACTTGGCTAGGGCTAGACTAGTTGCAATAGCGCTCATGCTCACAGTCTTGGGCGCTTGCGCCTCTGGACCAGGTTATAGCGAAGTCTCCGATACTATTCAGACAGCGGCGAAAGCGGAGGGGCGGATTTATTTTTATCGACCAAGCTCCGCAGGTTTTGCGATTCAACCCATGGTTCGCATTGATAATGAGCCAGTGGGTAAAGCCAAGCCAAAAGGTTTCTTTTATGTCGACCTCGCGCCAGGCAACTACGAGATCAGCACTAAAACTGAAGCGAAAAGAAATCTATCGATTGCTTTGTCTGCGGGTGAGGAGAAATACGTTCGACTCGAAATGAAAATGGGACTTTTCGCCGGCCATGTAAAACCTGTTCTTGTTGACGAACTGCAGGGCAAGAAACAACTCGCTAAAACGAGCTATGCGCCGATGGCGGATCCGGAGCGCTAACATTAACTCAAAACAATCGCCAAGTTCGTGATGTACCTGAACGCGTGGATCGCAATTTCGAAGACGCCCTGAGAGTAAGACGCCCTAAGAGAGAGAAACACAATTTGATTCATCGATAGCTCAGGAATAACTCAAACGGCTTGTCAGCATAAATCATCACCCAATCCAACTGTCTGCAATACAAATAGACGTCTATACTTTGCGCTCATCTTTAAAGATCGGAAGAATCATGCTGGAACCTTCTGCTGCGCAAACCGTAATCGATCATGGTGTCAGCCTTGGCGCTGATTTCACAGAGCTATTTGTCGAGCGTAGTCAAACCAATGTTATCAGCACGCTGAGCCAGCAGGTTCAATCCGTCGAGTCCGGGATAGATTTTGGTATTGGCGTTCGACTGGTTTATGGCAACAAGGTGCTGTACGGCTACACCAACAAACCAGACGCAGAAGAATTGAAACGGATAATAGGCGAGCTAGCCGCTAAGGACCTGCGAGACCCCCGTGTTTCGATACAAAGTTTTGATTACCGTTGTCCGGTTGAGCGACACCCTGCCAGTAGAATCCTCTCAACTGATACCGAAGTAGATAGTAAGGTCACTTACCTGCTAAAAGCAGATACCGCCGCACGCGCCGCCAGCAACCTGATTTCACAGACCCGCGGCAATTGCCGCCAGAAAGAACAGAAGGTTGAGATATTCAACAGTGAAGGGCTGCATACCAGCGATCTGCGAAATTATATCCGCGCTACACTCACATCCATCGCCTCGGACGGTTCTGAACAGGCCACCGGCATGTCGAGTGATGGTGGCTTGCTTGGTTGGGAAATCAGCGACGCTCTTGACCCTCAGAGAACGGGCGCGGAGGCCTCAAGACAGGCGCTGGTAAATCTGGGCGCAAAGCCCTGCCCCTCTGGCAGAATGCCGGTGGTTATCGGTAATGGATTCGGCGGTGTGATTTTCCACGAAGCCTGCGGGCACCTGTTAGAAACTACCGCTGTGGCCAAAAAGGCGTCCGTATTTCACGACAAGATGGGCGAGATGATTGCCCACCCTGCTGTTAGCGCAGTGGATGACGGCACCATGACCAACAAGTGGGGATCGATCAACATCGATGACGAGGGCATGGATACCCAGCGAACCCAACTCATTAAAGATGGCAAGCTAACAAGTTTTCTGGTCGATCGAATCGGGGCTGAACAAACCGGCTTTGAGCGCACCGGCTCCGGCAGACGCGAATCCTACAAATATGCGCCTGCTTCACGCATGCGCAACACTTTTATTGAAGCAGGTGACGCCGCGCTCGAGGACATGATCGGGTCGATCAACAAAGGAATATATGCTGCTCAAATGGGTGGTGGTTCAGTCCAGCCAGGCACCGGTGAATTCAACTTCGCTGTGACCGAAGGTTACTATATTGAAAATGGCAAAGTGCAGCACCCAGTGAAAGCCGCAACGTTGATTAGCACCGGTCCGGCCGTTTTGAAAGAGATCTCGATGGTAGGCACGGACTTTTCACTTGCTTGCGGTATGTGCGGCTCAGTGTCTGGAGCTGTACCAACGTCCGTTGGGCAGGCAACCCTGAAAGTTGACGATATTCTTGTAGGCGGTAACGCCTGATGGGTGTTGCGCAACAGGCAGACACGATTCTGACAAAAGTTCAGGCCGCAGGCGCGCAGGGCGATCTGATCATCGACCGCGGCGATGCCTTATCACTTAAGGCGCAAAACGCTGAACTTGAGGAGCACAAGGTCACTTCCAGCCAAGTCTTTGGCCTCAGGGTCATCAAGGACGATCGCGTAGGCACAGCCTACAGCGAAGCGGCAGACAGCGAGGCGTTATCTTCACTAGTCGAACAGGCGTTGGTAAACGCCAGTTACGCGGCTCCTGAAGTCCATGAGAAAATTCTTGCGAACAGCGACGACCTTCGCACTGATGACAAACTACTTTGTCCCGAAGAACAGGTGGCGATAGAGAAGAAGATTGATTTGGTATTGAAACTCGAAGCGGATCTTGCTGCGAAGGAGAAAGTAAAAAACGTACCCTACAACGGCGTGCAAGACAGTACCGGAGAAAGACACATTTACTCCACCTCAGGTCTGCACGCGCTTTCGAAAAGCAGAATGTGTTCTGCGTTTGCCTATGCGCTGATTGAAGATGGTGACAAGAATGCGATGGAGGGTGTAGGCCAGGCCGCACGCTTGTTTG
This sequence comes from Halioglobus sp., assembly GCA_045110675.1. Classification (GTDB taxonomy): domain Bacteria; phylum Pseudomonadota; class Gammaproteobacteria; order Pseudomonadales; family Halieaceae; genus JBALVT01. Next base: position 3,294 of record JBGCGJ010000061.1, on the reverse strand, counting down.
GTGAAATTAATCCAGACAAACTCGTTGAGGAAGCCTACCGAAACACTCTGGATATTCTTGATGGCACAACAGTACCTTCAGCGCATTATGACGTAATTTTTGACGAGGAAACCCAACCTTCACTCTTTGGCGTTTTCAGCATGATGTTCTCTGGCAAATCCGCCAAAGACGGTGTAAATCCAATGCGCGACAAGCTCGGTCAAATCATCGCAGATCCTCGCCTGACGATTTTTGACGACCCCCTGAATCTGCAAGGTTTTCGCTATAGCCTGTTTGATGACGAGGGCACACCCGCAGAAAAACTGGCGCTCATCTCAGACGGCACTCTAGCCACGCTCATTCACAACAGCATGACTGCAGCCCACTTTCATACAAAGACAACGGGGCATGCGACGCGCGGACCACGCTCTACTCTAGGAGTTAATCTACACCAGCCGGAGATAGCAGCGGGCGATGCGACTGCAAATGATCTGCATGCAGGCAGATATTTACTACTGACAGATCTCACCGGACTGCATTCGGGCGCTAACCCCATATCCGGTGATTTCAGTTTTGGCGCATCCGGCTATCTGTGTGAGAACGGAGAGCGCATTCAACCCGTACGAGGCATCACGGTGGCAGGCAAATTCTACGAAATGCTCAAAAAGATTCAGCTCATCGGTGATACGCAACACTGGAATTGGCAGCGATCAAGCTTAATGCCGGCGATCCGTTTCGCCGACGTCGCGATTTCCGGATAGTCGTCACCTCCGGTTGCAGATGTTTTGTCTAACGCTGGTGGTCTGGCTGGGATCAAAACTACCGACTCATTTCAAGAATACAACCACGCGTATTCGCCAACTCCATCAACGCAGCCGCCGCCCGGGACAAATCCTGCGCCCTAGGGGGTTTAAGCAGGTAGTCGTCTGCACCTGCGGTGAGCGACTCTACCCTACCAACGTCACTACCGCTCAACATGCACACTGGCGTAACCGCTCGACTTCCAGGCAATTCTCTAATTCGCCGCAACGCCTCAATGCCAGACTCATTAAGCAACTGCACGTCCATAAACACAAAAGAGACACCACCCTGCTCAATTGCGATAACAGCCTGATCAATCGTAGGCGCAGCAATGGCCTTATAGCCCATCGACTCCAGCATGCCCACCAATACCTCTCTGATCATCTTGTTGTCATCGCAAATCAGGCCACAACCGCGCTTGGCTGACCCGACCCAACTCGGTGCAGCAACTGGAAGCTCTCGCGAAGGCGCCGCTACGACTTCCAGTAATTCCCCTGGGTGACCCGAGCGGGCACTATCACTCTCAAGTAAACACAGTTGCGCACCCGCATCGTCAACCGAACAACCCCATATTTTTAGCCAAGCGGTTGCCCAATCGTATAATTCAGGAACACCGGTATTCACGCTCCACCGTTCGAGTTTTAATTCTGGCGCAAGAAAGCGATCGGCTAACGTTCGCTCTGACTGAGGATAGATATTCAGGTAGAAACGAAATACAGAACCCTGCCCAACGACACTCGACACTAGTTCGATGTCTCCACCCAAAGCACAAGCGTAAGACTTGGCGATCGATAACCCCAGACCCGTACCGTTTTCTGCCGCCTCAGCGAGTTGCACAAACGGATCAAAAATACGTGCCTGATCAACCAATCCTATACCTATACCAGTGTCTCGAATCAAAAACTCAAGCTCCCCACTGGACGACTTCGCCACCAAACACACTTCTCCGGTGGCGGTGTGTTTTATCGCGTTGCCAACTAGATTTAATAGAACCTGACGAACTCGGGAAGCATCAAAATACCAATCCAAAGCGACCTGCGGAGCAGCACCGACGAACAAGGCGATACCCGAAGCCTCAGCGTGGGGTAGCATCAGAATACGAATGTCATCCAGCACAGTGTCTAGAGTTGCATTCTCCTGCTTAAGCAATATTTTGTTTGCGTCAATCTTGGCCAGGTCAAGCACGTCGTTAAGTAGCGTAAGTGTCGCTTGGGCGCTGTCGTGTATTCGCACCAGCGCCTGTTTGTTTTTTATCTCGCTAAAAGAATGGTCTCTTTCATCGTGCAACAACTGTTCTGCGGACAAGCCCAGACTGGTCATCGGCGTTCGCAACTCATGACTCATTGACGATAGAAATCGGCTGGTGGTTTCTTCTGCCTGGCGCGCCAGCATCTCCGCTTTTCGACGGCGTGACACTTCCTGCTCTGCTTGATGCAAGGCTTCACGTAACGCCCTTTCGCGGCGAAGTCGTTCAATCACAAAGCCAACGCTCACCAGCGCGGATATCACGAGGGTTCCAAGTAGATTGGTTAGCGTCATGGGGTGGGTCATCACGGGATGCTCTGCAACCAGTGTCCAGCTATAGTAGGCAGCCAGCATCGAAATTGGCGTCCAGATAGCGACGTGTATTGGTTTTCCAATAGCTGCTGCGAACACCGGTACTACAAGAAACCAAACAACACCGAGATTGGCTTCATTGCCATGGCTAGTAAGCAATACGGTCTGATATACGACCAGAGTAGCAGTCAACACATGCAGTGTGAGATCAAGCCGGTCTTTGCGTATCAGCGGCACTAAACCAACCAACACAAGGCCGACAAAAGCCATTAACGATACAGTGCTCCATTGCCGGTACACGATGGCAATCGCACCAAAAACCAGCAGACCCACACCGGCAATACTCCAGAAATAATAGCGTCCTGAGAGGTCGTTTTTAGGCCGTGTACATCCGTGTTCTTTGGTCGTCAAAACTCTGCTACACCTAATTCGTTAGCGGCTAAAGCATAACAATATTCAGCTTGGTGAAAAGCTGGGTTGCGACAATTTCAAGGATAAGGCTGGGATGCACTTGGTGGAACGCATCTAATCCCACCAAGCGAAGTTCGATCAATGCCCGGTTTACTAAAAGGCACCCTCGAATTCAGCCCTATTAATAGCAATAGCAACTTGGAGCAACTTGGAATAGTGGTTTCGTTGCAACTCATTAGCTTGGATGGGAACATGATCGAGTTGTTAGCCCCCTTCACTTTCACCAAACGAAGTAACGCCTAGTCAGGTATAAAAAATGCGTAATGAGTTGAGTATCGACAATGATCTCTTTACCGACGAAACCATCTCTAATCCATACCCTATCTACAAGCAAATCCGAGATATTGGCGCTGCTGTATGGTCTTCTAAACATGACGTGTGGTTAATATCTCGTTTCGATGATGTGCGCGCCGCGCTGAAAGCGGACAGTACCCTGATTTCAGGCAGAGGGGTGACTCTAAACAGTATCCTGAACGACAACGCTCA
>JBGCGJ010000060.1:0-103837 GCA_045110675.1 Halioglobus sp. | reverse complement strand
GCCGACCCAAAGCCCGCCGGACACCGGATCACGCTTGAGGACGCCAATGAAGACTCGCCCGCTTATCTCATTCATGAGTATGCTAGCGAAGAATTCGAAAGCTGGCTGGAGGGATACTACGTGCAATTGTTCGAGAATATCCTGGGCGAGTGGTACACAGAATCTGGGCTATGGCCCCAGGATCGTACCTTGGAACTATGAAAAAATTGGTGCGATCTGGAAGTACACAGCATGGTGCTGGATTACGTCAATGAGCCCTTGCTGGATGATGAAATCGAATGAGGTCCGGCCCAGATATACCTTTAATCATTCCTGCGTGGGACATCGGTGTTCTCTCCATTAAACGATCTTCGTAATATCAGTTTAATGAATGCCGGCGTCCCCCGTTAATGATGAAGAGCCCAAACGTCTATGTCTAGTTCATCATAGTGATCGGAGGTCTGATACGTCGAGCCTTTCACATCGAGCTTCTGGATCAAGTCTTCTATAAGCTCCAGTGCAGCGCCATATTCTCCTTCCTCTTCTTCAAAAAGCTCAGACAACTTGTCTGCGACTTTGGTCCCGTAAGCTGCTGCGCCATCCCGCTTCGATTGGAGATACACATCAGCGACCTCTTCATCCTGATCAACAGCTCGCCGCAGGTAATGCCTCATTCAGCAAGCAGATTTGTACTAAACATTACTCTAATGCTGTCGATAACTAGTTTGTGACATACCAGCCACCTCTGTCTCGTAGGCAGACCAATGAGATAAAACGTCGCAGCGGCACCGCATGAGACCCTCAGTATTGTGGTCTGAGTGTCTCTACATACAGGAGAAAAAATGAGTATCTTTTCAAAAGATCAAGACAAGGTCTCCGCCAGCGAAGAGCCGGAAATGACTGAAGAGGCGGTTCGTATAGCGACTATAGAAACCTTCGCCGACAATGCCGTAGATACGATAGCGGGAATTCTCAGGGAATATGGCCGCTTTGGATTCGATATTGAAGTGATGGAAGCCGAAGACCTACAACGTCATTGCGACGCCTGGGCCAGGCACATTTTAACGGGCACTCCCCCTCCCTCAGTCAAACGGGACCAAGAGGACTCAAGGCAGCTTCAATCCATAGCGTTGCATCAACGTCAACTGCCCAACTTGTTGCAATTCTTCCGCAACCATCGCCGTGATGAGCAAGCTGCTGTGTTCAACAGCGCAAAAGGAATGAGAGGCCTGATCAGAGATATGACAAATGGCTTGCGCATATCCATCAGCGAAGACAAAGCGAACGACGAAAGAGTGCGTGAAGAAATGGCCTCGATGAACTCTATGCTTAAAAGCAACTCCCTAGATGAGATAAGGCAGAAACTCGGTAAAACGATCGAGCTGGTCACCCAGGTTACACAAGAGCGCCAACAACGCTATGAAAACCAGTTGGAATCAATGGGAGAGAGGGTTCGAGCTCTACGTAAGGACCTGATCGCGCTTCGCGAAAAAGTTGACTTGGATGCTCTCACCCGCCTATACAATCGAGGTGCTTTTGACGCGGTGCTCACAAGGCAGACGGACTATTCCTTTCTTTCAGGCCAAACCATGTCGTTGATCATGCTGGATCTGGATGATTTCAAACACATTAATGATAACTATGGTCATCCGGCAGGAGATTTAGTATTACGTATGGTGGCCGACACACTGGCGCGCGAATTCCCACGGCGCAGTGATTTCATAGCTCGCTACGGGGGCGAAGAATTTGCCGTTATACTCGTAGATATCGTGCCCGAAGAACAGGCCTCCATCGCCAACCGATTACTTGATGCAATTCGCTCACTAAACATCGACTATGACGGAACCGACCTCAGGGTGACAGCATCCATTGGTATTGCCGCCTGGCAACCCGAAGACAATGCCGAAATGCTGCTAAGGAGAGCCGACGAAGCGCTATACCAGGCTAAACAGGATGGCCGCGACCAAGTGGTCGTCGCCGACTAACCTGTGGGTGGCGAATTATTAATTCATACACGAAATCAGAAGGATATAGGATCAAATAGTTCGGCTCGGGTTCGGCTACACTGCCCCACAGACAAGAAAAAAGGCCTTAGCTTTCTTCAGATTACTAACAAGGTTCGGCACTCTCCCACCTCCTCATAATCGGCAGGTCGAAGTGGACCGCATCCGGATTCGAGTCCTTCTGGGCTCACCATTTTTCTGTAAATCATAGACGTATTTATCGCAAGAGCATTCAACTATGCCGGGAACATGGGTGACATTCATAGATGCATAGTCGGTGGGCGTATAGCCTGTATAATCAACTCTCCGGGCGCACCATCTACAATTTGTAGTGTATTCGTTTTCTATAGAAGCGGCTTCCAACCATGCCAGTCAGCAAAGAGCTACAAGCGATCGTCGATGCCATACCGGCAGACTTTGCCGATCCAGCGGCTGACTACAAAGCGGTACGCGACATGTTCGCCCCATTCCACGGCCATCCTGTCAGCGATGAATTACGCATAACGATATCCGAATTTGGTCGCATTCGGTGTGGCGTATATGAACTTGAGAATAACGCAAATGGCCGGACAGTATTCCATTGTCATGGTGGCGCCTTCGTTTCCTCTCCGCTTGATGCGTACCACTTCTACGCCGAAATCATTGCACGCCAAACTGGTTGCCGTGTGCTCATGCCTGACTATCGACTCGCGCCCGAGCATCCCTATCCCGCTGCACATGATGACTGCTTCAATGCCTACTGTGGTCTTCTCGACAGTGGCGTAAAACCAAAAGATATCGTGTTGATGGGGGAGTCCTGCGGCGGAAGCCTCGCTATGGGGATGATGCTGCGCCTGCTAGACATGAACCTACCACTGCCAGCGTGCTTCGTATCATTGACTGCCTGGTTTGACCTGTCCGTGTCAGGAGAATCAGTGCCTGGCCGTGATCCGTTTCTAACACCAGAGTGGGTTCGCAACCGAGGCCGGGAATACCTGGCAGGGCAAATGAGCCTTGATGACCCACGCGTGTCGCCCGCCTTTGCCGATTTGAGCGGTTTACCTCCTATGTATTTGCAAATCGGTCAATTCGATACAGTCCGTGAAGGTGCATCTTTGCTTGCCATAAATGCAGTGCGCTCGGGCGTACAAGTGACCATGGAAAGCTGGCCCGGAATGATCCAGGGCTGGCATGGCCTGGCGAATGCAGGAGTACCGGAAGCAATTGAGGCATGGATGAGAATTCGTGACTACATAACTGAGCAGATGAGAGTCCAACGCCCCAGCGGGTAATACCAAGGGGTGTGATACTGACCCACTGGGGATTGGATGAGCATTCATCCGTACCCGATTGATAATTTACCAAGAGAGATATACCCATGGCCTATGAGTTAACTGGAAAGATAAAACTGATCCAAGAACCCAAAACCTTCGAGAGCGGTTTCACTAAGCGGGAAATGGTGGTCATCGTTGAAGATGGCAAATACCCCCAGGAAATTAATCTGGAGTTCGTCCAGGACAAGGTAGCCTTACTGGAGGCCTTACAGCCGGGGCAGGAAGTTACGGTGAGCTTCGATATTCGCGGCCGCGAATACAATGGCAGGTATTTCAATAATCTCCAGGGTTGGAAGGTGGAGACCGCAGGCGACGAGGTGGGAGCTCCCCCTGCGGATTCTCATTATCCCACACCGTCCGATTTTGGGGATGATGATATTCCATTCTGAACAATGCAGGAGCCTGCATAAGCTATCCGCAAGTTAACGATTCGAGATTCAGTAATTCACGCCTCCATGTTTCAGGCTACCGCCGGGCTCTATACTGCAAACGCACTTACCCTCAGATCTCGGTATTAATCAGCCCTCACAAGATGTCTCCCACTATAGAACCCCTACTACAGCAAGACCGCGTAGGAAATGATAACGGTAGGGGGTGTCCTTGGTTGAATCGCTTACTTAAAGAAGAAAAGACTTGAATTGACCGCTGGTCAGTTATATAAATAACCTGCGGTCATTTATGATTCGACAACGGTTAATGATGCCCTGACCAAACAACCAAACAAAAAGCTGTGTGGAGACACTGATGTGTTCAGTCGTTGCAATTAAGAAGAGGGCGAGAAGCGCAGAACAAAAGGCGCGGCGGCGGCAAGCAGTGCTGGACACAGCCGAAACGTACTTCCTTGAGGTTGGCTTTGAGACATTTTCTATGGCTCAGCTCGCCAAAAGAGCCGGGGTGGTAAAGGGCACACTCTATCTATACTTCAAAACTAGAGAAGAGCTTTTCCTGACCCTTTATGAGCAAAGCCTGATTCGATGGAGCCAGGCTTTCATCGGATGCTTATCCAATTCCATGACGAGCAAGGCATATGCCCAGACGCTATATAACACTGCTGTGGCGGATGGTAGCTTCTTGCCTTTACTCATCAGGCTTGAACATGTCATCGAACACAATGTTGCGATCCCTAGGCTGATTCAGTCGAAGCGAGTGTTCATACGTCAGGTGGCGGTTGTTGCCGAGCACACGTCAACTTCCCTTAAATTGAGTGAAGCGCAAGCGAGTGAGGTGGTAAAAACAATGGGCGTCCTCCTGATTGGCGCGACGCGAGCCGACCAGGGCCCATCATTAGATAACGAAGCGATGCCTGAAGATGTTCAAGATCTTATTGCCAGTTTTTCGTCTGGTCCTTTCTTTGTTAAGAATGCCATTCGCATCATAGAGGGCATACGCGCGGAAGCACCATCCAGCCTCTAATCACACCCAACCCTTATGCGAATTCCCCAACAGAGGAAACGCAGAGCAACCTAGGAGAGTAACAATGAGCATTGCAGCGTACGACAACGTCACTGAATTGGAAGTCCAGAACCTGAGAGCATTAGTCGAATTACAGAGAAGCAAGTTCCGCGCTGAAGGCGATGTCACCTATGCAACACGGATTGACCGCCTAAAAAGACTCAAAGCACTAATTGTTGAAAACAAGAAGGAGTTTGCGACAACAACAAAACGTGAATTTAACGGTGCACGATCCTATGAATTTAGTTTGTTTTCGGAGTACGCGTCAAAGGTCGAAGCAATCGACTATACAATGAAACATCTAAAGCAGTGGATGAAACCTGAAACGAGAAAGACCAACAAACCGATGAACTTGTTGGGAGGGAAAAGCCAGGTCAGGTATTTCCCCAAGGGTGTCGTTGGTATCATTTCTCCATGGAACCTACCCTTCGGCCTAACGGTTGCACCATTGACAAGTGCGCTGGCGGGCGGTAACCGAGCACTATTGAAACCTTCAGAGTACGTGCCTGAAACAGCAGCGCTGTTTGCTGAAGTTGTCCCCAAATATTTCTCAAAAGATGAGGTGGCGGTTGTAACCGGTGGTGTAGATATCAATCAGGAATTTGCCGAGTTGCCTTTCGATCACCTACTGTTCACCGGCTCCACTCGTGTTGGTGCGCAAGTGATGCAGGCAGCAGCAACAAACCTAGTTCCCGTCACGTTGGAACTTGGCGGTAAGTCACCTGTCGTCATTGGCCGCAGTGCAAAGCTTGATCTTGCGGGAACACGTCTGACATTCGGGAAGCTCCTAAATGGCGGTCAACTATGCCTATCGCCAGACTACGTCCTTGTCCCGAAGGAGCTGGAAGAGCAGCTCATTGCACGTATAACGCACGAGGTGCAGTCAATGTATCCGAACATAACCGAAAATACGGATTACACTGGTGTTTTCAACGAAAGACACTTCGCCAGGTTGCAGAACTACATTGATGACGCAGTTGCAAAAGGTGCTACGCTCACGATCGTAGGTGCCGACAAGACTCGCGCGTCCAAAGATAACCGTCGCATGCCTTTGCACATTCTCCAGAACGTCAATGAAGACATGCTGGTCATGCATGAGGAAATATTTGGCCCCATTCTCCCAGTCATGACCTACGCTGACATCACTGAAGTTCCGGGTAAGATTGAACCCCGCCGAAACCCTCTCGCCCTGTACTACTTCGGCAAAGACAAAAGTGAGGAGGCGTACTTACTGAGCCACGTGCAAAGTGGCGGTGTTTGTATCAATGATATTACGCTTCACTATATACAAGAGGATCTGCCATTCGGCGGCATTGGTGCTTCTGGCATGGGTGCCTATCACGGCCCGGAAGGATTTAGAAACATGAGCCACGCGCGCGCGATTTACCGCCAAACTATGATCGATGTGTTGCCCATCATTGGCGCAAGACCGCCCTTCGGCGAAAAGTTTCGCAAGCAAATAAGCAAAATTCTTGGAGCAATCTAATTTTAAGACCCGAGTACTCTAGCGAGAACTATGGTCCGTCCCCGACTTTCCCGCGGTTTTCCCGTTAACGATAAAGAGCCTGTAGAGCCATGACGAGCCAGCCAATGTGTCAAAATTCTTTACACTGGTACAAATTCGGGGTTTCAAAGTGTTGGTAATTCTCGCTTGGTCCATAAGTTGCATATCACTATGGCATCTTATGTTCGTCGTCATCAGGAAACCCAATGAAAACGAAATTATTCTTGATAGGCATTTGCCTTTCATTTTCCTCCAATACCTTCGCGATACCAATGTACTACAGCTTTGAAGGAACCGTCGGTGGCTTCACCAGAGGAACTTACGACGTCGAGGCGACGGACTTTGGAGTTGTAGAAGGCCTCACCGTTGTCAGTTATGTATTTGAAGTGGACACGAGCATAGATGGCTATTTCACTCGAAGTGACGGTACTCTAGTGCCGCTAGAAGATATTTCTAACAGTTTTGCTGAAACCACCAGTTTCTATGCAGAGCTTGTTTCACAGCCTTTTTTGGATGTATTGTTAACCGATGATATCTACCATCGAGGTACTGTGAGTGATGTGAGTAATGAAGCTGGCATTGACCATGCGAGTCTATCGGGTAGCGGCATCACGACAGTAAGCACGAGTTCATTCTACACAGATGATTGGGCTTTTAATGATTGGAGCATCGGACAATCCTTTCAATTTTCTGAGCGTCACGGCACCATTTTCAATCTCGAAACCAGGGTCTTTGAAGCTGTCGGTTACGGCGTGTTTGGTTTTGTTGAACTAGTTGGCATCTCTTCTACCGATCCTACTATCTCTGTACCAGAACCGAGTTCCTTAGTATTACTGAGCTTAGGCATGTTAGGGCTGGGCCATATGCGCCTGAAAAAAAAATAGGGTACAGGCCGCGGTTTAGGAATCCACCAATCAAATGGAAATACTCGTGACCTTGCGATTCGCCGCGATAGAATTCACTGACCACCAAAGCAAGGCGAATTTCGAATTCGCGACAAAAGTCCGAGAAATCAGTTCGACATAGGTTGGTTTTCGCCTACGCCAAGCTAAGGCCAAGAGAAATCGTCTTACGTTTCTTGAGCTTACCGACGAGGCTCGGTACTCTCCCGCCTCCTCATAATCGGCAGGTCGAAGTGGGCTACATCCGGGTTCGCGTCCTTCTGGGCCCACCATTTTTTGAAACTTCATAAACTTGTAACCCGTTAGCTCACACGACGATGGGCTTTAATTAATAAACTGGAACCGGCGACTCCTTCAGAGCCCTCACTTGGTCAATTTCTGCCTGCGCACGTAGATCCGGATATTAATTTGACTGTTGACGAATCGCGTAACTCCTTGACTTCGACGCCATGAATATTCCAAAGTGGTTTACACACCTCAAGCCACTTTAAGTAATTGAACCCGATGAGCAATAGCAAACCACCCCAAGTCGATCTGTTCGATATCAATATCCAGCAATGCCCCTATGACGCCTATCAGGTACTGCGCGACGAAGCGCCGGCCTACAAGTGTCCGAAATCCGGCATGTATATTATCTCCCGCTACGACGATGTGAGGCGGGTACTCACCGACCACGTAAACTTTACCAACCGCGCCACTATCTACGGCAGTGATACACAACCGAGCGAGCGCGAAAGAGCTATCATCGCACTGTTTGAAAAAGACGGTTGGCTCCCCGCCGCTACCCTGGCGGGACGCGACGACCCTGATCACAAGGCAGTGAGGGATGTCTTCAACGAAGCCTTTCGGCCCGGAAAGATCAAGGAGCTGGACAACGAAGTGGAGGCACTGGCCTACCAACTCATTGACGACTTTATTGCCGATGGGAAATGTGACTGGGTACGTCAGTTCGCCATTCCTCTGCCGCTATTCATCATCGGACGGCAAATGGGAGCAGACCCCAAGGACATCTGGCGCATCAAGGGTTGGACCGAGGCTTTCTTCCAACGTATTAGTATGATGCAAAGCCCCGACGCTGAGTTGGACACCGTGCGCCAGGAAATACAAGCCCAGCACTACTTCCAGCCCATTTTCGAACAACTGCGCGAGACCCCGAACGACTCCCTGCTCAGCGTGCTGATCAACACTGTAATAGAAACCTGGGGACGCCCTCTTAACGACAATGAGCTGCACGCAGAAATGATGGCAGATACCTTTGTCGGTGGATCGGAAACCACCACCAACGCGATTTCTGCCGGGGTCAAATTGTTGATTGAAAACCCGAGTGTCTGGGAACAACTGAAATCTGACCCAGATCAGTATTTGAAAAGTTTTATCGAGGAAGTACTGAGATTGGAGTCGCCCGTTCAAAGTCTGATGCGCGGTACTGCTAAAGAGGTTGAAATCGGCGGCGTCACAATCCCCGCAGGCAGCTTACTGAACATCCGCTACGCGGCGGCCAATCGCGACGAACGCCGCTTTGAAAATCCAACCGAGATCGATCTGGAACGCAAAAATCCCGGTGCTCACATGGCCTTTGGCTCGGGTAAACACCACTGCTTGGGCGCACCCTTGGCGCGCCGCGAGCTGCACTGGACCTTCACCGCCCTACTCAATCGTGTCGACGAGATGTGGTTCCTAGAGGGCGAGAATACGTTTCGATACCACCCCCACTTCCTATTGCGCTCACTGCAGGAACTGCAGATCGGTTTCCGACCTAGCTGAAATTGGCGGGGCGTTTTTCCATTTCTGACATCACTGCTTCAATCTGGTTAGGACTGCCAATCAGAGCGTTCTGCTCGTCCGACTCCATCTGCAGCAGTTCGGCCACAGGCATGTCATTGGACGCATTCAGCAGGCGTTTATCCGCCTTGATGGCATCGGGGCTTTTACTCGCAATCGTCGCAGCTATTTCCATAGCATGTGCATGAGGATCTTCCACCACCTGGGTAACGAAACCCAGAGTCTGCGCTTCTTCAGCCTCGAAGATGCGACCGGTGTAGGTCAACTCTCGAATTACATCATCCCGCGCCAGGGTGCGCATCAGCGGCATTCCCGCCATATCTGGCACCAGGCCCCATTTAATTTCCATCACTGACATACGGCAGCCGGGCGCGGCATAGCGAATATCTGCGCCTAACGCCACTTGGAAGCCACCGCCGAAGGACACGCCGTGCACTGCAGCAATAACGGGCACTGGTAACTCATGCCATACCCAGGCCGCGTGTTGAGCCCGGTTGGCCAGGCCGTGGGTGCGGTCATTCAGCGTGGCAACCGCAGAGGCCGACGTGTCAGCGTCATCCATCGGCGCGCTATCGGCCATAGCCGCGAAACTGCCCATATCGAGGCCGGCACAGAAGGCCCGCCCTTCTCCAGATAACACCACTACGCGCACATCGGGATTCGCCGCCAGCTGAACACCCGCCTCCTCAATGGCGTCAAACATTCTGTTATCCAGCGCATTCATTTTGTCACTGCGCACTAGGCGCACATCGGCGATACCATCTCTTACGTGAATTTCAACACGACCTTCCATCGTTATCCTCCTTTAGTTTTCTACGATCTTTCTCTTAAACTACAATTACTTTTCCCTGAAAATATAAAACACGCCACTCATAGTGGCGAGCAGGTTTTCATCGCGAAATATTTTCCCCGACACATGCGCAGTACGCTTGCCCATATGGTCAATTTGCGTCTCAGCGACCAGCCAATCGCCAACCTTTGCCGGGGCGATATAGTTGATAGTAAGGCTGGCTGTGGTTACCGGAGGGTTTGGTTTCTCGCTATAGAAAGGCTGCAGGCTAAGTGCCACATCCGACAAGGTTGAAATAACACCGCCGTGCGCAATAGCCAGATAATTGGCATGATGCTCTTCAATAGAAAGCCCCACCAACCAGCAGGCGTCGGTCTTCTTTACGTAAAACGGACCATTTTTTTCCAGGAATACGCCGTGAAACTCGGCGGGTTTGAATCCCTGTTGAATATCTGACATTAATTTGGCATCTCTCTATATAGCGGCGATCTGCCGCGCGCGCAAGCAATCTCTCTGGATTTGATCACTCATGTTAACGCTCAACCGGGCGCCGCACTATAGATAAATGGCGACGCAATGATATTCAAACATTCTACCTGGGAAATTTGAGGGAATTTCATAAAAGCACTAACCCGGTTATTCGCTTCGGCTCCAGTACGGCTTCTGTTACATAGGACAACAGCCAAAATAAATTGGCGCGCACCCTTATGTCTACTATCATGGAATCGTGCGTACCGTCGAATATCTAAAATCGAGTTTGCGATGCTTGCTGATGCTGGCTTTGTTATCAGCCTGCAACTCCTTGCCAATTGCCGAGCCGCCAGGAAAAGATCAGCCCCCGTCACCTAATTTCATTGTGGTGATGACCGACGATCAGGGCTACAACGATATTGGTGTGTATGGATCACGCGATATCAGAACACCGACTCTCGATCGGATGGCGAAGGAAGGAATCCGCTTCACCAGCTTTTACGCGCAGCCGATCTGCGGTCCATCGAGGGCGGCGTTGCTGACTGGTTCTTATCCTATAAGAGTGGCAGAACCCAACAATAGAAAAAATCCGAATAGCACATTGCATGCACGGGAATTCACCATCGCCGAGGCGTTACAGTCTGCCGGCTACACCACAGCGGCAATCGGTAAATGGCATATGGCCGGCGACGGCGATGACCCCTGGGATTTCGCTCCGCCGCCACAACCTCCGGGTCGTCCGGGAGGAAAAGGTCCGTTCAAGACCGAACTGATGCCGAATGCCCAAGGCTTCGACTATTTCTACGGTACGCCCATGTACCACGGTTATACCAGAGATGTAGATCTTGAACGCTTTATTCCTGAAATGATGCGCAATAACGCCGTCGTCGAAAGTCCTGCCGATGTTGATCTGCTTACACAAAAATACACGTCGGAGACTCTTCAATTTATTCGCCGTCATCGCGGCAAACCCTTTTTCATTTATCTGGCGCATCATATGCCACACTTGCCGCTCGGAGCCTCGCCCCAATTCAAAGGACAATCTGCACGTGGCCCTTATGGCGATGCGGTGGAGGAACTTGACTGGAGCATGGGAGAAATACTGAAAGAGTTGAAGCGCTTGCAGCTCGATGAAAACACACTCGTCATCTATCTGTCTGACAATGGTCCCGAAGTTGGACACAGTGAAAAGTACGTCGGCAGCGCCGCGCCCTTGAGAGGCGCGAAATATTCAAATTGGGAGGGTGGCGTTCGCGTACCCGCCATCATGCGCTGGCCGGGGAAAATTCCAAGGGAAACGCTAAACGATGAATTAGTCACATCGATGGATATATTTCCCACTCTGATAGCGCTCGCCGGCGCGCAGATGCCTCGGAACATTGACATCGATGGTAAGAATTTATCCGCTGTAATGTTTAATCGCCCGGGTGCGAAAACTCCGCATGAGAAATTCTATTACTACTCTCTGACGCAGCTGCAAGCCGTGCGTTCCGGCCATTGGAAGCTAGTCCTTCCGCGACAAGCCAATTCACCCTACATACAATGGATTGGCCGATACACAGACTCGGTCAGTGCGCCAATGTTGTTCGATCTCAAAAATGACATTGGTGAGCAAAACGATGTTGCCAATGAGTATCCTGACGTCGTCCGTCGACTTATGCTCGACGCGGATTTTGCGCGGCAAGAGCTGGGCGACTACAACCGAATCGGTACAGGGGCACGATTCTTCGACCAAGGTGCTAAAAGACCGCTGACACTTTTTCAGGATGCAGAATAGGCTGACCAAAACCCCTGCTGTGTTGATCCATTTACCAAAACAACAGCACACCCGCGATACAGGCACTCATCATATTCGAAAGAGAGCCTGCCAGAACGGCTTTGAATCCCAGTTGAGAAATATCACGGCGTCTTTCAGGCACTAGCCCGCCGAGACCACCGACCAAGATTGCCAACGAATTTAGGTTCGCAAACCCACATAAGGCAAAGGTGATGATGGCTAATCCCTTGGGGCTCAGACTCTCTTGAACTTCAAGCATGCTGACAAATGCGACGAATTCATTGAGAACCAGTTTTTGACCCATCAAGTTGCCGGTCGCTGCCGCATCGGCCCAGGGAACGCCCAGCACAAACATGACCGGAGCGAATACCCAGCCAAAAATTTTCTCGAGCGTGACACCCTCAATGCCGACGAGTCCACCAGTCCAGCTAAGCATACCGTTTGCCAGGGAGATCAGTGCAATGAAGGCGAGTAGCATCGCGGCGATATTGGCGGCCAGCTTCAGCCCTGTCGCTGCGCCGTCCGCAGCAGCTTCCACGATATTCGTTGGCCGTTCCTCTTCCGCTTCTGCCAGGTCTAGCGCCTCATCGCTTTCTACATCTCCCTCTTTGAGAGGAACAAGCAGGTTCGCAAAAAGCAAACCACCGGGAGCGGACATGAATGCCGCGGCGATCAGGTATTCAATCTGAATACCGAGCGCAGAATAACCAATCAGGATGGCACCGGAAACGGAGGCAAGTCCGGAGCTCATCACCATGAAAAGTTGTTCGCGGCTCAAGCCTTTCAAATAGGGTTTAACCACCAAGGGAGATTCAGTATGACCAATAAAAATATTGGCCGCAGCACACAAGGAAACGATTCGACTGGTACCAACGATTGCCCGCAAACCGGCACCGAGAATTCTAACGATCCACTGCATAACATTGAGGTAGTAAAGCACTGCCATCAAAGACGAAATGAAAATGATAATGGGAAGGACCTGCAGGACGAACACAAATCCGATACCGGAACCAAGCTCTCCAAACAGGAAGCCGGTACCGGCTTTCACGTGACTGACGACGCCTTGCACGCCGTTCGACAATGAGCCAAGAAACTCCTGCCCCGCCGGAACATACAACACAACGACAGCGATCAGCACCTGCAGTGCAAAAGCACTGCCGACCACGCGCAAATCGATGCGGCGGCGATCTTCAGACAGCAAAACAGCAATCGCCACCAGTAGGGCGATGCCGATTATCCCCATGGACACGGTGAACTCCTCAGTAGGGCGTATCGCCCCCGTCAACATTAATGGACTGACCACGTATTATGGTTGCCGCATCCGATAACAAAAATGCAACAACGTTACCCACCTCTCGTGGCTGGATATGGCGATTGAGTTGTGCAGGGACCATCGTCGAAAGGAGCTCAGTTGGATTTTCCCCAATTCTCTCCCCGACAACATCGGCGACAAGCTCCAACATTGGCGTTAGCACACCGCCGGGGCAAACCGCATTGACATTAATGCCAGGCGCCCACTCCGCAGCTAAGGTGCGCGTCAAATTGATAACAGCCGCCTTACTCGCGTTATAGCCCGCCATATTGGGGTAGCCGACTTTACCGGCGTTAGACGCAATGTTCACGATCGAACCAGAACCATCAGAATATTCACGAAACGCATTGCAGCAATTAACCGCACCGACAACATTGACGTTCATTTGCGATACCCAGTCGTCATTGGTGCTTTCCGCGACTGCGCCCATCCGTATTATTCCGGCATTATTGACAAGCCCATCAAGTGGTCCGAGCTGATCACGCGCCACTGCAAATGCACTATTGATATCGTCGGCATCCACTACGTCGCCGGTGATCGATACGATCTCTTTACCGCTGCTTCGTATTTTATCGGCGCTTGCCGAAAGCGTTTCGGCGTCGCGATCCAGCATGATGACATTGGCATCCAGGCTCAGTAATACTTCGACTATTCCGAAGCCAACACCCTGGGCTGAGCCGGTGACAACGATGTTTTTTCCGGCCAGTGATGTTTCACGCGTCATGTAAGCTTTCCTAGTAAATCATCGCCGAGAGAACGCCGGCATCGACAGGCAGGGTTGCTCCCGTTATACGGGCAGCCATGCCCGATGATAAAAACAGGCAGGCATTGGCCACGTCTTCAGGCTGGACGACACAGGATAATGGCGCCGCATTGCAATAGCGGTTAAAGCCATCCGGCCACTGTTCCTCTAGACCCGGCCGATAGACTAATCCCGGCGCGACTGCATTAACGCGGATGTTGAATTGCCCGAGTTCCTGAGCGGCCGATTGCGTAAACATCACTACAGCGGCTTTGGCGCTGTTGTAGTGCGAATGTTCGGCGCCTGGATTCAATGCAGATGTCGACGCGACATTAACGACCGATCCGCCACGAGCACCATTCATCGTCTTTGCGAAAATCTTTGTACACAGGAACGCGCTTTCCACATTGTCGCTGTACATTTTTTGCCAGTCTTCCAACTCGAGATCAATCAGTGCAGAGTTCGGAAATGAACCTGCATTGTTGATCAGCACATCGACATTGCCGAAGGATTCTATGGCTTTTGCAAACAGACGATCGACATCGTCTGCCACGTTGAGCGCCGCAGGGATGGCGACAGCACTACCGCCATTGTTGGCAATATCGTCTACTACTTTGTCCGCCGACGCTTTACTTGTACGGTAGTGGATGACAACGTTGGCGCCGGCTGCTGCATAAGTTTCAGCTATTGCAGCGCCAATTCCCTGGCTCGCGCCTGTTACGATGATGGTCTTGCCGTTTAAGTCTGAGTACATAGCTTGTGTCTGTTATTGTGATTGACCTATTTTATCCACAGAAATCTACAGATTAACAGTGCTTTCGATGGTTAGGGTGAGCAGAGGATAGCCAGTTCGCATCAACTTTTGAAAGTATCGCTGGTCCTGGCAGGGTATCTAAAGGTATAAAGATTCCCTCTAAACTATGGATCCGGCATGGACACTCAATCGACTGATACTACTCCTATCACCAACACGGGAACCTCCTTCGGCTCCAGCGGCTATCGCAATTACGTCCTCATTTCACTGACCGTGTTATACACGCTCAACTTCGTAGACCGCGTGCTGATACAAATACTCGCCCAGCCGATTATTGAAGAATTTAAGCTACAAGACTGGCAGTTTGGCCTCCTGTCCGGCTTCGGTTTTGCTTTTATGTATACCTTGATGGGTATTCCTATCGCACGCTTATCTGAGCGATATAATCGGGTGCGGATCATCGCCTCAGGCGTGATTTTGTGGTCTTTAATGACTGCGCTGTGCGGTCTTGCCGGCAGCTTTCTTACGCTGCTGTTGTTCCGTGTGGGTGTGGGTATCGGTGAAGCCGCTCTCACCCCACCCGCCAACTCACTCATTGCTGATTACTTCATTCCCAAGAGTCGCGCGCGTGCCATGGGTACCTATGCCATGGGTATCACCTTAGGCGGTGTATTCGCAGCAGCGTTTGGCGGCCCTTTGGCGGAAGTCTTTACTTGGCGAACTGCCTTTATCGCGCTTGGCGCGCCCGGCATTGTCGTCGGTTTGATCTTTCTGTTTACCACTAAAGAACCTCCCAGAGGTTACTCAGATCCACCCGGCACAAAAGTTCCGGATAAAACAGGTTTGGCAGAGACGATCCGCGAATTGGTACCCAAGTCGAGCTTTTGGCTAAACATGGCTGCCGCGGCGACGGTTGCCTTTGTCGGGTATGGTTATACCAGCTTCCAGGCAGCTTATTTTCAGCGCGCCTTCGATATGCCGCTTACCGACATTGCGTTTCAAATCCTCGTGCCCGTTGGCTTAGTGGCCGCCATGGGAGCCTTCTGCTCTGGTTTGTTGACTGAAAAAATTAGCGGGAAATACCCGAACGCCGTCGCCTGGATTCCCGGTTGGGGTCTGATTATTTGTGTGCCCTTCTATTGGGTCGCCTTCACCACCGACAGCATACCTATCGCGGTTTTCATGCTGATCATCGGCGCATTCACCCACTATGGGTATCTCGGGGCGCAGTACACCATTGCCCAGGGTGTGGCTAGCGCACACTCGCGAGCAACGGCCGTCGCCCTGTTGCTGTTCGTGGTGAACATGATCGGTTACGGATTGGGCCCGCTGTTCGTCGGCTTTGGCAGTGACTTTTTTATGAGCCAGGCGCTGATGAGTTCCAGCTATGCTGGCGAGCTCAGCATTGCGATGTGTAAAGGGTCCGCCACAGATCTACTTGCAAGACTGGAACCAAATCAGGTTGCAATGTGCGCGCAGGCCAGCGCGACTGGATTGCGCCACGCCATATTAGTGGTCGTCACTCTATTTGCTCTGGCCGGCTACATTTATCTCATAACATGCAAACGACTACAGGAAGATCTATCTGCCAAGATGAGTTGATTGGGCCAGGGGTAATCTAAATTACAATCCATGGAGAGCTTCAGGCACTCTTAGAAATGTCTGCATGAGAAAGCAATTATTGAGTCGATGCCCGTTTCTTGCCACCGGAGAAAAAACTTTTCAGAGCCCCGAACAAACCCCTGGATGCCGTCTCTGACTCGATAACTGGAGACAGGCTGACACTCTCGGTTGCCTGCATCGCCAGCAAATCCTCTCGATCCTGCATTGCCAACAGTTCAGCCTGTCCGGCATTCACATCCAACTGCAAGGCCAGCAGTTTGTCATCGCCTTGCACTACGCCCAGACCACGCTTGATAAACACCTGCGCTTTGTCATATTGCTGCATTTGTATGGCATTGGTCGTAAGTTGGGCGTACCGCGCTGCAATGCGCTGGAGCCCCTGCTCGGCAAGCTGATTATTGGGGTCGATTTCAAGCACTTCCTTGTAGAAGTGCCAGGCATTGCGCTCCTTGGGAAGGCGCAGACGATCGGCGATGACCGCCTCTTCACCGAGCTGCAGCAGCTCCTGGATTTTTTCCTCCCTTATCTCTTGCACTACCTGCGCTGTCAGCTCAGGGGATGTATCAGGCGTTTCCATGTGGGATTCGACCGGGATATCAGCCGCGTCCATGGAGATGCCAGCTACGACCGATTCGATTTCCGGTGCGGCATCTGCCTCTAGCGATACCCGTTGTCCGTTTATTGGTTCTGGCTGTTGAGCTGGTTTTGACTCCGGTTGCAGCACTTCGGTATTAGCTGTCTGTGGTTTCGAAACAAAATGCGGCACCGCGACTGCGTAAGGTAGTGAATGAGGAGTTTCACCTAGTAGCCTATTGGCGGCGACCGGGAAATATTTTGCGACCTGGGCCAAACTCATCGGATCTTCGGTATCGTATGACGGCTGTATCGTATCAATGGCCTCTAGCGGATCGCTGTCCGTTGTTTTTGTTGAGGCGCTCACCGCATTGAGTAAAGAGTTGCGGTTCGTTGACAGAGGAGCCATCTGATCTAGTTCGAGATCAGTGTCAGCTGCTGACTCGACAGCTTGTCGCTCGGGCACTGACATCAAGGCTACGTTCTGATCGGGTAATTGTTGTTCTCCGGCGTTGAGACTATCCAGCTGATAGGCACCCACAATTACCGCCATCGCGACCGCGCCAGAAGCTATAGACTCCCTGTGGACGGAGACGCTACTGCGGCAAATACTCAATAGCCGTTCCTGGTAGGGGGAGAAGTCAATGGCCTTTATCGCTTCAATAACTTTTACCGCTTTTCGCCCTGCGCTGGCTACCTCCAGGTACACCACCTGTGATCTCGAATATGCAGAACTGGCAACAGCCCTGGTAGCACCGACACGCCGTCGACCCATAGGTATGGGTTCAGGTTTGCGGACAGCATCAGGAACAGGCGCAGGCGGAGCTTGAAGAACCGGCGGATTGCTTTGGAGAAATGCCCGTTCGTCTTCCGTCAGATTCAGCCTCTGCGCGATCGGCTTTGCTTTAGAATCGACGAGCGCCTGTATAGGCGGCAAGGGATCGCACACACTCTGGTGTGTGGTATCAGGCAATGGCAGCAACAGTTCATGCTCTATCTCTTGGATAACCGTCACTACATCATCCATGTCCAGCTGACTTCGCTGTTCCGCGAAGCCGCGGAGAAACAGCCGGTTGCACAACTTGTTGATGTAGCGCGGCAGCCCCTGGCTAAACCGGTGAATTAAAACGAAGGAGTCGGTGGTAATAACGGGGCTCCCGCGCCAACCTGCGGAGTTTAGATAGTGCTGCACGTAGTCCTGGGTCTCGGACAGACTGAGTGGTTGCAGAATACAGGTGGCTGTAACGCGCTGGTGTAATTGCTCCATCTCGGCGGTGTGGACCAGGTCGTGTAATTGCGGATGACCAAGAAGAAAGACTTGCAGAAGAGGGCGCGAGCCAAGACGCATATTGGTCAACATGCGCAATTCTTCCAGGGATGCGGCTGACAGATTTTGTGCCTCGTCAATAATCAGCAGTGTGCGACTCTGGCGTCTAAGAAATGCTTCCAGTTCGCGCAGCAAGGTGGCTTTATCAAGGTCTTTCGCCTCAAGACCAAACTTGTAAGCCACCATGCGCAGCAGACCGTCGCCTCCCACGTCTGTGGTGGCAAGTGTCGCGATTTGCATCTTGCTTCGCTTGAGGTTGACCAAGAAATCCGCCAGTGTGGTCTTGCCGGTACCGGACCGCCCGGTGATCATCAGTATCCCGTCACCCTGCTCAAGCGCGTACTGCATATTTGCCTGCGCTTTCCTGAAACTTGAATGTTGATAGACGAACCTGGGGTCCGGCGTCAACCGGAAGGGTTCTGCATTCAGATGGTAGTATTCTCTATACATAAAACGTTACGCTGGTACCTTGTCGACTCATCGAACGATCGCGCACGGCAAGCTAATGATTAATAAGATAATTAACCATAGTGTAGTTGGAAAAACAGAATTTGCAGAACTTTTTGGAATTCGTTTCCACGACTATAAAGAGCCTATGGAACAGGATTAAGGAAAACTTCGTCTATACTCGTCCCACATAATCTGGATTCAAGAAAGCGACAGCCAATGCTCAGATATCTCCTATCAATATTTCTCCTTATCCTAGTTAACCCAACCATTGCGGAGGTGATACCCGTCCAGCTCCAGGTGGGAGAGAGTGCAGCGATCGAAGGTATTCTCGAAACGCCATCTAAGCCAACAGAAAGAGCCGTGCTGCTGCTCCACGGTTGGAATGCAGATATGAATGAAGTCGGAAATCTTTACGCTGATCTGGCCGGGCAACTCGCAGAAAGAGGTATTGCAAGTTTTCGGATCAGCTTTAGCGGCGAAGGAACCAGAACAGCTTACGTGGTGAGCTCTACTTTCGAGTCTCGCGTCGGCGAGGCTGAAGCCGCGCTGAAATTCATGCAGGAAAAATTCCCACAGGCATCGCTCGGTGTCCAGGGCTATTCTCTGGGTGGACTCACCGCGATGGGTTTGGTGGGTCGATATCCTGATACGTTCAAAACCATGGTGCTTTGGGCAGCAGCTGCCGAGATGCGCATCAACGGAGACGCCGCTTACGACGCAGCTGTTAAAAAAGCGATGGAAGAAGGTCGTGCACTTTACAAAGACTGGACGGATATCACATTGACGCGTGAATTCATCTCGGGATTTGCAGGAGTGAACGTTGAAAGTAACCTGGAACTTTATACCGGTGCGTTACTGACGATTCGCGGAGACCAGGATTTTCTGCCACGGCGGGATCCCGATTGGTTAAAGCTGGCACCCACCCAGGATAAGGCCTTTATTCTAATGGGCGGTGCGGATCACATTTTCCATGTGCTGGACGACAGCAAGCCTGGCTATAGCAAACGTTTGCTAGAGTTCACCACAGACTGGTTTGATCGCACGCTTTAGCGGAGACCGCCAAAGTAACTTTGAATGAACGCTGAACATACTGTGTGTGGAAGGCAGGCGCTGCGCTAGTACCTGTTTAATCGCTCTTCAAACGATAGGCATCACCGTCGCGAACAATATACCCGGCGGTCACCCCCGCAAAATGAGTGCCGATAATTAACGTGGAACTCTGGGCATATTCAGCGAACATTCGGCGTCTTGTAGCATCGGCAGCACCGGCATCAAGGTCTGCGGCACTCCCCCAGCCCAAACGAGCCATTTGACAAGGATGATGGATAAAATCCCCGGTAATAAGCGCTTCCTCATCTTGGGAACGAATTCGAATACTGACATGACCGGGCGTGTGTCCCAGTGTCGGAACTAGATCCACTTCATCACAGACCTTGTGATTCGTCTCCACCAAGGTCATCAAACCCGCCTCCATAATCGGCGTCACCGAATCCGCCACCACGCGCTGGTTAAACTCTTCTATGTCCGTACGACTAAAATGCTCGTACTCATCTTTGGCAATCAGATAACGCGCATTGGGAAAGGTCGGAACCCAATGATCATCCACCAGCATTGTATTCCAACCCACATGATCCACATGTAAGTGCGTGCACAACACTTTATCAATAGTATTTCGGTCAAATCCTGCTGCTGCAAAATCTTCCAGAAAAGTCGTCTGCAGCATATGCCAGTCTTTATAGGGCTTACGTTGCTTTTCGTTGCCCACGCAGGTGTCTACAACGATGGTCTGCTGCGGGGTTTCAATGACCAGGGCGTGGACACTGAACCTCAGCTCCCCCTCGTCATCCATAAATTCCGGTTTGAGCCAGTCAATTTCACGACAGCGCTCAGGAGTTGCATCGGGTAGAATCCAGCCCGCTCCCCCAAGGGTTTCCAACTCTACAATTTTGCTGATGGTGATATCACCAACTTGCCATTTCTGCATGGTATGAACTCTTTTATTAATTATTCGAACGCCATTTAAGTTACTGTATACCAGCGATCACTAGCACGAGTGGTTGCGGCCGCGTCATCATCTCATTTCTCATAGCCCTGATCAGTATTGGGCCGCAGCGGGTCGTTCTCGACCGAATCGAGGTGCGTTTTAAAAACACTTAACAGCATCTTAACCTGAGCGGGGTGCTGATCGAGTAGATTAAATAACTCTAGTGGGTCTTCAGCCAGATCAAATAATTCGCGCGGCTCGCCCTGCTTGTTAAGCAACAACTTCCAGGAACCAGTGCGAACCGCATATTCCAGCTGCGAGGCACCCTGCAGCGCCCAGAATAAATCGCGCGCGGGAAGTTCCTTCCCCACAAACAATGGCGCGATATCAACACCGTCGATCTCCCTGTCGCTGGGGACCTGGCCACCGCCGATTTTCGCGAGGGTCACAAACCAGTCCATGCCAATGACCGCTGCGTCGCTCACTGTTCCCGCGTCGACAACTTCGGGGTAGCGAATAATCGCCGGAACTCGGATGCCACCTTCGTAGAGGAAGTGCTTACGGCCACGGAATCCTCCGGAACTGCCATGGGCATTGACCTCCCACCAATTGATCCAGTTTTCTGTGACCGGGCCGTTATCGCTCGAGAACACCACAACCGTATTGTCGTATAGATTATTTTCACGCAGCCAGTTAAAGACACGCCCAACCTGCGCGTCCATATAGCTTATGTTCGCGTAGTATTCTCCTGGACCCCGGGGAATAAGTTGCTCTTTCGGAGGCTTGTCCAAGCCGCTCACAATCGGCACAACTTCGCCTTTGGTGTAGTCCGCGTACATCTTGTTGTAGGTCGGTGGATTGGCGAACGATGTGTGCGGCTCAGCCATACTCAGGTAGATAAAAAACGGCTTCGATACATCGCGCTTTTCTAGCCAGTCGATTGCTTCGTCAGCATACAAATCAGCCGTATATCCAAGCTGTGTTGGCAGAGCGGTTTTGCCGCGAAAAATATTGGTCGGATTGTGATTGTGCGGTAATTGATAGGCGTTGTGGCCATAGAAATAATCGAAACCCTGGTCAGTTGGTTGTGGCTCTGAGTCGCTACCGAGGCCTGAGTTCAAGTGCCATTTTCCAATCAGGGCGGTACTGTATCCCACCTCCTTGAGTACTTCGGCCAGAGTGATTTCCTCGTCCCGCAGGTAAACGCCGCTATCATGGGGAATCCAACTCTTAATGCCAGTGCGATAAGGTGTGCGGCCGGTGAGAATGCCCGCTCGAGAGGGAGAGCAGAGCGCCGACGGTGAGTAGTTGCTGGTAAAACGCAGCCCTTCCCTGGCCAGGGCGTCTATATTGGGCGTGTTGATAACAGGATGACCGTAGCTTCCGAGATCGCCAAAGCCCAGGTCGTCGACATAAACCAATAGGATATTGGGCCGCGTCGCTGCGTTCAGGCCCGCGGCAAACAGAATAAACACAAAGGCGAGGGCTATCCTGACTTTCAACATATGATCCTTTTACTGCGCACTGTTTAGCAATCGCCCGCGACGCGGTATTTTCACTAAAGAGCGATCTGTAAAGTATTCTTCCAGTACATCGGTAAATTCTCGGTCACTACGCACTACATTAGTAGCTTGCCTGGCAGTCCCGTATAAATCCCCACCTTGCGCGACCACATCAATCGTCGCAATGTCATATTCGGTGTTCGATTCCATCGGCACAACACCCACATGAACACTGACAACGCGATGGCCCTCTGGCCTTCTCAGATCATAAGCCACCCTAAGACCCGAAACTTGCAACATTCCACGCTCCAGGGTCAAGGATTGCTCCAGAAGCTCTCGCAGTTGCTTGCCTGTCAGCGTCATTTTCACCATATGATCTTTAAAGGGGAAGACATCGAGCAGATCAACCCGACGTATCCGCCCCTGCGGCAAGTCTCGGCGCAATGCTCCCGGGTTGATCAAACCTATTTGGGTGTCCATGGTATGGCGCAAGATGTCGGCAAACAGATTGCCAACATCCGATTCCTCATTGTATCTGCGGTTCATCCGCGCTTCGGTTGTCCCTACCGGCTTATAGAGTTCCGGAAATCGACTGCGATACTTGGCGAGCTTTTTCGCCACCACTGCATGCGGTTGCAGATTTTCACTGTCGACAGGAATCAGCCGACCTTGGTGAGAGATAATTTTACCCGTGGTCTTGTCCAAAGTTAGTTTGAGATACCCCAGGTGGAAGCCCTGCCCATAGGTTTGCATGATCAAGGTACCGGTTTGCGGATGAACGACCGGTTCTTCCGTACCCGCGTCCGCGTGACCGCCAAATAAAACATCAACTCCACTGACTGCACCTGCCAGTTTAATATCAGCGTCGATATCTCTTTTGACATCGGGGGAGGAGTCATCCGTTTGCATTGGAGCGGTTTTTCCCTGATGGGTGAGCAAGACTGTGATATCGACGTTTTGACGCAAATCATCCAGCGCCTCCCTAACTGCCACCGCCGGATCGATCACATTGAGGCCAGCGATATTGGAAGGAATCAACGCGGTAGCCGCGTCCTGCCCCATTATTCCAATCACGCCTATGCGAACACCATTGCGTTCAATGATGGTGTGGGGTCGCGCGTAGGGTATTGTTGTCCCTCGATAGAAAAGATTGGCCCCTAAAACAGGAAAAGGCACCAGATATTGTTGTCTCGCGAACACCTCCCAGCCATATTCAAACTCATGATTGCCGATGGCCATAGCGTCGTAACCCATAGACATCATAAGCTCCAGAGACACCTCTCCCGACGTCAACTTGGCGAGCGTGCCAGTAAAGATATCACCCGAATCGAATAGAAAAACATTGGGCTCGGCAAGGCGAATTTGCTCAATCAGCGTCGCCAGCTGAGCCACGCCACCAATGTGCTCCATGTCATCGCGCCAAAACGCTAGCACCGGATCGTAGGTACTTTCGAAGTCATTGGTGAATAGCAAGGTGATGGTTTCTGTTTCTGCCGGTGTGACAGACTCTTGTGCGGTAGTACTACTGACAGAAAGCCAGCTAGCGAGCGCTATCACTACGATCGTCAGATTCTTCACATAAACCTCTGTTTGCTTGTTAGGGAAAAGATACCTTGCCAAGTCCCATTTGCTTCTAACCTTCAGATTACAGACCTCGTAAAGGTTCTGACAAGTTAAAAATCCAGAACAGAAGAATACCGATTAATTTACATCAGCCTGTTGTCGACCATACTTGTGTAGAATCGCGTGATAGGCTCTATGAATGATTCTGTTATGGTCATCTGGCCCGCTAGCTAACCAGCAATAACCTTTACAAGACGATACGATGAAGAGACGTAACTTTCTAAAGAGCTCCCTTGTCGGCCTGACCGCTTCGCAGATTTCCATACCGCTTCACGCGAACAGCATCCTTCCCGACAATCCCTTCAAACTCGGTATTGCTTCTGGTGACATGACGCAAAGCTCCGTTGTGCTGTGGACCCGGCTGGTTCTGGATCTACTAGCCGATGACGGCGGCTTGCCACCCGCTGCAGTGAAAGTTTCCTGGAAGGTGTCTCGCAGTGCAGATATGAAGAATATCGTCCGGCAAGGTGATCAGATGGCAATACCCCAGCTTGCCCACTCGGTGCACGTTGATCTGCAGGGACTCGAACCCGATACGAAGTATTGGTACCAATTTTCTTTACCGGGATACCAATCGGAGTTGGGTGTTACGAAAACCTTACCCGCTTGCAATAGTAGCCCTGAGTCGATTCGTTTCGTTACCCTGTCTTGCCAAAACTATACCCAAGGGTATTTCGTCGCCTATGATCATGTGGTCGCAGACAGACCCGATTTTGTGCTTCATCTGGGTGACTATATTTACGATACTTCCTTCGGTCACAGCTTCAGGAAGCATGACACTGACACCGACGGTCTCCTGTCGCTAGCCGACTTCCGCAAAAGACATGCGCTGTACAAAACCGATAAGCATCTCAGGAGAGCGCACGCTGAACTGCCGTTTTTGGCAACACTAGACAACCACGATGCGACAACAGACAACGATCCGGCCACTCTCGCCCAACGAGCCGCCGCCTACCAAGCCTGGTTCGAACACATGCCCACTCGTGGTTTTTCTGGGCCAGGAAGTAGCCAGTTCCAGTTACATCGAAAAATCAAACTCGGAAAGCTGATGGAAATCAGTCTTTTGGATACGCGCCAATATCGCGATCAAGAGGATATATGCCAGGAAAACAAGGACCCCTCTTACGGTTTTGGTATCTACCGTGAACGCTGTGAAGCCTTCTTTGTAAAAGATCGCAGTATGCTGGGCAAGATTCAGGAACAGTGGTTAGAAAACACGATATCGAACAGTCATTCAAGCTGGCACGCCATCGCCTCTACGAGTCCTTTCACTCCCTACCAATTCTACAAAGAAGGCAAGGCACACAACTATATCGGATCCTGGGATGGTTATCCGGCGAATAGAAAACGTATCACAGACGCAACTAAGCTGGCAGACAGTCATACGGTTCTGTTAAGTGGAGACGTACATTCTTTCTGGGCCTGCGATGGCATGCAGTTGGAAGATAACACTGAGCGGTTTCCCGCAGTGGAGTTTGTCACCTCTTCAATTACTGCCGATTGGCCAGAACCTTTGGCTAAACCCGTCAGTGATAACCTCGCGCGCAACCCTCAGGTGAAATTCTACGATCCTAAAAATCGTGGCTATCTACTGCACGAAGTCACAGCTTCGAAATGGCGGACGACTGCCAGAGCGATAAAAGACGTACATGATGAGCAATCCGAGGTATTTAATCTCGCACAGTTTGATGTCAATTTCGGCGAACCGGGCTTTGATAGATGCGTGTAACAAAACAGCACTCACTCAGGTCGAAAGATATCCAGCGGTAGCCGAAAACCGCTATTAGCTTTTTTATTGTTTTTCCCTATCAGGTCCAAGCTGCAAGTGTAGCTTTCGCCACTGCCGTCTCCACCTCGTATGGGACTGTCTGCGGCACCTTGCTCAACTTATCAGCATGCTTAACAAGGTACTCCAAACTCAGGGATTGTAAGGCCAGGCCAAGATCCATAACCTCGATTGGATTGCCATCTCCCGCCGCAAGGTTAATCGGATTACCCCTGGCTAATAGAAAAACTTTCCTACCTGAGGTGAGATTATATTGGTCGATATTGGGGCGTATTGCCTGAACACTCTCCGCCAGGGATTTCAGTGAAGCGATATCCATCTCATATTCGAAATGCCCCGCGTTACAAAGAATGACGCCGTCCTTCATCATTTCAAAGTGCTCGCCGGAAAGCACTCCCGGACGTCCGGTCACGGTAACCACCATATCTGCGCTGACAATCCCATCTTCCAGCGCGGCAGTATTAAAGCCTTCGAGATGCGCTTCCAACTGAGTCAGCGGGTCTTTGTCAACGACCGTGATGTGTGCGCCGGCTCCACGCAGTCGCTGCGCAACACCCAGCCCGCAGTAACCATAACCAATAACCGTAATTTTTTTGCCCGCCAAAAGAATATTGGTACTGCGCATTATTCCGTCCAGGACAGATATTCCAACGCCATAACGATTCTCTACGATGCGCTTGGCCATGGTGTCATTGATAATTAACGTGGCAAAGTCCGGTTTTTGGATTTCCTCTCTTAAACGATTCGCTCCCGTGGTGGTCTCCTCGGTAGCGCCGATAATCGATTGAGTCAGACTGGAGAAGCGTTTGTCCTCGTTCAACAAGTGATGCAAATCCGCGCCGTTATCAGCGATCAGGTCTGGCTGTGTTTCCAGAACCCTAATAGCGTTCTCCAAATGTTCCTCGAAGGTTTCCGATCGCCAGCTGTAAACACTAACACCGTATTCACTCACCAGGGCAGCGGCCACCTCATCCTGAGTGGTACCCGGGCTTCCGGTAATAGCGATTTCTGCCCCGCCGGCAATAAGCGCTTCCAACCAGACTCCTGTCTTTGCCTCAACATGTAAGCAGATACCAATCTTCAATCCCTCAAAAGGCTTTTCGACGGCGAAGCGATTGTTGATACTACGAAGTATGGGCATGTTCTGCCTCGCCCAGGCGATTCGGTCCATTCCCTGGTCGCTTAAATCAGCAGCGGCAATTTTGAAGTCTGACATTTGACTTTCCGGTTTTGTTACCTTCGATTTATCTCCAGTATGCTATCAGCAATACAGATCCGCCAATATCTTTTCAAAATGATTGATTAGCACGCTTGAATGAAGCACTAATAAGACACTCAGGAAACCGGAACGCGCTATGGCTAGAAATATTGAGATCAAGGTAAAGATAGACGCAATTGAAAACTGTAAAGCTCGCGCGGAGAAGCTGGCAGATCGTGGACCCGTTGAAATAGTGCAGGAAGACCTGTTTTTTGCTTGCAATGAAGGACGATTGAAATTGCGTATTATAGACGGCACGGCAGCGCAGCTTATTGCCTATCGTCGCTCAGATACGTCTGGCCCCAAGTTATCCGAATACAAGATTTACGAAACAGATCAACCCACGGTATTGCGTGACGCGCTGGAAATGTCCAATGGGATATTGGGTAGCGTGAGTAAAGTCCGTATTTTGTATATTGTCGGACGAACAAGAATTCACATTGATTCTGTCCAAGGGCTGGGTGAATTTCTGGAACTGGAGGTTGTATTGTCGGACACGGATACGGAAGAAGAAGGAATGGCCGAGGCGAGAATCCTAATCGAAAAACTTGGCGTAGACCAAGACAAGCTAGTGCAGGGAGCATACTTTGATTTATTGAAGGACTGTAAATAACATTGAAACGCTTCCATCGCGCGGGTAATCGAAGTACCGTTTCCGAGACAAACGGTCACACAATAGTGAGCGCTAGAAATTGCATTGTGTAAACAAAGTGTGGAATTGAGGGTAAGTGAGTTGCAAAAAATTCAACAGATTCGAACAAAGTCCGCCATACAAGCCCTGTGCTGCACATGTCTGTGTCTTTTTCTCAGTGGACATTTGCTGGCCTGCTCAACGACCGGTGAGCTAAACAAACGCGAACCTGTTTTCGAGCTGATAGTACTGGGCGATACGGGCGGTATACAGGACGGTAACCTCAGCGCCTTTTTGTTGCGGGCACTAGACGAGCCCTACTATGTCGGCGTAGACGCAGGTACATTAGTAAATGGCATAAACGCAGCGGACCAACTCGATGCCTTCTCAGATCTACCTCTCATTCAAGACCCCCAATGGAACACCACCGGCACTGTTTTACGCCACCATGTGAAAGGCTACTTGATAAGCCATGGACACCTCGATCACGTAGCTGGATTGTTGATTTCATCCCCTGAAGACAGTCCCAAACCCATCTATGCCCTGCCATCCGTAAACCAAACCTTGCTAGACACCTATTTTAACTGGCAGGCATGGGCCAACTTTACCGACAAGGGGCTAGCCCCGCGCCTAAACCAATACCGACTGATCGACCTAATACCCCGGCAGAGCCAGCCCATTGCGGATACGTCGTTAACAGTCACCGCCTTCAGTTTGAGTCACCCTTTGGAGTCCACTGCTTTCGTGATAGAGAAAGACCAGGATCTGTTTGTATACATTGGTGACACTGGCCCGGATCAAATCGAACAACAAGGCAAACTCAAGGCACTATGGCAATACTTGGCAGAGCAACTCAAGGAGAAGCACCTGCGCGCCTTGGTGGCTGAAGTCTCCTTTATCAATGAACGGCCCGACAAGCTGCTATTCGGCCACCTCACCCCAAAATGGTTAATGCAGGAGCTCACAGAGTTCCATGAACTGATCGAAGACAAATCAGCGATAAAAGACCTGCAAGTCATTGTTAACCATATCAAATACACCCTGAAAAGCGGCCCTGATCCTAAAAAACGCATCGAGCAACAGCTCGATCAGGAAAACTCACTAGGTTTTAACTTTGTACTAGTTTCTCAAGGCCAGCGCATACAGATGTAAAAGGATGGTAATCCCACGGGTAAAGACGAGGCGATTACAAGGATAATTCCGGGGCTTTTTAATCGAATTGACCACCCTGGGAAACTAGCCATATCGCTGCTGGACAAGTATTATCTCGTAAAATTTGCTCAATTAAAGGTTCAGGTACCGTGGTTATCCTGGGATAGCTTCAAAAACTTGACATCCGTGTCGGATAGTTCAGAATGTTTCCGTCGAAAATTTGATCGATTTTGTAATTGTAATTCAAGGCACACGATCCTTTTAATCCTTACAGGGCCTGAAATTCCAGTGCCGCCTACCCGTTAAAACAAGGAATAGACATGCTCAAAACACCGCCCCAAAAAACATCAATCGTAGTTGGCCTCGCGGCAGCTGCCTGTGTATTTAACAGCCCGACCCTTCACGCACAGGGAAGACAGACCCTTGAAGAGGTTGTCGTTACAGCACAGCGTCGGGACGAAAACATTCAAGAAGTCCCGATTTCTATCACCGCCATGAGCGGCGACCGGTTGTCAGCGAGATTCGCCAGTGGTGATGACATACTGGCCCTGTCCAGCGCTGCCCCGGGCTTGTACATAGAGTCTTCAAACGGTCGCTTGGCTCCGCGCTTCTACCTGCGTGGTTTGGGTAATGCGGATTTCACCGGAGCAGCGTCTCAGCCTGTTTCTCTGGTTATGGACGAAGTACCGTTGGAGAAGTCGGTCCTCAAGGGCTTCCCACTGTTTGACTTGGCTGGCATCGAAGTGATTCGCGGTCCCCAGGGCACACTGTTTGGGCGTAACACCACAGCCGGCATCGTCAAAATAAATACCCGGCGGCCAACAGAAGAGACTGAAGGCTATATCAATGTCTCAGCCGGAAACTACGGAACCTACAATGTCGAGGGGGCAATCGGTGGCACCCTGGTTGAAGATAAACTAACTGGACGTATATCAGCGATATCCCAGAACCGTGATGACTGGGTTGATAACGACTTCACCGGCGAGAACGATGCGTTGGGCGGCTACGATATTGCAGCGCTGCGCTTCCAATTGCAGTGGACCCCCAGTGAAGACCTGACCTTTTGGCTGATGCATCAACGCCAGGATTCTGAAAGCACTACCAGCCTGTTCCGCGCCAACATACTCAGTCAGGGCAGCAATAACCTGAATAGCAATTACGATCGTGACAGCGTGTCTTTTGACGGCGGTGACGGCAACCAGGGTGACATAAAGTCTCATGGCACCACACTCAAGATCGACTGGGAGCTCGGCGACTATACTCTTACCTCAGTCACATCGTTTCAGGAAGTAACCGATCGATTTGGTCGTGGCGACATTGATGGTGGCTTCGGTTGCGCACTCCCATTCTGTACAGGCCCATCGGGCCCACCCAGTTTCCCTTTTAACCCCTTTGCTTCGCCGTTTGCTGGCAATGTCGATACCGGCGGTGATCAGGAACTCGAGCAATTCACCCAAGAAGTGCGCCTCGCCAGTAATTTTGATGGAGCCTTCAACTACCAGGTGGGTGTCTTCTACTTCGAGGATGAATTTTTTGGCACTTCCTCAGCCCAAAATTTTGGCGCCCCGGCATTTACGATTGGTTCAACAGCAGAGATCGACAACACCACCTATGCCGTCTTCGGTCAGGCTAGCTATGACTTCAGTGAGAAGCTGACGGTGACTGCTGGCGTGCGTTACACAGACGACGAGAAAGACGCGATCAATATTCGCTTTGATAACGGAGCTCCGTCCGAAGTTCTGCCGGAAATCAGCCTCGATGACGACAATGTCAGCTGGGACCTCGCATTCTCCTACGCGGCAACCGAAGAGGGCCAGCTATACGGCCGCATCGCTTCGGGCTTTAGAGCACCGACGATTCAGGACCGTCTGGAAGATGATCCTGTGGTCACCACAGCTGACTCAGAGACCATCCTTTCCTATGAACTGGGTTACAAAGCGCAGTACGACAGATTGCGGTACAACGTCGCAGCTTTCTATTACGTGATTGATGATATCCAGCTGACCGCCGTGGGTGGTGCTGACAATTCGACTACTTTGCTCAATGGCGATGAAGGTACCGGCGCCGGTGTGGAATTCGAGTTCGAATATATCGTTCTTGATAATCTCACCCTTTCCGGTGGTTTCGGCTACGTGGACACAGAGATCAACGACTCTTCACTGTCTATAGCACCGTGTGGCTCCGGACTGTGTACAGTGAAAGATCCGCTGAACGCGGCTGGCCTGGCACTCATCGATGGCAACCCATTCCAGCACGCACCGGAGTGGACGGCTAACTTGGAGATTGACTACGCCTATCCACTGCGTGGTGGAAGCGCCGAGATTTATGCATTCACAGACTGGAAGTTCCGTGGTGAAACCAATGACTTCCTGTACGAGAGTGTTGAATACACAACGGACACGCAGTTCGAAGGCGGTCTCAAGGTTGGCTATCGCAGTCTGGAGAGTAACTACTCGATCGGATTGTTCGCGCGTAATATCACCGACGAGGAAAACGTGATTGGCGGCATCGATTTCGCCAACTTGCTGGCATACACCAACGAACCGCGTACCTATGGCGTTGAGGCTTCCTGGAGCTTCTAACACGCTATTTGCGAACGACTCAGAGGCCCACTTTATGTGGGCCTTTTTATTTTTGGAGGAAGCCCTCGCGCGTGAATATCCTTAGCTTTTTCGTCTCACATTTTCCCGGCGCGCCCTACGTTGCCCGCTTCGTATCGCTGATGACTATCGCGTTTCTTGTTGCCTGCGAAATGAACCCCTCCCTTGAGCCCGCCCCCGCAAGACCAATATCTGAGGCGATCGCCAGTCAACCGCCGAATATTATTTTTCTGCTCACCGATGATCAGCGCGCAGATACCCTGTCGATCGCTGGTAACCGCGATGTGCGAACACCCAATATCGATCAGCTGGCCCGCAATGGCGTCCGCTATACCAATGCTTTTACCGTGCAGCCTATTTGCGCACCGAGTCGTTTCGCGTTTCTTTCCGGGCAGTACGAGCGCACCAGCGGCCTGGGCTTTAACTCGCCCTACCAGGTGTCAGAGAAACAATGGCAGCAGACATACCCGGCACTATTAAGGGAAGCCGGTTATTTCACCGGGTTTATCGGCAAGTTTGGTGTTCAGTACTACGCGCTGGCCGACAGTGCCGCCTCCAAATTCGACTACTGGCGCGCGCATGACGGATGGCTGCCCTTCTTCCCGAAGGATCTGCCAGACAACCCCGCGACGGCCATTTATCGAGATGCGAAACATGAGATCACCACAGAGATCATGGGCGAGTTGATAGGGGATTTTCTCGGCACCCGCCCGGCAAACAAGCCGTTCAACTTATCGGTCAGTTTCTCCGCTCCACACAATTCCGTAGTGTCTTCTATGTATAGCGAAGGCGCTGACCCCGAGTGTGACAATTATGCTTGCCGCGTGATGGCTTATCCTGCCAACGGCAACCCTCGCCTTGCCGGACATCAATACTATGATTCCCTGTACAGAGATAAGGCCATTCAAATCTCTGGGGATACTGGCCAAGAACCAGACGCGTTTATTCGCGATGGCGTTATTGATCACAATGCCCGCCAAAAATGGTATGCCTACAATTACGATGCCGTACTTCAACCCGAGCATCTCATTCGCTACTACCAAACCATCACTGGCATCGACCACGTTGTGGGCCAACTTGTAGCACAGCTTGAACAGCTGGGTCTTGCGGAAAACACCATCATCATTTTTACCAGCGACCATGGCTTGCTCAATGGCGAATACGGCACAGGCGGCAAAGCGCTGTTGTATGACCTGGTTGCGAAGATACCTCTGGTGATTTTCGATCCGCGGAAAAGTACAGACGACGAGGAAGAGGTTCGCGAGGAGTTAGTGCTCAGCATCGATGTGCCAGCCACGATATTATCCTATGCGGGGTTGGCAGTACCCGAGACCATGGAGGGCACAGATCTCAACGCACAAGATCCGCCACGCGAAGAGGTGTTTCTTGAAAGCCTCACGGTTGCTGAAGGCAATCCATTCATCGAGGCGCTGAGAACTCAGGAGTGGAAGTACGTTCGTTATCTGCAACCCAGTGGTTGCCCGTACACGGAAGAGCAACTCGATTTCTCTGGCCAGCAACCCATTTTTGAGCAACTTTTTCATCTGGGCAGTGATCCTCAGGAAAGGATCAATTTGGTAGACGAACAAGAACATGCAGTAATTTTGCAGTCATTTCGGGCGCGCACTAGTGCCCGTTCAGCGCAGATGACAGCAAACGGCCTGCATCACAAGCAAGATCTATCTATTCCTTTGCGGCCCACCGATGGGGTCTATTGCTGGTAATACCTGCGTCACCTATGCATTGAACTTTAAGCGCCCGGAGGGGCTAAATGAAATTTCGCGATAACACAATGCTTCTTACCCGCCGGACATTCGTCGGTGCATCCATAGCACTAGCCCTTGCCGCTAACACAGGCTGCAGCACTATCAGTGGTGGCAGACGACCGATTATTATGGACACAGATATTGGCGATGACATCGATGATACCTGGGCCCTGTTCATGTTGCTGAGAATGCCCGAACTTGATCTTAAGCTGGCCGTGGGTGACTTTGGCAACGCCCTGTATCGCGCCCGCTTGCTCGGCAAACTTCTCGAGGTCACTGGCAGAACTGATGTGCCAATCGGCATTGGTCTAGGCGTAGCGGATGAACCAGGGCAACAGAGTGGCTGGTTGGGCGACTATCAGCTAGGTGATTATCCAGGCAAAGTCTATGAAGACGGTGTGCAGGCAATCATCGATACCATAAAGTCATCGCCAGAACCCGTAACCCTGTTGTGTTTGGGCCCAGTACCGAATATCGCAGAAGCGCTGCGGCGCGACCCCTCCATTGCCAACAATGCCCACTTTATCGGCATGTACGGATCCATCTACACAGGCTATGCAGGCGATGACAAGCCCGCTGCCGAGTACAATGTGCGCGTCGATCCAGCTTCCTTACAAGCGGTTTTCGCCGCGCCCTGGGAGTGCACGATTACACCCCTGGACACCTGCGGGCTGATCGTCCTTGACGGTGACGACTATCGTCGCCTGTATGAGAGTGACGATCCCTGGCTCCAGGCACTAATGGAAAATTATCGCGCCTGGCTACCAGGGGCACCCTTCATTGCCCCAGACCATGATTTGAGTAAAGTTAGCACGACATTGTTCGATGCGGTTGCAGTCCATCTTGCGGCGGGAGGCGATCTGGTCGAACTGGAAGAACTGCCGATAACGGTTACGAACGACGGCTATACAATAATTGATCGGGAGAACGGCCGTCCGGTGAACTGCGCCATTACCTGGAAGGATCAAGACGTCTTCGAGCGACGACTGGTCAACACCCTATTGGGCTGATTGCTGTATAGGATTGCTAGTAGGGGCTGGTGCCAGGCAAGATCAGCTTTTGACTTCTCGCCGCCACGGAATCGAAGGTTGCGCACCGTCTCTGGCCACCGAGATGGCGGCAGCCCCATTGGCGAACTCGACCGCATCATCAAGCACAGCTCCCTCTGACAAGGCAACCACCAAAGCACCGTTGAAGGTGTCGCCCGCTGCCGTTGTGTCTACCGCTTTAACCGATCTGGCGGAAATCAAACGCCCACCTGAGTGATCGGAGACATAAGCGCCGGAACTCCCCATAGTGATGATGACGATCTCAATGCCGTATCCATGAAGTATTCTGGCTGCGCGTTCGGCACCGTCCTCGGAATTGACACCAACACCTGTCAGAGTTTCAGCCTCGGTTTGGTTCGGGGTAATGATATCGGTGCAATTCAGCAGTCTTTCCGGAACTGTGGCGCTTGCCGGAGCAGGATTTAGAACAACACGTGTGTGGTTCTTTCGAGCAATTTCCCCCGCCTGAATTACACTCTCAACGGGCACCTCCAACTGCATCAATAGATAATCGGCGTTGGCAATTTGCGCCTCACTCCGCCTGACTTTATCAGGCGTTAATTCGGCATTGGCTTCCGCTGATATTCCAATACAATTTTCACCTTCGTCATTGACGAAAATGAGCGCGACGCCGGTTCGACCATGTTCTATCGCTTCAATACCCGAGCTGTCCACACTATCTTCGGCAAGTGACGCAATCGCGGCCTGCCCTTCGGCATCGTCACCAACACAGGCGAGGAACTGAGTGTCACCACCAAGTCTGGCACAGGCCACCGCCTGGTTAGCCCCTTTTCCACCGGCAAGTACACGATAGTTCGATCCGACCACAGTTTCCCCATGGGCTGGAAAGGCCTGTACATCAAGCACATGATCCGCATTGACGCTGCCCACCACCAGGATCTGTTTACACATCTTACCGTCTGTCACAATCTACTCCTCAATGACTTGGCATCGTATAGCCATTTGCAGCTGGGTTGAAAACAGCCCAATCGGTTTCATCCACGCTTGAACAAACCACGAAGGTATTCGCCAACACCTCCCGATCGATTGCGATACACATCGATTATCACTGCGGCGATAATCACCAGGCCGGTAATGACACGCTTGCTGGGTTCGCTCGCACCAATTT
Source organism: Halioglobus sp. (assembly GCA_045110675.1). Classification (GTDB taxonomy): domain Bacteria; phylum Pseudomonadota; class Gammaproteobacteria; order Pseudomonadales; family Halieaceae; genus JBALVT01. The sequence continues at coordinate 68,603 of JBGCGJ010000060.1, read as the reverse complement.
GCGCGAGGCCAGTTTGCAATACGGTGATAATCAAGACACCGAGAAACGTATTAACGACGGAACCTTTGCCACCTGCGAGACTTGTGCCGCCGATAACAACCGCTGCAATCGCCGAAAGTTCCAGACCTATCCCTGCATTTGGGTCCGCAGACTGTAAGTAGCCGACATGGAACAAGCCACCGAGTCCAGCCAGTAACCCAGCTGTACCGAATACAAAAAGCTTAATCCTACCAACATCGATACCGGACAGATGCACCGCTTCCTCATTGGTTCCCACAGCAATCGCGTAACGCCCCAACACCGTGCGAGAAAGTAGCAATTGCCCGAGAATCACAACGACGACGGCGACGAACCACGCCGGGGATAAATTCACATACGGCAGCGGAGCGCTTATGGCTTCTACAAGCGATCCCACATAGAGCGTCTGCGAATCCGTTACCAGGTAAGCGCCGCCCCGGGCAATTTCAAGCGTACCTAGTGTCACGATAAAGGACGGCACCCCCCAGCGCGTAACAACGGCGCCGTTAAACAATCCGCAAATCAGGCCTGTCGTAAGACACAGCACCCCAGCCAACCACACCGGCCAGCCGAACTCGACGATGGCTAACCCCAGCACGGCACCGCAAAGTGCCATGACCGAACCCACCGACAAGTCAATACCGGAAACGATCAGTACAAATGTCATACCGACAGCAATCACCAACAGAGACGGCATTTGATTGGCCAGAGTTGTGAACGTCAGCGCTGACAGAAAGTAGTCACTGCGTATACTGAAAAACACGACCAACACTATCAAGGCCAATAGCAGGCCGACGAAGTCCTGGCCCAGCAGTTGTTTCAGTTGAGTATTCATTGTTAGATTTTTAAACCTCGCTACCGGTGACAAAGGCACTAAACGAGGCCTCAACAATTTTTTCCGCCGTCCATTCACCGCGCTTAAATGTGGCCGCGAGTTTGCCATTGGACATCACTGCGATTCGGTCACACAAATCGGTTAGCTCTCGGCTCTCACTCGACACAATAACAACTGCTTTTCCAGCATCGGCAAACTCACCCAGGAGTTGATAAATGGCCGTTTTAGCGTGAATGTCGATACCGCGTGTCGGTTCGTCAAACAGTAGAATGCGGCTGTCACACATCAACCAACGGGCGATAACCACTTTCTGCTGATTTCCGCCGCTGAGTTGCCCGACCTGTTGATGAATGTCCTCGCATTTAACATCGAGAGATTTGCGGAAACTCTCTACGGCATCGTCTTCCTTTGCAGTAGCAATCCATCCGGCGGGATGACAGAAATAGCTCAGAGAGGGCAAGGTGACATTGCTCTTTAGCGATTGCTGCAGAAGTAGGCCCTGCTGCTTACGATCCTCGGGAATGAGCCCAATACCATGAGCCACAGCATCAATGGGAGAATTTAATGACAGTGGTTCGGAACCATCATTCGAAAAAATAGCGCCAGCGCTGAGTTCGTCAGCGGCAAAAATTGAGCGTAGCAACTCTGTCCTGCCCGACCCCATCAGGCCAGCAATACCCAGTATTTCGCCAAAGCGAATATCCAGGTTGATGTCTCTTAGAACATCAGGAGTGCACAGCCCACGGATCTTAAGCGCGGTCGCCAATTGCCTGTTGTTGCAGCGATCATGCGGAGTATCCACCGGCGCGTCGGCCATACGGCGAACAATTTCTTGCGTTGATATATCGGCAACTGCCGTACTCAAAACCGTTTCACCGTCTTTGAAAACAGAGACGCGATCCGCGATATGGCGGATTTCCTCCATTCGATGACTCACGTAGATAATCCCGGCACCACTCGCTTTTAGAGATTCAATCTTAGCGAACAGCAGTTCAATTTGTGGGTCAGTTAATGCGGCTGTGGGTTCGTCAAGAATCAACAATTTGCAGGGATGAATCAGCTGGCGGCTGATCTCAATGAGTTGCCGCTGTCCTATTCCCAAGGTATGCACCGGTGTTCTCGGGTCGATGTCATCCATACCCATGTCGGCCAGTAGTATCGTCGCATCCTCAAACAACTGCCCGAAATCGATCAGCCCACCATAGGTGGTGGGCAGCGATCTGAAATAAAGATTCTCAGCGACACTAAGATTATCGATCAGATTGAGTTCTTGCATGACGATGCGAATACCTGAAGCTTCCGCATCGTTGACCGATACCGGGGCATGCTCGCTTCCTGAGAAACACATGCTGCCGCTATCGGCCGCCGAAATACCACAGATAATGTTACACAGTGTGGTTTTACCAGCCCCGTTTGCACCCACCAGAGCATGTACTTCGCCTTTCGCTATTTCGAGGTCGACGCCACGCAAAACTGGAACAGCATAACGCTTATGCAGTCCGCTGATTGAGAGTAGCGGCGGGCTCAACAGGCGGTCATTCCAGGCCGTCGGCGATGACAAGATCAACGGGAGTTTTTCGGTCGGCGGGCACCTTACCATCGCTCAAAATCTGGAGTCCATACTCGATGCCAAAAATCGCCAGTTGATTGCCGTATTGATCGGCGGTCGCAAGCAGCTCACCACTTTTCAACAAGTCACTCGCCGCCTTAATATTGTCGAAACCGACAACTTGAATCTCACCGCTCTTGCCAGCCTGCCGAACCGCCGCAATTGCGCCTATTGCCATGTTATCATTGCTGCACAGCAAGGCCTTGAGTTCGGGATTTTCGGAAATCAGCGCTGCGGCAATCGTACTCGCCCTCGCCTGTTCCCAGTTACCCGCCTGTACGCTGACCACCTCGGCGCCCACCGCCGCCATGGCATCTTCAAATCCCAACTGACGCTGCTGCGCATTGAATGCAGTACTTATTCCACCAATAATCGCAACTTGATCGCCCTCGCTAAGCATTGCCGCGAGATGGTTGCCGACCTGCTGCGCACCCTCGCGGTTGTCTGGACCGACGAATGGAACAACAATGTTGGCATCAATAAGCAGCTCCCTATCAAGCTTGTTATCAATATTAATGACAACAATACCGCTCTGCACCGCACGTTTTATTACCGGTATCAAAGCTTTTGAATCTGCCGGCGCGACCACAATGATATCCACACCACGCGCCGACATTTGCTCGATCAGAGCAACTTGTTGAGTAAGATCGCTCTCATCCTTCAAGCCGTTGATCACGAGATTGTACTGATCCGCGTGTTTTAATTGATGTTGTTTCGCGCCCTCTGCCATATTCACGAAGAACTCATTCGCCAATGACTTCATAACCAGCGCGACAGTCGGCCGATTGTCGATAACTTCAGAGTGGTCCTTATTATCGCCGCATGCTGCGATGACCAGCAGACTTACAATCGCTAAATAGCCAATTATTAATTTTTTGCGACTCATTAATGCTCCTTGTTAGGGAATGATAGACAACATATCAATGCTCTTGTCAGTATCCTTGCTGTCGCAGGCAATAAGCAAGGTATGATCTCCCGGGGCGAGTTCCCGCCGTTCAAACACCTTTGCATAATATTGACCGTCGTAGTGCTGGTTACTGTTGTTTGAACTATCATTGCTCACGTCCAGTGACAGATCAACGATGCCATGTTTCTCTCCATCCAACGTTACAGTCACTGTACCAGCGGCCGAACTTCTGAAGGCATAGTACTGCACTGCGGTGCCACTGAAGGTGATCTGTGCTGTGCAGCTCGACTGCCCACTGGTCAGACTCGCCCCTGAAGCATTCCAGTTGGTATTAACGGTGCTAAATCCTGAGTACACCCAGCGGGTGTCTGTATCTTCGATCGTCTCCCATGGAACAGTAGTAGCCTCCACTAGTGGCGCGACGATACCGCCCTCCATCCGCGGGATTACCCAGTTGTCGTCATCGATGCTGCCTCCCATACCGTTCACCACGGCATCGTCGATGATGCGCAGGCCCCGCGTAGCCATACTCGAGAAGTTATCAGGTGCCTCTGGAAAGTTGTACCGTGTCCGTGAAATCAAGTAATCGTCCGAAAAGTTATGCTTATCGAAGTGCTCCGCCAATCCAGCATAACCATACAACAGCCCAAGCAAGCCTCCCCAGGTGGCCGTGGGATTGTCTGAATCCCAACCCGCCAGAGTGCCGATGCGAATGGTCTTCTTGTAATCTCCCTCACCATACAACAAGCTGACCATCGAAGAAGCGAAATTAATACCTGAGTCCCAGGGATACTTGTAGCCATAACCGGCAACACCATTCACCTGGTAACGTTCATACACTTTACGCCGGGTCGCCTCCCAATCGTCCTTATCTTCATTGCGCTCGTACTCGGCTTTCACAAAGTCGTACATGTCTGCGATATACGACCAGTTCGGCACCCGCTTGCGCGCCTCCTCGGCCATCCAAGTTACCTGTTCCTTGCGCGAAAGTGCTGGATCTACCACGGACACCAATGAATGCATGATCACGTAGAATTCAGAGGCCCACTGGGAATGCAGATAGGCGGTGGTGCGGATAGGCAAGTGCGCCATCTCCAATGCCACATCGGGGCGCCCCGGTGCCATCACCCCAAAAATTTCAGTGGTAAGCTGCGCGTCAATCATGTCCCACATGGGGTTGTTCTCTGGCAGAGAAGTTTGCGGTGGCAAAGCCCCGTTTTGCATCTGTCCGAGGGCTGCCAGGTTTGACACCCACAGTAAGGGCGGCCCGATGTGGTGCTGCCACTGTTCGGAAATCTGTTCAGCGGTGAGCAAAAAGCTACCGTATTTTTCCATGGCAATTTGGTAGACGTACTCGATGTCGGTGTCATCGTCGGCACCCCAGGGATCGCTCTCCAGTACATAATCAATCACTTCTCCGTTGCGGCCGACGGGTTTTAACCAGTCGTCATCATCAAAGAACGGCGGCTCGGCTCGCACATTTTCGGTGGGTAATCCTGTCCAGTTAGCAATGCTAGCCCCCAACCAGAAGCCGCGTAATCTATCCAGGTAGGCCTTTCGAGCAATCACAATTTTCTCGGTCGCTTCGGTAGAGTCCGAAATGTCGTTCGGACCAACTGCTTCGTTCGCGGCAACTGCTTCATTCGGGACAACTTCGCCAATAGAGTCACTGTTGGCCGGTGAAGCAGCGCTCAGCTGTATGACCGGAAAGCCCAACGACGACAGTACTACCAGTAAAACCAGTAACACAGCTTTCACCCGAGCTTCATATCCATGACTGTGTCCAATTGGGTAGCGATAGCCCATCTACGACGTCCTACCCATCGCCACTCACTACACTATGCAACAATCTGTGCCGAGCGCAGCGCGGCGATCTCGTCTTCTGTGTAGCCCGCCTCTTCCAGAATCTCCTGCGTGTGCTCACCATAACGAGGCGGGTGACGCCTTAGCGTCGCAGGGGTTTTTTCGTACACGGAAGGGTGTCTGATGAAGCGAGTCACACCGCCGCGAGGATCTTCGGCGTCAAACACCGTTCTGTTGTGCTTAACCTGCGGATCATCCATAAAATCGTCGAGGTCATACACCGCGGCGAATGGCACGTCATTTTTATGTAAGGTATCCAGCGCTTCACGCCAGGACCACTTTCCAAACTCGGCATCGATCAATTCGATCATCGCCGCAGTATTGGCCAGACGCGCTCCGATACTATTGAAGCGCTCGTCTTTGGCCAGGTCTTCTCGTCCGAGTGCCTTACAAAGGTTGGCGTACTGCTTATCCTCAATGGGCATCCCTACCAGATAACCATCATTACAACTCCAAACGTGAAAAATATCGGGGACAGGAGATTGCGTCTCCTCTTTGGGGCGAAAAGCATCCATGGACATCATGTCTGGCAAGGCAAGCGCGGCATAGGCGTTAACCATAGGAACGTGCACGTGCTGCCCCTCTCCGCCGTTTCGCTCCCGAGCCAGAAGCGCTCCCAACGCTGCGGAAGCAGCTGTAACAGCTGTCGTTTTATCGGCGATCACACTGCGTATCATCTGTGGTTGCCCGCCGTTTCCCTGGGGGGGCATGGTACCTGACATCCCCTGGATTACCAGATCGTAAACCGGCTGTCCGGCATAGGGTCCATCCGGCCCAAATCCGCTCACGGAAACGAAAATCAAACCGGGATTGTCCTCACGCAGACTGTCGTAGCCAAAACCCAGCCGATCCGCCACGTCGGGACGGTAATTACAGAAGATCACGTCCGCAGAAAGCGCAAGTTTGCGCACGATGGCTATTCCCTCCGCCGTCTTCATATCTAAGGATATAGCGCGTTTGTTGCGATTTAACTGCGAGAAAAAGCCATTGATGCCATCGCGTTCCGGTGGCCCGGTCCAACGTGCGGTATCCCCCATTAGTGTCTCAATCTTTATGACGTCGGCCCCCAGGTCTCCCAGGTTTTGCGCCGCCATTGGGCCGGAAACCATCGTGCCGAAATCCAAAACGCGAAAGCCTGCACAGGGTCCCACATTCTCGTTGGGTGTAGCTTCATCCATTGTAGTTTCCTCGAAGAAGAACAGACTTCACTCTAGATCTTCAAAAGTGGATCGTAAATTCAAAGAGTGCACCGGTGTGGCTTAGTTTACCTGTCGGTCACGCCCCTCCCAGTACGGTTTTCTCAATTCCGTTTTCAACACTTTGCCCGCACCAGACAGTGGCATGGGTTGTTCTCTAAAGCTCACTGACTTCGGCAATTTATAACCGGCAATCTGAGACCGGCAATGTTCGATGAGTTCTTCCTGGGTGGCCGTCTGCCCTGGCTGTAAAATCACAATGGCACGCACCGCCTCACCCCAATCTTCATGCGGCACACCGATGACTGCAACGTCGAGCACGGCGTTATGACTGATGACGGCGTTTTCGACCTCCGTGGTGAACACGTTTTCGCCGCCCGTTACCACCATGTCTTTCACTCTATCGACGATATACAAGTAACCGTCGGCGTCGAAAACGCCCGCATCACCCGTATGCACCCAACCATCGCGCAGTGCTTTGGCCGTTTCTTCAGGTTTCTTCCAGTACCCGAGCATGGTGTGCGGCCCTTTAACGCAAATTTCGCCCGATGTCCCCAAGGGGCAGACATTACCCTCTTCATCTATTATGCGAACATCGCTCACGCCCGTTGGCTGGCCCGCTGATTTGAGCTTCTCTCCGCCCTCCCGATGTGCCTGGCTTGAAAGTGAACTGACTACGGGTGCCAGTTCTGTTTGGCCATAAGCCTGAACCAAGCCAACATCCGGCCAGAGTGACATGCACTGCTGTAGCGATGCCGCTGGCATGGGCGACGCACCATACAATATTCGCTCTAAGGAAGAGGTGTCTGCGGTCGCTGCGTCCGGATGATTGAGTGCCATTTTTAACATGGCGGGCACCAGCAAGACGTGAGTGATTTTTTGCTCGGAAAAACTGGCGAGCACTGCGCCGGGGTCATAGGACTGGTGCATAACATTGGTACCACACACGATAGTGGTGTTCATGGTGCCGCAGAAATCAGCCATGTGAAACATAGGGGCCACGTGCAGATAAACACTTGTTCGCCCCATCTCGAAGTTCTGCACCAGACCGAGTGCGCTCGCCCAAATTGCCTTATGCGACTGCATTACACCCTTGGGAAAGCCTGTGGTCCCACCGGTATAAAAAATACCGACCATATCGTCATCGCCTCGACTGGAAGCCGCTATAGGCTCGTGCTGGGTAATAAGCGCCTCGTAGGAACTTGCCCATTCAGGGCAGGCTTGTTCGCCCATGTATATGGCAAATTCAAGACTGGGGCAGTTTTCGAGTAAACTCTTAGCCTGTTCAAGAAAAGCATCATCAAACAAAAGCACTCGTGTTTCTGAGTCGTTAATTGCATACTCATTTTCGGGCAGCGCCCAACGGGTGTTCATTGGCACCATGCAGTAACCAGCCCATGGAATCGCAAATATCGATTCGTAGTAGCGATCGCTGTTTAGGCTCAATATTCCAACCCGATCGGTTTCTTCAACAGGTAAGTGATTTAACGCAGCTCCCAGCTGAGCAATTCGTAAACCCGTTTCAGCCCAGTTATATTCCCGGTCAAGGTATCGGGTGGCTATCCCATTGGGATTCAATCTGGCTGCACGTTCAATCAATGCTGGAAGTGAAATCATTTTTATTCCTCTAGATTAAGATTCAACTGGGACTGCAGTTTACTTGAAAAAAAGCATTAAACTAATGGTGTAGTTTACCTGAAAACAGCCGTCAAACATTAGTCGACTTTCACGAACACCTGAACATAAAATTCCAAGGTATCGAAAACAATAGTGGAGAGAAGATCCACTCACATCGCTGTGTTTTTTTACCCTATACTGAACAACTATTCCCTCGGAGAGCTATTGGCGTGCGTTCAAAACCTATCGACCTACGCAGTGATACGGTCACCCAACCCTGTGTCGAGATGCGCAGTGTAATGGCATCCGCCAGGGTTGGGGATGATGTTTATGGCGAAGACCCTACCGTGAATCAACTGGAGGCCTTTGCAGCAGACCTGCTGGGCAAAGAGGCCGCTCTGTATTGCACCTCGGGCACACAGAGCAATTTGGTCGGCTTAATGTCTCATTGTGGACGGGGAGATGAGTACATTGTCGGAGACCGCGCGCATACCTTTGTCTATGAAGGTGGCGGTGCCGCGGTTTTAGGCAGTATCCAGCCTCAAACCATCCCGCTAGGGAGTGACGGCATGATGGATCTGAATGCGGTTGAAGGTGCCATTAAGCCCAGTGATGTGCACTATGCGCGAACGCGATTAATCTGCTTGGAAAATACTCATTCCGGCTATTATTTGTCGTCAGCCTACCAGCAAAAAATACGCAATATTTGTGACAGACATAAGCTATCCCTGCATCTTGATGGCGCACGATTATTCAATGCCTGCGTAGCGCAAAGTCTGTCTGCGGCCGATGTCGCCAAACCCTATGACAGTGTGTCGATTTGTCTTTCCAAAGGTTTGGGAGCGCCGGTCGGATCGCTGCTGGTTGGTACAGCAGATCTTATCGAGGAAGCGAGGCGGTGGCGAAAAATGTTGGGTGGCGGAATGCGTCAGGCAGGTATCGTTGCTGCAGCAGGTTTATATGCCCTAGAGAATAATGTCGAACGCCTGGAGGATGATCACCAAAATGCGGAAAGATTGGCAGCCCAGCTGATGAATATTGCCGGTGTGCGCGTGGCTGCTACCGACACGCAAACCAATATGGTTCATGTTTCCGTCGATGAGGCTCTTCGTTCACGTCTGCAATCGCTTTCCAAAGCGCAGGGCATCGTGCTCCCTGAAGGCGTCGCTATGCGTCTGGTAATGCATAGGGATGTCTCCAGTGAAGATGTGCTGGAAATTATTAAATTGTTTCAGGCCGCCTCAGACTAGAAGTCGGCAAAATACTTTCACTGTAAGCAGTGTTTCGATATCACTCAGAGGTAACTCATGAAAAATAAAATCGTCACCGTTTTTGGTGCCAGTGGCAGGCAAGGCCTCGCTCAGATTCGCCAACTTCGTGCGCAGGATTATGCGGTGCGCGCGGTTACTCGATCACCAGAGCGTTTTCAGGGACCTGAGTTTGAGGGTGTAAGTCCCGTCTGCGCAGACTATAACGACTTTGACAGCTTGATAGAAGCCTGCGACGGGGCAAACGGTGTCTTCTTCACACACCCTATGTTTGAAGATGCACTCAACGTCAACGAGCATATTGCCCGCGTCGGTCAAGCGGCCAAAATCGGAAATGTTGATCGACTAGTCTACAACACCAGCTCCTGGGTGCCCGATGAGCCCTGCGGTGAACCCGCCTATGACGGGAACCTCATTCGAGAAAATATTTTTGCGGATTCCGGCGTGCCACTCACGGTTATCCGCCCAGTGCTGTTCATGGATAACCTGTTAACGAATTGGGTTAAGCCTGGGCTTATCAACGATGCATGCTATCGCTATCCCCATGCGCCCACTATGGCGGCGAACTGGATATGCCTGGATGATGTAGCCAAATTTATGATCGCTGTATTTGAAAGTGAGGATATGCTCGGTGAGCGATTGCTCATCGGTGGCCCTGAGCGGCTGCTGCCAGAGCAAGTCGCGAGCACCCTGTCGGAGGCGATAGGCAAGCCCATTACCTTTGAGTACATAACACCTCGGCAGTTTGGCGAGCATATGCACGAATTATTCGGTTCTGTATCACCGCTGGATCGCGAGACGTATGCAGCCGCGATGGATAACTTCTACACCTTTAATAATAAATTGGACGGAGCGCCGTTTCAGGTGGATATGCAACCGGTGTTACAGCGTTTCCCCATTGAGCTCACGTTAATGTCCGAATGGGCCAAACAGCAAGACTGGACTTTGCGTGATGATGGCCCGTCGGGTGGCTAGCCGCTAGCGGTACAAATTCGAAAGACTACGGGAAAAATCTATGTCCGAATCCGCCTTAAGCATCGGTTTAAGCAATCCCAAAAGCCCGGTCAATGTCGGCCTGGTAATGCGAGCCGCCGGTTGCTTTCAAGTGGATTCTGTAATCTACACAGGAGAGCGCTACGACCGGGCAGCGCCTTTCAATACCGATACCCAAAATGCGAGTCTCAATATTCCGATGACCTGGGTCCCCAACTTGCCCGGCGAACTTGTCACCGGTACAAAAGTGGTCTGTGTAGAGTTGGTGGAGGGGGCGATTCCACTGCCTGCGTTCGAGCACCCCAACAAAGCGCTCTACATTTTTGGCCCTGAGGACGGCACCATCGATCAGCACCTTTTAGACCGTGCAGACTCTGTAGTCTTTCTCCCAACCATAGGAAGCTTAAACCTGGCGGCTGCGGTGAACGTCTTGCTGTACGACAGGTTGGCAAAAATGCCGGAGAGCGATTGTTATGAATCTCTGATTCGTGAGAGCCGAGACACTAACAACCGCACGAAACTGAACAACAAAAACTCAGCTAACCGCTAGGCTAATAGCCCATATTCCTGACAGGGTAATCCCGAAGGTACTGATTGTAGCGACAGAAGCTGCAATCACTGAACCTGCTGGTTCCTGCACCCACTGAATGAAACGCTGCCCTGGAGACAGTGATTGTGCGGACTGCGCGACGAGAGCTAAAGATTCTGACTTCATGGTAAGTGCCTCATTGGTCTGGATTGGATATTGTTTGACGGGGGCATTCTACCGAGCAGACTCTAATCAACAAGCCGCTTTTCGCCGAATAATAGATCGGATAAAACTGATTGAGGCAGCAGAGACAGCGAAATCGGCGGCCCTATGACCAATCCGTACCAAAACGCTTAAACAACGAACTGATTTTTTGAATGTCCTGTAACACATCCGCAGGAATGGCGGGCAAGTTATCGGCTGACAAGCTGGCATATAGCATGTCTATCACGCCTCCGAAACGCTCTTCCACTGCAGCGGCAATTTGGTCATAGCGCCCAAACGCCGTGAAAAGTGACAGCACATCGTCACTAACCTCTGCCGCTAGGTCATCCCATTGACCGGCTTTGGTCATACTATTGAGCTTGCGCCCCAGGTCGCCGAGATCGTGGTGCTCCAATACAGGCCAGTAGCTGGGCGTAGAGCCGTAGAATGCGATGCGATAACGCACCCACTCGAGCACATCTGCAACCTCTTCATCGGTCTCACCTGTGGCCAGAAAACCACCCCCAGCAATTTGAAAAGCTTCACGCGGCTTACCCGACTGAGCCAGCCCGAGTTCGATCCGCGGCATCGCCACATTTTCGAGATAAGCACGTGTACAAAAGGGATGTAGATGAACGCCGTCGCAGACTTCTCCAGCGAGTTTTAACATTTGCGGACCCACTGCCGCGATAGTAATCGGCACCGGAGGCTGATCCGAAGATTGCGGCACAAAGTTTGGCGTCATCAAAGTAAATGTGTAATGCTCGCCCCTAAATTCCAACTCTTCACCCAATTGCCAGTTACGCCAAATTGCTCGCAGGGCATTAACATACTCTCGCATACGGGGAACGGGTGGTGACCAGGGCGTGGAAAAGCGATTCTCATTGTGCGCCCTAATCTGCGGCCCCAAACCCAGGACAAATCGGCCATCTGAGGCGTTTTGTAGATCCCAGCACGTATTGGCCACAACCATGGGTGAACGCGGAAAGGCAATGGCGACTGCGGTGCCCACCTTGATCTTTTGTGTTGAAACCGCCGCTATACCCAAAGGCACAAATGGATCATGGCGATTCTCCATACTGGATATTTGGTCATAACCCACTAACTCTGCAGCTCGCGCGGAGTGTTCGATATCATTGAGGTTTTGCTGAGGCAATACTGTCATCACCTGCATATCAGTTTAGTCCCATGTCTGTCTTTGCTCTTGTAGTGTTTCGCTTTCCAAAGCATTTATGGCGAAGCGGCGGCACTCCCGCGGTGAACATCTTAAGCTATCGACATGACAACCGCGGGTGTGAGATGAGGGTTGTCGAAATGCACTGTATCACCAGCCTGTTTACCGGGTGCTGGAAACAACCTGGCAGACAGCGGTTTGCGATAACGGCTTGCCAATGAGGCAACATCGGCAAGGATGTTGGCTACGGTTGTCGAGCTGCTATCACCGGGAATGGGCACGACATCAAGACCAGTACCGCATACGCTAGAATACAGAAGCAGTTCGGAAATCCCGTAGCGACCCTCTCGTGCGCGACGCGCCAGAACAGGATCTTCCATAATAGGCAACATGAGACCGGAGTAACCACAACTCAACACATCCAGGTTCTGCAGCACACTGGTAATCGCCGCGCAGGCCGACAGGGTGGAGGTACTGCCGAAAGGGGCACCTGTGAGTGTCTCGATGGCCGCGCCGATACTGGAGTCAAGACCTGGCGCAGGTGAGGTGTCGATACCCAAATAGCTCCAGCCCTCTTTCTCTGCAAGAGAGGACGCCAAGGCCGCAACCGGATCGAGCGCATCGTTCAATTGCTGCTCCAAAATCGTTTGTGCCTCGATCACACTGGAAGCTTGCCGAAATGCCGCCGCCAAAAGATTGGGGGATTCCAGCCCAATGCTAAAAGCGCGTCCTCGATCAAAATACGCGGCCGGGAAAAAAGGTGTGCCAGCGGGTGTGAAGGCATTCGCTGCGAAGCGAAAATTTCCCTCCCCGCCGGGAGTGCCATGAGCGATAGCCAGAATCGCATCGGCTGCAGATCGCAAGCCTCGATGATGCACGCCGCCGAGGTCGGAGGCCATATTGAGACTAAAGCTTATATTGTTCGTCTCTCGAAGAAGTTCTACCGCCCAGTCGGCAAACTCTGGGTGGTAAGTATCTGCGGAGATAACCGGACCGATACTCAGCATCAAATTCTGGTCCTGCGCAAACTCATCCAGCGCTTTTATGGTTCTTCGCGCGACGGGGCTTGTCCAGTTTGCGTGATACTCACTGAAGGCTTGTGTCGCAATGCGAAGCGTCTGAACTTCGTAGCCCTTTGCGGCAAACGCTTGTCGAGCCCCGCGAAGAAATCCGGCCGCCTTCTCTGCCTCACCGATCCAGGTTTTTCCAGCCACGTCCAAACCGGCAGTGATTGTGCGAATGCGAAAGTTAAACACGGAGGGAGATGCTATCAGACTCACGTTCAGTGGTAGCGCTAGTCCTAAGGGCAGCATTTGCGCAAACCTTCGTCGTGAGAGTTTAACTGCCATTACATGTGCCTATGATTGGTGCCTGTCGTTGGTGTCTATCCATGCCACCCCGGCTGACTCGCCGTGGTTAGACATTCTCAGCTAAGCTTTTTCTCACTCTACGAACCCTGCTGGTGATCCAGATACATAAGCTTGAGCAACACAGAGGGTCGTTCTTCTGACATATCGGCACTCAAAGCCATCACGTTCGTATGATCTGTCTCCTGGCAGAGCGCTGTCACCCCGAAAATCATCGAACTGTCTTCATCTTCCAGGGTAAATACCGGGATAGTGTCCCCCTGCTTCACGGATTCTCCCAGATTAAAAATCAATTGGGTCAGGTTGGCTCGAAAGGCACTGAAATTGAGTGAACCTTGATATGCTCTGCAGTCCATCGCCAAATCAAATCGCGTGGTAGATTCATCGTCCATCTCCACGTTCATTAAAATCACAGTTTTTCCATCGACAAGCTGCCTGTACACATTTTTCGCCTTGGTACGGGTATTCTCGAGAAAAGCCTGATTGAGCATGTTGGCGGACAGTGTCAGGAACTTATCCTGCGGCAAGGACTGTGTGGTGTTTGCGCTCATGAAAAACCTCGCATTCGAAAGGACACCAAGTCTAATCCCTCACTGTCGCAAACTCCAGCTACGCCAGTTACCCGCCAGGTGCTTGAACAAGGTCCTGAGATACCGACACCCGATATTGCTCCGATTCAAAGGGTACGGTTCCATGCCACATGTATGAAGGAAACAAAACCAGAGAGCCCTCCTTTGGCGCAACGATGTGACCCGACGACATCGGTTCCAAGGCTTTATAGCCAGGTTCACCGAATCGAATGTAGCCCTGCTGGTTATCCTCCTGTTTGACAATATCTGGCAGGGCAACATAGTAAGGGCCGCTGAACCAACCTTCCGGATGATTGTGGTTGGCGTGAAATCCCTCTTTGCGCAATCTCACTGACCAAGAGCCTATGTAATCAAAAAGCCTGGATTTATTTCTCAAGGTGGGATGGCTCTTGTCTTCCGGCAGTCGTTCGATGCAATCGAGAATTTGTTCGGACATCGCCGACTCCAGTTGCTGTATGGTCTCCAAAGGCACATCAAAAATATTGCCGACGGTCTGCGTACCCAATCGCAGTGATCGATCCAATGGATGTTGCTTGCCGGTGTGAAATTTTTCAAGATCCGCTAACAAGGCTTCATTAAAATCGTCCACATTTCGGTAGCCGGAAGGCGGTTCGATAGAGCGCACGAAGAACAAGCGCTCATAATCATAGAGCCAGTGGTACTCCTCGCTTCCCGTCAACCTCAAGGCATCTGCCTTCAACGCCCACCACGAGAGATTCTCACCATTGCTTTTCAATAATTTGTTGAAAATCTTCAGTGCCCCCGCGCCGTCTCCCACTCCAAGCAACGTTTCTCCCAATGCCTCCATCACCGATACATTACTGGCATTTTGCTTTCTGGCGTGATGCAAATCGGTCAAAGCATCGTCAAATTTTTTCAGTTCCTTGAATATTTTTGCACTAATGAGTCGGAGAGCAGGATTGTCAGGCGCCATCTGTATCGCAGATTGTATTTCTCGCTCAGCTTCTTCGAAACGCTCGGCCTGCATCAGCTGACCAGCGTAAGAGCGTCTAAGCTCCAGATCATCGGGACGGGCCTGTTTGCCAAGCGAATAAGATTGGAGAAATTTGTCACTGCCCTGGGTCCACAATATCTGGTTTAGATACCGATGCGCGGAGGCATCCTGCGGCGATTGCTCAATGATTTTTTGATACAAGCTAACGGCTTCATCCTCCTGCCGGTTTCCCGACAGGGCTGAAGCCAAATTGTGTTTTACTTCAGAAGAATTTGGGGCCTCGTCCAAAGCCAGTTGCGCACAGGAGACCGCCTCTGCCCATCGGCCTTGAAGCTTTAGAATAATACTCTTGTTGTTTAGAACGATGACATTATGGGGATTTGCTAATAACACTCGATCATACACGGCAAGCGCTTCGGTATATTTTTTCTGGCCTCTGAGCGAATCACCCAAGCCCGCCAATGCCGTTTGATCTTCGGGATTATTCTTTAGCGCCTTAGTAAAATTCGTCTCAGCTTCTTTCCACCGTTTGGTACTATTTAAAATCAGACCCTTGTTATTACGTGCATCAACATGATTAGGTGCTAGTTTCAAGGCAGATTGATAACACGACAGAGCTTCCTTATTATTCCCGGACGTTCGATTTAAATTTCCCAACGTATTCCACACGTCTGGTTGTTGCCGATTCAGCTTCAAGGATCTGTTAAGCGATTTTTTACCGGCATCTAGCTCACCACAGCGACGTTGAACAGCGCCGAGTATATGCCAGGCATTCGGATCATTTTTGACCTTGCTGGTAATTTGCAGCAACAGACTTTTCGCATCTTGCAACTGATTCGACTGATATAGCCGCAATGCTTGCTGCATGGACTGTTGGTGAGTTTGTGGGTTCATAGCGTCATGCTGACTTCCGGGTATCTCAGTCAATCAAGTGATGGTCACATGATCCACGTCATGAGACTGAATCTGTCTCCTTCGGTCACTCTTTTAACTTCGTGGGGAAACATAAAGTTTGAAGGAAAGACAATGACCGAGCCCTTTTGTTTATTGGCGACAAACCCGCCTCCGCATAACTCGAAGTCTCCTCCCGCATAATCATCATTTAACAAAACAAGCGCCGTCAAATGCGGGTATCCATACTCCTGGCCATGGCTGTGGTGAATATTGTCAATGTGGCTCTCCATAAAACCTCCCACCGGGTAGTGGTTCATTCTAAAAGAGGTAAAAGCCTGCGGTGCGATTTGCGGAAATGCCTGGATGTACTCCATCACGGCATTGCGAAAGAACACTTTTAGTTCGTGATAGTATTTTTCGTCTTGATGTATCCAGTATTCATCCATTTTGACTCTTTCTTCTGATCCCGGTAGAACTCCAGTTCCGTCAGAAAAAGTAGAACTTTGCCACTGCGCATTCTCTTTGTAGTGATTCAGCACATCGTCGCAGAGTTGACTATCGACAAAGTTGGGAAAATACCGAATGTAATCTAAAACGGACATGACACATACCTCTGAACTTCTATATCCAACCCAAGTAAACCAAAGCTATCACTGAGGACCCAGCAGTCCAAATTATAGCCTTGCTGCCAACCGAAACTACAGTGTGCTCCAAAGAGTATTCGTCGAACTCAGCGGTCCCTGAACCAACCGGTAATAGCAAAACGTCCATAGGGCGCGAATTGAGGAACATAGCTGACATTGTGATCCTGGGGAACCAGAAACATGTTCAGGGAATTGAAGCGCGGCCTATAACCCGCGACTATGTCGCCATCTTCATCGTAGAAATTCAGGTAACCGCCCCAATCTGGACGCCAATCTCGGGTGCAAAAGTTCAACACATAGGCGACCAACCATCCCTGATCAGCCTCCACATCCTGATGCAATGAAAGAAACTGGCCAGGTGCATACAGGGTTGCCTGGGCATCGGCCCATTGAATTTCGGGCAGGCTTGTGACTTCACGTACCAGGTCCAAAAACAGCGGCGAGTTCATATCCTGAAATAGGCCATCATGTGGAGACCCACCTGACCACCCCTGAACAAATGCGTCGTACATCTGGTACTGCGAATAGATGAACGCGAAGTCGTTTTGCCCCATCGATGCGGTCAGCTTGTGTCCAATTTGATCACCATCAGTCTTTGGCAAACTGGCTGCCTGTTCCTTGCGGAGTTTATGTGGACCGTCATCTCCAGCCCTCCAGGACAAACCCCAGGGCGTTTGCTTAACCAGCAATTGGGTGATCTTGTGAGCGGAGTCTTCGGTCAAAACGTTGCGGATTTGAACTCTTTTATGCTCAGCGAATTCTGCTGCCAAGCGCGACCGGTCGATTTCGGGATTGATCTCCAACAAGCTAGTCGCCTCCGTCACGGGGCGGGAAAAGTCCATCGATAACTCCTGGATCAAGTGGGCAATTTGACTCTGGCGCCATGTTAACGGCCCGCTCAGGCATAAGCAATCGGCCACACTAAAGCACATCCAGCAAGGCTCACAAATTGCTAAAGGTTTCTGACAATGGGTCGATAATCATTACTATACAAACTAGCAATTAGCGCGGCTCGCTACCACAGAGCAAGGTAACAACCCCCCGCTAAGGAATACTGAAATGACAGTTTTGGCTACAACAATTACAGAGCAGGCTCGGTTGGAAACCGCGGCGCGACTCGACGTTTTGGATACCCCTGTCGGCGACCGCTTCATCAGCCTGACGCGAATGGCGAAGCGGTTGTTCCAGGTTCCTATAGCCCTGGTTTCCCTGGTGGATGACAACCGTCAAACTTTCGATAGATACCCGGGAGTGGAAGTCAGCGAAGTCCCTCATATCGCCTCTTTTTGTGACTACACTATGCTGGGCGACGACGTGTTTTGCGTCCCTGACGCAAGCAAAGATCCGCGATTCGAACACGACCCCAAGGTTGCGAGCGAACCGCATATCCAATTTTATGCGGGTTACCCGCTGCGATCCACGGACGGATTAAAAATCGGCACACTGTGCATTTCAGATCAAAAACCAAGAAAACTCAGCAGCGAGGACTGCGATTCCCTGCGCGACCTCGCCCAAATCATAGAGCGGGAACTCGCCGCTGTGCAACTGGCAACACTCGACGAGCTGACCAATACCAACAATCGCAGAGGCTTCATCACTCTGGCGGAAAACAGCCTGAAACTCTGTGCCAGGCAAAATATACCGACCACTATGGTGTTTATGGATTTAAACAAATTCAAATCCATCAACGACACCTACGGCCACTCTGAGGGAGATTACGCCCTGAAGACATTCGCAGACGTCATGAGGCAGAACTGCAGAAACTCAGATGTGTTCGCTCGCCTGGGTGGGGACGAATTTGTATTCCTGCTGGTGAACAACTCCAAGGAACAAAGTGAGCTGGCGATAAAGCGTTTTCAGGCGGCTCTTGATGATCGCAACCAAGCAGAGCGACGGGGATATGATCTTTCCTTCTCTCATGGGATCGTCCAATTTGAACCGCAATGCCATCACAGTGTAGAACAACTGCTAGCGGAAAGTGATGCTGTAATGTACCGCTGTAAAGCGCGAAGCAGTGCCCAGCAGCAACAAGAGCCGGTGGCTCCCGCCCAGTAAACAAAAGCGTCTTAACAAAATGGACACGGTTAGCTTGCCTTTGGGAGGGCCTTGCAACCGGTTTAAGCGTTGAAGGAACCATTTAATGTTAGCTCCCAAAATTCCCCCTCTGGAACAAAATAGACTGGAGGATTTGTGGGCTCTCGATATTCTGGATAGCCCCCATGAAGAACGATTTGACAGGCTTACTCGCACGGCACGGCGCCTGTTTCAGGTTCCTATCGCCCTGGTCAGCCTGATTGATGAAAATCGCCAATGGTTTAAGTCTCACAGTGGCTTGGACGTGACCGAGACCCCAAGAAACATTTCTTTTTGCGCCCACGCCATTTTAGGAGATGACATCTTTTACATTCCCGATGTGAAACAGGACGAGCGCTTCATCGACAACCCCATGGTGCTCAGCAAACCGTTTATTCGCTTCTATGCGGGGTACCCGCTGGCATCTCCGCAGGGAGGCAAGCTGGGAACTCTGTGCATCATCGACGACAAGCCCCGGCAGCTCAGCGCAGCAGACATAGATATTCTTCGAGATCTGGGACGAATAGCAGAGCGTGAACTCAATGCCAGAACCTAGGTTCTGGGCATAAGCGCCAGCTGCCGAGATTGAACCACCAGCTTGCCGCTGGCGTCCCACACCTCACCATCCTCTTCCAGAAAACCACCGGTGACAAAACGGGTAGAGAATTGACAGCGCAACCAACCGGGCTCCGGTAAACCTCGCACATGGGAAGTCATTTCCAGGGTCGGAACCCAGGCCCGCGGCAAATCGGCATTAAAAATGGTGGGCGGAAAAACATCGGCGACCAGCAGCAAGCCAAAGGCATCAATCGGCTCATCATCGGCCATTTTGATCCAGCCCCTCATGAGTGGCCTGCCCGAAGGTCGATTCTCATAAAACAGAGCATCCTCGGGATGCAGCCGTATGTCCAATTTATCGATGAAGGGCGGCGGCGCGCCGCTGGACGGACGCTCTCTCGCCACGCACTCATCCGGTGCAGGAAGATCGGGCGGTTCAGCATCGACTAAAACTGCGTTGTCCGCACTCGACAATTCGCCAAAACTGCCTAGCAGTTCAATGATGGGCTTTTCCGGACCCACCATACTGGCTCTCACAGTACTGAAGTTGCGACCCTGCTTAACGATCGTGGGGCTGATACTCACTGGGCCTGGCTTGCCCGGTGATAGGAAATGGGCACTCACTGAGATCGGATGCGGTCGGCTCACGTCCCCCATGGCGCGGGCAGCGATAGCCATCAGGTAACCCCCGTTGGCATTGCCCATAATGTCCCATCCGGGACGGATTTCAGAATGATACACACCCCTTTCACGCACAAAGGAGGTGTCGGTTGTAAAACTCATAGCGAGGTTCCTATCGAATCGATCAACGACTCGGGTTTTGCGTTAATCGTAGATGGTGGGAATGGGAACGCGTTTGTGTTGCGTCTTTTCAAAAATATCGATCAATTTCTCTGACACCGCTGAATCGACGGGTTTTCCCTCTAGGAAATCATCGATTTGATCGTAACTCATGCCAAGAGCCTGTTCGTCGGCTTTCTGCGGCGATAGAGATTCCAAATCCGCGGTGGGCGCTTTATGGACAATATGTGAAGGTGCGCCCAAATGTTCTGCCACTTGTCTGACCTGGCGTTTGTTGAGGCCAAACAATGGCGCCAAATCGCAGGCTCCGTCGCCATACTTGGTATAAAAGCCGGTAATATTTTCTGCCGAGTGATCTGTACCCAGCACTAATCCATCCAACATCCCTGCAATTTCGTATTGGATAACCATGCGAGTGCGCGCCTTAACATTGCCTTTCACAAAATCCCGCTTGCTCTCGCTTGCAGGCAGCAATTCATTTTCCTGCAAGGCTCGGCAAGTTTCATCGTGGATAGCGTCAGCGCCGGGCTGCACATTGACTGAAAGCGCCTGACTGGGCTGAATAAAATCAATGGATGCCTGGGCATCTTCTTCGTCTTTTTGAACACTGTAAGGCAGACGGACGGCGATAAATTGGTATTCATGCTCGCCTTCACTATTTAATTGATTGACTGCCAACTGTGCCAGCCGACCGAGGGTACATGAATCAACACCGCCGCTAATTCCGAGAACCAGTGTGCGCATTCCAGCGGCCCTTAGCTGAGACTTAATGAAATCGACTCGCCGAACCACTTCGGCTTCAACATCGATTGCTGGCAACACCTGCATTTGAGAAATAATTGACTGCATGACTTCAACTCTGAGGAATTCGTGTCAGTGGATGATAAATAATTTTGCTGAAAATTGCCCGGAAAAAACAAATACTCGAGTCATTGAGACGCCCAAAAACAGTGCACAGCATGCTTGGGTGTTTTGGCCAGCTTCTGCATCGGCCCGAAATCAATTCCCGACAGAACGTAACGCTGCCGCACATCGTCTTAACCCGTCACGGCTGTCTTACCAAGAGACACCAAGTGCGGTTTTTAGTAGTCTAATAATATCAGGGGGTTTTTCGACGAGGACAAAAAATATGAACAAGGCAGTGATTTTCCTTTCCTTGGGAACATTCCTATTTTTGGCCGGCTGCGCAACGATGGATCAAGGCCAATGTCTCGCTGCAAATTGGTACGACGTCGGCGCTAAAGACGGCCAAAACGGGCGTCCCCAAACGGGCGTTTCAGATTACGTGTCTGACTGTGCTGAATATGGCGTGACAGTTGATGTCCAGTCCTATCGAGACGGTTGGGATATCGGAATTGAAAGTTACTGCACCGCCAGCAACGGATACCGGGTTGGAACGAATGGCATGCACTACGCAAACTCCTGCCCACCCAATTTAAAGGACAAGTTCTACGTCGCCTATTTATTGGGCGACGCGGTTGCAACTGCCCGCTCTAAGGTTAATCGATTGGGAGCGGAGGTTGAAAAGCTCGGCGATAAAGCCTCGAGAAACGGACTTACCGATGAAGAGCGAAATCGCATTCGCCACGATCGCAAGAACAAAAAACGTGAATTGGATAGCGCGCAATTTGAACTCTTCACAGCTGAGCAACGCGCCAGGGAAAATGGTTTTTAGCGTGTTAACAGCCGAACATGGATAACAAAGACCTGCTGGATGTCATCAATCAGACTATGCGGCATTACTGGCTGTAACAATCCAGCAACTGGCATTGAGGTTAACCGTTTTTCCATCGTAATGCGGCATGATCACGTCTGCGATCGCCAGACGCACCGTTTCTTGCAGATCAGGCGGGGTTTCCTTCAACACCCTTGAAACAGGCCCTATTTCGATAAAAAAGTCAGCCACGCGATCCTGTTCTATGTCGTGCCCAAATCGCATCGTTGGCCGAGACGAGACAATATTGATATTGGTGTAGCCTGCATCGACCAGCATCTGTTCCGTGAACTCCCGATCAGAGAGTCCAAAAGGGCCCGGAGAATTTGGTGGCAACGGCTCCGGCCGTGGCACGTGCTGGAAAGCTGCACTCATCGGCAGCGTGATCCACTCGTTTTCCGGCACTGGAGCCCAGCAGATAAACGCAATTCGACCGTTCGGTTTCAGAGCTTTGCGCATATTGGCAAATGCCGCAGCGGGATCGGCAAAAAACATAACCCCAAATCGTGAGAAAATCAGGTCGAAGCTGGCGGCCTCGAAGGGGTAGATACTGGCATCAGCGTGTTCAAAAGCGATTGCGCTTTGCAGTTCCTCAGAAAGTTGCTTTGCCCTTGACCTAGCCGATCCGAGCATAGGGCCGGAGATATCGACTCCGAGTACTCTCCCCGTGGCACCGACGCTGTCCAGTAGAGCGAAGGAAGTGTCGGCGCATCCGCAACCAATATCCAGTACGGCCTCTCCCGATTGAGCGAGGGCGGCCGCAATGGCTTCCTCCCCGATGGGCCGCAGGGTACTTCGCATCTGCCTATCGCGCTCTACCCATTCCTGACCGGCCTCGCCATTCCAGAACTCAACCTGTTCAGCATTGGCTTCGTCAGCCGTAATTTCAGTCATATTTATCATCCTGTTTGGCTGGCCTTAATTCAGATGGCCTCAATCATATTATCATCAGTTAAAATTGTAACCCACAGCCAGTCCGTAGGTCCTCGGCTCGATGGCAAATACGTTGGTGAACAAACCCGAAGAGGCATCACTGAGAAACTGACCTACCAGATTGTCATCGTCGTTAATGTTTTTCACATAGGCTCGCACATACCAACTCCCCTCAGCGGACACAAGATTTGCCTGTGCATTCCAGACATCCCAGGAGTCGATTTTGTCCACCGGCTTGTTGAAATTGCGCGCGTACATTTCATCCTGCCAATAGTAATCCAGCCGCACCGACAAGCTGTGACGCTGCGGCAGATAGAAAGTATATTGTGCACCCAAACTGAAAGAGAGCTCGGGAGAATTTTGTAAGGCGTTGCCGCTCAAGTCGTTGTTGAAACCGTCTGACACTGAGAAACCCGCAGCGATTAGATCAGGACAACTATTGAACTGCGACTCGCCAAGTGCAGAAAATTCTTCCGGGGACATATCAACGACGCAGTTTGAACCGAGAGTTTGATCCTTGATCAAGGTGAGATCACTTCGGCCATTCGTGGGATTACGGGTATCGACACTTAGCAGGTCCGACACCTCTGTTTTTAGATAGGCAAAATTGCCGTTGAGCAACCAGTGTTGATCAGGTGCCCACGCTAGTTCCAATTCCGCACCGTAAATTTCCGCATCGCTGTTTTCGTTAAAGGAGGTGCGATTGACGATTTTTGAAACCTGCAGATCTTCGTAGTCGTAGAAAAATACCGAGGCGTTTGCCTGCAAGGTGTCGTCCAGCAACAAATTCTTAGTACCAACTTCAAAGGCGTTCACGAACTCAGGCTCGAAGTGAGTCGATGCTCCCGGAAAATCCTGTGGATCAAAAGCGGGATTGAATCCCCCGCCCTTGTAACCTCTGGAAAAAGAAAAGTAGGCCATGCTGCCCTGGGCGAAAGACCAGTCCAAGACGGCCCTCCCGGTGAATTCTCCCCAATCATCGGTAAAATTATCGTAGGGGACGCCTATTGGTTCGTCCGCTCCCACCGGCTGGAAAATTCTCTCACCGTCGCTGTCGTTATTTAGCAACAAGGGGCGACTAGTGACAGCCTTCTCGTCTTCGGTATAGCGCAGGCCCAGAGTCAATCGCAGCGCGTCAGTCATCTGATAGTAGATTTCTCCAAACACGGCAGCAGACTCCAAAGTGTACTGGTCAGTTTCATTGACAAACTGCGGAGCCACCCAGCCAAACCCATCTTGACCCGTCGTCAGAGCGGGAGTCACAGCGGCGAGGTAATCAAAGGCGTTGGCGAATACGTAGTATGTGGAAACACTGTCTACATCCATGTAAAAACCACCCAGGACCCAATTGAAGTCACCCTCGTAGTCAGAGGCCATTCGTACTTCCAATGAATACTGGTCTTGGTCGAGAAAAGAGTGATCATAGGCATCTAAGCCGATCGCATTGTATTTGATATGCCCACCAATAGAGCCAGTGCCATTTTCCGAGACCGCAGAGATCGGCAATAATCCCTCGGACCAGAAGGTTTCATAGTTTTGTGGTGCAACCAAGGCGAGCAGCGGGTTGAGCTCCACCGGCGCAGCAAGGCTCCACTGGTAGTCCTGCTCGGATAACACCGTAGTGTCCTGGTAACCGGCTACAAAACTAACCGTGTGGCGAGCGAAGGAATGGCTAACATTCAGTGTGACCATGGTTTCGTCAGATTCGTAGATCGGGTCGAATTCTGAAATAGCCTCTCGTAGGTTATCCGGATTGGTGCCACGAAGATTACTACCGAAATTAAAAACGCCAAAAGGTCCCAATACCTGGGTGCCAGCCAGCAATGACGCCAACTGTGCATTGGGGTTGGGAAAATCAAAATCAAGGGCGTCGGGAGCACATCCCAGCAATCCAGTCGGTTCATTCTTACACAGGGTTTTCTGACTGCGGGTACGGCTACTGTCCTCCTCGAAGTAAGAAACCATCAGATCTATCCGGGTGTCATCGCCCGGCTCCCAGGCAAAAGAAGACCGCAGGGAATATTGGTCGCGACCATCGTAATCGCTGTTTAGATGCAGGTTCTCGCTGTAACCCTCACGCTCTAGCCAGAGCCCGGCAATGCGCATTGCAAAACGATCACCCAGAGGGATATTAATGTGCCCCTTTATTTTCTGGTGATCATAATTACCGTATTGACCTTCAAAGTTGCCACTCAACTCGCCGGTCTCGGCAGACGCCGTCATCATGTTGACTGCGCCACCCGTTGAGTTGCGTCCGTACAATGTACCTTGGGGGCCACGCAAAATTTCCAGTGCTTGTACATCAAAGTACTCAGTTTCAAATAAGCGCGGGCTTACAATAGGTACTTCGTTAACATGAATTCCCACACCCGCATCACCTGATGCAGCTACCAAGGTTCTGCCGATACCGCGAATCTGGAAGTTAAAGTCGGAAAAATTGTTTTTCGAAGCGGTGACATTGGGCGTGGTAAATCGCAGATCGGAAAAGCCCTGAATTTGTTTGGCCTCCAGTGCTTCGGAATCGAAAGCCGTTAGGGCGATAGGCACGTCCTGAGCTGACTCAAGTCGTTTCTGCGCAGTAACAATCACTTCTTCCAGTTGCGCACAGGTGAATGACGAGACGCTGGTTAATGCAATAGCCGCAACGAATGGGCGTAAATTCACGCGATCAGACATACCAATTACCTATAGATCTTTTTTAGAGCTATACATAAGAGACTAGCACAGCTTCCAAAACATAAAAGTGCCGTCTATAGGGCAGCGACCTGGCAAAATGTCAGTCCCGGGCAGCGGCAAACGCACTATGTTTGAGAAATAATTGACTCCATGACTTCAACTCGGTGAGGATGGTGTTCGATGAACAATAAACAACACCGCAGTTGGCCACCCAGGGCTTACAGCTGCGCAGGCTCAACCCTGAAAAAATCACGGGAGTAAAACAATGGATGAACAACTACAGGAGCTGCTGGACCAAAGGGCCTGTGAGGCTGTGCTGATGCGATATGGCCGCACCCTGGACTGGCTGGATAAGACCGGGCAAGAGTCTTGTTTCTGGCCAGATGCAAAAATTGACTACGGATTTTTCCAAGGCTCGGGTAGAGATTGGGTACCTTTGGTAATGGACATCGAAGCAGGTGCCTCTCGGCGTTGGCATATTTGCACTGGTGTTACGGTTCAGGTGCACGGGGAACATGCAAAGAGTGAATGCTACGGTTTGACCGTAAGCACCGGTGAGAATGAGGCCGGTGAACTGGTCGATACCATGTTCGGGGGTCGCTATCTCGATGAATTAGAGAAAAGAGATGGACACTGGAGAATCTCGGCACGCACTTATATAGCCGACTGGACCCAGCAGTTTCTCAACGGCCTGGATTCACTCGCGGAACGTGGCATCACGCTGAACATATTACAAATACAGCAACCGGAACATGAATCCTATCGGCGTTTGTAGGCCCGCAAGCCTGCCATAGTCCATTTTTCGAACAAGGAACTTCAATGGCGTACAAAATCATTCAATGGTCCAGCGGCAATGTGGGTAAAAGCTCAATTGCCACAATCGCAAACCGAAAGGACCTCAAGCTGGTGGGATTATATGTCTACAACCCAGATAAAGTAGGCTGCGATGCTGGTGAGATCGCTGGCATTGAGCCACTCGGCGTCAAGGCATGCAATGACAAAG
The DNA here is from genome assembly GCA_045110675.1 of Halioglobus sp. Taxonomy (GTDB): domain Bacteria; phylum Pseudomonadota; class Gammaproteobacteria; order Pseudomonadales; family Halieaceae; genus JBALVT01. The sequence goes on along the minus strand of JBGCGJ010000060.1, from coordinate 42,182 downwards.
CCAAATTGGTGGCGATGGATGCGGACTGTGTGATTCACATGCCACTGCCGTCACTGGTGTACGGTGAAGATCCCAATGAAGACTTGGATACGATATGCGAGCTGCTAGCATCGGGGAAAAATGTGGTTACTACGGTCGGCTATATGTACCCGAAAATTCACGGTTCTAAAGTCATGAACAGGCTAAAGACAGCCTGCCGGCGCGGGGGTAGCAGTTTCCACAGCACGGGAGTCAATCCGGGCTGGCTTGGGGATATTCTCCCTCTGATGATGTCAGGCATTTCCCAGCGAATCGACCAAATTCATATTCGGGAAATCACAAATTTTGAATACTATCCCTCGCCCGAGGTTGTTCTCGACATGATGGGGTTTGGTCACACACCAAAGGAATTTAAGCAGCACGCGTCACGTTACACCCATTGGCTTTCCGGTCTATTTAGAGAAAGTATTCAGATGGTAGCCGATGGTCTGGATCTCAAACTGGACAGCATCGCTGAGGTATCGAAGAGAGAATTGGCTAAAGAGAGTATTGAAGTTGCAGCGGGAACTCTGAAGAAAGGCACTGTGGCTGGACAACATTGGGAGTGGGCAGGCATGGTGGACAACAAAAAAGTTATTGTCCACGAAACAGTTTGGCGAATGCACGATTCGGTGGGTGAAAAATGGCCCAGGGGTAAGCACTCGATATCGATAAAAGGCAACCCCGATATGTATCTAGACTTTGGTGCAAGGTGGAACAACGACGTACTGCTTTCAACAGCAGTACACGCAGTGAATGCGGTGTCCTATGTCTGTGAAGCGCCGGCAGGTGTGCGTACCTTGCTAGATCTACCCATGATCACCGCGCGGGGTGCTGCTCGATAGCAGTTTTTTTCAATCACCCCGATACATTTGTCCGTCGGGCGCACCATAGTGGTGCGAGTATTCGATGTAAACGAATATATTAAGTTTCCAACTGGGCGACAAAATCACGTTTCAGAGTGCGGGCAGACATTAAGAAACATCCAGCGGCAACGATGAACCATAAAACCGTGACCGAGACAGCATGTTTAAGCCCCGTTGAATTCGCCTCGTCGCAAACAATTCTTTGAACCTCGCTTAATTCCGAATCTCTCGCGCCACAAATTGCAGGACTTAATTGGCTGGCGAATTGACTGTCCGCAAGTTGCAATCCCATAAACAAATCGCTCATAAAGCCGACAAAGTAAGGTCCAATGCCGTTGCCGATCAAGGAGACAATAATCAGCAAGATGGCAATAGCAGTAGCCCGCGATCGGTTACTAACAACACCCTGTCCAATGTTGTATTGCGCCCCGAGATAAGCGTAATGACATACTGCCGCGATACCCCACAACACAAATACGACTCTCAGATCTTCGGCAAAGAAAGCGCCAACATAGGCGGGGACCGCGATCAGCAAACCGACCGCTGGAACCCAAGCCACTGCGGTCTGCGAGCGGGGAGTGAGTTTTTCGGTGATATAGCCGCCAAAAAACGTTCCCAAAGCAGCCAAAAATGATAGCGGTGCGCCAAAGTTGATCGCCGCGTCCCTGACATCCAGACCGTGTTCGCGCTGTAAAAAAGGCGCCTGAAAACTCGCCAAACCATAGCCTACAAAAGCCACCATAGCCGCACCCACCGCCATCCACCAGAAGGTAGGCTTATGCTTGAGTTCCTGATATGCCTCACCCCAATGGGTCGGAGTCTTCGGAGCCGAGTTGGGTGGATCGGAATAACCACGGGGTGGCTCCTTGATGGTAAACAGCACAACCAATGCCACTAATACACCAGGCAACCCGACAACTACAAACGCAATTCTCCAGCCTTCGACCGCTGCCCAGTCCAGCCCGGTAAACAATCCCCCCAGCCCAATGCCATTTATCCAGGCACCAAAATCCGAACCTTGCATCTGTGCAATAGGCCCGCCAAAAAGATTGGCGAGAACGGACCCAAGGGTGACGCCCATCGAGTAAACACCCAGCGCCGTTGCCCGTTTGCGGGCAATAAAGTAATCGCCAATAATGGAGTTAGCCGGCGGTGTGCAACCCGCTTCACCAACGGCAACACCAATTCTGAAAAACAGTAGTGTCAGAAACCCCCCGGCAATACCGCACAGGGCTGTCATCAACGACCACAAAATAATGCAGACCGTAATCACTTTGACGCGATTGGAACGGTCCGCCCACAAGGCGATTGGCAAGCCCATCACAGCGTAAAAAATCGCAAAAGGAGGACCGTATAGCAGGCCCCATTGGGAATCGGTCAAACCGAAAGAGTCGATGATGGGCTGGGCGACTACTGCGATGAGCGTGCGGTCGACAAAATTAAGTGTGTATACCACCATCAGCAGGAACAGCACATAGTTTCTATAGGATGGTGTGCCGTAACCGGTGAGATGGCCGCCCGGTGCTGTGTCTGCAGTCGCGCTCATTGCTCTTCCTTATTTTTATTGCAGCGTACGCCACCGAGATCGAGATTTTGACGCTGTTCGGCTTGAAAACCTGCTAGGTAATTCTTCTAGGGACAGTATTCACCAATACCGCATTAAGAAACAACCGGAAAGCGAACAACAATCACATAGAAAAGAAATCACTCACAGGTTTAGCCGGCAAAACATGTGCTTCTCAACGGAGGTGACTTTATGCAGCAACGGTCTGATTCGCGGCATATTCCTCCGTATACTGCTTGAACTTTCTGAACATTCGTCGATTTGCCATGCGCATAATCGGGCGCGTCATCCACATGATATGGCGGGAAAAGCCGCGTGGCTCCATCGCCATATACCATTCGACCTTACACGTGCCATCACCGAGATCAGTGACACGATAGTCCTCCAGAAACTTTTCCGTCGCGTCTTTACTACAACCGACAAAAGTGAATGCCATGCGTTTACCGGGCTCCCAGGCAATAAATTCCTCATAGCCATCCATCCCGCCCATCATAGCCACAGTCCGCGTAGTACCTATGCCAAATGGCTTGGGTGACGTCCATTCAACCCCTTGAATGGGCATAGCCCACACAGTCCACGCATGGGCATCTTCGAAGACTTCAAAGACCTGCTGAGGTGTAGCACGCACTATTTCTTCGGCTTGGAACACGTTCCTGGTCTGATCGAGAAATTCCAGTCCGACTTTCGTACACTCAAAGTAGTCACTCATGCGTCACCCCAGATTTACAATAGGGCGTTTTTATATCAAATTGAAAGGCACGCAGAAAGGACAATCATTGCTGACATCGACGCGACAGCGTAAAAGCTTACGATCAGCAGCAGACACTGGGCTGTTTCAGTCATTTTTATGGTGTTTGACCAAATTGTTCAACTACGTATCAATATCGTACTAATAATTCGCAAATAACAATTGAATAATTCAACGATTGAAGCAATTGTTGAATTGAATGACTACCGCAGGAGTGCTGGGAATGTTGGTTAAGGGTGGAAAACTGGTCGATGGCACCGGTGCCGCAAGCTATGCAGGCGACCTACGAATTCAAGAAGGTATCATTACACAGCTGGGCGGCGCCTTGGACGCCGAGCCCGGCGAAGAAGTTGTCGATGCAAACGGCTGCTATGTTACTCCAGGCTTGATCGAGAGCCACACCCACTTCGACGGAATCATGTGGTGGCAGCCCGATCTCGACCCATTGCCCGGCTGCGGCGTGACAACTGTGGTGATGGGCAATTGCGGCTTCGCTTTGGCTCCGGTGCATGAAGACCCGGAGGTACGGGCCGAGGTTGTTAAGATCTTTTCCTTTTTCGAAGACATTCCCGAACCGCCCTTTTTCAGCAACCTGCCCTGGGATTGGCGCAAGTGGTCTGAATACAAAGAATCGATGGTCACCAACTGCAAGGTACCTGCGAACTATTGTACGTTCGTCGGGCACATTGCTCTGCGTCTAGCAGTGATGGGCATGGAAGCTTGGGAGCGCGCCGCCACACCCCAAGAGATCGAGCAAATTGCAGCGCACTTGGAAGACGCATTGGCCGCTGGTGCTCTAGGCCTCTCTACTAACTTTCTTGATCACGATGGTGAGGACCGCCCAATCCCCTCAATGTTAGCCGACGATGCCGAGCTGATAGCCTTGTTTAAAGTGATGGAGCGATATCCCAGTTCAACCCTGCAAGTTGTCATTGATACGCTCATGCGCTTTACCGGTGGCGATACGATGGAGCGTATCTCGGGCTTAACGCAGGGTTTGAATGTTCGTGTGCAATGGGCTGGTGTGCCCACGCTGCAGTGGCAAAAAGACTATGGATTACAGCAGCCCTTTGTCGACTTACATGAGCGATTCATTAACGAAGGCCGAGATTTTTGGACTGGATTCGCGCACGTACCTATCACAGTCACTGCCAGTATTCGTCAGTCATTATTATTTGCGCAATCAAACGAATATGTGTGGCATGAAGTCGTCACCGCAGAAACCGATGAAGAAAAACTCGCGCTGCTGGCCGACCCGGACTGGCGAGCACGTGCTCAGCATTCCTGGGATAACGAGTCACTCGAAACATCCTTTTTTCGAAACCCAGCACTGATAGCACTCGACAATTCGGACAACGAGACCGGCCCAATGGGAGTGACACTTGGGGAATACGCCTCCGAGCTGGGCGTGCATGCTTCAGATGCACTGGCCCAATGGTTTATCAACAATGGTTTGTCTTCCACGGTAACCATGCCGCCTTGGGACAAGGATGACGATATGGTGGTACGGTTAATCCGCGACCCAATGACCGTGGGCAACATCAATGACAGTGGCGCCCATGGTCAACTTTTTTGCGGTAGTGGCGATAATCTTTTGCTCTATACAGATTATGTGCGACAGGGGAAATTGTCGATTGAAGAAGCTGTCCACTGCCAGACCGGAAAGCTGGCGCAGCATTTTGGTTTTCATGATCGTGGTGTACTGGCCGTTGGCAAGCGTGCCGATATCGCCGTGTTCTCTCTGGAAGAAATCGAGCGACGCGACAAGTATAAAGTTTACGATGTACCCAACGGTAAGGGCGGGCACACCTGGCGTTGGACACGCGATGCCGCTCCTATGAGGCTAACGCTGGTGAATGGTGTGTCTACTTTTGCTGCCGGTGCGGCGACCGGTGCTATGCCGGGGGAATTTATACAGCCAGGCTCATAACGCCGTAGCCGTCAAAAGCTGTAAGAGGCATGCATCCGCAACTGACGAGGCTCAAACACCTTGTAATGAATATCCTCTATCCCTTCAGCAGGTTCAAAAGAAAGTCGTGACCCGTAGAAGTAGTCAATATCGTGGTCGTTGGAATCGAACAGATTGAGGATATCAAGCTGCAGGCGCCAGTGTTCGCCCCCCAACCCAATGCCAAATTAGCTAGGGTTGAGCCCGCAGACTCGACGCTATCGTCCTCGACAAGAGGATAACCTTCGAAATGACGGATACGCAGAGAACCGAACCAACCGTTGGGATAGCGGGCGGTCACCGCGCCGCTCACTACAGTGCTCAAGGCGCCCGGTATTTCTCTTCCTTCAGGGGCACTATCGCTGAATCGGGAATCACTCCAGGAGAAATCTGCCTCCAAACTCCAGATATCATTTAGTACCCAAAGATTGTTGAACTCTACCCCCCAGCGTTCACTGGGTCGGCTCGCCTCGGTCGTACCAGCATCGCCTACGAACAATAGCTCGGAGTCCAGTTCTAGCTGCCACAGCGCCATGGAAGCATTCCAACTGTCAAACCAGACCGTTTTGAAACCGAATTCTGCGCCGCGCGATTTCACCAGCGGATCTACGCCCTCTACCGGCAAACCACTAACAGGGTCCGCCGTGATGGTGGTGCCGCGCGCATCGTTGGAGTGAAAACCGCGACCCGTACTTAAATAAACTTCCGTAGTGGGCGATGCAATATAGCTCAGACCTAGTTTGGGGCTGATCAAGCCCTCTGTGTCTTCACCACCATTGCGCCTATCACCTGCGTCCACATCGAAATCGTAGTAGTCACCGCGTATCCCGAGCACCGCTCGCCACCGGGGTGAGAGGCGCCAGGCCAACTCATAAAACAATCCCGCGCTGCCTTGCTTTACCGCATCTTCACGGACAGTGTCCAGGCGCTGTCGATCTTGGGTGCGATAGAGCCCGACGGTGTCGATATCATCGTAGCGAAACTCGACGCCCAGTCGATGATGGAAGTGTTCTCTGGCACCATTGACCCAAAAACGATTGTAACTGCCACCTGCTATCAGTCGCTCGTCGACCTGTTCAAATTGGTCGCCATTTACCGGGTCGTCGAGGAAATAGGTGAAGTTAGACCACAGCTGCAGCTGGGAATCTACCAGGTAAGCACTCCACTCTGAACGATGATCTTCGTGTTCGTGGTTATAGTTGCCGGAAAAGCTGGCACGGCGAGAGTTACCACCCAAGCTAGTATCGAGCGAGCCCAACTCGTCGATTAAACCCTGATCTACCGCACGGGCGGGTATCTGGTCAGCAGAATCCCACTCGTTGTCGTAATACATCGCGGTGATGTTCCAGTTCGAGTCGGAATTGTCACGACCTATCTTCAGCAAGCCGTTAAGTTTTTCGACGTCTTCACTGACATCTCTCCCGGATCCATCATAGGCCTGGCTCTCCAAAGCGCCACTGAGATAATAATCGCCAAAATCCACTGCGCCCATACCGAGCAGACGCGAAAATCCATTCTCCCCCAGGCTCAATTTGACCTGATTTTGCTCCAGGCGATCCGTATTGCGAATGTGGGTGCCACCGGCCGAAGAAAAATCACCCAGCTCCGCGTGATAGGGTCCCTTTACAAATTCGACAGAGGCGATCAGTTCAGGAATAAGAAAATTAATATCGGTGTAGCCTTGGCCGTGTCCATGGGTACGCATGTTCACGGGCATACCGTCGACCCAGGTGGCAAAATCAGTGCCGTGATCGAGATTGAAACCTCGCAGGAACATCTGGTTGGATTTACCCGAGCCACTGTGTTGCGTAACGATTAAACCTGGCACCGCCTCCAAAATGTCTCCCGGGCGCAACATAGGTCGCAGCTCCAAATCCATTTGGCCAACGACACCCTCCGAGGCCGAGCGGGCCTCTCCCACCAATACCTGCCGGCGGCCTTCTACCAGTACTTCTTCCAACACAGATTCATCGTGTGCCCAGGCAACACTGGCCAACAACGAAGAGGTGATTATCGAGAAAAAACTCGCGTAGCCGAGCGAGTAAGGAAACGTTGTGAATACATCACCGTGCGAATTTGAAAATGACAATCTATTGACTCTGTGCGGTTAACTAAATCGCTTACCCTAACCTAGAAATTTCAAAATCTGAATACCTTAGCGTAGTACAAGCCAAAAACGTCGATGTGAACGCAATTGCGTTAAATACAGACTCACTTTGCGCCTATTTCCATTGGCCTAGGGCGACAGCAGCGATAGAATAATGCGCCTGTGAATACCCTATCCCCCGCCCCCAATTGGCCCTTCAATATTAAACGCCTGCCGTTTTTTTACGGCTGGATAATCTGGCTCATCAGTACACTCGGGTTTTTATTCAGTATTCCCGGCCAAACCATGGGCCTCGCTGTTTTTACCGATCCGCTGATAGAAGTGCTGGGCTTAAGCCGCACGGAACTCTCCCTCGCCTATTTAATTGGCACAGTGGGCTCTTCCCTGATGCTGACCCGCGCTGGAAGATGGTACGACCACCTGGGTGGTCGAGTAATGACGGCGATCGCTAGTATCGCTCTGGCGTTGATGTTGGTATTTATCTCATCCACAGAAGCGCTGATGAAAGCGCTCGGAGGCGGCACAGCCACGGCATTTGCACTTATCTTGCTGGGCTACTTCGGTGTGCGCTTTTTTGGTCAAGGCGTACTCACGAGCGCGTCTCGGAATGTGCTATTGCTCTGGTTCGAGAAGCGCCGCGGTTTGGTCAGCAGTGCCCGGGGATTGTTTGTTAGTCTCGGCTTTTCTTTGGCCCCACTTGGTCTGGCGTGGTTAATAGCCAGTTTCGGCTGGCGCAACTCGCTTTGGTGGCTAGCTCTCGGCTGTGCTGGCTTTGCTGTCATCGCGTATATCTTCTTGCGAGACAACCCAACAGATTGCGGCGTACACATTGATGGTTCTTCTGGCCCGAAAGCGGGCAGTGACATCGCTGAACCTTACAGCGCAACTTTGGAGCAGGCGAGAAGAAGCCCTGTGTTCTGGATTTTCGCGCTTAGCCTGTCGATTCACGCACTGTTCGGAACAGCGGTCACTTTCCACATTGTGTCAGTATTCGCCGAGGCAGGACGCAGCCAGAGTGAGGCCTTTGGGTACTTTTTGCCGATGGCTATCGCTTCTACTGCCATCAACCTATTGGCGGGCTGGATGGCGGACAGCCGTGGGCTGAAGCCTTTTTTGATAGCGATGTTACTGGGCTTCATCGGCGGTGCATGGGGCTTGTTGAACCTGGAATCCCAGTGGGGTTACTGGCTGTTGGTTATCGGGTTCGGCGGCGCTGGAGGACTGTGGTCCGTTCTTTCGAATCTGGCCTTTATTCGCAATTTTGGCCCGCTGCATCTGGGCGAAATCAGCGGTTTGTGTACTTCAGCGATGGTGTTTGGCAGCGCTATTGGACCCGCCTTGTTCAGTGTTGGTTTGGATATATCTGGCAGTTATGCCGCTGCGGAGTGGTTATGTCTCAGCGTTCTTGTTGTCCTGCTGATCGCCGCCATTCTGATTCCGCACCCGCAGGAAAGAATACCTGCTGGAAAATAGCTCTCCCTGGTCTCGCCAAACTGGCAGGCAGTATTGCGGCGAACAAGGTCTTACACAATATCAGTAAGAGCCGAGTCGAGATCCGGGAAATGGAATCTGAAACCGGCGTCATTGAGTGCTGCAGGCACCACTCGTTGACCGCTTAGCAATAATTCCTCGGCCATTTCACCGACCATCAAGCGCAATACAACAGACGGAACCGGAACACTAAGAAAAGTCCGTTTGTGTCGCTTCATCGCATCGCAGAACCCACGGCTGGTTACCGCCTCCGGGGCTGTGATATTGAACGCGCCTTGAAGCTCATCGCGCTCCAACAAATAAGCCATGGCTCGAATCACATCTTTACGATGTACCCAACTCAACCACTGGTGGCCACTACCCAACCAATTGGCAACACCAAAGTTAAAAGGTTGAGCCATTCGCTCAAATGGGCCACCACCACTATCGAGCACAACGCCCAGGCGCAGCAGGCAAACACGCACCCCCTGTTCTTGCGCGGTTAAAGCCAGCTCCTCCCAGCGTTGACACAAGTCCTGAGAAAAACCGGGAGTCGCGCTTCCTGACTCATCCAATTTTTCATCGCCATGATGGCCGTAATAGCCTATCGCGCTGGCGCTGAGTAAAACCGCTGGCTTGCGTTCCAGTCGATACAACAGATTTAAAACGGCGTGCGTGGTGTTTAACCGACTGGCGATAATTTCCTGCTTATACGCAGGCGTCCACCGCTGATCAGCCAACGACGCGCCGGCGAGATTAATCACGGCGTCGAAACACTCGTGATTATTAACTGCATCGAGATTATCAAGGTAAAAGCAAGCGGATGTCTGAGCCTGAGGACTGCGAGTTAGGACAGTGAGACGATGGCCCTGACCGACAAGCCACTCACACAGCAGTTCGCCTATGAATCCAGTGGCACCCGTCAGTAATATTTGCATCTTTCTACCCCTGATAACGCCTGTGAAACCAGCACGTGAAAAAGTCGTTCTTTGAGTACTATACGCTAACCAACTATTCAGAAAAATTTACTGCAAAACTGATTTTACGGCAGTAGCGCTGGGCAATATCCGCTATGCTATGCGCATGTTAGATTTTCCCGATTACACCAGTATTGCTCAACTGATTCAGTTGTCGGTGGCTCCTGTTTTCTTACTGGCGGGTATAGCTGGCTTTTTAAGTGTTATGTCGGGGCGACTAGGCCGTATTATTGACCGCGATCGTATCGTCAGCAGTCGCATTGCGACGCTGCAAGATGAGGAACACCTTCGGTCGGCCAGGCGTGAGCACAAGATTTTGATGCGGCGTGCTCATCTCACCAACATATCCATCGGCCTTTGCACCAGTTCAGCGTTAGTTGTGTGTACTTTAATCGCCAGCCTTTTCATTATTGTGCTGCTGCAATTGCACATCGAGGTGCTGGTTATAGGTCTCTTTGTACTCGCATTGCTTTTGCTGATTGCAGCGCTGATATTGTTTCTGCGTGAAATTCAGCTGGCAACGCGCACACTGAATATTGCCCGAGAGCCCGGCGGGAGCTGAGAAGTTCTGGTGGCCGCCTTCAGTGTTCCTCATTCAGAGGCCTGCATTGAGAGACCTATATTAAAAGAATACCAACGAAAAACCTCCCTAGTTTGTTAGGAAATCTCAATCGGGTTCGATAGTATGTTCCGAAAAGTTTTTACCCATAAATACACAAGACACATTCCACACGCAAGGAACCCCAGATGAGTGACTACACGAAAATTCTATTGGACGAAAGTGAACAACCAACCCAGTGGTATAACGTTGTACCTGATCTTCCCGAGCCCCCACCCCCACAACTGCACCCCGGTACACTGCAGCCGGCTACCGCCGAAGACTTTGCGGCCCTGTTCCCTAAGGCGCTGATCGATCAGGAAATGAGTACCGAGCGCTATATCGACATCCCCGGCGAAGTGTTGGATGTCTACCGCCTGTGGCGTCCCAGCCCCTTGTTTCGAGCGCGTCGTCTGGAAAAATTGCTAGATACACCAGCGAAGATTTTCTACAAGTACGAAGGCGTAAGCCCAGCGGGCTCACACAAACCAAACACAGCCGTACCGCAGGTGTATTACAACGCCAAAGAAGGCGTCAAGAAACTGACTACCGAAACCGGCGCAGGCCAATGGGGCAGTTCTTTGGCCTTCGCCTGCGCACAGTTCGGTCTGGAGTGCGAGGTTTGGCAAGTGGCGGCTTCTTACCGCGCCAAGCCGCACCGTCGAACGATGATGGAAGTGTGGGGTGGCAAAGTGCACCCCAGTCCCTCAGAAGTCACTGAATTTGGCCGTTCTCTGCTGGCACAAGATCCGGATCACCCCGGCTCATTGGGCATCGCCATTTCTGAAGCTGTGAGCGAAGCTGTCGTGAGCGACGAAATTCGCTACGCCCTGGGCAGCGTACTCAACCATGTGCTCCTGCATCAAACCGTGATCGGCGAAGAAGCGCTGCTGCAACTGGCGAAAGTCGGAGAGGTACCGGACGTATTGGTGGGATGTACTGGCGGTGGCTCCAATTTTGGCGGCCTGGCATTCCCCTTCCTGCGCGAAAAAATGGCGGGCAATATGAATCCGACTATTCGCTGTGTAGAGCCTACTGCCTGCCCAACTCTGACAAAGGGCGAATATCGTTACGACTTCGGAGACACGGCGGGACTAACACCGCTAATGAAGATGCACACACTTGGACACTCCTTCATCCCCGAGCCAATTCACGCAGGCGGCCTGCGCTATCACGGCATGGCACCGTTGGTATCTCATGTGTATAACCTCGGCCTGGTGGAGGCTATTTCCATTCCGCAAACCGAGTGTTTCGCAGGCGCGGTACAATTTGCCCGCACTGAGGGCATTGTGCCAGCACCAGAGCCTACGCACGCTATTGCCGCTGCAATACGCGAGGCGTTGGCTTGCAAGGAAAGCGGTGAGGAGAAAGTCATACTCACAGCATTGTGTGGTCACGGACACCTGGACCTCGCTTCTTATGAGAAATACATGCGCGGCGAGATGGTGGATCTGGAGCTTTCAGATGAAGCCATTGCCGAGGCGATGAAAGACGTACCGGTTTTAGCATAGACTGCAGGCGCTAAAAAACCGATGCACCAAGGCGAGCGTCACGGAATCGACGTTGACCTCGCCTATAGAATTCCAGCCAATTCGGTGAGACCTCGCAAAGCTTCTGGCGCTTATCGAACCGTCAATGAGATCGGAGTGCTACCGGCTTCCTCAAAATAGCCAAGAAATTGCTCTAGCATATGCCTATCACCCCGCAGATTTATCTCTCCCGCTGCGACGGCACGCAAAATCGTGGTTTGCTTTAATTGTATTTTGTCGAACACAGGCTTTGTCAGCGTCAGGTGAAGATCTGACTCCGCCTCGGGATCTTTATCAAACTGACACACTCCGTTCCGAATAGTAAGCGCATAAGCGTTGTTGAGATCTTCGAATTCAAACGTGATAGAACGCTGAATCTGTAGGGTATCCTCAGCTATTAGACGAGTGGTCCATCCCTGAATAGCGGTTTCCGCGGATACCTCCGTAATCATATCGGGAGGCATCATCACATTCGCGATTTGACGAGTGATAGCGGCGGTATCCAGAAGGCCTTCCAATTCCCTGGCCGAGGTCAGATACCAGTTTCTCCAGTTAATGTTCATACTCGCATAGCCCAGACGTCGGAAGGCATTGGCCTTGAGTCTTCGAGACTCCATGTCATCCCGGTCAATCCTTATGAGATAGCTCGCCAGTTCCGCCGACCATTGATAGTCCCCCTCGCCATAGGCTTTCCGGGAAGCACCCAGGACCACCTGCCGCCCTCCCATCAATTCGACGAGTCGTCGAGCCCGTTCCGGCGGAGGGATCGGGCTGAGCCCCACGGGATCACCTTCATACCAACCCAGGTAACCGACATAAATTTCGCGGACCGCCTGTTCCACGGTGCCGTAGTATTGTCTCAGATAGGGCGTGTACTCGAACAAATGCCTGGGAAGCTTAACTGTTTGCGCCAGTTCATCCGGGGTGAGGCCTCTGTTCATATGGCGCACGGTTTGGTCGTGCACATATTGGATGCCGTCCCGGGACATTCTCAGTACCTCTTCCACCTTTGCCTGGCCGGAGACGGGTTGCCCATGTGTCGGTACCAGATGCAGGGCCTCAATTTTACGAAGTCGGTCTATACTCTGAACCCACTTAACTGGGTCGCGAAATCGAGTGCCACGCAGGGTGTACATATTCGGAAAGGTGGGGCCCTGAATGACTTCCGTATCGATCAGTATGCGACTCTCCGGCAGATAAACCGCCAACTCATCCGGTGCCTCGCTGGGAGCATGCAGTATCTGCAGCTCTACCCCGGCGATTGTCACATTGAGCTGGTCGTCAATCAGATGTGTAGGCGCAATAAATGTCCCCGGCTTACCGCCTATGGCTATCGGACCGATAGCGGCGTTCATTCCCCGGGTATCAGCACCGTCGAGAAAAAAGCCGAAGGTGTATCCCGTTCGCATTGCAGTCACCGGCCCCAACAGCGCACTTTCATCAACGAGATTGGTAACCAAACTGGAATGCGCGTAAATGGCTACCTTGCCAGCTTCAACTTCCTCGGCAGAAACCAAGCCCTTGATGCCCGCCACATGATCATGGTGGAAATGACTGTAAATCACGGCGACAACCGGTTTGTCGGTGATCTTTCGAAACTCCTCCATCACCTGCGCACCGGTAGCGGGGCTTAAACCTGCGTCTACCAAAATAATACCGTCATCGCCTTCTATCATGACAATCCCGGCGACATTCCAACCAACGGCGCTGTAGACGTTTTCGCCTACTTTATAAACTTTTTTGGCGAAGTGTTCGGTGTGGGCTCGCAATTCAGGATGAATGCTGGCGGGAACAATCTCCTGTGTCGTTTCTGCTTGAGCCTTGGCGTGAAATACAGTGCACATTGCCGCCGTAGCGACGGCAAGCCTGATCAAAAAGAGTTTCGAACTACGGTTGTTTCTCATATGGGTTTCTCTCGCGAGATGCAGCAACGTGTGCTAAAGAATATATTCAAAGCTACCAATGAAAACCACTCAAACCAAGACAATAACCGAACAAAAATTGATTATGAAGGGCGGCAGTTGAGTCGAGAACAAAGGTTTCTTAGTAAGCGAGCAATGAAGCAGGTGTTAAAGGCGGCAAATCCACTAAGCAGGAGACACCGCTTATAGAATCAACTAAAGTTTTGAGCTAGAGTAACCGTGGTTCGTGTGTCCTGGTTCTAGCTGACCTCTGGTCAAGGATGAATAGTGTCGGCGCTGCGGCTTAGAGTGCAGTTTTTTTGTAAGTTTATTCAAGGTCTGCAGATGAACAACACCTTGTTGTACCGTGGCCAATTGTTTACTGACTCTCCGCACAATTCATAGCACTCCGATCGAGCTGAGCGCAATTGCTCGATGAACAAGTAAATAGTCATATTTGGGAAGCTAGCCAAAATACGGCTGAAGCCATGGCCTTAGACTGAACGACTAGGCACATCAACAAAGCTTTTTGTGAGGAAATCTACCGTATGTCCGATCGAACTCCAGGGAGCAATCTTAGCATCGCGTTAACACTGCTTGCGTGCTCAGGCCTGCTCATAGCCTGCAGCGCCCAGGAAGCGCCCGTGCGCCCACCACCAGAGATCAAAGTGGTTGAGGTGGTGCAACGCGACACCACTATTCGACAAGATTTCGTCGGGCAAACCCTAGGCTCCACTGATGTACCGATAAGAGCGCGGGTGCAGGGTGTTCTGGAAAGTAGAAATTTCTTCGAGGGCGGCGAGGTTGAAGCTGGCCAACTCCTATATACAATCGAAGCGCGTCCCTTTCGGGCAAAGCTGGCGGAAGCTCAGGGTAGATTAGCCGAAGCTCAAACCCAGGTGGCCAAATCGATCGCTGATTTGGAGAGAATTGAACCGCTTGCCAAAATGCACGCGGTTAGCCAACAGGACCTCGACGCGGCAATCGCACAGAAAGATGCGGCTTTGGGTTCTCTTAAGGCAGCGCAGGCAAGTGTCGAGCTGGCGAACATCGAGCTGGGCTACGCCAGTATTTACTCGCCCATCGCTGGCCATATCGGTATCTCTGAAGCCGAAGTGGGAGAATTTGTTGGGGCCTCACCAAATCCCGTTGTTTTGACTTATGTTTCGCTGAACGATCCAATCCGGGTGCAATTCTCCATCAGCGAACGGGACTTCATACAGATCAGCCGCAGATTATCGGAGGAACGCCAGCTTGAATCACAAGCTACTGAGGCTCGCGAGCAATCGCCACCGGTCGAGCTTTTTCTGGCAGATGGTTCGTTGCACCAACACAAGGGGAAAATAGTAGGGTCGGACGCGGCGATCAATCCCGAGACAGGCACCTTCACTCTCGAAGCAGACTTTCCAAATCCGGGCTCGACAATAGTGGCGGGACAGTTTGCACGCGCGAGACTTGCAATCGACTTAATCTCCGATGCTCTACTCATCCCGCAGCGGGCACTCTCGGAATTACAGGGAAAATTTCGAGTGTTTGTCGTAAACCCCGATGGCAAGGTGGTACTGAAGCCGGTAGAGCTCGGGCCACAGGTGGGGCGAATGACGGTGGTGAAATCCGGCCTTGAAGTCGGCGACGCCGTGGCGATCGAGGGTTTACTTCGTCTGAAAGAGGGGGCGGTAGTGAAGCCCGTTGTGACCGAGTTTGACAACCCGGTGGAAGCTAGTAGCGACATCGGGAGCTGAGTCATGGCAGAGTTTTTCGTACGCCGGCCAATCGTCGCCATGGTCATAGCAATATTCATTGTTATTCTGGGCCTGGTTTCTCTACGCAGCCTACCCGTTTCGCAGTATCCAGAGATAACACCGCCAATGGTGCAAGTGTCCGCCAGCTACAATGGCGCGAATGCGATCAACGTAGAACAATCTGTCGCTACCCCGATCGAGCAAAAAGTGAATGGCGTGGAGGGCATGATCTATATGACCTCAACCAATTCAAGTGATGGCCGCATGGGGCTTGATGTGTCCTTTGAAGTCGGCACCGACTTGGACATGGCTAATGTACTTACTCAAAATAAGGTGTCCGAAGCACAGGCCTCTCTGCCAGAGGAAGTAAAACGCCAAGGGGTTACGGTTAAGAAAAAGCTGTCATTTCCCCTACTGCTCGTCTCTCTGGTTTCTCCCGAGGGCACGTATGATGATACTTTCCTCACGAATTATGCCTCACTCAACTTGGTCGACGAACTGGCACGAATCCCGGGAGTCGGCTTGGCCGAAGTTCTCGGGGGAAGTGTTACAGAGTACGCGATGCGAATCTGGATCAAGCCGGACCAACTCGCCAAACTCAATCTGACCGTATCCGATATAAGCAATGCCATAAAAGCGCAAAATGCACTGGTTCCCGCCGGTCAAATTGGCGGTGAACCCGCCCCCGCGGGTACCGAGTTCACCTATACCGTTACCACCGGCAGCCGATTTGAAACGCCCGAGGAATTTGGCAAGGTAGTTTTGCGCGCCAATCCGGATGGTTCGCAGGTTTTACTCAGAGACGTAGCCCGAATAGAACTTGGGAGCCAAAGTTATCTCTACAAGGTACGCCTCGATGGCAAAGCCGCTGCACTCATTCAAGTGTTTCAGCTACCGGACGCCAACGGCCTGGAGGTCGCGGCAGAGGTGTTCGCCGCATTGGACGCAGTCTCCAAGAATTTCCCCGATGATGTGGAATATGTGGTTTCACTCGACACCACCAAGCCGATTCAGGCCGGAATAGACGAAATCGTTGTCACTTTGTTCCAGGCAGTATTCCTGGTGATATTAGTCGTTTACATCTTTTTGCAAAGCGCACGCGCCACCTTGATACCGACAATCGCTGTCCCGGTTTCCTTGATCGGCGCTTTCGCCGTTTTCCCTCTGCTGGGCTTCACGATAAACACCCTCTCACTGTTGGGACTCGTCCTGGCAATCGGGATTGTGGTGGACGATGCCATTGTCGTAGTCGAAGCTGTAGCGACGCGAATGGAAAAGGGCATGAATTCGCGAGATGCTACAGTCGAGGCGATGCGCGAAGTTTCCGGTCCTATCGTGGCAACCTCACTGGCACTCATCGCAGTGTTCGTACCCGTGGCGGCTATGGATGGTATTACCGGAAGCCTGTACCAGCAGTTTGCCATTACGATTGCGATAGCGGTGGCTATTTCCTCACTAAATGCACTGACCTTAAGCCCCGCCCTTGCGGCGACCTTGATGAAAGCACCCGGAGAAGAAAAGAGTCCCTTCGACAAGTTTTTCGCTTCGTTCAATCGTTGGTTCGATAAAGCCACCGAGAAGTTCATGATGCTCACCGGCTACTTTACCGAGAAGATAGGCAGAGCCGCAGTTCTACTGACAGCATTGGTGGCCGGTCTTGTAATGGCCTTTCAGTTTTTGCCCGCCGGATTCGTCCCCGAAGAAGACCAGGCCTATATTATGGCAGGGGTAGTGATGCCCGAAGGTGCGTCACTCCAGCGCACCGATGCGGTGATGGAGCGCGTCGAAGCGATTATCGCGGAGTATGACGCCATCGAAAGCGCCAATGTCATCGCCGGCTTCAGTATTTTGTCTGGCACTCTGCAACCGAATGCCGGGATGGTTTTTATCCAGCTCAAAGAATGGGAAGAACGCAGCGATGCGCAAGACCATGCGAGAGAAATTGTTAGAAGATTAAACAGAGACTTCGCCGTTGGAATCAAAGAAGGCGTGGCATTCGCGTTCGGACCACCTGCCATTCCGGGTCTCGGCACCGGCTCTGGTTTTACGATGATGTTGCAAGATAAGGGCGGCAATACGCCTGAGTACCTGTTCGAGCAAGCATATGCATTCATTCAGGCGGCCAATGCGCGCCCTGAGGTCGTCGGTGCACAAACTTTATTCCGGCCAAATTCACCGCAGATATTCCTTGATATAGACGACGCCAAGGCATTGAAACTCGGGGTGCCATTGTCTGAAGTAAGCACGTCAATCGGGGCGTTCTTGGGCGGTACGTACGTTAACGATTTCAACCGCTTCGGTAGACTATATCGGGTTTTTGTTCAGGCCGAGCCCGAGTATCGCGCCTCGGAGGATGGTTTAGACATGTTTTATGTGCGCAATAGCAATGGCGATTCAGTACCGCTATCGGCCATTGTCGAAACATCACGCACATCCGGACCCCAGTTTACCAACCGTTTTAATCTTTCCAGCACCGCTAAAATAACCGGGCAATCGGGTGCGGGATTCAGTTCTGCACAGACGCTAAAAGCACTGGAGGAAGTTGCCGGGCAGACACTGCCGCCCGGTATGACTATCGGCTGGGCAGATATGTCCTATCAAGAGAAGGCTGCAGCGGGAAGTGCCACCGTTATTTTTGCCATGGCTTTGCTGTTCGTTTTTTTGATCCTGGCGGCACAGTATGAAAGCTGGTCACTACCCATCTCTGTTCTTGCCGGTACACCTATTGCGGTATTCGGGGCAGTTGCGGGCCTCTGGCTCGCTCGTCTTTTCAGTGAGAGCTATGAAAACAACGTATTCGCCCAGATTGGATTGGTCATGTTAATCGGCATGGCCGCCAAGAATGCGATCCTGATTGTCGAATTTGCCAAAGTAGAATCGGAGAGAGGCAAGACGGCTGTAGAAGCAGCAATGTCCGCGGCACGCTCGCGCTTTCGACCGATTCTAATGACAGCATTTGCGTTTATATTGGGTGTGATGCCATTACTAATAGCCTCCGGGGCCGGTGCTGAGGCCCGGAAGGTAATGGGCATGACCGTGTTTAGCGGCATGTTGGTCGCAACACTCATCGGCGTGTTAGTCGTGCCCGCCTTGTACGTCATTGTAGATCGCTACATCGCCCGCGGTGGGTCTGCCAAAAAGGCAGTCGACGGCCCAGGTGAGGAACGCTGACATGCTACGTCTACCCTTAGCTTGCTTGTTCGCACTGGGCTTGAGTTCCTGCGCACTCACCCCTGATTACGTGCGCCCTGATGTGGATATCCCGGAGACCTATCGATCGGGGCAACAAGCTGGCGAGTCAATTGCCAATCTGAAATGGTGGGAGATATTCCAAGACGAGAAACTGGAACAGCTGATTCGCGTTGCCTTAGAAGAAAACAAAGACTTGGGCATAGCATTGTCGAGAATTGCCGAGTCGCGTTTGACCGTTCAAGCAGTGCGAGCGGACCAGTTCCCGTTTCTCAATCTGGGAGGTTCGTTTGGAAGAAATAGGCAAAGTCGTGACCTGGTACCCGGTGCGCGAGCGAATGATCTCTTTAGCGCAACAGGCAATTTGAGTTTTCAGATCGACCTGTGGGGGCAGTACAGTCGCGCCTCAGAGGCTGCGCGCGCGAATTTACTCGCTACCGAAGCAGCGCACCGAAACGTGACCATAAGCCTGGTGAGTTCTGTGGCAAGTACCTATCTGCTGTTACTCGATCTCGACATCAGGTTGGACGTGGCTGAACAAACACTACAAGCACGACTAGATAGCCTGGAACTTATTCAAGCTCGTTTTGATGAGGGTATCGTACCGGAACTGGATGTTTATCAGGCTGATATTGAGGTGGCAGTTGCACAGGCCGCAACAGCGACTTTTGAGCGGCAAATTGCGCAAACGGAACATGCATTGAGTATTTTGCTGGGCCGCAACCCCAGCGAGATAGCGCGTGGCGAATCCTTGTACGAACAAAAGTTCCAGCCCGAGGTGCCTGCAGGCTTGCCCTCGGCACTGTTGCAACGCCGCCCCGATGTGGTTCAGGCAGAAGCAGTGCTGATGGCAGCCACTGCCAACGTCGGTGTTGCGCAAGCCCTGCGCTATCCGTCGATCTCTCTAACTGGAAGCTATGGTGTTGAAAGCTCTGATCTGTCAGATCTCAATTCCAGTGATGCCGACACATGGGGGTTTGGCGCAAATATTCTCGCCCCGCTTCTTAACTCCGGACAGTTAAAAGCACAGGCCGAAGCGGCACAGGAGCGGGTAGTTCAAGCGAACTTGTCCTACGAGAATGCGTTGCAACAGTCTTTTCGAGACGTTGAAGATGCATTAGTAGCAGTGCGCACGTATAAACTGGAAAAGGATGCTCAGTTACGCAGAGCACAGGCCGCACGCAACGCTGCCCGGTTGTCCCGAGCCAGATACAATGGCGGTGTGGTCGACTATCTTGAAGTGCTGGATATTGAAAGATCTTTATTTAATGCCGAGCTGGCTCGATCGGAAACGTTACAGCTGTATTATAACTCTATCGTAGGTCTGTACGTGGCCCTGGGTGGTGGCTGGAACATAGAAGATTAAAACGCCAAAGCTGAATCGGTCCAGCTCCGGCGCGCTCTGAAACAGCGAAGAATTACTGCGGTGGAAAATCAGCCAGTATCAACTGACCCGCCGCATTGTATTTATTCTGGTCGTTTTCAAGCTTACCTTTTAGTTTGGAGTGCACCACACTGCGCCATACAGACTTCTTCACTTTCGGGTCTATCATATCGACAATGAAGGTGCCCTCGACATAGTTGCGCACAGAGACTTCAGTTTGAGTCTGCATGCAACTCCAGCAATCGTAATAGCTGTAGCGATTGTAGCGGCCGTAGTAACCACGATAACCTACGCCGACGCCAGGAACGGCAACCTCGTAGGTATTTACATCAGTTTTGTCCTGGGTGCTCAGGTGCCATGAAAGTAACAAGTCGGCCTGGGCGGGGTCTTCGACGAAAGTTAGGCCCTTGCTTTCGATTGCCAATCTCAGCGACTTGTCTACTCGACCGCGCTGCATGTCGCTTACCTGGTTGGGGTGATCACCAGAAACCACACCGGACCCTTCATAAAATCCGACTTTGGCAACACCAGAAAAATTGTATTCCGGGCTGAAGTCTACGTCCGGTTTAGGTGGTGCACTGACACATGCCGACAGCAGTAACAGGAAAGCTGCGGTGTATACTCCATATTGGATCTTGGCTAAATTTCTATCCATGATTGACTCCAGTCATTTCCTAAAATTATCAGTCTACAGGAATTGGTTCGTCCGCGTGAGTTTTCCAGTCGCGACAAATGGTCTATCCGTCCTATACTGGTAACCTGTATCACGCTCACAAGGAAAATCGGCTTGATGTTATCCAGATTCAATTTTGTTCATTCCATTATTGCTGTTATTGCGCTGGTGATTTGCAACACCGCACTTGCCGAGCAAGAAATTTCCAATCCCGGCGATGGACTGAGCAGGTCGTGGACTGGAGATCTGGATACCATGATTGAGCGTCGAACCATACGCATTCTGACTGTCTACGGCGCGGGTCGCTACTACATAGACGGGTCTCAGGAAAAAGGTCTTGTCCATGATATGTTCAGCCAGTTTGAAGACAAATTAAACAAAGATCTGAAAAGTGGCAACATAAAAGTCTATGTGGTGTTCGTACCGGTGGCACGCAACGAACTCATCCCCTCATTACTCGCAGGACGCGGCGACATCATTGCCGCAGGGCTTACCATCACCTCCGACAGAGCGAAGCAGGTGGCTTTTAGCGACCCAGTAAGCAAAGTGGTCAAGGAAGTATTAGTCACAGGCCCTTCCTCCCCGAAGATCGACAATATTGACCAGCTGGCTGGCAAAACTATCCATTTAAGAGCCTCCAGTAGCTACCGTGAAAGTGTAGAAACACTTAATGCGCGATTCGTGTTAGAAGGTAAAGCACCCATTAAAATGGAGGATATATCGGAGTTACTCGAAGATGATGATCTCATAGAGATGGTCAACAGTGGGCTTCTCCCCTGGGCCATTGTAGATGGCTATAAAACACACCTGTGGGAAGGTGTTTTTAAAGATCTGGTCGTTCGAAACGATATTGTATTTCGAACTGATGGACATCTTGCCTATGCCTTCCGAAAAGACAGCCCGAAAATGGCAGCGAAGCTAAACGAATTTGTCAAGACACATAAACAGGGGACACTGGCGGGCAATATGCTAGTGAATGAATATTTGCGGGATTTCGATTGGGCGGCCAATGCTCTGCACCAAGATGAGTATCAACGGTTTGAAGATCTTGAGCATATCTTTCAGACCTACGGTGAACAATATGGTCTCGATTATCTGATGGCAGCCGCCCAGGGTTATCAGGAGTCGCGTCTTAAACAAAGTGCACGCAGTAACGCAGGAGCGATTGGAGTGATGCAGTTGCTACCCACCACGGCCTCTGGTAAACAGGTTGGCATCGACAATATCCACGAAGTAGAACCGAACATTCATGCGGGAATAAAGTACATGCGCTTTCTGAGAGACCGTTACTTTTCAGACCCGGGCATTAGCGAACTCGATCGCAGCTTGCTGGCTCTGGGCGCATACAATGCCGGGCCCGCAAGAATGATTAGCCTGCGCAAAAAGGCTCGCACACAGGGCCTGAACCCCGATGTCTGGTTTAATAACGTAGAGATAATTGCGGCTCAGGATATTGGTCGAGAAACAGTTCAGTACGTCGCCAACATTTACAAGTACTACTTGAGCTACAGACTCACAGCAAAGCAGCAAATCAAGCACAAAGCTGCCAGAGAAAAAGCCGGGATCAAATAGAGAATCAGAAACCTAGCATATGGAATTCACAATAAGTTTTATCCAGCATTTTTTCGTGTCATTGCAATTGGTCTCGCCCTTGCTGCTTTCGCTAAGTATTTTCGTAATCCTACTTGGGCAAATAGTCGGTAAAATAGAAAACTGGGGCAAGTTCAATGGCTTGTATTGGTCACTCATTACAGCGACAACGGTTGGCTACGGGGATGTTCGCCCAACAAAAAGAAGATCTAAAATTCTATCCATTGTTATCGCGCTTGTTGGCTTGGTGCTCACAGGTATTATCATCGCTGTCGCACTGAACTCGGTTTCCACAACGCTGGAGCAACATGCCAACCAGCATGTAATCGAAAAACTAAAAAGTATTTAGCGCGGTTTTTCCCAGAGGAAATTGTCTGCATTGAAACCGAGGTAGCAAACCACTAACCTAGCTTATACTTTCATAACCTGATCAGGGAGAGACTATGCATCACGGAATTCGATATATCTACCTAGCAACGTCAATAATGGTATCTGGCTGTTCGGTAACTGGTACGCCAAACTCGCTTCAATCTGTGGCTGATAGCATGACCGCCTGTGAAAAAATTGATCGTCTGGTGACGTCTTATGATCAGGACTTCCAGCCTGTTCGCGGCAGAAGCACCAGTGACCGCTTCATGAATATATGGGAAGCCAAAGTTGATGCCGTTGGCAATAGCTGCGAGATTTGGCAGACGGGTGAAGGAAAAACAAGTTACGTTTGCACCAGAGTGGCACCGAACGAGGGCGTCGCCCGGCAGTGGTTTGACAGTGACGTCAACAACATCAATACCTGCTTGAGCGGTTGGACCAGAGAAGATCTGCCACGTAAAGATGGCCCTGGACTGCGCACTGTTTGGAGTGAACAAGACAAAAATCCTCAAGTATCAGCGCATGTATTGCCTACCCGTGGTGCGTTCAAAGAGCACTGGACTCTTTATTACTTTGTCGGAGATCGCGACGACAGATTCTAGACCTGGCCTGCAACTACGCCTGAGTTTTTTCGGGGTAATTTCGTAATAAACAGAAATCTACGTTTTGATAAAAGGGATATTTATGAATTTGAAAACAGCGGTTGGCGGTACCATTCTTATCGCATCGACCTTAATTAGTGCTTGCGCCAATCAAGAGATGGTCAGCAGTCACTCAGGCTTTCTAAAAAGCTATGACGGGCTCAAGAAAGTGAAGAATCTGGAAGAAACCCATAGCCGCGTAACACCCGGGGCAGACTTTTCTATTTATAAGAACATAATGGTCGCGCCGTTTGCCATCATTCACGGTGTTGAAAAGGCAGATGCGACTCCAGAGCAGCAGAAGCTTTTTCAGGATATCTCGACCTACATGACAGAGGGCTACAAAGAGGAAGTTAAAAAGAACGGCTTGTATAATTTGGTTGAGACAGAAGGCCCCTCTACCATCAGACTAGAAGCGGCAATTTCCGCCGTAGAAGTCCATTTTGATGACCTGGAATGGTATCAGTACATTCCTGTCTCGCTCGCCGTAAAAGGAATTTCACAGGCGACCTATGAAAATAAATCCGTGCGAGTTCTGGCTGAGGCCAGGATAGTGGACACTCAAACAAAGGAAGTTCTGGTGCGCAGGGTCACGCTCGAAACAGGCTTGGAAGTTCCTGATAGTAAGACCAGATTGGAGTTCAAAGACGTGAAGCCAGCTCTCGATGTGTGGCTTGGTCGCGCAGACCATCAACTTACTCTAATGCACAGCGGCAAGGAGATCAGTAGCAATTGAACAACGATCAAGGTTGCTTACTGTCGTGCACGACTCATAGAAGACAGCTGAAAGCCCAGACGACTAATTGGCATTCAGTCAGTACACACCATCGGAGGTGGTTAAAAGTGCAACTCGAGCAAGCAGATATTGCAGCAATGAACACTAGAAACAGAGCTGCATTTGTCAATTCTCTCTCCGGGTTTAAATCCGCGAATTTAATTGGCACGCTTAGCGAAGATGGCCGCACAAATCTCGCAATAATGAGCTCGGTGGTTCACCTCGGCTCAGCTCCACCACTGCTCGCAATGATCATTAGGCCTGGCGGGGAAGAACGTCACACACTAGACAACATTCTGAATACTGGCTTTTACAGCATAAATCACGTCACTTCAGCCATAGTCGAAGCAGCACACCAAAGCGCTGCTCGTTATGATCGAGACACCAGCGAGTTTACCGCAACCGGCCTTACTGCGGTCTGGCAGGAGGGTTTTCATGCACCTCTGGTTGCCGAAGCCAGCATAAAACTGGGCCTATCGCTGCGCGAACATCAGGAATTAGAGATCAATGGCACACATCTTGTTATCGGAGAGATAGTATTGGTGGAGCTCCCCGAGAAAAGCATGAGAGAGGACGGCTCTGTCGATCTTGAGAGCGCGGGCACAGTGGCGCTCAGTGGATTGGATACCTATCACAGTTCGGTCACAATCAATCGTATGGCATACGCAAAGCCCGACCTGCCACCTAGAGATTTGCTCCGTAAAAATTCATAAAACGAAACAGGAAATTATTACAGCTGTCTGGGAAAGATAAGCTGATCGACATCGAACCCAAGCAAGCTCGCCTGCTCAACAAATCTATCAATCATGGCAGGCTCGACAGTTTTAGTTCTCGACAGAAACCACAAGTAGGAGGTATCAGGGCCAGAGATAAAGGCATACTGATAGTTATCCTTATCCAACTCATAGATGACATAGGAGCCATAAAAAGGGCCGAAGAAAGATACTTTTAGATATCCTTCCTGGGGTTCGTTGACAAAAAACGCTTTGCCCTCGGCCTCTCGCCACTCCCCAGTTTCACTGGAAAAGCCACGATTCAAAACCCTGACTCCACCGTCGTCTCGCAAAGAGTATTCCGCAGTAACCTGCTCAAGCCCTCTTTCGAAAGAATGGTCGAGACGCGCTATTTCATGCCACGTACCCAGATACCTATCGAGTTGAAAGTCCTGCACAGGTTTCACCGCTTCGGGCATGCCGAGACAACCGCCTAGGAAGATCAGTACCAGGGATATTATAAACTTGTGAACCAACAACGCCTGAGCTCTCCGAATGCCAATCGTGACCGTCCTCGCGCCCGCTAACGTCACGCTGCGTTATAGGGTTGGATGACATTCTCGGCGTACCAGTTAATCATTCCTATCTTTTCTTCCACGGATTGGGTATCAGGTTTCCCGTCATAGGGGTTGCGGAAGGCTATAATCACCTCTGTGACGCCCGCTGCCGCGAGATCTTGCAAGCCCTCTTTGGAGTAGGCGGCTTCTGTCATGGCGTGATATTCAAAGGGGATCTGATCTCTGCCGTAGTCTTTGCGGAAACTCTCTATCTGACTAATCATGTCACGCAACTCATGGATGGAAGATCCAGCAGAAATCCAACCGTCGCCCAATCGCGCCGCACGACGCAGGGCGGGTTTAGCGTGTCCACCCACAAGCAGTGGGATATGATGTTGCGGCACGGGGCAGAGTTTAATCGGCTCTATCTGGAATATCTCACCCTCGTAACCAAAATACTCACCGCTCATAAGACCGTTAATGATCTCCATCATTTCGTCCATTCGCTTGCCACGCTTTTCCCAGGGAATCTGGCTTACCATGAAATCCTCTGGCCAGGGGCTGATGCCCACACCAAACCCAAAGCGATCACCCAGCAATACACCCAAAGAGGACAACTGCTTGGCGACGATCACAGGTTGTCTTATCGCAAGCTTAATAACCGAAGTGGTGAAGCGCAGCTTTTTGGTATGGGCGGCAAGATAGGGAATCGCCACAAAAGGCTCGAGAAATGGCACTCCATCCAAAAATTCACGGGTACCATCATCGTTATAGGGGTAAACATCCGACCCCTCCTTCGGGTAGCAGATGCTGTCCGGGAAAGTGAAAGTATCGAACCCCGCTTCCTCGGCAGCGATGGCGAGAGGGAGGTACTCATCGGGCGGGCACATAGTGGCGTGATAAGCGAACTTCATCGAATACAGCTCCTGCTGGATAGTTTTTGAGGCGTATCTGAACTTACGCAGGTTTACGGGGTTTAGATTAGTTTCGCTCGAACGATCAACAGAGCAACTACCAACTTACTCTAGCGCAGAACCATCTTCGGAATAGATAACCCAGATCTTGGTATAGCCATCAGTTTCCCATATACCGGTCCACTCCTTCGGCACCGTTACTGCTTCTCCGGCGCCGATGCGCTGAACACTACCATCACTGGAGGTGAGGGTGACCCCACCCTTGAGAAAATACATGAACTCGTCAACGCCGTAGGGCTCGTTGATCTCATAACGTGACTTACCGGCCTGGTACATCCCCGAGGCAAACTTTCCATCGCTGCTCATTAGCGACGTCACATCCAAGACACTTTCGCCATCTTCATCGGTCTTGGTGACATCGGGCCTGGAGAAAATATCTCCGCTAATATCTGCGCGATCCATCTTGGCAGGCTTGATCACTTCCTCCGCCTGACCAAAACTGGAGAGTGACAATGTCACGATGAGTAGGGTTACTTTAGATAGTACTTTCACAGACTGACTCCTTTTACGGACCTTGTTAGAGAATGGGTTACTGGACGATTTACTGTATTAGTTACTGAATAGTTTAGTGGGGAAGTTATCGGGCCCCTCACGCGACCAGACCAATGTAAGTGACAATTGACCAGAAATACAGAATATTTTCTTATGCGAATCCACAGGAATAACCTACCATTCAGGTCTATGACCTTAACTTTGCAAGACATTGAGAACGCAGCAACGAGAATTGCGACGGCAACGGTAAACACTCGCTTCGAGAAATCACAAACGCTGTCGTCCATGGCAGGAACCGAGTTGTACTTAAAATTCGAGAACTTTCAGTTCACCGCCTCCTTCAAGGACCGGGGAGCACTCAACAAATTGCTCTTATTGAAGGAACAGGGGGCAACGGCGGGTGTGATCGCCATGTCGGCGGGAAATCACGCCAAAGCGGTCGCCTATCACGCCCAGCGATTGAATATTCCAGCGACCATCGTGATGCCCCGAAACACCCCCAACGTGAAAGTACAGGACACAAAAAACTTCGATGCCCGGGTTATCCTGTTTGGCGACACGCTGGATGAGTCGGCTAATCATGCTAATGAGGTAGCCGCCGCAGAGAGCTTGGTATTTGTTCACCCGTATAATGATATGGACATCATGGCCGGGCAAGGCACAGTGGCACTGGAAATGTTGGCCGTAGAGCCAAACCTGGATTGCATTGTAGTGCCGGTTGGCGGAGGAGGTCTTATCGCCGGAGTGGCTACCGCAGCAAAAGCTATCAATCCGAATATCAAAATCATTGGCGTAGAAGTCGATGCCTATCCAAGCGTCCAAAACGCATTACACGGGAATGTGAAAACCGAGGGCGGTACGACAATAGCCGAAGGAATCGCAGTCAAACAACCCGGAGATCTAACACTAGAAGTCATTAGACGATTGGTTGATGAGATGCTTGTTGTCAGCGAGGATTCTATCGAAGAAGCTATCAATCTTTTCCTGAGCATCGAAAAAACCGTTACCGAAGGCGCTGGCGCGGCGGCCCTCGCGGCTGTTCTATCGAATACCCGTGTTTTTCAAAATCATAAAACAGCCTTGATCTTGTCCGGCGCCAATATCGACTCTCGAATACTCGCCTCCCTGCTGATGAGACGCCTGGTTAAAAAAGGCAGAATTGTCCGCTTCCTCGTCGAGATTGACGATTCCCCAGGTACACTTTCAGAAGTCGCTGAAGCGATTGGCGAATTCGGGGGAAACATATTGGATGTTTCCCACCAGCGGATGTTTGCGAGCGTGCCCGTAAAAAAGGCAGATTTGTATTTGACCGTGGAAACCAGGGACGCAGAACAGAATCAAGCTATCCTGGCCCGGCTTAGAGCACTAAACTACAACGCCAAATTGCTCGAGGATTAGGGAGAACCTATTCCGTCAAGTTCACCAGGGCATCGTTTCGCCGTCAAATTTGAGAAACTTACCATTGTCGGCCGCACTCAATCCACTGATGACGGTATACAAAGCAGATGCGCTTTGCGCGGTGGTGATACTCCCTGCCCCACCATTCAAATCGGTCTTCACATAACCGGGATGCAGCATCACAAAAGCAATTCCACTGTCGGCCATTTTATCGGCCAGAGAATTGGTGAAGCTGTTGAGTGCCGCCTTGCTGCCGCCATAACCCAGGCAGCAACCAAAATTGTTAAGCTCCATGCTGGCCAACAAGCTGCTGATGTTTGCCACAATCTTGCGCTCTCCGGCGAGAACATTAGGCAGCAGCGCTTGCGTCACGCGCAACGGGCCCAGGGCATTAACCTGATACTCAGTCACCAGAGCCTCGATATCCACCTTCTCAAAATCTGATGCTTCTCTACTGAGCATGCCAGCATTATTGATAAGAATGTCGATGGGTTGATTGCCGATTTGCTTGGCAAAAGCCGCTACGCTCTCCGGGTTGGAAACATCGAGCTGCACTACCCTGGCTGAAAGATTTTTTAAGTCGATGGCTTTGTCAGGATTTCGCGCAGTGCCAATCACCGAGTAGCCTGCTTTGCTAAAGCTCTCCGCCATCGCCAATCCGATGCCACGGTTGGCACCGGTGATCAACACGGTAGCTGCGCGCTCGGCCGCGCTCACGCTGACCGACGCGATACTGATGAAAAGAACGGTCAAAAATTGGAGGGTAAAACGAGCCATAATCTCTATCCTTTATTGGGGGAATGACGGGACGAACAATCCACGCCTACAATTGCCATTTGCTCAGAAAATTCGAATCTATCCTGGTGCGAGCGTAAAGGCACGCTATCGTAGCTGCAAGTTATATCGCTTTTCTTCATCGTGGGCGACACATGAACCCCACTAATTGGCCAAATGTTCTTCGAGGTTTTGATGAAAGTGCACGATGGCCTTTTCAAATAGACCGAATGTAAGTTGGCTGCTGGCGTTGGCATTCAAGTTGGCTTGAATAGCGCGAGCGGCTTCGCGATCTTCATCGAGACCAGCCGACTTCACAAACACCGCATCTCTTTTTGCTTCTTCCAGATCAACAGAAGATCCATCTTGAGTTCTGTTGCTTACACGATAAATCAATAGCTGTGTTCGAGTTGGGCTCAGCGGCTCAAGAACAATCATCGATGAATGCTTGGACAGAACAGAAACATGGGCATTGGGGAAAAGCTGGTACACAGACGTCACCATGCCATCAATCAAGCGTTGGTCCGGCTCAACCTCGCGCAGCTTCTCTATGCGACGAAAAGGAAAAGTAATTCGTGAATTAGAGCCAAAATTCTCTACCACAGTGATGTTGTCCAAGCCGTAGGGGTAGAAACTTTGTTTGTGAAGAGCCTTGATGTGGTAGCCCTCCATGGAGGTTTCCGCAATCAACTTCCAATTGGCTTCGTCGGTATAGTCGCTCTGATCGAAGTACTGCTGCTCGTCGGTAAAAAAGTCAGGCGTATTTTCGAGCATTGCCAGATCAATCGAGCCATTTTGCTGAACAAAGACCAGGCCGCCTTTTTCAATTGCACTTACCTCAACCAAGCCGTGTTCCAAGGGATCGACGCCCGGAAAGCCATGTTCTCCTGGTATGTTTTTGAGCTGCCCCTCGAGACCATAGGTCCAGGCATGATAGGGGCACACAAAAGCTTTGGCGCATCCACTACCCTGAGCTACCGGCATACCGCGATGACGGCAGCCGTTGATAAACGCTCGAACCGCGCCGTCATCCCCTCGCACAACGAGCAGTGGCGTTCCCGATGCTCTCCTTGCCAGGTAACTGCCACTCTCTGGCAACATGGCAGAGGGGCAAAAGGGGATAGGCATTTTTCTCAATAGGGCAATTTCTGCTTCGAAACGCTCCTCAGACAGGTAACTCGCTGCAGGCTCCCTCCATATCGACTCTCCAAGGTCTGTTGTCTTGTTATCAATATGATTGAAAATACGCGCAATCATGTCCTTATCGTTCAGGAGATCCAACATGCTTTACCTCTCAGCTTCAGAAAAATCAGGCTCTCCAAGGAAGCGTGCCAGCTCGAACGGACAAGCGCAGACCACAATATTGAGCTCAAGGCAATTGTAGCTAAAACTCAAAACTATATCGTGGCGTTTCGGTACTATCGCGCGGATACTTTTTTGCTAGCGTTCTCCCCGGCGGGGGCGCTACATTTTGTCTCCCCACAGCGTAATAATTTCTTCTTCTCCCAGCATTTGCGCTGGCGTATAACCCCCTTGGTGATGTCGCGGCCCGGGATAGCGGGCCACTCGCCACCCCGTCAGATCGGCGTTCCCCCCATATTTGGGGTCAGCCATAAACCCCATAATGGTCAGTGCGCGCAGCAACTCGAAAAATACGCTCCCAGCCGGTCCCGTGTTGGGCCATGCAACGGCGGTATCCGCTTCGAGTTCAGACAGCACCCGATCCTGCTGATCGACGCTCAGCTCAATAAAAGGTTTACTCAGTTTTTTCCTACAAACACTGTTGAGCGATACCAAACCAGCCATGAAGTCGGGCCTGGATTGCGCATCTTCATTCGCCAGCGTCTTGTCGATGAAGTTCACGCAGTTGGCTTCAATAGCACCGGGCTGATGATCCGTGGGAATAATCCTTCCGGTGAGAGCCTCTACTGTGACCCACTGCGAGGGGTTGAATACGACTGGAGTAGCATTCTCCATTGCCGCCATTGCAAGCGGTCGCGGCAGGTTTACGGCTAACAGCAGTCCGCCACCCAAAACCGAGCTGCCGCGCAACAAGGAGCGACGGCTAAGTGCTGTGTCTTTATTGATAGTCATAGAGAATGCCTCGCAGATTGACGAATAAAATAGTCGGAGATTCGATAAGCGTTTGCCAGTATCGTAAGCGTGGGGTTGTAACCCGCGTTGGTGGGCATAGAACTCCCATCTGCTACCCAAAAATTGGGCACTTCATGGCTGCGGCACCACTTGTCCAGTACCGACGTGTTGGGATCATTGCCCATGCGGCAGGTGCCGTGATTGTGTTCGGCACCGGTGACAGGTTCATCGCGTTTAATATCCAACCCGGGAATCGATGGACTCACAAGCTTACTCGCACCCGCCGCCTCGGCCACTTCGGCTAGTCGTTTCTCAAACCAGTAACTCATCGCAATATCATTGGCATGATTGGTTTTAGTAATGCGCGGCACTGGCAGACCAAAACGATCTTTGATATTGGGATCGAGCTCAACTCGGTTGGACTCCATGGGGAGCTCTTCACACACGCCTGCGAAATGCACTGTGCGTGAAAAGTCGCGCATATGATCTTTCAGTCCGGCACCCCAGTTATTTTCCGGCCCAGCCAGCGCCAGGCTATGCATGATCGGCTGGTGGGTAAAAATATTGGCCTCTATCACCACGCCACCGCGAATAAAGCCTCGCTTGGAATCACTGGCATGCAGATCATCGAAGGCGACATGACCCTCAAAGCCGGTGTAACCACGCATATCATCGTCAAAAACAGCCACTGCACTGGGAAAGTGATGAAACTGCAGATTTTTACCCACCAAACCTGAGCTATTGCCCAAACCATCGACTGACTGACCAGACAAGCTCTGCAACATAAGATGAGGAGTGCCAATAGTCCCCGCTGCGCAGATCACATGTTTCGCCAGCACCTCGTGAGCGTTGCCTTTAGCATCCAGGTAGCGAGCTCCAGTGACTCGCCCATCCTTCATTGGCAATTCAAACACCATCGCATCGGCTCGCAAATCGAGCTTCCCCGTCGCCATGGCTCGAGGCAGAGAGATCGAATAGGTGGTTGATTTAGCGTGAATAGGGCAGCCATAACCCCGGCAAGCACCCCCACGTACACAAGCGGGTCTACCTCCATAGACCTGCGAATTGATCGCAAGTGGTATCGGGAATGGTTTGTAACCCATTGCCTT
Source organism: Halioglobus sp. (assembly GCA_045110675.1). GTDB lineage: Bacteria > Pseudomonadota > Gammaproteobacteria > Pseudomonadales > Halieaceae > JBALVT01. The sequence continues at coordinate 9,982 of JBGCGJ010000060.1, read as the reverse complement.
TGCGCCTTTTTCAATCATCTTGCTCGCGGTGCGATAGGGATGAGGCGGATTGGGGTAGCCACGTGCGCGAGCACCCTCGGTCTTATGCGCGCCAGCGGTGCCTGATATACCGAAGTCCCACTCGGCTTTTTGGTAAAAAGGCGCCATATCCTCATAGCTGATAGGCCAGTCGGCCAATGAGGCTCCCGCCACAGCACCCTCGGTTGATAAGACTTTGAACTCGTCGGGACGAAAGCGCCAGGACATACCGTCCCAGTGTGAGATTGTGCCCCCCACGCAATGCGATATTCGACTGAAACTCCCTGTTTGAGTTTCGCCGGTGGCCGCGTTAAAGAAGGACTCTTCCTGATTGGGCGAAAACACCAGGTCACGCACGGGGTTGCGCAGTTCGTCATCATCGAACTCGCTAGTGCTGAGATAGGGGCCTCTCTCCAATGCCACCACTGAAAATCCGGCAGCGGTCAACTGGTCAATCATCACCCCACCCCCGGCACCGGTACCAATGACACACACATCAAAAACCTGTTTTTTCATGACTTATCTCTCTGCACTCTCTGCATTCTCCGCCCTAGGGCGTTATTTATTGGTTTTATTCCAGCGAGCCGTTCAACACTATCTATCGACGATAGGGCGTACACCTTGCCGACTGCCTTTGTTCATTGTTCGTCGCTGAATATGCATTGCGGATCGCCGATGAGTCCTGATTTAAAGTTTAAGTTTTTCTTAGGTTTGGCCTAAACCTATGATAAATGGCGAGTTGACCTAGAATTGACTGCTTATTCACTGCTCATTCACCCGCTTTGTGGAAGTGCGTTTGCAAAACGAACAAGCACGACATATGTTAGATTCATCCGATAGAGAGAGGCCGGGCAGTGTCCCTCTCGCATAGGCAAAGGAGATTGCTGGTCACTTGGAAGCGGCAACAAAAATTCTAATAAGAGATGCTCATGTCGATTTCTCCACACTGTCCATAGAGAGTCCAGCAGGGTCCTTTTCAATGGAACCGAAGGTGATGAACCTGTTGCAGGTATTGGTCGACAATGCTGGCAACGTGGTGAGTCGTGCTGATCTTTTGGACCAGGTGTGGAGTGAAAATGCTGGAGGGGATGAGAGCTTGTCTAGAGCGATCTCTCTTTTGCGCAGAGCCTTTGGCGAAATTCGCGGCGGGAATCAGTATATCGACACGGTGCCAAAGCGTGGCTATCGCCTGGCCGCGGAAGTCTGTGTCAACGTCGGCGAGCAAGCTGTCGAAACGGGTGCTGGCAAGATAGTCAACAATGCAATAGCGCCACCCCTTGAGGGTTCTGCAACACATGGCGTGGCCAAGCCGCACGGTGGAGATGGCTGGGCCAACGATCGATTAACCCGCCCACGGACGCTCGCAGTGTTGGTGACCACTCTTGTTGCAGCACTGCTTTTCTATCTGCTGGGCAACCACCAGCAAGCTGTCCCGATCAAGACGACAGCTTCCGAGACTTCAACCGCTTACTCTAACAGCGCGAGCGTCGCGCAAGCATCCGTCGCGGTGCTGCCTTTCGAAGATTTAAGCATTGAAGGCGATCAGCAGTACTTCGCCGATGGACTGGCCGAAGAAATTCTCAATGCTCTGGTGCAATTTCCAGAACTGCGGGTTATGGGGCGCAAGTCGTCCTTTGCGTTCAGAGACTCTGAACGCGATATCGCCGAAATCCACTCGGCTCTGGCAGTCTCCCACTTACTAACAGGATCGCTGCGCAAACAAGGTAGCCGGGTACGAATAACGGCCAGATTGCTGCAAGCGCAAGACGGATCTAATGTGTGGTCGGAAAGCTACGACGGTGATATCAGCGATATCTTTGACTTACAGGAAAAGATTGCCCGCCAGATCACAGAAAACCTGGGTTTGGTACTCGACCTTTCATCCGGAGAGCGCTATGTACCCAAGCTGACAAATAACAGACTTGCCTACGATCTGTTTCTCCAGGGGCGCGCATTGTCGCGCCAATTCGGCCATCGCAACAAAACCAAAGCGAAGGAACTGCTGGGGCAGGCTGTTTCCCTTGACCCTAAATTTGCCGCAGCCTGGGCCTGGTTGGGGCAGGCCAATCTGTATCTGGGTCTGACGGCTCTGAGCAGCGAAATCCCGGGTCTTGTCGCCACTGCACGAGACTCTGTCAATCGAGCATTAAGCCTCGATCCCGACCTCGCCATGGGCCACTACGTCCAAACGATACTGCTTGATTACGATCTGGACTTTGCAGGATCGATCGATGCGATTGAGAAGGCTTATTCGCTTAGCCCCTATCAACCATTTTTGGCGATTAGGCGAGGTAACTACCACAGCACTATCGGACGCTCGGAATACGCCGCAACGCTAATGGAGCAAGGTCTTCTTTGGGACCCGACCGATTCCATAGGCTTGCTAAACCTGTCGACAGCCCATCAATCGATAGGAAACCTCGATCGTACAATCGCCCTACTCAAAGCGAGTCATGACCTGGGATTTGAGCCTGCCGCTGCACAACGCTGCACGATATTGAAGAATCAAAACCAACCACAAGAAGCGTACGATTGCTGGATCAATTTGCCGGATAGCTATAGGCACAGGTATAGCCCGCTGTTTCAGGATCAGCAGCACTGGTTAATGCTAGCGAGGGCCATCGCTCTCGATGACCAACAGGCACAACGACGAGCGACCGAAATGCTAGACCACTATTTTGACGAGCCAGGCTCTCGCGCCAACACCTACATAATGCTTATATATCTTGCCGTGGGCGGTCCCGAACGTTTCATGAAGACCTTCGTGAGCCACCCTTACCCATTGAACTCTGGAATGATAGGTACGATTTGGGACGACAGCGAAACACACCGAAAACTGCGTCAGCACCCCAAATTTCCCGCCTTCGCAGAGCGCCTCGGCTTAGTCCATGCCTGGCAAAAATACGGTTGGCCAGATCGCTGCCAACCCCACGAAAATACTGATGGCTCAAACGGGCAATTTAGTTGCGGCTAACGCATCCAACAAGGTCTTGTACCCAAGAGCATAGACCCCACGTTAAAACGGAGTAATCCCATGCAGACAACTTTTAAATACGGTTTTCTTTCCATTGTGCTGAGCAGTCTGTTTGCGCTATCTATCGATACTTACGCGCAGGAGTGTAAACCCTCACGCTGGGGCGCAGACGATCAGATCGGCTCAGCAAACCACGTTGATCCAGACAGAGTGCTAATGGCCAGCCGTCTGGTCAAAAAAGGACAAAGCCACCCGTTGGGCATCGTCGTCGACCCTGCAATGCCATCCTTTCCGCCGAGGACAATGTCACTGCAAGTGGTACAACCGGGACAGCACAACGGCCGCGACCTCACTCAAGATTTCGGCTGGCCCGTGGTCTATAACGACGACATAGCACAATTGTGGTTCGGCATAGGTTCGCAGCTTGATGGACTGGGACACATGGGCGAAGCCGGCCTGTACTACAACTGCAATGCCGCCGTGGATTTTATCGATATCTCAGGTCTCAAAAAGCTGGGCACTCACCAGGTTCCCCCGATGATTGGTCGCGGCGTCATGGTGGATATGGCTCGTCACTTTGGTGTTACCACTATGGCGGCAGGACAAGCGATCAGTTCCGACGATATTAAGGCTGCTGCAAAAGCGCAGGGAGTGACATTTCGCGAAGGCGACGTTGTCTTGTTCCACACAGGTTGGACTGACGGCATGCTGGAGTCGAACCCCACCGCCTGGGGTGCAGGCCAGCCGGGACTCACCAACGAAGCGTTTGCCTACATGGGGTCGTTGGATCCGATGGCTGTCGGAGCGGATACCTGGGGCATAGATGCGATGCCCGCTGCACCCGGCGACAAACTATTCTACGGGCACGTTGAAATGCTAAAGAATAGAGGCATCTATCTTTTGGAAACCATGAACACCGGTCGCCTTGCCAGCGAGGAAGTACACGAGTTTATGTTCGTTCTTGGACAGGCGCGCATAAAAGGCGCGGTGCAGATGATCATTAACCCGGTGGCTATGTGGTAGATAATGCTATAGCACCCCTAATGGGAATCTTTTAAAAAAAATTTTCTCCCGATGCATCCAAACAGCTAGCGACAAACGTTACAGCCCTGAATACACCACTTTTCAGGAGTAACACATGAAAAAACAACTTCTCACTGCCTCTTTGGCAGCTATTCTCAGCGCTAGCGCACAGGGTTCCAGCCACCGCGAAGCTCCCTATATTGGGAAATACCCGCAAGTCGATGCAACTGATTTCTACCTGTTTATGAGTTATGAACCAGGAAGAGAAGACTACGTAACCCTTGTCGCAAACTATATTCCGGTGCAGGCCCCCTATGGAGGCCCCAACTATTTTCCCCTCGACAGCAACGCACTTTACGAGATTCACATCGACAACGATGGGGATGCCTTGGAAGACATCAGCTTTCAATTTCAGTTTACTGACGCGCTACCCGAAGCGGGGGTTATTCCGCTGACAATTGGCGATAAATCAGTGACTTCGGTGCTACGTAACATCGGCCCGATTTCTACGGAGGGCGCATCGGGCCTCAACCACAGCGAAAGCTACAGTGTTTCCGTGGTCAATGGTCTTAGGCGCAGCGGCAACGCCGAGCTGCTGACATCGAGGAGCGATGGCAGTACCCGCTTTGGTAAACCCTTTGATTATTCGGGTACCAAGACATTTGGTGGGCCTGGCAACTACGAAGATTACGCTCGCAGTTTTATCCACGAAGTAGATATTCCCGGCTGCAACACTAGCGGCAGAGTGTTCGTAGGTCAGCGTCACGAGGCTTTCAAGCTCGCGCTGGGCGAGGTGTTTGACCTCGTCAATTTCGTACCCGTTGAGGGAGACAGTAGTCCCGGTGCCGGAGATGGAGGTGGTTTTCCAGGCGGTATTACGCAAGACGCCAGTCGCAACGCGTTGGCGAGAAATAACGTGACCTCCCTGGCGCTGGAAATCCATCGTGATTGTGTGGCCGCCGATGAGGGAATTATTGGAGCCTGGACATCAGCCAGTCTGCGCCAGGCCACGATTCTAAATCCCACTGCCACATTTGATAAACCAGAAGTCGTGGGCGGAGCCTGGACACAAGTCTCTCGACTGGGCTCGCCACTGGTGAACGAACTGGTTATCGGCTACGACATGAAAGATCGATTTAACGGCAGTCACCCGGCGAATGACGGACAATTCGCGGATTTTGTCACCAACCCGGTACTTCCCGCCATACTCGACAGCCTGTTCCGCGACGCGGTCAATGCCACCCTGGGCACAGCATTTGAAACGCTCGCGCCAGTGAACCTACCGCGCACAGATCTGGTAGCGGCGTTTTTAACAGGCTTTGAGGGCGTGAATCAGTTTTCACAGGCAACGGCCGGGGAAATGCTTCGCTTGAACACCGCTTTACCGGTGACACCGCGAGCCGCACAACAGCCACTGGGTGTCGCCGCTGGGGATGTCGCCGGATTTCCCAACGGTCGGCGTCCCGGTGACGATACTGTGGATATAGCCTTGCGAGTGGTGATGGGTGCACTTTGCCACGATCTACCCCTTGGCGAGGGCGGCAGCGGGGTCAACCTTGGTTTCTGCTCTCCAGACGATGCGGTAATTGGCAGCGTTCCGCTGACCGACGGCGCACCGCTCTCGGCAGTGGAATTAAACAACTCATTCCCCTATCTACTCACCCCCTATCCTGGCTCGCCAGTCAATGCGCCACTGCCAACACCTATTGATTAACAGCGGAGAATTCAATCATGAAACTTAAAATAGCCCTGCTGGCCTGCCTAACCATCATTGGCGCCTGCTCAGATAACAGCAATCGTTCCTCAGCAATCGTCGAGCCGCCGCCACCCCCGCCGGCGGAGCCACCGCCTGGGGAACCGCCAGCTATGCAGTCATTCGCGGATTTCGCTCGCACAATTTTTTCAGAACGGGCAAACAACACACCGAGTGAGGTCAACGATTTGCAATTTGCGCAAGATGCGCAGGGAGAGGATTTTGAAGATCTACTACAATAGTTTGGCAATCGCACTGGTCAGCATCGCGCTGACCGGCAACGCCCTGGCGCACTCTGTGTCGAGTGAAGCCAGCTCCGCGCATTCAAACACCACGCTTGAATCGGAAACGAGCACGATGGAGCAGTTACTAGAGCGTTACTCATTGCAAGGGGATGACAGACTGCTGGACATGGCAGAGCAAAAACTAGCGCGGGACCAGCGGGACACAAGTCCGGAACAACTCCTGCAAAAGGCCTGGCTCGCTCAGGCCGCGCACCGGTTCGAACAGTCCCAGGAAATACTGGAGCGCTTGCTCGCCGCGCAACCCGGCTATGGACAAGCCTGGTTATTGAACGCAGCCGTTTCTTCAGTTTCCGGCCAGACCGAGAAGGCGCGAAATGCCTGTGGCCGCGTAGTCCTAAGCGTGTCGCCCACAGCGGGTACTATATGCTTCGCTACACTTGCCGCTACAACCGAGGAAAAGACAGCAGCTTATAAGGGGCTGGAACGCTTACCACAAGCCACCGAGCATTCGCGCCTTAACGCGTGGCGCTGGTCTGTGCATGGACAGCTTGCTCAAGACCTTGGTATGACCGAGCAAGCTGAACAACTCTATAGACAGTCACTCCATAGCTTCCCAGCAGTTCAAACACGAACCGCACTAACAGATCTTTTAATTTGGCAAGGTCGATACCAGGAAGCTCTGACACTCACATCAGGATTGCAACAAGTCCCCGCTATAGCGGTTCGACAATTAGTCGCCCGAAAACAGATGGGACATAATATCCACCAAGACGTCGAAACAATGGATAGACAGTTTCAGCGGTGGTTCAACGAAAAGGATTTTCGTCACGCAAGAGAAATGACCCTGTTCTATCTCGACATTAAAAACCAACCGAAAATGGCCTTTCGTTGTGCGCAAATGAATGCGAAGATGCAACGAGAAGCGCAAGATATTAGCTTACTCGAACGCGCGACGGAAAACCTGCATGGCCGATCAGCAAAAAGAACTTGAAGCGTTGCTGGCGAGCACTGCGCTCGGTGATCGCAACGCCTTTCAAACACTCTATAGCAGCACATCACCGAGAGTGTATGCCGTGCTGATGTCAATGTTGTCCGACAAAGCAACAGCCCAGGATGTTTTGCAGGACACCTATGTCAAAGTCTGGAGCCGCGCGAGTGAGTATCACAGCGAACGGGGTGAAGTGCTGTCATGGATCATCGCCATCGCACGCTACCGCGCTCTGGATTTACTGCGAGCTGCAAATCGTCGCCAAAACTTCGAGAAGCAGGCAATAGTACCCCAAGCGCTCTCTTTGTCTGCCACAAATGAATTTTCAGATTTGCTACAGGAATGCCTGGACAGACTCGCGCAATTGCAGCGCCGCAGCATTGTGGCCGCCTTCATCAACGGCTTTACTCATGAAGAACTCGCATCGGTAGAAAAAACGCCTGTTGGAACGGTTAAAAGCCGAATACGTCGCGGACTGGCACGGTTGCGGGAGTGCCTGGAACAGTGAAATACGATAACCCCGAACTCATTGAAGCGCTGGCCAGCGAATATGTACTGGGCACAATGGTGGGAGCTGCACGTCACCGTTTTGAAACCCTGCAACGCGAGCGCTCGGATATCCGCGAGGCGGTGTGGCGATGGGAATCTCGCCTGGGCGCGCTTTGCGCAGCAACTCAGCCCCTGCAGCCACCGGGAAAGAGTTGGCGCGCCATCGAAAATCGAATTTGGCCGCAGGCCAAAAGCGGCGTCTGGCATTCCCTGGGTTTCTGGCGCAGTTGGAGCGCACTAACCAGCGCATTGGCACTGGCTGTGATATTCATGGTCGTACCGGTTACTCAGCGCAGCGGACCCGATCACATAGGCCTAATTGGCGAGGCAAGTGCTCCTTTGTGGCTAATCAGTGCTAACCTGCAAACAGGTGAGGTATCCGCTCGCGCAGTAAACGCAGAGGCGGCGGACGTCGATAAGGTCTTTGAACTGTGGATGCTACCCGTTTCCGGCAATCCAATTTCTATGGGTTTATTGCCAGTAAGCGGTGAGAGCACTCAGAGGTCTCTGCCCGCTGGCTTATTGGCACTGTTGAAACAGTCCAAAGGTCTCGCTGTCAGCATTGAGCCAGCCGGTGGATCACCCACCGGGGTGCCCACTGGGCCGGTGGTTCATACCACAAATATTTTGGCACTTTAGTATATACAGCTCACAACTCGTCACGAGAAAACTACGCTGTTGGTAGACGGGTGGTTTGTGAAATACTCTCACAAAGACAGAAGTCCGTGAAAACTGGAGAGTAATTCAATCATGGAATCCAATCCCGCTTTACCACTGACCCTCTATGGTTCCAGCATCTCCTACTTCACCGGCAAGCTCGAAAACTATTTTCGCATCAAGGGCATTCCCTACCACTTAGAGCCGGTATTTGCTGGAGAAAATGCAAAAATCATCTTCGAAAAACTCGGCTCCACTCAAAATCCGGCTGTGGGTCTAGCCGATGGCCGTTGGATGAGTGATAGTACGCCGATTATTGCGTGGTTTGAGAACGAATTTCCCAACCCTACAGTCACTCCACTAAATCCGCTGCAGCGGTTTTTCAGCCTGTTACTCGAAGACTATGCAGACGAGTGGCTCTGGCGCCCCGCCATGCACTATCGCTGGCACTATACTCGAGGTGCTCGCTTCGGCAGTACGCTGCTAGCCGAAGAAACCACGTCGGGACAAGCGGCTTATATGCCAATTTGGCTGCGACGCCTGGTCATCACCAAGCGACAACGGGATGGCTATACCACGGGTGACGGAATAACAGCAGATCAAGTACCCGGTGTGGAGGCCATATATCACCGCACCCTGGAGCAGTTGGAAGCCATCTTCTCAAAACGACCTTTTCTGCTTGGGGACAAACCCAGTTTGGCGGACGTTGGATTTTCCGGTCCGATGTTCAGACACTTTGGGCTGGATCCAGTGCCAGCGGAAATTATGCGGCAGGAAGCCCCGGCGGTTTCTGAATGGATTGCCAGACTCTGGAATACTCGCCTGGAAGATTGTACTGGCCACCTCCTGGATGGCATTCCAGAAGACTGGGGGCCAATTCTGGACGAGATTGGCAGTGCCTATCTTCCCTACCTATGCGCGAACAGTGAGGCTGTCTCTTCAGGCCAAAGGCGCTTTGATGCCAAAATAGATAAGGTGCAATATCGCGGAGCCCGCTGGTCACTCTATCGGGTATGGTGCTTGCAGAAAATTCGCGACCACTTCGGGGCGCTGTCGTCGGACGATCAGGTGCAAGCTCGAATGTTGCTGGATAGGCATAACTGCTGGGAACCACTATGGCGTCACTCTACTCTCCCAATGAAGGAGGATCTGTGCGGTCAGTTACCGTTTTATGTTGATGCGAAAATGATAGATGTCTATAAGTGATTTCGGTTGTTTGCAGCTTGCACAACAAGAGGACAACTCTAACCTCCATTCGTTATCCGTTTCTTATAACTTAGCAACAGTTTGTTAGAGCACGAACTATTCTTCGAGAAACTCCCGGTGGTAACCCTCGGGAATATAGATGGGCAACTGCAGATCCAACGGAAGCTGAACCACTAGCCGTGCCTGGATATTGTCTTTCCAGGTCGCTTTCCCCCTCCTAAAAAAACTGAAAAACTCGTCGGACGCGATACCAGCCAATTCAGAAAAACTCAGTTTAATACTCAGATCCACTGGAACAAAAACCGCCGTATTGGGCGCAACATAAGGAATATTTAAGCTCGCTTCGCCGAGATAACGTCCCTCCAAATTCAGCAACAAATTTGCGTTCTCAACTTCCAATCCCAGCGATTCATGACGATTAAAAATCCGGATATCGAACCGCAACCTTGCAGGACTCCCCGCTTCCCCGCCTTGGTATTCCATAGTCGTCCACTGTATATCGTAGTCTGCTGTTTTCAGAGGCACCTTGCTGGAAAGCACGCCTACAACCGCCCCATAAAACAACAGGA
>JBGCGJ010000059.1:0-44011 GCA_045110675.1 Halioglobus sp. | reverse complement strand
GTAAAGGTAGCAGCTCCCTATCTGAATGAGGCATACCACGAGAGTTTGACGAATGCCCTGAATTGTCCAGTCAGTTTTGATGCTGAAGAGAATACGCTCAGCTTTAGCGGCAAATTACTCGAACGGCGTGTGGTGCATACCATCGACTCCTTACAGGAGTTCCTGAATAACATGGTTTACCAGTTAATCGCTTCCGAGCGCGAACCAGCAAGTACCAGCGCGGCTATTAAATCTCTGGTGACAATTGATATTCCCAGCGGGATGCCCTCTTTTACGGAAATTGCTGACCACCTGCATATGTCCGAATCCAGCCTGCGTCGTCGCTTACAAAAAGAGACGACCAGTTATCAAGCGCTGAAGGATGAGGTCCGCTGCGATATCGCGATCGACAAACTGTTGCACGAAAATACGAAAGTGGCTGACTTGGCTGAGTATCTGGGTTTCACGGAACCCAGCTCCTTTGTCCGTTCTTTCAAAGGGTGGACCGGGCAAACCCCCAAGGCCTATAAGGAACGTATGCGCTTGTTGGGTGAGCGCTAGAGCACGGAGTAATCTATGCAGGTGATGATAACCGGTGGCACTGGTTTTGTGGGTTACCACACTGCTTTGGCTTTGATGGCGGCAGGGCATACTGTGAGTTTGTTGGTGCGCAATGTCGACAAGATGACGAAGTTATACGGCGATGATATCCGCGTGAGTTATACCCAGGGTGATATCACCGACCCGGAAAAAGTAGCAGCCTGTTTGCGCGGCTGTGATGCGGTTGTTCATGCTGCAGCGATGGTCTCTACTGACGCCAGCGATGCCGAAGAGGTCTTCACAACAAACGTTGAGGGCGCCAAGACGGTGATTGGCAGCGCTCTAAACCTGGGTATCGCGCCGATAATTCACGTGTCGAGTGTGACGGCCTTGTTTAATCCCGATGCGAAAATTCTCGACGAAAATTCTCCCCCCGGCGCTGCGAAAAATGCTTACGGTCGCTCCAAGGTCGCCTGCGAAGAATATGTGCGAGAACGGCAAGCCGAGGGAGAGCATATTTACATCACCTACCCCGCTAGTGTGATCGGTCCGGATGCACCCGGTTTGACGGAGCCGCACATCGGGATGCAGACTTTTCTCACAGCCTTTGTGCCGTTGATGTCGGGAGGCAATCAGTATGTTGATGTTCGAGATCTGGCCGAAGTGCATTTACGCTTGCTTGAACAGCAACCTGAACCGGGTAACTACACCTTGGGCGGCCATTATCTATCTTGGCCTGAACTGGCAAAAACATTAGAAAAAATAACCGATCGTAGTCTGCTGAAGGTGCCGGTATTAGCGGGTTTTATGAGAATGGCGGGGCGGGTGTTTGATAAGGTTAGCCCCTATTTACCCACCGAAGTGCCGATGAGCGAGGAAGCCATGGAATACGCTACGAAGTGGGTCAAAATGGACAACGGTAAGGTAGAGCGAGTTCTGGATTTTAAACTTCGCTCCGTTGAGGACTCCATGGCCGATACTATCCGGTGGTTGTATAGAAACGGGCATGTCAGTGAAAAACACGCTGGCGTGCTTTCGAAGAGTTAGCTCTATAAGTATCGCTGAAGCGTTTACCTCAGGAACCTTTTGGCTGTACTCGCTGGCCATCAAGCAATCGCTCTACGCCGCGAATGGCGATTCTATCACCGGCGTGCAGTTCTCCCTGCACGCTAACCCACTGTCCAGAACCTTCGCCCACTTTAACGTCGATCTGTTGAGCAGTGTTATTTTTTGATATCAAAAATACGTAGTTGCGTTGTTTGCGAAGTACGATAGCGTCTCTGGGGATTTGCAAGCTTGCAGTTGAGTCGGACAGGGATACAGCAACACTCACCAATTGACCTGCAATTACTGGAGCAGTTCCAGAGTTTCCGAAATCGGCGAGCACCTCAAAGGTCTGTGAACTTGGATTGGCGGCGAGAATCACCGAGCGAATTGTGGCCTGTATTTGCTCGGGATTGGACTCTGAGGGCGGAGATGTGTTTCCAGATTGACTCGAAAATCCTACGACATCCCCAGCTGACACACGCCCGAGATAGGCCACCGGCATTTGAAATCTCAATTCAAGAGAACTCATATCGACAAGTCTTACTATGAGGTCTCCGGTTTGAGCATATTCGCCACCGCGTTTGTATCGTTGAGCAATAACCCCAGAGAATGGAGCTATCAATTGTGACCTGCGCAGCTCATCGTCGACTTGCTCAATTCGCGATTCCAAAGAGCGTAAAACTGAAGCGGAGATATCTCTGCGCGACTCACCCTCATCAACTAAACGCTCTGAGGCGTTGTTGTCTTTGCGGAGGCGTCTCAACCGAATCAACTCCTTGTCGAGGTACTTGCCGTTGACCCTTTCGCGCTGAGCAAGGTGCTCGAGTTCAGTCTTGCGCAGGGATATCGGTTGTTGATCGAGTCTGCCTATCACTTCTCCCACTTGTACTTCGGTGCCTGGCTCCAGAACCCACTCCAGTTCTCCCGACAGTGTTAGGCTCATTGATGCATCGTTGCGACTAAAGATTCTTCCTGAAAGTGACAGTACCCGTTCCAGGGGCTGTTCCCGAACTTTCATTACTTCTACTGGTATTGGAGTTTCCTGAGCGAAAATTGAGGTGCTATTGAGCGACAAAAATGGTGTCAAAAAAACTGACCATGCGGCTGCAAAAACAACAGGTGCTCTGAGCTTACTCACGGGTGTTCCCTCGTTGGACCCAGTCGCAGCAAACTCGGAAGTAGCAACAGGGTGAACATTGCGCAGACTAGCATGCCACCGACGATAACAGTGGCCAAGCCGCGATAGATTTCTGACCCCACTCCGGGAATCAACATCAATGGCAGCATGCCAAAAATACTCGTCAGAGTACTCATGAAAATGGGGCGGGCCCTGTACAGGACCGCTTGGTGTACCGCCTCGGTACTACTCAGGCCCTGTCTCTGGGCACTGCGTGTTTGATCAACCAGCAATATAGCGTTATTCACTACCAGACCTAAAAGAATAATGAAGCCTATCATGGTCAGCAAATCCAATGACTGGTAAGTCACCAGATTGAGAATTTTCAGGGAAGCGACCCCACCTGCAATTGCCATTGGCATTACCAGCAGCACCAACAGCGCATCTTTTCCGGATTTGAACATCGCAGCCATAATCAAAAACAGTATAAACAGAGCCAGCAGAAAGTTGGTCCCGACAGTGTGCAGAGCTTCCGAAAGCCGATCGGCGCTGCCACGATAGCCCAGACGCGCGCCGTCGGGTAGCAGCGGTTTAACGATAGGCTCGACTTCATTTTGCAGCCGTTCCAGGGCTTCTTCCATGGGCACGTTATCCGGTGGAATGACGAAAATAGTGATTGTTCTATGACCGTTAACACGCTGTAGCTTGGCAGGGCCGACACCTCGTTGTATGTCCGCTAGTTCCCCGATTGTTTGGACCCCCGCCAGTGGAGTGGCCATGGGCATAGCGGCTAGCTGCTCTGGGGAGTGCCACTCTTCGCCTCGCAACACGATGTCATAACGCTGGTTACCGTCAAAGTACTCACCGGCAAAAAGTCCGTCAGTGTAGGCCCTCACAATGTCGCCAACGGCACGTCTGTCCAGGCCTGCCAGGCTGATGCGCTGTTCGTTTGGGTAAATGCGCAATTCCGCTTCACCTGCGCTGAGATCGGGTTGTGAAAAGACGACGGCATCTGACCATAAACCCTGGGAGAGTTCCATAGTCTTGGCGGCCGCTTCCCTCAATTGTTCCAGGTCGGCACCTTGAATGTCGATATTAATCGCATCGGGTCCATTATCGTTGAGGTTGAGCATGGACGATTGGCTGACGTAGGCGATAGTGTCCGTCAGACCGGTGTACAAGTCATTGCGCAATAAATCGAGTAGGGCGGGAACGTCCTCTGAATTTTCCGGGTAGATGAAATTCATGGTATCGACGGCGCCAAAACTGGCGAAATTATAGCCGCGAATATGGGGTTCTTTTTCACCGTCATAGTAGGGCTTTAATCGGCGGACAACCTCTCCACCGAGTTCTTGCTCCAAGGTGTCGAGGTTAATCCCCGGTGGAACGGAAAAGTACGTTTGTATTGAATCAATTTTTGCTTTCGGTAGGAAATCTACCTTTGGCAGCAGAACCAAACTGAGTATGATCGCCACTCCTAAAATGCCAATAACCCAGGAAAGCTGTTGCCTTGTGCTATTGGTACGCCTTACCACTCCGTCGGCGACCTGCCGCCAGCGGTCTTTGAACACATCCGGCTGCACGTCCTTGGTGTTGAGTTGCATGGCGATGGCGGGAAGGATAGTCATCGCGGTAATCAGTGAAAAACTCACCGCTGTGGTCAGTGTGATCGCCAGGTCTTTGAACAGCTGTCCTTCAACGCCTTGCATAAATAGAATGGGCAGAAAGATCGCGACGCTGGTGAGTGTTGATGAAAATAATGCGCCCGATACTTCCTTACAACCGCGCAGAGTAGAATCCAGAGGGCTCGACCCTGAGGCGCGCAACCTGACTATGTTTTCCTGCACAATAATCGCCGCATCCATGACGAGTCCGACAGCGAATGCCAGCCCCGCCAGCGAAATGACGTTGAGGGTTTTCCCCGTCAGGTTCAATACGACAAAAGACACTAGTAGAGAGATGGGAATTGTGGCGGCGATCACCAGGGTGGCGCGAAGATCACGCAGGAAAAACCACAGCACCAGGCTGGCCAGTGCCAGGCCCAATAGCAGATTTTGTTGCACCAGGGCGATCGCTCTGCGGATATGTAATGACGCATCGAAACTTAGTTCTATGGTTAGGCCTTCCGGGCCGAGTACGTCTCGATTAAGCTCCACAATGGTCGCGTTAAGGGCGTCCAATAGCTCCACAGTATTGGCATCGTTGCTCGGGATCATGCTGATGTAATAGGCGGGAAACCCATTGCGCAGAGACAGATTGCTTCGCTTGCGCATCCCCAACTCGATGCTCGCCACATCTTTCAGGTGAACAGGCTCGCCGTTTTGCCAGGTGACGACCAGTCCGCCCAAGTCTGCTATTTCGCGTTGACCCAGGTAGCGCACCGTGTACCGACGCCTGCCTATATCGGCGAAGCCCCCAGAAACGTCTACCGCTCGGCGTAGCGTATCCGAGACTTGCGACAAGGGAATATTGCGTGCCGCCAATTGTTGTGTGTCCAAGGTGACGTGAATTTCTGGCTCACGTTCCCCCGCCAAGTTGACTCTGGCTACGCCGGGGACCTGCGCCAGCCGGGGCTCGACTTCTCGGTCTATGAGAGCTTGGTAGGTGGCGACATCGCGTTTGTCATTTCCCGGCAAGGTGTAGATGAGCAGCGAGGCTGCCTGTCCGCGACCACCGCCACCGCCCATTCTTATATCGGGTTCGTCTGCGTCTACGGGAAGATCTGTTGCCTGATTGAGTTGATTGATCACGTCGATCAAAGCGCGTTGCATATCCCAGCCAACGCGAAACGTCAGTCGAATGTTGCCCATACCACGATTGATATCACTGGCCATACTTTCCAGGCCTTCGATGTTTCGCAGTACTTTTTCCTGAGGCTGAATAATTGACTCTTCCATCTCTTCAGGCGCTGCGGATCTCCAGCGAGTTTCTATAGAGATGCTGGGCCTTTCAATGTCTGGTAATAACTGGATGGGTAAACTGCGGGCGCTGATTAGTCCAAACAGTCCTATGAGCGCCACAATCACGGCGATCGCGGCAAAGTTGTGAATCGATAACCGGGTCATAACCCTGTGGGCTTCCTTTTCCGCACCTACACCTAGTCTGCTTATAGAACGGTTGGGCTTGGCAAGACCTCAATAAATTTGTGTTGGAAGGGAGGATCGCTGCTCGGTGGTTATGGCGTGCTTTTGTTTTTGGGTCGAGACTTTTTGCCTCCGGATTTTCTTTTGATTTTGGGCGGTTTCTTTTTCATGTTGCTGGCCATTTCCAGTTCGTCCAGTGCTTCCAGCATAAAATCGGCAATTTCCTGTGCGTCGGGAACGGCCTTGGCATCCGCAATGACCGCGAAGTTCATCTGGCCACTCAGAGAAGCCAGGGTGATATTGATCGCCGAACCACCCGCGAGTGTGGAAAGAGGATAGCTGCGGACCATCTCAGCGCCGCTCAAAAAGCATCGATGACGCGGTCCAGCGACATTGGAAACGTTAACACTGGAAATAGCGGGTATGTAATCGCTCAGTGCCGATTTGGATGCCACTGTCGCGGCACCGCCGAGCAAAACCAGATAGCCCATCAGCGCTTCTCTGGACATTTGAGAAGCTTCTTCTTTGGCATCTCTGGATGAGGCGGCAACCTGATCCAGGCGTTGGCGGATGCTCATTGAACTATCCCCGAGCTTTACCTGTATCGCCGCGATTTGAGTTGACGCGTCGGTATCGCCTTCCTTGCGCACGGCCATCGGACAAGCAGCGACCAGCTGGCCATCCGTCGGTTCAGAGAGCGTCTCGCGGTAGCGATCAAGCGCGGTCCCTACAATGGTCAGTGCGACTTCGTTAACGGAGACTTTCTGCTTTTTTGCAATTTGAATAAAGCGATCAACATCAGTCGCTCCGACACCTAAATTTCGTGTTGCATGGACCGGTTTGTTAAACAGTGTCTTGGGTGCTGAAAAGGGCAGTGGTGACTCGCGTTCCAGTTGCCCCCTTGCCTGCTTAATTGACCTTGTGAGTGACTGCGCGATTTCCCTCATGACCTTGGCTTGGGTCCCAATTCCCTGTCCAGCTTCTATCAGAATATCGGAAAGTGTGAGCTCTTTTTTTGGTTTTGAAGGTTCGAATAGTGGCCCCCACAAGGGAATGACTTCCAAATCGTCCTCGGTCTTCGACATGGAGGCATTGAGGCGCAAAATGGCAGAGGCGCCATCGATGTAGGCGTGATGGACTTTCCAATAGACGGCAAAGCAGTTGTCCTCGAGCCCTTCAATCACATAAGCGATCCATCCCGGCCTGCTGCGATCCATCATGCCCGCGTGTAAATCCATGACCATATCGATCACTTGCCGATCGCTCCCGGGACTTGGCACAGCCGCGTGGCGAATGTGGTAGGCGGTGTCAAAGTCTTCGGCCAGGGCCCATTTAGGCATGCTGAAGCGGGAGAACACCGGGTAGTAGTTAAAGGGTGGGCCTACAGGTTTGCTGCGGTAGGCTTTGAGTACGCGCTGGACAACTTCCGAGGCGCTGCCCTTTGCTGGTTTAAACACCTGTAGAAACCCGACATGGGTGGGTGAGTCTACCGATTCCAGGAGGTAGGACATCAAGTCCATGATCGGGATATTTTTTACTATTCTTGGCATTTGTTCCCTGTATGACCAAAGCTGTGTAGTTAGGTTTATATGACGCTCTATGCTAACGCTTTTTACATCTTTACCCGAGCGGATTTTTTTAGCTTGGCCTCGCACACGTGGTTTAGAGTGGGATACCTTATTAAACTGGACTCCGGCCTTTTGTTCTAGGCGCTATGTTACGATTCCGGTACTATAATTGAATAAAAAATAATAACTTTCGGCTGCCTAAGCTGGAAAATCCCTGGAGATCCCTATGTATCGCATTGACCGACGATCGGCCCTGGCTTCAGCTGTAACACTAGCACTGGCTTCGACCCTAATTTCCCCAACAGCGCTCGCACAAAACCGCCAACTGGAGGAAGTCATTGTCACCGCACAGAAGCGTGCCCAGAGTTCTCAGGATGTGCCCGTGGCGTTGACCGCGATTTCCTCGGAGATGATCGACCAGTTAGGCATTACCCAAACTCAGGACCTGGTGAAATTGGCTCCTTCACTGACAGTGGGAGTGGGGGATAACAAACAAAACAGCGGTTTTCGTCTGCGCGGTATCGGTACCAACGTATTCAGTGTGGGTGTTGAGCAGAGCGTCGCGGTCATAATCGACGATGTCTCAACCGTGCAGGCCGGGCAATCTATTGGCAATCTAATCGATATCGAACGCATTGAAGTGTTGCGCGGCCCGCAAAGTACTTTGTTTGGAAAAAGTGCGTCGGCGGGCGTTGTCAGTATTGTTACCAAGGCTCCGGCAGAGGAATTTGAGGGCTCTGTTGAAGTTGTTGCCACGGATGATGACGAACAGCGCATATTGGGTTCTATCTCTGGGCCGATAAGCGATTCTATGGGATATCGAATCACCGGTCACTGGAGTGATAGGGATGGGTTTATCGATAATCTTAGCACCGGCGAAGATGTTAACAGCGAAGAAAGTCAGGGCCTTCGCGTCAAACTACGATGGGATATATCCGACGCCGTCGACGCTACCTTGTCCGCCTATTACTCAGAAGACGAATCGACTTGTTGCGCACTAACCTGGCGTGCCCTTGACCCGAGTGCCCAGGTTTTCGGATTTGTCCAGGGTGAAGTCGCCCCAGGTATTACTCCCTCTGATGAAAATCTGGACTTTCGCTCGGAGGATGGTCCCGTCGACGAAACTGAAAATAGTGGTGTGAACCTACGGTTCAATATCGGCTTGGGCGAGTTTACCTTAACCTCTATAACCGCCGCAGATAAATGGGAATACTCCAATGACGGTGATGTCGATTTCTCAAATGCAGATGTGTTGGGGACGATAACAGGTGGCGCTCTCTCCGGCGGAATCGCCTCTGCATCGACCACGGAAACAGATTTTGTTTCCCAGGAATGGCGGTTGAGCTCACCTTCCTACGACAACTACGATTACGTTGTGGGTTTTTATTATGCCGATGCCGAGACCGATCGAAGCTTTTTCCGCGCACCCATCATCAACTCCGATTGGGCCGGTACTGTGACGACCGAGAGCATGGCATTGTTTGGCCAGGCAACCTGGCGATTTAACGAATCAACCAGTGTTACCGCCGGCTTGCGCTGGAATGATGAGGAGATCACGGTTGATTACTCCGATAACGGTCTGACTCCACCCAGCCAGGTGTCCAGTGAAGACAGTGACACCGAGGTATTAGGCAATATTTCGCTACAGCATTTTTTGGCCGAGGACACCATGTTGTACGCACGTTACGCTCAGGGCTATAAGGGACAGGCCTACGATGTGACCAGTGGATTTACCCAAGCGAAGGCGGACAACCCGGTGGCACCAGAAACCTCAGATGCATACGAAATAGGGATAAAGAGCACCTTTATGGATAGTCGTGTGCAGCTGAATGTAGCCGCCTTTTACACTGAGTATGAAGACTACCAAGCCCAGAGCACCCGATTGTTAGCCGACGGAAGCCTGCTGGTGAATATTAATAATGTAGGCTCCCTGGAAACCCAGGGTGTGGAACTGGAGGGAGCTGCCCTGATCGGCGACAATCTAAGCCTGACGTTTGGCGCCGCCTATATTGATGCCACCATCAAGGAATTCGAGGGCGCGAATTGTTTTCCCGGACAGGTAGCGGGTTGCGTTGATGGGCAACAGGATATTTCCGGTGGTGAGTTGCCCAATTCCCCGGAATGGAAATACAGTATTCTGGCTGATTATCAGATACCAATGGACAGTATGCCCTTCGATGGTTTCTTGACAGCATCCTGGGTTTGGCAGGATGAGGTTAGTTTTGATCTCACCCAGAACCCGTTGTTGCGTGAGGATAGCTACGGGGTTCTCGACCTCAGTGTTGGCATCAATCAGCGCGCCAGCGACCGCTACCGAATCACCTTGTTTGTGAACAATGCTACGGATGAAAATTATCGTTCTGGCCTTGGCGATTTGCGTGCGCTCTATGGCGGCGCCACTGCTTTAACCAACGTTTTCTCTCGCAATTCACAGCGTTATTACGGCGTGCGTGCCAAGTTTTCCTTTTGAGTGACATGGAACTTTGACGGGATCAGTGGGACCACTTGTAGACGCCGACGAGGGTTTTACTCATCAGCTTGTAGAGACGTTCGCCACCGTCGGACAGTCTGATCCAGCCTGGGCTGAAAAAGTATGCGGAATGGCAGGTGCACGTGATGGCTCTTTGCAAATTGGTTTTGGTTTCGGCAAGTACACCAATCGAAATGTTGTAGATGGCTATGCCGCGGTGTGTCGTGGCAAAGAACAATGGACGGTGAGAGCGCATAGATCCTTGGATAGCGAACCCAACTCCATAAGCGTTGGACCGATTCACTACGAGATTCTTGAACCCTTGCACAGTGTACGTATTTGCTTGGAACCCAATGATACTCAAGCTATTGCCTTCGATATTGTTTTTCGAGATATCACTCCCTGTGTTGTTGAGAATCGAGAAGACCGGCGTGACGCTCATGGCTATCGGCGACAGACTGATCAAATCCGCTACCACCAAACCGGTACGGCCGAAGGTTGGGTTGAGGTGGATGGGGAACGCATTGTCGTGTCACCTGATAGCTGGGTGTCTACCAGAGACCACTCATGGGGCATTCGCCCCTCCGTAGGCCTTCCAGCAACTGACATGGAACCCGATGTTCATCAAGGTATGGGCAGTGCTCTTGCGATATGGAATCCAATCTTGTTTGAAAGGAAAGACGGCAGCCAATATGCTTTCCATCATTATTATCTAGCCTACTCGGGTCCCGGATATCATTTTGAGAGTGTCCAAGGCGGTGTTGAATATCCCGATGGCAGTCGCGATCTGATCGTCGGACTCACTCCCAGATTGCGCTTCGATCCGAGTAATAAGCGTCTACTCGATGGCGTATTCGAGTTCACCATGCCCGACAGCTCCACACGCCCAATGTCGTTTCGGGCCATCTCCGACACCGGTGTGCATCTTGGTGCTGGCCTCTATCACGGCTATGAAGGTCAACATAACGGCATGTGGCGCGGCATACTGCATGTTGAGGGCGACTACTACCCGGATTGCAGCGATGTTGCTGCGATGACTAAACTTAATCAATTTCGAGATTGCATGATTGAGGTCGAAGACCCCATCGGTGGCGGCGTCGGCTGGGGTAATTGCCAGACTTTTGTGATGGGTAGTTGGCCAGATTTTGGTCTGTCTGGCGAGGAACCGAAATTCTAGCGAAGTCTTCGGTCAACAGCTAATTTGAAGTCATTCTTCCAGTTTCTCCAAAGCCGGCAGAAGGTAGTCATTACCCAAAGCTGCCGCAGAGGGTTCGTAAAGACGCATCACGATCATAAACATCCCTTTCGGTACGGGCAGCCAATTAGCTTTCTCTTCCAAAGGTTTCTCGTGCTGTAACGTCAATGTCAAGGACCCATCGTTGTTGTAGAGAAGCTCTTTGGTTCTATCACCAATGCTGTAGCGTTGAATTTCATTGTCGGCTAACTGGAGGTCGGTCAATCGATAGGCGGCCAGTGACCAGAAGCCGTCCACAGGTGGTAACTCACCGGGTTTGAAATGCAATTGATAGCGTCGTCCACCGTCGAGTAAATCACCGTCGGGGTCAAATACCATCGCGGGATATAAAGATTCCTCGGGTAAATTGCCGTAGCCGCCGCGAGCCACCGATGCCCGATGCATATAAGAGAAACCGTAACGTCCGATCTTTTTCGAAATCATCCAACCGTTGTAGTCGGGGATGGTTCTCGCTGTTGCGGCTTGAACTAGCGCCTCGCCGTCTTTGACCGCTCGCTCCAAACCGCGTTTTGCAGCTTCGGATAAATCATCCGGATCAAAATCGCTGTTTCTGCCTAGACCGATACTGTCGAATTGATAGAGTAGCGCTTCCTCGGAACTGCGCGAAGGTAACTTTTTTAGACTTTGGTTAAGGATTTTGAAAAACTCGAGACTGGAAGTTGGATCGATTGATTCTGCTCTGGGGGTGTCTGCCACTCTCGGTCGTTTTCCAGGCATGAATTCTGTCAGTGTAGACAACCAGATATCATCTACTAAAGCCTTGGCGGCCTGAAAATCCTCTGGGCCGTCTACCAGCATTCTGCCAAGCAACCATCCTTGTTCGCTCTCAACCCTGATGGGCTTGATACCCTCTGGAAGGTCGCCGCTCCAGTTGGGCCCGATCAATGCAAAATAGGCTTCCTCGGTACCGGTGGTTCTGCGGCCAATATGCTCTACTTCAGCATATAGATTGGTGACCGCAATCGTGAAGTAGCGTCCGGCGGTATCTGGCGTATGAATAATCAACGGCTCTGCGCTGACATCGAACCATCCGCTGTAGTAAAGCGTGTCGTTGTTGGGAGCGCGAAGATTGCCAGCAGTTCCTGGTCCGACAATATCCGGGTAGCGATACAGTCGGTTGACAGGCGCGTAGACCTGCTGCTCAGAAGAACTCACGTGGGTTTCATTATGCATTTGCTTATACATGTCAACGATTGGGTAGCCGTAAAGGTAGGCGAGTGTGCCGATGTGGTAGGCCATTTGCTCGGCGATCAGCTCATCGTTTTTCTTCTGTTGCGAACTGACCAATGATGCGGGGTTGAAATTCAGCGCAATTCCAACAACCGCTGCCAGAAGTACAGTCAGGCCTATCCAAATTTTTCGCGAGCGAATATTTGTCACTAAACTATTTCTTCCGTTCTGGTTTGGCTTGTAATTTAGTGTCTTGAATCAGCACGGTGGCTGAATTAGAAACTATCCGGGCGGTGCAGTGCGTCATGCCCACCATCCACAAACAGCATGCTACCACTAATAAAACCCGCAGCGTCACTCAGCAGAAAGCTAACCGCCTGGGCAATATCTTCTGGCTGCCCTGGTCGTTTAATGGGAATGGTGGCAACAAATTCTCTAATCGCCGGTCCATACACAGGGTCTTCTTCAACTGCAGCGCTCATTGCTGTGCGAGTGTAGCCGGGGCCGACAGCATTCATGCGAATACCCTGTGCCGCGTATTTGCCATTGTTTCGTCGCATCCATCGAGTCAGTGCTTGCTTTGATCCCGAGTAGGCCGGCTGGCCTTGCATGGCGCTGGTGTGCGCCCGGGCTTTTTCTTCATCTCCGGCGAGCAGTGCATCAACATATTCTGCATCCGTTGGTGCAGGTGCAGAGTTGGAAGAAATCAACACCACAGCACCCGTTTTTTTAACTAGCAGTTCCTGCAATCCTTCAAGCAACTCAACAGCACCAAAAAAATTGACGCTCGGTATAAGAGAAAGGTTCTCGATATGAGAGCCCACTCCAGCACAGGCGATAAATCCATCCAGGCCGCCAGTCGCAGCGCTAGCAACTGCAGCTACCGCAGCGTTCCTGCCTTCTTGTGTAGACAGGTCGGACTCGATATCGGCGTTGTGGATGTCGATAGAGATAACGTTATGCCCCTCGTTTTGCAGATGATGCTTGATCGCTTCGCCTATGCCGCTGGCGCCTCCTGTCAGTGCGTACGTTTTCATTAATAAGCCTCCTCCATAGTGGTTTCAAGATAGTTTTCTGTGCGCGGTTTAAATAGAACGGCAGGGGTCACATCTATTAGCATCTTACGTCGACATTGCGATATTCGCCGAGCTAGACTTTCGTACTGTTCTTAGGTTTGCTGCTCCCTGGGAGAAAAGAAAACGATGGCCGGAAAGAAATCGAACCTTGGTCGCATAGCGATAGTTGCACTGTTGCTTAGCACCCGTCGCACCCGTCGCACCCATGGACATCCACAATCGTCTGGTTCTAATTGGTGATGCAGGGATTTATCTCGACAACCATCCCACTCTTGCTGCCTTGGGACAGTGGACAAATAATGTCAGAAACGCCTCGGTACTGTTTCTCGGCGATAACATTTACGACGATGGCCTCATAGAGGAAGAGCGCGTTGAAGCCGAGCGTATACTTGCACAACAGCTTTCAGCTACCTCTGCGCGTAAAATTTTAGTTCCGGGCAACCACGATTGGGGTATGAACCCGGCGAAGCAGAACCTTACTGCCATTCTCAATTAGCAGACTTTTGTAGAGCAGTGGCCGGAAGGCAACACAGTGTTCGCACCGAGGAACGGTTGTATTGGTCCGCACAAAATTGTCTTGGCCGAGGGTGAGCTGGAGTTGTCAGCGGCGCGGGGGCTCCAAATCGGGTATCAACTGTGTCGGATATTCCTGAAACGATTTTCGCGCATGCAGCCCCCGGATTTATTGTGGTGGACATGGGCGCTCGTGATGGAGTCTCTGTGGTTGTCTTGCGTGTGGTGGAGAACGGCTTTGAAAAACCGGTATTTGAGATGGAGTTGGTTCGGTGAGCCCGAGCATGCGACATCTAGGCCTGTGTAGCGGGCAGACTCTACGCGCGTTAATATAGTGAACTGAATGACCGCACGAGCGGGGAAACAATTATGAAAATCGTTGATTATCTCTCTAAGGATGATATCGCGAGATTTACTTCCAAAAGCGACTTTCACGGTTGGCGACTGCTCTTGGGTGACTGGGCAGCCATCGCCGGAATCTTCACTCTGACAGCGATTTACACCAATCCCGTGACGATTTTACTCGCGATTATACTGCTCGGTGGTCGTCAGCTTGGTCTGTCAGTCTTAATGCATGAATGTGGACATCGATCGTTGTTCAAAACCCCGAAGCTTAACGATTTTATGGGCCAATGGTTTTGTGCACTGCCGGTAATGAATGACTTACCTTCCTATGCGAAAGGACATCTTGTTCACCACAAAAATGCTGGTACTCATGAAGACCCGGACCTTCCTAATTATGAGGCTTACCCTATATCCA
Organism: Halioglobus sp.; assembly: GCA_045110675.1. Lineage (GTDB taxonomy): Bacteria > Pseudomonadota > Gammaproteobacteria > Pseudomonadales > Halieaceae > JBALVT01. Next base: position 29,433 of record JBGCGJ010000059.1, on the reverse strand, counting down.
GGGAGAGTTTCAAACGCAAAGTGATCAGAGATCTCACTGGGCAAACCGGATTTAAGCTCTTGCGCTACATCACCCGAGGCCTGTCAGGCGGAATGTCCAAGGTCCAGCGCTCCAGTATGAAACCGCTTTATCAACAGTTGGCTGTTCAAGCAACGTTGTTAGCTGTGTTGAGTTTGGCGGGCATTCCCTGGGCTTACCTGTTATGGGTAGCGGCCTATCTAACGAGTTTTATGCTGGTGATTCGATTGCGCCAGATCGCCGAACACGCTGCTGTCCCGGATCTGTATGATCCCGACCCGCGCAAAAATACTCGCACGGTGGTAGCGCGCTGGTGGGAGAAAATGTTTCTAGCACCCAACGCGGTCAACTTTCACATGGAACATCATTTTATGGCGAGCGTGCCCTGTTATCGCCTTGCGGCGCTTCATGAGCATCTATCGGAGAAGGGTGCCCTGGACGAAATGCCCAGGGTAGTAGGTTATCCTAAAGTGTTCAGAACTGTCGTTGCCGCATGAAGCGGATTATTTTTTCTCCCAGCCCGAACCGGAATTGATATAGTTTCCAGACGCCGTTTTGGCGATGGCTTTTTGTCCGGCCCTCACTTCAACAGCTTCGAGAGAGATACTGTTCTTCTTGGCTATATTTTCATAGTGGGATTTACGCTTGCGATTAACGTCATTGACCAATGCATTCACTTCTTTGGAGGCTTTGACTGCGGCAAGGTAGCCACTCGTCGTTTCGCCAACCAGCCCTTTTGATTTGGCCTCTCCCAGGTCCAGCGCATAGGCGGGCGCAATCATCAGCACGGACAAGAGAACCGCTGCTAAGGCTGTTTTTAAGTCTCTTAGAATATTCATTATGGTATTCCTCCTAAAAAAGATCGCTTTCTTCATCAAATAATTCATCCAATTCCTTATCAACTTTAATGCGTATTTCGTGCTCGATTTTTACATTGAGGTTGATAGTAATTGGTTCATCTGGCGCTTTTACCTGTACCGTAGGGGTACAGGCAATCAGCAGAAGCAGCAAACTTGAGCATACTAATATTCGCATTCGACTCCCCTTGTTGGCTTTTCTATTAGAGTGTATTTGGGCCCTATGGTTCATTTTAATTGAGCCTCCAGTTTCTCCACCAACTTATCACTAAGGCGCAGACTTTGTAACAGCGGGTCGAGGTTTTGTTCCAAATTAATGTTGAAGTTAACCGGGCGCCCATCGAACTGGCTAGGATTCTTACCCTGTAGTGAAAGGCCCAATAGCAAGTTGCCTCCCTTATCCAATTCCACTTCACTGCTTAGCACGTGAAACTGAAAATCGCTTAGCAAATCCAGCGCCAGCTCCAGTTCAGGATTGCTCGCCGACAGAGCTTCACTCGCTTCATTGGCGATGTAGCGAATGGTCCCACCGGGAGCGACAGCTCGCAGGTAGCCATCGGCAATAATCAGTCGGCCTTCCGTCAGCTCTACTGGCAGCTGTCCTTCCAGGATACCTTGTGCCTGAATGTCTTCATCCTGCTGGAGAGCCACCATATCGGCCAGCTGCCAGCCCTTGGCTTTGACGATAAAGTTGTTGCTCTTGGCCCCGAAGTCCCAGGATTTTGGCTGGGGTAGATAGACTTCGCCGCCAAATATTCTGCTGGATAACTGATTGATTACAATAGCGGGCTCAGAAACAGGGGTTTTCTTCGGCAGCGATAAATGAAGTTGTATATCGCGAAGCTCGATGCCCACGTTCAGGTTTGCTATCGATATATCCACAGGCTCAATCGTTCTGAGTTGATCGATACCCTGCCACTTGGCCCGCATTGCAACGCCATCAAATGAGTAGCTGTCGTACTCGCCAGAGAGTTCATTAATGTTGAACTCGCTCGCCAGATCGATGCCTGTTAGTTCGAAACTCTCACTACTCACGAGTGAGTTCAGAGTCAGTCGGCCGCTCGTAATCTTGGGGTCGATTCGAGTGCTCAATAAATCCAGGGAGTGAAGCAGTGGCAACACTGTTTCGCTCGCATAGGATAAATCACTGCTAGCGAGCTGAACTTCGACACTGCTGGCGCCACTGGATAAGTTCGCCTGGCCACTGGCGGCCGCCTTCATACTTTCGGCGATATCGTCGAGTCGAAATTCGAACCGCGCATCGGCCTCAGTCCCTTGCAATTTCGCAGCGAGTTTTAGAGCGGGCAGTTGTGAACGCCGCAGACGACTAATGATTCGTGTGTCGATTTCTGCGCTACCGCGAACTTCGTCGTTGGCAAACAAGTGAATCTTCGCGTTTAGATTATTGACTCGAACGTGACTATTTTTCCCTCCCACTTGTAAGGTGTTGCTTTTCAATTGAGAAGTCCAACTGCCGTCCGGTTGTGACGTAATCGCGATTTCCTGTGGACTATCCCAATAAACGGGTATGGTGTTCCCCCAGGTTAACCAGGATTTGAGGTCGGCAGGCAATGCGGAATTGTCTGCTACCAGTTCGGCATTGATAGAGGTGGGGAAAATCGTGACTGTGGTTAACCCTCCGTTCAGTGTGACAGCGACAGGTAGATCTGCGCTTAGTCCCTGCACAATGTTCTCGAGACTAAGTTGCTTAAGCTGGTTGTTGGTTTGGATATCAATAGTAAATTGGGGCAGGAGATTTTCCAGCTCTTTAGATTCGAGTACTAAGGAATCGCCGTGGCGAACTTTGGCGTTGAACTGACTTTTCCCCACTAGCGCCAGCTTACTGACACCGGATAGATCCAATTGCAAATTATGGCTTTGATTTGCCGATTGTATTGCGCCTATCAGCGAATCGTATTCAATGTCACCCATCACAGACCACTCCCAGGATTGGTCAGCCTCAGATTTCAGTGCTGTGGAAACGCTGCCCACCTTCGTGTCGAGGTGAGCCAGGGTGATGCTTGTGTGGGGATACTGCTCAATACCTTCGGTCCACAGTCGACCCTCCAGGGAAATGTCCGCGGCTTTCAGTTGAAGTTCTATTGCCAGTTGATCGTCGTATCGCAAGCTGCCTTTGACATTGAGCGCAGTTGCCGCCTTTTCATAGTTCAATTCAAAGCGTCCGACTTCAATCAGCTCCAGGGGAATCTGCTTCAGATATTGTTGAGGTAGAAGCGATGAGAGTTTTAACGATTTTGGTGCTTCAGACTCAACAGACTCGGAAGAATTGTCTTTGACATCCAGCGTCAGGCTGTCCGCAGTTAAGGATATCAGTCTACCCTTCGACAGTTCTCGCCAATCAAAGGTAAGTTCCAATGACGATACGGCGCTTTTGTAATCGATGTCTTCAAAAGAGCCTTCTAGGCGTAGCTTATCGAACTTCAAGTGGCGTGAACTTAGTTTTAGACCTTCGTATTTGAGCGCCTTAACTCCGAAGTCCTTCAAGTATTTTTTAGCTTGTTGCTCGGTTACTGCAGGCAGTTGAGTATAGCTATAAATTGCCCCGCCCAAGATCAGGGCAAAGAGCAGCGCGAGAATAGATAGGGAGATACGCAAAGGAGTCATTGGGGCTATCTTAGATCACGGGCAGGTTGATGTCTGCAGTGCACTCACGCTATCAGGTCGGTGTTGGATCGATAAGAATGGCCCCTCTAGACCTAAAAAGCACAATTTTTGCGAGCCCTATGCGACAAAGCGCGCCTGGCATGGGATGAATGAAAATTTCCAGTGTTTTTTGCTCAAGGAACTTCGTTCATAATGGCTACTCCCTGGCTTTATACGAGTGCCCAATGATAGCTAAACGAATTTTCTGGACTATTGCTTGTCTGTTTGCGCTGCTTTTTCTGGCGGTATTTGTCGCTTACTGGATGTCTTCCAATGTCTGTGCAGACAAAGCAACCCTTTCAGGCGACTTGATGAAAGCGATTACCTACTGTGAGTACGGTGGACCCGAGGTGCTCGAGTATGGAGACGTTGCAAGGCCAGTCCCTGGTGACGATGAGTTGTTGGTTAAAGTGCGTGCCGCGAGTGCTAATCCACTCGATTGGCACTATATGAGAGGCACACCCTATGTGGTCAGGGTAGGGGGAGGCCTGCGTTTTCCCCAGGATGTGCGGATGGGAGTCGACTTCGCCGGCACGGTGGAAACCGTGGGCAAAAATGTTAAGCAGTTTCAGCCCGGTGATGAAGTCATTGGCGCTCGCAATGGCGCGATGGCAGAGTATGTCATTGTCGGCGCCGACCGTGGCGTCGTGCATAAGCCCTCTAACATCTCTTTCGCTCAGGCTGCCGCAGTTCCAATCGCTGCGTTGACGGCGTTGCAGGCGATTCGCGACAAAGGAACGATAGAGGCGGGTCAGAGTGTTTTGGTCAATGGCGCTTCCGGTGGAGTAGGCACCTTTGCGGTACAAATAGCCAAGGCCTACGGCGCTGAGGTGACGGGAGTCAGCAGCACAAGGAATCAGCAGCTTGTGAAATCTCTGGGTGCGGACTTTTCCATCGATTACACCCGTGAGGATTATACCCAGGGCGATCAACGCTACGATGTAATTCTGGACTGCGTGGGTAACCACTCGTTGTTAAGCCAACGCAAGGTATTAAAGCCCGGTGGAAAAATCGTCCTGATTGGTGGCCCCACGGATGGCAACTGGATAGGTGCTTTTCTGACGCCGCTGAGCGGGTTGCTGCTGTCGCCATTTTACGATGAGGATTTCGTTAACTTGCTGGCCGAAATCAATGCTGAAGATTTAGCCGTTATGGGGGAGTTGATGAGGACGTCGCAAGTCACGCCGGTCATCGATAGAAAATATCCGTTGAGCAAAGCTTCCGAGGCCATTGCCTACCTTGAAACGGGGCGGGCTCGAGGCAAGGTTATCCTCACGGTGGAATAGTAAGCTTCGATGATGTTGCTCTAGGTGAAGAAGGCCTCTTTCATCTCCATATTGGGTCCGTAAACCGGTTCATCTCTCTCCGTTAGATAGGCGCGATTGATACTGTCTACGAAACCACTGTTGGAGAGCAATTCCACCATGGCCTGGTAGTTGGGATGCTTAAAATGCGCGGCCAGCGAATCGCTGTCTTCCCACAGTTCGTAGACTTGAATAGAGCAGGGTTCGCAGGGGTCTGCGGCAAAGCAATAGGCGTGGCAGCCGGGTTCCTGCTCTCGCGTGGCTAGCTGTACGGGTGCGGATAGTTCCACTGCTTTATCCCGGGCGAGCTCGGTCGGGAATGTAATCTTTGCTACTACAATGATCATGCGATCTCCTTAATTATGTTATCTGCTAGGTGTTCGCTAGGTGTCTGTGAGCTTTCAGCTTTTATTGCTTGACGCCAGAGCGACTTTTGAGCCGTTTTGGCGGTTCAAATGAAGGCTGATGGATTGGCCTGCCTCGATGAGCTTATCAAGGTTGATCCCGTGTTCAATCCCCAGCCCATTGAGCATGTAAACGACATCCTCAGTTGCGACATTTCCAGTGGCACCTTTCGCATAGGGACATCCACCCAGCCCTGACACAGAACTGTCAATCACGGCGACCCCCAGTTGCAATGCCGCAAACAGATTGGCGAGCGCCTGACCGTAGGTGTCGTGCAGATGGACGGCTTGTTGGGTAACGGGAACAACCTCACTGACGGTCTGTAGCATAGCGGAAACCGATGCCGGGTTACCTACACCAATGGTGTCTCCCAGGGAGATCTCATAGCAGCCCAAGTCCAAAAGGCTTTTGGACACAGCGGCCACCTTGGCCGGAGCAATATCGCCTTCGTAGGGGCAGCCCACGACACAGGAAACATATCCTCTAACGGCAATGCCGTCTGATTTTGCCGCTTCCATGACAGGTGCAAAGCGCTCGATACTTTCGTCGATGGAACAATTAATATTTTTTTGACTGAACAACTCTGATGCTGCGGCGAACACGGCAACTTCGGTGGCGCCAGCGTCGCGAGCTCGCTCATAGCCTTGCAGGTTGGGAGTGAGCGCCGCATAAGTTGTGTCTTCCTGGCGAGCGATTTTTTTAAACACCTCTTCGGATCCGGCCATTTGAGGAATCCACTTTGGATTCACAAAACTTCCAGCCTCGATGTAACGAACCCCCGCGTCTACCAATTGCTCGATCAGTACGATTTTGCTGGCAGCATCGACAGGCTCTTTTTCATTTTGCAATCCGTCGCGAGGACCCACTTCGACGATGCGAACACGCTTAGGTAAGTTCATCTTGTTGCTACTCCGCAAGTTCGAATTCCAGAAGTTCGGCTCCACCGTCGACCAAATCGCCTGGCTGATAGTAAAACTGGGTGACCTTGCCATCAGCGGGAGCGCGAATCGTATGCTCCATTTTCATTGCCTCCATAATCAGCATCGCATCGTCCTTTTTCACTGAGGCACCTTCAGCTACCAGTAAACTCACCATCGTTCCGTTCATCGGTGCGCATAGTCCGCCGCCACCGGTGTCTTCTATCTCACCCAGATCCGCTTGGAATCGCTGAAAGCTGATGGCGTTTTCTGGGGTGTACAACGTGTATAACTCGTCGTGTTCGGAAACAGAGGCGTTGATCTGGTAGCCGTCGATATCCGCTCTTAGCACCTCTTCTTGAAGACGCCCCTGGGCTATCGAGAACTTGCCATTTACCTCAATTTTGTAACGCAATCCACCTCGTAGTTGTTCCACCGCCGCAGGGTATTCCTGTTCTTGAAGCACCAGGGAGAACTTGTGTATGTGAGGTTCGTTCAGTCGCCAGGCATTGCTGGCGTTCCACGGTGAGCTGGGGTCTTCTGTTGTGGCCGCGCGAAGGTCGGATTCCCGTTGCTGTTGCAGCACAAGAAATAGGGCGGCTAGAGGAAGACCGGCGTTAATATTTTGCTCGGTGTCATGAAATATTTCCCCGTGGTGTGTTTCGATAAAGCCAGTATCGAGGTTCGCCTCTTTGAAGGGTTTTGAATTCGCAAGATTGTAAAGAAACTCCAGATTCGTCGTCATGCCACTGATGCGATATTCCTTCAGTGCTTTGGTTAGCCTCGCCAGTGCCCGGGTGCGGTTTTCGTCCCAGACAACCAGCTTGGCTATCATAGGGTCGTAAAATATACTGACTTCATCGCCCTGACGGACTCCGGTGTCTACTCGCACATTGCTGCTCTCCTCCGGCGCCTGTAAAAAGGCTAGCTTGCCGGTAACCGGCAAAAAGTCGTTGGCAGGATCTTCAGCATAGATGCGTGCTTCGAAAGAATGGCCGTTGATACGCAATTGATCCTGCTGCAGGGGTAGGGGTTCGCCCGATGCGACTCGCAATTGCCACTCAACCAGATCCTGCCCCGTTATCATCTCGGTTACCGGGTGCTCTACCTGAAGTCGCGTATTCATTTCCATGAAATAAAAGGAGCCGTCAGTATCGAGCAGAAACTCTACTGTACCTGCGCCTTCATATTGAATGGCTTGTGCAGCTTGAATGGCTGATTGACCCATCTGGGCTCGCAGATCCTCGTTCATGCCGGGCGCCGGTGCTTCTTCAATGACCTTCTGATGTCTGCGCTGAACAGAGCAGTCTCGTTCAAACAGGTAAACTGAGTTGCCGTGTTGGTCGCAGAAAACCTGAATCTCGACATGGCGAGGCCGTGTCAGATATTTCTCAACCAGCATGTCGTCGTTGCCAAATCCACTCATGGCCTCACGTTTGGCAGCTGCCAAGGCTTCTTCGAACTCCGCCTCAGACCACACCTGACGCATGCCTTTGCCACCGCCGCCGGCGACCGCTTTAAGTAAAACCGGGTAACCCATGCTATTGGCCGAGTCCTTGAGAGTGTCAGGGCTTTGATCCTTACCGTGATAACCCGGAACCAGGGGTACTCCGGCCTTGTCCATGATAGTTTTTGCTGCGGATTTGGAACCCATAGCTTCAATCGCGCCTATGGGCGGTCCGATGAATACGATGTTGCTGTCGACGCAGGCCTGGCAAAAATCGGCGTTCTCCGAGAGAAAGCCGTACCCTGGGTGAATGGCTTGCGCGCCGGTTTGCAGCGCCGCAGCGATGACTCGATCACCTAAGAGGTAGGAATCACGAGACGGTGATGGGCCGATGTGAACCGCTTCGTCAGCCATGGCCACGTGCATCGCATCGCGATCGGCGTCGCTGTAAACCGCCACGGTTCGAACGCCCATTTTGCGAGCGGTGCGAATGACTCTGCAGGCGATCTCTCCACGATTGGCAATGAGTATCTTGCTAAACATTATCTATTTCCCCGACATTTCGTGGCTGCTTGCGACTTTCCAATTCGGCGTACGCTTATCTAAAAATGCCCCGAGGCCTTCGCGACCTTCTTCGCTAACGCGAATAGCGGCAATTCTTTCGCTGGTCATGTCAATTAGAGCGTCTGATGAACCATCATTTTTGACACTCTCTCGGGCAACATCGAACACTAATGATTTTGCGGCCCTAACTGCGGCAGGGCTATTGTCCAGCAGAGCGTGGATCAGTTGGTCGACACAGCCGTCGAGCTTCTCTACCGCACAAACCTCACTTAACAAACCCAAATGCAAAGCTGTTTCACTGGAAATACGTTCGGCAGTTGTAAAGTAGCGACGAGACGCTCGGGCGCCGATGGCGGCGACTACATAAGGGCTGATGGTGGCTGGTATCAATCCAATCTTTACTTCGCTCAAGCTGAAAAGGGCATTGCTACTGCCCACCGCCATATCGCAGCAGCTCACCAGTCCCACTGCACCTCCGAAGGCTGCTCCCTGCACTTTTGCGATGGTGGGCTGAGGCATGAAATTGAGTACTCGCAGCATCTTCGCCAAGGCCTGCGCGTCTTTCAGGTTTTCCTCGTAGGAGTAACCGGCCATCCGCTTCATCCAGTTCAAGTCAGCGCCGGCAGAAAAACTTTTGCCGGTTGAAGCGAGAATCATGACACGCACCGACTCATTTCTGGCGATAGCTTCAAAGGCATCTGTGAGCAATGCAATAATCTCATCGTCGAAGGCATTGTGCTTGTCGGGGTTGCTCATGGTGACCGTAGCGACCCCGCGAGCGTCTTGTGTGACTGATATTAGTTCATTGGTCATTTTGCTTATCTCAATTTCTCGTTCTATGTCTGGTATTTAGAATTGATTTCCTCATCTACTTCTACATTCGGAATACTCCGAATTTGGTTTCCTCAACGGGTTTATTGAGCGCGGCTGAAATAGCCAGTCCTAATACATTGCGAGTTTCAGCGGGATCGATAACACCGTCGTCCCATAAACGAGCCGATGCGTAGTAAGGGTGTCCCTGTTTTTCGTAGTCATCCAAAATCGGCTGTTTAAATTCGGCTTCTTCCTCAACAGACCAGCTCACACCTTCCCGGTCGAACTGGTCTCTTTTAATCTGCGCTAATACTCCCGCCGCCTGTTCGCCTCCCATAATGGAGATTCGGGCATTGGGCCACATGAACAGGAATCTGGGGTCGTAGGATCTTCCACACATACCGTAGTTACCGGCGCCGAATGAACCGCCAATCAGTACGGTAAATTTTGGTACCTTGGCGCAAGCAACGGCGGTAACCATTTTGGCTCCGTGTTTGGCGATGCCCCCTTGCTCGTATTGGGCGCCGACCATGAAACCGGTAATGTTCTGCAGAAACACCAGTGGAATTTTTCGCTGTGCACACAATTCGATAAAGTGCGCACCTTTTTGCGCCGACTCGGAAAACAAAATACCGTTGTTGGCAACAATGCCCACGGGGTAGCCGTGGATATGTGAAAAGCCGCAGACCAGTTCCACTCCAAACAGGGCCTTGAACTCGTCGAACTCTGAACCATCGACTACGCGGGCAATAATTTCTCGAACGTCATAGGGCTGGCGGGTATCCTTCGGTACGATGCCATAGACCTCTTCTGCGTCGTATAGCGGTTCTTTTGACTCCGCAATTTTTATATTGATCTTCTTGTCGCGATTGCAATTGGCGACGATGGTGCGGGCCAATTCCAGCGCGTGAAAATCGTTTTGTGCGTAGTGATCCGCCACCCCTGATGTTCTGCAGTGCACATCCGCGCCGCCCAGCTCCTCGGCCGTCACTATTTCTCCCGTGGCAGCTTTTACCAATGGTGGGCCACCTAGAAATATTGTCCCCTGTTCCTTAACAATGATGGATTCATCCGCCATGGACGGAACATAGGCACCACCGGCTGTACAGGAACCCAACACCACAGCAATCTGCGGAATGCCCTCTGCGGACATATTGGCCTGATTGAAAAAGAAGCGACCGAAGTGATTTCGATCTGGAAAAACATCATCTTGCCGGGGGAGGTTGCCGCCGCCGGATTCGACCAGATAGACACAGGGCAGGTGGTTTGCCCAGGCGATTTCCTGTGCGCGCAAATGCTTCTTTACCGTCAGCGGGTAGTAGGAGCCACCTTTTACCGTTGGGTCGTTGCAGACAATCATACATTCGGTGCCGTTGATGCGACCGATGCCCGTTATGATTCCCGCGCTCGGCACATAGTCGTCGTAGACCTGCCAGGCAGCGAGCTGTGACAGTTCAAGAAACGGTGATCCGGGATCCAGGAGCGCGTCTATTCGATCTCGGGGGAGCAGCTTTCCCTTCGACAGATGTCGCTCACGATACTTCTCTCCGCCTCCTAGACGCACTTCGGCCAGCACGCGATGCAAATCGTCAATTTGCTCCTCCATATGTGCTCTGTTTAGGGCGTAGTCTTCGCTGCGCACATTAATTTTTGACTGTAGTGTGGCCATGTTCCGTTCTCTTGTTCTTTGCGATAAAGGTTACAGCTTACCGATAGACTCGTTTACTTCGTCTCGTTAAAAAGTTCGCGGCCGATTAACATACGGCGTATTTCCGAGGTGCCTGCGCCGATCTCATACAACTTCGCATCGCGTAACAAACGCCCGGCGGGGAACTCGTTGATATAGCCGTTGCCGCCCAGGGCCTGAATGGCTTGCAATGCCATTTGTGTCGCTTTCTCAGCGGTGTAGAGGATAAGTGCTGCGGCATCTTTGCGGCTTTCCTCGCCACGGTCGCAGGCTTGCGCGACCGCGTAGCCGTAGGCCCGAGAGGCAGCGAGCTCTGTATACATATCGGCAATTTTGCCCTGCATGAGTTGGAATTCGCCGATGCTCTGGCCGAATTGAGTGCGATCATGCAAGTAGGGGACCACCAGGTCTATACAGGCTTGCATAATTCCCAATGGGCCACCGGAAAGCACGGTACGCTCGAAATCCAGACCGCTCATCAATACGTTCACACCACGACCTTCCTCGCCCAGCACATTTTCCACGGGCACTTCACAGTCTTGAAAGACCAGTTCACAGGTGTTGGAACCACGCATGCCCAGCTTGTCGAGTTTTTGATTGCGGGAAAACCCTGCGCTGTCGCGTTCGACAATGAATGCGGTGATTCCTCTCGGACCCGCCGTCATATCGGTTTTGGCATAGATCACATAGGTGTGGGCATCTGGACCGTTGGTAATCCACATCTTGCTGCCATTGAGCACATAGTGGTCCCCTTGCTTTTCCGCTTTGAGCTTCATGCTGACAACGTCGGACCCGGCGTTGGGTTCCGACATTGCCAGGGCGCCAATTTGTTCGCCGCTGCACAAACCAGGGAGGTATTTGGCGCGCTGCTCTTCATTGCCGTTTTTGAAAATCTGGTTGACGCATAAATTGGAGTGAGCGCCATAAGAGAGACCGACAGAGGCCGAGGCTCGGCTAATTTCTTCCATAGCCACGATGTGAGCCAGATAGCCCATATTCGTTCCCCCGTACTCCTCTGATACGGTGATGCCCAACAGGCCCATGTCCCCAAACTTGCGCCACATGTCCATTGGGAAGGCGTTGTCACGGTCTATTTCCTCGGCGCGGGGGGCGAGTTCAGCTTGTGCAAATTGATACACCGCATCACGCAACATATCGATGTCTTGTCCCAGAGCGTAGTTCAGCGTTGGGTAAGCAGTGTTCATGTTTCTTTACTCCTGGATTTAATCTTTGAGTTTGCTTGCGCTTTGGCGAGGGCCTGCAGGCATTTTTCTTCGGAATCACCCAGGTCTCGCATCATGGCTTGTAAGTCTTGTAGTTGCTGCTCCAGCGCTGAACGCTGCTGCGCGATTCGATCGCTGAGCTTGATGAGCTGTTCGGTATTCCCGGAGGCCGGGTCATACAGCTCGATGATGTCGCGACTTTCTTCCAGGCTAAAGCCCAGGCGTTTGCCGCGCAGAATCAGTTTTAGCTTGGTGCGATCGGCGGCGCTGTAGATTCTGCTGGCGCCGGAGCGGGTAGGGGCTAGTAGGCCCTTTTCTTCGTAGAAGCGGATGGTGCGGGTGGTTACGTCGAATTCGGCGGCTAGTTGGGAGATGCTGTAGGTGGTTTTTGCCATTGCCGTTCCGTGTGTTTGCCCTGCGGTCAGATTGACTCTGTTGGTGCAGTTTAATAGGGATGGAAAATATATATTACCTTTACGTTAACGTCAATTATGAATGAAAGCCTGAATGGTGGACGCTCAGTTAACCTGTTCCGTTCCCAATGCACGCCGTAAATACGTCCATGTAGGCTCGGCTGCAGCATCCATGCTGCAGACGGCATTGGGAACGGAACAGGTTAACTGAGCTCTGCTTCAACTATCGGCATTCTTAATTTTTGTTGCTTTTTTGGGCTATTTTTCCTGGGTCCTCGTTGCGCAGAGGCCTTATTTAGAGCCTGGGACTTTCGCACTAGCTCGATACCATATCGGTGAAGACCAGGCCCGTTCCTGAATGATAGGGGAGTAAAATGACTCCTGCGCTGGGTCCAGGCAGCATTTTCCGAACACGTCACCCGTGGCACCGTTTTCTTGGGCGACTATGGTGGCCGCCGCCGCTTGATCAGTACAGCTTTCGGAGAAGGGGTTTACCCCGGCGGATTGGCATTGAAGTGTGCTCCATCGGCAGCTGGGGTTTTCGAGCAAACGAACGTAGTAGAAGGCGTCTTTGTTGGCGTCAAATTCTGGGTCGCGCCATACCGTGCAGAATTGCTGCATGCCGAGGCCCACACGACCGCAGGTGGTGGGGTCAACGGTGGCGCCATTGTTTGCGCTGCCCGCTATATCAAACACCTTTTCGTGGGTTTGGCCGTCACTGTCTACCCAACCTTTTATCATCTGTACTCGCTGCAAATCCGTGCCAGGAGATCGCAGGGTTCCTGAATCCTTTTGCGCGCTGACCAAAAACAGTGGTTCGTTGTTTTCAGCATCGGCTACTATCTCACCGCCCATCGCAACGCCTTGCTGATAGGCCTTTCCAATCATGTCCACTGAGTCGCAGAGGTTCTCGTCCAGATCACCGGCGAAGAATCTGAGCGTGGGGCGGGTACCGCTGGTGGCGTAGGTTTCCTTGCGTCGAATCGCGGAAAAAATACTGTCCCTGGAGTTTTCCTCTGCCCAGACGACTGCGTGCCCGCCAGGATTGGAGTAAAAGTGGTCCTGTACGTTGTTGTACTGGGAATCGCGCCGGCCTAAATGCCCGACATAGTTATCTTCCTCGGCGCTGCCCGGTGCCGCGCTGTGGGTATCGGTGCTGCCGATGAAGCCCATGACGAAGGGATTGGTGCCCAGTGCCTGTTTGAGTGCCAGCCCATCTTTTAGAGCGTTGCGAACCATATTGCGCCGGCCAAATTTTTCCATGGTCATTTCTTTAGCGCGATCAGTTCGAATTTCTCCGTGTACTGAGCCGAGCATATTGAGATTGTCCGACGCGATTTGCTCAAAATCACACTGCTCGTCAACGGTGTCCAGACCCATGCCGCGCAGTCTGTCATAGCGACACTCGGAGGCACCTTTGTGCTGTACGAGTTCAACAACTGGTTCAAAGAAAAGGCGATTTTGTAGTTCTTCCTCATCGCGTGGATCCCGAAACATGAGTCCACCTGAAAGATTTGAATTGTGGGGGATCGCCATCACGTCGCAGCCGTTATCCTTGTCTGTGCAATGCGTTCGAAGTTGCTTCCAGAGGCTGGGGAAACTGCCAGCTCTGCCGGTGTCATAGGTAGAAATCGGTGATTCAGCTACCGTCGAATTCCTGAAAATCACGTTTCTGTGCATATTGTTTTGATCGAACGCCTCGGTGTATTCATAACCGACAAAGCTGGTAAAAGCGCATTCGGAGGAACGGTCGTAATGCTCCTCAGCCGCAATTTGGATGTTCCCCCAGGTCTCGACATTAGCTGAATTACAATCCGATAAAGAACAGGCGAATGATTGTTCGGGGTCATCTTCCTGCTGTCCTCCCAGGTCTGTCCACCAACTGGCGGCCAGCAATTGAACCCAAATGTTCTGACCCCGGGTCATCGTGCAGTGGGGCCACCAGTAACCGAGTTTTCCAGGGTCCTGGGTGCACACATTGATTTGTCCAAGAAACTCAGCGTGATCCGTCACGGAGGTGAAATCCAGAGGTCGACCAATGCGCGCTTTAACCGTTTGCTCGCCATTGGCGTCGGGCAGAACAATGGCCTCTCCCTTTGCATAGCGGTACGCGTCCCATGGATCCCGACGCTGGCTGGATAGATACGAGTCAAAAGAATAGCTGCTATGCACATGCAGGTCGCCAAAAAGTGCCTGGCGATTGGCCTGATAGTTGGTGCAGGGCGCACGCTGTTCAGTCCGTTCGAACGGCAGTGACGAACTTTCAGCTGCAAAAGACGAAACACTGCCAAGTGTGAGAAATACAGCGAGGTCTATTATTTTCATACTCTACGAATCCTGACAATTCAATAAACTAGCTTTCTGCTCAAGGTCGATTCATCAACAGAAACCATTTTCCCACTTACAAACATCAGCGCAGTAAACCAGCAGTTCACACAAAAACGAGCTAAGCGATTGTGGAAACCCTCTGTCGGGCGTGCACCTTCAACCAAAAGAGGGTTTCCACAATCGGTTAGCGGCTCAAGAAAAAACGCCCAAAAACCATTTCGGATCAACCGCGAAATAATGAGCCAAGTAGTTTCCAGTCGCCACACCAATTCTCGAGCATCACAGACAAACCGTTAACTTGGTATAGCAGCCAAAACCACAGTGATCAAATTGATAGATATTTTAGAGCAGCTGGCGTTGTTCAGCCGATATAGGCGGGGATTCGAACAGTGATCTCCAAGCCGTTGGCGGTATTCTCGGCTGAGATCTTGCCCTTGTGACTGACAATAGCCCGCTTGGCAATAGACAAACCGAGACCGTAACCACCAGTTTCGCGTGGACGGGCAGTATCTTCCCGGTAGAATTCATCGAAGAGTTTCTCCAGTTCCGATTCCGCAACTCCGGGGCCCTGATCTTCTATGCGAATGACATAGTCGTCGTGGGATCGGAGCAGTCGCGCTGTGACGCTAGAATGATCGGGAGTGTACTTGAGTGCATTGCGCAAAATATTCTCAAAGGCCTTTTTGAGTAAATCGCTATGGGTTGCAACCAGGGCCTCTTTGAGATCCGTGTTAAACGCAACTTGTTTGCCAGCGGTTTTTCCCTCGAATCTCGCATCAGCGCAGAGCTCTTGAAACAGAGCAACAAGATCGATATGGACATCAAGGCTGGCGTTGGAGGCCTGGCTTTGAAGTAATTGTGCGATTAATTCCTCCAGGCGTTCAGCCTCGCTGTCGATTCTGCCGAGGTGCTGATCCCGATTCTCGGTATCGCGCTCCGCCAGTGCCAAGGCGATACGCAAGCGCGCCAGGGGCGATCGCAACTCATGGGAAACATCGCTCAGCAAGCGCTTCTGAGACTGTATTTGTTTCTCAATTCGCGCGGCCATGGCATTGAAGTCTCTGGCCAATTCTTCGGTTTCATCGCCACCCTTATCGCGCACGGCAATTCGGGTGTCGAGGTTACCGTCTGCGAGTTGTCTCGAGGCGAGCTGTACCTGCTTGAAGCGGTTCGTCATCGCTCGAGACAGGGTAAAGCAGACCAGCCCGCTGACCAGAATCGCCAGTGAAAGGCGCAACCACAGGTTTTCTCCCAACGCGCTGAGTAGTCCACGATCTTCGGATTTAAATACAACAACGGCTTTAAGCGGCCCCTGTTCATTGCGATAAATACTGTGCGCAAAGAGATTTCCATCAGAAGTTTCCAGGTAGGCTCGGCGTTTACCCCCCTGAATTTTTCTGCCCACTTCACTCGCACCCAATACCAATTTTCGTCCGTATAAATCCTGACCGTCGTTTTTGATTAGGTAGATATCCAGCCCATGTTTCTTTTTGGCATTGTCTAATAGTGCGGGCAATTCCTCGTCGCTGCGATTTTGCAATTGGTAAATCAGCCGCTGCATGGATCTTGGAGGAGGTTCCGAGGGGTTACTGCCGGGGTTGGCCTGAGGTAGGGTTTCAAAGTATTGCGCCGCAATCAGCCAGCTACCCAGAACGGTGATCGTTACCAACCAAAAACCTAAAAACATTCTGACAAACAGGCGACCTCGAACAATCATGTAGCGCTTGCCTCGGCACCGGCGACGAACTGGTAGCCTATTCCGCGTACGCTCAAAATGAGATTTTCGCCGCCGGCCTGTGCCAGTTTTTTTCGTATTTTACTGACATGTACGTCAATAGAACGATCATAGGCTGACAGGGGTCTTCCTAATGCTGCCTGGCTAATACTTTCTTTATCTACGACCTGCCCAGCGTGTGAAGCCAGTTCCCACATGACGTTGAACTCCGCGCTGGTGAGATTTAAATCCTCACCGGAATAGCGTGCACATCGATTGCTGGTATCAAGCTGGGTTAAACCCAGATCAATTTTTTCAGCTACCGATGGGAGTTCTGTAACTGATTCGGAACGACGTAGAATGGCTCGTAATCTCGCTGCTAGCTCACGTGGGTTACACGGTTTGGGCAGGTAGTCATCGGCACCCATTTCCAGACCGACGATTCGATCGGTTTCATCGCCTCTAGCGGTCAGCATTAGAATGGGGACGCGACTAAACTCACGCAGTTTGCGCAGTACTTCGAGGCCTTGCATACCAGGCAACATGATGTCCAAAATAATCGCTTCGTAGTGATTTTCTTTGCAGTGTTCAACAGCTTCGGCACCGTTGTGCTGCGCCACTGTTTCAAAACCTTCGAGCTTTAAGAAATCGGCCAGCAGGGCGCAGAGCTCTTGATCATCATCAATGATTAGTATTTTTGTCATGGCCGACTATGTCATCTCGTCAAGAAACTAGTTTAAACCGGAGAAAACTATCTCAAGCTACCGAACAGTATCAACCGATACAGTGTGGACAAGAGCGAAACACTTGTCACCTGGGTTTGACATGACTAAGCACTTCTTTACAGAAGTTTACACTCGCTCTCAAAGCTCCTGAAGGCTCAAGTTGCGCTCTTGTCTCAGCTGCGCAGTCTCCTCGATCTGATTGCTCCCGGTAATGACTGCGGTGCTAGCCAACTCGGGTTTGAGATAGGTCTGAGCGACCCGCTTGAGGTCTTCCAAGGTGACCGCAAGAATCTTCTGGCGAAACTGCTCTCGCTGAGCGTGCGTGCGCCCAAACAGCCGATTGTGAAAGTGTTGCTTGGCTTCACCCGCAGGGGAGCTGGGCTTATCGAGAGAGCTAATGACACCTAGAATTGCCTCCTCAAGCGGCTGGTAACCGTGACGCGCGTTTAGCAGCCAATCGATGGATGCGTCGAAGTCATTCAGGGTTTCTTCGAGACGAGGGTCTCGATACGAATAGAAACGGAATGCGCCGATACCGGAATCCTGAGAAGCACCGCCTCCGTATGCACCGCCTTGCTCTCTGATGGCGCGATGCAAAAAACCATTGCGCAAAAAGCCACCAAGAATTGTCAGCGGCGCGGCGTCGGGATGTCCCACTGGAACGGTGGGATAGGCCTGTGCGCAGAAATTGACCTGAGTATTGGTGGCCCACAATTCACCCACGCGCTCTCGCACAGGTTCCAGACTAAAAGAACTGCGCTGTGATGGTGTGCCGAAGCCCGCCCAGTTGCCGAGAGATTCTTCGACGATATCGATCACGCGATGGCCCTCAGCGACTGCCAGCAACTGGAGTGGCATGGCAGTGACTTGCTGATGAATATCACTGAGACTGGTGGCGAACGCTGCCAGTGCTTGATCGTCGCGCAGTGAGTCGTCGAGTTCGCGTATCGCCCGTATACCGTTGAGCCCGGACAGTTGGTGATTGAGCTTGCCCAGAGGGCTGAGACCGGCGCTAGCTGCCGCCATTGCCAAGCCATGGCCATTGCCAGTGATTCCCTGTTCTCGGCGCGCTCGCTGCTGACTGATCAATTCTTTGATTCGCGAAGTTTCGTCAAAGCGCACGGATTCCAATGTGTCTCGCATTAATGCAGATTGATCGGAATTGTTTTTGAGTAGTGCCTTGGAAGAGATGATGAAATGGCCGGACACGGACTGTTCATCCTCCACAGTGCCGCGCATGGAGGTAAAGGCGTTGATAGAGCCCACAGTGGCGGCTTGGCGTCTCTGCGCATTCAGATAGTCAGTGTCGCCAAGTCCCAGCTCGGTGAGCATACTGGTATAAAGAGGCAGAACGGTCATTTGATCCGCTGCAAGTTGGGGCAAGGTTGCAATAGCTTGCTGGTAAACCAGCCCATTGGTGCCCTGGCCATAGCTAGTTAACTTTCTGCCATCGCGGATGTGTTCTTCAGCTGTTAGTTCGGGCGTGCTAGCCGGTATATCACTGAGCTCTACCTTGGGTAGTATACTCTCGTCGTCCACCTGGCCCTGGCGCTCGACCAGATCAGCTGCCAGCTTTATGACAGCCTTTTTCTCGTCCTCGCTCATCTGAGCTTTGCGTTCTGCCAGGCGATCGGCCTCGGTTTTGTTGCGAACTGACGAGAGGTTCCTATCCGGTGACATCACCAGGGTAACGCGGTGAGGATTATCCAGCAGAAGTCTCCTGGCCAATTGCCGGATATAGTCAGGGTCTTGAATTTTCGCTCGCAGCGTGGCGATAACAGGGTCCAGATCAAGCACTGGAATGGGGTCTGCGTAGTGGGTTGCGCAGCCTAGTGCTGACAATATGAGTTGCAGACCGTAGGGGAAACTGTCCCCGGTAATTTCCCGTTGGTGTAGTTCCAGCTGATGCAGTACAGCCTCGAGTTGCTCCAGTGGGACACCGTCCTTGGAGACGTTTTCCAACACGCCCAGAATCATTTGTTCCAGAGCCTCTTCATGTCGCTGCTCACTGCCCTCAATTCCGCACACAAAAACCAGCTCGCGCATGGAATCTTCAAGTCCACACAGGGGGGAGGGCGACTGTCCCAGTTCGGTCGTTTCCAAGGCATGCATTAGCGGTGAGGAACTGTTATCAATCAGTACACTGGACAGTAACTGCGCTTCGAGCAATTGATCCAGACTGGTGCTCTCTCCGAGTAACCAGCCCATGACAATATGAGTCTTGTTCTCGGTCTCGCCGGAATCGTCAAAGGCGTAGGTATCGGCAACGCGTATCGGCGCTTCGTAACGCTGCTCCAGGGGCACCTGAACCCGCTCTTCGAGTTTCTCAAAACGCTTCAGCGCTTTGTCTTCAAATTGTGCTTGATGCTCTTCGGCGGGGATGTCCCCGAAGGTCATAAAAATGGCATTGGTGGGGTGATAGTGGCTTTTATAAAACGCTTGAAGTTGCTCGTAAGACAGATCTGGAATGTCAGCGGGGTCGCCACCACTGTTGTAGTGATAAGTGGTAGTGGGGAATAGGTTTTTAGTTAGAGCGGCCCACAAAGTACTGCTGACGGAACTCATAGCTCCTTTCATCTCATTGAACACGACACCTTTGTAAACCAGGTCGCTGTCGGCATTATCGGGCTCTGCAAATTCGACGCGGTGGCCTTCCTGGGAGAAATCCAGTGGATCCAGCCGGGAAAAAAACACGGCGTCCAGATAGACGTTCAATAAATTATCAAAGTCTTTGCGATTCTGGCTGGCAAAGGGGTAGGCGGTCCAGTCGCTGCTGGTAAATGCATTCATAAAGGTGTTCAGTGAACGCCGCAACATCATGAAGAAGGGGTCTCTTACGGGAAATCTCTCGCTGCCGCACAGCGCGGTGTGTTCGAGAATGTGTGCGACGCCAGATGAATCTTGCGGGACGGTACGCAAAGCAACCAAAAACACGTTTTCAGCATTGTCCGCCGCAATATGATAGTGGCTTGCGCCGGTTGTGCGATGTTCATATTGTTCTACCGAAACATTGAGGGACTCGATAGTCTCCTTTCGTATGGGGTTGAATGCGGGGTGGGCACTGAGCCCGGCGGTGCTGGTGTTGCTCATATAGTTTCTCTTGAGGATAGCGAGTCCGACACTGGACGGGCGCTAGTTTACATTGAATTCGGGGCGGGGGCTTGGGAAAGTTCTGGTTCGATACCTTGAGGAACCAGTTCGATTTGATAGATCCAGGGCCAGCGTTTTCCGGTGACCCAGATGGTGTTGTCCCGTGGATTAACGGCGATGCCATTGAGGACATCGGTGTCCTGTATTCTCTCTGTACTGGGAAGTAGGCCTGCCAAATTAATATTGCCAGTGACTTTGCCGGTCTCGGGATCAATTCTGATGATGCGATCTTGCTGCCAGATATTGGCCCATATCTCTCCGTCAACCCATTCGAGTTCGTTTAGCATTCTGACAGCGCGACCGGCCTCGGTTACAGATAAAGATCGCGAAATGGTTTTCGATCTTGGTGACAGATAGTAAAGGCGATAGCTGCCATCGCTATAAATCAGCTCGCTACCATTATTGGTCAGGCCCCAGCCCTCACCGGGTATTCGGAAGTATTCCAGCCCCTGCAGCTTTGCCCTGTCGTAAATGAGTACCAGTCTGGATTTCCAGGTGAGCTGGTATATTCTGTCCTCCAGCACCGTTAGGCCCTCCGCAAACAGGCGTTTGTCCACGTCGCGGCCAGCTAACAGTTTGCCATCGGAAAGTCGGTATTGCAGGAGTTTAGACTCCCCGTAGTTGCCGGTGCTGACGTATAAGTGATCATCGACAATCTGCAGTCCCTGCACGAAATTTTCTCTTGGCTGAGGTATTTTCCCCGTGACTTTGTAACCATACTGAGTGATTTCGGAGGCAGGTTCATCGCCTACGGCCAGATAGGGTGCAATGAGTAATAGCAGTACAAGTGCACCGCGCAATGTTCGGTGATTGCGAGGATTCATGGTGCCCCTCGTTTTAAATCGCGGATCAGAAACCGCGACGGTGACAGGGCTCTTTTCAATTCTCTCGACACCGGTGGGGCCTCGGCGCAGATTTCACTGGCAAGCATCTGCGCGGCCAGGGGAGTCGAGGTTAATCCCCTGGACCCATGTCCAACACTGACAAACAGACCCGGCATGTAATTTCCCTGTTCAGCAACTATCGCTTTCGCATTCTTACGCAGGCCACTATAGGTATGCAAGAAGGCATCTCGGTCGGGCACGGCGCCCACCATGGGCAGGAAATCGGGAGTGGCAAAACGATAGGCTACCTTTCCATCGAGGGATTTTGGGTCGATATCCGCTAAAGTGCTTTTCCACTCGGGTATCGCCTGTGCTAGCGCATCCAGATTTCGTTGATGGTCCGCAACGCGAACACTCGGATCCTCATCTTTCAGATCAAAGGTTGCTCCGATGCAGTGGCTTCCCTGTCGGGCGGGTGAGATATAACCGCTATGGCACAGGCCGGTTTTGAGTTCGCGAAATAGCTCGCTGGTGGCGATTTCTGTGGTCTGGCCACGAATAAACTGGCCTGGGAGCCAGGCAAGAGCTGGGTGTTTGGGTGCTGAGGTTCCGGTCGCAATGACGGCGCAATCCGCACTGTAGATTGAGCCTTGGTCGATAGTGGCCTGCCAGCCTTCCTCGCATGAGCGCAATTGTGCATCGCCCGCGTTTTCGATCAGGGTAATCCTCGGATGTTTGATCAGCGCATTGCAGACCGAAGCCGGATGCATCCAACCGCTTCTCGGGAACCAGTAGCCGGCGCTCTGTTGTTTTACGCCAGTGAGTCTCGATGCTTCCGCGGCGTCGAGAACCTGCGCCAGTTCTGGTGCGCGCGTTAGCACCGCTTCCAGTGTTGACATCTCTCGGGTGCTTTTATGCTGATGAAAACTTCCGCACAGACTGCCATCGACATCTTCTATGAGTACGCCCGTTTTTAGTAGATGCTTGTAAAAGTGATGGGAAAAGCAAAAGCTCTGTAGGGCGAAATCAGTCAGTGGAGAATGTTTGGTCGACAAGCGCGTGTACAAAATTCCCTGGCTGTTCCGGGAACCTCCGCTTGCGACTTGCTCGGCTTCGATTAAGGTCACGTTGATATTGCGCTGCGCCAAAGCATTTGCAATGGTGCACCCGGCGAGCCCGGCACCGAGAACAACAACCGAGTTGGTCGTCTTGTATGGGTGAAGCTTCAAATCCCAGGGCGTTTGGTGCACATCCAGGGCAGGAGTGGGGCGTTCTGCGATACCTTTGAGACATTCACGCTTGCGGCCAAATCCACGGTTCTTTGTCACTGAAAATCCAGCCTTGGAAAGTCCGCGTCTGACATCTCCGGCGGCCGTAAATGTGGAGAAGGTCGCCTTGGGTCGACTGGCGGCAGCCATCGTCGAATACAGCTGCTCACTCCACATATCTTCGTTACGTGCCGGGGAAAAACCGTCGAGATACCAAGCGTCAGCGATTCGTTGTTCACCACGGGCAAGATCGGCCAGGGCGTTGTCGACATCTTCCCACCATAAATCGAGAATTACGCTGCCGCCCTCGAGTGTCAAGCGGTGCTGGCCGTATATAGGTACTGGATAGCTTTCCTCGAGTTGTGCTGCCAGATGTTTCAGGGTGGGCCAATTGAGTAGCGCTCGGGCTAAATCCGCTTTTTTCAGGGGGTATTTTTCTACCGAGATGTAGTGCAATCTGGGGCGATCTGCTTTCAGTTGTCGCCATAAATTCCAGGTCGCGAGAAAGTTAAGACCCGTACCGAAGCCTGTCTCTATAATGCAGAACAGGTCTCTGTCGTGTTTATCCCAACGCTCGGGGAGACCGTTGCCATGCAAAAACACATATTCACTTTCGTCCAGCCCACCCTCTGTGGAGAAGTAAACATCGTCGTAGAGTCTGGAGCGCGGTCCCGAATTCTCAGGCCACACCAATTCAGCTGTGGGAATTGGGCTCCAAAGTGTGTTGTTACGTTTCATCCAGTGGGTGGTTTTAGGTTTATCTCGTCGGGCAGCCAGGCGGGAATATGCTCAGAGTTTTCAGCCAATAAGTCGTTAATCGAGAACACGTGGAGTTCTGGTGTACCAAACTTAGGCAAAAACAGGGTGACCAGATAGTCCATTGCATCGATGTCCTGTGGAAGCTTTATCTTCCATTTGTTTCCCTGAATACTGAGGCTGGTATCGCCTGGCTGGATACGGATTCTGGCGACGTATTGGTTTTTTCCCACGGGTTTTAGGCTGCGATTTTCACTGGCAATCAACGAGCCAAAATAGCGGGTCTTTATCCCGCAGATGGGCGCGATGTCTCTGCGGCTTTCGGGGATGCTTTCATCGGATAAGCGCTGCGACATTCTGGCCAGCGCGATAATTCCCTCTGCGCCGCTGAGTCGCACTTTTTCTGCGCTAAACGGTGTTTTAGCCAGGGTTGCCGCGTCCACGCTGGTGGCCTTTCTTTTTTCCAATTCTTCCTCAGTAGGCATGGTGCTCAGCGCTTCCTCGAGCTCAGCGTAGTATTTAGTCAATAAGTTGAGCAACCTGGCGACATCGTCCGCTTCGTCCTCGATTGAGTATTCCGGCGGAGGGCTGCGCCTTTCTTCACTTTCGGCGACTTCCGCTTCGTACTCTGTTGCAGCGGCCCTGTAAGCTGCAATCCGCTGCTGGATTAAACTGACTTCCCGTTCGGTGATAGTGATCAGGCGCTGGCGTATGCGCAGTGTTTCAGCGGCAATATTCTTCACCGCGGGATTGGTGCTGTTGGCCGCGCGGGCACCAGGAGGAACCAATAGCGCCAGAGTTTTTTCATACTGCGCGAGTTCTTCAGTGAGGAGATCACGAACCTCTGCGATGGAACGCAGTTCGCGCTCAACCGCCTCGGACTGACCAAAGGACGTCGACGCGAACAATAGCGCTGCGAAAAAAATAATGCGCTTAACCGTATTCACACCCAAGTCTTGAAGCTGCCTGCTGATACCCGTTCCCTCTATACCCTTGGCCCAAGCCATTTTCCATTTCATCGGGATGATACCAGATCACCGGCCCGGAGACACAGGCTGGCGATTATCCAGCGTCTTGCGCTGGAGTTTGAACTATCAAGGTATTAGACTTGCGCTTCTTTGCTAGTAGAGACGTTTCATGGCTGCCGACAACACAAAATCAATTCCCCAAGAGCAGTTTTTGACTATGGCGGGAAACCTGTTGTACCGGGCTTTTCTCGATAGTGGTAGAACAAAAGCTAAAAACATATTCAAGGACGTGGAAGCTGGGAAGATAGTGCCACTGACGAATATTGAAATGGAGGATAAATCCACGGTTCGTTTTGATCTGTGTTTGGACCATAGCGAATATTTGGGCAAGATCAACTTCGGCGCATTTCGAGCCAGTCTCAAAGTGTTGATCGCCAGTCTGGGCCAGACTTTAGAGAAGAAAGAGCCGGTCAAGGTGTTTACTGAAGAGGCTAATCCCAACGCGATGATTTTTGGTGTTACCGGGGTCACGCAGGAAGCGAATCAACCCAATATTATGGTTTTGGGTGCGAATATGTCAGACGACCAGCCTGCGGTATTGCTAAAGTTGATGTACATTGACCACGAGCAGTTTGCGGTTGCTGCCGGAGACACTGCCTGAGTTTAGTGACGAGCGGGGCTGTGTAGGGTGTGCAGCTGCTTCTCTAGGAACTGACTTCAAATGTTGGAAGCGCAGGTCTCGGCACTGAGACTTTTTCCGAGGGGGCCATTACCTCGGCGGTGCCGCTAGCCACGGTTTTCCCTTTTTGGTTGAGCGCTTTGCAATCCAGTGTGACGAATTTCTTGCTGTCGCGCTTTTCAGTCACCTCCAAATGCACGGTTATGGCATCGCCGATTTTTACCGGCAGACGGAAGCGCAAACTCTGGCTCAGGTATATGGTGCCGGGGCCGGGCAATTCGAGAGCCAGGGCAGCAGAGACAAACGCGCCGGTTAACATGCCGTGCGCTATGCGTTCTTTGAAGGGGGTATTGGCTGCGAAATCGACGTCGAGATGAACAGGGTTAACATCGCCAGACAAGGCGGCAAACAATTGGATATCTTTTTCCTGGACTTCCTTGGTGTAACTCGCCTTCTGGCCAATCGTAATTTCATCGTAGGTGTAGTTACTCAATTGTGACACTTTTTTGCTCCTGAAATCGGGCCGCAAGGGCAGGCAGTAGTGGCGTAGTTTGCTTCGCCACTGGGCAGTTGTCACGAATAATTGTGGCGGACAGATGTCACGAAATATGTCACAAAAAAATATCACGAAGCACGTGAAGCGTGTTGTCTATTTCAAGAAGGAAGAATATGACTGACAAAGTCATAACAAAGCCGAGTCGTTCGCCTCAACCGAGAACTCTCGGGGAAATTGCCTTCCCTGCAGAACTCCCCATTGTCGAGCAAATGGAGGTGATATCTGAAGCGATTGCCGGGCATCAGGTTGTCATTGTCGCTGGCGAAACGGGCTCGGGAAAAACCACCCAGCTGCCCAAGATCTGTCTGCAGATGGGACGGGGACTGGAGCGGCAAATAGGGCACACCCAGCCGCGCAGGCTTGCTGCTCGAACCGTCGCCGAGCGAATTGCCAGCGAGTTAAACACTCCTCTTGGGGAATTGGTGGGATATCAGGTTCGCTTCACCGATCGAGTTTCGGATCGCACTGCAGTGAAGCTGATGACCGATGGAATACTACTTGCCGAGATTCAGCGCGATGCACTCCTTAGAAGCTATGACACGCTGATCATAGATGAAGCCCACGAGCGCAGTCTGAATATCGATTTTTTGCTTGGCTACCTAAAGCAACTATTGCCAAAGCGTCCGGATCTCAAGCTGATTATCACCAGCGCTACCATCGATGTAGATAGTTTTTCAAAGCACTTTGGTGACGCGCCAGTAATAGAAGTATCCGGGCGAACGTATCCGGTGGAAACCGTCTACCTCGATCCGGCGGAGGAGGGCGAGTTAGGACAGCGACAACAAATTGCGGAATTGGTTGATGAAATCGACCTCGGCCGTTACGGCAGTCGCGGTGACATCTTGGTATTCCTGCCTGGAGAGCGCGATATTAGGGAATTGGCAAAACTGCTTCGCAAGCGAACCGACCTCGATGTATTGCCCCTTTACGCGCGCTTGAGTAACGCGGAGCAGAACCGGGTTTTCGATTTATCCAAGCGACGCGGTACACGTGTAGTGTTGGCGACGAATGTGGCCGAAACCTCGCTTACCGTGCCCGGCATTCGCTATGTCATTGATCCAGGTGAGGCGAGAATCAGCCGCTACAGCTTTCGTACCAAGGTACAGCGTCTGCCGATTGAAGCGATCTCGCAAGCCAGCGCGAATCAGCGGCAGGGACGTTGCGGGCGAGTGGAGTCCGGGGTGTGCCTGCGACTCTATAGTCAGGAGGACTTTGACTCAAGAAGCGAGTTTACTGACCCCGAAATAAAGCGCACCAATTTGGCAGCAGTGATACTGCAAATGCTGCGCCTCAAATTGGGTGAGGTCGACAAGTTTCCTTTCATTAATCCACCCGATCCTCGCATGGTTCGTGACGGTTACAAACTGTTAGAGGAATTGGGGGCGGTTTCTGCAAAGGGTAATCTCACTTCTTTGGGTAGAAAAATGTCCAACCTGCCAGTCGATCCCAGGCTGGCGAGAATGGTTTTGGGGGCTGCGGAAAACGGATGCCTGGAAGAGGTCCTGGTGATCGCTAGCGCGCTAGCGGTTCAAGATCCCCGAGACCGCCCGGCCGACAAGCAGCAGCAATCCGACCAAGCACACGCGCGCTTCTCCCACGAGCGCTCTGACTTTTTATCCTGGCTGAATTTGTGGCGCTATTACGAACAACAGCGTCAAGCGTTGAGTCAAAATCAACTGCGCAAACTCTGTCAGCGTGAGTTCTTGTCTTTCATGCGCATGCGAGAGTGGCGGGATATACACTCTCAGCTGACGGTGGCTTGTCGCAGTATGAAATTGAAGCCCAAGTCTGGGCCGGCAGAAAAGGAAGACTATCAGGCAGTCCATACCGCCTTGCTCGGCGGTCTATTGAGCAATATCGCGCAGTTTCTCGAGAATCATGAATACATGGGTTGTCGCAATCGCAAGATGCAGATTTTTCCGGGCTCGTCTCAGTTCAAGCGCAAGCCCAAATGGATGGTGGCCGGCGAGATTGTTGAAACCTCCAAAGTGTATGCGCGGCAAGTCGCCGCAATTGACCCCCATTGGGTGCTCGGTTTAAACCCGGGATTACTGAAACATCACTATTACGAGCCGAGGTGGCAAAGTCGCGGTGGCCGGGTCATGGCCTACGAGCGCATCACTCTGTACGGTCTGACGGTTGCCGACAAACGTCCCGTTCACTACGGCCCGATCAATCCGACGGAATCCCGAGAGATCTTGATCCGCCAGGGTTTGATTGCGGGAAACTACCATTCCCACCCGGATTTTTTAAAACGCAATTTGCGCCTGGTCCGGGAACTGGAAGACCTGGAGTCCCGCACCCGACGGCGTGATATTGTTGCAGACGAGCAGGTTCTATTCGATTTTTATGATGAGCTCTTACCTGAGGATGCATACACGGCGGGTCGATTGCAGTCTTGGCTGAAAAAAAACGAGGGTGCCAATCAATCTTTACGAGTCACTCGGGAGCGGCTGCTTGCCAGTGACCCCGGAGCACAGGTAGGGGAGCAGTTCCCCAATACGCTTGTCTGGGAGGACATGAAGTTCAAGCTGAGCTATCAGTTTAACCCCGGTGGTGAGGCAGACGGCGTCACCGCGACCATTCCTGTGGCTTTAATGAATAGGGTCCCGCGCCATCGTTTCGATTGGTTGGTGCCGGGGTTGCTACGTGAGAAATGCGTTGCTTTACTAAAAGGCTTGCCGAAATCCCAACGAAAAAATCTGGTCCCGGCGCCCGACTATGTCGATCGTGCACTGGCCAATCTGCAGCCTGACAATTCGGATTTACTCGAGGCCTTGTCGCGACAGATGTCGAGTTTGGGTGGCATCAAGTTAACCCGAGCTGACTGGAATGTCGAAACCCTGGATGATTACTATCGGATGAACTTTCGGGTGGTTGATGCCCAGGGAAAATTGCTTGATCAAGGCCGTGACCTGGGCCTGCTGGTGGCGAAGTTCAAGGGCAACACATTGCAAACTGTCAGCGCCAAGGGGGAGCAATCGCCTGCCCGGACAGGTCTTAAAACTTGGGACTTTGGCGAGTTGCCTAAAGAATTTCGAATTCGGCAGGCAGGCGTCGATATCATCGTGTTCCCCGCTCTGGTCGACAAGGGCGAAAGCGTCTCCATCGAGTTGCGGGATTATCCCTCTCAAGCAGGTCTGGAGAGCCGAATCGGTTTACTGCGTTTAGTTCGACTCAATAGTGCAACGCAGGTTAAATATTTGCGAAAGCAGTTATTGCGTGGCAATCAGTTCCAGCTGGCTCTCGCCGGCGCCGGAGTGAATCGAGAACAGTTGGTGGAAGATCTGATTGATGCTGCCTATGTCCAGGCGATGAATCTCAATGACTGCGATGCCGAGAATGAAAAGGCTTTTGCCGCGCTCCAACTAGCGGGCAAAACACAGGTGATAGAGCGAGCGAACGAGTTAGAGACCATGATGTTGAGCGCTCTGTCGATCAAAGCCGACATATTGCGGAGCCTTAGCGCAATCACCAGCGGCACTCGGGGCGATACCCGACAGGATATTAGTCGCCAGCTGGAGCTTCTCTTCGCTTCGAATTTCCTGCGCGACACCCCCGCCCAATGGTTGGCAAGCTACCCGCGTTACCTCAAAGCACTGAAACAGAGACTGGAGAGGCTCAGTGGTCAGTACGCCAAAGACCAAAAGTACATGGCGATGCTGGCAGAGCTTGAATCATCCTTCCGTGCTTTGCTGGAAAGAAGGCCAGGATTGCTGTTGGAGTGCGCCGTCGCGATGCAGTATCGATGGATGCTTGAGGAGCTGCGGGTATCGCTATTCGCCCAGGCTCTGGGGACGCAGGTGCCGGTTTCTGAAAAACGCTTGCAGGAGCAATGGGCCATGGTCGAGAGCTGGACAAAAGACAACCCTCACTGACCGAAAACTCTGCGATCTGGCTAGTTTTGTGAAAAATTACCAATTGACGGTCTGGCAGGATGAAACTTAGTTGCAGATGCTGTGTCATACATTGCACGACAGCTGTCAACGAAGACACTTCGGTATTCATTACTTTTTTGTAACTCCTATAGGGAAACTATTATGGCTCATTTAAAGAAACCTCTTGCTGTTGCTCTGGGCACGGCATTTTTGGCATCCGCAATCGCACCAATGGCCTCTGCGGAAGTTAACCCGTTCTCAGCACAGACCCTGAG
>JBGCGJ010000058.1:0-12716 GCA_045110675.1 Halioglobus sp. | reverse complement strand
GAGAGCATTCGTTCGGTTGTCCTGTACTGATATCGGGGTAGCCCACGTGAAACTGGAAAAAATTGCAGATGTCGCCTGCTTCGGTGGCAGCCAACAACGCTTTAGTCATACCTCGAGTACCCTGAACTGTCAGATGAACTTTTCAGTGTATCTTCCCCCTCATGCGACCGAGGGAAACTTGCCCGTTTTATTTTGGCTTTCAGGCCTCACCTGCACCGACGAAAATTTTGTGCAGAAAGCGGGGGCCCAACGCTACGCCGCTGAACATGGGGTGGTGATTGTTGCCCCGGACACAAGCCCTCGCGGTGCAGGGGTACCGGATGATGCGGAGGAATCCTGGGACTTTGGCCTTGGCGCTGGTTTTTACGTCAATGCAACCGAGCCACCCTGGAAGGGACACTATCAGATGGACGATTACATCTGTCTTGAACTTCCGGAACTGATTGCAGAGAACTTTCCAGTGAATGCCCAGCGCAGTTCAATCTTCGGGCATTCAATGGGAGGGCATGGCGCACTGACCATCGCGCTGCGCAATCCGGATCGCTATCAATCCGTGTCGGCTTTCTCTCCTATTGTCTCGCCCTTGCAATGTCCCTGGGGTGAAAAGGCTCTGGGGAATTACCTGGGGCAGGACAGGGAAAGCTGGAAAAGATATGACAGCTGCGAACTGATTCGATCCGGTGCGCAACAGCTGCCCATGCTGGTTGACCAGGGTGAAGCTGATAACTTTTTGCAGGAACAACTGAAAACCGAGTTATTGGAGGAGGCCTGCATGGAATCAAACTATGCCGCGACAATCCGCCGTCAACCCGGCTATGACCACAGTTATTTTTTTATCGCGAGTTTTATAGGCGAACACATCGCCTTTCACGCCCAGGAATTGTCGAGCTAAATAATCAAGCCCTAACGCTCAAGCGACAGCAGGATAAACCACGGACTCCCAACCGCTGCGCTCGAAGGGTTTCCACTGATCCGCTTCTTGTGCCAGTCGTTCAGCCAATAAAAACCAGGCCGTGGGGTTCATTGTCATCCCACAATGACTGCCGAGGATTCGGATATTCTCCGATTGTTCATGCCCATCAACCTGGACTGAAGTCTTCCAATTGACGACACCATCGCCATGGGAATAAATAGCGGTGGTGGGCACCGGCGGCGCGGCAGCTAAAACATCTTGATCAATGGTAAGTTCTTCCGGGGGATTTAATCGGGAAAATACTCGCGCAAGGTAAGAGGCTGTCAATCTGCCTTCACCAAAGGGGCTTCCCAAAGAAATCACCTGGCGAACATATTGCGGCATTTCTCTGGCGAGCTCTCTGGCGAAGATGCCCCCCAGGCTATGTCCGATAAGTGAAACCGGACCACCGTGCTCACGATATAAAAATTCCAGACGCTCCTGAACGGCCTCGAGGACGCCGTCTCTAGGCCCCAAATTTCTACCCTGAGCCCAGCCGTAAACCGAATACCCCAAGCCGCCCAGAAACTTTCTAAGAGGTGTATTGTAGCCATCGTCACCAAAAAATCCGGGCAGTACCATAACGGCATGACCATCCCCGCGGGGGGATTTTCGCAATGCTGACTGGGTTAAAGTTAACGACACCACCTCGATAAAGGTTCTGTGGGCCTCGGTCAATGCCAGTATCGCGCTCGGCGGCGCGACGTACGAATCGTCTGTCACTTTCACTGTCCCCAGGGTCTGGCCGTCTTAAGCAGCCTTATGCCCTTTCATTATATGTTTATAATGTCTAAAGAATAGCGAATATTAGGTTATAGTGGAACCCCCGGCCGGGGACACTCCCGTTGGCTATAGTTTTGAGATTTCCTTGTTGAGATTGTACTGTCTGGAGGTCACGTAGCTCTCCATTCCCTCAACTCGACGTAAGGCGGCATCGAGGCGCTCTTTCGCACGCTGTAAACGCTCGCTGTTGCTGTCTGGATAACGAAACACCTTCTTGGGCCGATAATCGTGACTATATTCGTCGTACTCCATCTCGATATTCTCGTCGACGTAATCGGCTTCGTAGCGATCGGATTGCAGATCACCGGCGCGACGGTGGGGGTTTGGCGCCATCATTATCCAGGCGCCGATATAGGCCCAAAAAGCCAGGGGCCCCGTGAACAAAAACGCGCCAACCCACGTCAATCGCACAACCCAATGCGCAATATCCCAGTTGTCGCCAAGACCTGCGCACACTCCGGAGATCTTTCCCTCGCGAGTGTTGCGATAGAGATTCATTCCCCAACCGGATTTTTTCCGATTGCGGAACCGGCGTCTTCGCGAACTGAAGTTGTGATGTCTACCACGTCTGCGTGTCATAAATTACTCCTCGTCCCGTGCGTATCGGGAAACATTGTCTTTCCATTTGGGATCATCGGCATCCAGGATAGATTCCAGCGTGCCAATCCTCTCGGTCAATTTGTCTACCGTCTCGAGCATATGATCGATGGTTTCGCGATCCTTCTCACCCAGGCCATGCGACGAACGGCTCACACTGCGGTAATGCATGGAAAGCCAGATTGGCGCGACGACAACCATAAACAAAATGGTCGGGACAAACATAAAGCTTAGTAAATCCATTCATTCTTTCCTTGGGCAGACTTGATAACTCGATATGCTGCCATTAATGGGGGACACAGCCAAACTGAAATTACTGCTGGGCGTCAGTGTCATTGCTGCCGGTTGATTTGCCCATCTTTTCCTTAAGCTTTGCCAACTCATCGTTGATCTTGTCATCCTCTTGCAAGGCATCAATTTCAGCAGCCAAATCGGGAGAAACATCCCGCCCGAAATCCATGACTTCAAGTTGGCTCTCCAAGTTGTCCATACGACGCTCGAAATGCTCGAATCGAGCAAAGGCTGTATCCAAAGCTTCGCGCTGAATCTGACGCTTGACCTTAATACGCGACTCAACCGTTTTAGTGCGCATCAGCAAGGCCTTTTGCTTCGCTTTTGCGTCGCCAAGTTTTTGCTGTAGCTGAGAAACTTCAGAATTGAGCTGGTCGATGTGCTCATCCGTTGCCGTCATTTCAGCCTGGACAACGATCAGCTCCTGCTCAATCTCGCGCTTTTCCTGCAGTGCCGCACGTGCCAGGTCCTCACGGCCCTTATTGATGGCGAGCTTCGCTTTGTCTTCCCAACTGTCGGCTTCAGCTTGAATCTGCTCGAGTTTACGCGCAGCGGCTTTTCGATCGGCCAGGACCTTGGCCGAGGAACTGCGCACTTCTACCAGCGTATCCTCCATCTCCTGAATAATAAGACGTATCATTTTCTCTGGATCTTCAGCCTGATCTAACATGGCGTTCAGATTCGAGTTGATGATGTCTGTCATGCGGGAAAATATACCCATTTCATTTCTCCTGTTACTGGTAAAACCTCGACCTACAGACTAGAAATCTGGCTCGGCCCCTGGCTATGATTTATCTGGTCGCGGAATACTCCGCCGATTACGTACGTTAATTCAATCACGATAGCCATCTGGAGGAAGCTCAATACGCCTGCGCCGGGCCCCAAAAACACACCGCAAATTGAACTCAATAAGATCAATGCGGCATAAATTGGAGGTCGTTCTTTCCAGTACTTCATCGCGGGTCTCCCGTCCAGCACCTCTTAGGGACGCTAAAAGGCCTGGTTTGAGAATTTCATCGTACACAGTGTGTATTACATTATTCGTGCCAAAACTGCTAAGCCATTGTTTTTATTAGCCTTTATCAGGACCGCAGGCGAAGATCTACAAAAATATCAATATAATAGAGTTTTTAAAACCTTTTTTAGGTATTAAAAACCTTTATTTAGGGTATATTTAACCCATGAATAGACCGCAAGAAGGAATGATCGGAAATTCCGCTGCCCTTGCACTGGCATTGGACCAGATTTCCAATGTCGCGCCTATCAATCGCCCGGTGCTGATATTGGGCGAGCGAGGAACAGGTAAGGAGCTCGCCGCAGAGCGGCTGCACTTTCTCTCCCAACGCTGGGAAACCTCTTTCCTCAAGGTTAACTGTGCCGCTATCGCAGATCAGTTGCTCGAGTCGGAATTGTTCGGTCATGAGGCAGGTGCTTTCACAGGTGCTACTCGTGCGCACAAAGGCCGCTTCGAACGCGCCGACGGAGGCAGCCTCTTTCTCGACGAGCTGGCCACCATGTCCACGAGATTGCAGGAAAAGCTACTGCGGCTGGTGGAATACGGTGAGTTTGAACGGCTTGGAGGTCAGGAGACCCTGAAAGTTGACGTGCGAATTCTTGCAGCGACCAATGCCAATCTCCCCGCTTTGGCAAAGCAGGGAAAGTTTCGCGAAGACCTTTTGGATCGCCTGAGTTTTGATGTGGTGCACCTCCCCAGCTTGTCACAGCGCAGCGATGATATTTACGAGCTCGCAGAGCATTTTGCCTTTGGAATGTGCACGGAATTGGGCTGGAGCCTATTTCCGGGGTTTTCAGATAGCGCCAAGCAGCAGTTAGCAGACCACTCATGGCCCGGGAACGTCCGCGAGCTGAAGAATGCGGTGGAGCGATCACTTTATCGCTGGGGAGACCCCAATCGGGCGGTGGATAGTATTGTCCTCGACCCATTTAAGTCGCCATTCGCCCCAGCTCTGGAACCCGTTAAGGCAGCTGATGACACTATCGACCCAGATGTCACCGAAAAAACCGAGCAGCCCTCGGAGAATTTTCACGAGTTCATGGCCGCCACCGAGAAGCAATTAGTTCAGCAGGCCCTCGCGCGCAACGGCCACAACCAGCGCCGCACA
Organism: Halioglobus sp.; assembly: GCA_045110675.1. Classification (GTDB taxonomy): domain Bacteria; phylum Pseudomonadota; class Gammaproteobacteria; order Pseudomonadales; family Halieaceae; genus JBALVT01. The sequence goes on along the minus strand of JBGCGJ010000058.1, from coordinate 7,970 downwards.
GCACAGGCCATGGGTTTGAGCTACGATCAGTTGCGTGGCATGGTACGAAAACACAAGCTTTCGAGCCGCAAAAGAAATAGCTGACTGATAACGTGACCCTGACTTCAAACAGCCTGGACCAGCTGCCCCACACCATCGCCATGATTGGCACAGAGAGCTTCCCGAATGCGCTGTTAGACTTCATTCGCGGGACGGCTCCCTTCGATAGTGCCGTTATCATGGCCTATCCTGAATCCGGCTCTTTGAGAGTTCTGCACAACGCCCTGCATGAGGGGGATCAGAAAGGTTTTAGTGGCCCTTACAGAGACGGCCTGTGGCTACTTTCACCCACCTACTTAAAAGCAAAGTCCGGCCTGAGAGGATTTTTCCGACTAATGGAATTGGCGCCGGATGATTTTCGCGATAGCGATTACTACGCGCTCTACTATGATTCCAGTGGCGTTATAGACCATACCTTGTTCCTGTTGGAAAGTGGCGATGCCACACCCATCGCGATCTCACTGGAAAGAACTGAGCGGATGAGGCCATTTTCAAAACGGGAACTGGCGCAGCTCACAGGCACTTGCCAGCTTGTCGCCTCTCTCGTTAAACAACACTGGAAGTCTGACCTGGATCAGGGCAAGCGCACAGAGGCGACACTTCACCAGCAGGTTGAGACGGTTCTCCAGCAATTTGGCTGTAGCATTCTGACACCGAGAGAACTAGAAGTAGTCCAGCTCGTGCTGAAAGGATACCCATCGAAGCTGGCAGCCAAAACCCTGGGGATTAGTGGGCAAACCGAACAAGTTCACCGCAAACACATTTACCAGAAACTCGGCCTGTCCTCCCACAGCGAACTTTTTTCGCTTTTCTTTGATGCGCTTGCGCAACCCAGTAACGACGGATCAGACCCACTTGTCGCTTTGCTAAAATAACTAGCGATCTCGCAAAATTAAATTCCCACTACCTGAATTCAGGTATGGCCGAACCCTCCGCAACTGCTTAAGATTCGTAGTTCACAAAATGGCTAAGGAATCATCATGAATCTCACACTCTCCGATAATGGACTACTCAAGAATCAAGCCTATATCAATGGCGAGTGGGTCGATGCGAAAAGTGGGGCTACCTTTTCCGTCACCAACCCGGCAACAGGAGAGACAATCATCGACGTTGCCAAGGTAGGCGCATCGGAAACCACCGATGCGATAGCGGCGGCAAAAAATGCCATGGTCGAATGGCGTGCACTCCCGGCGAAGTCTCGCGCAATCATTCTGCGCAAGTGGTTTGACCTGATGATGGAAAACCAGGAAGACCTGGCAGTCATCATGACCGCCGAACAGGGCAAAGTCTTAGCCGAGTCACGTGGCGAAGTTGCCTATGGAGCGGCCTTCGTTGAATGGTTTGCAGAGGAGGCGAAGCGAGTCGACGGCGACGTCATTCCCGCGCCTTCGGCCGACAAACGAATTGTCTGTATTAAACAGCCCGTAGGCGTTGTGGCGGCAATAACACCCTGGAACTTCCCCAATGCCATGATTGCACGCAAGGCAGCACCGGCTCTTGCTGCTGGATGCAGTATTGTCATCAAGCCCGCAACAGAAACTCCCCTATCGGCCTTCGCAATGGCCGTTCTGGCAGAGAGAGCCGGCATTCCCGCCGGCGTATTGAACGTCATTGCGGGACAGTCTTCCGAGATTGGCGGCGAGCTGACTTCCAACCCCACGGTTAGAAAACTCACCTTTACCGGCTCTACTCCCATCGGAAAAATGCTGGTCGCGCAGTGCGCTGATACAGTGAAGAAAACCTCGATGGAACTCGGTGGCAATGCCCCTTTTATTGTTTTTGATGACGCTGATATCGATTCCGCCATCGAAGGCGCGATTATCTCCAAGTATCGCAATGCCGGTCAGACCTGCGTCTGCTCCAACCGCATCTTTGTTCAAGACGCGGTCTACGATGAGTTTGTGGAAAAGCTTGTAGCCGCCACACAGAAGCTACACGTTGGCAATGGTATGGATACTGGCGTAACCATCGGCCCACTGGTTAACGAAAAAGCGGTCCGCGATGTCGATGCGCTGGTATCCGAATCGGTCAGTGCCGGAGCCAAAGTTGCGGTAGGTGGGCAGACGCACGAACTCGGCGCCTGCTACTACCAGCCTACAGTGCTCACTGAGGTGACACCGAGTATGGCCGTATTTCGAAATGAAATATTTGGGCCTGTAGCCCCGGTAGTACGCTTTAAAACCGAGGAAGAAGCCATTCGTATGGCAAACGATACAGAATTCGGCTTGGCTTCTTATTTCTATACTCGAGACATCGGCCGAGTGTGGCGCGTAGCAGAGGCCCTGGATTACGGAATCGTTGGAATCAACGAGGGCATCATATCCAATGAAATGGCACCCTTCGGCGGAGTTAAGGAATCCGGCTCAGGCCGTGAAGGTTCCAAATACGGAATTGATGATTACGTGGAAATTAAATATATGCTAATGGGCGGCCTGGACCGCTGAGGGATCTAACAATGTCTGATTTAAATTTGCAGAACTGGTGGCAACCCTTTACCAATGTGCGCGCGTTTCAGGAAAAGCCACGCATTTTCACCAGGGCCGAGGGAACGTTTTTATACAATGAACAGGGCCAGGATATTCTCGACATCACGGCCGGTTTGTGGTGTTGCAATATTGGGCACGGACGAAAATCAGTAGCTGATGCGGTACACGCACAGCTTATGCAAATCGATTTTGCACCGCACTTCCAGTTTGGTACGCCACCCGCTTTCGAGTTTGCCGAGCGATTGATGAAGCACACTCCCGATGGGATCAATCGCGTATTCTTCACCAACTCTGGCTCTGAAGCCGTGGACACAGCGCTGAAAATCGCCCATCTCTATCAACACTCCAGGGGCAAGGGCAGCAAAAGCCGATTTATTTCTCGTGAGCAGGGCTACCACGGCGTCAACATTGGGGGGACTTCCATGCAGGGATTGCCTAACAATCGACACGGCTTTCCCGTACTGGAGCAAGTCGATTTTTTACCCGGGATGTTGGACATTGAAAACAATGCCTTTAGTCGAGGTAGTCCCGCGCATGGAACTGAGGCAATGGCAGATGCATTTGAAAAAATCATTGCACTACGAGGCGCTGACAGTATCTGCGCCGTGATCATAGAACCTGTCTCCGGTGCCGGCGGCATGGTTCCCCCGCCAGTGGGTTACTTAAAGAAAATCCGCGAGCTGTGCGACGAGCATGACATCTTGCTTATTTTCGATGAGGTGATTACCGGCTTCGGAAGAACGGGCTCTGCATTTGCTGCGATTGAGTTCGATGTCATTCCCGATCTTATGACCAGTGCCAAAGCCATAAACGGAGGCACCGTTCCCATGGGTGGCGTGTTCGTGAAAGATGAAATTCAACAATCGATTTTCGACAACACGCCAACCACCGTCCCCGAATTTTTCCATGGCAATACTTACGCAGGAACCCCAGTCGCAGCCGCAGCTGGTCTGGCGTCGTTAGACATCTATGAAACCGAGGGATTGTTTACCTGCGGCAGCGGAGAAAAGGGCAAGTATTGGGAAGATGCGCTACACGGCCTCAGAGATTTACCCCAGGTAATCGATATCCGCAACTACGGCTTATTGGGTGCTGTTAGCTTCGATCCCGGCGAATTGCCGGCGAAAGCGCTGGGCGCGAAGATTCATCAACGCTGTCTTGAGAATGGCCTGCTGTGCAGGGCGGTCGGCGATCATATGGTGATGTCCCCGCCCCTATCGATCAGTTATGAAGAAATCGATTTGTTTATTTCTCGGTTTCGAAAGAGCGTGGAAGAGTGCCTGGCCGCTACACCCAAAGCAATGGTCCGGGAAGCTTAGCTGTTTGCCAGAGGTCTAACCAGCATCACATTCCCGTCAACAGAGGTGATGATACAAAGCTCTCCTTCGCGGATAGATTCTACCCCGGATTCGTCGTCAAGACGGCTGGTCCAGTTAATGCCGGAGTAGCGAATAGAACCGTCAGTATTGCTGACGGTCTTGCTGACAGGCACTTGCCTGCCAATCATATCGCTGCTGTCATCACTGCCATCACCCGCATTCTGAAAACGTTTCAGTGGTTTCCAAAGTAACAACGCAGTCACCAGAGTCAAAACGCCAAGTACAAAAATCTCAATATTCCAACCTGAAATTAGACCCAGGGATATCAGTCCAGCAGTAAGAAAACTGGCGATCGCGAAGAATAGCAACGGCCCACTCAAACCGAGCACAGTGAGCTCAATCATAAAGCTCACTCCGGCTACCATGTAAAAAAAATGGTCGTGGTGAGCCGAAATATAACCGGCGATATCCATGTGTTTATCCTGTGTTAGTTCTCAAGTCAGACCTCACAGTTAGCCTTCAGCCGAATGGCCCGGCAGCTTGAGACTGCCGGACACTGCGATAGCCTGGGCTACTGTATTGGCTACGTTATCGCTGGTTTTTCCATCGGTCAACACAACAGTACTCTCAGCCGCAATGGCCTGGTGAGCGGCTATCGCCTCCTTCGCCAAGTTGAGAAGCACGGCAGACTCGCCTGAAGGTGTGTTGGCAACTTCGCCAATCGTTCTCAGGGCATTGGCATCGGCATCGGCCACCAGACGAATCGCTTCCGCCCTACCGATAGCGTCCAATATTTGTGCCTCTTTATGCGCCTCGGCTGCCAGAACCTGCTCAGCCTTCGCAGCTTCCGCATCGAGTACTCGGGCCGCTTTCATACCTTCCGCCTCAGTAATTGCGGCGGTTTTTACACCTTCGGCAGTGAGAATAACAGAGCGTTTCTCTCGCTCCGCTGTCATCTGTTTTTCCATGTCTTCGCGGATCGATTGCGGCGGCGTAATGTCCTTGATTTCGTAGCGAGTCACCATCACACCCCAGGGCTGTGTGGCCTCTGTCATCGCATTGAGAATCGTCGCATTGATGGCGTCGCGACTTTGGAAACACTCGTCCAACTCCATGGACCCAATAGCGTTTCGCATTGTAGTCATCGCCAGCTGTATCACAGCCATTTTGTAGTCCGTGACATTGTTTGTGGCCGCGCCAGCATCGGTCACCTTCATAAACAAAATACCGTCGATACTCAGGGAAATATTGTCTTTGGTAATGGCCGACTGGGACGAAATGTCCAGTGCCTGCTCCTTGAGGTTTCTGTCCGCCGCGACTTTTTGGACAAAGGGAATAATGAAATTCAAACCGGCGCTGAGCGTCTTGTCATACTTGCCCATGGTGTAAATAACATAGCCCCGGTTCTGAGGAACAAAGTAAATGCCCCTCTTGAGCGAGTACAAAATGATAAGAGCAATCCAAAATAAAGGGCTGGAGAGGAGCTGAGGAATCAAATCCATAATGTTTTACCGCCGCGGTTTCGCTGGGTGATTGTTTAAGCTTGGATGTAGACCCAGGAGGGAATCAATCACACACTGCGTGAGCGACCCAAGCGACTGATGAGCATTCTATCTCAGTTAAACAATCAGTGTCAGTGCCTATTAAAAGCGCGAAAACTATCGCTTAAAAATCAACTTTACCCCGCAGAGTCTTGAGACGCCCATGCTTGGTTTTACTCTCCATGCGTCGCTTCTGAGAACCCTTCGTGGGCTTGGTGGGTCGTCGCTTTTTTTGCGTTTTCGTGGCAGATTTAATAAGCGCTACTAAACGCTTACAGGCCTCCTCCCGGTTTTTTTCCTGACTTCGGGAGCCCTGGGATTTGATGACGACTACACCCTCTTTGGAGATTCGTTGATCCTGGAAGTTGAGCAGCCGCTCTTTATAAAGCGCTGGAAGTGAAGATGCCCTGATATCAAAGCGAAGATGAATAGCCGTTGAAACCTTATTGACATTTTGTCCGCCCGCGCCCTGGGACCGTATGGCTTGAATGTCAAGATCCCGGTCGGGAATAGCGACGGTGCTGGACACAAACAACACTGTGACAGGGCGTTAAAGTAAGGTGCGATTGATAGCGCTTTGCCAGGAGTTTATGCGCTTGCGTCTATCCGCAGCAGACATCTCTACTTTAAACTCCCGCTCGGCCTTCCAAATTTCAAGTAGCTCGGAGGGGCTTTCCCACATGCCCACACCCAGGCCAGCGAGATAACAGGCTCCGGCAACCGTCGTCTCTATCACTTGCGGACGAATTAACTTGCGCCCCAGGACGTCTGCCTGTATTTGCATGAGAAGATTGTTCGCCGCCGCCCCGCCATCAACACGCAAAGGCTTCATCCGCTTACCGAGATCATGCTCCATCGCGCCGAGAATGTCGGCGTTTTGCAAAGCCATGGCATCCAATGTGGCCCGTGCGATATGCCCCCGTTCGGTGCCGCGAGTCAAACCACTGAAAGTGCCGCGTGCGTCGGGTGCCCAATGAGGAGCGCCTAATCCCGTGAGAGCCGGGACAAATTCGACACCATCGTGATTTTCAACTTGCGCTGCCAAGGCCTCGATATCAGGCGCATGCTTGATCATTTTTAAACCGTCTCGCAGCCACTGAACAGCAGCTCCGCAAACAAAGGCACCGCCTTCCAGAGCGTAGACAGGTTTACCCTTTTCCCCCAACTGCCAGGCAACCGTTGTCAGTAACCCGGATCGGGACTGTAGCAATTCACTGCCGGTGTTCATCAAGATAAATGAGCCAGTACCAAAGGTGCACTTCGCCTCGCCGGGTTTGAAACAAGCCTGACCAAACAACGCCGCTTGTTGATCTCCCGCGACGCCCGCAATGGGTATTCCGTCTGGCAATCCCTTTACGCCGGCGGTGTGACCCATAACACCACTGGAGGGAACGATTTCGGGAAGAATACTGGCAGGCACTTCAAAAAGATCCAGTAGAGTCTTGTCCCAGCTTGCTGTTTTCAGATTCATCAATGAGGTACGCGATGCATTGGACACATCAGTGACATGTGCAGCGCCGCTGGTAAGTCTGGATATGAGGAAGCTGTCGATGGTGCCCGCTGCGACGCGGTGGTTTCTTAAAAGTTTCCCTATACCTTTGGTATTGTGCAGTAACCAGCGATACTTACTCGCTGAAAAATATGGATCAAGAACCAAACCCGATTTACGTTTAATTTTACTTTCGTGTCCGGCGGACTTTAGGCCCTCACAAAAGTCCGTAGTGCGCCTGCACTGCCAAACAATAGCGTTGTTGAGAGGCTCCCCTGTCTGCTTATCCCACAGCAGTGAAGTCTCCCGTTGATTGGTAATACCAATGGCGACAATGTCGCTGGGTTTACAGATTTTCTTACGAAAAATCGCAGCAATGCCTTTTTCCACGGAGGTCCAAATATCGGCCGGGCGATGTTCCACCCAGCCGGGTTTCGGATATATTTGCGGAAATTCAAAGTTGACACTGCTAAGAACACGGCCACGCTCATTCATCAGTGCCACTGTGCTGCCAGTGGTACCTTGATCTATCGCTAAGACGAAGCCGCTCATATTACTGCCCGTAACCGGACACTGCTTTTATTTCGAGGTAATCGGTAAAACCGTGATGACCCCATTCGCGCCCGTTTCCAGACTGTTTATAACCACCAAAGGGAACATCGAAACCACCCGAAGCTCCATTGATGTGGACATTGCCAGCTCGAATTTTTGAGGCGACTTCACGGGCGTGATCCACGTCGCCGCTCTGCACATATCCCGCTAGCCCATAGGGTGTGTCGTTGGCGATACGAATCGCTTCTTCTTCAGTTTCATAAGGAATCATGGTCAATACAGGACCGAAGATTTCCTCGGCGGCAATGGTCATTTCGTTGTTCGCACCGGAAAAAACGGTGGGACGAATAAAGTAGCCTTTATCAATACCATCGGGACGACCCGTGCCGCCCGTAACCAGCTTGGCGCCCTGATCGATGCCCGCCTGAATCAAGCCCTGAATCTTATTAAACTGAACTTCCGAGACGACAGGCCCCATAGTCGTTCCCTCCGCGGTCGGATCACCCACGACTACCGACTCAGTTGCCTTCGCAGCGATCGCTTC
>JBGCGJ010000057.1:0-59823 GCA_045110675.1 Halioglobus sp. | reverse complement strand
CCGAAGGCCTCATCGCGCGGGATACCTACTTCAAAATCACCGTTAAACGACATTTCCATAACTTAGCCCTCCCACATTTGTACGGCGGCCGCATCGATGGCCTTTACAATATTGACATAGCCCGTACAGCGACAGGTGTTGCCGGAAATCCCCTTGCGAATCTGTTCTTCAGTCGGCTGGGGATTGTTGTCCAACAAACTTTTGGCGGACATCAACATACCGGGAGTGCAGTAACCACACTGCAGACCGTGGTGCTCAGAAAACGCTGTTTGCAGCGGGTGAAGCTCGCCACCCGACTCAAGCCCTTCAACGGTTTCAACCTTTCGCCCATCAGCTTGCACCGCCAGTAAAGTGCAAGACTTGACGACGTTACCTTCCAGTATGATGGTGCAGGCACCGCAATAGCTGGTGTCACAACCGATGTGAGTACCCGTTAGTCCGAGTTCCTCTCGAATAAATTCAACTAACAACAAACGCGGTTCAATCTCTCTCTGATAGGAGGCGCCGTTGACATTAATGTCTACGACCACTTTAGGTGCTTGCTCATGCATAACGGTGTCCTCCAAAAATCTGCTCGCCTTGGCTGCGCGCCAACGCACGTTGCCCGGCTTCTACAACCAGGTTCTTCAACATCGCCCGCTTAAACTCCACTGACCCTCGCGCATCCGGCGGTGGTTCTGCAGCGGCGACAATCAGCTCAGCGGCTTGCAGAAGTGCTTCCGCAGTGATCTGTGCACCAACCAAAGCACTGTCAGCCTCGGCCGACAAAATGGGCGTTGGCCCCGCACCGCCCAAAACCAATCGAGCAGCGCTACAGCTATCACCTTGCATAGACAGTTGAACTCCGCAAGAAACTGTAGGGTAAGCAGACGCAGAACGCTTGAACGCAACGTAAGCACTGCCTGTACCGGACTCCGGGATAGGAATTTCAATGCTGGTGACCAATTCCCCGGCATTCAGCGCAGTCAAATAAGTGTCCTGTACAAAATCTGCCATTGCGATAGATCTGCTACCGGCAGGGCCCGCAACCTGGATAACTGCATCTAAAGCGCTCAGGCTTGTCGGCCAACATCCACTTGGGTCTGCAACGGACAATCCACCGCCTATGGTTCCCATACTTCGCACCTGTCGATCGGCGATCCCGCCAGCGGTTTCAGCCACCAGGGGAACACGACGCGCATCCTCCGATGCGGCGATCATGGCGTGAGTGGCGAGTGCTCCGATCAGCAAACGGTTACCTTCAACCTTCACGTACGACAAATTAGGCAGCCGGCCGATGTCCACCAATTCGCTGGCTTCACCCATCCGCAGTTTCATCATGGGAATGACACTCTGGCCGCCGGCCATAATGCGGGCGTCATCGCCAAAATGCGCTAATAAACCGACTGCGGCCTCTAAGGTTTCCGGACGGTGATATCGAAAGGGAGCTGGATACATGGGTTATCTATGCCTCTTCTTGAAGAACGGACGCGTTATAGGATTGTATATTTTCAAACTGGTAAAGCTCGGCACTTTTTCGGGTGGCCAGCCCCATGCCGATTGCCATAGCATCAATGGCCGGTTGCAAAATGCTATCACAGCTATAGCCCAATGGATTGTAGCAGGCCCTGATCGCAGCCACTGCCTGATCCGCAGCGGCTTCACTTTTCCCGAAACACTGCAACAGTGCGCTGCGCAGCAGGCTCTCATCCTCAAAAATGGATTTCATTGCCCGCTCATACACTCTTACCATAGTGGAGACCAGGTTTCGTTGCTCGTCATAGAAATGTTCAGACACTGCCAGGCCGGTACTGGGGAGCCGCAAAGTATCGCCGACAAAGGCCAGCGGCTTTGCCCCTGTTCGTTCGACCTCGCTGGGTAAAAAGTGGGAACTCAACAGTGCACCGTCGACGCTGTTCGAACTTAGCAAACCCAATCGCGCAACGTCATCTCGCGCTGGCAGTAGACCGGGAGCTACGCCGTTTTCGCGCAACAGTTTTTGCAGAAATTTCGACGGTGGTGCAGCGTCGGGAAAGGTGGCGACACTGCCCTGGTTCAGTTGCTCGAAGGAGTCGATTCCCGAGCGAGCATAAAGCCAGAACATAGGGCGATCACAGGCGACGAATACCACTTTTCTCGGCGCACCGTGCAAAAAGCTGGCAAGCGCAGCTCCGCACGCAACCTGGAAACTATTTTCGGGGAGTGCTTCATCGGGAACAAAGGTGGTGTCTATCAACTTTACATCGAGGGATTCGCGAGCGTAATAACCCCCTTCACTCGCGACCGCATGACACAGTAACTCGTGAACGTCGTAAGCTTTAAAACCGAGATAGACGGATTTCACCATCGCCTCCCCTGAGCTTCGCCTCTGGATTCAATGACCGCAGGCATCACCTGCTCGGCAAAGGTTTGCATGTAGGGAACAGGGTTGGGCATGCCAAAAGGACAAACAAATCCATCCAGGCCCCTGGCCGCAAGCGCACTGAAACGGGCAATAGCTTCTTCAGGAGGGCAAGCCACTGCAACGGCACTAAAAATCTCGTCAGTCAGCAAATCACTGTGATCAGATTGATTACTGCCGTGCTCTGCATAATCGTAGCCGGCCTTGAACCGGGTGAGATCTTCATACACGGCGTCATCCAAGTACTCTCGTGGCACCGTTTTAAATACTGTACCGGCCGCCACGGCGGTGTAACCCTTCAGCTCTTGTTGTGCCGTAGTGCGATCCTCATGCACCGAGGTGGCGATACGCATATACAATTTCAAGTCGGATAGTTTGCGCCCGGCAGACTCTGCACCCAGGCGAATATTGTCCAGCGCGTAATCCACCAATCGGGGCTGCGCTCCCACCTGAAACAAAACGCCATCGGCGAGTCGTCCGGCCATCTGCAGGGATTTCGGTCCGGAGCTGGCCATAATCACGGGGACCTCACAATTCGACCAGGGCATGTGAATCTCAGTGCCCTGGTAGTGTATTTTCTCTCCTCGCAACAGCGCTTTGATGACTTTGACTTTTTCCTCGAACACCGCGAGACGTTCAGGCTTCATGCCAAGATTGTAAACAGCGCTTTCGCCAACCCCTATTCCGCAAATCGCTCGACCGTGAGAAAGCTCATCTAAAGATGCCCAACTGTTTGCCAACACCGCTGGATGGCGCGTTCCTGTCAACGTCACCCCGGTGGCAAGCTCCAAAGAGGTAGTTTGTGTAGCCAGTGCCGCCAGCACGGTATAGGCATCTCGCATAACCGAATGAGAGTCGGCTACCCATATTCCCTGATAGCCCAACTTTTCGGCTGCACAACCCATTTCAATTGAATCCACCATTGGCCGATTCGGTAAGCAACCCACATGAAAAGACAAACTCATTTGGACGATCCTGACAATTATGGTTCGTAAAACACGGCTGAATAGTCAATGGACTACATTAGGCCCACAGGGACACCCAAGTCTTGCCCCACAGAGCAGAACTTTTTGACTGACAGGGACTTGGGCCAATGCACCTCAGCAATCCACGAGGCGACGGCGCACTGCGAGTCAACGCGTACTTCCCTGTGGGGCAAGACTTTTGCGCTGGATACGCCTAATGTGCTTAAGTGACAAAAAATGCGTGAGGAAAAGCCATGAGCTCCGAAGAGCACAGCTGTGCAGAACACTGCGGCATCTTTACCATCGGCGGCGACCTTGCCATACAAGGCGCCTTCCGGGATATATGCTATCAGCCCATACGAGACAACATCTGGTCCGCCAGTGAAGGTATCTACCGCACGATTTTCCTGGAGGGCAAAACCGGCTGCATCGCCTTCGATACCTTTGGTACACCGGGAACCGCACGCGCTTATCAAATGGCAATCGGCCGCGTCTTTCCCAAAAAACCCATTCACACCATAGTCTATTCCCACGAGCACCTGGATCACTGTGGCTATGCGGCAGACCTCGCTCCCGAGGCAAAAATTATCGCCCATGATTACGCCAATCGAGTAGTCACCGGACGTCAATCCAGCGGTCAATTGGCCGCCCATGAGACCTTTTCAGAAGAGCGCATATCCCACGAGATCGACGGCTGCTATTTCGAACTTATCTACCCTGGACACACACATGGAGACGGCAATATCGCCGCCTATTTCCCCCAGAGCAAGACTCTCTTCATGGTAGATACAGTGGCTGATGGAGTCGGCTACGGCACTTTGTTCGACTGGCATTTAACCCACTATATTCCCGTCATGAAACGTTTTCTCAGCCTGGATTGGGACTTGTTTGTACCCGGCCATTTCTGGCCCATCACCCGGGAACGTTTTATACAGATCCTCGACTACTGGGAGCGTATGTTCGAGTTTGGCCAACAGGCAATCTTCGACGGCATAGATCCTCACGACTGGGACGGATTAAACAAATACACGGATGAAAAAATGGGGCCAGTGTATGGAGACGAATTCCGCTACCAGGAATATGCCGCTATGAATCTCACCCGCTATATGCAGCAGTATCTGACCGGCGGCTGGGGCATTGAAGGCAACTTAAAACCTGACACCAGCCCACTGTAGGAGCAAACCCATGAACGAAAATCTTGGAATGTTCACCCTCGACGGGGCACAGGTATATCTGGCTAAAGAGCCGCCAATGAGCACCGAGCAATTGTCCGAGCGGCTCTTCAGTGTCAGCGATGGCCAGGTGCGCACCATCTTCATAGCCGGTGACAAGGGTGTGATTGCCTTCGATACTTTTGGCACACCGGGAAAAGCACGAGCCTATGCCAAAGCCATCGAGGCTGCGGTACCGGGCAAACCAGTATCCACTGTTATTTACTCCCATGATCATCTCGATCACGCGGGATTCGCGGCAGACCTGGCACCAGATGCAGAAATCATCGCCGACGAAATGTGCGCCAAGGTCATTAAGTTGCGCGGCGCCCAGGGGCAGTTGCAACCCACTCGTGTTCTAACCGGACAACGCAACGAACTGACAATCGACGGCGTCGATCTTGTTCTTCTAAATCCCGGACCCACACACGGCTCTGGCAATATCTCGGCCTACTTCGCTGAAGAAAAAACCCTCTACTCATCCGACACAATACTCACCAACGCTAAGTACGGCTTCATGCCGGACTACCACTTCTGCAACTTTGTGCGTTTCATGCGCGGCTATCTGGAATTGGATTGGGATCGCTTTGTCCCAGGGCGATTCGAGATGGGTACACGAGCTGACTTTGAGCGCGGCTGCGATTTTATAGAGGCGGTAATGACTACCTGTCAGGAGGCATTTGTGGGGTTTGTACCCATCTGGGCCTTTGAGCCCATGAAGGGCTACTGTATGGGTCAGTTGGGCGAACGGTTTGGGGATATGGACGGTTTTGAAAACCATATCGGACAGATGGCGATACGGATTGTTCATCACTATTTGATGGGTGGCTGGGGTTTGGAAGATACACCGGAGCCGAGTGTGTTGCTTGCTGATCAGGTAGCGTTGTAGAGCATTATTGCAATTTTTTTGATCACAAATTTGCTGCCACAACCGCGATCAATTCTCTCGATAGAATCGCGCCCACTCGATTGGCAAACTAGAATTTGTTAACCAAAAATATTAGAAAGATCACATATATTCCAGGGCGAGAGTCGATTTCTTTTACTGCTTCTCAGGACCGTCTCCAGCATGGATGCTGGAGTCGAGACCCCATGGATGGGTTCACGTCGTGTCCAGAGAAGCAGTAAAAGAAATCGACGCCACGAACTAGTTAAATACCGTGACACAAGTACTTTCTAAGTTCCGTGACGCTCAGGCGCCACATTAGGTGTTCAAAACCCGCCGTAAATACGTCCATGTAGGCTTGTCATGCGGGTGGCCGCCCCCAGCATCCATGCTGATGACAGTTTTGCACACCTAATGTGGCCTCTAAGCTCAGCTTCAACCATCAACGTTCTGAAACCTGAACTGTTGGCAGAACTTAATAAACCGGCAACAAGCCCGCCGCCGCAAGCAGATAGCAAACGATGAGTAGACCACCGTAGAAGAACATAAAGTAGATTAATCCATTCCCCCCCCACACACGAAAGTGGGGATTACCAAACTTCTCGCGGCTCACCTTGGCCGACAAAGCAGGCACAATCGTTCCCCAAATTGCGGCACATAAACCCGCTAATCCGATCGCATAGATAAAACCATTGGGAAAGAAAACCCCACCGATGGTAGGTGGCAAAAAAGTGATCAGGGCCGTTTTAAATCGCCCCTGCCGGGTATCATCAAATTTGAATCTGTCGGCAATGTAATCGAATAAACCCAAGGTCACTCCCAGGAACGAGGAGACCACCGCAAAATTGGCGAAGGCATTTAGCAGTGCAGTCAATCTTTCGCTGCTGGCAATTAGACTGAGAGCGGAGACCAAATGTCCAATATTGCCACCGGCTGTAATAATCGGCTTAAACTCTTCCCGGGAAATATTCCCGAAGGTGACAACGTGCCACAGCAGATAGACCACAAGGGAAGTCAACGAACCATAGAACAAACACTTTCGAATTCTAGCCGGTTCTTTACCGTAGTATTTCATTAGGCTAGGCACGTTGCCGTGAAAACCAAAGGACGTCAAAAAATAGGGCACTGCGGCGAGTAAAAATATCGCGTATCCCGGTTGGTTTTCCAATAACAGTGGCAATTGTACTCGCGTTCCGAGATCACCTACCGAGAGAAAAAAGGTGGCCGCCATACCACCGAGCAGGACGCCCGTGATACGACCCACCAAACCGGTGCTATACCAAACGATAAATGCCAGCACGAAGGCAAAAAGTAAGCCTGCGAGCATCGGTGGTAGTGAGATACCCAAGGTACTATTCAGCGTCAGGCTGACAATAGAACCGCCACCGCTAATGTAGGCGTAGGTCAGGATGTAGAGCACGAACACCAGTGTTAGGCCGTTGAAAGCGTTCCAACGATTACCCAAGGTGGCCCGCACAAAGGTATCGAAACTGGTACCGGGCTCAAAGTTAAGATTGGCTTCAAGAATCATCAGACTCGAATGAAACATGCAAAACCAGGTAAAAACCAATAGCAGCACTGACCAGCTGAACCACATACCCGAAGAAACGACGGGCAGCGAAAACATACCGGCCCCCACCGCGGTTCCCGCCACTATCGAAATGCCAATAATCAGGGAGGGCGAATCCCCTTGCGTTGCATTTTTAATCACCGAATCCCCTTGTTAGCTGCTATTCTACTCTACCTGAAAAGCGCACCTTTGAGGGCCCGTCGATGCACCGTAGAATAAAAAAAGTTTTGCCCGTAATACTGTTTCTTTTGCCGTCGCTTTACTCGTGTTCTTACGTCCATGATCGCAACTCCACTCTTGAACAGGACGATATTACCTTTATCGTCGCGGGCAAAACGGCCAATCACCGTCAACACAGCAGCGGCAGTGTTGAGGTTCTCAACTATCATTTTTTTGCCGAGATATTTCTCCAGGAAAACGGATCTGTTGATCCGGCCTGGATTATCACCCCACTGGCCAATGGTGAACGCGTCGCATTTGAGGACAGTGGCTACGCTCTGGAGATGCACGGCGGTCGCTATCGTTCTGAAGCCGAACTGGAACAGGCCTATCCAGATGGAGATTATGTTTTTCACTACCGCTCACCCAGTACCGGTAGCGTGAGCCAAATCGTAGCCATGGGAAATCCCAACTCTGGGGTATCCGGCATACCGGCAGCGCCGCGTATTTTTCTGTCTCAGCAGGGTGACGTTGTGGATGCGGGAAACATCAATCCCAAATTAGATTTACAGGTAACCTGGAGCGAATTCACTGCAGGTGGCGCCGACCCTCTGGGCATCATGGATGACTTGCTGTTTGTCATACTGGCCGACTGCGATGGCGTGCGCCGGGCACACAGCGGTCGCCCCTTCGAAAACACGCCTTACCTCACCTATGCCGACAAGTCCTACACGATACCGGCAGAAAAGCTATTGCCGGAAAATATCTACCAACTGTCGGTGGAACACGCAGTACTGGATACGGGAAAAGAACACGGTGTTATTGCCTTCTCCACGTTTGCAACCACAACGTTTTTGGAAATTCATACCCTAGGGAAAGCTGATCCAGGGACAGCCTGCCCTCGCGTTCGCAAAAAGTTTGATGCCGGGCAAACGGTACTTTAAATCTCATGAGATTTTTCCAACATGCTATTAGGACGGACAGATGAGCAAACGCTCCGTAGCCATTTCGTTTCAAACCGACAAACGACTATCTGAGTACGGTGCACTGGCCAGTGCGGCAGAAAATTTTGGGTTTGACGTAATCACGGTCTACAACGATATGTTATTTCAGCCCGCCTGGTTGCCGCTTATGGAAATGGCGCGCAACACAAAGCGCGCTCAAATTGGTGTCGCAGCGGTCAACCCTTTCACCTGCCATCCGATTAACATTGCCGGTAATATCGCGTTGATTGATGAGGCGTCCCAGGGACGAGCCTATTTGGGTTTGGCGCGCGGAGGCTGGCTAGATTTTGTCGGAGTGGAACCTAAAAAGCCCGTAAAAGCCTTGCAGGAAGCCTTTAACTGTATTCAACATTTACTGAGCTGCAATACCGAACCGCTCACCCAGGATATCTACCCGCTCGCCGGCGGTGATAGTCTGCGCTGGAAGTTACATCGCGCTCACCTACCGATGCTGCTGGGTTCTTGGGGAGTCAAAACCATTGCCGCGTGCCACAGTGCTGTAGGGGAAATCAAGATTGGGGGATCTGCCAACCCGGCGCTTGTTCCCTATTATCAGGAGCAGCTTGACACTATAGGAGCCGCTTCCGACCTCGGAATTGTCATGGGTGCCGTAACAGTTGTTGACGAGGATGGCGAGGCCGCTCGAGCACTTGCCAAACGCGAGGTCGCTTTGTATCTGCCAGTAGTGGCTGAGCTAGACAAGACGTTGCAGATTGACCCCGAACTTATCACAGCTATCAAGCAAGCGGCCGCCAATTACGAATTTGATACCGCAGGCCGGCTTATTTCTGACGAACTGCTCTCGACATTTGCTTTTGCTGGCACTCCCGGCGATATCATTTTACAAACGGAAGCGCTATTTGAAGCGGGTGCATCACGAGTCGAGTTCGGCACGCCCCATGGACTGACCCCAACATCCGGTTTACAGTTGCTGGGTGAAAAGGTATTGCCAGCATTTAAATAATAGGGGTACAAGCATGAGCGCTGAGCTTGGGGATGATGAGTTTGAACTCTACGATTTACAACTGGTCGTCGAATCGATAGAGGGAAATTGCACCTGCCAGATGACAGTGGGAGATTCCGTGTTTATGAAAGGCGGAAAAATTTCCATGCCCGATGGCGCTGATTTTTGTTTGTACGCCCTACAGTCGGCCATTCCTTTGTTACCGGCAAAGCAAAGACTTCTACACCAAGCTGACTGGATGGAAACCGACACACGCGCTATGTGTCCCGACCCGGGTTGCGGCCTCACCATGCGTATTGATCGCACTGAAAAACGTGTGTTAAAACACGATGATGTCAGCCCCATTCCCTGGGAGGGTTAAAGACCACTCAAGGATAGGTCTGTTCTTTCGGCCGAGTTCGCAACGATTCGAATTCCTCTCTGGCCTTGCTCAAATCCTGCTTCATGCGCCGCATTACCCCCGGGTGTCGGTCTGCAACACTGTAGGACTCTCCCTCAATACCCCGAGCACTAAACAGTAAATCGTAAGGCGCTTCGAATCCGGGAAGCTGATCAAATTTTTCAAACGCGCCGATACTGCCGGTGTAATAGCTGTGAGTCAGATACTTCCACTCCTGGTCTCGTATACCCACGATGGCTTCATTGTTAAAAAAGTAAAGGTAGCGATGCGCTGGCTTTTCGCCGCGCAATATCGGTAACAGACTGACGCCATCGATTTTTTTCGTTTTAGGAAGCACAGCCAAAATCTCAGCAATAGTGGGCAAGATATCGAGGTTGCTTGCGAGTGCATCCAAGGTGCGCCCCGGTCTCAAGGCCTCGGGCCAACTCAAAATAAAGGGAACGCGGTAGCCTCCCTCCCAGGAGTTACCTTTACCTCCCTTAAGGCCGGCCGTGCTGCCTTCGAAAAAAGGCCCGTTATCACTGGTGAATACTATTAATGTATTTTCCAGCAAGCCTTGGCGTTTCAATACCCTGACTAGCTCTCCCGTACTCCAGTCGATCTCTTCGACAGTATCGCCATACAAACCTGCAGCGGAGCGACCAAAAAATGGTTCGGAGGCGTACAATGGAATATGCGGAAAAGTATGGGCAAAGTACAGAAGGAAGGGCTGCTCACTTGATTGCTCGATAAAATCAGCGGCCGCCTCGGTGTATCGACGAGTGAGTTTGCGCTGATCCACCGGCCCCGGTATTTTTTGCGCGCCATCATAGAGAGAGAAATTCGGCATATCATTGCTGTGCGCAACACCCAGAAAATAGTCAAAGCCATGTTTTAGCGGAGAGTTCTCAGGAAGCGCACCCAGATGCCATTTACCGACCATGCCGGTTCGATAGCCCGCGCGTTTTACCAACTCGGCGACGGTCTCCTCCTCTTCGGGCAAACTACGCGCATCACCATCCGCAACCACCTTCCAAGCCAAACCCGACCTTATCGCGTAACGACCTGTAAGCAGTCCGGCCCGGGAGGGAGAGCAGACATTGGCACTGGCATAACCATTGCTCAACAACACTCCGCGCTGAGCAATCGCATCGATATGCGGCGTGCGTATCAATCGATTTCCATACACTCCCAAGTCGCCGTAGCCCATATCATCGGTCAAGATAACAATGATATTTGGCGACCGCGGCTCGCTTAATTCAGCCGCACAAAGCTCTCCGCAGAACTGCGTCAGCAGTAATAGGAGCGGAAAAAATCCGGGTAAGCGATGCTTTGTCACAGGAGCTTCCTCTAGCCTCAGTTTTTCTCAGAGCAAAAAAAACCCGACCAAGGTCGGGTTTTAATGTCAGACACAGACCTTTGCGCTTAGAACGAGTAGCTGATGCTACCCCCTATAGTGCGAGGATGTGGACGAAGCCGCATACCCGATACGCCAAAGTTCTCCTGGGTACCCGTGTAGTACTCTTCGTCACTCAGGTTCTGCACGTAAGCGGTGAACTGCCAGTTTTCCATGTCGTAGCCAGCGCGGAAGTTCCACAAATCATAGTCTGGGGTCTTGAAGGGGAAATCACCAAACTGGGCGATCGAGTTTCGGGCTGGACCACCGTTTGGTGAAGGGCCATCAGTCTGCTCGTAGGTCAAACCTTCAATGTCGGAGAACTGACCATCGCGATGGATAAACTCCAACTGAACCCAACCCTCATTGTCACCCACCGGGAAGCGGTACTCGCCAGCGATATTAAAGGTAAACTCGGGCGCCTTGGGAATTTCCAGGCCTTCCAGATCGACTACGAAACCGCCGGTAATTTCCGCCTGGGTATCACTGGTAATCTCTGAATCGATATAACCCAAGCTGGATGTGATTGTTAGTAGATCGGTAACCGCAGCGGTTAACTCCAGCTCAAGACCCCAGGCTTCTGCATCTTCAACGTTAATCGCCTGCTCGAAGTTAGAGGACAAATCACCCGGCGTCAGGAAACGGAAAGATTCCATCTGCAAATCGCTCCACTCGAGGTAGAACAGCGAGCCGTTTAAACGCACTCTGTTATCCATCAACTCACTCTTGAAGCCAACTTCGTAATTCCACAAAGTCTCTTCATCGAAGGGCACATTAAAGGCCGGCTGACCATCGGCATTGGTATTGTTACCCACCGAGATACCACCGGCTTTGTAACCTTTAGAAATTGTGCCGTATACATTTACGTCATCACTAACCTGGTAGCGGACCACGAAGCGCGGTGAAACATCGGTAAAATCATCATCAGCCGCAGACACGGGTCGAGCTGAATTCACGAAACTCTGGAAGAAATCAAATCCAGGGCCACCGGGGAAACCGGGTGATCCAGGAAAGCAACAGCTTGGCCCGATGCCGAAACCAGCCACTTCGTTAGACACGTCATCCTGGGTGTAGCGAGCACCGACGATAACATCCAGCTTCTCCGACACATGCCAGGTGTAGTCAGCGAAAATCGCAAGACTCTCGACTTCAAACTTCTTGCTATTGAGAGCCAGCCCCAATCCCTGCGGGAACGGCGGCAACCAACCTACCCCTCCGACTGTCGCGGTGGAATTGGAAGAGATCCCAACTTTGTTATCCTGCTCCTGCTCGTCTTCTGCATACAAAATACCCGCGACAAACAAGTAATTTTCTTCGTCCATTTCCAAACGCAGTTCGGTACTCCAGGAGAAACCCTCGTACTCGTTTTCACGCAGTAGCGTATCGGCGCCACCAGCGAGATCGTTATCGAAGTTTCGATCCAGCTCGGCATCAATAAAGCCAGTGATCGATTTGATCGTGGTAGTTTCATTCAGTGCATGACTGATGTTCAAAATACCCACCATCGATTTATTGTCGGTAAATTCATCGAGGTCGTGGCTAAGCGTATTTCGATTGTCCGGATAGAACCCTGTACCGGGGTCGATCGCAGCGGACAAACCAAAACTATCCAGGGAATCCAAATCCTGCACACCCGATGGCACGTTCTCGTCCGTACCCTGCTCTTCATCGGTGAAATGCACGGAAGCCAGGACCGAAGTGTTCTCCGAAACATCCCAGGCGGCATGTAAACGGAAGTTTAAAGTTTCATGGCCACTGTCT
This sequence comes from Halioglobus sp., assembly GCA_045110675.1. Taxonomy (GTDB): domain Bacteria; phylum Pseudomonadota; class Gammaproteobacteria; order Pseudomonadales; family Halieaceae; genus JBALVT01. The sequence goes on along the minus strand of JBGCGJ010000057.1, from coordinate 47,148 downwards.
TTGGCGCCGTTGGGGATAAAATTATTTTCGGCAGCGGCGGGGCACGAAGCGGCGCTGGCACCTCGGGCGCAAGCGTTTTCTACAAAGCCATCGCTGTCTTCATAATAAACCATTCCGCGCACTCTCAAATCATCGCTAACGGGAACGTTTAGGATACCGGTCAGACTGTACATGTCCCCAGCATCATCATAAGTTTCAGCACCGACAATCACCTTCCCCTCAAATTCATCCGTTGGCTTCTTGGACGAAATATTGAGAGCACCACCGAGTGCGTTGCGACCAAAATACGTTCCCTGTGGGCCACGCAATACCTCTACTCGCTCCATATCGGCCAGGTTGGGATTGGCCACCTGATTGGGAACCGACGCCACACTGAACTCATCGAGGTAGATACCAATCGAGTTAACAAAGGCGTTTTCACCGGACACCAGGTTGTTGATACCGCGAATCGCGATACCTAAACCACGGCTACCGGTCTGACCGTCTTCAGTAAAGCTGACACCGGGAGTTAGCGACAGGTATTCGGTAGCGGACTTAATGTTGCGTTGCTCAATAGATGCACCTGAAAAGGCCGTGACACTGACGGGTACTTCCTGCAGGTTTTGCTCCCTGCGCTGGGCCGTCACAATCACTTCTTCGAGAGTGGATCCACTTTGGGCATAAACGGGAGTGGCATTGAAAATCGCCGCGGACAGGAGCGACAGCTGGAATAACGATGTAGCTTTATTACGCATGGGTGAGTTCCTTTATTTGTAGTTATATAACGTAAAGCGGACCTGTAGTTAATATATCAACCTGAAGCGGTATGCCCCATCCTATTCTTGGGGCGATAACGTAAATAATCCACAAAACAGCGTTGAATTATCGAGCTATCTAAAAACGCATCTAAGTGCGGCTAGCTAGACATTTACTGGTCAGACCAATCATCTTATTAAATCCTACTAATTACACAGTTTCAATTACTAATTACGCTTAGAGGTCAAAAACTTGGAAAATAAAAATCTTTTAACGTATTGATTTAACTATCTTAAATAGAATCATATTGAAAAGTGTGAATTATTTACATTTTTATTAAACCCATTATTAAATTAGGTTTTATTTTAAAACTCGTCAAGCATTGTTGCGGCTACCTCCGATCTCACCTTAGCCACTGAAAAAGCTCAACGGTATACCCGCCTGGGTCAGCGAACAAAAACGCTCTAATAGGCACGCTTTCGTGATTATAAGGCGGCTTGAGCACGGTGATACCCGACTCTTTGGAAACCAGTTCATACCAGGTGTCCACGTCCTCGGTGACAATACTCACCATTACCGCGTTCTTGTCCTGCACTTTGTGATAGGCAGTACCGCCCTCTCTAACCAGGCCAATCAGTGAACCCGGCAACACTTGGTAGAGCTTGACCCACTCATCGTCCAGGGTTGCAGTCAGACCCAGTGTGCCGCCGTAGAATTCTGCTGCCGCCTCTAGATCCCGGTAATAAAGCATCACGTATTGCTCAGTAAATGCGGGCCTGTCCGAGCGTCCGGGATTTGACTCTGCCCAGGCCGGCGTTAGCGCCAAGCATGCTGTTATAAACATCAGTGCTCTACTCATATCCCTCATCCTCAATTAATCTCAACATCCATTCGATCAGTTTGCCCCGTGTCCAGAGGGGGTGCTTTTTCAGGACAATCACTCTCTCCGACCCCGATGGTCCGAACATCCAAATAGGTGGCCGTGGCATAAGACGTGAACGCAGGGGTGCCGTCCATGACAACGCTGTCCACTCGATGGGGAAACTCAACAAACATAGCGTAGTCGTGCCCCGCTTCGAATCGCCCGGCGGGAACTATCACTTTGGTAGCCTTATAGGTCAGGTAATTCTTCTCTTTAAACGGTAGTCCGGTGTGAAACACCCGCTCGCCCCTACAGTTTTGAAATACCACAAAAATCATATCTTCAACGATACCTTTGGGATCACTGGCACCATTAGAATAAGGGCTCCAACTCACGGTCAGGGCCTGGTCGGGGTCGACTCGGTCCGACCTGACCCTCAATCCACCCTGGTCGAAGTAAATTTGAATGGCAGCCGGTATATCTGTTTTACCATCGGGGCCAGCAAGCGCCATAGTTGTATTGATAACGGCACCGGAGTGAAACTGGATATTGAATCGATAATCGCCGTTCGGGTGCGCAGCATCAACACCAGCAAGCGTCTTAAAATGGCCGCCTTCGTAGTAAAACGCATCACCGCGATCGGTGTAGTCAAAGGTTTGTTCAGACGGAGCCACTCGCATCAGCCTGGCTGATTTGATAAGACCGGGCGCCTTGGCAAAAAGCTCGGAGAAAAAATGGTAGTTCAGCAGCTCAAGCTGACCCTCTGCATCTTGGGAATAGTTGCTGGATTTGACCAACACGAAAAACCACAAATCCCTGTCTTCCACCATCGTCGCAGAAAAACTCGGACCCGCCTGGACCAGAACTGTTATCAACAGCCATTTAAAAGAAGATCGGAGATGATTCATAAACAATACACTCTAGTTTTCGCCGCTGCCAATCAGTACCTTGGAAAGCACTGCCATAACCCCGCAGCAGGTCGTAGCTATCGCCATTGCCAGCAACTGTTTTGGCAGTAGCTGGCCCGCGGCATAGCTTATACCTGAGGCACCCATAGACTGCACCAGCAAATACACCGAGCTTGCGGTACCGCTATTGCTTGAAAAAGGAGCCAATGCACCCCCCGAACACAAGGCCATAATAACCCCACACCCAAGACAAGCTAGAACCAAAGGTACGGCCAACATCAGTACCGCGGGCTGCCCCTGACTGGCCTGCAAAGCAATTGCCAACCAGCCTAAGGTGCACAGGGTTCCACCGAACAAAATAGATCGATGAGCCCCAAGACGCGGCATCAAAGGCCAGACCAAATAGGTACCCAAAGCAATGGAACCATTAAACAACGCAAGAGCTATACCGCTATGGGCGCTATCAAACTGATAGTCTTGCGCGAGAATAAAGGAGAAGTTGGCGCCAAACAGCACCAACGTGGCAATGCTAAACATATTGCAAAGCGTATGGCCGGCAAAAACGCGGTTCCCCAGGATGACAGAAACCCCCTGCTCGCCCGGCAGCTTTGTTTGAGAGATTGCCGGACGGGTCTCCGGAATGAGCACCCCGTAAGCGAAGACAGCAACAAAGCCAACTAATGCCATCGCGGCAAAACAGGCGGCAGGACTAAAGAGTCGAGCGACCACACCACCGACCAAGGGCATGAAAAAGGGAATGACGGCCATCATGGAAATCATTGTCGCCATGCCTTTAGTAGTGCCGGTAGCCCCATAAATATCTCGCACGATAGCCCTCGCCATGGTCGCGCCGGCAGCGGCTCCAATACCCTGTAAAACACGCAATAGAATAAGCTGATCAGCGCTTTGAGCGTAGATACAGGCGATGCAACTCAAACAGTAGACGAGCAGACCCACAAACATGACGGGCCGCCGCCCGAGACTATCGGATAGCCGCCCCCACAGAGACGGCGCGAGTCCGTAACCGATAAGAAATGCATAAATCGTTAACTCAATACGCGCCGCGCTCGCGCCAATATCCTCACTCAGTTGAGGCAGGGAGGGTGCCAACATATCAATAGACACGGGCGACAGGGCAGCTGCGATAGCGAGCACCAATAGAATGGAATACTGACGCGCCCTGGATTGCGTCACGCTAACTCAGGAACGCCGTCACGCTGACACCGACAAAGGTAGCGATAACATAACCAAAAATCCCGCACATTATTCCGGGGGTCACTAGATGCCCCCAACCCTTCGACGTAGCAATCGCCGCTGTCACTGCGGGGCCAACCAGTGCTGCACCGGATGCAACAATCGCTTCCGCCAAATCAATTTTTAACAATTTGGCACCGACTAACACCACCGCCAGGTGAACAATAATAATCAACATGCCGTAGACAAAAAGATTGAATGCTGTGGCTATAAATGAAATGGCATCAGTACCCGCGCCCACCGCCACAAAAAATAGATACATCAGCAGCATACCTATCTCAAAATCACCCTCGAGTGCATCCATGGCTCGAGGAAAGGCATTGGCGATCGCGATGGTCAACACCGTTATAAACAGAATGTTGTACTGACTCATATCCAGTAGTTGAGCAATTAGCTGAGCCAGCGCGCAGATGGCAAAACTCAAAGCCAGGGCCCCGGTAACATGGGTCAGACGCAATCGGGGCGCTTCCTTATCTCCATCAATTAGCGCATCGATAGAAGAGCTACCCTTTGTGCCATTGGGAAAGAAGGCAGTGATTAACTTTATAGATGGCAGAGCGATCAATAACATTAGCGCAGTAACGCTGACCACGGAACTGGCGCTGATGGCCACGCTGAACTCCTGGGGTGTCATTTCAACCGCCTGTGAAACAGCCAGAAAATTAACGGCACCGCCTATCCAGCCCCCGCTATAAACACCGGCGACTTTGGGCCCGATGTCACCCAAATCGAGCAGGGCAAACCCAACCAGCGCACCAATAACGGTTGCCGAACTGGCGATCAAAAAGGAAATCATCACGCCGCCGCTCTCCCGAAAAATCTTCCGCAAATCCCCCTTAAGCAGCAGTAGTGGTATGGCGAGTGGAACCAAAGACCCACCCACGAAATCATAGACCGGACTACTCAATGGAATAACGCCGGTATTGGATAACAGCATAGAGATTCCCAGAGCCCAAATAACCCCGGAAGTTTTCTTGCCTATGGGGTGGGTATCAACCCAGAAGGCCAGCCAGGCGACACCGAATAAAACTGCGCCCAAGGCGAGTACATTGTCTGCGGGTATTAATGCCATCAGTTCATTCTCCCTAACCCAGTTACAGAACAGTCCAGTCAAATAGTATTCCCATGGTTTTCTCTCGCTGCTCATCGGCAAGCTCATAGGCCAGCTCGCACTCTTTCGGAGAAAAAACGTGGGTGATTAAGCCGGACAAATCAAATTGCTGCACACCAACCTTGTCGAAGAAAAGTTGGTCGACGGCGCGTTGATCCCAGCCATCACGATCGTGACTGTCATGGGTGGCCTGTATGGTAAGACCCTTAACCATGACGTCGGAACTCAAACACTGTTTGGCCGGGTAGCCGGTGTCGCCCAGCAAAATGACCTTGCCAAACTTTGAGACCGCCGCCAATGCGGATTGAAAGACCTCGGCACTGCCTGTGCTATCAATCACCAGATCTGGCCCCGCCCCGTTATTTAAACTCGCTATAGCACCCAGCTGCTCTGCAATGGACCCCTCAATACAGACATCAGCACTGCCCGCTCTCGCATGTTGAAGTCGAAAGGGCGACACATCGATAACGGCGACACTGTCACAATCGAGTGCGGCAGCCCAGCGCACAACCATCTGCCCCACAGGACCGGCTCCAACAATCAGCAAACTCACACCCTGCTTAAGACCACCTGCCCATGCAGCGCGAAACGCCGTCTTCGCCAAACCGCACCAACAAGCCATTTCCGAACTGATATGACTGGGTACCGGCGAACACTCCTGCGCGTTGAGCACGTGATGAGAACCATGAGCCCTGCGAATGAACACCCGATCGCCAGGCTCAAATTCGCTAACGGACGAGTACACTGCCTCAATCTCTCCAACCGTTTGAACGCCGGTCTGCAATTGGGGAAAGGAAAACATCCGATCAAAATGTGTATCTGGATCGTAGCGCTGATGCAAAATAGTTGTTTCGGTTCCGATACTCATCAGACTGGAATGAGAGCGGACCCGCACCTGCCCTTCGCCTAACTCAGGCAATTCAAAGCGGGACAGTTCCACCTGACCGATATCTGGAAACACGATGCGCTGCGGGAAGCTTGAAACCTCAGGGAGTATAGTCAATGCGACACATCCCACCTGTTTTTTGCAGGCTCTGCTGAGTGTATTGATGCAGCTCGATAAAAACACCGTTGGGATCGTGACAGGTCGCCATCCAGGTGTGATCCACGCCGAGCTCCTTTTCACTCAGCGCAACCCCTGCCGCCGACAGCTTGGCAACCAGAACATCGAGCTGTTCAACTTCGAGCGCAAAGTGCACCAGAGCACCGCCAGATTCCTTGTTGGAACCTATTTTTACGAGCTCGATATATGTATCTTCAGAAAAGCTTAGATACATTCCGATTAACTCATCTTGAAAATTTCGAAATTCAAATTGTCGTCGGGCACCCAGCAACTGATAAAACTGCTCTGTTGCCACCAGGTCTGTGGTTTCAACGCAAACATGAGCTAGCCGAATAACCATTGGTATTACCTTTGTGAATCGGGCGGCGATTGCGAATCTGGCGGTGTCAGACCCGAACTCCACCATTCGCTGCCCCCTGCCATGCGCAAAAAGGCGTCTCGATCAGCATCGCTACCACCGTGCAAAGTGTCCAGAACATGACGAGCCAAATCGTCGGCGGGCCAGCGCAAGGTAGAGCCATCCGACTCGGCGATCTTTAACAATAGCTCCGCTATAAGTCGCGGCGGATGGGCATCCGACAAACTGTCCAAGCCCTGGCGGACTTTGCACTCCACCAAGTCCCGATAGACAGAATCCTCTGGATAACCCGCCGGCAAGCCGTGAGCATCGGACCCAACCGGGTTATCAGCACCTTTGAATAATTGAGTGGCATACTGGCCGCCCTGCACCAGAGCTACTCGAATCCCCCAGCGATCCACTTCGTGCCGCAAAGCTTCGGTCGCACCTTCCAGAGCAAACTTACTCGCACTGTAGGCGACATCTCCCGCCAAGCCGGCGATACCCGACAGTGAACTGATCATAATAATGCAGCCGCTGGAGTGTTCTCTCATGACCGGCAGAACAGCGCGTGTCAGCAGCATAGGCCCAAAAAAATTCGTCTCCATAACCGCTCGAATTTGCGTTTCGCTCAAATCCTCCCACGCACCGGGATGCAAAATGCCGGCGTTATTAACCAGCACATCAATTGTCTCAGATCGTGCAACAACACTCTCTACAAAACTGAAAAACCCTTCCGGTTGAGTGACATCGAGGACATCAATTTGCACATCGAGACCTTCACCGCTCACTATTTCCTGCAAATGGTGACTTTTGTTTTTATCTCGCACACAAGCGTGAACCCGGTCACCCCTACGCGCAAACGCGAGCGCGCTTTCAAAGCCGATGCCGCTGCTACAGCCGGTGACAACGACTACACTCATGATGAGAACTCAATCATCGGATTGAAACTGACTGCGATTAACATTCAATATCTCCACGGTGAGACTGTAGGCCGACTTGGCCTTGCCAGTGGCGATGGCCCAGGCAATCTGATGGTGGCGCTCCAGGTCTTCTCGATCGACCTCGGGAGACACCTCTCGACCGAGACGCGCGTGCGCTTTCAGGTAAGTGGATATGGCGTATTTAAAATGGTTGAGCACTTCATTGTGCGATGCCTTAAGAATCGCCGAGTGAAACTGAATATCGGCCTCGAGTCGCAAACTTTGGTTCTCGCCACTTTCCGCCATCGCTTCGTAGGCCGACAAGATCTCCGCGATATCTTCTTTGGTGGCTCGAACAGCTGCCAGCTCCGATGCCTTGGGCTCAATGATGCGGCGCACCTCGATAAGATCGAGCATAAATCGCTCTGTAGCAATGTCTGGGTCCGCGTGCCATTTAAGGACATCGGGATCCAGCATATTCCATTCATCCCGGGGTCGAACTTTGGTACCACTGCGCGGTGCTGTGGAAATAAGCCCCTTACCGGAGAGCACTTTAACCGCCTCACGCAAGGCGTTGCGACCGACGTCCAAACTGGCGGCCAACTCCTGCTCGATCGGAAGAATTTCTCCCGGGCTGTATTCGTTGGCTGCAATACGATATCCAAGGATATCCACCACTGCAGGCACTTGCCCGCGCGTGGTTTTTTTTGAGCTCATCAAGCAGATCCTTATTTCGATAGCTTCGAGGCAGTGTACACAAATATATTATGGGATTAAATAGAATTATCTCGTCCACGAGACTTGAGAGAAATCTTCCGAATAGGTGCTATTTGTGGCGGCTTCACCCAGGCTACAACCCGCAATATCTCTATATAGCGCTTTTGCAGCAGAACAAACCGACTCCTCTTGCATTATCTATTAATGGGGTTAATAATATCAACTCACAGAGGAATCACCATGTCTGACTATGATGTAATCATCGCCGGTGCGGGCCACAACGGCCTGATTTGTGCCGCGATGCTGGTAAAAAACGGTTTGAAAGTGCTCGTTACAGAGCGCAACGAATGGGTTGGAGGCGGTGTATTAACCCGTGAGCTGACCCTGCCTGGCTATAAGCACGATCCCTTTGGCTCGTCTCATGTCTGGATTCACCTCAATCCGGATTTCCAGAAGCTCAGACCAGAGCTTGAGAAACATGGCCTGAAATACATATTCTCTGAGGATCACATCACCGGTCACCCCAACAAGTATGAGGGGCCGGGAATCATCGTGTACAAGGATGTCGACAAGACCTGCGACACCATTGCTGAGTATTCGAAAAAAGATGCCCAACGCTACAAAGAAATCTACAGCGAGTTTGGTGAGATTCAGGATGGGGTAGTGAAAGCAATGTTTTCCCCGCCCTCTCCTCCAAGCTATCTATTTCAGGGATTGGAAAACAACCCCGAGGGTTTGCAAAGATTGCGAGACTATCAGCTGAGCTCTCGTCAGTTCACCCTTGAAAATTTCGAAAACGACCATGTAAGAGCTTTTATTCTGGGATGGGCAATGGCTCCACAAACTCTGCCCGATCAACTTGGAACCGCCCAGGGTTTTTACGTGATGATTCCCAGCATCCACTACTTCGGCCAGTCTATTCCCGAAGGTGGCAGCGGTATGCTTTCCGAATCGATGAAGCGCTATATCGAAGCGCAAGGCAGTACCGTGATGACCGGCGCCACCGTGCGCAAGTTCATTACCGAAAACGGTGAGTGCAAAGGTATTCGCCTGGAAAACGGCGATGAAATTTTTGCGCGCCAGGCCGTCGTAAGTTCACTGGACCCCTATCAAACCTATCTCACCGGCTTCGATGACAAGGACCTACCCACCGGTTTCAAAGATAAAGTTCGCAGCTTCACCTTCGGTGATATCACCATCGCACGGGTGCATTACGCTCTCAACGAGGCACCCACGTTCAAGAACGGACCCGAGATGGACAAAACCGCGTTCCAGCGAATGTTCGGCACAGTGGCAGACATCGATAAACAGTACAGGGAAATCGCCGCCGGGCTGGCGCCGACGGATCCGTTCCTGTGGACGGCAGCCTGGACCACCATGGATCCAAGCAGAGCACCCGAGGGCAAACACACCTTAATTATGGACACTTTTGTCCCGGTTGATTTGGCCAGCGGCGAAAACTGGGAAACGATAGGTGCCGACTACTGCCGAAACACCTTGCTCAATCAACTTCGCAATTACAGTAACAACATGGACGATGACAACATACTGGCTGAATACGTCGAAACAGGCCCAACCCTCGAACGCGCAAATTTGTGCTTCCATCGGGGAGTGACAACAGGCGGCGAACGCACCCTGTCACAAATGGGCGCATTCCGGCCGGTACCCAACTACGCAAACTATCGCGGTCCGGTGAAAAATTTCTATACAACGGGGCCCTCTTGTCACCCCGGTGGCGGAATATCCGGCATGGGTACCATCGCCGCCAACGAGATTCTATTGGACCTGGGTGTCATCGAAGAAGACGACGATTTCGATTTTTAATTTAACGAATATCAACTGCGAGTAAAACAATGAGAGACCGAGTAGAGCCTTATACAGCACTGATTGTGCAGCCGGAAGTGACGGTGGTGGAAGACCGGGAAGGTATTCAGAAAAACCTCGACCGCGTCATCAAGATGATTCACTTTGGCGTCGGCTACTTTTGGGAAGTACCTGTTCGACTGGTGATTTTGCCAGAGTACTTTATGCAAGGTGTCGGCACACCCGGCAAGGGCGAGAGTAAAATCGAGGATCAAATGAAAAAGGCCGTCACCATTCCCGGCCCGGAAATTGATCAGCTCGGCGAAGTCGCCAAAGAGTACGGGCTGTATATCTGTGGTGGCGGCGTTGTTGAACAGGTGCCGGAGTTTCCAGATCGCTGGTTCAATACCAACTTCATTGTCGGCCCTACCGGCGAAGTCGTGTTGAAATATCACAAGTGGCATATTAACGCCTCTCTGGGTTTGGGAACCAGCCCGCACGATATTTTTGATGAGTACACGGCGCACTTCGGTGGCGGCATTAAGGATCTGTTTCCCGTGATCGATACAGAAATCGGCAAGCTGGGCACCATGACCTGCCACGATGGCTGCACACCCGAGGTATCAAGAGCGTTGGGATACAACGGCGCTGAAATTATTTGCCACCCCGGCGCTATTCAAGAAGTGGAGGGTGTTTCCGAACCCTGGGACTTCTGGAAATTCACGCGCCGCACACGGGCACACGACAACATGTGCTACCTGCTGGGCGCCAACTGGGGCAGCGTCAACTACGACTACTATCCCAAAGCGTTTTGCCCGGGACATTCCTTCGCGATTGACTATACGGGCATGTTGCTGCGAGAGGCACCCTACCCAAACGAGCAGGTTTTATCGGTCACCATTGATATTGAAGCACTGCGACACTACCGCACTCGCACCAATCACAATTGCTGGATTGATGTGCGCACAGAGGGGTTTCGCGAAATGTACACCAACCCTATCTACCCACCGAATCGTTTTCCATCGGGCAAACCGCCCAAGGCATTGGTGGACAAAATATCTATCTGCAAGGAAGTGTTCGACGATCTTTACGCTCGCGGTCAATTTACACCGCCGGCGGGCTACGAGCCTGAGGACATTTCCAAGTTGCTGGAAAAACGCATTGCCTACGCCCAGGAAACGGGCCGCCTGAAAAAGAGTTAAACCATGAAAGTAAAAAGCAAACTTGCCGACATCGATTTCGAGTTTGGCCGCTTCGAATACAAAAAAGATCACCTTATCGTGCACAGTCATGAGAGTCAGGCGATGCAAAGCAAGGTGTATGTAAGCCCCAATGATGTGTTGTCGGCGCTGGGAAAAGCGCTGATCAATCCCATGGTTTGGGTCTATCTAATTGGCTTTCCATTTTTTCTGATTCGCTACCGACGCCGCCATGCAAAAAAACGCGCCGCAGCAACTCACAATAATTAAAAGGCACATCCAATGAGCAAAATGACGGGCGCACAAGCCATTATAAAATCCCTGCGAGTTAACGGGGTTGATACCGTATTCGGCTTGCCCGGTGGCCAGCTGGACTATTTGTTTGACGCCATGTACGAAGAGGGTGAAAACATTCGCCTGATACACTCCCGTCACGAACAGGGTGTGGCTTACATGGCCTATGGCTATGCCAAATCCACCGGAAAAATCGGCACTTATGCAGTGGTACCCGGACCGGGCTTATTAAACTCTACCGGCGCATTGTGCACAGCATGGGCCAACTTTGCTCCGGTGCTGTGTATATCCGGTCAAATACCTTCACAGGGTATCGGCAAAGGCTACGGCGATCTGCACGAAATTAATGACCAATTGGGTATGATCAGACATATCACCAAGTGGGCTGAGTCGATTGACCACCCAAGCCTGGCTCCCGCGCGTGTAGACGAGGCGTTCAAGCAGCTCACTACCGGCGCTCCACAGCCTGTTGAAATTGAAATGCCGATGGACATTATGGCCATGGAGGCAGAGGTCGATTTGCTATCGGCGGTGGCACAGTATCCAAGCCCTCCAATCGATCCAGCTCAAATGGCCGATGCGGCTGAAATTCTCAGTAAAGCGAAAAACCCCCTGATCTACGTCGGCTCGGGCGCGCTAAACGCCAGCGACGAAATCGTGAAGTTGGCGGAATCCTTGCAAGCACCTGTGGTGGCCTTTCGAAGTGGTAAAGGTATCTGCTCCTCAGAACACCCGCTCAGTGCAAACTACCCTATGGGACATCGACTTTGGGGTGAAGCCGATGCGGTTCTGGCTATTGGCACCCGCCTCCATTGGCCACTGGTGATGTGGGGCAAGGACGACGATCTTCAGTTGATACGCGTCGATATAGATCCCGTTCAGGTCACGCGGATTTGCCAGCCGGAGCTGGGCATCGTTGGAGATGCAGCTGAAGTTGCCACGGCCATAACTCAGGCGCTCGATACAATCGGCCATCAAGCAGAACCTCGCGAACAAGAACTGGCACTTGTTAGAAGCGAAGTTGATCAGCAGGTGCGTGCAAAGGTAGGCCCTCAGATGGCCTACCTGGATGTGATTCGAGAGGAACTTCCTCGCGATGGCATTTTTGTCGATGAAGTCACACAGGTAGGGTTCGTGTCCTGGTATGGTTTTCCGGTGTACAAGCCTCGCCAACATATCAGTGCGGGCTACCAGGGCACCCTGGGCTACGGTTATGCGACAGCGCTTGGCGTGATGGCCGGCAATATGGACAAGCGAGTCATACAGGTGAGCGGCGATGGTGGCATCATGTTCAACATTCAGGAGTTGTCGACCGCGGTGCAATACCAACTCCCCCTGGTGACGATTATCTTTAACGACAATCGCTATACCAATGTACAGCGCCAACAAAAAGAATGGTTTGACGGGCGGGTGATATGTTCTGACCTGCACAACCCGGACTTCGTTAAACTGGCGGAAAGTTTTGGTGCGGCCGGATTTGCCGCAAATGATCCCGAATCGCTGCGCACCGCGATTCAAGCCGCCTTTGAGCAAACCGGCCCGGCGATCATCGAAGTGACGGTAGAGGAGTTTTTCCCCGCCCCATGGCCGTTTTTGATGATGCCGCAAAATCGCAGGGAGGTCTGCGAATGAGTGGTCCCAATGCCAGACCCGGCGTCATGCGATTGGCCCCCTATGTACAGGGACAAAGCAGTATTGAAGGCGTGAGTGAGCCGATAAAACTGTCCTCCAACGAATCATCCCAGGGCCCCTCCCCCGCAGCCATCGCTGCCTATCAGGCGGCGGCCACCACGCTCAACCGCTATCCGGATGGCAGTCAGAGCGAACTGCGTAACGCCATTGGCGAAGTGTATGAGCTTGACCCCGCCCGAATCATTTGCGGCAATGGTTCCGATGAGCTCATTCAGCTAATGGCCCGGGCTTATGTCGGTGATGGGCACGAGGCTCTGCTTAGCGAAAACGGTTTCGTGATGAGTAACATCCACTGCACCGCCCAGGGTGCGGAGCTGGTCATTGCGTCGGAGACAGATTACAAAATTGATGTAGGCGCCATGTTAGAACGCGTTACCGAAAAAACACGCTTCTGCACCATCGCCAACCCCAACAATCCCACGGGAACTTACATCAACGGCAAGGAGTTGCGCCGTCTGCACGCGGGACTTCCCAGTGACTGCCTGTTTTTGATAGACGATGCTTACGCCGAATATGTCACGGCCGAGGATTACGAAACCGGAATTGCTCTGGCCGACGAATTCGATAACGTGGTTGTCACCCGCACCTTTTCAAAAATTTACGGCTTACCTTTTTTGCGCATCGGGTGGGCCTATTGCTCCCAGGGAGTTGCAGAATTAGTACAACGTATTCGCACGCCCTTTAACACCAATGGAGCCGCAATGGCTGCGGCGACCGCTGCGGTGCGCGACAGTGACTATATCGAGAGGATTCGTCAGCACAACGCTCAATGGCGGGAACGTATTTCGAATGAAATGCGCGAGCTGGGCATTGAAGTCATTCCGAGTCAGGCAAACTTCTACCTGTTGCGTTTTTCCCAGGAGAGTGGAAAAAGTGGTTCCGACGCAGCTGAATTTTTGCAAGCCCGTGGGATCATTCCCCGCCCCGCCGGAGGCTCCGATCAATATCTGCGAATTACCATCGGCCTTGATCACGAAAATGAAGCAGTAATAAGTGCTTTAACAGATTATATGAGAGCCCCCTGATGCCAGCAGGCTATAACTACACACCGTCAGTGGCGAAAAGACTGGCTGACTCGCAAGCGTTGTTGATAGACGGCCGATGGGTTCAGGCCTCCGATGGCAGCACCTCGGATGTTTACAACCCGTCCTCCGGGCATGTGATTAGTCGAGCGGCCAGCGCGACTCGCGAAGACACGGAGCGCGCCATTGCTGCGGCGAGACATTCCTTTGACACGGGTGCATGGACAGGATTAACGCCCGCAGCCAGAGGAAAAATACTCTGGCGTGCTGCCGACCTGCTGGAACAATACGGCGACGAAGTGGCGGAGCTGGAAATGCTCGACGCTGGAAAAACCTTCGCCGGGGCGCGCAATGGAGAAATTCCCTTCGCCGCCGACTGCTTCCGCTACTTCGCGGGATGGTGTACGAAAATAGAGGGCAGTACCAAACAGCTATCCATTGTGCCCGATCAGGACTTTCATATTTATACCCGACGTGAGCCCATAGGGGTTGCGGCACTTGTCGTACCCTGGAACGGGCCCCTGGTACAAACCGCATGGAAGGTAGCACCAGCACTCGCCGCTGGCTGCAGCTGTATTTTGAAACCCGCCAGTGAAACTCCGTTATCGGCAGTGCGCTTGGGTGAAATTCTCATTGAAGCTGGGATACCGGCGGGCGTTTTTAATATTCTGCTGGGCGGCGGCTCGACTGTCGGCCAACTGTTGGCGGAGCATGCCGATGTAGACAAAATTTCTTTTACCGGATCGACGCAAGTGGGTAAAAGTATTATTGACGCGGCAAAAGGCAATCTCAAAAAAGTGTCCCTGGAGTTAGGTGGCAAGTCTCCGGTGATCATTTTCGAAGATGCGGATCTTGAACAAGCCATTCCCGGCGCAGCAGAAGGCATTTTCTCCAATGCAGGGCAAATCTGCGTTGCAGGTTCCCGGCTCTATGTACACGACTCCGTCTACGAGAAAGTAGTGGACGGCATCGCCGACATCGCCAAAAACATGAAGGTGGGGCCATCAACCACTGAAGGTCTGGATATGGGGCCGCTTATTTCGAAAAAGCACCTCAACTCCGTTTGCCAGATGATTGAATCTGGACGAGCATCCGGAGCAAGACTCGTCACAGGGGGTGAACTGATCAAAGACGGGGAAGGCTACTTTCTGGAACCGACTGTTTTTGCCGATACCCATCACAGCATGGAAATAGTCAGTGAAGAAATATTTGGGCCTGTATTAGTCGTGATGCCCTTCAGTTCCACAGACGATATATCAGCCATCGCCAACGACAACCAATACGGATTGGCCGCTAGTATCTGGACACGCGATATCAGTCGGGCACACAAGACCGCAGCTGAAATAAAAGCCGGAATATTGTGGATTAACTGCCACGGCATCCCGGATATGGCGGTACCTTTCGGCGGCTACAAACAATCCGGTTGGGGTCGCGAGAACGGCTATGAGGCGCTGTTGCAATATACAGAGCTAAAATCGGTTATCGCCAAGCTTTAATCCCCACTCCCACCACTATTGCGCCCATCTTTAGAATTATGTATTGTATCCAATAGTTGGATATCAAACATAAATAAGGCACCCAATGCCAAAAGACCAAAGCAACAGACTCGAGCTGGGCATACTGCCGGACATGGTTTTGGTGGAAATGCGAATCGGACAGATTCTCACCGAGAAAGCACTCGATGAATTCAGTCACACCAATGTCACACCCGGATTGTTCGTCATTCTGTCTCTCATCGACAAAAATCCAGGACAAAAACAAGGAGCGCTTGCCAACGCCGTGATGCTAGATCGGTCAACTATGGTGCCGATTATCGATCACTGTGAAAAGCAAAAGTGGGTACAGCGCCTCCCGTACGAGGGAGACCGCAGAGCGCACGCTATTCATCTGACCAAGGCAGGAAAGAAATTGGTAGAAAAACTCGAGGACAACGTACTTAAACTAGAAAACCACATCACCCAAAAAATGGGTAAGAATGACAGAAACACGTTTCTGAGGCTTCTCAAAAAGTTCCAGGGAGCGGTATCAAACGACAGTGAGAAAGAGGTGACATCGTGAATATACGGGTAGAAAATTTCGACAAATGGATTCGTAGCAACTTCATGCAGATCAATACAGAGCTTGAAGGTCTCTACGCTGTACAGGAAGACCGTTCAAATACCCAGGGACTCGGAGAAGACATCAAAAAGACCATGGTGGCTGAAGGAAACAGCTACATAGTGAAGTTGCTTGCGGAAGGAAACACCGATGAGGGCTTCGAACAGGCTTTTGATCTGCTGGGCAACGTCGGCCTGTTTATGGCTTCGTGTCGTCGTCACGAGATAACCGAGCCTTCGCGGGAAACCACTTCACCCTTGGTAGAAGCTTCGGGTCTGGCCATGCAGCTGGGCACATCACTGGGTCTTTCACCCCGTTTTGCCACCAGTCACTTGGCCACTCACAACTTCGCAAGAGATGGCATTTACAAAACGTTCACCTCCCTGGATGCAGAAACTGTATTTCTCGAGTACAACACACGCGGCGTACTGGCTTACAAAAGGGCGGCCGATGCACTGGTCAGATGCCTGCCACTGGGGATATCTCACCCAGTAAGTTACCACTTGTTGATGGACGCCAAAATTGCCTTACAGGACGTGTTTAAGATCAACGCCGAGTTGTACGAACAGCTCGATACCGATGCATTTTTCTTCTCTGTCCGACCCTACTACAAACCCTATCGCGTTGGACTTCATGTCTATCGCGGTGCAAACGCCGGGGACTTCGCAGGTATTAACGAGATCGATATGCTGCTCGGTTTGTGCGATGCGAACAACCTGTCCTACTCGCAACTGCTGGTAGATAAGTTTCTGTACATGATGCCTGAAGACCAGGCTCGCCTGCGCGATGCCATGCGCAGGCGCACCTTGCTGGATGAACTCCTGGATGCCATACCCGGTAGCACTACGTCTTCCTGGTTCCAAAAGAATGGACGCATGTTTCTGGAAGTTTGCGAAGCCCACGGCGCTACTGCAGCTCAGCACCACGATCAACTGGTGTCGAAGTTTATTGAAAAGCCCTCCAGCGGCATCGAAGAAAAGCACATGGACAATATTACCGCCAGCGGGCCACCGCTACCGGTGCTACTGCGATCTTTGGAGAAATTGAAAGATCTGCGCATGGCCGCTCCCCGTGACGATATTCCCTCACGGTATGAGGATTTTCAGACACTGCGCGACGCCCTCAAATAGGCCAGAGTATGGACGCTTCAAAATTTATTCCGCACGATGGTATTTACCTGCTGAACCACTCAGTGGGTAGACCGCCGGTCGGCGCGAGGGACAGCATCGCCAACGGGTTCTTTGAGCACTGGGAGCATGGCGACGCCGAAGTCTGGCCTTTGTGGATCGAACAGATAGAATCTTTTCGCGATGAACTGGCGACACTACTCAATGCACAAGCCGAAGACTTTTGCCCGCAGGTCAATCTCTCAAGCGCTCTGACCAAAGTAGTTCAGGCCCTGCCCCGAGCTACGAACAAAAACGTGATTGTGATGACCGAGCAGGATTTTCCCTCCATGGGTTTCGTTCTGTCTCAGGCGCAAAAGTCCGGTTTCGATATTCGCATGATCCCGGCGAGCGCGGACACTACAGACCTGAACGTTTGGCAGGAATATCTTACAGACGATGTTTGCTGCAGCTTAATTACCCAGGTTTACTCGAATTCGGGTACGCGATTACCCGTGGATAAAATTACCGCACTCACGAAAGCCAGGGATATCGTCTCTATCGTCGACATGTGTCAGGCGGTGGGTGTAGTACCCATTGATTTGCAGGAATGGCACGCTGATGTTGCCTTGGGGTCCTGCGTGAAGTGGTTATGCGGTGGTCCGGGAGCAGGTTTTTTATGGGTCAATCCAGATTTGGTAGAACGCTGCCAGCCGGTTGACGTCGGCTGGTTCTCACACGAGAACCCCTTCGAATTTAACATCCACGACTTTCGCTACGCTGCAGGCGCGTTGCGTTTTTGGGGAGGTACACCCTCAGTACTCCCCTATGTACTCGCAGCATCTAGTCTGAAGGTAATGCAGAACATGGGTATCGAGCGGATTCAACAGCACAACACTGCATTGACTGAGATGCTTCTCAGTAGTGTACCTGGCGGCACTGCGGTGTCTCCTGCGGATGCGTCTCGAAGGGGAGGAACAATAATATTGAACTTCGGTGATCGCCAAGCCGCGATAAAAGAAAGGCTGCAGCAGGCCAGCGTTAGATTCGATGAGAGATCGACGGGGTTTCGATTGTCTCCGCATATTTACAATACTGGCGCGGAGATGGAGGTGCTGATCGACTGCTTTAAGTACTAAACCTAGTCCCGATTTTTTCGGGCTATGTGCTTAAGCGCCTTCATCAACACCGTGATTTCAGATTCGCTTAACCCCTCGACGAGCGCGTCATGCGCTTGACCGGAAGTGTCGCTGTATCGTTTCAACAACTTCGAACCGGCCTTTGTCAGATCGATATGGTAGTTGCGCCTATCGGACTCGGAACGGTTGCGTTCTATCAAGCCCATTTTTTCCAACTGACTGAGACAGCCAACCATCACGGTTTGCGGCGTACCGGATGCCAGCGCTAAATCCTTCTGGGTGATGCCATCATTGGCAGCAATGATACGCAGAGATGAATACTGCACGTGGGAAAGCCCCGTTTCCTGCATGTATTCATTGAACACACGCGACACCGCTAGCTGCGCAAGTCTTATCTGAAAGGAAACGAGATTACTCAGCTCCGGCGGACAATAGCGCTCAACAATATCTTCGGTTGAATCAGTTTTCATAATGGATTTTTCATATTTGACTAGTGGCCAGTACCCGTCTAGACTAATACATTACCATATAATATATTTATTGCGTAATCTAATTTGACGCATTATCAAGACAAGCTAGCTTCTCGGGAGTGGCAGCATGAGCAAGATTGACGACGACAGTATTATGACTCCCTTCGCTGCCATTATGGCGGCTGCAGATAAATGGTCCGATCGACCCTTTCTCCATATCCCTCTGGCTGCCTGCAGCAGCTATAGCGACTGCTCAGTTGATTTCAGTTACCGAGAAGCTGAAGAACAGATTTTAAAAGTGCAGCAGCACTATCACTCCGCCGGCTACGGAATTGGCCACCGCGTGGCGATTCTGCTGGACAATCGTGCGGAGTTCTTTTTCCACTGGTTTGCCCTCAACGGGCTCGGCGCCAGCGTGGTACCCATAAACGGCGATATGTCTGCCGCTGAAATGGGCTACTTGCTACAACACAGTGAATCTTGTCTGGCGGTGGCACTGCCCGATAAAAAGCAGAGCATGGAAAACGCCGCCAGCTCCGTTGGTATCCAAATACCTGTAGTGGGGTTAGACGAGCTGTCGGAAATCCCCAAGCCAAGCACCCCCGCAGAGGAGAAATCAGATGCCACTAGTGCAACTGAGTGCGCCCTGCTCTACACCTCCGGCAGCACCGGTAAGCCCAAAGGTTGCGTTGTGAACAATGAGTATTACCTCCAGGCAGGTCGCTGGTATCGGGATCTCGGAGGCTTGTGCAAACTGGAACCGGGCGTCGAACGACTGATCACGCCCCTGCCGATGGTCCACATGAATGCTATGGCCTGCTCCACTATGGGCATGGTTGTTACCGGTGGCTGCGTCGTGCAACTCGATCGTTTCCACCCTTCCAGCTGGTGGCAGAGTGTTCGAGAATCCAAAGCCACTGTTCTGCACTACTTAGGCGTGATGCCCGCCATGTTGCTCAATAGTGAACCTCGAGCAGATGAAGATTTCGGCGACCAGATCAAATTCGGTTTTGGGGCGGGGGTTAATCCCAAACACCACGCGGTCTTTGAACAGCGTTTTGGCTTTCCCTTAATAGAAGCCTGGGCAATGACGGAGTCAGGAACAGGCGGTTGCGTCATCGCGAACACTGAACCGCGGCATGTGGGCACCAGCTGCTTCGGTCGACCAGAAGACTCTCTCGAATACCGACTGATCGACGAAGCGGGGCACGACGTCGAGCGCGGCGAGCAAGGTGAACTTCTTGTTCGGCTCAAGGGTGAAGATCCCTGGCGAGGATTCTTCTCAGGCTATCTGAAAAACGAAGAGGCAACACAGGAAGCTCTGGCCGATGGCTGGCTGCACACCGGTGACGTCGTAAGAGTAGGATCTGATGGGTCGATGCACTTTGTCGACCGGCGCAAGAATGTTATCCGACGCAGTGGAGAAAATATCTCAGCTCTTGAAGTGGAAGCGACACTGTCGGAATGCGCAGAAGTGGAGATGGTCGTCGTCACACCAGTACCGGACGATATTCGAGGCGATGAAGTCTTCGCGGCTGTAGTGCTTAAACCCGGAAATTCAGCAACCTCCGAAACTGCCGATCGACTGTTTGATCACTGCTACCGGGCACTCGCGTATTACAAAGCACCCGGCTATATAAAATTCACCGACGCACTGCCGCTCACTGCATCGGGTAAGCCGCAGCGAGGCGAAATTAAGACGCTGGCCAAAAGCTGGGTTGAGGACAATTCATGCCTCGTGCTAGTTGCCCGCAAGCGTAAGCAAAAAGCCACCGAGGCGACGGGCACGTGAAACGTCAACCACAAAACTATGAGGGTGTGGCGTTAATCGCCCCCTATACGCTGCCTTACAGCCGTGTCAGTGAACGCGGTACTTCCTGGTTTGTCGGCAGAACACTGGCGGAAATGTTGTCCCAATGCGGCCTGGAGAAATCTGCGGTGGACGGTCTGGCGGTATCGAGCTTTACCCTCGAGCCAGATTCGGTGATCACACTGACCGAGCATCTCGGATTGCAGCCACGCTGGCTGGGACAAATCCCCTTGGGAGGCGCATCCGGTGTGGTGGCTATGCAACGGGCCGCGCGCGCAGTTCAAGCGGGCGATGCAGAAGTCATCGCGTGCATTGGTGCTGACACCGCCAGTACAGGTGGCTTTGGCGATCTGGTTTCCAACTTTAGTAATTTTACCATCGATGCATCCTACCCCTATGGATCGGCCGGCCCCAACGCCGCCTTCTCACTCATCAACCGCTACTATATGGACAACTACGGAGCGACCCGAGAAGATTTCGGCCGAATCGCCGTCTCTCAGCGCTACAACGCCAATCACTATTCACACGCGTTGTTTCACAGTAAAAAATTGGACATGGCCGATTATCTGGCAGCGCCAACCATCGCCGGAGACATCCACCTGTTTGACTGTGTTATGCCCTGCGCGGGGGCAGACGGTTTCATTGTCACCACTATAGACAGAGCGCGTGAGTTGAAAGTGCCCTGGGTTGAAATACTGTCCTGCGGTGAGCAGCACAATGCTTATAGCGAAGACCCGGTGCAGTATCGAGGCGGCTGGGATATTTTTCGCGACGAGCTATACAACGCTGCCAATTTGGGACCGCACGACATGCAATTTTTGCAAACCTACGACGACTATCCGGTCATCTGCATGCTACAAATGGAAGGCCTGGGGTTCTGTCCTCAGGGGGAGGCACCCGCCTTCGTAAGGAAAACACCCCTAACTTTTGACGGAGGCGGACTGCCGCACAACACCAGCGGCGGCCAGCTATCCATGGGCCAAGCGGGCTCAGCCGGCGGTTTCCTCGGCATGTCGGAAGCCCTTCGCCAACTCAATCATTGCGCCGATAAACACCAGATTGACAATGTGGAGGTCGGTCTCGTCAGCGGCTACGGTATGGTGAACTACGACCGCGGGTTGTGTTCCAGCGCGGCAATATTGCGCAGAGGTGAGCAATGAGCCAAGAATCAAAACCTCCGACAAAGCGAACGCATCTGGGGCGGGCAATGACGGGCGCAATCACACCTAACAGCCTACACTTGCAGCAGTGCCAGCAATGCAAAACCGTGCAATATCCGCCTCGCGAGGTCTGCGTGTCATGCTTAAGTGACGACTTGCCCTGGCGTGAAGTCGACCCGGCCGGCACGGTTCAGGCAAGCTCCCAGTTGCACCATTGCCTGGAACCGTACTTCAGTGCTCGCAAACCCTGGCTAATGGGCTCGGTAAAATTAGACTGCGGACCCGTCGTACTCGCCCATATCGACCCACAGGTTTGCGATGCCGGATGCAGAGTTTGGGTGCTGAGTGTCGCAGATGCCTCAGAGGAGGCAGTTTTAACTGCGATTGCACAATCTATTGAGCTAGATCAAGCGAGCGAGACCGGGAGAACATTGATAATGAAAGAACCAGTGGAGACATCATGAGCGAACACACAGTTGTAGTCACCGGAGGCAGCACGGGCATTGGGCTGGAGATCTGCGTGCAATTTCTTGGCCAGGGTTATACTGTACTCAACCTGTCCCGCAGACCCGCCGAAATCGAGCACCCCGATTTACATAACTTTGAAATCGACTTGGCCGACCGGGAAAAAACTTGTGCGCTCGCGCAAGATCTGGCCAGCCGCTTCGCAGTGGATACAGTAGTACACAACGCCGGACTGATCCGCGCCGATTTAATTGAAAACGTCAAACTCGAGGATCTCGATTATCTAAGCCAGGTTCATTTGGCGGCAGATATCACTCTGGTACAGGCATTTCTACCCAACATGAAGGAAAAAAAATACGGTCGCATTATCAATATGTCGACTCGGGCGGTTTTGGGTCTGGAAACCCGCACCAGCTACTCCGCCACCAAAGCGGCGATGATCGCCATGACGCGAACCTGGGCACTGGAACTCGGCCAGCACGGCATTACGGTAAACGCCATTGCGCCAGGACCTATCGCCGCCACAGAAATGTTTCACAAGGTGTTTGCCGAAGACGATCCACAAATCCAAAAAATTGCCGAGAGCATTCCCGTCAAACGGGTGGGATCGCCCGGTGATGTTGCCCGGGCTACTTTATTTTTGGCTTCACCAGAGAATGGCTTTATTACCGGACAGACTTTATTCGTATGCGGAGGTGCCAGCCTGGGGTCTCTGACCTTGTAAGCTCGGGCCCGGCCCTCGCCAAGATAAGCAACGGGAGAACAGAAAAATGACTTACAGCAATGCAGATATTAGTGCACTGGTAGAAGAGGCGAGAGTACACCGCTCCGTGTATACCGATCCGGAATTGTTTGACCTGGAGATGGAGCGAATTTGGAGCCGGAGCTGGGTTTATGTAGGGCACGAGAGTCAAGTTGCCGCACCCGGTGAGTTCATTACAACGACGATTGGCAAAGAGCCCGTGGTGCTGGTGCGCGACAAGGCCAACGGCATCCATGTGTTGTACAATCGCTGCGGTCACAAGGGCGCCAAAGTTGCGGTAAAACCCTGCGGAAAAGCCAGTGTCTTTCGCTGCCCCTATCACGGCTGGACATATCAGTTAGATGGCAAGCTGCAAACAACCCCCCACAAAATCGGCTACGAAAACACCGGCTTCGATCCCGAGGACCCACAATTTAGCATGCAAGCGGTGGCGAGAGTCGACAGCCATCGCGGTTTCGTGTTCGCCTGCTTGTCACAGGAGGGGCCAGACTTTAAAGAGTTCTTACAAGATACGATTGCCACTATCGACAATATGGTAGACCGCTCCCCCGAAGGGGAAGTCGAGTTGGTAGGTAGCTGCTTACCGTATCTGCACGACTGCAACTGGAAAATGTTTGTCGAGAATCTCAACGATGCGGTGCACCCGATGGTGGCGCACGCCTCGGTTGGCAAAGCGACAGAAAAATTGATGTCCTCTTTACCTGAGGGGTCGAGCTATCCCACGGAGGCCGAGATTATTTCTCCCTTTGGCTCCGCCTACGAACTGTTCGATAGCATGCGAGTGACTACCATGCCCTATGGTCACAGTTACATGGGGGGCGAGAAGAGTATCCACTCAAGCTACTCCGATGTTCCCGGCTATTTCGATGCATTAGTGGCGGGCCATGGCGAAGACAAAGCCAAAGAGATTTTATCCAGGAATCGACATAACACCACCATCTATCCCTCGTTTACTATCAAAGACGCGGTGCAGGTGATTCGGGTAGTACGCCCCATCTCGGTAAACCAAACCCTGATCCAATCCTGGCATTTTCGCCTCAAAGGTGCGCCTGAGGAGCTTTTGCACAGAACCATCACTTACTCGCGACTAATTAATTCTCCCGCATCCATGGTAGGTCCGGATGACTGGGATGTGTACGAGCGAATGCAGGTCGGCCTGGAGTCTAACTCCGCCACTTGGGTGGACGCACATCGCTACCTAGGCCAAGACGAATCGGTTGAAGGCACTACCTTGACAAAGGCTCCGGGCACCAGCGATTTGTGCATACGCAATCAATACCAAGCTTGGCTTGAGTATATGACAATGGAGAGCGCAGCATGAGCGTAGATATTCGTGACGTAGAGGATTTTCTCAACACCGAGGCAGACTTACTCGATGCCACCAACCTAGAGGAATGGATGGCTCTGTATTCTGAGGACGGCTGCTACTGGATGCCAATGGGCCCAGACCAAACCGATCCGCTCGGGGAAATATCCATCCTCTACGAAAACAAAACCCTGATGGCAATTCGCTGTAACAACTTTGGCCACCGTCTGGCACCTTCCATGGAATACCCGGTGCGCTGTAGTCATATCATATCCCGAGTCAAAATTTCCGATGTAAAGAGCGACGATAAAGTCATTACCGTGACTTCAAAATTTCAAGCGGCGGTTTTTTATCGCGAGCAAACACTCTACGCAGGTCGTTACACACACCAGTTGGTGAGCGATGGAGACAGTTTCAAAATTCTTCAGAAACGAGTTGATCTTGTAAACGCTGACGCAAATCACAAATCTCTGCTAATTTATATCTGAACACCGGACAAAGGTTTCCGCTTAGAACTGAACCAGCGACAGGTCTTGCTCGACTCAGATCAGGCCGTCGGGCGGTACATTGGCAATCGTGGACTTACGCTGAGCACGCTGGAGAATTTCCGTTAAACTGAAAGATACACTATAAACAACAATAAAAATCAGGAACGTTCATGAGCAACGAAGTTGTTACAGCGAATAATGCAGAACACTACATCGACAAAGACAAGTTCTCGCGATTTCAGATTATCGCGGTCTCTCTATGCGCCCTAATCAATATATTTGACGGCTTCGATGCACTGGCGATTGCCTACACTGCGCCGGCTATTTCGACGGAGTGGAGTTTGTCCTCTGGCGCTCTGGGCATTGTATTCAGCGCCGGCTATTTTGGTATGGCCATTGGAGCCATGACCCTGGGAACTCTGAGTGACCACATCGGCCGACGCAAAATGATTTTGCTAAGCCTCATTACCTTAACGATCACTATGGGTTTGACGGCCACCGCGGAATCGATAACCGCACTGCTTTCTTATCGTTTCTGCTCCGGCCTTGCGATTGGCGCCATGCTGGCAAGTATCACCGCCACTACCGCCGAATACTCGCCCGATTCGAAACGAAATTTTATGATTTGTATTGTGCAGGGTTCCTACGCTATTGGCGCGACCCTCGGCGGCCTGCTCTCAGCACTGGTGATAGAAGATTATGGCTGGCGCTCGGTATTCGCCGTTGGCGCTGCACTCAATGGGGCCCTGTTCATACTTGTCTATTTCACCCTGCCTGAATCTCTGGCTTTTTTACTGAACAAACGTCCCGAGGGCGGCCTAGCCCAAGCCAATAACATTATTGAAAAACTGGGCAACAATCATCCCCCGCTTCGGGAGTGGCCAGACGAAGCTCAGTCGAATAGCCAGGGCGGTGGCGTCAAAGTTTTGTTCAGCTCAGGCTATCGCACATGGTCTTTACTGCTGTGGGTCGCCACCTTCAGTGCCATGTTCGGCACTTATTTCTTAATGAGCTGGATCCCCAAAATCGTTGTCGACGCGGGAATTTCCCTGGAGAAAGCCATCTGGGTAGGCATGTCGATTAACGCCGGTGGTCTTGTCGGCATCCTGTGGCTGGGTTACCGCTCCGCCACTGCGGGCTTGCGCCCCATGATTACCGGCTTTATGACTCTCGCCGGGGTCTTAATGATTGCATTCGGCATGCTTGGGGATGATGTAACAATCCTGATGCTCGTTGCCGTTGCCATGGGTTTCTTTGCTCAGGCGGGGTTCATCGGCTTGTATTCGGTGGCAGCTCGTTTGTATCCCACCGAGATAAGAGCGACGGGCATCGGCTGGGCGATCGGTTTGGGTCGAGTTGGCGCCATTATTGGACCCTCTATCGCCGGTATCCTGATTGGCTTGGGCTGGGAACGTCCCAACTACTTTTTGGTTTTATCCCTACCGTTCTTTATCGGTGCAATGGCGGTTTGGCAACTTCGTGCCGAGTCACTGAAGCCCACGGTTAGGAATGGCTGACAAGCCCCAGTCCTAGATTGCAGATGGATCTCCTGAACAGCATAAAGCTACAGTATTCGTATATCGATTGTTGTAACAAACTGCTTTAATGAATTGATAGAAGCGATTTTTGCGGAGAAGAACATGGACCTAAACGCTCGTAACTTGACAGACTTACAGGGTTACATTGAGTTTCTCGAACAAAACCGGTTATTAATCAGGGTGAAATCTGAGGTGGACCCTCACCTGGAATTGGCAGCCATTGCCAAGCAGTTCGAAGGCGATAAAGTTGTTCTGTTCGAAAAGGTAAAAGGCAGCAACTACCCGGTTCTCATCGGCCTTTACTGGAACCTGGATATCATGGCGAAGATTTTCGACCGCCCCAGGGCTCAATTGCCTTTCGTGCTCACTGATGAAATTCGGAGCTGGCAAAAGAACCCTATGGATCCCGTCATTCTTGAAACGGGGCCAGCCAACGAAGTGATAGAGACCGATATCAATTTGTATGAGTTACCCGTACCACATCACGCCGTGGGAGATGGTGGACGTTACCTGACCTCCAGTGTTGTCATCGCCAAAGATCCAGATACCGGGGTAAGAAACCTATCTGTGCATCGCATGATGGTGACAGGGAAAAACCGTTTCACACTGTTGCTGGAGGAACTCGGTCATGTAATGGACTACTACAAACGAGCCGAAGCCAAAGGAGAGCCCCTGGAAATTACGGTTAACAACGGCGTGGACTACCCTGTCTTAATGGCGGGCGCGGTACCAGCCTCGGCAGCGCCGATTGGCGCCGATGAGTTGGGGATAGTCAGCCAAATGCGCGGCTCTCCAGTAGAACTAATCAAAGCACAGACAGTCGATGTGGAGGCTATAGCCAACGCACAGTTTGTTATTGAAGGTCGCATATTGCCGCACTTAAGGGAATCTGAAGGCCCCTATGCGGAAGTGACAGGTTACTACGCCGAGCAGGAGCTGCGCTGGGTCATGGAGGTGACCGCCCTAACCCGCCGAGAGACACCGGTTTTCAATTCCATTCTTTCGGGTACAGAGGTAGGCAACGCCTACGGACTTATCGCCGGGGCAGGTGCTTTCGATAAAATTCATTCTCTGGTGCCAGAGGTTACGGCGGTGCATTTTGCCGATGGCAGCGTGCCCTACCACCTGGTGGTACAAATGAAGAAAACCCATGAGGGCAGTCAACGCAATGCAATCATGGCGGCCTTTGTGGCCTTGGCTTTTGTGAAAACGGTTACCGTGGTGGATGAAGATGTCGACATTTACAATTCGGCCGATGTCGACTGGGCTGTTCAAACTCGCTGTTGCTACGAGACCGACCTACTTCAGATTCCCGATGCCATCGGCCACAGACTGAACCCCATGGTCGAGGATGATAAGTGGACCCGACTCGGAGTTGATGCCACCGTGACCTTGCCACGGGATGATAAATTCGTGCGAGCATCTATGGATCAGGTCGATTTATCTGCTTTTGATATTAGCGGGCTATAAAAAATCCATCGCAGACTGCTTACAAAACCCATCAACTAATCGTCCCACTCAATAAACTTTGAGGTCTACCATGAAAGATATGCAACTTTGGATCGGCGGTGAGCACGTTGCACCCTCATCGGGAAAGTACTTTGATGACCTGAACCCGATGGACGATTCAATCTATTGTCGAGTCGCCGATGGCACAGCTGAAGATATGAACACAGCGGTCGAGGTTGCTCACCAGGCCTTTGTCGACAACAAGCATCTGTTGGCGAAGGACCGGGAAGTTTGGTTCATGAAAGCTGCTACCTTGATGGAGCGTGATGCTCAGGAGTACCTGGATATTCTGGTAGACGAGGTTGGCTCACCGCTGAGCAAAGCAGAATTCGAGGTAGGCTACTGCATCAGCGCTCTTCGAGCAGCGGCCGGAGTGCCCCGCAATCTTCGCGGCGATGTTATCCCTTCGGACTATCCCGACGTTTACAGTATGGCCATAAGAGAACCGGTGGGTGTCGTCGCTGCGATTTCACCTTTTAACGTGCCGCTGCTTAAAGTCAGCAAACAGGGTGCCATGCCGCTGGCCTGCGGCAATGCGGTGGTGCTGATGCCCTCGGAATTTTCTTCACATGTTTCTTTGCGCTTTGCGCAGACCTTACACGAAGCAGGTGTTCCGGCAGGACTGTTCAATGTGGTAACGGGTAATCCCTTTGTTATCGGTGATGTGCTCACAACTCACAAAACAGTAAAAAGCATTACCTTTTGTGGTTCGCCACGCGTGGGTACACATGTTGCAGAGTTGGCCGCCAAAGACCTCAAACCGGTCACCCTGGAACTGGGCGGCAAAAGTCCGATGATTGTATTGCGCGACGCCGACCTGGACGAAGCTGTTGCAGCCGCATCTCTGGGTACCTTTTTCTTTCAGGGTCAGGCCTGCATGGCCTCCAGTCGTATCTATTTGCAACGGGAAATTGCCGAGGCGTTCACCGCAAAATTTGTAGCCGCTTCTGGCCAGGCTGGAATGGGCGACCTGAGAAATAGGGAGACCTTTGTAGGACCCATTATTAGCGAGCGACAGCGCGAACGAGTACGCCGACATCTGGGTGACGCAAAAGACAAAGGCGCAACATTTTTAGCCGGAGGCGAATGGGAAGGCAATCGCTGTCAACCGACGATTCTCACCGATGTCACTGAAGAAATGGAGGTGTGCCGAGATGAGACCTTCGGCCCCGTGACATCCCTCTATGTGTTCGATACCATCGACGAAGCGATGAACCTGGCCAATGACACCGTCTACGGACTGAGCTTTTCCATTTTCACCCGCGATATTGATACCGCCCTGGATATGGCCCATCGCGCAGAATCTGGCGCGGTTCATATTAATCGCCCGACTATCCAGGACGAACCCTGCCCTCCCTTTGGTGGCCAAGGTCTAAGTGGTTCGGGTCGCGAGGGCACCGAAGCCGACCTGGATATTTTAACCGAGTGGAAGTGGATCACCATTCGCATGGGCAACACTTTAAGGAACCACTAAGTATGGAACCCACTCAAGCAAGCGTCACTGAAGAAGAATCCGGCTCACTCGCCTATCCGTGGTACATCGTGTCTCTTTGCATGCTGGCCTATATTTTTTCCTTCATCGATCGCCAGGTCATCACCTTGCTTATCGAACCTATTCGCGCAGATCTGCAAATTTCAGATACACAGTTCAGCCTTTTACACGGTCTGGCTTTTGCGATGCTGTACGCGATCGCAGGCATTCCCATCGCCCGCCTGGCAGACAGCCGTTCTCGACCGGCCATCATCTCAGTCGGTATATTTGTCTGGAGTCTGGCTACAGCCGCTTGCGGAGCTGCCAAGAGCTTTGTGGAACTTTTTCTGGCTCGTATGGCGGTGGGCGTCGGTGAAGCCGCACTCTCACCAGCAGCCTATTCGATGATTAAGGACTCCTTCCCCAAATCAAAACTCGGACTCGCCCTGGCTGTGTATTCCAGCGGTGCCTTTCTGGGAGGCGGTATCGCGTTCATCATTGGCGGGACCGCGATTCAAATTGTAGAACAATGGGGCCCGCAGACCTGGCCTTTTCTGGGAACCGTACAACCCTGGCAGATGACGTTTATCATCGTTGGTCTACCGGGAATATTAGTCGCAGCCCTGTTCTATATAACGGTCAAAGACCCTGAAAGAAAGGGCGTGAGCAACGAGAGTACTGCATTCAAATTTTCGGAAGTGCTGGCATACATTGGTCAACATAAATCCACATTCTTCGCACACTACTTGGGCTTCGGCGTCTTTTCTCTGTCTCTGTTTGCATTGATGAACTGGGCGCCAGCGTATTTTCTGCGCAAATATGGCATGCCCATACAGGATGTAGGACTGTACCTGGGTTTGGTGGTGTTAATCGGCAATAGCGCGGGCGTGCTCGTCAGCGGTTGGTTGACCGACGTACTGACTCGTCGAGGTTACCGGGACGCCCCAATGCGAGCGGCGGTGTTCGGTTGCATCGGCGTTATTATTCCAGCCGCACTGTTTCCGATGGTTCCTGGATTCGCAGGCAGCCTCGCGCTTCTGGCGCTGGCTATGTTTTTCGCCAGCTTTCCCCTCGCCACATCGGCGGCAGCTTTGCAGTTAATGGCTCCCAATCAAATGCGTGCACAAGTCACTGCGCTGTTTTTTCTGTCCATGAATATTTTTGGTATCGCCGGAGGCACCACCTTAGTGGCACTGTGCACCGACTTTATTTTTAACGACGATCTCATGGTCGGTTATTCGATGTCGATCGTTAGCTGCACGGGCGCCATTTTGGGTGCCATAGTGCTAGGTCGAGGATTGAAACCGTTCTCTGCCACTGAAAAGCAAGTGGCATCGGCTCAGAACTGATTTTGTGAAGGCCTTCCTCGGTCAGTCCGGGAGGTCCGGGAAGTTAGTGACTGCTGAAAATTGCGGCTACAATGGTGCCAATGGCTTCCTTTGAAGAACAGTTCTATATCGAAAATCCCACTCGCTGGCAGGCGCTGCGGCGCGATCTGAGACTGCTGTGCTGGCTCGCCGTCAGAGCCTGGGCATGGCTCGGCAAAGGCCTCTTGGTGCGCATCGCTTACCGCCGCGCGAAACGCCATAAAGAGCCTTTGATCATCGAAGACCTGTTCGAGGACGGGCCGTGAAGAAAAAAGATTTTCCCCCGGCAGATCTGGCTTTTGCTTATCGCGAGAAGCCCTTGTCGGGCAATACGATCAATGGTCTGGGGGAGACAGAGAAACGACAGCCCACCCAAATATTTCACGGCTCCGGGGCTCGGGAATTGGAATGGCGTCAACTTGAATTCTTCTTTGCCCTGATCAATCCACTCAAGGTGTACTGGCTAAACCTCGTCAACCGGTGGATGCTACGAAGGGCCGATGGTCCGATTGCCAGCACACAACTAGCGGTTGACGACACTATCGCCATGGCAAGAAGGATAAAGTCCCACGCCATTAACTGCGGTGCGGGAACAGTGGGCATCACGGCAATGACCGAAGAGGCTACTTATCAGGGTGGCACAGTGAACTACGCCAATGCCATCGTGGTGCTGACACCCATGGACAACGAGGAAATGGCCTACGTCACCACCGACCGAGCGGGTGCCGAAACCATGCGAGCCTACATGGAAATTTCTCGTACCGTCATCGAATTAGCAGAACATATTCGAAGTCTTGGCTGGCGCGCACGCGCCTATTGCGAAGGCGCGGACTTACTCCATATTCCGCTGGCCATTAATGCGGGCCTGGGGCAACTGGGAAAGCATGGATCATTAATTTGCAAAGAATACGGTTCGAGTATGCGCATCGCCACCGTACTCACAGACCTTCCACTGGCCCTGGACCAGCCCATCGACATTGCTGTAGACGACCTGTGTTTGGGCTGCCGGCGCTGCACTCTGGATTGCCCGGTAGATGCGATCAGCGACAGCAAGCAAATGGTGAGAGGTGAAGAAAAGTGGTATGTGGATTTCGACAAA
This sequence comes from Halioglobus sp., assembly GCA_045110675.1. Classification (GTDB taxonomy): domain Bacteria; phylum Pseudomonadota; class Gammaproteobacteria; order Pseudomonadales; family Halieaceae; genus JBALVT01. The sequence goes on along the minus strand of JBGCGJ010000057.1, from coordinate 15,440 downwards.
TGCGCCCCTTACTTTACCGCCACAGTGGGCTGTGGGATTTGTATTGAGGTCTGCCCCTGGACCAAGCCTGGACGGGGCCCTTCTCTGTCGGAAAAATTGTTGTCAAAGCGCACCACTGAAAAACCTCAGCTAGCGGGTTAAAAATTCATCACAGCACGAATCGATGCGACCGCCTTAAAACATCAGAGACCCTTCTAATCGCTCGCGTCCCACGAAGCTTCAAGACCGTTCACCAGACCGACCATAGCCTCGTTTAACGGACAGGGAACGCCGAGTTGACCTGCAAATGTAACAATGCCGCCGTTCAACGCTGCAATTTCCGTCTTTCTTTTGCTCATAACGTCGGACAGCATACTGGGTATGTGCGAGGCAGCGGTTTCAGAGGCTTGTGCTAACATTTCGATAGGATTTGATTCCAGGTGAATGCCTTGTGCCTCGGCGACTGCCATCCCTTCGCGCGCGAGCCCCAACATCAGATTATGCAGGGATTCCTGCTTGTAGACCTCTCCGAAAGGCAGGGAAGTGAGTGCACACAGTGGATTAGCAGCAGCATTAAAGATAAGTTTCGCCCACTTCATCCCCCTGATGTTTTCAACAAGCTGCGTTTCTAAACCGCTTCGGCTCAGGGCCTGTGCCAAGGTCTGCTGAACTTGCAAGGGAACATCCCCTCCGCCTGCACCGATCCAGGTCATACCCGTAGTGTCAAAATTAACCACCCCCGGTGCCGAAATGTGCCCGCCCACCAGTGTCGCAGCGCTGATAATATCAGCATGGTACTCGGCGATAATCCCTTCGTTTCCAACACCGTTTTGCAAAGAACAAATTACGCCGTAGCGAAGAGTACCAGCAACAGCGGCGATGGCGTCACGAGTGTGATAAACCTTTGTGGCGATGATACCAATATCGCAATCGGGGATAATGCTCGCGTCGGTTGTTGCGCGCACACTCGCGGTAAAGTTTTGCAATCCAACAACCCGCAAGCCATTTTCGTTGATAGCCTCCACATGCTCTGCATTGCTATCGTAGACCCACACTTCGATGTCTTCGCTCAAAGCCAGATGGGCACCATAAATGCTGCCCAGGCCGCCACAACCAATAATGCAGTATTTCATAATTCGCAGCGCATACGCTGCTAGAGCTTCTGAGCGTTAATTTGTTGCTCGATGTAATCCGCCTGGCGCAAAATCAACGCCACGATTGTCAGCGTCGGATTCTCGCAGCCCACAGTTGGAAACAAGCTACCATCGGACACAAACAAATTATCGATATCATGAGTCTGTCCCCAGGAGTTACAAACACTCGTAGTGGGATCATCACCCATCCTGGCGACACCCATGTTATGCGTCGCTGGAAAAACATCCGAGGCATCAAAAATTTCCTTAGCTCCCAGACTTTCGTAAATCGCTCTACCCTTTTTCACAGAATACTCTTTCATGGCGACTGTGTTGGGATGATCTTCATAGTGTATTACCGGCACCGGAAGCCCGTTCTGATCTTTCTCAGTAGGGTGCAGAGTAATTCGATTGCTCTCCTGTGGCAGGTCTTCTCCATGCACTAGCATGGACGCCATGTTCACGAACTGCTTCATGATGTCTGCTAATCGCTGACCCCAGAAGTTTTGAAAAACAATTTTCGCCATAATCTCTGGCGTGAAGGGTGCCGTCAAAAACAGGAATCCGCCGTCAAAACCCCTCTTCGGATCGTGATGGCATTCATCCTTAACAATACCTGCCTGATGGGTACCGCGATGTGAGTTTACCGGCCCGGGCATAATTCCGATTATCGGTGTCGCGTAGTGGTGCATATAATTGCGTCCCAACTGTCCGCTGGAGTTCGCCAGACCATCGGGATGAGAATCGCTTTTTGAATTGAATAAGATTCGAGTTGTTTCCACCGCATTGCCGGCAACACACACAATGCGCGCTTTTTGCGTTTTTGCTTGTCCATCTTTATCACGATAGACAACGCCATCAACACGGCCCTTGTCATTGTGCGCAATACGAACCGCCATGGACTCGGTACGCAACTCAAAGTAGTCCGTTGATTCGGCCTGAGAGATTTCGGTATAGAGGGTCGACCATTTCGCTTGCACCGTACAGCCGCTGGTGCAGAATCCGAGCTGCAAACACGGCGCGCGACCATCTCGAACTTTTGAGTTAATCGCAACATTATTGGTATCAATCGCGCTGTAACCGAGCGCGCGTGCGCCGCTCTCCAACACCTTATAGTTGTTGTTTCCTGGCAGCCGCTCAATTCCGTGAGTACCGGTTACGCCCATGCGATCTTCGGCCTTGTCGTAATAGGGCTCCAGATCTTGCAAGCTTATCGGCCAGTCGACAAGGTTGGTGTCGGGAATGTCTCCATAGGTCGAAAGCGCCTTAAACTCATGCTCCTGCATACGAGGGCACGAAGCCGTCCAATGCATAGTCGTACCGCCGACAGTTTTACAGGTCCAAACCGGAAACTCTTTAACAGACAAGCCGGTTCCAATACGTTTATCCAGCCAGGTCATGCGATCGAACATAACCGCTTCGTCGTTGATAACCTCATCCGGTGCCAGTCTTTTTCCCGCTTCAAGACAGACGACACTTATTCCTCTCTGGGACAGCTCGTTCGCGAGCGTTCCTCCACCCGCACCTGAGCCAATAATCACTACCACTGACTCGTCATGTCGAAACGTTTTCATGTCACATCTTTCCTTTGCGCGCGGGTAACCAATCGATGTCATCGAAGCCGCGGTTTAAATAACCACCTTGCTCGATGGAAGATCCTTGGTAACCCAATTGCTGCCAGAGACCGGGCTCGCGCAGGACGGTTTCGGTGGCGCTCCAACGAAAGAAGTTAAAAAAGGGGGTGTTTGCCATTTGATGGACGGTGGCTTCTCTATCCTGGTGAGAAAGCTTGCTCCAAGGGCCTCTTTCGGTTGCACTTAACGCTGAAATACCTGCATCTTTGAGCGCAGCTAGCGGCGGCACTTGGTCGGTCATCGCCAAAACTCTTTCCGCCACTTGCTGATAGCGTTCGTGTGCGGGCTCTAACAGGGGAACAATAAAGTATGCATATTGGGCTAGCGTCGCCTTCTCGATATTGCGCGAAATGTCATCGCGGTTGTGGTTACGATTGTGGTTGCGATTGTCATTGAGAGGGTCAGCCACCATTGAGCCCACGCTGCAGCCGCCTAGACTCGAAACAGTTCCAACCGCTAATGCGCTACCCCCCAAAAATTGAGAGAAACTACGCCTACTTAGTTTGTTCATCTCCTGATCACCACTCATTCAGTTTCGATCGTTTTGGTTTTTGTATTAGTTTTTAGTTTTTACTCGCAGTCTGTGCTTCAGCTTTCGCATCCTGAGCACGCTTTATCACGTAGGATTGTATCGCCTTTGAATCGGACGGGCTCAGAATGTCAGCAAATCCAACCATGCCACCGGCTTTGAATAAGCCATCCAAAACAATCTTATCCCACACCGTATGAGTCGCTTTATGGGTGTAGCGTAAATCCGGGATCACACCGCCGCTTACAGCCGTATCTCCATGACACGCAAAACAGGTTCGGTGATACAGGGCTTTGCCGCGTTGCACTTCCTCCTTGGAAGCTGTCATCGGCGGTGGATCAAGCTTACGCTCCAGCGGTGCTAATGGCGGCAGTGCACTCTTGCCATCAAGTTTAAACACAAGAATCCTGCTGACGTTTCGATTGGCCGCCTCGGTTAAAGCTCCACCTTGGATCAATGGCATGGTTCCTCCCCATCCTGCGAGCACTGCCACGTATTGCTCGTCTCCCACTTTGTAGGAAATCGGCGCCGCCACAATGCCGGTCTGTGCGTCGAAGGACCACAAAGCTTTTCCCAAATCAGCTTGATAAGCCACCAGCTCGCCTTCACCATTGCCCTGGAAAAGCAGATTAGCTGCTGTAGAAACTACGCCACCATTCCAGGAAGTTTTGTGCTCCACCGTCCAGGCCGGCTTTTGCTTAATAGGATCCCAGGCGATTAGATACCCTTTCATGGAATCGCGTATCTGTTTGCGAATAGACGGATCAGTGGGCCAGGCCGCAGCCACACCATCGATGCCAACGTTCACACCAAGATCCAAAAATTCGAAGCTGGAATCCACTTTGTGAGGAAAGCTCACGTCCATGGCCGGAATATAAACCAACCCCGAATCGCGGTTGTAACTCATTGAGTGCCAGGTGTGTGCGCCAAATGGACTCGGTTGTGTCATAAATATGGTATCGGAATAATAGGCTTCGGGCACAATATTGGGCCGACCTGTTACGGGATCTACACCACTGGCCCAATTGACGTTAACAAAGGGCTCAGCCGACAAAAACTCGCCTGTCTGGCGGTCAAGGACATAGAAAAAACCGTTTTTCGGAGCCTGCATAATCACTTTGCGATCTTTGCCGTGAATCTTGATATCGGCAAGAATCATTTGCTGGGTTGCGGTGAAATCCCAGCTGTCTCCGGGGGATGTCTGATAATGCCAAACGTATTCACCGGTATCCGGCTTTAGCGCAACAATGGAAGACAGGAACAGATTGTCTCCACCGCCGGGGCTGCGCAATCGACGACTCCAGGGCGAACCATTGCCGACACCGATATAGAGTAAATCTAACTCGGCGTCATAGGACATTGAATCCCAGACCGTGCCACCGCCACCGCGTTCCCACCACTTGCCGCCGGCCCAGGATTTCTTTGCCATATCTAGCGCATCGCTCTCAGCGGGTAACTCGGGATTACCGGGTACCGTATAGAATCGCCACAACAATTCGCCGTCGCTGGCGCTGTAGGCTGATACGAAACCCCGTACACCCATTTCCGCGCCGCCATTGCCGATAATAACCTTGCCCTTAACGACGCGAGGCGCGCCGGTGATGGTATAGGGTTTATCTTTCGGGGTGGTTTGGACCGACCATTTCAAGGTTCCATCTTTGGCATCCAGGGCAATAAGACGGCCGTCCAGCGTCCCTACGTAAACCACGCCTTGCCATATCGCAGCACCTCGATTGACTACATCACAGCAGGCGTTGACGGCCCACTCGGGGGGGACCTTCGGGTTGTGTTCCCAGAGCAGTTTTCCACTCACCGCATCCAATGCGTAGACACGACTCCAGCTACCCGTGACGAACATCACGCCATCGACAATCAGGGGCGTGGCTTCCAAACCACGTTTGGTATCGAAATCGTAGCTCCAATGCAGGCCCAATCGCTGGACGTTCTTCTCGTTGATATCCGTCAGTGGGCTGTATCTCTGTTCGTCGTAGGTTCTGCCGTGGCTCATCCAGTTTCCGGGCTCCTCGTCGGCAGCCAGAATTCTCGAACCGTTCACGTCGGCAAAAGGCTTGGCGATTGCGATGCCGCTTGAGGCGAACAGGCACGTCGCGAACAGCAAAGACAGAAGTGGAGTCGCAAGACTATTTGAAGATTCGGTTCCTATCGCGCGTAAATACAGTCTGGAAAACAGCATCTAAGTTCTCACCTGAACAAGGGGTAAATATACCCAAAAAATATTAAAGCTTATTGTTTTAAGCACGTATTGATATTGCGCGCTTTGCAGAAGCGCAACGCAACAACGCCAACCCTAAGCAATCTACCCTAGCAGCTAACAGATCAGAATTTCTATCCAAATATCGGCTAGGCTATCCGCTTTTTGCGAACAAAATTGCTCGATTCAGACCCCAGGTCTCAATGAAATGATGATATCTAGGGCTGCAAAGAAGGATGATGCTACAATTCAGGGCATTGATAATAATATTAGGCGCGCAATCCAAAGAGACACTATGGCGTTAAAAATAGCGAGACCGCAGCCTCTGGAAGGTCATCTGAAATTCAGCTCTTCCGATCTCGATGAATCCAGAGATACGGTCGGCAAGATTTTTTGTTCTCACAAAATTGAAGTGACCGGTGCCGCCAACCAATTGCTAACGCAATTGCACGAAGCGGAGTTTTGCCGATCTTCCCTCGCACATACAAGCTACGGTGCAGCGGTCAATATTAATACGGGACGCCTGAATAGCTATTACCTGGTGCAAGTGCCCTGGGAAGGCAGTATCGAGGTGACTAACGGCAAACACAGCGACACGTTTAAACCCGGGGTTGCCAGCATTATTTCTTCGGCTGTCCCTATGCAAATGCGCTGGTCGCCAGGGGCCAGTTTTTACACCGTGAAACTATCAAAGCATGCACTGGAGTCTAAACTGGCAACGCTATTGGACGAGGAAGTGCAGTCTCCGCTAGTCTTCGAGCCGGTATTGGATTTGAGCAGCCCACACGGCAAAAGATGGAACAGTGCAGTCGAATTTGTCCGTCAACAACTCACACTAGCGACGCCCGATAGCCTCGAGCAAGCCATGGCACAGCAACTGGAGGATACTCTGTGTCTGATGGCACTAGAGCTGTTACCTCACAACTACTCCAACAAACCCCATGGCATCTCTTCCGAACTGGCACCAAAATGCGTGCGGCGCGCTCGCCAGTATATTTTGAGCAATATTGAGAATGACATTACCCTGGAGGACTTGGCTGCCTATGCAGGAATCTCGCCATCGAGTTTAAGCAGGCAGTTCAGAAATCATCAGGGGCAAACCCCCATGCAATTTATTCGAGCCAAAAAGCTCGATGCAGTGAAGAAAATACTAAAACAATCCAACGGTGAGGCCAGCGTCACTGACATTGCGCTTCGCTACGGTTTTAATCACCTGGGGAGGTTCTCACATTACTATCGTGAACAGTTTGGTGAATCACCTTCAACCACCTTAAAGAACAACTAGCGCGTCCTCACAGCGACCAGCAAAGCGCTAAGAATCAAAGGTTTCTGCACTGGGAAACCAATCTCAGTCAAACTTCGAAGATACACTTTCCCTGAAACGCTGCGACACCTGCATCGGTCGAGTATTGATAATTCGCCTATGCAGGCAAGATCGAACAAAAAATCTCGCACACGCGAAACATCTAGACACAGGGAGCACTCTTATGAAAATAGCAGTATTAGGTGGTGGCCACGGTTGCTACGCGGCGGCGGCGGAACTTTCCGAAAACGGCCACCAGGTGAGTTTCTGGCGCCGGGATGCCGAGGGATTGTCGGCAGTACTCGAGGCGGGCGCGATTACAGTCAAGGACTTTAGAGGGGAACGAGAGATAACTATTGCCGAGCCGACGGTATCCCTCGCGGATGCAGTGTCCGGCGCCGAATTGATTGTCATTCCCCTGCCGTCATTAAGTCACGAAGGACTATCCAAGCAACTGGCTCCGCTGCTAGAGGAAGGTCAGGTGGTTTATCTACCACCGGGTACCTTCGGCTCTATGATTTTTGCCAGAGCAATGCGAGACGCAGGTAATCAGGCGAATGTCAGTTTTGCTGAAACAGGTACTCTGCCTTACCTGGCGCGCAAACATGGGCCCAGAAGTGTGGTAATTAGCGGCTATGCCACTCGCCTCCCTACCGGGGTACTCCCCTCAAAGAATAGCGAACAGGCCTTTGCAGTTCTAAAGCAGGCCTATCCCAGTGTCGAGGAATGTGAGGACGCTCTCAGCGGCGCCTTGATGAATGCCGGCCCAATCATACATCCTCCGCTGATCATGATGAACGCGGGGCCACTGGAACATTTTGACGTCTGGGATATTCACAATGAGGGGACTCAGCCCTCCATTCGTCGTGTCACAGACACACTGGACAACGAACGCATTGCGGTTCGCGAGGCACTGGGTTATTCCGCTCCACACTTTCCACTCAAAGATCACTACAGCGAGGATGGCGATGAGTGGATGTACGGTCGAGCCGCACACGAACAACTCACCGACAGCGGCGACTGGCGCGAAGATATCGACCTAAACTCACACAGGTACATGCTTGAGGATACGCGCCTGGGGCTATCACTCATTGTCTCGGCCGGTAAATGGGCTGGGGTCTCCACGCCGGTTGCACAGGGCTTGCTCAGTATCGCTTCAGCGATTACCGGGCGAGATCTCTATAGTGAAGGAAGAACCCTGGAAAACCTGGGACTCGCCGACATGACGAAAGAAGACATGCTGAAATTGCTCAATGATGGAGTCTAATTAATGACCGAATACGTAGGCGTTGTGGGAGCGGGAAGAATGGGCCGGGGCATCGCCTTGAGTTTTGCCTTTGCAGGCATTCCCGTTTTGCTAGTAGACCTCAAAAATCGCAGCGACAATGATAGACAGTTATTGATCGATGCATCCCTGGACGAACTGCGCAACGATCTGCGCTTTCTCGCAACAGCCGAAATTGTCGCAGCGGACAAGATCGAAGAGATTCTGGAGCTGGTGCAGTTTGCTTCTGCCGACTCCGCTCCCGAGTCGCTGATAAAGTGCACCTTGATCTTTGAGGGCGTACCCGAAGTGATGGAGGCAAAGCGCGATGCCTTCCAATACATCGGGCAACACTGTGCAGACAATGCCATTGTCGCTTCAACAACCTCCACTTTTTTAGTCACTGAACTCGCCTCGCTTATCATCCACCCCGAGCGATTCGTCAACGCGCACTGGTTGAACCCGGCGCATTTAATGCCTCTGATCGAGGTCAGCCGAGGTGAGTTTAGTAGCCCGGGAACTGTTGAGAAAATTGTTGCCACCCTTGAGTCTATTGGCAAGGTCCCTATCGTTTGTTCCGCATCACCGGGTTACATCGTCCCGCGCATCCAATCTCTGGCGATGAATGAAGCCGCTCGCATGGTCGAAGAAGGCGTGGCGAGTGCGGAGGACATAGACAAAGCCGTCAAGTATGGCTTTGGTTTGCGATTCGCCGTCCTTGGTTTGCTGGAATTTATCGACTGGGGTGGCGGAGACATTCTCCACTACGGCAGCGAGTATCTGGCAAAGACTATCGATCCTAGATTCAAAGCGCCAAAAATTGTCGCGGAGAATATGGCGAATAACCGCAATGGGTTGCGCGATGGCGAGGGTTTTTACGACTTCAAAGATGTAGATATTAACGAGTATCGGCAACAGCGCTTGAGGGATTTTATCGCGCAGCTGCGCCACGGCGATATGTTACCTGTTGAGGGAATAGCGAAGTAATTCGAGCCGCTTAAATTTCACGTCTACACTCTGGAGCTCCGCTACGGGGCGATCAATTAATATGCATGAATTCGACTTCCTTTTCGTCGTCGCGGAAATAGCCGTGGCATTTACCGGTTTTGCGGGTCTCGTCGCTGTGCTGGCGAGACGCGCGGATCGATGCCTGGAACACGAACGCCTGGACTCATCAAGATTGGAAAGCGCCTTGTCTATAAGTTTGTTAACAGCAGGATTCGCGCTGTTCCCTGATCTTCCCCTACAGCTTGGCTTATCGCCGGAACACGCCTTCCGCCTAGCCTCTATTTGCTTTTTAGTGGTATCAGCGCCGTTATTTTTCCGATTTACCGTTTTGCAAGTGGCGCAATACCGCAAGGCCAAGGTCGATTTACCGATATCTTACTTGGCCAACTCAGCGATCTATTTCTGCCATCTCATTATATTGGGTCTATGCGCAGCGGGACTAATAGACGGGAAATACTATCTAGTCGCGGTGTTTTTGTTGCTATACATTTCTGCCACCGGATTTCTACGCGTGTTCGTCTCTCTGGCTCAAAGCAATTTGGCTAGCGCCAAGTAAAACCTCCGACTGATACCAGCGTCGCGCGCTCCGCTCTGACTAGCCGTGCCTATGCGAAGCCGCAACCGTCGATGCGTGGTCGTAAAGCCCTGAAGTGATGTTTAGCACTTTGCAGGTGGTCAATATTTCTACGTCGAGATCTTTTATCGAATCGGTTAGCGTCAGCAACAGCTCACGCCGAAACTGAGCAAACAAATCACTGGCACGGGTTCCCTCTTCGGTCACTTCATAGGCTGCGGTGCGTTTGCTGTCGCCGTTGCCAGCCCGCGCTATCAAACCGGATTTAGTGAGCTTGCGCAGAGAGTACTGCAGATTGGGAATATCGTCCCGGTTCATCAAACGAGCCACTTCTGAAATACTTTTGGGCCGGTCGTGCATTCGAATAATGTGCAGCACAGCATTGTCGGTGCCCGACAGCCCACCGTCGACGCAACAGGCGAGGCAATCTTTTTGCCAGCGATCAAAAGCCGCGCTAATCCTCAGAATGGAAAACTCTAACTCGGTAAAATTAAGTTCCGTTTCGCTCTGCGCCAAGTGCCAGCGCTTGTCCAGGACAGGCTCATTGGAGGTTTTTTTGGAGGCCAAAGGGACGCATCCTTAATGGGGAGAAGAAGTCTTGATTATAGGGGCTTTAGTATCTACCGTCACTCATCTGGTGCCAATGACGGCCACGGTCTATCATTGAAGGCACACCCACTAAACGAACATACTGGTTGAGCGAATGGGCTACACACGCAGATCCTTTTTAGCTAAGACCTCCGCAGCAGCTGTTACGATGATAGTGCCGGGGATGGCATCTGGAATGGTCAACGCAGAAGAATCTGCAACCCGAGCGGCTCCGGAGAAAATCCTTGGCGGCCCCGAACGCGAAGTTGTTGCCCTTTCTGCTACCGAGTTATCGACAGCCATTCGAAACAAACAATTATCCTGCGTAGAAGTCATGCAGGCCTATTTAGCAAATATCGACAAACTCAATCCAAAATTCAATGCCATAGTATCGACGCGAGACTATTCGCAGTTACTAAAAGAGGCACAAATACGTGATGAAGAATTATCTCGCGGCGACTACCACGGCTGGATGCACGGGTTTCCACAGGCGGTAAAGGACCTGTCTGATTCGAAAGGCTTGCTTACCAGCTTAGGGTCGCCCATTTTTAAAGACAATATCGCCAACAATGACTCCATACATGTCCAGCGAATAAAGCAAAGCGGCGCCATTATCATCGGCAAAACCAACGTGCCGGAATTTGGGCTGGGTTCGCAAACCTACAATCCCGTTTTTGGGACAACGCTAAACGCCTACGATGGATTCAGTACAGCCGGCGGCAGCAGCGGAGGTGCCGCCGCCGCTCTGGCGTTGGATATGCTACCGATTGCGGACGGGAGCGATTTGATGGGTTCTTTGCGCAACCCGGCGGCGTTCAACAATGTCATTGGCCTGCGCCCAACTCCCGGGCGGGTGCCATTGAATGGCATGTATATAGAGCAACTGCCCTGCAACGGCCCCATGGGGCGAAATGTTCGCGATACAGCGATGCTACTTTCGACAATGGCAGGCTACCACGCCGCTGCGCCAACCTCGCTAAGGCAAGATCCGACAGTATTTACTCAGGCGCTTCAGAGCGATTTTTCAGGCAAGCGAATTGGCTGGTTAGGTGACTTCGATGGCTACCTGCCGATGGAAAAAGGAATTCTGGAAATTTGTCAGCAAAGTTTACAGGCGTTTCGGGATATCGGCTGTGAGGTTGATGAGGCGAAGCTCGACTACCCCATGGATCAATTGTGGGAAACCTGGCTCACCTTTCGCCATTGGCTGGTGTTAGGCAAACTGGAACCACTTTATAAAGATCCAAAGACTCGAAGTCTATTAAAACCGGAGGCCGTGTGGGAGGCCGAGGGTGGCCTCAAGCTCAGCGCAAAAGACGTCTACAGGGCTTCGACCGCGCGATCCCAATGGTATAAGACCTTGTTAAATGCCTTCGAACAATTTGATTTTTTGGTTCTGCCGACGGCCCAGACCTTCCCCTTCGATGCCAGTATTCACTGGCCAAAAGAAATCGCGGGCAGGAGCATGGATACCTATCACCGCTGGATGGAAGTTGTTGTTCCGGGGACACTATCGGGGTGCCCTGTGATCAATGTTCCTGCAGGTTTTGGAAAAAGCGGTCTACCCATGGGCCTACAGATAATTGCGCCTCGCCACGCAGACTTGGCGGTTTTGAAAGTTGCCTATGCTTACGAACAGGCGTCAGCGTGGAATTTAAGACGGGCTCCGATAATTTCCGGTGGTTCTTAATGTGGATGCCAACTTATTATTCGATCGGCGCCCGATCGTTTTCTTATAAGAAAACTATGTGATCAGCCCAGGGATTGCTGGTGTTTTTCCAGCCAATCCGCCATCTCCGCCGCCGCATGCTCGTCGAGAAAATCTTCCATTCGCTCGATGACACCATTGGCAAAGCTTGCCCTCTCGGTCCCGAAAATCATCAAGTCCGGCAAACCATCCTTGGTGTATTTTACTTTGAAAGCGAAAGTCACCGTATCTCCGACTTCCGTCACAATTGGTTCCTCAGCGAACTCTCGTGAATCGAATTTACGATCCAGTGAGTTGACGCTGTCACGAAGGGTTTGCAACACGCTTTCTCTGCCCGTGGCTTCATTTCCATCCCCGGGCAGATACACCGCATCAGGCGAAAAATACTGTTCCAGCCTTACCCAGTCGTCATCGAGCAGTGTTTCTTCGAATGCCTCGGCGTATTCGGTGAATCGTTGCAAGTTGCTCATATTCATTGCCCTCCCGTCGCGTCTCCAGACACATACCATTGGGAAACATCATTGACGTACATTCTTACTGCTTTTACCAGATAGAAAATCATCAACAATGACATTACCGCCAACCACAGACATTAGCACTTCGGTTTCGCCCACGTCGGTTATTGGAATGTCAAAAAGCTGTCTGTCGAGAACGATAAAATCTGCATCTTTTCCCGCTTCCAAAGAACCAGAGCTACCGCCTACCTTGTTTGCTATAGCTCCGTTTAGAGTAAATATCTTCAGCGCGGTTTTCAGGCTTACCGCCTCCTCAGGCCAATCGGGTTTTATCTCGGTTTGGCTGGGGTCGCTCCGCGTAACCATAGATTCGATACCTGGCCAAGGGTTGGGTGTGAGTACCACAGGCCAATCTGAGCCGTAGATTACCAAGGCACCGCTATAGACCATGGTTTTAATTGGCCAGACTTTCTCCCGACCATCATCTCCCAGCCACTGAACCCAATCCAGCCCTGGAATCGGATACCAAAGAATGGGACACATTTCGGCGGCTACATTGAGCTCATTGAAGCGGGGCATATCGTCTTGATGAATCGTCTCAGCGTGAGATATTTCATGAATCAGCCCACTGTCACCATTGGCCTTGCGAGCCGCCTCGATGGCATTGAGCGCAACCCTGACGGCGCGATCTCCCGTGGCGTGAATTTTGACTGTAATACCCTGTCCGTCCAACCAGGCAACATCTTCTTTTAACTGCTCAGGGTCGTGCATCAGTTTACCGCGAAAATTATCGCCATACGCTTCACTTGGAGCATAGGGTTCCAGCAGCGCACTGGTGTAGCTTATGGGTACACCATCCAGCATTATTTTAGCGAAATCTGTGGCAACGAAATTCTTTTCCAGGGCGCCTCTGCGCGCTATTAAGGCAAGTTCTTCCTCGTGAGAATTAGCCCATGAACTTTTCCAACTAAGGCTGGTCTTCACCCGAACCGGCAGAGTGTTCGCTGAGTTAAATGCCTCATAAACCTCCATGGAGCTTTCCGTCGTGAGGGCATCTTTTATAGTTGTTACGCCATACTTGGCGATGGTATCAAGACTCCATCTCATCGCCCGAGTCCGCTCCTCAATACTGTAGGCAGGCAACCGCCGTTGAGAACCGTAAGCGGCGTTGTCAAGCAGAAGCCCTGTGGCCTCTCCAGTGTCGGAATCTCTGACAATAACCCCTCCTGCAGGGTCCAGGGTCTGCGCATCTATATTAAGTACTTCCAGAGCCCTGGAGTTTAACCAGGCATTATGAACCGTCCAATCCATCAAAAACACCGGGTTGTTGGGCGCAATTTCATCAAGAATTTCTTTGGGATGTCTTCCCGCTGCCAGTTCGGAGCTAAAAAACGACTCATGCCACTGGCCGCCTCGCAGCCACTGCCCTTCCGAAACATCCTTCAGGCACTCCTCCAACAATCCTAGCGCAGCACCTAACTCCTCTGGAGAAATCACACACTCAACTTGAGACCCTATGCCCGCATCGTATGGATGCAGATGAGTATCATGAATTCCGGGCATGACCATATGGCCGCGCAGGTCATGAACAATTGTTTTGTCACCGCGCAATCGCATGACATCTTCAGTGCTTCCAACAGCAGTGATTCGCCCATCCAAAACCGCGAGCGACTCAGCCCAGGGTGCTGTCTCACTCAAGGTATAAAAGCTTCCGTTGGTGTAAATAGCATCCGCATATTTGTCATTTGTTCGGCTAGCTGGTGAATCAATTCCTCGAACAGCAGTACAAGAAACGAGAAACCCGCTAAGTGCCACAATCGCAAGGGTGACGGCATACCAGCTAGACGCAATTCTATATTTCAGCACTGATTAAAAACCTTGTTTTAGACTATTCGGATCCGATTTGACTATAGTATTCAGCAACGTCGGAGATTTGCTGATCAGTGAGCTCGCCGGCAATGACATTCATCAGCCCATTAACACGCTCACCCGATTTGTAAGCTGCCAATTGCTGCACGAGGTAGCCCTTGTTTTGGCCGGCAAGATTTGGCCATTCAGAGATCACCGTATTACCGGAAAGTCCGTGGCAGGAAACGCAGTATGCCCGTGTGTTCAGACCCGCCACATTGATCTTTTCACCGGAGGGGCGCGGCCGCGGCATTGCCGAGTAGTAACTGGCGATGGCTTTCACTTCTTCGTCTGATAAATCCTTCACTGCGGCCCACATGCTCGGTACATCGCGGGTTTTTTCTCGATAAGCTGTGATTTGCTCTGCAAGGTATCCGGACTGCTGCCCCGCCAAATTTGGCCACAAATCATTGGTCGATATGCCATTGTCCCCGTGACAGGCGGCGCAACTTGCCGCAATCTCAGTGATACCTTCACCCCGCGCCAAAGAAGTCATCGCCACAAGACTGGTCAGGGCGAGCAAAGCCAATCGGCGGGCCACCGCAGTTAATCGGGGTATATCTCGATTCATTTTTACATGTTGTACATTCATATCTAGTTACCGGAAAAATCCGCAATAAGATTGCGTCTGTGTTCGACCACTTCGTAAAGTGGTTCGCTGCGGTACTCTCCAACTTCTTCCGCATTGTAAGGGCGCCAGTCTTCGCTAAGACTGGCACCGGCATACTTGAGCAACATCCAATTCAGTACTTCGGCGAGTTGCTCGTCAGACAGTACTGAATTCGCCGAGCCGGGAACGCGAACAAGATATTCACGTCCCGCTTGCGACTGTAGAAAATTACCCATCTCCCCCCGCAGATCAGGGACACTCATCCCGCCGATACCGTCTGGCGTATGGCACCCCTGGCAATGCATTTGGTAATTAAAGACAGCCCTGGCGTTATTAATGGCCAGGTCCTCAGGATCCGCCAATGTCCACGATGACACCAGAAACAAAACCCCGGTAGACAAGACCAGGGAAATCGATCGAATATTTCGCAATCTTGCCAAGGACACGAGAAGCTCTACGTTATTCTTCAAAAGCCAATCCAACTACGACGGCTGTGGAGCAGTTGTAAACGATACTATTCGCTCCAAGGCACCAA
>JBGCGJ010000056.1:0-8092 GCA_045110675.1 Halioglobus sp. | reverse complement strand
CGCCTCACGGACAAAAGAAAGCAAATCCTGTCAGGCCTTTTGCTCTCTGACTCAGCACTGTCAGCCTATGAACTAGCCGATTATTGCAAATCAGAATTCGGCCATGCCATCCCGGCGATGTCTGTCTATCGAATCCTCGATTTTTTACAGAGCCAGCACCTGGTGCACAAGCTCAACCTGGCCAACAAGTATGTGGCTTGCGCCCATATCACCTGCGACCATGACCACGGCGTACCGCAGTTCCTTATCTGCGGCAATTGTCAGAAGGTATCCGAAATCGCAGTTGCCAAGTCAACAATAAAGGCGCTAGAGCGCAGCGTCGATACCGCGGGTTTTCGCCTGGTGAGTCCGCAATTGGAAATGGACTGCCTTTGTGAAGAATGCGTTTAGGTATGCACAGCAACTGGATATCTCGCGAGCTTCGAAAGGCCAGCTATTGCGTCAACCATTTCAAAACACCACCAATAGCTTTTTGAAACACATTCATTGGTGTGACTATTAAATTCCCAAATGTCATGCTCCTGGCTTTTTCGCCGGACTCTTCAAGAGCAGCATGCAGTTGGTATAGGTCTTCGAGCTGCAAAGGTAAGGCTGCTTCATCGGGTTGATAGGTAGCACCAATTGGGTAAGCAACGCCATCTCTATTCGTCATTTCTATATGCGAACCCATTAAAAGAGACACTTGATAATCTTTTGAAAAATCCACTAATCGTTTGATACTCGATTTATACGTCTGCCAGTTTTTGACGTAAACAATACCTGGATAGAAAGTGTCGCCGGTCAGCATCCATTGAGTTTGAGGGTCATAAATTGAGATGCTCTCTTCTTGATGACCAGGTGTGGGAATAATCTTTAGTTCTCTCGCTCCGAGGTCGATAGTTGCACTTTGGTTCGGCCAGTTCGAGATACCAAAGTAATTCAAGATTGCTTCTTTCTTCGGTTCTATCAAAGTCACATTGGGTTGATTTCTAAATTGCAGATCTGCTGAAGTATGGTCGCGATGACTGTGTGAGTGGGTGACTAGTATTGTTTGAGTTTTTGGATAGCCAAGCTGTCTTCGTTCATTAATCAGCGTTGATACGGTTTTGTAGAGTGGGAATTCTTTGCTGCTTCCCGTTGCCCCCGTGTCGTGAACAAGCACTGTATGCTCACCAAACAAGATATAAATAAATGGGGCTTCAAAATGAATGCACTTGTTCTGACGAAGCACATAGGTCGAGCTGCTAAAAGCTAAAACCTCAATGGGTGGTTGGTCATTTGTGCTGCAGTCTTCAGATCCGGAGTTCCAGTTCATTTGAAATAGCGGTCTATCGCGTTCATAGTAGCTGAACTCGTCCGACGCATTCTGACTGGGTTTATCTGATGCCTCTAGGTCCTCCGACTGGCTGACGCCACTTCCAACAACTACGAACAGTAGACCAACAATCAATAAGATTTTCATAACTTAGCTGACAATAGGAACGTCATCGATCCCAAACCAAACAGAAAAAATAGTAGCGCAATGAAGTTACCTGTACTAAGACCCGGCTCAAGTAGGCCGTTCTCTGGCTTTTTCGGGTCATAAAATACGTTTACCATTTTTCCTAAAGAATATTTTTCTATAACTTGCTTATGAAATGCTTCATTGTTACTTCTGTGATCTAGCCATTTGATTCTATTTGAAAAATACTCATTCCCATCGACAACATAACGATAAGCTACATCAGACGAAAATACGTCGAAAGTAGAACCGTTTGAAATTCGCGTGCCTTTTTTTAGAGAGCTCTTAGTAATCTCACCGTACGTTTTTGGCCAAGACTTGGTACTAAGTGATCGGGGAAGGGAAACAAGCATAAAGTAGAAGCAACCTAGTAGCATTGCACAGTAAATCAGTGTGAATGGGAGACCCATTGCTTCTACTATTTTTTCGTAATACATAGTTACCTGAGTTATTCCTGGTATTGGCTTAACAAGGGGAGGCATTAGCCCTTCTCTGATTACCGCTTTAAATCCTCTACATATAACGTTTTAGTCTAAAAGCTGACCACGGCGCCACGGTGCGACGTTCCATTGTGGCGGCGGGAAAATTTTGTCGCAACAAGTATACTTCACCATATCTAGAGGCAAACTTCGACGTACCCGTATTGTCAACTTTATTGCTTTGCTCGTTATCGAGTGAGCGATTTCATAATCTTTACCGTTCGGGGCGTTTTCTGAACCATCGAGCGAACCCAAAACTTTATGTTTTGTCGACATATTGATTTTCATGTTCCGGGCTTCCACTTAGAGATCGGCGAGGTTTTTTCATTTTGACGTATAACATCTGTATCCCACAGTTTCGAAAAACCCATTGCCCTGGGACAATGGCTATAGGACTCTGTCACGCTTACACGTATTGCTTGAAGTAATTTGGAGTTTTCATCAGGACTAAATACATCCAGAGCTAAACTGGAAAAAACTTCATTTCCTTCCCTCAAAATTTCTATCGTTCCGTTGACTCGCGCTACTGACGTTATCGCTGGAATGACAAACATCAAACCCACTTTCGGATTCGATTCGAAATTTTCGTACGACTGGAAAAGCTTATTTCCAGCTACGTCCGGGATAATTAAAGTTTTTTCGTCTAGTACTTTTACAAACCCAGGTTTGCCGCCTTTAGGAGACGCGTCACATTCTCCGTTCTCGTTGCTCGATGACATAACAAGAAATGGGGAGTTTTGGATGAATTCTATAACCCAAGGAACCATAAATCCCCGGACCTTATTGCGCGAGCCTCCTTTTGGCTCACCAAAAATATTCTGAGAATCATTCATATCAAATACCAGGTGAAGTTAACACCGCAGGCCTAGGCTGCAGATTTTAGAGGCGGACAGCTTTGGGCACGCCGCTTTGTTTAATACCGCTTCGACACTCACAGCCTCGTCAATCCAAAACATTGCTCAGTTCTTACCTTACCCCACTATGCTCCCCGGCTGGAAATCATCTCCAGCATCTGCCCAAGAAAAGCAGTCTCGCTTCGAAGCAATATTTCTGCAGTGGGACGTGTTTGGATCCGTTTGAAATGCGCCATTAATTGAGGGTATGAGTCACCGGATGGCAAATGCCCGGCGTGATACAGATTTACCAACTGTGAGTAAACGGACAGATCGGCCACCGTGAGTCTATCACCTGTAAACCAAGAGCGGTCTTCCAACTGGCTTTCCAGGTAGTGAAGCCTGAGCGGAAGCGCGTGTGACAATGTTTCCTCTACCGTGGCTTGATCGACAGGCTTGCCAAGAAACTGATTGATGAAAATCGGTCTGAACACGCCTTCACTGATGTCTGCAAAGAGCGCGGTGTCGGCATATTCTTCAATCCAGAGGGCATGTCCATATTCCATCGGTTTCTTGGGGAATAAAGCTTGGCTGTCCGAGTACTTTGCTTCGAGGTATCCACAAATTGCGGAACTGTCAGCCAAAGTGAATTCACCGTCCTGTACGATGGGTACACGCTTGAGCGGATTCATAGATTCAAAGTCATCAGGGGGCGAATAGGGATTGAGGTCGCGGCTCTCGAAGGCAATACCTTTTTCCATTGCTGTCAGAACAACTTTCCGTGTGAACGGCGAGAGAGCTGAGCCATGAATGATCATGTTCCTGTTCCCTGCTTCTGCAAGACGCTGGGTATCCTTGCTTTCCAGAGGCTTATCACCAATAGGGCTGCTATCGCGGTCACCATGATCACCACGACACTGACTCCTCCAACAGCTAGTTGCGTTCCATCAGTTTGCAGCATTGAGCCTCCATAGGTCGGACCGAGTACCCAGGCAACCAGAAAGGACAGCGAAATCAAAAGAGCGAGGCTTATCCCAATCCGGGGCGCGCGCCCAGTCCAAACGCAGCCTAGCGCGAACAAGGAAATCACCGCATTCGTCAAAAGTTGCCACGCTTCATGCAGTCGGGCGTGAGCCGGCCAAGCGGGGTTTGTTATATGCGTAGAATTGAGCTCAAAGATCGGTAGCAACACGGTGAGTATGATGGCACTGAGGCCAACTGATACGGTGGCAAATTTGGGCATAGGGAACTTCCTCTAGATATTGACAGTGTCTATATTGACATTCTCATATAGACACTGTCAATATAATGTTATGACTCAATCAAAACCCTTTCATCACGGCGATCTAAAACGTGTTTTGTTCGATACCGCGCTTGCACTACTGGACGAACATGGGGCCGGCGGAGTGACGATTCGAGCAGTAGCAAAAGCCGCTGGAGTTTCCCATGGCGCACCCGTCAATCACTACAAGGACCGACGAGCTTTACTGACTGCTCTTGCCAAAGCGCAGTTTGGTACTCTCCTGACAGAGATCGATAAGCGATTCGTGGAGCTCAACGAAGGTCCGGGCCCCGGAATAGAGATATTCGCCAGCGCTATCATGGATTTTGGATTTCGATACCCACACAGATACAGACTGCTTTGGAGTTCAGATCTGATCGATCATGCTGATCCTGAACTGCTCGAAGTGATGGACGGAATCTACGATCGACTCTGCTCAGAGATGTCGAAAGCTGTGCCTGGACGCAATTTTGATAAAGACACTTACGCAATTGCGCTTTGGTCAATGATTCACGGGTATGTAGATATGCGCCTTTCCGGTATGTTCGAACCTTTAAACGACACCCTAAGTGGTGCGCCGCGTGGCGAGGCGATAATTGACATTTTCAAACAGCTGTTGACGCGATGAGGTTGCCGTGACTTCACTGCGTCTGTCTATTGCACAACAACCGCAGGCTTCTATTTAGCATCTAACTGAACCGTTCAATTACAGGCAGCTCATGCTGAATCACTTTTAGAGTTCATCAAAATGACTAGTGAATTATGATATGAACAGAATCTTGAATGGTCGTTGTCTGTGCGGCGACGTTACCTATTCGGTACAAGAGGAGTTTGATGCTTTCTATTTGTGTCACTGCGATCAGTGCCAAAAAGTAACTGGCTCCGCATTCGCGTCAAATATTCTTACATCGAAAGACAATATCCAGTGGCTTTCTGGCGAAGAAAATATCGCGAATTATCAAGATCCCAGTCGAGATTTTACAAAGGCGTTTTGCGCTAGTTGTGGCGCAGGGGTTCCACACATAAATAGAACCGGGTCTCATTTGGTTATACCTGCTGGCTCACTTATCGACTCCCCAACCACTTCTCCCAGTGCGAATCTATTTAGGTCAGAAAGCCCAGACTGGTTTGTTTCCGGGATTCCATTAAAGAGCTTTACGGGATTCCCAAAGTGAAACCCGAACACGGCTCGATGCATCGGTTGCGACTGGCCGGAGGGGACAGACCACGATTGTATCGCTATCGAAGGCCTCTCCCGCTGCCTATAAAAATTACTCTCGGGCGGACTCTAATCAAAATTTCTGTTGCATCACCTTGATTCGCCGCCTCATACAGGCGGTGCGGGAAGGCGCGAGTGCGGGCGACCCGTGGATCTCAGTACTGGTCGTTCAACTCACTGATGAGTTGCTCCCGAGATTCAAGATTGGCAACGGCCTTTTGCCCTAAATATTTTGCCGTCAGCGTCAGCAGCCCCTCTACAACAAAGACGGTGGCACACATACTGTTGCTGTAGAACGATGAGTTCGTGGGCAGCGTCAGAGTGATGTCCGCCCATTGGGCCAACGGTGACAGGTGCGAATCGGTTATGGCAATAAGCCGCGCATGCCGACGGTCGGCCAGACGTGCAGCCGCCACTGTTTCCCGGCTGTACGGTGATGAACTCAACAGCACCACGATGTCACTGCGGTTGATCTGTGAGAGCCCCACAGACAAGCCCTGACCATTGGCGCCTAATTGCTGCACATTTCCCCGGATCATACTGAGGCCGTAACCCATCAGCGAGGCCAGCGAGGCAGATTGGCGATAGCCGAATACGTGCACACGCACCCCAGTGGCAAGCCACTGTGCGCAGGTGTCGAGCTGTCCAGGCTCCAGCAATGCGTTAGCACTGGCGATGTTACCGGTCGCTTCATCTGCCAGCGTCTGTAAGACGTCAGGCGCGGACACGCCAGCTTTGTTCGCGAGCCGAGCCGCCTGGCCGCTATAGAAATGGTCGGGTTCAACGAGGTGCTTGCGGAACAGACGTTGGAGGTCGGGAAAGCCACTGAATCCCAACAGCTTGGCCAAACGGGTGAGCGTTGGGGGACTGACCCGAAGCACATCGGCGAGACTGGAGATGTTATTCATGGCAACCATCTCTGGGTTATCCATCATCTGACAGAGCGCACTGTAACTCTGTTTACCCATCGGCAACGCCAGATCTCCGCGGCCAATCAGCAGGGGTATCTGGCGCAAATCCGAAAAAGAGGAAGGCGGGAAGGCATTTTCATCGTTTTTCACATATCCACTCCACGGCGTGATATAGGCCCTTTAATGGAGCCTTTCAATCATTTATGAAAATATACTTTCATGCGGTAAATTCAATGGAAATTGTGCCGAAGCACGTCAATAGTGGGATCAAATCTACCACGGAGTATGGCCGATGAACGATCTGGCCCTTAGTTTACAGCCCAATTTGCGAAGTACACAGCATTCCGAAACCTTGCTGGTCGCGCAGATGGCCCGACAGCGTCTGCAGGAGAATAAAACGGTCTACCGTTTTGGTTTCGGACAGAGTCCATTCCCAGTGCCTCAACATGTGGTGGACGCACTGCGTTCGTCCGCGCAGTGCAAGGACTACCTTGACGTTCAGGGCCTACTAGCACTGCGTACCAGGGTTGCTCAGTTTCATTCCGAGTTGTCTGGCGTTGACTGGGAAGCGGACAGGGTAATAGTGGGTGCCGGTAGCAAAATCCTGCTGTATTGCCTCATGGCCGCAATTCACGATGCCGATGTGGCGCTGGTGACACCGGGCTGGGTTTCCTACGAGCCGCAGGCGAAGCTGGCCGGCCACCGTGTTTATAGGCTACAGACCAGTTATGAAGAGCGCTGGCGTCTGACCCCAGATGCCCTGGACGCATTCTGCCATGAGCGTGTGGAACCATCGCGCCCGTTGCTGCTGGTAATGAACTACCCGGGTAATCCCGATGGCCTCACTTACGACCCGACCGAACTGGGCGCCTTGGCCAACGTGTTGCGCCAGCATCGTATCATCGTCATCTCAGACGAGATCTATGGTCCGCTGCATCACCGCGGGAAACACCGCTCTCTGGCCGAATACTATCCGGAGGGCACTATCGTCACGAGCGGACTGTCCAAATGGTGCGGCGCCGGAGGTTGGCGACTGGGCATTACCCACATTCCGGCGGCTCTCGGAGATGACTACCTACAAGGCGTAATTGGCGTCTGTTCTGAAACCTTTTCCTGCGCCCCCGCACCCATTCAACACGCAGCGGTGGCGGCGTATCAGTTCGATGCCCGCACGCGGTCTTTCCTAGAATTCCAGCGCAGCATCCTGGCCGACTTAGGCAATCGGTGCGCGGAGCGGCTGCAGGCAGCCGGTGTGCGAGTGCACCAACCCCAGGGTGGATTTTACCTGTTTCCTGATTTCAGCAATTTCAGCGAACGACTGACGCGTCGGGGAGTGTTCGCGGCGAAGACGATGACGCATGCTTTGTTGGAGGACACCGGTGTGTCAATGTTGCCAGGTTCGGCCTTTGGCATGGACGAGGAGAGTCTCACTGCACGCCTAGCTTACGTCGATTTCGACGGAAGCGCTGCCCTAGCCAATATCGGCGGCGCCTTTAAACAGGTTGAGAGCGGTATTGAAAACCTGTGCCGCTGGCTCGAAGGCTGAATTAGGTGACAAAACACAATTAGATCGCAGTTGCAGGCCTCTCCCGCTGCCTATCCAAATAACTCCCGGTCAGGTCTTTATCAAAGTTTTTATTGCATTATTATGTTATTCCATGTATTCATGGAATATGAAACAATCAAACGCAATTAAAATCCTTTCCGCCGTGGCGCATGATGGTCGCCTCACCTTGATTCGCCACCTTATTCAGGCGGGGCCGGAAGGCGTAAGTGCGGGTGACCTGGCGCGCTTTGCGAAGATCGGACCCACAACCGCCTCGGCGCAGTTGCTGGTATTGGCGAACGCTGGGCTGGTTCGTTCAGAAAGGAGTGGCCGGCAGGTTAA
>JBGCGJ010000055.1:0-50466 GCA_045110675.1 Halioglobus sp. | reverse complement strand
ACTTTCGTCAAACACTTCCTGATCGCTAATATTTTTAATCGCATCATAGCGCGCGATAACTCGGTTCTTTCCATGGGTGTCTTTTAGTAGGTTGGTATGTTCCCACAACCCCGAGTCAATAATAGCGACGGTAACTCCGCTTCCGGTAATCCCGTGGCGATGTAGCGCAGCCGCACCGACGATTGAGGGGTAATAGGTGTTCTCGTGGTTGTTGGTGTATCCAGGGACGAGCTTGGTCGAACAATCCTCTGTAAATGTGGCCTCTATTGCAAAGTCTCGCTGCAGCGGTGCAGGCGCTGTGTCTCTATCTGAGTGAGCTTCGAATACAGCATGTAATTCGAGCATTCCCTGAAGTTCTGGGTGTGCTTCTTCGCCATAATCCAGTTCGAGATGATTGTCCTGCGCAGCTGTCAGTATCTCTGCTGATGCCAAGGACGCTGTCCCTAGCGTTAACTCCAATATTCTCCCCATTGAGTCGGGCCAAGACAACTCTAGATGCTGTAGTTTCGCGACTTCCGGCTCAATGTTGTAGAGCCTCCATTTGATGGAACCTCTACCGATATCCAGTTCCAGTGCACCACCTACATCGCAAGTTTTCTCCTCTGGAGCAGTGTCGTTGTCGGGTGCATCTGAAACAGATAAGTCATCCAGATATCTATCTACCAACGGTGATTTGATGACTTCATCAAGATTTTCGCGGGAGATGTTCGCACCCACTGCATCGATAATAGGTAAGTGATGTGTGACCGTGCCGCCGTTATTGGTGATGAGTTCTGCCATCGCATAGGCTGAACTACCCTGTAGCAGAACTTTTAATTCGCGATCGACCACCGGGTCTGTTGGGTTTGCAGTCAGTACACATGCGGCCAAGCTTAGAGACATAAGGCCGGGTAGAAAAATCGTAGCCTTCATGATTAGAGTATAGCCGGTAAGTTAATTTTCGATTGATTCCGTAAAAAAACTGGTGAAGTCCTGCCGTAATATCGTGGGAACGTCTTCCGGGTAGATGGGCCGAGAGAAATGATAGCCTTGCAACAAATCGCAATTTTTCTCAACCAGGTAGTTTTTCTGCGCCTCCGTTTCGATGCCCTCTGCAATCACTCGCAGCTGTAAGGTTCTCGAAAGCGCCAGGATCGCATCGACGATTGCGGCGCCATCGGCACTATCGAGGTCGGCTACGAAACTTTGATCAATTTTCAAGGTGTCTATTGGGAAGCGCTTGAGATAGCTCAGTGAGGAATAACCTGTACCAAAATCATCGACGGCCAGTGCCATGCCCAGGTCTTTGAGCTCCGCCAATTTTGCTATGTTAGTTTCGGCGTCGGTCATAATCGCGCTTTCGGTCAGCTCTAATTCAATACGCTCCGGGCTGATACCGGTTTTGACTAAATAATCTGAAAAATACTGGGGAAGATTTCCCTGATTAAACTGTAAGGGCGAGATGTTGATACACACTCTGAAATCTTCCAGGCCCAGGGTGTCCCAGTAGGTACAGTGCTTTGCAACCTCCAGCATTACCCATTCGCCCAGTTCGATTATTTGTCCAGTACGTTCGGCCACCGGGATAAACTCCAGTGGCGATATCATGCCGCGCTTCGGATGCTTCCAGCGAACCAAGGCTTCCAGGCTAACCACTTTGCCTGAGGGTACTTCAATTTGAGGCTGGTAGCGCAGCTCCAGTTCCCCACGCTTCATACCCAGGCGAAGATCTTCCTCCATCTTCAGCTGTTCAACAGCTTTGGCATTCATGCGCTCGTTGTAAAATCTGAAACAGGCTCGTCCTTCAGACTTTGCGGCATACATCGCGGTGTCTGCATTGCGCACCAGGGTGTCCGGGTCGGTGCCATCTTCGGGGTATAGGGCGATACCTATGCTCGGCGTTACCACGGGGTTGTGAGATTGCAGCTGTATAGGTTGAGACAGCGAGTGCAGAATTCGGTTGGCCACGACTTTTACATGGCTAATGTCGGGCACGTCGGACAACACTACTGTAAACTCGTCACCGCCGAGCCGGGCAATTTCAGTTCCCGGCTCTTGGCGATCCGAATCGTCGCCGTCATTATCTTCTTCGGGTTCGCCGAAGTAGTTAACCGCATCGTCGGCGCGCAGTTCGATAGTTAATCGTTTGGCAATCTCCACCAACAGTCGGTCGCCACGTCCGTGTCCGATAGAATCGTTGATGCGTTTAAAGTGATCGAGATCGATGAACATCAGTGCGGCGTTGGACTTCCGACGCTGACTGCGTTTTATGATGCGACTTAGCTGCTCTGTAAAACTTCGCCTGTTGGGTAGGCTCGTCAACGGATCGTAATAGGCGAGGTATCGCAGGCGGTCCTCTTGACGTTTTAAGGCATTGAAGGCGTTGCTCGCGCGCAGCATGTACTGTACATCACGGCCCAGTAGCGACCAGTTGACCGGCTTGGTCTTGTACTGAGTAGCTCCGGCATCAAACCCCTGGTCGATTGATTGACGATCGTCTGAGCCTGTCACAATCATAATCGGGATCGATTCGCCCTGAGGCATTAATCGAATCCGCTTGCAGACTTCCAGGCCTGTCATCCCAGGCATCTCTACATCGAGGAAGACGAGATCGGGGCGCTCGCGAACGAAAACGTCTAAAGCCTCGGGACCATTTGAGGCTTCGACAACGGCCATATCTTCTGCTTCGAGACATTGCCGAGTGAGCAACCTTACGTTCTGGTCGTCATCGCATACAAGAATTTTCGCTCGTTGATTTGTCTCGTGACTGGTGGACATTTGACCTTCAGGTACTGCTTCTTAGAGTGGTTCTAGGCTATCATCACTGGGGCGTCGCGCCTAGTGTGAATGCTTGGGCTCAGGGGTTGCTGTGTTAGTCGCCAAGAACAACAAAGACCAGAATAAGTCATCGTAAAACAGGGGTTTGATCCACTCGATGCAATTGCATTTTCTAGCGCTACTGCGGCTGGTCATTCCAGTCTCTTTGGTAATTCTCGCCTATGTTTTTCGAGAATACCTGGCTGGGCTGTCCACAGAGATGCGAATTCTAGTCAGCAATATGCCGTATTTAACCTGTATTGCTGCAGTTTTTATGGCGTTTCAGTTCAGGCGTGTTCGTATGCTGCTCGCTGCCGTGG
Organism: Halioglobus sp.; assembly: GCA_045110675.1. Classification (GTDB taxonomy): domain Bacteria; phylum Pseudomonadota; class Gammaproteobacteria; order Pseudomonadales; family Halieaceae; genus JBALVT01. Next base: position 47,350 of record JBGCGJ010000055.1, on the reverse strand, counting down.
CGGTCGCGGCACTGTATTGGCTTATTCAAAGCGAATTGCAAGTTAGCCTTTCCGATGCCAATGCCAGAGGCATTTTTTTAGGCGTTAGTGTCAGCCTGCCAATCCTCGCGCTGTTTTTGTTTGCTGTGCCCGAGCGTGGAATATGGAATATTCACGGTCTAATCACCGTTATAGTTTTTTCTGCTTTGGCGATTGCTTGCTTTTATTTACCCATTTGGCTTCCTGCACTGAGCGAAAGTCTCGATGCGCAAATTCACTCTAGATCATCAGGTGGTTATTTATTGCCCAATGTCATCGCCCTGATGTCACTCGCGGTTATTCTTTTCGCCACTTTTTTATTGAGCCTTCGCAACAATGATTCTGAGGCTGCTTTGACCGCGTGTGTGCTGGCATTGTTCTTAACCTTGCAGTTTTTACATTTGGATTACATTTCTATTGCGCTGTGCACAGCGGCGGGGGTATGTCTGGTCTACGGGCTTTTACTCAGTTCTCACGCTATGGCTTATAGGGATGATTTGACAGGGCTCTTCGGTAGGCGCGCGCTCAACGAGCGCCTAAAGAGCCTTGGACGCCACTACAGTATTGCCATGGTCGACGTTGATCACTTTAAAAAATTCAACGACAAGTTTGGTCACGATGTGGGTGATCAGGTATTGCGGCTGGTGGCATCCCGAATCAAACAGGTAGCGGGCGGTACCGCCTACCGGTATGGGGGTGAAGAATTTGCGCTTGTTTTTCCGCGCAAGGAGGCAGAGCAATGCCTGGAACCTCTTGAACTACTGAGGACTTCTATCGCCGATTACGAGATGTCGCTGCGAGATAGTAAATTGCGCCCCAAGAAAACTTCGCGCGGCACTCAAAAGCGCGGGGCGACGCGAGTAGCGTGCGGCCATGTTTCAGTGACGGTGAGCATTGGGGTCGCCGAGCGCTGTGAGGAATCAGACGATGCAATGTCTGTCTTAAAGAAAGCGGATAAGAATTTGTATAGGGCGAAAAGAGGAGGGCGAAACCGAATCGCCAGCTGAGCTACCACCTACGCTTTCGGCTAGGAATGTAGCAGCTCTCGTCGTTTGAAGCGTTGCTCTTCTACAAATCTAGGCAGCTGCTGTAGCGGTATCGCCTGGGAATAGTAGAACCCCTGCACCTGTTGGCATTCGTTCTGTTTGAGGAATTCTATCTGCTCAAAGGTTTCTGCGCCCTCCGCAATGACCGCCATATCCAATCGCTGTGCCATTTCAATAATCATGATGCAAACAGCGGCTTGATGAGTGTTTTGCGGTACCTCGCGAACAAAACTGGCATCAATCTTCAATGAGGATATAGGCAATTCGGTCAAGTGTGACAACTGTGAGAAACCGGTTCCGAAATCGTCCAGGGAAAATGAAATGCCCAATAAACGCAGTTCATCCATTCTCGCTTTGATCGCACCGGGGCTCTTCAAGATGGTGGTTTCTGTCAGCTCAAATTCCAATCGCGAGATATCCGCGTTGCTGCGCTTGACGATATCTTTCACGACTTCGACAAATCGATCGTCCTGAATTTGTGAGAAAGAGATGTTCACCGCGACATCCACATGCTGTAACCCTTGGTCTTCCAGCCAGGATAGGGCACTGCAGGCGTGTTGAATAATTTGATAGCCAATGGTTTTCATCAGGCCCATGTCTTCGCATTCCGAGAGAAATTCTCCGGGATACACCAGTCCGCGCTCCGGGTGATTCCAGCGCAGCAATGCTTCCAGTCCCACTAGCTGCCCGGAATTGAGGTCGACTCGTGGCTGATAGTGAAGCTCAAACTGGTTTTTGCGAATCGCTGTGCGCAATTCTGCGGCCAGAGAGCTGTTTCCCGCTTCATCAAACTGTAATGCTTCTGAATATCGGATGTACTTGCCGCCGTCTACCGCTTTGGCTTGTTGCATAGCACTGCGAGAGCCGTCCACCAGGTCCGAAAACGCTTTGCCGTCTTCTGGATAAATTGAGCCGCCAATGCTTGCGTCAACGGAAACCTGTTGTTCGCTCAAAATCATCGGGCCGGAAATCGACTTGAGCATTTTCTCGGCAATAGTCTGAACATTGTTTTCTGAGCTGACGTCTTCCAGCACAATGGCAAATTCGTCTCCACCCAAGCGGGCGATACTGTCGGTACTGCGCAATTTATTGGTCAGGCGATTGGATATGGTCTTGATCATCAAGTCGCCAGCCGCTTCGCCATAGTGATCGTTGATATTAGCGAACTGGTCGATATTGATATAGAGCAGCGCGGTGTTGAAACCATAGCGTTCTGATCGCTCCATTGCGCGTTCAACATGCGCCCTGAAGCCGGTTCGGTTCAAGGATCCTGTCAATGGATCGCGATTGGAAAGCTGTTGTATTCGTTCCCGCGCCGCTTTCAACTGGATGCTGTAGTCGAGGACTCTGTGAACCAGGGCATCTTGTAGCTGGCCGCGAACCAGATAGTCTTGAGCGCCATACTCTTTGAGCTGGGCAATCACTTCTGCGTTTGCCTCGTCCATCAATACGATGATGGGGATTGTGACGTTGTTCTTCTGTGCAAGGCGCAGCACATACTCGGTTTCCGGTGCGTAAGAAATGACGACGACCGAGTTACTGGGCTCCATTAGGGCTTCCAGCGGACGTTCGATAGATTCCGCTACAGCCAAGACAAACCTCTGTGGAACAGCGCGCTCGAGACAAGACGACAAAATCAGCTGATCTGTCGTGTTCTCCGATATAATTAATACCTTGTGCTGGTCCACGGGTACCTCTGAAACTTCACACTTTACGGGTCGATCCAAGCTTTAGCCGACATTAGGGTGGGTGGCTGCGCACTTAGATTAGTCTTTATTCTTTATATAACATGGAGTTATACGGAATATTTCATCAGAATTCTAGTCATTGTTTAATAAAAATTACCAATAGGCAGAGCTGGTGACGCCCGAGTCTCCAAATTGGGACGCAGGCGTTGAGTCTACGAGTCGGGAAAACCTGTCCAAGCAAATTTGCGATAGTCATTCCTGGCCTCCCACACCATTGCCTGAGATGCTGCGCGAGGTAAGCTAGAGCCATCAAATCTCAGGAATTATTCAGCCACATGAACAACGATATTAACTTCGAAATCAGCGAAGGCATTGCAGTTATCACCTTGAATCGTCCCGATGCCCACAACAGTATTACCTCAGGCATGTTGGAGGGTATAGGCGATGCCTATCGGCGTTGCGATCAAGACGATGAGGTGCGCGTCGTCGTGCTAACCGGAGCCGGAAACATTTTCTGTGCAGGTGCTGATATGAGCGGCGGTGGCGCCACCTTTGACAGTGGTGCGCAAACGGTCGAGGTGAATTCATGCCCGCTGAGTATGCAGGCCTGGCAGGTGCGCAAGCCCGTGATTGCCGCTTGCAATGGCCATGCGGTGGGTGCTGGTATGGGCCTGGCCGTTCAGGCTGACATGCGGGTTTTGGCAAATGACAGCAAGTATGGATTTCTGCAGGCACGGCGAGGCGTCGTAACTGACTTTGCCATGGAATATGTCTTGCCACGCCTGGTGGGATTTGAAAAAGCGTTTGAGTTGTTGGTGCGGGCGGAGCGACTCACCGGCACCCAGGCAGTTGAGTGGGGTCTGGCGGGTAGAAGTGTTCCCGCTGATCAGGTACTGGATACCGCACTGGAAATAGCCAGAGATATCGCTATCAATTGCGCGCCCGTGGCTGTGGGTTTGCACAAGCGTTTATTGTGGCGCGGCCTCGATATGAGTCTCGGTGAGCTGGCAGTGCTGGAGAGCAAAGCGCTCAACTACAGTATGACCAAGCCCGACGCGGTGGAAGGTGGTATGGCTTACTTTGAAAGAAGAGAGCCTCGCTGGACTGGCAGTGTGTCCGATGACTGGCCAGACTGGCTAAAAGACTGAGCTCAGCAAGCTTAAGCTCGCAACGCTAACGAATAGGCTCACAGGAAAACACCGGTATATTGCGGTCTGTTCTGGCTTGATACTCATCAAAGTCAGGATATAGCGATAACAGATGTGGCCACAGAGCGGCCTTTTCCTCATCGTCAATTTGCCTGGCGCGATAGGTCTTCTCTTCGCCTCCGACCATTATTTGGATCTCGGGGTGGGCAACAATGTTGTGGTACCACACCGGATTGTTGGGCATGCCGCCTTGCGACGCGACTAAAAGATTGTTTTCCCCGTGGGGTAGGTGAATCAGAGCAATGCGCCTGATTTTACCTGTCTTCGCGCCTTTGGTTGTCACAATGCATACTGGGTAGCCGCCGATGAACTTGTTCATCACTCTCCCTTTGGTGAGCCGAAAAACCGCAACGTTGAGTTTTGTTACCCAGCGCATAAAGAATCGAACTGTTGGCACTTGTTTGGCGTCAATGGGCCGAACGTCCTCGCGACGGGTTTTAACGTAGTCGTATTTCACCATGGTGTATCCCCTGGATTGTTATGACGACACAATGTAACCAAGAATTCCCTGGCAGCCAAATTGTGGTAACATTTTTAGCCGAAACAGCCCGCCGCAAAGATGAAACGAAACCATGAGTCTAGCCTCCGATAAACTGGAAACCATTCGCCAGCAGGTGCAAGTTCACCTGGATCAGGCCGAGCAGAAGCAGCTTAGCCCAGAGCAGGAACGAGACCTAGTTGAGCAAATTAAGTCTCGCTTGATTCGGGAAAATGCTGTCCTGATCGCGCACTATTACACGGCTCCCGCCATTCAGGCTCTCGCCGAGGAGACCGGTGGATGCGTCTCGGATTCCCTGGAGATGGCCCGGTTTGGTCACGATCACCCGGCGCAAACCCTAGTGGTGGCAGGTGTGAAGTTCATGGGGGAGACAGCGAAAATTCTCACACCTGACAAGCGCGTGCTTATGCCGACCCTGGAGGCAACGTGCTCCCTGGATTTAGGCTGTCCAGTGGATGAGTTCTCCGCCTTTTGCGATCAGTACCCGGATCGCGAAGTTGTGGTATATGCCAATACTTCCGCAGCGGTGAAAGCGCGAGCCGATTGGGTGGTGACCTCCAGTATTGCCCTGGATGTCGCCGAGCATCTAGCCGAGCAGGACAAAAAGATTATTTGGGCACCGGATCGGCACTTGGGCGATTATGTGCGCAGGAAAACCGGAGCGGACATCTTGATGTGGGACGGTGCCTGTATTGTCCATGAGGAATTCAAGGCCAGGGGTATTGCAGATTTAAAAAATGTCTACCCGGATGCGGCAGTGCTGGTGCATCCTGAATCGCCTGCTTCGGTGCTGGAGCTAGCCGACCGGGTCGGTTCAACCACACAGATCATCAAAGCGGCCTGTGAAATGGACAACAAGCAGTTCATCGTCGCGACCGACCAGGGTATTTTTTACAAGTTGCAGCAACAGGCTCCCGACAAGGAGTTTATTATTGCACCCACAGCCGGCGATGGTGCTGCATGTCGAAGCTGTGCCAATTGCCCCTGGATGGCGATGAATGAACTGGAGACCCTCGCGGGTGTTTTCGATAGAGGCGACAATGAAATATTTGTCGATCCAGCTATCGGAGAGCAGGCGATGGTGCCATTGCGGCGGATGCTGGATTTTGCAAAGGAATTACAGGTTTCGGTGAAAGGCAACGCCTGATCCCTAAGCGGCGTGTGCTTTAGAAATCCATGTTCTCGCGTATCGTGCTTATGTCCGCAATACGCTGGTGAAGTTTTGCAGTGGTTACAAAATCACCTTTGGTTAGCTTTAACGCGTACGTCAGCTGCTTTTCTGCCTGATCGAGAATGCCATTGAGAATAAAATACTCGGCGCGTGACTGATGTAGACCGATAATGTTTCCAGACAGACCCTGAACCTCTGCCAGTAAATACCACAAAGCGGGGTCCCCTGCATTTCGCTTCGACTGCTCAATCAAAACCTCCTCAGCGATATGTGGCTTTTGATCTTTCATGAGTGCCCTGGCGTAGACCATGGTCAGGGCGTGGTTTCCCGGAGAGACCCTCAGCTGATTAGCCAGTTTCTCGGCGGCGATACCAGGTTCATTTTTAACCAGATCAATTTCAGCATCTGCCACAATGTACTCTAGCCTGTCGACATCCTTTGACCACAGCTCGTTCAATTCTGTGCGGGCCTCGTCGGTTCGTCCGGCATCGGTTAGCGCCAGAACCAAACCATAGCTGGTCGCTTCGATAGAATTGGGTGAACCGTCCAGCTCTCCTCGAAACTTCTGGACCGCCTCGGAGGGGGTGTTGGCTAGTTGATTAGCCACCCGCGCGCGCATTAACTGATAGGTAAGATTGGGTGAACGTATGGTTTTCGGATACTCTCGCGCGCGATTTTTGGTGTCTGCGATACGATTTTTGGACAGCGGGTGCGAGCGCAAAAATTCAGGAATTCGATTGCCCCGGGCATATCGCGAGGCCTGTAACATACGTTCGAACATTACCGGTGCCGCGTGTGGATCCAAGCCAGCCGCAACCATCGTCGTCATGCCCACGCGATCAGCCTCTGCCTCATTGCCTCTGCTGTAGCGCAGCGCGTTGTCCTGTGCCAAGGCCTGTGTCGCCGAAAGTGCCGCTATGCCAGCGTCTCCTCCGGCGACTGCTATCAGGGCAAAGCTAGCGAGCATTGCCGCAAGGTTGAGGGGTGTCTGCTGTCTCTGGTATTCAACTCCCCGGGAGAAATGGCGCTGGCTCAGGTGGGCAATTTCGTGAGCCAACACTGTTGCCAATTCGTCTTCTGACTGGGCGTACATTAGCAGGCCGTTGTGAATCCCTATGACGCCGCCGGGCACCGCGAAGGCATTAATTGTCGGATTATCCACTATCACAACTTCTAGCCGGCGGTCTTCCAACTGGCTGTGATTTGCCAGGCGGTAGATCAAGGATTCCAGATAGTCTTGGAGTAACGGGTCTTCCACCGTAGGAACTTGAGAGCGAAAAGCTCGCAGCCAAGCTCTGCCGAGTTGGTGTTCATACTCGGAAGAAAACAAACTGGTGCTGGACTCTCCCAAGTTGGGCAGTTTTAGCTCATTCGCGTTTGTGGAGCTTATCGAGAACACCATCGAGACCAGCGACAGCTGGATCAGGCATCTCGACACTTTCGATACTCGCATTAAGGTTTTCACTCGGGGTGTTGCCGCTCTTTGCCAGATGTAGGAACTCATTGCCCATTGTACTCTATGCCACTGGCTTGTGGCTAAACGCACAGCTTAACTTTCATAGAGTACTGGCGGTTCGGAAAGTTCACGGCTTTTGATAACTGCAGGCGAAAACGTTTTATAATGTGACAATTGTAGCTTGATGTGGAATCGAAGTATGAGTGAGTTAAACTGCGTCGAACTGGACGCTATCGGCCTGCTGTGTCCCATGCCACTGTTAAAAGCTAAACGGGCACTCAACGGGATGAGTTCTGGCCAAACCCTGAGAATTCAGGCGACCGACCAGGGATCTGTTAGAGATTTTGCTGTATTCGCAGAGTTGTCGGGGCATACTTTGTTATCTTCCGAAGAACGCGATGGCGTGTATATTCATTTACTACAAAAGTCCTGATTTAATTGCGGGCGAGCTTTTAATTCTGAGCATCTGGGGCCACACATGTTAAGCATTTTTCAAAAATGGTATGAGCGCTACCTCTTCGAGGAGGAATCGATACTGCTATTGGTATTGATCGCCCTGTGCGTTTTGGCCTTTATGACCATTGGAAATGTGTTGGTGCCGCTGCTGGCTTCCCTGGTCTTAGCCTATTTGATGCAGGGGCTTTCGTCCAAGCTTCAGGCTTACGGATTGCCCCAGTGGCTGGGTTTTACCGTCTCCTTTTTGGTTTTTGTCGGGGCGTTCTTTGGCATCACCCTGGGATTGCTTCCTCTGGCCTGGCGCCAGTTGTTGGCTCTGGCAGCTGAAATGCCGCGCATGCTCGAGCGGGGCCAAGATTTACTATTGGTATTGCTGGAACGATACCCGGGCGTGTTGGGAGAAGGGCAACTCGGTCAGTTTGTCGACATGGCACAAACGGAGTTGGCCGGACTCGGACAGACCATAGTCACCCGAATCCTCGGTACCATTCCGAGTATTCTGACCTTGATGGTGTACATGGTGCTAGTTCCCATTCTGGTGTTCTTCTTTCTTAAAGACAGGGAGCAAATTCTCACCTGGTTGGCTAACTTCTTGCCTGAAGAGCGGCCACTCCTGCAAAAAATTTACGTGGAAATGGATATGCAGGTGGCTAATTATGCGCGCGGAAAAGTCGTGGAAATTCTCATTGTGGGAGCCACGAGTTATGTGTGCTTTAGCTGGTTGGGGTTGAATTACGCGGCGTTGTTGGCCCTGTTGGTCGGCCTGTCTGTTATTGTTCCTTATATAGGTGCGATGCTCGTCACCTTACCTGTTGTTCTTGTTGGATTCTTCCAGTGGGGCTTCACGAGTGAATTTTATTACGTATTTCTTGTCTATATTATTATTCAGGGGCTCGACGGAAATGTTCTGGTTCCCCTGCTTTTTTCTGAGGCGGTCAATCTCCACCCAGTCGCCATTATTTTGGCCGTGTTGTTCTTTGGCGGCATTTGGGGGTTGTGGGGAGTATTCTTTGCAATTCCTCTGGCTACGCTGATCAAAGCGATTATCAATGCCTGGCCCTCGCCAAAACCGGTAGAGGTCGAATTGGATATTGTGCCTCCCTCAGACGAAAATTGATCTTTTAATCGATGGAGTTATAGATGTCCTCGTTGTATTTCGGTAAGGGCGTGAAAGTCCTACTGCCTGTTTTAGCGTGTCTGGTTTTAGTTTCCTGTTCAACTCTCAGTGGCTCTGGTCTAACACCGGTTAAAAGCCCCAATGATGATAATGAGTATCGATTCATCACGCTGGACAACGACCTCCAAGTTTTACTGATCTCCGATCCTGAAACCAAAAAGGCTGCTGCAGCCCTCGATGTGCGTGTCGGCAGCGGTGACAATCCTCCGGGAAGAGGTGGTCTGGCGCATTTTCTGGAGCATATGCTGTTCTTGGGCACCGATAAGTATCCCAATGCTGCCGAGTATGAAGAGTTTATTACTGAACATGGCGGCAATCGGAATGCCTACACCAGTCTCGAACACACCAATTACTTCTTTGATATCAACGAAGCTTTTTTACCCGAGGCCCTGGATCGTTTTGGGCAATTCTTTATTGCCCCTCGTTTTGACGCGCAATATGTCGAGCGCGAAAAAAATGCGGTTGAGGCAGAGTACCAGATGGGTTTGAAGAGTGACGGTCGACGAGGTCTGGATGTCGTTCAGGAAATAATGAACCCGGACCATCCTTTCAGCCAGTTTACGGTGGGATCTTTAGACACTTTAGCCGATCGCCCCGGCGCTAAAGTGCGGGATGATTTACTGAAGTTTTATGAGAAACACTATTCCGCGAATCAGATGAAACTTGCAGTGCTGGGTTCCCAAACCCTGGATGAATTGGAAGCACTCGTACGTCCCATTTTTAGTGCTGTTCCCAATAAATCCTTTGAATACGACGATATTGAAGAACCTCTGTTTTCAAGCCTGCCATTGTTGGTGCAGGTGCAGCCTCAGGCGACTTTACGCCAACTGCAAGTGGCTTTCCCGATCGCAGATTACCGCTTGGCCTACGAGACGAAACCGCTGTCTTATTTAGGTAATTTGGTGGGCCATGAAGGTAAGGGCAGCCTCCTTTCATCTCTGAAGGCTGAGGGTTTGGCTGAGGGGTTGGGGGCGGGTGCCGGACTGGCATGGCGCGGGGGGTCGTTGTTTAGTATCAGCGTTTCTCTCACCGAAGCTGGCGCTCAGAACTATGAGCGGGTTTTACAGCTCGTTTTTGCCTACATGGATATGTTGCGCGAAGAGGGGTCGAAGCAATGGCTATATGATGAACAGTCGCAGTTGGCAGATTTGGGCTTTAGGTTTCGCTCATCGCCGGAGCCTATGGGCTATGTCAGTGGTCTGGTCAGCGGTATGCACGTTTACAAGCCCCGGGATGTTTTGCGCGGTCCTTCTTTAATGCGGGAGTATGACGCGGATATGTTTGAGAAACTGCTGAGTGCTCTTGTACCCGAAAATGCTCTGGTTACGTTCAGCGATCAGCTGGCCGAAACCGATAGAGTTTCCAAGTACTACGAAGTTCCCTACTCCGCCGAGACTGTAAGTCCCGAAGAGTTCGCCAACTGGCGCAGCGATGTCGGTATCAGTGCTCTTAGCTTGCCTACGCCGAATAATTTTATAGCAGAAGATGTCAGTTTAAAGCCGATTTCCGCAGACAATTCCGCTGTTCCGCAGCTTGCTCTGGAGCAACCCCGCCAGAAAATTTGGTTTCAGCAAGACGAAGAATTTCGTATTCCCAAGGGGGCAACTTATATTAATTTTCGCTCCAGCGAAGTGGGAAAAACCGCGCGACAAACTGCAGCGGCGGTTTTGTACACAGCACTCCTGAAGGACTCGGTCAACGAGTTTGCTTATCCGGCTTTGTTGGCGGGATTACGATTCGACCTTTACAAGCACGCCCAGGGAATTAGTTTGCGAGTCAGTGGTTACAATGACAAACAAGCCATATTGCTTGAGCAACTTCTGGCGACGATTAAAACGTCTGAATTCGATGCCAAGCGTTTTACCAATATCCGCAAGGACATGATTAGAAGTCTTGAAAATGCGATTGCCGCTAGGCCGAGCAGCCAGGTGATTGCGGATCTGCGAGAATCACTGCTGTACGGTGAATGGGGTGAGAAGCCATTAATTGAAGCGCTTGAGCAAATCGATCAGGTTGATCTCGATCGGTACCAGCAGTCTTTTTGGCGCAGCGCAGAAGCGGAGGCATTGATTTATGGAAACTATGATTTCGAAGCCGTAACTCGCGTTTCTGCAGTGCTCTCCCGCTTGCTGCCCGATCAAGCCGACGTAAACATTCCGGCGTTAAAGGTGTTGCGCCTTGATAGTAATGAGTCGCTGCAGTATCAAGTTGATGTTCCGCACGATGACTCTGTTGTCGCCTGGTATTTACAGGGCGCGGGTAATTCCTGGGAGGATCGCGCAGCGGTCGCACTAACCGCGCAGATTATGAAGTCGGGTTTTTTTCAGCAGTTGCGAACAGAGCAACAACTGGGTTACGTGGCTAGTGCGTTTGCCTGGCCCCAGTTGGACGTCCCGGGTCTCGTCATGTTGATTCAGTCTCCCAATGCGAGCGCTGCTGATGTAGCCGCGGCAATGGACGATTTTATCGGTGGCGTAGAGCAGAGTCTGAATAGCGAACAATTCGAGAGACACAAACAAGCTTTGCTGAGCGATATTTTAAGGCCCGATAAAAATATTTGGGACAGAGCTGAATTCTACTGGCAGTCCATTGCCAAGAAGCAAAGTGATTTCTCCGGAAGGGAAACCATGGCGAAGGCCGTTGAGGGATTATCCCAGGAAAGCTGGTCTCAATATTTCCAGGCTGTTTTCCTCGACGAAAGGCACTCTTTGCAGGTTATCGCGCCTGGAAAATGGGGTGACTTGCCAGCCGGTGATTTCCAACATTTTGATACTGCATCCGAAATAAAAGAGGGGCACAGGTTCTTTCAAATTAACTAATGTGTTCAGGCCAACCTCCGGTAGTAAATTTACAAAAAGTGCTCTCAAGAGCGCTTTTTTTTTGATTTTTTGGCGGAATAATTCGGAAACATGGCCATATTAATAGTTCCAATTTAGAACTTGTATATTAATTTGACGTTGTCTGGTGTAATGTTTTTACCAACTGTGATTATAAGGTGATTAAAATACCAGCAACTGCTGGAACTTAACCTATACTAAATCGAATACGTGAAGTTTATTGGTTCTAATTTGGAATGTAGTTGATGTTTGCATTCAATAGAACCTTTCGTGATGACCCGGAGAAGTAGCCAGTATGACTGAAGATCAGGATCCCATTGAAACGCATGAGTGGTTTGACGCCCTCGACGCGGTAATGAAGCACAGCGGCCCAGAGCGCGCTTCTTATATCCTCACTGAACTGGCCAAACACGCGGTGGATATCGGCACTCGACTTCCCACGGCCATCACTACACCGTTTCGTAACTCCATAGCACCGAAAGACGAAAAAGCGATGCCTGGAGACTTGTTCATGGAGCGGCGAGTGCGATCTCTGGTGCGATGGAATGCTCTGGCGATGGTAATGCGCGCCAATGATAACGATGAAGGTCTCGGTGGTCATATCTCCAGTTTTTCCTCTAGCGCGACTTTGTACGACATTGGCTTCAACTACTTTTTCCGCGGTGCCGATAGTCCACTGGGTGGTGACTTGATTTTTTACCAGGGCCACAGTGCACCTGGCATGTATGCTCGGTCGTACCTTGAAGGGCGCTTTGACGAAGACCTGCTCGACAATTTTCGACGCGAAGTCGACGGCCACGGCCTGTCTTCCTATCCCCACCCCTGGTTGATGCCCGACTACTGGCAGTTTCCAACGGTCTCTATGGGGTTGGGCCCAATCCAGGCGATTTACCAGGCCAGGGTTATGAAGTATCAACAAAGTCGCGGGCTGGTGGATCACGGAGATCGGAATGTCTGGTGCTTCATGGGTGACGGTGAATGCGATGAGCCGGAATCTCTCGGCGCAATTTCACTGGCCGGCCGAGAGCGACTGGGTAGTTTGACCTTTGTGATTAACTGCAATTTACAGCGTTTGGATGGTCCGGTACGTGGCAATGGCAAAATTATCCAGGAACTTGAGGGCGTATTTCGCGGGGCCGGGTGGGATGTCATTAAAGTCATCTGGGGGCGCAAGTGGGACCCTCTGCTAGAAAAAGACACCACGGGATTGCTGCAACAGCGCATGGATGAGGTCTGCGACGGAGAATTGCAAAACTACAAATACAACGGTGGGGCTTATACCCGCGAGCACTTCTTTGGGAAGTACCCGGAGTTGCTTGAATTGGTTTCCGACTTGTCCGACGACGACATCATGTACCTCAATCGAGGCGGCCACGACCCCTATAAAGTGTACGCTGCCTATGCCGAAGCCGTCGCCCAAAGAGAACGCCCCACGGTCATTCTCGCAATGACGGTTAAGGGCTACGGTATGGGCGAGGCCGGGGAAGCCAATAACGAAACTCACTCCCTGAAAAAACTGGATATGGAGAGCCTGCAGGCGTTTCGCGATCGCTTTGGTATTCCCATTAGCGATTCCGAGCTGAAAGATGTTCCCTATTATCGTCCTTCCCCCGATAGCCCGGAAATGCGTTATATGAACCAGCGCAGAGCCGAACTCGGTGGTCCAATACCCTCCCGACAGGATGATATTGAAACCTTTCCCACACCTCCCATCGCAGATTTTGATAGCCAGCTCAAAAGCAGTGGTAAACGACAGATCTCTACCACCATGGCGTTTGTTCGTATTCTCTCCAGTTTGGTGAAGAACAAAGAACTGGGTGAGCGAGTAGTACCGATTATTCCCGATGAAGCGCGTACTTTCGGGATGGAAGGTATGTTCCGCCAGCTGGGTATCTACTCCTCGGTGGGACAGCGTTATACCCCTCACGATTCTGGGCAGATCATGTTTTACAAAGAAGATGAGAAAGGCCAGATTCTCGAAGAGGGTATCAATGAAGCGGGTGCGTTTTCAGCCTGGATTGCGGCGGCAACTTCCTACAGTACTCATGGCTACCCGATGATTCCTTTCTATATCTTTTATTCCATGTTCGGTTTTCAAAGGATCGGGGACTTGGCTTGGGCGGCCGGAGACAGCCAGGCCAGAGGTTTTCTCATCGGTGCTACTGCCGGGCGCACGACACTGAACGGCGAGGGCTTGCAGCATCAGGATGGTCACAGCCATATTTTGGCAGGCACCATTCCCAACTGTGTAAGCTATGATCCGGCCTATGCGTTCGAACTGGCGGTCATTATTCAGGACGGTATGCGCAAGATGTATGAGGAGGGTCAGAACAAGTTTTATTACATCACCACGATGAACGAAAACTATTTCCACCCGGAAATGCCTCAAGGTGTGGAAGAAAATATCATCAAGGGAATGTATCGCTTGAAAAGCTCTACTTTGAAAAATAAACCCAAAGTGCAGCTGCTTGGCGGTGGGACTATTTTGCGCGAAGTGGAAGCCGCCGCAGAAATTCTCGAAAAGGATTATGAAGTTGCGGCCGACGTTTGGAGCTTAACCAGCGTCAATGAATTGCACCGCGAAGGCAAGTCGGTAGTTCGGTGGAATTTGCTCCATCCAGAGGAGGAGGCGAAAACCCCGTTTGTTACCAGTGAGTTGCAAGGTGAGTCAGGCCCTTTTATTGCCGCTACGGATTACATGAAGTCCTATGCTGATCAGCTGCGCGAATTTGTGCCGGGTCGCTACGTCGTGTTGGGGACAGACGGGTTTGGACGCAGTGATACCCGTGACAAACTGAGAAAATTCTTTGAAGTGAGCCGTGAGTATGTCGTCATCGCAACCCTGAAGGCTCTTTCAGATGAAGGTACCATTGAGGTCGGTGTGGTGGCGAAAGCCATGCGTGCACTTGGCATTTCTGCGGACAAAGTTGATCCAACAACAGTTTAAACTGTGAACGGTAACACTGAAGGATATAGGAAATAACAAGTGGCTAAAGAACAAGTGGTAGTACCCGATATTGGCGGCGCAGAGGGTGCCGAGGTTATTGAGCTTTTGGTGGCGGTCGGCGATACGGTTGAGCTTGAGCAAAGCTTGATTGTTCTGGAGTCGGACAAGGCTTCCATGGAAATACCTTCCACTCTTGTGGGCACTGTCGTCGAAGTGTTAACCGAGGTGGGCAAGGAACTAGCCGAAGGAGACCCTATCGTATTGTTGGAGGTAGGGGAGGACGCCAAGGCGGTCGAAGTTGAGGAGCCTGCTCAGACTCCTGACACGACGCCATCACCTGCAGCAGCTGCTGCCGTTGTTCCGATTGTCGCGCCGGATGAAGCCTCGGGGGCCATCGAGAAAATTGTCACAGTTCCCGATATTGGCAGCGATGAATCGGTAGATTTGATCGAATTGTCCGTCGCAGTTGGAGATGTGGTTGCCGAGGGGGATTCTCTGGTTGTGTTGGAGTCCGACAAGGCGTCTATGGAAGTTCCCGCCCCATTTGCTGGAGAAGTTCTGAAGATTCTGGTCAAGGAAAACGACTCTGTTGCATTCGGGCACGAGCTGATGGTTGTCAAGGTAGAGGGCTCCTCTGCGGTGGTCTCTGAGCCGACGACAGTGTTACCGAGTGATACTCAGGAAGTTGTTGAGTCTTCAGCTGATAAGAAAGTAGAGCGAAGAACACCTCCCAGGGTAGGTGCGATTCCGCAGCAGGATACCAGTGGGGAACGATCGGTTTACGCGGGCCCAGCCGTGCGAAAGCTCGCTCGGGAATTTGGTCTTAAGCTGACAAGCATAGAAGGTTCTGGTCCTCGGGGTCGATTGTTGAAGGAAGATTTACAAAGTTATGTAAAGGCCTCCATGAGTGGTGTGGGGCCAGCTGTTTCAGGGGGGGCGGGAATCCCACAGGTTCCAGAGGTTGATTTTTCCGCATTTGGTCCTGTTGAGGTAGAGCCGCGATCGAAGATGGCCAAACTCACCGCTGCAAATATGCAGCGGAATTGGTTGAACGTGCCCCACGTTACGCAATTCGACAACGCGGACATCACTGATATGGAAGCGTTTCGCGCAGAGATGAAGGCCGAAGGGGAAAAGCGCGGTGTAAAACTCACCCCTCTACCGTTTATGCTAAAAGCTTGCGCCGTGGCTTTGCGCGACAATCCGAAGTTCTGTGCTTCTCTTTCTGCTGACTCGCAAAGCCTTGTTTACAAGCACTATATTCACATTGGTATGGCGGTCGATACTCCTGCGGGTTTGCTGGTCCCAATCATTCGAGATGTCGATAAGAAAACTATTTGGGAACTGGCGGCAGAGGTAGTAGAGCTTGCGGGAAAAGCGCGCGATCGCAAACTCAAGCCCGCTGAAATGCAGGGGGGATGCTTCACTGTTTCCAGTTTGGGAAATATTGGTGGTACCGGTTTCACGCCGATTGTGAATGCACCTGAAGTGGGTATTCTGGGGGTTTCAAAAGCATCGATTCAGCCGGTTTGGGACGGTGCAGAGTTTCAGCCCAGAAAGTTACTCCCGCTGGCATTGTCCTACGATCATCGGGTGATTAATGGGGGTGACGCTGGGAAATTTTTTACACAGTTGGTCTCACTACTGAGTGATATTCGACGCCTTTCTTTGTAGTTCGAATTAGTAGGTTGGGCAGGCAGTGGATAAAGACTCATCATCACGCGTTTTACCCCAGTGGCAAAAGCGGCTATTAAAACAACACAAGCTCGAGCCCTCCTATTTAGCGAGTGCGCAGTATTGGTTTGATCCTTTGGTGGATTCGCTTGTATCCCTGCAAGAAACTGAAAAAAGGACTGTGCTGGTCGCGGTTAACGGCAGTCAGGGATCGGGAAAGTCGACGTTGTGTGCCTACCTGGAAATGGCGATTGCCACTAAATATGGTCTCAAAGTATTAACCCTCTCCCTCGACGATTTTTACCTCACCCGCCAGGAACGTAGAGAAAAAAGTGAGGATGTTCATCCGCTGCTGGCAACTAGGGGCGTGCCAGGTACTCACGACATGTCACTGCTCAATCAGACTCTCGACGCGCTGTTAACACCTGGCATATCAGAGCCCGTACCCGTTCCGCGATTTGACAAGTCCTCCGATGAGCGTGTTGCCGAACCTGAAGTCGTAGAACCTCCCGTTAACCTCATTCTCTTAGAGGGTTGGTGCCTGGGTGCAGGGCCAGAGCCCGAGGCAGCACTGCATGAACCGGTTAATAGTTTGGAGGAGCTCGAAGATCCGGAAGGCATCTGGAGGGCTCATGTTAATTCGGTGCTGGAACATGATTTCTTGCCTCTTTACGAACGTGTTGACCGGTGGGTTATGTTGCGGGCGCCGGGGTTTGATACTGTTTATCAGTGGCGACTCGAACAGGAGCACAAGTTAGCCGAATCCTGGGGCAACACCGGTGGTAAACGGATAATGACCGACACACAGGTTCAGAGGTTTATCGAATTCTTTCGTCGCGTTACTGAATCTTGCCTTAGGCAATTACCGGAGCGTGTTCATCACCTTTACAACCTGGACAAACATCGGAAAATCGAGTCATCCAAGCACGCAAGATGAATACTCTTAGGTGCGTATCACAGCTCCTAATTTTTGGTTTCGGTTGTCCAATGCCAATTATGTTGGATGATGCGTCGCAGTCTTTGTGGTTCCAGAAGTAGCTCAGAGGTCTCAGCGAAGGGCTCTGGCCATAGTACTGGAACATTGTGATGCAGGTTTTTCAGTGTTTGGTTTTCCCAGCCCATCTCGCGCAGTGCGTGTATGAATTTTAATGTCCGAAAGCCGTCGAACCATTGATGGAAATGACGCTCGAATTGGGCCTGCGAATTACTTTGTCGATGGCAGTGCTGCAGAATATTGTCCAAGCCGAGATTCACCAAAGACTCATAGCTGGCCTGTGCCAAAGCCTTGTTCAGCGAGTGTTTCTGCATAAGCGACGGCAGGTCACCTGATGCGCTTCCAAATAATGCTGGGATGGTGGCCAGTACTGCGCGCAGGGCGTAAAAACACAGTGGGTGGTAGAACAATGGTTGCTCGTCGAGTTCGCCATCTTCAAGTAATTTTCCAACGGCTGGGCCCGTTCCAAAGGGCACGCGCTTGGAAGCGCGAGATTCCAGTTCAATGCAGTGTCCTGCTAGCCGACCAATTGTGCCCGTCTTTGCCAGTTTGTTAAGCAGGTAAAAATCCTCACCGCCCGCTCTTTTGGGGAATCCTCTCACCTGAGCGTAGTTACCACACTTCACTGCCAGCGCGCTTCCCAGGGTGTGGTAGGCATAGTTCGAGCCCGCGTATTCAAGACCCAACACATAGTGATGCAGACGCAATTCATAAAATGCGGTTGCGAGACTTAGCGCCTTATGGCCTGCTGGGCTGTGTTTAAAAGGAAATGTCGCTGCAGCCCAATTTTCGGGTGTGGAGTTCAGTCTTGCAAAATAGTCCTTCGGAAGAGTTGCATCGGCGTCGCTGCTGCATATCCAGTCTGATTCGATCTGGCCGCAGTTCCAGCACGAAAGGGCGATATCGCAACCGACTTTGCGCGCCAGTCCGACGCCTTCCTTTGACGGTGAAGGTCCGTGAATCTGCTCCATATCATAGACGAACAAATCGCACTGCTCATTGAGTCGGAGCAGTTCAGTTGTCGTCCCCTTAGAATCTGCTTTCTGACGTATTCCTTCTCGTAGTTCCTCGTTGCACTGTGTGTCAGTGTCGGATTCAGGTCGGTTAATGACAAGTATCACTATCACACGTTCCGGCCCGGATATTGAGTTTGATAGCCTATCCAAAATCGCAGATGACTCGGCGTATGCAGGTATTACCAGTACATGTTGCCAGGGCTTTTTAGCCGCTGATACCGTGGGTAGATTGGGTTCAATATGTCGCTCCAGATAGCGCTTAACCGCAATATTCTTTCCCATGTGCTCAGTGTAGTGCGGCTCGAATGGGTAGCTTGGCGACAATGCTGGCTTCAACATCAAGTAACTCATCCCAGCGTTTTTGAACGGCCGGTTCGTCGATGTACACTTTTGCCAAATCCAGAAAAAGCTCAAAGTGACGCTCTTCAGATCGAGCGATTGATTGGTAGAATCTCTTTAGCGCCGACGTCTCAAGTGCCTCTGCGACCAGTGCGAAACGCTCTGCGCCTCTGGCTTCAATGATGCTGGCGGTGAGTAGTCTGTCCAAAAGGTATTCTTCGCTCTCTTTGCGAATCGCCTTCCTGAACTGAATCACGTATTCATCTTTCTGATCCGCAGCGGTAATCAGACCTCTACTGTGTATCCATTTTACAACTTCTCTGTAGTGTGTCAGTTCTTCGATAGCCAAATCTGCCATGCTGGAAACCAGCTGCAGTTTGTCAGGGTAGTGCGAGAGCATTGAAATGGCCATGCCCGATGCTTTTTTCTCTGCCGCGGCGTGGTCCAATAGGAATGGATCGAAGTTGTTTATGACTTTGTCGACCCAGGTGTCCGGGGTTGCAAAGCGCAGTGGTGAGTCTGGCATGATGGAGTAATCGTTGCTGTCGCAGGAGCCGTATTGAACGGTAACTATTGTCGAAATACAAGCGGAGAACCCAGGCGGTTGGCAGTGCAGAACCGAGCACAATGCTGTGATAAACTTCCAGCTTCGCGCGAGCATGCTGGTTCGCGCCGGGATTCAACCTTTATCAGGAACAACAGCCTCTATGATTATTAAGCCTCGCGTTCGCGGTTTTCTGTGTGTCACTACTCATCCGATTGGCTGTGAAGCCAATGTTAAAAACCAGATCGATTACGTTAAATCTCAGGGTGAGATCCCCAGTGGCCCCAAGCGGGTCTTGGTGATCGGCGCTTCCACAGGTTACGGCTTGTCATCAAGAATTTCGGCAGCCTTCGGTTCGGGTGCTTCCACCTTGGGTATATTCTTCGAAAAAGAAGGTACCGAGAGAAAGCCTGGCACCGCGGGCTGGTATAACTCTGCGGCGTTTCATAAATTTGCCGAACAGGACGGACTCTATGCCAAAAGCATTAACGGCGACGCTTTTAGCAAGGAAATAAAAGAAAAAACCATAGAGACTATTCGCGAAGACATGGGGCAGGTTGATCTTGTGGTATACAGCCTTGCGTCACCAAGGCGCCAACATCCTGTTACCGGCGAGTTGCATACTTCGACTTTGAAACCTATCGGCGGCGATGTCGTCCAGAAAGGTGTGAATACTGATAAGGAAGAAATTCAGGACTTCCCCATTGAGGCTGCCACCCAGGAAGAAATCGACAATACGGTGGCCGTGATGGGCGGCGAAGATTGGCAGATGTGGATTGAGGCCCTCGACGCAGCGGGCGTGCTAGCCCCGGCTGCAAAGACTACGGCCTACACCTATATCGGTGATAAGTTGACTTGGGATATCTATTGGCATGGAACGATTGGTGCCGCCAAGAAAGATTTGGACAAGCGTGTCGTCGGTATACGCGAGCGTCTCGCAGCTTCGGGCGGAGATGCGCGTGTATCTGTGCTAAAAGCCGTAGTGACTCAGTCCAGTGCGGCGATTCCTGCGATGCCTATTTACCTGGCAGTATTGTTCAAGGTAATGAAAGAGCGTGGCAGCCATGAAGGTTGTATCGAGCAGGTGTATGGTAACTTCCGCGATGGACTATACAGTGACGCGCCATATCTGGATGACGAGGGGCGGCTCCGCGCCGACCGCAAAGAGCTTGATCCTGAAATACAGGCAGCGGTAGGTCAGTTGTGGGAGCAAATCAACACCGATACATTGAACGAGCTGTCAGATTTCGCGGGTTATAAGCGAGAGTTTTTGCAGCTGTTCGGTTTTGAAATTGACGGCGTGGACTATGACGCTGACGTCAATCCAGTTGTCCCTATCAAGAATATGGCCTAAGACAATGATGGATCACGGAATACCTTATCGGCTTAACCCAACGGTCAGGCGTATTGTTGCTCCCAATCCGGGTGTGATGACCGGCCCTGGCACCAATACCTATTTGCTGGGTAACGAGGAGATCGCAGTGCTCGACCCCGGCCCGGCAATCCCAGAGCATATCGAAGCCATATTGGCTGCGGGTGCTGGGAAAATTCGTTGGATCGTATGTACTCACACCCATCCAGATCATTCCCCTGCCTGGCAAGCGATTGCTGAAGCTACCGGCGCGGAAGTGATTGGCGCGTCGCCAGCCGATGATATGTTCCAGGATGATACGTTTAAGCCTTCGGCTGAACTGCAGCACGACGATGTATTGCAGACCGCTGAATTCACTCTTCGAGCAGTCCACACCCCGGGCCATGTCAGTAACCACTTTTGCTTTTTCCTGGAGCAGGAGCAAATGCTGTTTGCCGGCGATCACATTATGAATGGTTCCACCGTGGTAATCGTTCCCCCCAGCGGGGATATGAAAGCTTACATTGAGTCGCTGCAATTGCTGTTGGACTACCCGCTTAAGTTTATCGCTCCAGGTCACGGAGAGGTGCTGGAGGATTCCGCAGCGGTGGTGGAGTGGCTGGTGAATCACCGCTTGAAACGGGAAAGCAAAGTCGTTGATAAGCTCGAGGGCTTAGGTTTGGCGGATATGGATGCCCTGGTAGCCGCCGTCTATGATGATGTCGATGTCTCCCTGCACGATATGGCCAAGCTTTCCCTGCGCGCTCACTTGATCAAGTTGGAGACGGAGCGAAGAGTGGCGCACGACGACACTGCGGATACCTGGAAATTGCTGGCGAGCTAGCGGCGCTAAAAGTTTGCTGCTAGCTTGAGTTCTCAGCGGTGCTTCACGCTCGACCGATTGCAGTTTCGCTTCTGGTATGTGTATCTTCTTAAGGGCAGTTGCCCTTATAATATTTCGCACTATTCGTAAAATATCTACCAGTTAATTACGAATTTCTATTGTCAAAGACCCTTTGACTACCTATTATGAGTATCCTTCTCGACTTTGGAATGCGATCTCGCCTAGCTGTTATGTCCGATATTGCCCCTACTTCACGCACCTTGCCCCAGGTTGTCCGCCAATCAGCGAGGGATTATGGCGATCAAATTGCGATTCAGGACGGGGATACCCATTTAAGCTATCGCGAGCTTGATGCAGCTAGGGTTGCTTCTGCCAAAGCCTTTGTGATGGCCGGTATGAAGAAGGGCGATCGTTTTGCGATTTGGGCGCCGAATATTTACCAGTGGATAATTGCCGCCATTGGGGCCCAGTCCATTGGTGGGGTGCTGGTGCCGTTAAACACACGAATGAAGGGCGCCGAGGCTGCCTATGTGTTAAGGGCTAGCAAAGCCAAGTGGTTGTTTACGGTGGGTGATTTCCTGGGTGTCAGTTATCCAGAACTGCTGGTCGATCAGAAGCTTCCAGACCTCAAACAAATTGTGATGCTAACAGGCGACTCATCCGACGCGCTGTCCTGGAGTGATTTTCTCGCCGCTGGGGAGAGCCTCGATGATAGTGAAATCGAAAGTCTCGCCGAGAAGGTTTCGCCCGACGATACCTTGGACATTCTGTTTACCTCCGGAACCACAGGTAACCCAAAGGGTGTCGTGACCTCTCATGGTCAGAATATACGGGTATTTGAAACCTGGAGTTCCACAGTGGGTCTGCGATCAGATGACAACTATCTCATTATCGGCCCGTTTTTCCATTCCTTTGGATACAAGGCGGGTTGGTTGTCGGCGATTCTTTGTGGCTCAAAAATACTTCCGGTACTCAGTTTTGATATCGATGCGGTGCTCGCTCAAATTGAGACCGATAAAGTCTCCATGATTCCCGGTCCTCCTACCATTTATCAGTCGCTGCTGGCCCATCCGAAACGAAAAGACTATGACTTATCCAGTATGCGCCTGGCCGTGACTGGCGCGGCTCCTGTGCCTGTCGAATTGGTCAATCAGATGCGCCGCGAACTTGGATTCGAAACCGTGGTGACGGCGTATGGTCTCACTGAGACTTGCGGGGTGGTTTCCATCTGTCGCCCGGATGATACGCCCGAACAAATTTCCCATTCGTCGGGTCGCGCTATGCCCGGTGTTG
Source organism: Halioglobus sp. (assembly GCA_045110675.1). Classification (GTDB taxonomy): domain Bacteria; phylum Pseudomonadota; class Gammaproteobacteria; order Pseudomonadales; family Halieaceae; genus JBALVT01. The sequence goes on along the minus strand of JBGCGJ010000055.1, from coordinate 24,792 downwards.
AGCTCAAGTGCGTCGATGCCAGCGGAGCTATTGTCGCTGCCGGTACCGAAGGTGAAATTTGGTGCCGGGGTTACAACGTTATGAGTGGTTATCTCGATGATCCTGAGCAAACCGCTGCAACTATCACGACTGATGGTTGGCTGATGACTGGGGATGTGGGCGTGATGGATGAAGCGGGTTACCTGCGCATTACGGACCGTATCAAAGACATGTTTATCGTCGGTGGCTTCAACTGCTATCCCGCTGAGATAGAAAACAATTTATGCAGCATGCCCGGCGTGGCCAGAGCCGCCGTGATCGGAGTGCCCGATGAGCGCATGGGTGAAGTCGCCATGGCCTTCATTGTGGCTACAGCGGAAGCCGGTTTGAGTGAAGAGACGGTAGTGGCCTGGTCGAGAGAAAATATGGCCAATTACAAGGTTCCCCGGCGGGTTCGCCTGGTCGATGATTTGCCGATGAATGCAGGCGGCAAGGTACTCAAAGGCGAATTGAGAGAGCTCGCGGCCAGGGAGTCGCAATGTTAGAGCTGCAGTCTTCAGAGATCAGCGAATCGGGAGTCATCGAGCTCGATGAAACTGATCACGCAATTATTGATCTGCTGCGAGATGATGGACGTTTGCCCTATCGTGCTATCGCCCGAGAACTGGGCTTGACCGAAACCATGGTGAGAGGAAGAGTTCGCAGGCTGGAAGATTCCAACACCATGCGAGTGGTTGCGGTAACAGACATTGAGGCCGCCGGATATGAAATGCTTTTGGCGGTAGGCGTGCAAGTTGAGGATCGCCCACCTGTTGATGTTGCCAAAGAGCTGGCAGAAATTCCCGAAGTGTTTTCTGTCAATGTGGTGGTAGGCACTCACGATATTGAAATACTGGTCGTTGCTAAAGATCAGGAGGCGCTCGCACACTTGCTCTCAGTGCAGTTGGCAGATATTGCGGGCATACGTCGCCTCACCCCAGCGCTCGCCGTCGATGTGCTTAAAAATCAGCCCGATTGGGTGCCTTTTCATGATTGAGAGGTGTCCACATGACTAGGCGCAAACTGGATGATATCGACTCAGAAATTGTTAAATGGTTGTCTCGGGATGCTCGTACCAGCAATCGCCAAATCGCCAGCGAACTAGGCGTAACAGAGGGTACTGTCCGCGCCCGCATCAAGCGAATGGAAGAAGAGAAACTCATTCGAATTACTGCAGTAACTAACATCGATCGCTTTAGCGATGGCGCTTTGGCTTATATCTGGATAGAAGTTGAGAGAAGCAGCCAAACACAGGAAGTCGCGGAAACCCTTTCAGGTATGAGGGAATTGGGCTTCGTCGGCGTAATGATGGGCCGCTTCGATCTGTTGGCGATTACCATGGTGCGGAATACCGAACATCTAGGTGAATTTTTGCACCAGAAAATAAATGTTATTCCCGGGGTAAGACGGACCGAAAGCACTCTGGGTGTGAACTTTGTAAAACACGATTATCGCATGGCGCGCATCGTTCAATGATTAGTTAAATACAAGGGAGTCCCGATGGACAAACAAATGACAGCGGCACAGGTCGTGTCACAGCTAGAAGATGGCATGACGATTGGTGTTGGTGGCTGGGGGCCGCGCCGCAAACCGATGGCGTTGATTCGCGAAATTCTGCGCTCGGAGCTGAAGGACTTAACGGTCGTTGCCTACGGCGGCGCCGATGTTGGAATGCTATGTGCGGCGGGAAAAGTCCGCAAGGTGGTCTTCGCGTTTGTCTCTCTGGATTTTATTCCACTGGAACCTTATTTTCGTCAAGCTCGTCAAAATGGCGCTATTGAAGTGATGGAAATCGATGAAGGTATGATGCTGCTGGGCTTGCGCGCCGCATCCTGGGGCCTGCCGTTTATCCCCACTGAGGTGGGGCTTGGTACGGACATCATTACCAAAAATCCGGATATCAAGGTTATCGACAGTCCTTACGATAACAATGAGTGGGTGGCGATGCCTGCACTCGAATTGGATGCTTCACTCATTCACGTCGACCGCGCCGACAAGCGCGGCGTTTGTCAAATTGCTGGTCCTGATTTCTATATGGATGACTGGTTCGCTCGTGCGGCGGATCGCACTTTTGTCTCCTGTGACGAGTTAGTTGATACCGAGTTTTTTAATGATCCGGCTCAAGCAAGGCTGGTGCATTGGGAGCGTTCCGCTACCAGCGGTGTGGTGCATATTCCCGGTGGTGCTCATCCTTCTTCCTGCAGCCCTATGTACGGATTCGATGTTCCGCATTTCAAAACCTATACGGGTTCCGCAAAGGACGAGAAGGGTTTTCAAGGTTATCTCGACCAATTCCTCGGTGACACTGAGGAAGAATATCAGCAGCAAGTGGGTGGCCTCGACGCTATTCGCTCTATTGAACTGCCCACTTACTAATTCGCTCGGGAGATATCTGAAAAATGACTACTGCAGCAACGAACTACACTCTGGCTGAACTGTGTGTTGTGGCCGCCGCGCAAGCGTTCAGCAACGATGGAGAGGTGCTCGCCACTGGAATTGGGGTGATCCCTCGATTGGCCGCCAGCCTATGTATGAAGACGATTAACACCGATTTGATGATGACCGATTCCGAGGCCTTTTTACTCAGCGAACCTAATCCGCTTGGAAAGCGAGATGAGAGCTTCGTGCAGCGCAACGAAACCTGGATGGGTTTCTCTCGAATCTTCGATAATGTGTGGAGTGGATCACGGCACGCGATGCTGGGTCCTACCCAGATTGATAAGTTCGGCCAATCCAACACATCAGCGCTCGGTGGAACTTACCAGCAGCCCAAGGTGATGATGCTGGGCGCCCGGGGATTTCCCGGCAACTCGATTTCCCATCCAAACAGTTTTTTCGTACCGAGCCATAACACCCGGGTTTTTATGGAAGGTGAATGTGATTTCGTTTCGTCAATAGGTTACAACCCTGCTCGCTTACCCAAGGGGCGCTCGCTGGACGATATTAATATTCGTCTCATCGTGACAGACCTGTGCGTGATGGATTTCGGCGGGCCAAATCACCAAATCCGACTGGTGTCACTCCACCCTGGTATCACCCGCGAGCAAGTTCAGGAAAATACGGGTTATGAGATTCATATGCCCGATGATATTCCTACAACGACTGCACCCACCCAGGAGCAACTGGACATTATTTCTGCACTGGATCCACACAATCAAAGGGCGCACCAGATTAAAGATAATCCCCCAGGTGATCGCAGTTAGCATAGCCAAGAGGACGAAAGGTTAACACCATGCTTGAAACTCGATTGACAGCGCTGCTGGGCTGCAAGTATCCCATCGTTCAGACGGCGATGGGGTGGGTTGCCGATCCGAACCTTGTAGCGGGCAGTTGCAACGCTGGTGGCTTCGGCTTTCTTGCCGGCGCGACAATACCCCCTCAGGAGATGGAGCGGGATATTCTTCGTGTGAAGGAACTGACCGACAAACCCTTTGGTGTAAATTTCCATATGTATCAGCCCAATGCGGCAGATATCGTCGATATGGTGGTTCGACACGGCGTAAAAGCGGTTAGCTATTCTCGTTCGCCTGGACCCGAATTTATCCGTAAGTTGAAGGACGCTGGCGTAATTTGCATGCCCACCGTTGGCTTGCCCAAGCATGCGATTAAGGCAGTAGAGCTCGGTGCCGATGTCGTGACCGTGCAGGGTGGGGAGGGCGGTGGTCATACCGGCGCGGTTCCCACAACGCTGCTAATTCCGCAAGTCGTCGATGCGCTCGGAGGTAAGGTTCCTGTTGTAGCGGCGGGCGGTTTCAAAGATGGCAGAGGTCTCCTGGCGGCAATGTCCTGGGGTGCCGAGGGCATTGCTATGGGTACTCGATTTCTCATGACGGAGGAAAGCCCGGTTCCACGAGCGACGCTTCAACGCTACATCGATTGCAATAATCCTGGTGAGATTATTGTTTCGCGAGCAATGGATGGCCTGCCGCAGCGAATGATTACCAATGAACTTTTAGGCGAGTTAGAGCGGGCCAGCGGATTGAAGAAATTGCTTATCGCCATGCGCAATGGACTGGCCTTTCGTAAGTATACTGGTGCGAGTATTCCCGGACTGTTGAAATCAGCCCTGGCAATGAGCTCCGATGATGACATGACGCCAGCTCAGGCGATTATGTCAGCCAATGCACCGATGATTATTCAAAAGGCGATGGTCGATGGTCAACCCGCCCTGGGGGTGCTGCCCAGTGGTCAAGTAGCTGGAGTTATCGACAAATTATTAAGCTGTGAAGAGCTTGTTGATTCCATTGTTTCCGAAGCGCAGTCGCGTCTTGTGGAGCTTTCGAAACGTGTCAATTGAGTGCAGCGATCTGCGCTGCCAAAGGAAATTCTGATGCCCAAACCCTTTACAACCACAATACACGATGGCGTTGCCGAGATGATCTTGGATCACCCGCCAGTGAATGCCTTTGATAGCGCTGGCTGGTTTGCCATTGCCGCCGAGATTGATGAGCTTGGGACAAAGGATGAGGTCAGAGTCATTATCGTTGCCGCGGCAGGCAAGGGTTTTTGTGCCGGAGTGGACATCAAAGAACTGGCGGCGCAGCCGAATAAAATTGTCGACGTTAACAAAGGTAATTACGAGGCCTTTCGCGCGATTCATCTCAATCCCAAGCCCGTAATTGTGGCCCTGCACAGTTTTGTTTTGGGTGGCGGAATCGGTATGGCCGGAGCAGCGGATATTATCATCGCTTCCGATTGTGCCCGCTTTGGTGTCCCTGAAATTGATCGCGGCGCAATGGGTGGCGGCGCGCATTTGCAACGTATGTTCCCTGTGCAAAAAGTTCGCTATATGTATTTCACCGGTGAGTTTATCGACGCTCAGGAGGCCTATCGTCTGGGTGCTGTGGAACGTGTTGTACCCAAAGAGGAGTTGCTGCCATGCGCCAGGGAAATCGCCGCAAAGATCGCGTCGAAATCACCGGCTATGGTCAAACTTGCCAAGGAAGCTCTTACCGGAATCGAAGACGGTAATCTTGAAGACAAGTATCGTTGGGAGCAGGGCTTTACCCTGGAGGCTTACACCATGGAAGACTCTCAGGAAACTCGCGATGCCTTTGTGGACAAGCGCGATGCTAAATTTGATAACTAGGATTCAGTAATGGATTTATCGTATACGCCCGCGCAACAGGCGCTTCGCCTGGAGGTGCGGGAGTGGCTTGCGGAGAACGTGCCGGCTCAGCCTCTGGACAGTTTTGATACCGAGAAAGGGTTCGCCCAACACCGGGAATGGGAAGCCACGTTGAACCGTGGTCGCTGGGGGATGATCACCTGGCCGGAAGCGCTGGGCGGCCGCGGTTGCGATCTTATCGAGTGGCTGATTTTCGAAGAGGAATACTACAAGGCAGCGGCTCCTTTGCGAGTAAACCAAAACGGAATATTTTTGCTCGGTCCCACCTTGATGGAGTATGGCACCGAGGAACAAAAAGCCCGCATCCTGCCAAAGATGGCCAACGGCGAGGAAGTTTGGGCCCAGGGTTGGTCGGAGCCTAATGCCGGTTCCGACATGGCCGCTATCCGTTCCACTGCAGTACTCGATGGTGATCACTATGTGATTAATGGGCAGAAAACCTGGTCTACTCGTGCTGTTTATGCAGATTGGTGCTTCTGCATGTTTCGCACGGACCTGGAATCTGAACGCCATCGCGGTCTGACGTTTATTCTTGTGCCATTGGATACTCCGGGTATTACCGTTCGCCCGATTCCTCAGTTGGATGGGTTGCCAGGTTTCGCGGAAATATTCTTTGACGACGTTAAAGTTGCCGTTGAAAACAGGTTGGGCGATGAGGGCGCGGGATGGAGTGTTGCCATGGCGACTGCTGGATTTGAGCGCGGACTGATGCTGCGATCTCCCGCGCGCTTTCAGGAGACTGCCAGGCGTCTGGTTGAACTGTATCGCGAGAATATTGATTCTGCGGAGCGTGACCCGGCGGTAAAAGAGGCGGTTTTAAAAGCCTATATGGACGCCGAGAGCTATTGTCTGACGACCTACCAGACCGCTTGTCGATTAACGCAAGGCGGAAAAATTGGAGCTGAGTCTTCTACTAACAAAATTTTCTGGTCTGAGCTCGATCAAAACATGCACGCCACGGCGATGAGTATTTTGGGCGCGAGAGCTGAACTGCTGCCCCACGCACCCGATGCCGCAGGTGTCGGCAATTGGCTGGATGGCTGGCTGTTTTCGCAGTCGGGCCCGATCTACGCCGGAACCAATGAGATTCAAAGAAACATTATCGCTGAAAGAATGCTGGGAATGCCGAGGTAGATCATGGATTTTACGTTTAGCGAAGATCAATTGTTGTTTCAGGAATCGGTTCGTGACTTTCTGCTAAACGAAGTCACGCCTGAAAGAGTTCGAGCCAGCTGGGAAATGGATTCAGGACGTGAGTCCGCGCTTTGGCAGCAGTTGACGGAATTAGGTTTAGTTGGAGTGACTGTCCCTGAAGAGTTTGGTGGTCTGGGGATGAATGAACTCGATTTTGTATTGCTTGCCCAGGAGTGCGGCTATGTCGCTCTGCCAGAGCCTTTGGTTCACACTGCTCTAGTTGCTGTGCCGATGCTCAGTGCTATTGGCGGTGAGCTGGCGAGCACTTGGCTTCCAAAAATTGCCTCGGGAGAATCAAAAGTCGTTGTAGGTCTGGAGCAGAATCTGTTGGTAGAAGATGCTCATGTTGCGGATCTATTGTTGATAGAAAAGGAAGGTAGTATTTATGCCTTGCTTCCCGAACAATGTTCCCTGCGTCACAATCAATCCGTAGACCCTTCGCGACGTCTGTTCAGCGTCGAGTTTTCCGCTTCGGTTGAGCCGCTAGTCAGCGGTGTAGGTGCACTAGCTCTGGCAGCTGCAGCGGCCAATCGTGGAGCACTGGGTTGTGCTGCTCAGGCTCTGGGCTTAGCTCAGCGAATGATTGATTTGTCTGTGGCCTACACCAGCGATCGAAACCAGTTCGGCAAACCTATCGGTTCTTTCCAGGCAGTCAAACACCTGATGTCGAACGTTGCGGTACGACTTGAATACGCCAAGGCGCCCGTGCACCGAGCGGCCTATGCAATCAGTCAGAACTTAAAATCTTCACCTGAAAACGTCTCCCACGCCAAATTGATGGCGTGTGAAGCGGGCAATCTCGCCGCCAAGAACTGCGTGCAAGTTCACGGGGCAATGGGGTACACCTGGGAAGTTGATCTTCATATCTTCATGAAGAAAGCCTGGGCGCTCTCGAATACCTGGGGTGATGCGGCGTTTCACAAATCGAGAATTGCGGAGGCAATCTTTACCGAAGATGCTGCTCTAGGCGCGGGTGCGACCTTTCAGTAAATACCACGACGACGAATACGGAGAAAAGAAAGCATGGCAGATGCATATATAGTGGACGCAGTGCGCTCACCCACAGGGCGACGCAAGGGTGGACTTGCAGATGTCCACGGCGCTGATCTTGGCGCCCATGTACTGAAAACCCTGGTGGAACGAAACGGTATTCCCGACAGCGAGTATGACGATGTGATGTTCGGATGCGTGGATACCATTGGCCCATTGGCGGGAGATATTGCGCGCTCCGCCTGGCTGGCTGCGGGTCTTTCTGAGGAGGTCCCGGGTACGACGATTGATCGCCAGTGTGGTTCCTCACAGCAGGCAGTGCATTTTGCGGCGCAGGCCATTATGGCCGGCGTTAACGATGTTGTGATCGCCGGTGGCGTTCAAACCATGACGCAAATTCCGATCTCTTCCGCCATGTTGGCTGCGGTGCCCATGGGCTTTAGCGATCCCTTCTCTGGCAGTCAGGGATGGGTGGCACGCTATGGAGATGCGCCGGTTTCTCAATTCAATTCGGCGCAGATGATTGCCGACAAATGGAAAATATCCCGGGAAGAGATGGAAGCATTTTCCCTTGAGTCTCATACGCGGGCTCTTAAGGCGATTGAAGAAGGTCGGTTTTCCAAGGAGATCGCGCCTCTCAACGGCGTCGACATGGATGAGACGCCGCGCAACACCTCTCTGGAAAAAATGGCGGAGCTTTCGCCTTTGCAGGAAGGGGGCACCATAACAGCAGCAGTTTCCAGCCAAACTTGCGATGCCTCTTCGGCAATGCTGATTGTTTCCGAAGACGCTTTGAAACGATATGACCTGACACCGAGGGCGCGTATTGCTCACATGAGTGTTCGTGCGGACGACCCCATATGGATGTTAACCGCGCCGATACCCGCGACAGCATATGCGCTGAAGAAATCCGGAATGAAACTGGAAGATATCGATTTGGTAGAGATCAACGAAGCTTTCGCTTCAGTTCCCATGGCCTGGCTGAAGGAGACGGGTTTCCCCATTGAAAAGACCAATGTAAATGGTGGTGCTATTTCACTGGGTCACCCATTGGGTGCCACTGGAACAAAGCTAATGACAACGTTGCTGCATGAGCTCGAACGCAGCGGCGGAAAATACGGTCTGCAAACCATGTGTGAAGGCGGTGGTCAGGCGAACGTGACGATAATTGAAAGGTTGTAGAGGATGCACGAATGACTGGAATTTGTGATGGACGAGTAGTGATTGTGACGGGCGCTGGCGGTGGTTTAGGCGCAGCACATGCGAGAGTGTTGGCGGCTGAAGGTGCCAGCGTAATTGTCAACGATATTAATCGTGATGCAGCTGCTGCAGTTGTTGAAGAGATTACCGCTGGGGGTGGGAAGGCGCAGATCAATACTTCCGATATCACCAACTACGATGACAGTCTTAATGCGGTCAAGCAGGCTATTGACGAGTTTTCAGATTTGCATGCAGTGATCAACAATGCTGGTATCAATCGCGACAGAATGTTTGCTTCCATGACGGAATCAGATTGGGACGCGATTATGGCTGTCCATTTGAAGGGCCATTTTTGTATCAGCTCACACGCAGTTCACTACTGGCGTGGTCGATCAAAGGAAGGTGCAGCAGTTGATGCCCGTATTATCAACACCAGCTCAGGTGCAGGGTTGCAGGGTTCCGTCGGACAATCGAATTATGCAGCTGCAAAAGCAGGTATCGCGGCATTGACATTGAACCAGGCTGCTGAGTTGGGGCGTTACGGCATTACCGCCAATGCGATCACGCCCGCTGCGCGGACCGGAATGACGACGGCAGTTGCTGAAATGGCCGAGCGCATGGCCAAGCCGGAAGATGGGAGTTTCGATTACTGGGCCCCAGAGAACGTATCTTCTTTAGTGGCATGGTTGGTTTCCAATCAGTCCAGCGAGATCACCGGTCGAGTGTTTGAAGCTGAGGGTGGAAAAATCTCAATTGCAGATGGATGGCGCACCACCGAAGGTGTTGACAAGGGCGCCCGTTGGGAACCCGCGGAAGTTAAAGACGCAATCACTGAGATCCTGGCCAAGGAAATCCCGGCGCAAAAAGTATACGGAAGCTAATCGCTCGAGGACTTGGCTAGAATATGGATTTTAAATTTACCGAAGAACAGGAAATGATTCGCGATACTGCGGCCGGGTTTCTCGCTGAGGTATCAACTAGCGAATCTGTTCGTGCGGCAATGGCGACAGAGGCCGGATACAGCGCGCAATTGTGGAACCGTGTGTGCGAAGAGATGTTCTGGCAGGCTATCCACATCCCCGAGGAGTATGGGGGCATGGGGCTGGGGTATGTCGAACTGGTCGCGATGCTCGAGCAAATGGGTAGCCACCTGTTTTGTTCTCCTTTTTATTCCACCGTTTGTCTTGGAGTGAACTCACTGCTAGTGGCCGGGAACGAGGAGCAAAAGGCCAGGTATCTTCCCGCTATTGTATCTGGTGCGACGGCGACCCTTGCCTACACCGGTGAGTCTGGGAAATGGAATGCGGATGCAGTTGAGGCGACCTGTTCTCGAAGCGACTCTGGTTTTTCGCTCGATGGAAAATATCGCTTTGTGCCAGATGGCCATACCGCTGAACTGCTGATTGTTGCGGCAAGGATTGAAGGCAGTACCTCAGATGAAGGAATTTGTCTGTTTGTTTTGTCTGCCGATACTCCGGGCGTTACCCGTGAGTGGCTTCCCACCATGGACCAAACGCGTAAGCAGGCGCAGCTGAGTTTTGACAAGGTTTCTGTTGACGCATCCTCACTGCTCGGAGCTTATGGGGAGGCCTGGCCTGCGCTTGAAAAAATTATAAACCTCGCCACTGTTGCTATAGCAGCGGATCAGGTCGGTGGTTCTCAGCGAGTGCTCGATAGCACGGTCAGCTATACCCAGGAGCGCGTGCAGTTTGGTCGGACAATCGCGTCCTATCAAGCGGTAAAGCACAAGGCCGCCGATATGATGGTAAAAGTCGAGGCGGGAAGGTCTGCAATCTACTATGCGGCCTGTGTCGCCGATGAAGCACTTGTTGATGGTCCTCTTGGCGCCGAGCTTTCAGAAGCCGCGAGCATCGCCAAGGCCTGGTGCAGCGACGCCTACTTTCATAATGCTGGAACAGGCATCCAGCTGCATGGCGGTGTTGGTTTTACCGAAGAGTATGATGTGCAGTTGTATTTTAAACGGGCTAAATCAACGGAAACATTTTTGGGTAACGGCGCTTATCACCGAGAGAGACTGGCAAGCCAGCTACTTGATGGTGTTTTCAATAGCACGGAGGCGGTCCTGTGAAGCTTAGCTTTAGTGCAGAAGACGAGAAATTTCGCGATGAAGTCTCCAGTTGGTTACAAGAAAACCTGTGCGGAGAGTTCGAAGAGACTCGCGGCCGGGGTGGCCCCGGTGACGAGCACATGTTCGTCGAGGAACGAAAAGCCTGGGAGCGAAAACTTGCCGAGGGTGGCTGGACTTGCATCGGCTGGCCTGTTGAGCATGGGGGTAGAGGCGCCACTGTTGAGCAGCAGGTTATCTTTAACGAAGAGTACGCGCGTGCCGGCGGACCTGGGCGAATGGGTCACATTGGTGAGGGCCTCACTGGCCCCACATTGATTGCGTTTGGTAGTGAGGAACAAAAACAGCGATTTCTACCCGGTATTGTCAGCGGAACTCAACTTTGGTGCCAGGGCTATTCTGAGCCTAGCGCGGGTTCGGATCTGGCAAATGTGAAAACCAAGGCGCGGTTTGATGAACAGACAGGCCAGTGGAAAATAACCGGCCAGAAAGTCTGGACATCGCTCGCCCACGAATCAGAATTTTGTTTTGTGATTGCGCGGACAGATCCTGAGTCAGTCGGCCAGAAGGGTCTGGGGTTTTTCCTCATTGAAATGGATCAGACTGGTGTAGAGATTCGGCCCATTCAGCAGTTAACAGGAACCAGTGAATTCAACGAAGTCTTTTTTGATGAAGCGGTCTGCGGCGCGAACGATATCGTCGGTGAGCCGGGACAAGGTTGGAAAGTGGCCATGGGTTTGTTGGGTTTTGAGCGCGGCGTTTCGACTCTCGGCCAGCAAATGCTGTTTCAAAACGAATTCAATGAAATTTTGCGCGCTGCCAAGGCCAATGGATCGGCACAGGACCCTGCGATTCGTCAACGCATTGCTGACGCTCATGTTGGGCTGCGGATTATGCGCTTTAACAGCATGCGGATGCTGTCCGGAGGCGGTGAGGACGGCACCCTTCAGAAAGAGGCCATGATTTATAAGTTGTACTGGGCTACATGGCACCGCAATCTGGGTAAGCTCGCTATGGATGTGTTGGGCGCGGAGAGTGAGATACTGGAAGATGGCCCTTATCAACTGAGTCGATTGCAGTCGATGTATCTGTTCACCCGTTCCGACACGATTTATGGCGGAACCAATCAAATTCAGCGCAACATTATCGCCGAGCGGGCGCTCGGTATGCCCCGTGAACCACGTGGTTGATCGACTAGCTGCGCTACCTATCACTCTATGACTTGTTACACATTACGGGAGAAGCAATCATGGCCCTGAAAGAGCCACCCCCCTACGTTAAAGGCCGCAATCTGCTTGAGGGTAGATCTGTCCTGATTACGGCTGCGGCCGGAGCGGGCATCGGTTTCGCCGCCGCAACTCGAGCGGCCGAAGAAGGTGCGCGAGCCGTTATGATCAGCGACGTGCATGAGGGTCGATTGGAGAAAGCGGTGGCGACACTCAAATCCGAAACTGGCTTGGACGCTGTCTACGGCCGCCTTGCAAATGTCACCGTTGAAGAGGATGTAGTTGCTCTAATTGAGGAAGCGGAATCTTCGATGGGCGGAGTTGATGTACTGATCAATAACGCCGGCCTCGGTGGCACCAAGTTGCTAGTGGAAATGGAAGACGATGAATGGTCGCGAGTGCTGGACGTCACGCTCACCGGAACAATGCGTATGACTCGAGCGATGCTCAAAAAGATGCAGCCGCGTGGCGCCGGCGTCATTGTTAACAACGCCTCTGTACTGGGTTGGCGCGCGCAGAAAGAACAGTGTCACTACGCTGCGGCCAAGGCGGGCGTTATGGCCTTAACGCGTTGTTCTGCTTTGGAAGCTGCGGATCACGGTGTTCGTATTAACGCAGTTTCCCCCTCCATTGCATTTCATGAGTTTCTGAAAAAAACCACACCGATGGAATTACTCGAAGAGCTGGCCTCCAAAGAGGCTTTTGGACGCGCCGCTGAAGTTTGGGAAGTCGCGAATGTGATGATGTTCCTGGCCTCCGATTATTCCGGTTATATGACCGGCGAAATTGTTTCCTGCTCGAGCCAGCGGGCTTGATTAAACACACAAAGGATTTATGAAATGAGAGATGCAGTAATAGTCAGCACCGCCAGAACGCCCATTGGCAAAGCGTTTCGAGGAGCCTTTAATGATACTGAAGCGCCCGCCATGGGTGGTCACGTCGTTCGAGCTGCGGTTGAGCGCGCTGGTATCGATCCAGGAATGGTCGACGATGTTCTTATGGGAGCAGCGGCGCAGCAGGGTACCCAGGCCTACAATTTGGGTCGATTGTGTGGCATAGCAGGCGGACTCCCCGATACTACGTCTGGGATGACCATGGATCGCCAGTGTTCCTCTGGACTGATGACTATTGCCAGTGCGGCGAAGTCGATTATGTGTAATGAATACGATGTTGCTGTAGCCGGAGGTGTCGAATCGATTTCCCTGGTTCAGAACAAACATAAGAATAGCTATCGATCAGTGTCGAAAACGGTGCTTGAAGCATCGCCAAAAGCTTATATTCAGATGATCGAAACCGCCGAGCTGGTGGCGGAAAAATACGGCGTTTCGCGCGACGCACAAGACGAGTATTCCTTTCAGAGTCAAATGCGGACGGCCGCGGCTCAAGATGCCGGGGCATTCGATGGCGAAATAGTACCGATGAGCTCTGTTAAAGCGGTGTTTAACAAAGAGACCAAAGAGACAAGCTACGAACAAGTCACATTGACCAAAGATGAGGGTAATCGCGCTTCTACGCAGCTCGAAAATCTACAATCTCTGGAACCTGTGTTCAAAGACGGCGCGTTTGTTAAACAGGGTAAGTTTATTACTGCCGGAAACGCTTCGCAGCTATCCGACGGTGCTTCAGCCTGTGTGGTTATGGATGGGAAAATGGCCGAGCAACGGGGTCTTGAGCCTCTGGGAATTTATCGCGGTCTGGCTGTGGCTGGTTGTGCTGCCGAGGAAATGGGAATCGGACCGGTATTCGCCATTCCAAAACTGTTGAATCGGCATGGCCTATCCATCGATGATATTGGTTTGTGGGAACTTAACGAGGCATTCGCCTGTCAGGTTATCTATTGCCGTGACGAACTCGGTATAGACAGTGAGAAGCTCAATGTAAATGGCGGCGCAATTTCTATTGGCCACCCTTTTGGTATGAGCGGTGCTCGAATGGTGGGTCACTCGCTCATTGAGGGTAAGCGTCGCGGCTGCAAATACGTGGTTGTCACCATGTGCATTGGCGGTGGCATGGGAGCCGCCGGTTTATTTGAAGTTGCCTAAGCTTCAAAAATAGCAGCTGAGGGTTGGTCCTCGGCTGTTTACATTTCTTCACACAGAATCCCCTCTAGAGCCTCTCAACTTACAATTCTTCACCCTGGCAACCTAGCTGGTGTGTGATACCCCTGTGTTACACTGGTGGCATTATGGAGCGCGAAAAAAACGCGCCCAGTTGACCTACGTCGCACAGGTATTGCATTGGCCATGAAGAAGATAGGCGAGCTATTAATTGAACAGGGTAAAATCTCCGAAAGAGATGTTGAGCGGACCCTGTTGGCTCAAAGTGAAATGGGTGGGATGTTCGGTCAGGTGCTGGTCAAACTGGGTTTGGTTTCCGAGCAGGATGTGGCTGTTGCGCTATCTCAACAGTTGGACTTTCCCCTGTTACCGGCCGCCGAATTTCCCGACTCACCGATACACATCGATGGTGTTGCCCAGGAATTCCTCACCAATAACGGCGTAGTACCGGTCGCAGTTACTGACTCCTGCGTAAAATTTGTAGCCATAGCCCCTCAGGATGAATTCCTGAGCAAGGCGCTTGCCATGGCTATCGATAAGCGTATTGATCTTGTTCTTGGTCTGGAGAGCGATGTTAGCCGGGCGACCCAACTCTACGCTCAGGCGCAGGAAACGACCGAGGATGACGAGCTGGAGATGGACCAGTTTGGTGGTCAGAGCGATGATGACTTCATTGAACACCTCAAAGATTTGGCCAGCGAGGCACCCGTCATCCGCCTGGTGAACCAGATTATTCATCGCGCTGTTGATATAGGTGCTTCTGATATTCACATAGAACCTTTTGATGATGGGCTTCATTTACGCTATCGGGTTGATGGTGTTCTTCAGGAGCATCGTGACGCGCCCGCCGCCAATCTAGCACCTGCCATAGCCTCTCGAATTAAATTGCTCTCACAGATGAACATAGCCGAGCGAAGATTGCCCCAGGATGGTCGAATAATGACTCGCGTAAAGGGTCATGAAATCGACTTGCGAGTGTCGACAATCCCCACGGTTCACGGTGAGAGCATAGTCATGCGGGTGCTGGATCGAGAGAGCATTCGCTTGAGCCTGAAATCGATGGGCTTTAGCGAGGACACCCTGGTGCGCTATCAGGAGTTGCTCGCTAGGCCACATGGTGTGCTTTTGGTCACCGGGCCCACAGGTTCCGGTAAGACCACGACCTTGTATGCTTCACTAGCATCACTGGATTCCGACTCCCTGAAGATCATTACGGTGGAGGACCCCGTCGAATACCAGCTTCAGGGCGTGAATCAGATTCAAGTTCAGTCGCAGATTGACCTGACCTTCGCCGCCGCACTGCGATCCATTTTGCGTCAGGACCCCGATATCATCATGATCGGCGAGATGCGCGACACTGAAACCGCACAAATTGGCGTACAGTCCGCTCTTACGGGGCACTTGGTCTTGTCAACCTTGCACACCAATACTGCCGCCAGCGCCGTTACGCGTCTTGAAGATATGGGCGTAGAGCGCTACCTCATTACCTCCGCAGTTAACGGTGTGTTGGCGCAGCGTTTGGTTCGAACACTGTGCACACAGTGTAAAACAGCGGTCCAACTCTCGCCCGAAGATATCGATCAAAGCGGTCTGAGTGCATTTATGTCTAAGCAGGATCACCTCGTTTATCAGGCCGCTGGTTGTGACGCCTGTATGGATACCGGATATGCGGGCAGAGCGGCAATCCATGAATTGTTTGCTTTGGATGATGAAATGCACAGAGTCATTATGAGCGGCGCAGATGCGACCTTGCTCCATGCAGCAGCGCGACGTCAGGGAATGATTACGCTGTATGAGGATGGCCTGCGAAAAGTGGTCGAAGGTGTGACTTCGCTGGAAGAGGTGATGAGGGTGACACAAGACCAATCCGATCTTGTAGCGCCGCCTGAATCTGAGGCAGAAGCTGCGCCTACAACAAGTTACGCGACGGTTTAGCGCCCCTGTCATGCCGCAGTTCAGCTATAAGGCCATCGGAAGAGATGGCAAATCGATGCAAGGAACGCTGGAAGCGGGGGGCCTGGATTTAGCGTCCCGTCAGCTTCGTTCCCAGGGCTTAACCCTCCTCAAGCTCGAAGCGGGCGCATCGGGAGCTTCCGAGAAAAACGCAGCGCTTCAAGGTAAGCTTCCCAGTCGGCAGGACATTTTGTCCATGACTAATGAATTGTCCGTATTGCTCCGCGCGGGTTTACCCCTGGACCGAGCTCTCAAAGTATTGATCGATATGGCCTCCGAGCCGTCAATGGATCAGCTCATGCGCGAGCTCTTGAGCGAGGTAAAGGGCGGCAAGGCGCTCAGTACAGCCTTGCAACCTCACGAGTCGGTGTTTGGCACCTTCTATATCAATATGGTTCGCTCCGGTGAAGCCAGCGGTCACATGTCCAGTGTTCTTGAGCGTTTGGTCGAATACCTTGATAGCTCCAAGCAAACCCGGGACAGCGTGATTTCGGCGCTTATCTATCCCAGCATATTGCTGTTTGTCGCCGTTTTATCAATAGTGGGAATGCTCGGATTTGTAGTCCCTCAGTTTGAGTCACTGTTTGCGGATATGGGTGAGGCCCTGCCGCTGATGACCCGGGCGGTTATCGCCTTTTCCGAGTTCGTAAAGAGCTGGGGATTATTGCTGGCAATCATCGCTGTGGGTGGTGGCTGGTATTTTCGGCGGTGGGCGGCTACTGAGGCCGGCTCCACCGCACTCGACGCCCGTCTTTTGAAAACCCCAATCGCCGGTGGGATCATATTTGAGTTCGAGGTTTCAAAATTTGCCCGGACAGCGGGTACTTTGTTGGGCAACGGGGTGTCTTTGCTAAAAGCCATCTCCATTGCAATTGAAACGGTAGATAACCGTGTCATCAGAGACGCCTTGGCCGTTTTACCTCCCGCAGTGAAAGCGGGTAAGCGCATGTCGGTGGCACTGGACAATACCGGCCTTTTTACGCCTATGGTTATCCAGATGATTCGGGTGGGTGAGGAATCTGGCGGTCTGGGCGAGATGATGTTGGAGCTGGCAAAAGTGTTTGATGATCACGTTCAATCCGGCATTAAGCGTGGTTTAGCGTTTCTTGAGCCTGCACTAATTTTGGTAATGGGGTTTTTCATTGCGCTTATTATCATTTCGATTTTATTGGGGATTTTGTCGGTCAACGATCTGGCAGTTTAAAAATCGCTAGGTGCCGCATAGTTTTAGATAGCGTGAATTTTTTGTTTATTAATAGAATGATTGAGGATTAACACATGTTCAAGCGAATAAATGCAGACCGCAGAGTCGCTAAGCCCCAAGGGGGTTTTACCCTTATGGAGCTATTGGTGGTGCTCGCAATCCTGGGCTTGCTAGCCAGCTTGGTTGGCCCTCAGGTTCTCAATACCCTGGGAGGCGCTAAAGTAAAAACCGCCGGCATTCAAATAAAGGATCTCGAACAAGCGTTGGAAATGTACAAGCTCGACACCGGTCGCTTTCCCAGTACGGAAGAGGGTCTTGATGCACTGGTCAAAAAGCCGTCCAGGGCCTCGGGCTGGAATGGCCCCTATCTGAAATCAGACGTCCCGCCAGACCCCTGGGGCCGAGACTATCACTATAAATATCCTGGTGATCGCGGAGAACTGGACATCTATACCTATGGGCAGAACGGAGAGTCAGGCGGCGAAGGGGAAGATTCTGACGTTGGCAATTGGCAGTGAAATCGAGTTCGCTCTAGTCTCCTGGTAAGCCTGTGATGATAATAATGAAACAAGCAATTCCACGCCCACCGCTGCGAAACTTGGCCGGGTTTACGATGCTGGAGTTAATAGCCGCGATTTCGATCGCCGCTCTTGTTTTGGCCGTCTCCGTGCCTGCTACCGGTCGGATGTACCAGTCTGTTCTCTATCGTGAAGCGGTAGGGGATATTGTCACCATGCTTCAATCGGCTCGCTACGCCGCTATAAACAGTGGTCGGGCTCAGGATGTGGAAGTCAATCCCAAGAAGAATCAATTGCGTTTTAATGACAAACGTCAGCAGTTGCCCAAGGGGTTCAAAATTCAGGTGCATTCCGCCGCGCAATTGAATAAACGCGATTCAGGCATTATCCGCTTTTACCCCGAGGGTGGCTCCAGCGGTGGTGGTATCGATCTAACTTCGCCAACTGGAGCGGGTGTAAAGATTCTAGTCGATTGGATGGTGGGTCGAGTGACCCAGGAACGAAATGCGACTCACTAAACGCCATAGCCAGGGATTTTCACTGTTGGAGATGATAGTCGCCATTTCCATTTTGTCGATGACTCTTGGTTTGCTCTATCAGGCGGTAAGTGGAGCTACACGAAATGTGCGCACCGACGAAAAATATGCCTATGGGGTCGAGTTGGCCAGATCTCTGCTCGCTAACTATGCGGTGGTGCCATCTTCAGGTTTGAATGCCACAGGAGAAACGGCTGGTGAGTTCCGCTGGGAGGTGCAGGCGTCCCCCATGGAATTGCCTTCAGCAATGCGCGCGGGTTCTTTGCAGTCTATTGCAGTGCAGGTGAGTTGGCCGGATCGTGGCAGTCGTAAGACCGTAGCGCTGCACTCGGTGGTCGAAGGTATTTCGCAATGAGCAGTTTTTCACCGGATAAACAGAAAGCTTGCGATGTTAGTCGCAGTGCTGGGTTTACGCTCGTAGAAGTGGTTATCTCGCTGGCAATTTTGTCTCTAATTATGGTGGCAACTATTTCAGCATTGCGAACATTTGGTCAAACGCAATCCACCTTAAGTTCTATGACTAATAGGGTAGATGAAGTTCGTTCCGTCAGCAGTTTTTTGCGCGATACTTTCGAATCTGCTGTCATCGGACGGGCTAGTACCGGGTTGTCCATGGGAGGCGGCACCAATGAGGGTTCTTACTTTTTGGGTAACTCCGTGGCAATGAGTTGGAAGGCGTTTGTGCAGTTCGGCGAAGGCTGGGGTGGGGCCTTATTATTGCGCCTCGAACAAGACGAAAAGGCCCTCAAGTTAAGGTGGCAGGAGATCCCCGGTACCAGAGGAGATGTCGATTGGTCTCAAACTGCTGAACGCGTGTTGATCGATGAAATACAGGAGCTGAATATTTCATACCGCGCGGAGTTCGACACCGACTGGCAAAACGAATGGTTTGGCGATGAGCTTCCCGCGCTGGTGCGAATGACGGTAAAGGCAAGAGGGCGATTCTGGCCAGAGCTGATACTGAAGGTGCAGCGTTGAATATGAAGAATCTGCATAATCAAAAAGGAGTCGCGCTCGCTATCGTCGTATGGTTTCTTGCCGCCATGTCATTGCTAGTTTCCGGTATCGTTTTCCAAGCTAAGGTAGATACCCGCATGGCACAACTGCATGCAGCGAAAGCTAAAGCGGTTGCAGCAGGTGATGGTGCCATTTCGCTGATGCTGGCCAGCGTTGTATCCGGAGGCGCTCAGCAATCCAATCCGGGGCAGTTGCAGCAGCCCATGAGTTTTGAGGTAGGCCCCCACGATGTAACGGTCAGTTTGGTACCGGTTTCAGGTCTTATTGATCTGAATAGTGCCTCCCCGCAAATGCTGGCATCTTTATTCCGAGTTCACGGTGGTCTGAGCGAGGTCGATGCTCAGATCCTTGGCGACACTGTGGTAAACTGGCGCGCCACCGGCGGGGGCCGGGGCGGTCGACCTACGCGCTTTAGTGCTATCGAGGATGTGCTTAGGGTCGATGGCGTCAATCGAGGTGTCCTAGATGGCATTCGGGATTCGATTGCGGTGGGGAATTCAAGACGAAGCGCTATCGATTGGTCGCAGGCACCTCAATCTGTGCTCGATGTTTTGGCGAAGCTGAATCCAGACAAGGCATTGAAACAATTAGATCGTATCGCTGCAGGGCAGTCGAATACCAATAACAACAGACTTTCAAGCATCGGCAGTTCTTCTCGTAGTGGTAGCTTAGGTTCGTATCGTGTTGATGCCTTGGTTCGGGTTGGCGATCAAATTTGGCTTAGGCGGCGCTGGGCTGCGAGCGGTACCACTGGCGCTGGCAAGCTACCGTGGCGCTTTGTTCGAACTGAGCCGCCTCGAGTCTTACAAACGATGCCATTGACAAAACATACATAGGATGATGATGGGGCAGTCTGCACAACAATGGGATCTATTCGGCTTTGATGTTCGCTTACTTGGCAAGTACTGGCGATCCGCGTGGCGTGAGTTTTTGTGGGGAGCATCTTCCCCAGTAAAATCCAGATTGGATGAGGTGGTAAAGCTGTGCAGTGAATCCACCGTTACTTACTATCACGCCGGACGTGTTGTCGACCAAGCTGTCACTGAATGCGAGGCGATACTCCTTCCCGAGACTTTGGTGCTGGCAAGGTCTATTGAAATGCCACTGGCGGTGGAAAACGATTTGGACGCTGCTATGGCCATGGAAGTATTGGCCAATAGTCCGTTTCCTGAATCTGATACGGGTTACGGTTGGGTAATATCTGGTCGCAACGATGCTAATTTTCAAATTCAGCTTGCCATCGTTTCCCTGAGTTCCACGATGAGTTATTTGGGCCGGACATGCGACTCCCATCAGGCGGATGCACAGGAAGTTTGGGCTCTCATTGACGGTTCTCCTGTTGTGCTCACCGGTTTTGGCGAGAATCGACGGTTGCGGCGTTATAACAAAAGGTTGCTTCGGGTGGCGGGTATGCTCGCTTGTAGTTTGGTTTTATTGACGCTAATTTTTGGCGTGGCAACCGGCGTAAAAAACCTCGAATTGAAACGCTATCAGAGTCTGTCTGACGAGGTCGCTTCCCAAGCGAGAAATGCATCCGATATGCGCAGTGCTCTGGTTGCTGCGAATGAAACTATATCAGTCGTAAACGACCTTGTTACCGATCGACCAAATCCCAGATATGTCCTGGCTAAGTTAACTCACCTTTTGCAGGATGATGCGTCACTGGTAAATTTTTCGCTTAAAGGTCGTCAGTTGAAGTTCTTGGGTCGGGCGAGCAATGCAGCTGAAGTCATCCAAACGCTGACCAAAGAGCCAACCTTCGCCAAGGTAGAATCCCGGTCAGCGATAACCAAAATTGGTGCCTTGGAACAGTTTACTCTGGAGATCGAGTTGAAGAGTGAGAATCGCCAATGAACTGGTTCCGGGATTATAAAAAAGCCGCGATAATTGTTGGGCTATCCACCGCAGTGCCTGCACTGTTAGTGCTTTATGTTTTAGGTGGCTTTTGGATCTTGCGATCCGACTATAAAAATGAAATTGACAGGATCGAGCCGCGTATTGCGAGGTTGAACGGATTGGTCCAAAGTGAAGAACGATTGAAAGAGTCGTCAGCTCAGGTGAGTACTCAAATTGCCGAGCTCGTTTATCCCTCTACCAGCGATAGAGCATCGGTGGCTGCAGATCTGCAAAGAAATGTACGCGAGCTGATAGCGGCAACCGGTTTGAGCGTTACCAATAGCCGAATACTTCCGGCTTCTCAGACGGAAGAGTTCGAACACGTGGGTCTTAGCTTAACCGTCAAGGGCGATCTGGCGGCACTGGACGCAGCTCTTGGTGAAATTGCGAATTATTCTCCGATATTGATGGTTGAGTCCTTTGATGTTCGACCGAACCGCGCGGCGCGCCGTTCCGCCGAGCCAGCTGTGCAGGCGGTGACAGCCAGTCTGCAGATTTTTTCTCTGAGGGCTTTGCAGTGAAAAACTTTCTTCCCAACAGATATAAAGAAAGCGGAAATCCGTTGGTCACTGAGCGTCGAATCGAACTGAAGGTTGTGCTTTTAGGCCTAGTGCTGGCGATACAGCTGCTCTATTCGTTTCTCCGATTGTTGTTTCTTTCCGCGCCCGAGCCGATTATTCCCGCTGCGGAATCGTTGGCCTTCTCCGATGTGACATCGGTGCAAAGAGTGACCGCATTGCAAAGCAATGAAATTGTGAGTCGTCCACTGTTTTGGCCGTCTCGTCGTGCTCTTGATGCGGTCGCCGTTGTGGAAGAGACGGCTGATGATGGAGCGCCATCAGCAGAACTGGCCAGTGTAAGCTTGACTGGCGTTTTTGGCGGCGGTTCGTCTGCTGGCATCATCGCATTAGTCGACGACAAAAAGCACCGCGTTTTAGTCGGTGGAAAACTCCTGGACTGGACTCTCGATTCTATGGGTATGGATCACGCTGTATTTGTCAGGTCGGGCAAGAAAGAGAGGTTGGAATTGAAGTCTGTGGGTAAAAGTACAAAAACAAAAAAACGTAGCAGTAATATGAGAAAACGAAAGTTATGAAAAATTCCGGGGTATCAATGATGTTTTCGATAGATACGCGTGCGAGCCGAGTAGTTTCCGCACTGACGTTTAGCCTTGTGCTTGCCAGTTGTGCACCGATGGGTATCAAGTCTTCTAACTCTAGTTCCGATGAGAATTCAGTCGATGGTGTTAGTCACTCTTCAGTAGATCAATCTGAACTTGTCGCTGCAGCAGAGGCTGAGGGCTTATCCACGACAGCTGCGCAGTTGGCCGATGCGAAGGCTAAGGGTGAAACCCGAGCCGAAGCAGTGCTGTATCGAGGCAATAATCAACAGGTCAAGATTCCCTCGCGCAAGATGCCGATAAAGTTGCTTGGAGATTCTGTCAGTCTGAATTTTGAAAAGGCACCTTTGAGCGAAGTCATGCACGCTATCATGAATGACATCCTCGCCCTGGACTATATGGTGGATCACCCTGTCAAGGGTGAGGTCACTTTACGAACGCGTACACCAGTCCCTCGCGATCAGCTCCTGGGAATTCTAGAGTCCTTGCTTAAGGCTAATAATTCCCTGATGGTTCGCGGTCAGGACAATCGTTTTCTCATTACGGGTGCCGACCATGGTGCGGGATTATCTGGCGGCGTGTCCAATGCGCAAAATGCCGGAGCGGGGTTTAGTACCAGTATTATTCCCCTGCAATACATCAGCGCTGCCAACATGGCGGATATTTTAAAGCCCGTGGCTGATGAGTCGGCCTTTGTTCGAATAGATAATTCCCGCAACCTACTCATGCTTCGTGGTACTAGAGATCAGCTCAATGGCTGGATGCAAATGGTAACCACCTTCGATGTGGATTTGCTGGCGGGTATGTCAGTTGGAATTTTCCCGCTGGAGAATACACCCGTAGAAGAGATGAATTCAGCACTAAAAGGTCTTCTGGGAGGGCAGAAAAAGGAGAACGGCACAGACCTGGGCGAGCTTGTTCGAATCATTCCGATGAGCAGACTTAACAGCATCCTTGTGGTTACACCCCGCACACAATACCTCGATCGTGTGGGGCAATGGATAGAGCGATTGGATACGCAGCCTGATTCTAACTTTGAAAAGCAACTACATGTTTATCCTATTCAGAATACCACTGCCAGTCGTTTGGCGGATCTGCTGAGCAGTATTTATGCCGGTTCGACTGCCGGCGGACAGTCTGGCGGTTCCAGTAATCGCGATTTCGGTAATTCTGACCGGATCTCTGAGGTCGCCCCGGGCCTAAGTCAGGAAACCATTGGATCATCTGGTGGCTCAGGTGCGGGTGGCGGTGGAATTACCTCGGGAGTGGGTCAATTCGCTAACAGCGAAGAGTTATCCGGAAGCAATGGAAATGCTCAATTTACCTTCGACGATATACGAGTAGTGGCAGATGACGAGAATAATGCGCTATTGATTTACGCAACCGGTAAGGATTACAAAAAAATTGCGGTCGCCCTGAAGGAGCTGGATGTAGTTGCTACCCAGGTGATTATTGAGGCGAGCATTCTTGAAGTTACGCTGACAGACGATTTGCGGTATGGGTTGGAGTGGTCGTTCAAAAATGGGCTTGGAAACAACTATGATGGAGCTGGCCTATTGGATACTGGAGCGGAAGGTGTAGCTGCTGTCGTTCCTGGTTTTTCGTATACCGTGACCAATGCACTGGGCGGTGACATTAGGGCAGTTCTCAATACACTATCTTCACAGTCTCTGATTAATGTCATTTCGACACCTTCTGTTATGGTTCTGGATAACCATACTGCGTACATTCACGTCGGTGATCAGGTACCGATTTTTTCGGCCCAGACGATTACAGATGGCGGACGAACGACGCAATCCGTTGAGTATCGCGATACTGGGGTGAAGTTGTCGGTGCGACCTTCCGTGAATGCGGGTGGTTTAGTAACAATGGATGTTGAACAATCGGTCAGCAATATCGGCGCTGAAATTGACGTCGCTACGGGGCAGTCTTCGTTCTCGGAACGCAATATAAGTAGTCGAGTTGCAGTCAGATCAAATGAATCCGTTGTATTGGGCGGGTTGATCAGGGAAAATGCCCGTTCGGGTTCCTCCGGCTTACCCTTGCTGCATAAAATCCCCGTACTAGGTGCCCTGTTCGGGACCAAGAGCACCAAGGATGAGCGGACGGAACTGCTGGTGATAATCACGCCCAGGGTTCTTAATAATGAGGCTCAGCTGAGGGCGGTAAGCCAGGAAATGCGATCCCGAATTCGCCACATGGAGTTGATTGAAGTTCAGCCCTAGTGTACGCCCACATTTGTAGGCCAAATTGACTCCCTCTGATGAGTGAAGGAGCATCCGTTAGTGAGTAACGAGTGAAATCACAACCGCTGATCATTTCGATTCATATGCCTAAAACGGCCGGCGTGAGTTTTCGTGCGACGCTGGAGGAGCATTTTGGCGATGGCTTCAGGCACGATTACGCGGATTATCCGCTGAATCAAATCCCGGAGTTGCGCAATGAGTCGGCGCTGCTTGCCAAGCGAGCGGTAGAGCCAGAAGAGTACAAAGAAGCGCTGTGTGTCCACGGGCATTTTTTGCCTATGAAATACCTGGGTTTGGCCCAGCATCGAGATTGCAAGTTTGTCACCTGGTTGCGCGAGCCTCTTGCGCGCCTGGTTTCTCATTACCACTATTGGCACCTGACCTATGATCAGGCCTCTCCCAC
>JBGCGJ010000054.1:0-47524 GCA_045110675.1 Halioglobus sp. | reverse complement strand
GCACAGGAGAGCTTGGGGTTGTCTTATCAACGGCCACAACATCATGATCACCCGTCTCCAGCAACGCCTCTACGAGGGCGCGCCCTACGAAGCCGTTTGCACCGGTGACAATGATTTTCACGTCGATACTATTCCTCTATTATCGCGACGGCCCGGGTCCAGCCAGCGGACCCTCCTTTTACCTTGTGCGGAAAACAGGAGACGGTATAACCGAAGGGTGGCAAGGACTCTAGATTATGTAGCTTTTCCAGGTGACAGTAGCCGGTATCTCGGCCCGCCTTGTGGCCCTCCCAGATCAAGGAAGTGTCGCCTGTCTCGGCCACCCGCTTTGCGTTATGACTAAATGGCGCATCCCAGGACCATGCATCAGTGCCAGTCCCTCTGATGCCCCGATCGAGGAGATACATTGTGGCTTCGTAGCCCATGCCGCAACCGATATTGATAAAGTCGGGGTCGCCCAATGCCCCGCCGGCGGCAGTGTTGACCAGCACAATATCCAGCGGCTGCAGTTCGTAATCGATACGTTTCAGTTCCGCTTCCACGTCTGCGGCGGTGACCACGTAGCCGTTATCAAAATGGCGGAAGTCCAGCTTGACTCCGGGCCGGAAACACCAGTCCAGTGGCACTTCGTCAATGGTGATGGCCCGCTCGCCGCCATTCATGGTGGGGTGGAAGTGCCAGGGCGCATCGAGATGGGTGCCGTTGTGGGTTGACAGGGTAACCGACTCTGCGGCGGCGAACCCCTCGCCACCTGGGAGTTCTTCAGCGCTTACACCAGGAAAAAAATGGCCCATTTCAGGCACGGTTTCAGCGTGATTCTGATAAGTGATTTTCGGTCGCATGAAAGGTGGATCAGTGATCACATCGTTTTCGAGATAGATAGACAGGTCGATAAATGTGCGAGACATGTTGGATTCCTATGCGAGTTCGACGGTTACGGGTAGTGATGCCAGCGCGTGCAAAGTATTGTTAAGCCTACGTACGGGCTCTCCGGTACGGCGAATTGATACACAGCGTCCGGCGAGGGCTCCGACGATAGCCTGTGCTTCCATTCTTGCGATCACCTGGCCAAGGCACTGGTGAATGCCTGCGCCGAATCCGACGTGACCACTTGTTGTTCGTGATAGATTAAAAAGTTCTGGCTTGTCCCATTTTCTCGGGTCGCGATTAGCCGATGCCAGGAATAGAAGCACTTTCGAATCCTTGGGAATCACGTGGCCTGCCACTTCGGTGTCTCGCGACGCCGTGCGAAAAAATGTTTGTACTGTAGAGTCCCAGCGAATGCTTTCGTCGACTGCCCGCCGGATGAGTTTGGGGTCTGCCCGAAGCTTGTCCCACTCATGAGGATGCTCAGTAAAAGCCAGCAATAGGTGGCCGATACCGTTTACCGTTGTATCCACACCTGCTGACAGCAGGGAGCGAACGAGTCTTTCAGCCTCATCCGGGGTGCACTCACCGCGATCTGCCGCGGCAAATACATCCTGGCCCCATCCACCCGGTTTGAGATTTTTCCGTTTGCAGGCCTCGGCCACCCAGGCAGAAGCCTCCACCGAGGAGGCATTACCTTCCTCGAAAATATGGTTACGGGGCCCAAACGCGTTGAACACTGCAGCGGCATAAGTCAGCAAGTGTTCCCGGCCCTCGTCCATCAGGCCCACCGCGTCGGGGAAAATACGCATTGGAAAGACCTCGGCGAGATCTTTGACCGCATCAAAGCTATCATTTTCTGTAAGTTCATCAACCAGCTCATGCGCGCGCTCGCGCCACAAGGCATCGTGCTCTCTGATTCGTGCCGGAGTAAGGATTGCATTCATTATGCCGCGGGTCCGGTCATGCAAAGGAGGATCTGCCTCGAGTAACAGCGATGGTGGGCGCCAGGGCTCTTCTTTGGCAAAATCAGCGACACCTACACCGCGGCTGGACACAAAAGTCTCGTGATCGCTCAAAGATGCCCTTACTTCATCAAAACGCGCCATACCATAGACGCCGAGAGACTCCAGCCAGAATACGGACCCCGCCTCTCGCAACGCCTCGTGGTAGGCATAGGGGTCGTGCAGTACTGCGTCACTGAATGGATCAATGTCTATGCTGGGGATGTCAGGGTCATTCATCTGATCGTACTCCAGGTTCAAGCGAAAGTGGTTGCCTTCGAAAACCTCTCATTAGAATGCGAACTATAGGCTTTGCTTGTCTATTTTAAAAACTGATTATATCTATGGAGTATCATCAATAAAAAATATAGGTCGATTAGCAGTTAACCCGCCTGCTTTAACTGATCAATAAGCCAGCGCAGCCCATCGTCGTTCTGGCGGGAGTGTTGGTATTGGATCATCTCCCGCATTACGGGAAATTCGAAGGGTAACGCTGAGATGGCGATCTCCAACCGATTCGCAAACATTTTTGCCAGTCGCTCGTGCATCACTGTCAGCTTCATGGTGTTGACCACCATCTCCGGGGCTATAAGAAAGGAAGAGACCCGCATGTCGATCCGCCGTTTCCGGTTAGATTGCTGCAGGTGGGCTTCGGCAAACGAAGTACGGGCTTGCCTGCCGATCTCTACTACCACGTGGCCGGCCTCGTAGAAATCTTCCGCGCTGATGCTGCCTTGCTTGAAAACAGGGTTTTTGGACCATCCCACCACCACATATTTTTCTTTAATAAGAAGTTCTGTCGGATGCTCTGGGGAGACAAGTTCCTCTGGCCCGATAAATAGATCTAGTGCACCCTGATCCAATAAGGCGTGGGTTAATTCTGAGGGTTGGATGCAGTCCATGCCAATACCGGGCGCCTCGCGGTCCAGCCGATGAATCAAGGCGGGGAACAGCACTGCCAGCAAATAGTCTGAAGTCGCGATTCTGAATCGTCGATGGGAAGTCGCGGGATCGAAATGACTGCCCTGTGTTACCAGGATATCAATGCTCTGCAGGAGTTCCTTAAGTGGCTCTTTCATTCTGAGGGCGGCGGCTGTAGGAATCATGGTCTTGCCATGCTGCACGAACAGCGGTTCATTGAGGTGCTCGCGCAGCCGAGCCAAGGCGGCGCTCATCGCAGGCTGGCTCACATGAACCCGCTCAGCTGCGCGGGTCACGCTCTGCTCGTCCAGCAGGGCATCCAGTGCCACCAGTAGATTCAGGTCCAGGGTCTTGAATCGCATGCTTTACCTATAAATAAATAATATGGAAGGACATAGATATAAACAATTTTTCTTATCTATGTCGAGCTGCCATGATTGCCCAACGTAATAGCAAACCCTGAAATGTGAATCTTATCTGCAGGTACTGTTGTCTGGCTAGCTGCGGACTTCGTGTTCCAATTCCTAACCGTCAAGTCCAAGTACTGACATCAATTTGAGGATTTCGAATGTTCAAATATTTTCCAACAAATTATGTGTGGAACCTGTCGGTTGACCTGGCAATTGAGATGGGTGCGCGAATTGGCGAAATAGAAGCCATGTGCGCACCTCTCCAGGAAGCCGCCATGAAGCCCGATGCCCAGGGAACCCAGGCTTTCCGCGACACCTGGGCAAAGATGGCCGATCAGCTGTGTGAGTTGGCGCAGGAAGACGAAGCTGCCGGACGTTTGTTCTCAGCGGGTGAAAAGTATGGTCGTGCTGCTTCCTACCTGATTACCTGTGAACGTCTTCAGGCCCATGGAGCGGCAGGTCGACTGGATCTGTATAAGCGTATGCTGGACTTGTTCGATAGGAGCATTCGCCTCGCGGATGAAAACTGCGAGCGAGTCGAAATTCCATATGAAGGAAAGCATATTTCCGGTCTGTTGGTGCAGGCTGAAAATGCCACGGGGCCAGCGCCTCTGCTAGTGCAAGTCAACGGTCTGGATTCTACCAAGGAAATGAAGTACCGGGTTGGTCTGCCGGTATGGCTTGCCAAACGTGGCGTCTCATCGCTGATTATCGATCAGCCAGGTACCGGTGAAGCTCTGCGCCTGCAAGACTTCACAGCGCGTTATGACTCGGAACACTGGGCAAGCCCTGTCGTTGATTGGCTGGAGACTCGGGACGATGTTGACTTACAGCGGATCGGTATGGAAGGCGTTTCTCTAGGGGGCTATTTCTGCCCACGCGCGGTGGCCTTTGAGCCCCGTTTTGCCTGCGGTGTTTGCTGGGGAGCTAACCATGACTGGCGCGATGTGCAAAAATGTCGTCTCGAAAACGAAGGCGACTTCCCAGTCCCTCACTATTGGTCGCATGTCTGCTGGGTCTGGGGCGCCAAAGATACTGAAGAATTCATGAAAATTGCCGAAGATGTACATCTCGATGGCGTTGTCGAGAACATCACGGTGCCATTTCTGGTGACGCACGGCGAGAAGGACTCACAAATTCCGCTTAAGTGGGCAAAACGCACCTACGAGCAATTGGTCAACAGTCCCAAGCGGGAGCTGAAAATATTTACCGAGCGAGAAGGCGGAGTGCAGCATTCGAGCTTCGATAACAGCATTAATGCCGGGCATTACATTGCCGACTGGGTGTCAGAGACCCTGGGCGGCCGGATCGCTAAATCCTAAGGAGATGAACATGAATATTGTTGGACCAGATGCGCTGATATTCGGTGTAGATGATGTGGAAGCCTGTAGGCAATTCCTTTTGGACTATGGTCTTGACGATGTCGGCCATGGTCGTTTTGAAGCCTTGGATGGTACTGCGGTCATCATTGCCAGCAAGGATGATCCACTGCTGCCTCCCGCTCTGGAAAGCGGTAGCATGTTACGCAAGACTGTCTATGGGGTCGCTGAACAGGAGGCGTTGGACGCCATTGCCGAGGAATTGGGCAAAGACCGTGAAGTCAAGAAACTGGATGATGGCTCATTGGAGGCAATGGACGACCTGGGATTTGTGCTGGGCTTTCAAGTCACCATAAGAAAAAAGCTGTCTACGCCTGCGGTTAAGACCAACGTACCCGGTTCACCGGATCAGCGTCCGCTCAATGATGTCGCCGTCAGTAAAGAAGCACAGCCCAAGCCCGTTAGCCTTTCTCATGTGGTTTATTTTGTGCCTGATTATGCTAAAGCAGAAGCTTTTTATTCAGAGCGTTTGGGCTTTGTCACCACAGATCGTTTTACTGGTGTCGGTCCATTCATGCGCCCAGCCGGCACACAGGATCATCACACAATGTTTATGATCCAGACGCCACCCCATATGAAGGGCTGCGAGCATTTTACTTTTCACATGCAGGGTCCCAGCGACGTGATGCAGGCCGGTACCAATATGGTGAATAAGAGCTACCAGAGCTTCTTGCGTCCTGGCCGTCCTATCTTTGGGTCCAACTGTTACTGGTATTTCTCGAGTCCCTTGGGCTGTAAAATCGAATATGATGCCGATATGGACCTCCATGATGACAACTGGAGCGCACGAGAAGCGGCTCTGGGCGCAGACAATTCTCAGGTGTTCCTGATGGAGTATCGCGAGAAGTGGGCACCGATGGGGCCACCACCTGATAAAAGCTGATCATTTTGGCTAGTAGCGACACTATAAAGAAAGAGGGTCTTTCGCCCGTTAAGTTTGTGAGGAAGGTCGAACTGTGTCATATCGATGACCTGTATGAGCGGCGAGCGAGGGGATTTGACCCTTTCGATCGCGGACAGCCGAGCTTGTTCGTAGTAAAGAAGGATTCACTGCTTTACGCCTATCGGGACCTATGTCCCCATTATGGCGACACACGACTGCCCTGGAAAAAAAACGAGTACCTGGATAAGGCGGGTGACGTCATTGTGTGTGCCGGGCATGGGGCGCGTTTTGACATAGCGTCTGGCAACTGCATCTCCGGTCCATGCCTGGGACAGTCTCTAGCTGCAGTGAGGCTTCATGTCAGTAAAGACGGTCTCGTAACGGCAGAAATGAAATCGTAATTTAGCTTAAAGGAAAAGCCTATGAGCATTTCAGTTGAAAAAGTTTTGATTATCGGTGGCGGTTTTTCCGGTATGTCCGCGGCAATCCAGCTTCGCAAGCAAGGCATCGAGACGCACTTGCTGGAGATTGACCCCGCCTGGCAGGCTGATGGCGCGGGTATTAGTGTCGGTGGTGCTACCTTGCGCGCCATGAAAATCCTGGGCGTGCTGGACGATTTTCTGGAGCAGGGCAGCGTTCAAGAAGCGCTTGAGATTCTGGCTCCCACGGGACAACTACTTCAGTCGATACCAAACCCGCCCGTCGCCGGCGCCAATGTACCCGGTGGTGGCGCTATCATGCGACCTGTTCTGGCCAGAATATTGTCCAAAAAAGTGTTGGATACAGGCACCAAAGTACGGCTGGGCTATACCTATAGCGCGATTGAGCAGGATGATGAAGGGGTAACGGTCCAATTTGATGACGGCAGCAGCGACCGCTTTGACCTGGTGATTTGTGCCGACGGACTCTACTCGAAAACCCGGGAATGGCTGCTGCCTGATGCACCCAAACCAAACTACAGTGGACAGGGCGTATGGCGTGCAGTATTGCCGCGCCCACCAGAGGCAAAAAATACCCTGATGTGGGTGGGGCCAAAACTGAAGACAGGCATTAACCCCATGTCGAAAGATCAGGTGTATTTGTTTTTGACCGAAGACAAGAAGGTTAAAGAACGCGTTCCGGACGACCAGTTAGTTTCCACGCTTAAAGATTTGCTGAGTACTTTTCCTGCGCCAGTTGTACAGACATTGCGGGATCAGCTCGATGAAACATCACAAGTTCAGCTCAGGCCATTGGAAGGATTGCTTGTTCCGCTACCCTGGTTTCGTGGCCGAGTCGTACTGATCGGCGACACCGTACATGCCACCACACCTCATCTGGCTTCCGGTGCGTGTATCGGGATTGAGGATTCTATCGTCCTGGCGGAAGAATTGGCGTCCAGGAGCACACTCGATGATGCTCTGGATGCGTTTCAACAGCGTCGTTGGGAGCGCTGCCGCATGGTCGTGGAAAACTCGGGTCGCCTCGGCCAGATCGAAATTGAAGGCGGTGATAAACAAGAGCACGCTAATATTATGCGAGAGTCGATGATCGCACTGGCACAGCCCATTTAGTTTTAGCGTAGCTGGTTCAATCGTTCGATACTCTCCATATAAATAGGGCGAAGCCATGCTTCATCTTTACCATAACGATATGTCAGTCTGCGCACAAAAAGTGCGGATGGTATTGGCACACAAAGACTTGTCCTGGGAAGGAACGCATGTAAATTTGCGGGCGGGGGAGCAATTTTCTCCTGATTTTCGAAAGATTAGCCCTAAGGGGTTGGTGCCCGTACTGGTTCATGATGGCGATGTCATTACCGAGTCAAACGCGATCGTCGAGTATCTGGATGAAGTCTTTATCGATGCGCCCTTGTTTCCCCAGGATGCGGTCCAACGGGCGTATACCCGGGTTTGGTTGATCCGCCTCGATGCCGGCCTGCATGAGCAGGTGGCCGTAATCAGTTTTTGCGTGGCATTTCGCCATCAGTTACTGCAGCGCCATGCTACAGATGAATCCCTGCAGGGCTTTTTTGCACAGATTCCCGATCCTGCACGACGAGCCGTTATGGAAGATATTGTGACTAATGGCATGGAGTCTTCGAGGTTACGTTTTGCAGTCCTGGCCTACGACAAGCTGATTAAGGATATGGCTTCAGCGCTGGAAAACAGCGACTGGCTGGTGGGAGGGAATATCAGTTTGGCGGACTTTGCGATGCTTCCGTATATTGAACGGCTAGAGCAGTTGCAATTGTCGGGTTGGTGGGTGCAATACCCGCAACTGGATCATTGGTTGACCAGAATGAGAGCCACCCATGGATATAAAACGGGTGTGGGCGAGTGGAGCAACCCTTCTTATGTCGGGCTTATGAAAGAATCAGGGTCAGTAGGGGCATGGTCAAAAATGAAGGCGTTATTGGCGGTTTAGTAACAGGTATCTTCCGGCGGCCAGTACATAAGCGAACGAGATTTTTCGCTCAACCTACCTAAGCTGTCCCTGAAAAGTTAGTAATTCGAGCCGCCTGTGGCAGTCGAAACAGTCCGCGACATTGCTTCTCCCGGCGATAGTAGTTCAGGTCACTTTCGAGGACCGGGGACAAAAACGCCATTTTCCTGAGCATATGAATCCCAAAGTGATACCAGGCGCTGAAGCACGTCGGCATTCTCTGCGCTGACATCCTGAGTCTCACCTGCATCAACCGCGAGGTTGTAAAGCTTCCAGGATGATGGCGCTTTGGGGTCTCCTGGATGCGCCGAAGCACCTTTGCCATATACCGCTTTCCAATCTCCGACTCGAACGCCGCGGTTCAAGTGAAATTCCCAGGCGAGCGCATCAGTTTCGGAGCGCACAGCATCCACTGACCCTTCCAACATGGGCTTCCAGGACTTTGCCGAGGGTATGGAAATATCGCCAACGCGTGCTACTTCGCTTTTAGAGCCCTCATCGTGGGTCGTATTCGCGATGTCCAACACTGTCGGCATAATGTCACGAACAGATAGCGGACTGTCGATTATTCTTTGGCCTTTCACACCGGGGCCCGAGACGAATGCTGGCACCCTCACGCCACCTTCTTCTATTGCTCCCTTGAACCTGCGAAATGGCGCCATTGCGGCTTGTGCCCATTGGCTCCCATAGGTAATAAAACTTTCGGTGGTCCCCATCTTGGAAAGATCCGAATTTCCCAACTCAATGGTCGCCAGCACTTTAGCCTTGTGTTCCTGAGCGGTCGAGTTTGATGTTCTTTTGATAAGCGCTCCAGGCTCTATGCCCTCAGCGCCATTATCAGACATGAAAATGATGACGGTATTGTCGTATTCTCCGGTGGCACGCAGATGATCCAATACACGACCCACATTATGATCCATTGAATCCACCATGGCAGCGTAAATTTCCATACTCCTGGATTGGATCTTGCGCTGCTCTTCGGACAGGGCCGACCAGTCGTCCAGGCCAACAAGGTTCGCAGATTGGGACGCGTCGTTTAGCAGCCTCAGCTCTTCCATCCTTCGCAAACGGGCGGATCGCAAAGCGTCTGGCCCTGCATCGTAGCGGCCCTTATATTTAGCGATCAGCGCCTTCGGGGCCTGGAGTGGCCAGTGTGGCGCAGTAAAGGCCAAATAGGCAAAGAACGGTCGGTCGGAGTCATCTTCCTCGCTGAGGTAATCCACTAAACGCTGGGCAAAAAAGTCACTTGAATAGGTGCCAACCGGAAACTGTGCCGGGCTTCCATTCTCGTTATATGTCGCGGGCTGCAACGCCGGGCCGCCGTTTTGACCAGCACCAAAATGGTCGGCGCCTCCCTGCGATAACACGAAGGCCCTCTCAAAACCATGCGCTGTGGGTTGCAATTCAGGCTGATTGCCCAGATGCCATTTTCCGGTCATGTAGGTTCGGTAGCCTCCGCCAGACAGGGCTTCGGCAATGGTGGTGGTTTCCGGGTTGAGATACCCCTCGTATCCGGGTCGCCCCTGCAGCATCTTAAAAGACCGCAGCGCCTCCGCCATGGCGCCCATGCCAACGCGATGATTATCCTGCCCCGTCAGCAGCATGGCTCGCGTCGGCGAACAGGTCGGAGATGCATAAAAATTCGTGAGACGAATTCCCGACGTGGCGAGAGCATCCAGATTTGGCGTTTCAATTTCACCGCCAAACGCGCCTAGATCGGAAAACCCTAGGTCATCAGCAACAATGAGAAGAATATTTGGCTTGTCGGCTTTGGCTGAAGACGAGGCGGCTTTCTCAACAGAGTCAGCTGCATTCAATACCGCCGAACAGGCCAGAAAACTGATAAAGAAAACACTATTGGGGATGCATTTCATCATAGCTGGTTCTACCTGGGCCTGGTGGTAGTGGAAAAAACTCGGTGTTACCTAAAGTCTCAAAAACAATGGGCCTTGCTCAAAACTCGAGAGTCTGAAGCCAGGCCTATTCATTCCTGAGTGTCAGGCCTGCTAAAAGTTAGCCATCAAACGAAGCCCGTAGGTTCTCGGCGGCGAATAAATAGCGTAGGCCAGTCCACGGTTTGATACATTCGTGTTCATGCTAAACCTCTCGTCGTCGGCATTCCTGACGAAAGCCGAAACCGACCACCCGC
Source organism: Halioglobus sp. (assembly GCA_045110675.1). Lineage (GTDB taxonomy): Bacteria > Pseudomonadota > Gammaproteobacteria > Pseudomonadales > Halieaceae > JBALVT01. Next base: position 37,487 of record JBGCGJ010000054.1, on the reverse strand, counting down.
CATCATTTGCGAACAGCGTCGCATCGAAGTTAAACGTTGTATACGAATCCGACACCGTCTCATCCAGGAAAAGAAAGTTGGTTTCCTGCTCGGACCGGTGCGATACGACGGCTGTCAGGGACAAATCGTAATCGCCGAGATTGAATACATGGTTCAGGTTCAGGTCGGCGCCAAATTCCGGGGAATACAGCATTTCGTTTCCTGTACAACTGTAGGTTTCGAGGCCGCCACTCACACCCTGAGACGCACAGCCAAATCGTCCCCTGCCGGGATCGGAAACCAATGTCAGCTCGTCATAAGAAGCATCCAAAAACTGCATGCTCAATCCGACAGTGGTATTGGCAGTCGCTGCCCAGATTATGTCAAGATCCAGACCTTCAATTGTTGCATCGGCATTCGCAATCGGGAAAGCCGACGCTCCTTCCAGGGTCGTAAAGTACGTTACCTGCTGACCGTCATATTCCCACCGGAACAACTCGGCATTAACTTGCAGGGTGTTGTCGAAGAAACGGTTCTTAGAGCCAAGTGTAAATGCATCAATAAATTCTGGATCATAGGTCGGCGACACAAGACTGAGATCAACTCCCCCCGCGCGATAACCGGTTTCAAAGGTGGCGTATAAGAGATTTTCGTCGGCCCAATCCCACTCCACGCCAAGTCTGTAAGTCGTCTCGTCGTAGTCCAGGTCAGACGACAGCTGGCCTTCGCCAAGATTCACAATGGATCCAAGAGTGGGAGTAACGCCTCCGGGTATCGTCAAATCATAAAAAGGAGGTCGCCCCCTGCCCGGGACAGTAGCTTCAGAATCTGGCGCAATTAGCCCGTTATCAACAAAATGTTGAATAAATGCTTCCCGATCGTTCTCGATCGGGTGTGCGGGCATGGCGCCGGAGGCGCAACCATTGGGGAAACTCAGTGGCGGCGTGAGAAAGTTACCGGTGAAAGGCGCACCGCCGCAGAAGGTAATGAATGTATCGCTTATGCCATCCACGTACTTGCTGTCTTCGGTGTAGCGAACCCCTGCATTTAAGCGAAACGTGTCTGTGAGCTCGAATGTGGCTTGCCCAAAGACCGCCCAGCTATCGCCACCGTTATCGTAATTCTGTATCGGAGAAGCGTAGTTTTGCGCAAACACACCGCTCGTGCTGATCTCTTCGTCGAAATAAAACGCGCCTAGGATACCGTTTAGTGGACCATCCAAATCTGTCGCAAAGCGTATTTCAAAAGTGGTTTGCTCATTCTCCTCCTCTGTTTTTGCAGGAGCGAATCCCGGGCCAGAGAACTGATAGTCCTGATCTGACTCCCGGTAAGCCGGCAGAATGGTCAGCGTGCCAACGTCTGTTTGATAGATAATCTCAGCCATGAAGCCGGTCCAGCTGAGATCCTGGAACAGCTCACGCCGATCAATCGGTTGAAATGGGGCAAATGAAGGCGTGTGCAGCACGCCCCCACGAATAGCATTGGCACCAGGGTCCGTGGGTCCACTATCAATTGACAATCCTGATGGTGTGAATTCGGTAATCGGTCCCACGGGTGGATTAGTGTAGGTTCCAACCAGGTCGCCACCCGGGCCATTACTGTCTATTTTCGAATAATCGGTAGCCACCCGAATGGACAGCCTATCGTTAGGCACGAATAATATCTGAGCGCGCACACTGTATGAATCCTGGTCATTCGTGTCATCATCTGAATATCCATCGCGTTCCAGCTTGTTCCCCGAAACCCGAATCGCGAGATCGTCTGAAACCGCAATGTTAGCCGCCCCCTGCAAACCTATTTTATCGTAGTTGCCAACCTCAGCTTGTAAATATCCAGAGTTTTCGCCAAGAATCGGTTTGTTCGGAATATAGTTGAGAACACCACCTGTCGCATTCCGACCGTACAGAGTTCCCTGAGGGCCCTTTAGCAATTCGATCCGCTCGAGGTCATACATGGCCAGCCCTGCAGCGCCACTTGAACGCCCCAAATAGATACCATCGACATTCTGTGCGACAGCTGAGTCGGTCAACGGGTTAACTGTCAGAGCACCAACCCCCCGAACAAAGAGGCTCGTCAATGGACCGCCGCCAGCAGAGACGCCCAGCGCGGGGGAGATCAAACCCAGGTCCTGAGCAGATTCCATCCCCGCCTGAGTAAGCTTATCCTGATCAAAGGTCTGAACAGATATCGCCGCGTCTTGCAGTGATTGTTCCCGGCGCTGTGCCGTGACAATCACTTCCTCAATACCCCCCGAATTACTTGCTTTGGGTTCAGCGGCCTCTTGAGCAGAGGCGCTCGGCAAGCCCAGAACCAATGTGAGGACTGTTGCGCTGGATGCAGTTAGTGATAATTTGACCATGAGAGATATCCTTGTACTTTTAGGAGGTACTTTTACAGGTAGTTGTAGAGATAATTGATTCCACACTAAATGCCACCACCTTATTTGTACAATTTATTGTTTTTATTGAATGGTATAGAAAATATGTATAGGTGTACCTGTGCCGCCGCCGTATAAAAGCGCCTTCCTGATCCGGTGAAAAGTTTGTCATTTCTGAGCTACCGAGTGTTACGCGCAGCATAACTCTCTATATAAATAGGTCGAAGCCATGCTTTTTCTATACCATAGCGATATGTTAGTTTGCGCACAAAAGGTTCGGCTGGTCTTGGCACACAAAAACCTGGAGTGGGAAGGAAGCAATATGAACCTGAGGGCCGGAGAGCAGAAAGAATATGAGTAATGAAATTGAGTGTCCAAAAAATACTTGGTATGTGGCCTGTACCCCCGACGAGATCGAGGGTAAGCCACTGGGTCGAGTCATCTGTGGCGAATCATTAGTGCTGTTCAGATCGGGGGATGGAGAGGTGGCGGCCTTGGAAGATTTTTGTCCCCATCGCGGCGCGCCGTTATCCCTAGGGACAGTTAAGGATGGTCTGATTGTTTGTGGTTACCACGGCATGAGGATGAATGCCGATGGCAAATGCGCTGGCATGGCCGGCCAGTCAGTTGAAAATTTCCGCAAAGGCATACGCAGTTATCCAGCCATAGAACGTCACGGTTACGTTTGGGTATGGCCGGGAGAAGCTACGTTGGCGAATGCTGACCTGATTCCTGATCTGCACTGGGCGCGCAGCTCCGACTGGGCCTTTGGTGGGGGAATGTTCAACATTCGATGTGATTATCGCCTGCTTATCGATAACCTGATGGACTTGACCCACGAGACTTACGTTCACGCCACCAGTATCGGTCAACCGGAAATAGAGGAGGCTGCGCCGGACACAGACCGTGACGGACACAGCGCAACTGTCAGTCGCTTCATGGAGGACATCCCGGCCCCACCATTTTGGCAGGATGCACTCAGGGGCAATAATCTCGACCCTGAATTACCGGTGGATCGGTGGCAGATCTGCCGTTATACGCCACCGGGTAGTGTCATCATCGATGTGGGCGTAGCCCATGTTGGCCACGGAGGAATAGACGCACCAGTGGAACATCGCGCCTCGGGTATTGTGGTCGATCTCATCACCCCGGAGACCGAGAACAGTTGCTGGTACTTTTGGGGTATGGCGCGCAATTTCAATGTCATAGATTCGGCACTGACGACAGCTATTCGGGAATCTCAACAGAAGATATTCACGGAAGACCTGGAAATGCTCGAATCCCAGCAACGCAATCACGATGCAAACCCTGATCGCTCCCTGATGTCATTGAATATCGATCGGGGTGGGGTTCACGCCAGAAAAATATTGCAGGAGCTGATCGCAGCAGAATAGCGCACAGGGCCAGCGGTTACCCTGGCGACGCGCTTAATAGGCGGTCACGCCGGCGGTATAGCATTGTGACGCCGATGACACACACCAATGAAAACCCAGGTAGAACACTTGGGAAGCCCAGCTTGTCCGCCAGGCTTCCCATGGCCAGTACGCCCAGCGCCGGCCCTCCCATAGCAAGTACAGTCCAAAGGCTTAATACTCTTCCTCGGTAGTCGTCAGCGACCAGGAGCTGGGTCAGGATCTGAGTGCCGGTACCTACCATAGTCGTTATCAGGCTAACGCTCATAATCACTGCGCACAGTGCCACAAGCCCCTTCAGCCAGACCACGCTTATCAGGCAGATAGATCCGACGGCCAGGCAGAGTGTGAGCAGTCTCAACATTCGGCGTTCATCACTGCGCTGGCGGCTCATTATGATACCGCCGAGAATTGATCCGACGCCGGCGCAGGCCGAGAGTGTGGCCAGGGTGGCCGCGCCGCCACTCAGCAGCTGGCCTGACAGGGCGGGGAGCAGCTCGAGGACAGTTCGGCCCAGAAAGGCATTGAGTAAGGTATATCCAAACACCAACCGGATCCCGGAGTGATGCCTGACATGCTGAACCCCGGCTTTAAATTGCTCGAAAAGGGAGGTGGGCTCGCGTTGCCGTTTCTCACGTAGACCTGAGACGGAAACCAAAAATGGCAGTGCAGCGGCCAGTAATAGTGTTGCCGTAAAAAACGTATTGGCAACGGAAGTCTGTGTGATCAGCCAGGCAGCGGCTGCGGGTGCCAGAATGCGCGACGTGTTGAAAATAATGGCGGAAAACCCGACCGCACTCGGTAGCATTTCTCGAGGCACCAGCAGCGGAATCAGAGCCAATCTGATCGGAGTGTGGGCGGAGGATACTGCGCCGTATAGCGTCGCCAGAAACAGCAAACAGGGCAGTGAGTACCAGCCGAGTAGATGCGCCATGCCCCCGGCACAGGCTACTAGTGCCTGTAGGAAAACCGAGACTATCAATCCATTTCGAGGATTAATGCGATCCGAGACGATCCCAAAAATTGGCGATAACAGGAAGCACGGGGCCAGCATGAGCCCGGCGACCACGCCGACCCACCATGCGGAATGAGTCAGTTCCCAGGCGCTCCACCCCAACAGGAAGCGCACAATCCAGCCAGCGAAAGTGGAAAGGCAACTGGAGGGCAGGTAGCGACGAAAAACCGCAACGGACAAAGCCGACTGGTGTTTTTTCAGTTCAATGGGATCGGTAGTTTTCAATTATGAGTTACTGCATCGCAGCCTGAGCGTCATCTCGTTTTTCGACCTTGTGTTGATCTTCGGTGCTGCCGAATTTCCAGTAACTGGAAATATAGAGATGGCTTTTGGCCAATTGGCGCTCAAATTTGAAGTACTTCCTCAGCGCACGCATACTTTGGAATTCGCAAGCGGCCCAGACAGCAGGCTGGCCCGGTAGCCAGGGAAGTTGTTTGACTCGATCAAGCAGGGGGCTTGCCGCATTTTCAGCGTGGGTATTTACAATCCACTGCGCCTCAATGTTGGCCGGAAAGTCGAGTGCCTGAATATCGGATTCATCCACTACCTCGACCACCACATAGCCTTTTGCGTCTTTCGGAAGGAGAGCAATATTGGCTTTGAGCGCGGGCAGGGCGGTCATATCTCCCGCCAGCAAAAACCAGTCGGCCTCGCTGTTGATAAGTTTTTTGGGTCCCGGTCCGCCAACCAGAATCTCTGTTCCAGGCTGTGCGCTCAATGCCCATGCTGTCGCGGGGCCTTCCGCCGCATGCAGCGCAAAATCCACGTCTATTTGATTGTGTCGTTGTTCACTGACAGTGTAGGTCCGCATAAGTGGACGCGCTTCACCTGGCTGGGGAAAGACCAGTTTTACGTAGGCACTTTCCTGATCCTTCGGAAAATTATTCATTCCCTGCCCGCCGAGTGTAACGCGCAACATATTGGGTGTGAGGTGCTCACAGTGGATCACCTCGAGAGTTCTTGGTGCTGGTCTGGCCATGCTAGTGCTCTCCTGTTTCCGCTGTGGGAGCCGGCTCTACGTTGTTTGCCATGGTGCTACTGAGACGAAGAAAGAATGCTAGATCTTCGGCTTCCAAATTTCTTGTTAGCTGCTGCACAGCCAAATCTTCTGCCGCTTCGAGTTTGGCCATGACTTTCTTGCCCTTGGATGTAGGTTTCAGAAGCTGACTGCGGCGATCCTGAGGGTTGTCTGCCTTGGCAATCATCCCAGCCTCGATAAGGTCATTCAGCGCACGGGTGATCTGCGCCTTATCCCGCTGCATCCGCAGTGCGATTGATTGGGCTGTGCTTTGAGGGTTGCGGCAGATGCCCTTCAGTGCTCTGATATGCGTGATCGGCAATTCAATTTTCTGCTCCCGGATACCCTCATGCAGCAAATGTTTGTAAGCGTGCATTAGTTGATGTAATGCTTCACCAAGTGACTCACTGGGCATAACTGTTGCTTATTAATAGTAGTTGATAAAGTCAACTATATGCCAATCAGGTTGACTATGTCAACTACTTTTTAGCTGCGAGTTGCTCGGTGCTTATTATTTACTGCTCAAAGCTGCTGGGTCTTTCGATATTCACTAGGTGAAATATTTTCTGATTTCTTGAATAACCTGGAAAAATAGGCGGGGTCTTTGAAGCCGAGGTAGTAGGCGATCTGGTCTAACGGTTGCTGGGTGTAGGTCAGTCGTCTCTTCGCCTCAACAACAACTCGCCAGAGAATGATTGATTTCGCACCAGCACCCAAACTTTCATGACACATTCTGTTTAGAGTCGATGTGGAAATATTGAGCGCGTGCGCATATTGCGTGACCTGCCACTGTTCTTTGAAATGCTTTTCAATCAGTCTGCGCAATGCGTCAACGGTCTTGAGATGTGGCTCGGCAATGGACGTGTCCATTGACTGGTGATCGATCTGCCGCTTTATTGTAATTAGAAACAGGTTTATCAGAAGTTGCAGCGACACAAATTTCGCGTCGTTCGCAGCGGTGAATTCGTAGCGCATTAGCGTAATGTATTGTTGCAGTAATCTCCGCTGTTCATCTTCGGAGTTCATGTCTATTACGTTTGCACTCTCAAACAATGAGCGCAAATAGTCAGCATCGTTTCGTTGAAAAATTGCTGCCAGTATCTCGTCCGAGAGCGTGATAACAACGCCCTGGCTATCGGGTTTGAAACTGAATCCGTGAACAACGCCGATCGGGATGGTGACCAGGCTCCAACCATCAATCTGGTGGCGACTGCCGTCCAGTTCAACGCCGGCTTCTCCATCAAAAATACACAAGACCTGGAAAAGTTTGCCATGCCTGTGGGGTTTTATTACCCAGTTCTGTCCCGCACTCCTTTCGGCGATCTCTTCAATATGTATACCTATTTCTGCAGCAGAATCTCGTGTTTCACCGTACAGACCGTAGTTGGGAATGTGTTCACTCTTCATCTGGATCTCCGTTGTTGCAATAGCGCGGTCTAGCGAGTCTGATTGAAAAGTACAAGAAATTGGATCGAATGTGAATGGCTCACTGGTGTACCTGTGCTTAGATTAGTGGTTCCCATCTTTTATCGTTGAGAAAGTGACGGCTCTGATGAAGACACTAAATACACAAGTAGCAATAATTGGCGCAGGCCCGTCAGGCCTTCTGCTGGGGCAATTGCTGGCGAAACAGGGCATCGGCAATATCATCCTGGAACGGGTGACCGGGGACTACGTTCTCGGGCGTATCCGTGCCGGCATTATGGAACAGGGCTTTGCAGACTTGCTGCGCGAAGCGGGCGTGGCCGAGCGTATGGACGCCGAGGGAGAGATTCATGAGGGGGTGGAGATTGCCGCTGATGGCGAGCGTTTCCATATTGACCTCAAGGGGTTAACCGGTGGCGATGTGGTGATCTGCTACGGACAGACTGAAATTACCCAGGACCTGATGGAGGCGAGGGCTGTAGCTGAATTGGACACCTATTATGAGGCCGCCCAGGTTGAACTCCACAACGTGATCGCAGAGAACCCCTCCGTAAGTTTTGAATACAAAGGTGAGCAATACACCATTAACTGTGACTACATCGCCGGTTGCGATGGATTTCACGGTGTGTCTCGACAGACTATTCCCGCTGACAAACGCACCGAGCATGAGCGAGTCTATCCCTTTGGCTGGCTGGGACTGCTGAGCGATACGCCGCCAGTCGGCGAGGAACTGATTTATTGCAAGAGCGAGCGCGGTTTCGCTTTAGCCAGCCGCAGGTCTGCGACCCGGTCGCGCTACTATCTCCAGGTTCCCCTCACCGATAAGGCGGAAGACTGGAGTGATGATGATTTTTGGGAAGAGTTGAAACGTCGTCTCCCTGAAGATGCTGCCGACGCGCTGGTGACCGGCCCCAGCCTTGAAAAAAGTATCGCCCCCCTGCGCTCATTTGTCTGCGAGCCCATGCAATATGGAAAGCTCTTCCTGGTAGGGGATGCCGCGCATATTGTTCCACCCACCGGTGCCAAAGGACTTAATCTGGCCGCTTCCGATGTGGCGGCACTGTGTCAAATCATGGCACGGGTCTACCAGGAGAATGACGCTGAGTGTATCTCCAGATACTCCGAAGTCGCTCTTCGACGAGTCTGGCACGGAGAGCGATTTTCCTGGTGGTTGTCGAATATGCTGCACAACTTTGGAGAGGAGGTTACGACCGGTATGGAAAGCAGGACCTTCGCGCGTTTTATGGATTCGGAGAGAGACTACTATCTGCGCACAGAGGAGGGCCTGAAAGTCATTGCCAAGCAATATGTCGGCTTGCCCTACGAGGATGTCTAGATCTGATTGATCAATATTCTTCTTCAAGCAATTCCAGGAATCGCTGCTGGACCTGCGTTGGTTTCCAGCCTTTTCTAAGAGTGATGCCGATATCTCGACCCGTTCCCTGAAGGTGTTGGGTGCAGACCGACAATAGCCCGAAGCGGACATCCACCTCAACCTGTCTTGCTGAGAGGAGGGCTGCCCGGTCGCTTTCCATCAGCATTCCCCGAGTGGCCACCAGGGAGCTGCATTCGATCACATGCTCGGGTGGTGACAGCCCGTTGTTTTCGAAAAAATGGGTAAACGCTTCTCGTGCAGGAGTGTCTTCCCGCGGCGCTATCCAGTCCAGGTCGCGCAGTTCCGTGGGGCTCACACCATCGCGCTTTTCCAGGTGGTGGCCCGGACGCACGACAATGTTGAGAGAATCCTGAAATAGTTTTTTCTGCACAATATCAGGGCTGGGAGGCGGATCTCGTAGTGCGCCGACGATAACGTCCAACCGGCCGTGCAGCAGGGCGGGAAGTTGCTCGTTGTAGGAGCCGTCGATAATGCTAATGCGGGCTTCGGGAAATTCCTCAAGAAGTTTTGCCACTGTACGTGGGACCATGTGCGTTCTGGCGAGGGGAAGGCTGCCGATACGCAGTCGTCCGGTCATTCGGCCCTCATGCTCGTGTACTTCCTCGATACCCTGGGAAAGTTCGGTGAAGAACAGGGCGATGTAGCGAGCGAGCTGCCGGGCGTGCCATGAGGGCTCAAGCCCGGAGGGGGATTTTCCGAAAAACTTATACCCACAGATACTCTCTGTAACCTGGACCGCACGGTGCACAGTGGGCTGGGCCAACTTGAGTCGGCTCGCGGCAAAGGTATAGCTTTTTTGCTCAACCACGGTCATCAGGGCGCGCAATTGGGTAGTGGTAAGCGAGCGGTAAATCTGAGCGCTTTTGCCTTTCCCCCGTTGCGATAGCACATTGTCCATCTGTTTCAGAAAACCTATGGCCAGTTCAGTACGGCGCAAAAATATCTCGCCGGCTTCTGTCGGTAACAGGCCGTCGTGAGAGCGGCTAAACACTTCGAATCCCAGCTCTCGTTCGAGCTTGCCCAGGCCCTGGGTTATGGCGGACTGAGATAGATGAACTTTCTCGGTGGCGCGACTGATAGAGCCCATGCGGCGAACTTCCAGAGCGGCAGCCAGGTGTCGCAGGTTGAGTAAAGGGCGCAACGCAGTACCTCTTAGATTTCATTAACTATAGTAAATTCTAATAGCCTATGGCAACAATTGAACATCCCAAAATATAGCGGGACTTGTATGCTGTGAAGATAGCTAACCCGATTGAGAGATAGACCATGCCTGTATGTGTCACCGAGATCGACCGTGTACTTGCCGATACTGTTGCGCTGTATAAGGGCGCCGAATCTGCCACGGTGCACGAAGCACAGGGCCGTAAGGGCCTGTTGGCGCCTTACATGCGACCGATCTATCGGCCTGTGGTCGTTGCCGGAACAGCGGTTACCTGCGAAGTGGCACCGAATGATAACTGGATGCTGCATGTGGCGGCAGAACAGTGCCGCCCGGGAGATATCCTGGTGGTAGCGCCTACCAGCCCTTGTACCGATGGGTATTTCGGAGATCTGCTGGCGACTTCCCTAAAGTCACGCGGCGTGGCCGGACTGGTCATCGACGCCGGTGTTCGGGATATCGCCACGCTCACCGAAATGGAGTTTCCTGTCTGGTCCAAGGCAGTCCACGGCCAGGGTTGCGTGAAGGAAACGGTTTCTAACGTCAATGTGCCGGTTGTGTGTGCTGGCGCGCTGATTAATCCGGGTGATCTGATTGTTGCCGACGACGATGGGGTTGTAGTGGTGCGCAGGGAAGAGGCTGAGGCAGTGCACGCCAAGGTTACCCAGCGGGTTGCCAATGAAGAGGCCAAGCGCAAACGCTTTGCCGCCGGTGAGTTGGGTCTGGATATCTACGATATGCGCGGTCGCCTTGAAGAAAAGGGCCTGCGTTACGTCAAGACGCTGCAGGATAGCTGATTCGTGCAAACTGCCATTCCCTGCATGGTGATGCGAGGAGGTACCTCCAAGGGACTGTACTTTCTGGCCTCTGATCTTCCCAAAGCAGAGGGTGAACGCAATCGAGTATTGCTGGCAGCCATGGGGTCGCCAGATGAGCGCCAGATCGACGGTATGGGCGGTGCCCACCCGCTGACCAGTAAGGTGGCAGTGGTGAGCGCATCGGCAGATCCGGACAATGATGTCGATTACTTATTTCTGCAGGTAGTGGTGGAAAAGGCCGAGGTCTCTGATGTCCAGAACTGTGGCAATATTCTGGCTGGCGTGGGTCCCTTCGCTATCGAGCGGGGTTTGGTTGCGGCGACAGACGATATTACCGACGTGCGTATTCAGATGGTGAACACAGGTGCCCGGGCGGTGGCCAGGGTGCAGACTCCGAATGGCCGCGTCAACTATCAAGGCACTGCTCGCATCGATGGCGTTCCAGGTACAGCAGCTCCCGTGCCTATAGATTTCCAGGATATCGCCGGGTCTAGCTGCGGAGCACTGCTGCCAACGGGCAACATCATTGACACCGTCAACGGTACTGAAATTACCTGCATTGATAATGGCATGCCCGTTGTTTTGTTAAGAGCTTCGGACTTTGGCCTGACGGGCACTGAAAGCCCCGCCGAATTGGAAGCCAATGAAGCATTGAAACGACGCTTGGAGGACATCCGGCTCGTCGCGGGCCCGCTGATGAACCTGGGGGACATTGCCAACAAAACCGTACCCAAAATGTGTCTGGTATCGCCGGCGGTATCCGGCGGCGTTATCAATACTCGAACGTTTATTCCCCATCGCGTGCACGAAGCCATCGGTGTACTGGGTTCTGTCAGTGTGGCCACTGCCTGTGTCATGCCAGGTTCGGTGGCGCAGCAGATTGCCTCTCGGGATCACGGTGACGGCGGTATCACCCTTGAAGTAGAGCATCCCACCGGGTTCTTTACCGTGGAGATGGAGGTCTCGGAAGAAGAGGGTTCAGGAAGTATTACAGTACAGCGGGCGGCATTGTTACGCACTGCTCGTTTACTGATGCGCGGTGAAGTTTTGATCCCCGCCGGTAGCGGTGAGTCTGCTACATGAAAATTCAATGTGTGGGCATCATAGGTCTGGGTGAGGTGGGCCGCACTCTGGTGGAAGACCTGCTCGAACAGTCTGATGTGCAGGTGCGGGTATGGGATTATCAGTTTGCTAACTCCGAAAGCAAAGCCGCGCAGAATTTGCAGGATCTGGTTTCGAACCCGCGACTGTCTGTCGCTGAAGTTGCCGAGACAGCTGCGGACGGCTGTCAATTGCTATTGTCTGCGGTGACTGCAGACCAGGCTGGTGATGCTGCCCGATCCATTGTTGGCGGGCTAGAGCGCGGCACTTTTTTTAGTGATCTGAACTCGGTGTCTCCGGGTACCAAGCTTGAAACTTCTGGTGTGATCGAAAACGCGGGCGGGCGATTTGTAGAGGCGTCGGTGATGTCTCCGATTATGCCTTTGCGAAGCGGTTCGCCTATACTTTTGTCCGGTCCGCACGCGCCCGAACTGGCATCGTTGGGTTTGCCTTTGGGCTTTAGTGATATGACTGTGGTATCGGACACACTGGGCGTGGCGTCGGCAACCAAGATGTGCCGCAGTGTGATCGTCAAAGGGTTGGAGGCGCTGGTCACCGAGTCGTTGCTGGCGGGTCGTCACTACGGCGTTGAGGAGAGTGTACTGGCATCGCTGGACAATATGTTCCCCGGGCCCGACTGGCCGCAACATGCACGCTACCTGATCTCCAGATCGTTGCAGCACGGTGAACGACGCACCGCTGAAATGCGGGAGGCGGCCCGAACCGTGGAAGAAGCCGGTCACTATCCCTGGATGAGTCTGGCAACGGTGGAACGACAAGCCTGGGCGGCACAGTTTGATTCGTCCTTGGGGGAAGAGTCCCTGGGGAATATGCTGGATGGCATTCGTTCGGCCTGCTTCTGTGAAGAGAGTAAAATAACTAGAACGGAGGTAGAAAAATGATTATCGATTGCCACGGCCACTACACCACTGCCCCTGAACCGCACCAACTGTTCCGGGAGGCGCAACTGGAGGCGTACAAGTCGGGTAAGCCTTTACCCGATGTTCCTGCTATCAGCGATGACCAGATTCGTGAGAGCGTGGAACAAAACCAGTTGCGATTGCTTAGAGAGCGGGGCGCCGATATGACAGTCTTTTCGCCGCGCGCCTCCGCGATGGCTCACCACCTGGGTGACCGCACCGTATCCGAACAATGGACCATGGCCTGTAATAATCTGATCAAACGTGTCGTCGATCTTTATCCTGATTACTTTATCGGTGTGTGCCAATTACCCCAGTCGCCCGGGGTATCCATTGAGCACTCTGTGGCGGAACTGGAGCGCACTGTGAATGAGCTGGGATTTGTGGGCTGTAACCTGAACCCGGATCCCTCAGGCGGTCACTGGACTTCGGCGCCACTGACAGATCGCAGTTGGTATCCCATCTTCGAAAAGATGGTGGAGCTGGATGTGCCGGCGATGGTTCATGTGTCCGGTTCCTGCAACCACAACTTTCACGCGACCGGTGCCCACTACATCAATGCCGATACCACAGCGTTTATGCAGCTGCTCCAGGGTGATCTTTTCAAGGACTTTCCGAGTTTACGTTTTATTATTCCTCACGGCGGTGGCGCGGTACCCTATCACTGGGGCCGGTATCGAGGACTGGCGGATATGCTTAAAAAACCGCCCTTGGTAGAGCATGTGATGAAAAATGTGTTCTTTGATACCTGTGTCTATCATCAACCCGGGATAGAATTGTTGTTCAAGGTGATCGACATAGACAATCTCTTGTTTGGCTCGGAGATGGTCGGGGCGGTTCGCGGTATTGATCCGGAGACCGGACAATATTTTGACGATACCAAGCGCTATGTGGATGCCTTGAACCTGTCTAAAGAGGATCACTACAAAGTGTACGAGGGTAACGCACGGCGGGTATTCCCCCGCTTGAATGCGGCTCTGGAAGCGAGGGGCAAGTGAGCCATGAGTGATTTCACCATGGATTTCGGGTGGCGCGTGTATCATCCTAACCCCAGTAAACCGGCTTTCGTGGCACCGCCCGGCGCTGTGGATGCGCACTGTCATGTGTTTGGTCCCGGCGACGTCTTCCCTTATGCACCAGAGCGTAAGTACACACCCTGTGACGGACCCAAAGAAAAACTGTGGGCCCTGCGGGATCACCTGGGCTTCAGTCGCAATGTGATTGTACAAGCTACCTGTCACGATGCAGACAACCGCGCCCTGGTGGATGCCCTGGAGGATTCAAATGGACTGGCGCGTGGTGTTGCGACGGTACGACGCGATATTTCTACGCAGCAATTGCAGGAACTTCACGCCGCAGGTGTGCGTGGCGTGCGGTTTAACTTCGTAAAGCGCCTTGTCGATAAATTGCCCTTTGATTCTCTCCAGGAGATATCAGCGAAAATTGCGCCCCTGGGCTGGCATGTGGTCATCTATTTTGAGGCTGCTGATCTTGCGCAGCTTTATGACTTTTTTACCGCACTGCCTACGGACGTGGTGGTTGATCATATGGGAAGACCGGATGTCAGCAAGCCCATTGATGGCGAAGAGTTTGGCTTGTTCCTGCGGCTTCTGCAGGAAAATAATAATTTCTGGTGCAAGGTCAGCTGTCCGGAGCGATTGAGTCAGCAACAGGATTACCATTACGACGATGTTGTTCCATTCTCACGGAAGGTTGTTGAAACCTTCCCGGATAGAGTGCTTTGGGGGACCGATTGGCCGCACCCCAATATGAGTTCTCACACGCCCGACGAAGGGTTGTTGGTGGATTACATTCCGCGCATCGCCGTCACACCCGAATTGCAGCGCAAGCTGTTGGTAGCTAACCCCATGCGACTGTATTGGCCCGAGGAATCGGCAAGCTGATGCGACGTTGGGAAAACCTTGGAAGGATATTCAAATGAAAGTTTTACTCTCTGGCCCCGGCGCCTTTGGTATCAAACACCTGGATGGTATCAAGAACATTGAAGGTGTCGATGTGGTCTCGTTGGTAGGGCGTGAGCTCGACAAGACTCAGGAAGTGGCTGACGAATATGGTATTGATCATGTCTCACTGGATCTTGGAGAGGCATTGGCGGAAACAGTGGCCGATGCTGTGATTCTGTGTACCCCTACGCAACAACACGCATCCGAATCTATCCAGTGTATGCAAGCAGGCAAGCACGTAGAGGTGGAAATTCCCTTGGCAGACAGCTGGGCCGAAGCCGAGGCGGTGATGAAAACGCAACAGGAAACCGGGCTGGTGTGCATGGTGGGACATACGCGTCGCTTCAATCCATCGCACCAATGGGTTCACAATAGTATCGTTAACGGCGAGCGCAATATTCAGCAGATGGATGTACAAACCTATTTTTTTCGACGTAAAAACATTAATGCCAAAGGCGAACCCCGCAGTTGGACCGATCACCTGTTGTGGCACCACGCAGCACATACGGTTGATCTGTTCGCCTACCAGGCAGGCTCACCCATTGTAAAAGCCAATGCCATCCAGGGGCCGATTCATCCGGAGCTGGGCATTGCGCTTGATATGTCAGTCCAGTTGCAGGCTGAAAATGGTGCGATTTGCACACTGTCACTGTCCTTTAACAACGACGGACCCCTGGGCACCTTCTTCCGTTACATCTGCGACAACGGCACCTATATCGCCCGCTATGATGATTTGTTCGACGGTTCAGAAGCGCCCATTGATGTCTCCAAGGTCGATGTATCGATGAACGGCATCGAACTACAGGACAGAGAGTTTTTTGCGGCGATTCGCGAAGGCCGTGAGCCCAACTCCAGCGTGAGTAAAGTGCTTCCCTGTTACAAGGTGTTGCACGATCTGGAACAACAGCTGGCGAGCTGATTGACTATGGAACCGAATATCATCCAGCAGCGGAAAATAGCAGGCCGATCGGTGGGCTCCATTGGTTTGGGATGCATGAATCTCAGTCATGCCTATGGGCATCCACCCGAGAGGAACGATGGAATTCGCTTGTTGCACCGCGCCTGTGATCTTGGAGTCCGGCACTTCGATACAGCTGCGCTTTACGGCTTTGGCAGTAATGAGAAACTGGTCGGCGAGGCGCTAAAAGATCGGCGCGATGAAATATACCTGGCTAGCAAGTGCGGCATGGTCGGTGTTGACGGTAAGCGTGTGATCGATGGTCGGCCGGAAGCGCTTAAGAAAACCATCGAGGAATCGCTACGGAATTTGCAGACGGATCATATTGATCTTTATTACCTGCACCGCTGGGACAAGTCTGTCCCGATCGAAGAAAGCATGGGTGCTCTGTCGGTGATGGTTGAACAGGGCAAAGTGGGAGCACTGGGCCTTTCCGAGGTGTCGGCAGCTACACTGTGCAAGGCCCACGCAGTGCATCCGATTTCCGCGGTACAAACAGAATACTCACTGTGGTCGCGCAACCCCGAGATTGCTGTGCTCCAGACCTGCCGTGAACTGGAAGTTTCCCTCGTGGCCTTTTGCCCTGTCGCTAGAGGGTATCTTTGCGGTAGCTTGGCCAACTCAGATGCTCTTGCTGAGAAAGACATTCGCCGGGGCATGCCGCGTTTTCAGGAGCCAAACTTTACCGCCAATCGAGAGTTATTCCAGACCTACAAAGAGCTTGCGAAAGAGGCGGGGTGTACGCCGGGACAGCTAGCGTTGTGTTGGCTGTTGCAACAGGGCGATAACATCATTCCCATTCCGGGCACTCGCTCGATCCAACATCTTGAAGAAAATTTGCAGGCGGGAGAGCTTTCTATTGATCCGATGTTGTTGGTTGAAGCAAGCGCGCTTATTAACCAGACAACGGTGAGAGGGGAGCGTTACCCACCCTTGACCCAGCTTGAGATCGACACCGAAGAATTTCCGTTGAATGAGGCCTGACGCACATCATTCAAGCAAACAGGAGTGACAGTAAATGGTTTGGAAAAAACACGAATACGACAAAATCCCGGGAACCTATGTGTTCGATGGTCAGAGGGCGCATAGCTCTTTCGCCATGAACAAGCTCTTCTACTCCTTCAACGAGGAGCGCTGTCGCCAGGAGTTTGAAGCAGACCCAGCAGCCTATTGCGACAAGTTTGAGCTTACCGAGGCTCAGAAGGAGTTGGTGACTAAACAGGATTTTTTGGGTGTGCTGCGAGCCGGGACCAACATTTATTTAATGGCTAAATTCTGTATTCCCCGAGGCGTCACCGTTCAGGATGCTGGTGCTGCTTTCCAAGGGATAACAGGCGATGAATTCAGAGAAAATCTTCTGGAAAAAAGAGAAGGCCTCGTAGAGAGACTTGAAAAAGAGGGCGGTTACTGGAATGGCTAAAATTATTGGTGGCATCACCACCTCACACATACCCGCGGTAGGCAACGCGATCTCCGAGGGTTTGACTCAGGATCACTATTGGAAGCGATTTTTCGATGGCTATACGCCGGTACACGATTGGCTTGCGGAGAAAAAACCCGATATGATTATTGTGGTCTACAACGACCATGGTCTCAATTTTTTCCTCGATAAAATACCGACGTTTGCTATTGGCTGCGCTGACAAATACGAAAATGCTGACGAGGGTTGGGGCCTGAAACTCGCCGCGCCCTTTACCGGCGATGCCGAGTTTTCCTGGCATGTCGCAGAGTCCTTGATCAACCAGGAGTTTGATATGTGCACCTGCCAGGAGATGCTGGTGGATCATGGTTTCGTCAACCCGATGCGGGTGTTGTTCGGTGACCAAGAGGTTTGGCCTATCAAGTCCATCCCTTTTGCTGTGAATACAGTACAGCATCCGCTTCCCAGCGCCAGGCGCTGTTACAAAATCGGCCAGGCGTTAAAGGTAGCGATTGAATCCTATCCCAAGGATATGAAAGTTGTAATCGCAGGCACCGGGGGGCTTTCACATCAGCTTCAGGGCGAACGCGCGGGCCTTATCAATGTCGACTACGATCTTGAATGTATCGAAAGTATTATCAACAGCCCCGACTGGTTTGCCAACCAGACTACGGCGGAGATTATTGAGCAGTCCGGCACCGAGGGGATTGAATCCATAATGTGGCTGGTCATGCGGGGAGCACTGGGCGACAAAGTGAATTGTCTGCATAAGCACTATCACGCACCGATTTCCAATACCGGAGCCGGGGTGTTGTTACTGGAAAACGCTGACGGATAAGTCTCGAATTGAAAGCATTTTTTGAAGTTCCAACCTGACCGGGAACGAGCTGAATTCGCGAAGCCATAAAATTGCCGGTATGCCACAGCAGGCGCTGGCGGCAGTAAAGTAGCAGGTAAATTACACCAAAGTGATTGCCCAACACTTGATCGCGGGGACTAATTGGCTTGGGCTGGTAGTACAGCGTTTCTTGGCTCTATAGAGCTGGGCGGAGCGTACTGGCCGTGAACTGCAAGGTTGTATGGTTGAACACGAGTTAGGATGGTGTTCCTCCATTTATTGATCTCTAGCGTGGGTTGCTAAATTTATGATTTCTGCAATTCGGGCTGAAATTTGGGACCACCATGGGACCATCTTCATGCCTTTTGATGCCCTCTAATGCCGGGCTTATTTTTTAACTCTCTGATTTACAAGGCATTAGGAGGCATGGCTAGGCGGGAAATAGCATGTTTCGGGGTTCGAATCCAGCACGGCCCACCATATAACGCAAAAAGGTCACCCCACAGGGGTGGCCTTTTTGCGTCATAAGGTGAGTCGTTGCGGTGAGAACCAGCCGGTTGGACAAAACGCGACCAAAAGACCGTTTTGGACGAGGAGCGCAGCGACGAAGCCCCGCAGGGGTGAGTTCAGCCCTTAGGCTGAAGTCATCAATCCTCCCCAGCATCTCACAGCCAGCGAAACTAACCCCATATATGGCCCTTCCTAATCAATAGTTCCACGCTGAGCACTTGAAGAACCCACGCCCCCTACAACCCAAACCTCGACTGCACATGTCGACGTCTTATCGAAATCTCTCCAGCCCGCTGCTCGGCAGAAACTACCGGCTCATCAGTTGGCAAGTATTCCCTTAGATTTTCCATTTTCACAAGCTCCGCCACTGGAGTCTGCTCTTCACTCAACTCAGACGACATGCCATCGTAACGCATGAGTATCACCCCTCGACTAAAGCCCTCAGTATCCAGCGAGTTAGAAACACCTGGGTCCTTATGAGAAATCACAAAATAAATCACTCCATCAGAACTGACCTTGGCCTGATCCGCCGTAAGACTACTTTGCCTGTTCGCATAGTCCAGTGACTCCCACCAGTGATGACCAAGCTGGATGCCCTGATAGCTTGCATCAGTAGGACGAGCGCGGATAACAAGTGCTTCATCTTCGGACAAATCAAAGTGGCCACCCACCATCCAGCGCCCGGCTAACCCTCCTTCTTTGCCGGTGTCCTGAGGCGGCATTAGCCTGTTTTTGGGCATCAACATGGAAAAGCGTGTTCGGCTCAATTCTGGCCAACGCCGCAAGTCCTCAGCAAATGTGTTGGTTGCATTACTCAACTGCTCCGCCATCTTTTCCTTTGTCAGTACTGGATAAGTTGGCCGGTCGGCGTCGATCCGATCAATGTGCATCTGACCGGGGATTTCCCCGGACCAGTTCGAGTGAATTTGCCTTACCAAGAGGCGGGTTGTTCCGGGGTGGCCTGGAAGCCAATTGTGGGGTTGAGGTGAACCTCCAATGTGTAGCTCAAAAGTTGCCATCTTTATCTGACACTAACTGCTCGGTCGTGAGTGTGGCAAAACTTGACGCCATTGGAGCACTGCCTTGATAAAGTGTGAAATCAAGCCGGCGACTCGTCCCGCGATTCCCCCAAACTTTGTAGCTAGCCTCGCCGTTTAACAGAGTGATCAGGTAGCGCTGGTCGGAGTTATCCATGCCGCTTTTGCTAAACGGGTTAACCTCATGAAAATAGGGGAAGTCGGGGTCACTCATCGCTTGCAGTTCTATCGCCGAAATGAGTCCACGTAATATATGCCGATAAGCCTCTGCCTGCTCCGCGGGAGAGCCATACCATTGATGCTGTTGAACGAACGAGCCCGCCTGTTCGATAGCTTTGGCGAATTCCTGGAAGCTGTCTTCCAGTCCCATACCGCTTTGGATGGGTTCGGTTGACTGGGTTTTAAAGTCTTTTAAGTACATCAACGTCGCTCCAATGAGAGTTCCAAAGGCGATGTACAAAAGGGTTCGCTTCATTGCAGGACCTTTATTGTTAATCAATATCTTGGTTGATGATACAAAGTGTTTTTTCAGTCTATCGCAGTAAATTCCATAGGGCTGCCTGCGTCATTGATGTAGTTGCCGGAGGCTGGATTATTAGACTACTGCAACGCGTTGTGAGGTGTGCATTTCGTGGATTGGACTCGCGTATAGATGCCCCAGCCTTCCGCATACGCCAAAAATTCAGCAAGCGAAAAAAAGCCCAGACAAGGACTCGCTCCTGTTCGTGAAATCGCCCCGTTGGCAATTCCTCGCGCCACCAAAATAGCGGGAATGGTGGGGATATGTGGCCCCACCCCATGTTCAGCGATCAGTGTCCATGTGAGGTGTTTATGTTTGCCGCCGCTGTCTTTACCTGCCATTTCAACCTGCATGCCGCCGATATCTGTGCCAAATCGATAAAACCAGTTACTGACAATCACGCTCATGCGGGCAAACGGAGCCCAACTTTTTATAATCTTTTTCTTGGCCAACCACGCCATGAATCCCATAAACTTGTGCATCGGCGCCAGTTCAAGGCCCGCCCGAAACCTGAGTGTTTCAAGCCCCTCGTAGCGCTCGGGAAAGAGTTCCAGATCGGGAATATCAATGTTGGCCAAATGTCTCTTGCCTAGGGGTGCGCCGAAGTCCTGCACAATGGAATCCATCCAGCCGTACACTTCTACCCACCTTGAGTTCACCCAAGTCGTGAACGGATGTCCCGTATAGGAAAGTATCGCCTTAATCGTGGCGTAGCCTCTGTCCAGTTGGTTTCCAGGTGCAATGGCATATTCAATCCGTTCCAATTTCCCAAATTGGGATAGGAAGTGGTCTATAACCGCCGCCGAGAGAGCGGGAACGGAACTGGCTCCGCTAATCAGCAACACGCCTTTTTCCTCGGCTTCCTGCTTGAGCTGGCCGATGTCGCAAACGAAGCGTCTGTCATCTGCCAGATCGATGTAGTGCGCGCCGATTGCTATGCAGGTCCTGGGAACTCGATAGGACTGGTTTTGAAACGGACCACAGGTATGAATAACCAGATTCGGCGCAAGTTGCTTGAGCTCTTCTAATAGACTCGGGGTATCGATATTTAGTGCTATCCCTTGAATGTGTAACTGGGAATGTTTGCTCTTAATGCGCGCCGCCAGATCCGCTGCTTTCTTAAGATCTCGACCAGCCACTAGTAGCTCGACGTACTTTTCCTTCGCCAGGGATTCGCATATCCGTCTGCCAAAGTTGCCGTAGCCCCCTAGTACTAGAACCTTGAAACGCCTTCGTCCCATGTAAAACCTCTCGTTGGCCCTTGTTTGACATTTTGGATTGATGATAATACAGTTATTTCTGTAATTACAGAAATAAAGGAAATAAAGACATGCGAATCACCCCACTGATGGAAAAATACATTCTGCATTGGGGAGAAATGGGTACCCGCTGGGGAGTTAATCGTACGGTATCCCAGATACATGCCTTACTGTATCTGGCGCCCGATCCGCTTAACGCCGAGGAAATCTCTGCGCTGCTAAGTGTGGCTCGTTCTAACGTTAGTACCAGCCTTAAGGAGCTTCAGAGCTGGGACCTCGTTCACTCCTCAAATGTATTGGGTGACCGCAGAGATCGGTTTACGGTCAAGGGTGACACCTGGCAGATGTTGTTGACAATTATTGAAGGTCGTAAACGTCGAGAAATTGATCCGATATTGTCCTTATTGCGGCAGTGTGAATTGGAGATGGAGGAAGACAAAGAGACGCCGGATTCGGTGAAGGAAAAAATTCGAAACATGTCCTCCTTCGTGTCGACACTTACTGGATGGTATGAAGAGGTCAGTGCACTGCCAAAGAGCACATTGGTAACACTTCTGAATATGGGCGCCAAGATCGCCAAGTATATTCCAGGCAAGAAATAGGGGTAGCTATGTCTAATCTTTTTAAAGACTGTCTAGGCGAACAGTTCGAGCAGCTTGATCCACTGATCCAGCAGGCTCACACAGGTAAGGTGCGATTGGTAGGCGATGTTGTGGTCGAGCGAGGTAATCTAGTCGCGCAGCTGATATGCAATCTATTCGGTATGCCTCCGGCTTCTTCGAAATCTCGGTTGGTGGTGCTCGGTGATCATGATGATTCGAAGATGAGATGGATTCGTCATTTCGATGATCATGGTATGGATTCAAACTTTTACAAAGATGGAAATTTTCTGGTGGAGCGGCTGGGGCCAATCCATATGAAGATGGCATTGAGTGTTAGCAATGGTGTTCTGACCTACGCTTTGGACCAAACACGGGTGCTTGGAATTCCTGTTGCAAAATTTTTATCTCCAAATGTTAGGGCGATTGAGCAGCGCCTTGGAGACAAGTATCGATTTAGTGTCGTGGTCGCTATGCCAATTGTCGGCATGCTGGTGAGTTACCGCGGCGATTTGGAAGTGGAATCCATTTATGATTGAGGCCCGGAAATGCAAGGTGGTCGAAGAAAATGAGCACATTATTCTATTTGATGGTCTATGTAACCTGTGTTCGGCCTGGGTTAAATTTGTCGTTAAACGTGATCCAAAAAGTGTCTTTCGATTCTGCTCGGTACAATCTAACAGCGGAAAAGAGGTGCTAACTTATCTTGGTTTATCGGTCGAGCAAATTGAGACCATGGCATATGTACAACATGGCCAGGGCTTTTTGCGATCAACGGCATTCCTGCAGGTAGTTAAAAAGCTGTCTGCCTTTTGGCCATTATTGTCGGTTGGATTGTATGTCCCCGTATTTATTCGAGACAAAGTTTATAATCTAATAGCTAAGAATCGCTACCGGATTGCAGGCAAAAGAGATCATTGCCTGATACAAGCCGAGGGCGACCTCGAGAGGTTCCTTTAACAAACAGATCCACCGGTGCGACGCCCTACAGATCGATCGTGAGTATTCAAATCGAGTATGTACCATAGGTAACAACGCGAAAAAATCCCATTCAGAATGAGTGCCACTGAAACAATAATGACAAACCACTCAACGCCATTCATCGCCGGTTGCGCGACAGCCCAGGCAGCGAAACCCATACCAAAAAACAGTCGCAGCAAGCGCTCCATGTTGCCCAGATTACGTTCAATCATATCTATAATTCCTTGGTGATAATTTGTATTGTGGCATTGTAATGCACGACCCAACGCTGAATGGTACTGTGATCCACAACATAGCCGCATTCTTGCATCAGCTCCTCCAGGTCGCGATAACTCAGCGAATAGGCCATATACCATCGCACGCATTGTAAAATGATATCTTGCTGGTGATGGCGCCTTTAAAGCTGATCATGATGTACCCAAGAATTGGAATTCTGTACGGGAAGGTATAGCTGAACAAAAAAAATGTGTCGGCTTGCGACAAAACCCAAAAGATGGGTGCGTTTACAGAAAGGGAAAGAGCGGTGCCTGATTCTCACCTGCTGGATTCCTCTGATCTCAATTATTTAGCTTGGCAATATCGCTCTGACCCCATCCTCGTATTCCTCCCTGCATATGATGCGTTTTTTCTCGTTACTCCATAATTTCTCAACAATAATGGTTCACAATCACACCTTCGAGTTGATCGATCTTGCCGGTGTGACGCAAGATGTATTTTCTGCAGAGTCGTAAAATGGGTTTTGAGAACATGAAACTGAAAATAGTACACAAGCTCTTCTTAGCGATGCTCTTTACTACCGGTCTTGGCGTTTTGGTCATGGGCCTTGCCCAGCGTTATACCTTCGAGCGCGGATTCCTTGAGTACGTTCGAGAAAATGAATTCAATCGGACCCAAGAAGTCAGTCAGGAGCTGGTTGCGCGCTATGCGGCCAGTGGGAGCTGGGCATTTATAGATGGCCGCAAGCGCTGGCCAATTGAGCTTATTCGTTCCCAGCCCAGTTTTCGAGATGGTCGGCCGGGGTTGGGTAGAGAACCAGGAAAGCCTAGGGAGCGGCAAGCTAGGGATCGAGTAACCAGGCCTATTCCACCTCTGTGGGGCCGCGTGGGTCTCCTTGACGCGAGTGGTCTATGGGTTGCGGGCGCTGCTGTTTCAGAAGAGAGCGTGCGGCGCGAACTTAGATCTCACGATGCTCTCATCGGTTATATGACACTTGCGCCCTTAAGTGCGCTTAACGATGATCTGGACCTTCAATTTGCGCGCCAGCAATTACAGGATGTGTCTTTGGCCTCGATAGTTTCATTTCTTGGTGCTGCTTTGGCAGCCGCAATGCTTGCCAATAGTTTGGGTTCGCCGATTCGAGCATTGGCGCGCGGTACACAAGCGCTGGCCGCAGGGCGCTACGAGACACGTCTAGAGTTAACGAGAAAGGACGAGCTAGGACGTTTGGCTGATGATTTTAACATTCTAGCTGTAGAGTTGGAGGGTACCCGACAAGCGCGCCAGCAGTGGGTTGCCGATATCTCGCACGAGTTACGAACTCCAATCGCGATCATGCAGGCTGAACTTGAGGCGCTTGAAGATGGTTTTCGCCCAAATAATGATGGTGCAGTTCGTTCTTTAGCTGCTGAGGTGAAGCGCCTTAGTATGCTGGTGGAAGATCTTCATCAGCTCGCGCTTTCAGATTCGGGCATGCTGACGCTCAACCAAGAGAGAGTGAGCGTGCGTGATTTACTTGAGGATACCGTGCAGCGTTTTGTTGCTCGCCTATCGGATCGGTCTTTATCCATGGAGTTGGAAGTCCAAGAAATCCCTTCGATTCTCGCTGACGCAGATCGCTTAAGGCAGCTTTTCGCCAACCTGCTAGAGAATTCGCTACGCTACACCGACCCAGAGGGAGTAGTTCGCGTTTTTGCGGCAGTTAGCAATGCCCATATACAAATCACCGTAGAAGATTCGGCTCCCGGTGCTCCAGAAGAAGCAATACCACGCCT
Organism: Halioglobus sp.; assembly: GCA_045110675.1. Lineage (GTDB taxonomy): Bacteria > Pseudomonadota > Gammaproteobacteria > Pseudomonadales > Halieaceae > JBALVT01. The sequence continues at coordinate 12,790 of JBGCGJ010000054.1, read as the reverse complement.
TTTTGATCGACTCTTTAGAGTAGACCCATCACGCAGTCGGAAAACTGGCGCGTCTGGATTGGGTCTAGCTATATGTGAGAGCATAGTGAAAGCGCATGGCGGCTCGATACGAGCGCAGCATTCGTCGCTTGGGGGGCTCGCGTTTGTGGTTGAACTGCCGATCGATTATTCAGAGGGTTAAGCCGTGGAACAAGTACTGATAGTTGAAGATGAACTGAAAATTGCCCAAGTGTTGCTGGAGTATCTTGAGCGCGCAGGTTATGTGCCGATAGTTCTGGAAGATGGGCTAAAAGTAGTTGAGTGGGTGCGGGAGCAAAAACCTGCGTTGATACTGCTGGATCTGATGTTGCCCGGGAAAGACGGTATGGAAATCTGTCGGGAAATCCGGTCGTTTTCGCAGGTGCCGATTATCATGACGACTGCGCGGGTAGAGGAAATTGATCGACTACTGGGCCTTGAACTCGGCGCTGACGATTACGTATGCAAACCATTTAGTCCTCGTGAAGTTGTTGCTCGGGTTAAGGCGAACCTACGTCGTGCTTCACCACATGAAAACGAGCCAAGTGTGGCGGCTGGTTTCGTCATCGATCAACTTGGACATTCCGTCAGCTTGGATGGCAACGAACTTGAACTCACGCGCGTGGAGTTCCGTTTACTTGCAGCATTGCTGGAATCGACGAGTCGAGTCTGGTCTCGAAATCTGCTTCTCAATCGTATGTACGATGACCAACGGGTCGTTAGTGATCGAGCCGTTGATAGCCACATGACAAACTTGCGACGTAAGCTACAAGTCGTGCGCACAAGTTCAGAGTGTATACATTCGGTCTATGGTGTTGGCTACAGGCTGGAAATGTAATACACCTCCCTCATATCGCGTTGCGGTATTGTCGAAATAACTTAGCTTCTTGCTAGTTTCTCCACAATGTCTTGCTACTGCCTTGTCACTCAGCGTGTAACGTGTGTTCTTAGGGTGGATCAGCGCATTTTTAATCTCTAGAGCTAAATAGTTGCTTGTCCTTGTATTGCCTAAGCCCTGAAATGTCTACAACCCAAATTGGAGAAATAATTATGAGCGTGAAGAAAAATTACCTTTTTGTTTTTGGAGCACTCGGTTTTCTATTGAGTGTATGTGCCAGCACGACCAGTGCACATCCGATGGATCGTATTACCGATCGACTAGAATTGAGTGAAGAGCAGCAACAGAGTCTATTATCGCTGCGCGCGGATTCTGAATTAGGGCGTGATGCTGCTCGAGAAAGCCACCAGGAAGTAAGTGCGCTACTCAAGAGCGGTGATACCGATGGGGCGGCCGATCTAGCTGGCGAACAAGCCCGTGACCGAATCTATAAGCGCGCCCAGAGACACCAGCAATTGGCTGAAATCCTTACACCTGAGCAATTGGCACAATGGAAGGAGCTTCGTCCGCAGCGACCAGAAAGAGCAAGTAGAGAAGGGCGGTACAGCCGAAATCTGAACCATTAGTCGAACCGAGTCAAGCGAAGATAAAGACCAACAGTAGTCAACATCTGGAAGTGACTAAAAATGCCTCCCGTTCTATTTGGAAAATAATTATGTTTCAAACTCACTCAAATTTCGCTGATGATACTGTCAGCTTTTCAAAGCGACTGGCTTCAGCTCTTCTTGTCTCTTTCATTGTGTTGGCATCGGCTTGCGGTGGCGGTGGCAGCAGTGGAAGTGGGGGAGACAGCGATGCCGGCAGCGAGTCTCCAAATGAAAACGTAATTGACGTGGTTCCTACTGATATTGATTTTCGCGTAAGTGCGCACAGTAGTAACGTGCTGATGGTGGAGGTACGGGTAAAAACCGATGAGGAAGCCCAGGTGTCAATTGAGTTCGAGTCGTCTGAAACAGAGAGGCGAAGGACTTCCACGTCTGCGGCCTCCACTACGCATGAATTTACCGTGTTTGGATTAAGGCCAGAAACCAACTACCAGTTTACGGCGCTGGTAACAGATCAGTCTGGGGAGACTATAAGTAGTGATCTACAAACCTTTACAACATCAAGTCTGCCATTTGAATTGCCCGATTTAGAACTTAAGTCTTCCAATGAACGCCGTTATCCAGGTGTTACCTTTTTCGCTGTGTCTGGCGAAAATGCGCGCTTTATGGCTGTAGATGAAGCCGGTGTGCCCGTTTGGTACCTAGACGACACAGACGTTCCTATGCTTAGTAACTCGCCCGTTATAAAGCACCTTGGTGAAAATAGATTGATGTTAATGCTTAACCGCGAAGTTCGTGTCATTGATATGGTCGGCAATTTGCTGTCAGTTTATGAGTTACCAACCTACCATCATGAAGCAACTATTCTGAAAAACGGAAACATTGTTGTATTGACTAACGAGTACGGAGAATTTGGCGGCAACACACTACAAGGAGATCGTATAGAAGAATATAATCCTTCGGGAGAATTAGTATGGTTATGGTCCAGCTTTGAACATCTTGACACATTTCGCTTTCCCGGGGAATTGTCAACACGCCTCAGCAGAGATGGTGCATACGAGTGGACACACTCCAATGCAATATTTGAGCAAGAAGATGGGTCATTGTTGCTATCCGTTCGCTCTCAGAGTTGGGTTGTCAATATTGACCACATGACTGGCGATATTAACTGGATTCTAGGAAGCTCTGAAGGCACTTCGAGAGAATCTCTACATGACAAATTCATTAGCCTCCAGAGCGGCAGTCTTATATCGGCACAACATGCGCCACTACAAATGGCTAACGGTGATTATCTGATTTATGACAATCGGAATGAGGCAGAGCTAAGGGGTACTGACAATAATAGTCGCGGTGTTGCTTACCAGCTCGATTCATTGAAAATGACAGCAACGCAAGTGTGGGAGTTTGTGGTTGATAAGTACACGAAGTCCTTAGGCGATATAGATGAATTGCCCAACGGCAACATTCTTATCACCGCAGGTGGACCGGGAAGTAACGAAAATGCACATTTGGTTGAAGTCACGGCAGAAGAACCTGCGCAAGTTGTTTGGGAGTTACACGTTAACAATGAGAGTATCTACCGCGCAGAACGGGTTGGTTGGGAAACCTTTCTAACGTTGAGTTCGCAGCCACTGGGTGAGCTAACCGTTGGAGGTACTATCACTGGTTTGCATGCAGACGGGCTAGAGCTGACTAATGCAGGTGCCACTCTCTCGATTGCGGCTGGGGCAACACTGTTTGAATTGACTCAAACAGCCATCGAAGGTAGCGAATACAACGTTCAGCTAGCCACAACACCCATTGATCACACATGCATTATCGAAAATAGTTCAGGAACAGTGTTGACCGATGTTGACGATATCACCATTAACTGTGTTGATCGTAATATTAACGCTGATCTCACTAGCCTTCCCATTGGGGATCCATCCATCTTACAGCGGAACATGGGCGATGGTGTACCTGAAGTGGGTAAGCTTTGGCTGTGTCGCTTGCCTGAGGATGGGGCCGGCGCTGCAGCCTCGGATGATTGGACGAATGAAGATGGTTCTTGGAACTACATTACTAAACCACAAGTTCAGGGCCAAAATTACCTAATGAGTGAGTTTAACGTGATGCTCGATGGCCAAGGCAAGCGCTTGATAACGGGAAACAATCTGCCAACCACACCTACCGGTACCTTTCCAATTGAGCGAGGTAGCATTGCTTGGGATTATGACAAAAATCCTAACAGTATTTCTTCACACAACGTTCGAATAGAATTTGATGAAATTCCCACGCTGAACCCCGAGCCAAGCTGTGTTGGGTTTGGTGCGAACGGTATTTCACTCACGGGCGCTGCGATCTATCAGGGTTCGTCAACAGTTGGAACCGATGCAGCAGCTTATGAAATGTTAGATAGCAGTGGTGGTCATACCGACGGAACACAAACGTATCACTATCATTACCTTTCTCAAGCGGTATTGGACGAGTTAAACACTGGCAGTGGAGGGCATTCTGCATTGATGGGGTACATGCAGGATGGCTTTGGTATCTTTGGGCCGCTCGGCGAAGATGGAAAGATTTTGGCGTCCGCGGATCTTGATGAATGCCATGGCCATACCCACGAGATCGAGTGGGACAATGAGATTCGCAATATGTTTCATTATCACTGGACTTACGATTTTCCCTACAACGTGGGCTGTTTTAGAGGTACGCCGCAAGCCCTGGGTATTAATTCTAACTAGCCGATATCGCGGAAAAATGGGAGCCGATTTACTTTTTAACTAAGATTTTTCTCCGCCTAGCTTTATGGGGTAGTGGACCGGGCCGCTGCGATAACTGCCAACTTTTAGGCCACCTTCAAGGGCAGTCTCTCGTTTATGTCCAGCTCAAATATCCCAGAGAGATTGTTGTGGGCGTAGATGGAGAGCGGGAAAAACCGGGGGCAAATCTCAGCGCCCGGATGATTAATCAAGCATAACTTTCTGAAACTGCTAGGCTTATCCCGTTGAAGGGAGGTCTGGTATGCCTGAGGTCTATCAGCTTCACATTTTATTGCGCGAGATCAGCCCCGCAATATAGCGCCGGGTATTGATCCGTTCTGACAGTACCGTCACGGATCTCCTCTATACCATCCAGATCCTGATGGGGTGGAATGACTACCACCTCAACAAACTCTCTATTCACGCAAAGAGCTATGGCGTCTACCACATGGGCGGCATGTACTTTCCTGACAACCCTGATGGCGTCCTTCTATCGGACTTTGAATTTCGACACAAAGAGCGATTCCTCTATGAATATGATTTCAACATCGACTGGATGATCAACATCCGGCTAGAGGAGAGAAGGGCATTAGACCCGAATCTAAGTTACCCGACCTGTATTTCTGGCAGTCGGGCGGGTCCTCCCGAAGAGTGCGGCGGTCCTATCGCATTTATGGCATGGGAAGACGAGTTTTCTCCTTCTCTTGTCGTGTCACGTATCCAGGACTTGTGCGAAGACCACGTCGATGAAATAGAGCTCTAAAGATGGAAATTACCTAGTGGCACGGCTGGGGCCTATCCATATGAAGATGGCTCTGAGTGTTATTAGGGGTGTTCTGACGTATTCTTTGGCCAAAACGCGTGTACTTGGAATTCCCATTCCGAAATACATATCTCCAAATGTCAGGGCGGTTGAGCAACGCCTTGGAGACAAATATCGTTTTAGTGTCGTGGTTGCCATGCCAATTGTCGGCCTGCTGGTAAGTTACCGCGGCGATATGGGAGTAGAATCAATTTATGATTGAGCCCCGGACATGTGACGTAGTCGAAGAAAACGAGCACATTATTCTATTTGATGGTCTATGTAACCTATGTTCGGCCTGGGTTAAGTTTGTCGTTAAACGTGATCCAAACGCAGTTTTTCGATTCTGCTCGGTACAATCTAACAGCGGAAAAGAGGTGCTAACTTATCTTGGTTTACCGGTAGAGAAAATTGAAACCATGGCATATGTACAACATGGCCAGGGCTTTTTGCGATCAACGGCATTCCTGCAGGTAGTTAAAAAGCTGCCTGCCTTTTGGCCCTTATTGTCGGTTGGATTGTATGTCCCCGTATTTATTCGAGACAAAGTTTATAATCTAATAGCTAAGAATCGCTACCGGATTGCAGGCAAAAGAGATCATTGCCTGATACAAGCCGAGGGCGATCTCGAGAGGTTCCTTTAACAAACAGACCCACCGGTGCGGCGCCCTACAGATTGATCGTGAGTATTCAAATCGAGTATGTACCATAGGTAACAACGCGAAAAAATCCCATTCAGAATGAGCGCCACTGAAACAATAATGACAAACCACTCAACGCCATTCATCGCCGGTTGCGCGACAGCCCAGGCAGCGAAACCCATACCAAAAAACAGTCGCAGCAAGCGCTCCATGTTGCCCAGATTACGTTCAATCATATCCATAATTCCTTGGTGATAATTTGTATTGTGGGATTGTACGGAAGCAGATCGGGATTGGATGACATTTAGTCATCCGAAGATAAGCGATATGCGTAACAATAGACACAGTTCCTAGTTTGCGCTCGCAATTCTAGTGCGATATATCTACATCGAGTGTTTTTGCCAATCCATCTCAATTTCACGAAGGAAATCAGTACATGTGGGAGCACCGAGGGCGTAAACGTCCTGAATTTGCGGTTGAGCCAGGGCCTCAGCAGGAGTCCGTCTGGGATTACCCCAGGCCACCTGCGTTAGTGCCTTGTGATAAGCGGGTGGTTGTTACTCACGGGGGAGTGGTAGTTGCGGACTCTGTTAATGCCGTTCGAGTGCTCGAAACGGCAAGTCCTCCTTCGATCTATGTTCCGCCTGTGGATGTTGATTTTGCGCAGTTGATCGATGCACCCGGAAGCTCGTTTTGTGAATGGAAAGGACACGCCAACTATTACTCTCTGGCAGACGGTGGCCCGGTTGTCGGCTGGGAGTACGGTGATCCGACGCAAGATTTTCTCGCCATCGGGCACTTCCTCAGTTTTTATCCTGGACGCGTTGACTGCACCATGGATGGCGAGAGGGTAAAAGCCCAGGCCGGGGATTTCTATGGTGGATGGATCACGGAAGATATCGTAGGACCGTTCAAGGGCGATCCTGGTACGGGACACTGGTAGAGGTAGGTCGCAGGATGCAAGTGAAATGCTCAGCGGCGAATTGTGGTTTAACCAAATTGTGAGATCTAAATGAGTATAACGTTTACAGAATTTGGACAGCGTCAGGAAAAATGCCAGGTGATTGTTCTTTCGCTGGATCAGGCCCTTTACCAGGTCCTCGTGAATGTAGATGGCAAAGAAACACTGTTGAAAGAGGATGGTGGTCGACCTTTTCGCTGCCGTAGTCTGCAAGGTGTCCGGGAGGCGCTTGTGGCAATGCCGGTTGCCTCGCTAGTGTTGCGGCATCAGTCGGCCTATGACGAAATGATAGGGCAGCCCTTGCGAGAACGGGATAACACTCTCGAGGTTAAACTATCACTGGATCTAGATCTTCCCACGGCGGTTCATTGACCGCGGCGCTGTTGGTGACCACTTTATTAGTTTGCGATTTGTTGCACGCTATTCGAATTCGCGCTTGCTAGGTTTACGCTCCAGTATTGGAAATCCACAGGGTTTCATAGGGGTTTAACTCAAGTTGCTGACTTAGGTCACCTAGTGATCGCCCACTCAGCAAGTCCCACCATGCTTCGGTTTCTATGAGATTTATCTCCGACAGTCTCAGCGTGCATGCTTTGGCGCTGATGTTGTGAATACAGAAAATACTTTGCACCCGATCCATACTCTGGCGCCAAAACCCGAAAATTGAGTCACCAAGATGCAAGGTAAACTGTGTAGCGTTAGGGTGAAATGCCGGCTGTGCTTTCCTTAGCCGTAAGAGCGAAACTATTTTTTGGAATACTACTGCTTCAGTTGTTGTTGCGTCCTCGAGTTGTGTGACCAACTGATTGTAGTCCCACTGATGACGGTTGATTGCTCTATTGTGTCCAGAATTTTCCATCCTGACATAATCGTTTGCTGTGCCGAAGAAGCTGTGGATGTACAGGCCGGGTATGCCCTCTATTCCCAGCATAAGTGTATGAGCGCAAATCATCCTCTGGATTTGCCATTCGTCTGTACCCTTCACCGTACCTTTCAGTGCATCGAATAAGGAGATGTTGATTTCGTAAGGCCTTCTTTCGCCTTCTTCCAAACTTCGATAGGACACGCGGCCGCCGAAACTCTCCATAGTGGCAACCAGATTATTAATCTCATCTTCGGTGAGCAGACCTTCCGCCGGTCGCAGGCCAATACCGTCATGTGAGGCGATAAAGTTAAAATATGCCGTGCCGTTACGTGCCGGGGGCATACTCATCATCCACTGCTTCAGGTAGTTGCAGTTCCCGGTCATCAGCGTGTTTAGCAGCAGTGGCGGGAGGGAAAAGTTATAGACACAGTGTGCTTCGTTAGCATTTCCGAAATAGGACAGGTTTTCCCGATTCGGAATATTGGTTTCTGTTACAAGAAGAGCGCCGAATGTTGCATGCTCGATTAAGGTGCGCAGTAGGCGTACAACGCTATGTGTCTCCTCAAGGTTGACACAGTTTGTGCCGGGTTTTTTCCACAGAAAAGCGATTGCATCGAGACGAAAAATTCGAACTCCATTGTCCAAATACTGCCGAATGATTTTTACAAACTGTTTGAGAACTTCCGGATTTTGAAAATTCAGGTCTACTTGATCATGGCTGAATGTACACCAGACGTGTTGAACGCCCTGATCGGTAATCACCTCACGTAGTAGAGGATTGGTTCTGGGCCGGACTACTTTGCTTAAGTCTTGGGTGGGTTCGCAGGTGTAGAAATAGTTTTTGCCCGGTTCTACCCCCTTGAGGAAGTTATCAAACCAACGACTTCTTGCCGAACAGTGATTGATGACAAGATCAGCCATTAAATCAAAACGGCTGGATATGGCTTGGATATCTGACCAGTCGCCCAAGGATTCGTTGACACTAGAGTAATCTAAAACCGAGAAACCGTCGTCCGAGCTCCAGGGATAGAAGGGCAGAATATGCACGGCTGAGACCGCATCGCGCAGATAGTCCCTAAGAAAGCGATCCAAAGTTGCTAGCGGTTTTTCAGTTTCATCTAAAAAAGTATCCCCGTAAGTAATTACAATGCAATCATTCTGATCCCAGTAATTCTGATGCTGCCGAACCAGGTCCTTACCTCTGTCCAGGCCCATGAGGTCGAGTAGCTCCTCAGCGAGTTTGACAGTGTCTACTTCTGTCTCACTGCTGTCGTACCCGTAAACGGCACTCAGTTGCTCTTTGACTTTTTCATACAGTGCCTCGGTCTTGCTCATCTTTTAGGCGCAGATAGCTTGTTCAGAAAATTCCGCCGTATCTTCTTCCACAGCTTGTAAAACCTGGTCAAGGATATCGGGTACTGCACTGATTACCCTGTTCCAGCTGGGTATAAATGGCCTCTCCATAGGCGTATCCAGAAAGGCCTCACCCGCCTTTATGATATTCTCGGCGAATAACTCCACTGCTTTTTCCTCGGTGTGTATGTCAAAGGTGAGACCATTCATCACCGCATCGTTGTGGTAGGTTTCTACAAAGTCCAAAGCCACTCGATAGTATGTGGCCTTGAGTGATCGGAAAGTTTCGGAGTTGAACGTCACTCCTCGTGTCGCCAGCTTGCGAAAGAGAGCCTTGGAAATATCGATCGACATTCTTGACAGACCTTTGTTCACGTCTTCAGGCGATAGCTCCTGATGTTTGTGATCATAAGTGTCTGCGATATCCGACTGGCACAGTCGATTGTTGGAATAATTGCGGTACATCTCCGAAAGCACACCAATCTCCAACCCCCAGGCACTGGGAATGAGAATATCGTTCAGCACATCCCGACGAAAGGAGAACTCTCCTGCCAGCGGGTAGCGAAAGCTGTCCATGTAGTCCAGGTACTCCATGTCGCCCAGGGTCTTTTTTAAAGCCCGTAGCAGAGGCGTTACTAGCAGCCGACTGACGCGACCATTGATCTTCCCATCGGCTACCCGAGCATAAAAGCCTTTGCAGAACTCGTAATTAAATCGCGGGTGCGCCACCGGATAGATCAAACGCGCCAGTAAGGATCGATCATAGGTCAGGATGTCACAGTCGTGTAGAGCAACCGACTCTGTTCTTCCTGAAGCCAGTGTATAACCCATGCAATACCAGACGTTGCGACCTTTGCCAGCCTCTTTCGGTGCGAGGTCGATGCTTTTAAGTCTTTCATCTATGGCTCTTAAGCGCGGGCCATCGTTCCATAGCACTCTGTGTCTTTGCGGTAATTTGGAAAAGAAGTTTAGCGCGAAGCGATATTGTTCTTCGCTCGCCTGGTCCAGGCCAATCACGATTTCGTTGAGATACGGTACTTCGGAAATTTTGTCGACTATGGAACTTAGCGCGGGTCCTTCCAGCTCAGAAAAGAGAGAGGGGAGTATGAGTCCAAGCGGTCGCTGTTGTGAGAACGATACCAATTCGCTTTCCATATCCTCAACAGATCTGCCTCGTAAGTTATGCAGTGTTGTGATGATGCCGTTTTGGTGAAAGTCACCCATGTTGTGAACCTCTATAATTCCTTTTCAAAAGAATGTGCACTCAGCCAACGAGTAACACCCTGGCTCCATCCAAGGGGGCCGGAATGCTTTCCGATGATGGTCTGTTGTGGCGGCTTGTCTATTTTAAGTAGCTGCCTATCGGCGGTTGGAATGATCAGAGCAGTACATGCAGCTTCTAACATAGCTGCGTCATTCGGGCTGTCTCCTATCGCAAGGTCCTGAATATTTTCTGCCCTATATTCGAGTTCATACTGGCGTCGCAGCCACAGTGTTGCGGTGACTTTGTCGTGGTTGCCGGTGACACAGACAAAACGACCCCCGATACTCATGCTTGCCCCAAGTTGGGACAGTTTTTCTTCGAATAGCGTTCTCTGGCTATTATTGCCCAACCATTGCAATGGCTCGCTGAACTGTCGAGTGTTTGCCTTCGCCGCTTCGGGCAGGCTCAGTCCGGAAAGCTCTGCGATACCCTTTGCCCCTAGATCGCTGAATGTTTTGAATTCGAATTGAGTTTCGGTTTTTACTTTGTCAATTAGCACTTTAAGCTCGTTTCGATCCCGTCCAAATTCCTGTACCCAGAAATTGCCTTCGCTTTTTGCTTGCGGTGGTTTGGTGCTGAAGTGTTTTCGAGGGATGTAAACGGCAGCACCGTTTTCGACAACAAACGGGCTATCCAAATTGAGTGAACTCCACAAAGGGTGCATCTCCTCTGCAGTCTTGCTACTGCACAGAATTATAGGAATGCCTATGGCCTTCAGTTGATTGATTGTTGGAAGTGCTTCTTGGTATTCGTAGTTTTCCGCATCGAGTAGGCATCCATCGAGATCGGTAAAAACTAAATATTTCTTGTGGGTTGCGGTCTCTTGCATCTTCACAGTTTCATCTGCGCAATCAGCCATAGATACATAAGGCTGCACCACCAGGGTGCGTTGTGCCAACATGGGGCGTCACAATGCGCCGAAAACGTGCAGTTTTTTTGAATACATTTACTCATTAGCCTTGAGATAGCACTATTCGTGCCAAGGAAAAATACGCAATGGCTTTGTCACAATGTGAAGACATGTTTTTTGGTACTTTCTCAGCGAATGCCGATTCGTGTTTTGGACGAGCTAAGAGTTTCAAAAATTGAGCGGCGTCGATCCATTGAATCGTTCTGAACACCTTTTGTTCCCCAGCACTTTTTGGTGCACGCATGCACAGCGGTGGTTCTTTTGAGACCTTTGCACTGCGGTCGCCTTTCTGGAGGCCGCATTATTAAAGGAATGTGCAGTTGGCATGGATTTTGATTGTCTATTAGCGTGTAAGTGGAAAGCCGATTATCAGTCGGTAAGTGTTTATGGAGGTAGATATGATTAGTAATGAATCCAATAGTGACCTGTATGGAATAAGTCGTATTGATGATGATCAACATCATTCTCACGCTTGGCGCGTCAGTTTGCGTAGGCATGGTCAAAGGCATGTCAAAAACTTTACCGACAAGAAATGTGGAGGTGCCGACGCCGCATTGCGCTGTGCTCAACGCTACCGTGATGAGTTCCTGTGCAGCCACCCACCTATTAGTCGCAAAGAAGTTTGTCTGGTTAGGCGTTCAAACAATCAATCCGGAGTGACGGGAGTCTGCACCTACGCGAAACGTCACGAGCGTCGCGACGGCAGCATAAAAGAAAATTGGTACTGGGAAGCTAGCTGGCCTGGCGCAGATGGTAAGCCAGTTAAAAAAGTGTTCTCGGTGAACAATTTCGGCGACTCAATGGCGCGCCAAATGGCTATCAACGCTCGAGCAGAGGCTATACATGCGCTGGAGGGCGTTTTCTGGGCATCCGAGCGTGGCCTGGTGGATGAGGTAGCTGTTGCAGAGCAGGGTCACTCGAGTGCTCCTCGTCAGGTTGCCTAAAATCGCGCCCAACTTCTTTAATAGCTGAAAATTACTGCTATGCTTGTATTAACTGGAACGATAACAGGGATACAACATGAAGCAGTTTCACGATTTAGAGATGTCATCTATCACCGGGCAAACCCATGCATTTAAGGACTACAAAGGGCAACTATGTCTTGTGGTTAATGTCGCCAGCCAGTGAGGCCTCACCCCACAGTACGCAGGTCTGCGTACCCTACATGAAGAGCGCGATGATTTGACGGTAATGGGCTTTCCCTGCAATCAGTTTGGCGCGCAGGAGCCTGGCACAGATGCAGAAATTCTGGATTTTGCACAGTCGAATTATCAGATCAATTTTCCAATGTTCTCGAAGGTTGAAGTCAATGGCGACGGAGCGTGTGAGCTCTATCAGATGCTCACGGCTGCCATTCCCGATGAGGAGGGCAAGCATGATATCGGTTGGAACTTCACCAAGTTTCTAGTGGATGGCGAGGGTAAGGTGATCGAGCGTTTTTCGCCAATGGTTACTCCTCAGGAGATTGGGGATCGGTTAGACAACTTGTTCCAGTAGGCGCGGAAAATAGTCGGCTGGATTGCGCATTGATTCAGCTTACCCTGGGGAGTTTGCTCTATTGGGTTTGCCTATATGAAAAAGAGGTCGGTCTAAAAAGTCCGTTGCCTCTTGCTTGTCCAGCATCCATAAACGCCATCCCTGCCAGGTTGAGCATGTGACAATGATTTTTGCCAGGAAAGTCACGGATTTCTAAGCTGCTTGACGAAAGTCGGGCGGCGCTACCTGATACTGAAAGGAAAAACCGCGCTCGCCACCTTCCCAGGCTGCGAGCGCCAATCCGAAACTAGTCGAT
>JBGCGJ010000053.1:0-5025 GCA_045110675.1 Halioglobus sp. | reverse complement strand
AACAAAATGCTTCCGATATCACTAAGGCAAATGAAAACCATGAAACCAAAGGCGCCGACACCGAGGGCCAGGTAAAGAACACCGAGCTCTCCTGTCAGGAAATTTCGCGCGGACAGCACCCAAGCGGCACCTTGTTCTGGAAAGACTATTAGAGGAACTGTGACCAGTAACAGCAGGAATAAAGAACCAAAAAAGGTCGGTCTATCGATTAAATCCATCGACGTCGAAGTACTCAAAAGTTTTACCTGTAATCGTTATTATTAACTAAGTGTAGCGCTTTATGAGGGGTTTGTCTTAACGGCCCTTCCACACAGGGTCTCGTTTTTCCGCAAAAGCTCTCGAGCCCTCTAGCTGATCCTCACTATCGTAAAGCGTTCGCATCGTCGGAATTTCGGAATTGTGCAGCATGTTGAAGGCTTGCTGAGTGGTCACATTCTCGGTCATTCGCACTGTTTCCTTAATGCAGGCATAAACCAATGGCGGACCGCTGGCGAGTAATTTCGCCAGCTCCCATGCCCTATTCATAAGCTGGTTTTGAGGAACAATTTCATTAACCAAGCCCCAATGATGCGCTTCTTCGGCGTCGAACCACCGGCCCGTTAGCAACAAATCCATTGCCACGTGATAGGGAATACGCTTGGGAAGTTTGATCGTGGCGGCATCTGCAAGAGTTCCTGCAACAATCTCCGGTAACGCAAATGTAGCCTGATCAGAAGCAAGTATCATGTCGCAGGATATAGCCAATTCAAATCCACCCCCGCAGGCGATGCCATTTACAGCGGCTATAATCGGTTTATTGAGATCGGGCAGTTCCTGAATGCCGCCAAATCCACCGACACCATAATCAGCTTCGACCGATTCTCCCTCTGCCGCCGATTTCAAATCCCAACCGGCACAGAAAAATTTCTCCCCTCCTCCTGTGACTATGGCAACCCGCAAATCTGGATTGTCGCGAAACTCGGCGAAAACCTCTCCCATTGCGACACTGGTTGTTGCATCTATGGCATTCGCTTTGGGTCGATCTAGCGTCACCTCGAGCACAGCGCCTTCAACCCTTGTTTTTACAGGTCCGGAGTGATCTGATGGATTCATTATTCTGCTCTCCTGATTGTTATTGACGATAGACAACTAATGCATCGGAGGCCATAGCACCCGTCCCGTTTGCACCAACGATTAACGGATTGATGTCGACTTCTAATAGATCCTCTCGATAATCGGCCACAAAAGCCGAGAGGGACTGAGCACATGCAACCACCGCGCTTAGGTCAGCTACTGCGCGACCTCGGTAACCCGAAAGGAGTTTGGACATGCGCAGGCCTTTAAGCGCGGCGCGAATCTGATCATCGCTCGCCGGCAGCAAGACAATCTGACGATCAGCGATCAACTCAACGAGAGTACCGCCTATTCCTATAACAAGATAATGGCCAAACTGTTGATCAAAGCTCACACCTAACAGCAGCTCGGCGACGCCTGTCGGAATCATTTGCTCTATGAGCAAGTCACCACCCATGTCTAACAACCGCTGACCTTCGGATCGTAACTGCTCGGTATCTCCAACATTCAAAACGACTGCGCGAGATTCTGTTTTGTGAGTCATGCCGGCGACACTGGCTTTCAATGCCAATGGAAAACCGATGGCTTGCGCAGCGTCCTCTGCTTTAACTAGATCTTTGACAAGCTGGGCCGCGGGAACAGGCATTTGATAATTCGCAAGCAATCGTTTGGCCGCATATTCACTGATAACTCGGCGCTTATCGCTTTTATCTAACTCGAGGGGAACAGATTTAGTCGGAAAGACGGGCGGTGGGTGATGTGTTTTTCCAACCAATGCCGCAGCGGCAATTGCGTTTACTGCCTGCGCCATTCCCAACAATGGAACAATCGAACGGGCCAGAAGCTCGTCACGAATATTGGCGGGCATATTTTCAGGAAGATTGCAGACCACAGCACCTGCCTTTCCAGTGTGTTTGCAGGCGTCGGCAAAAGCATCGCCTGTGATGTGCCACTCGTTCAATTCATCCGCGCTCATTTGCGGGTAATCCAGCAGAAGCAGAGTAAGATTGTAATCACCGCGCAACATCGCGATGAACGTTTTGTAGAGCCGATCGTAATCGCCCCAGATAAAGGTGTGGTAATCCAAAGGATTGCTGATGGCGACATAGTCGTTCAGTGTTTCACGCAGTTCGACACTCTGCTGGGTGGTCACTTCAGGAAATTCCAGGACGGTATTGTGCACCAGGTCGGCAATCAGCGAAGCCTCACCGCCCGAACAGCTCATCGAGGCGATTCGCGAACCGCCCAAAGGGCCAGTCACTGACAGTAACTTCAGAGCTTCCAGAAACGTCTCGAGATCGTCAACAATGGCGACACCCAGACGGGCAAACATGGCGTCGTACAAATCCGCACTGCCGGCCAAAGTCGCTGTATGACTCATGGTGATTCGCGCACCGACTTCTGAGCGACCTGTCTTTAAGGCCACGACAGGTTTACCTTTCTCCACCGCAGCCTGGGCCAATTGTGCAAACAAGGGCAAATTTTTCAGACCTTCGATGTGTATACCGATGGCGGAAATTCGCTCGTCATCAACCGCCGCCGCCATTATTTGCTCGGCGCCGACCACAGCCTGATTGCCAATTGTCGCCAACAGCGCAATGGGTACAGAACGATCTTGCATAGAAATGTTAATGGCCAGATTGCCACTGCCCGCAACAATTGCGACACCCGACTCCACTCGCCGTAAACCGTGCCAGTCGGGCCACAGCACGGCGCCATTCATAGCGTTGATAAACCCGTAACAATTAGGGCCCATCACTGGCATTTCACCGGCTGCATCCAACAGAGCTTGTTGTCGCCCGGCTTCACCGGCTTCGCTGAAACCCGAGGCATAACAAACAGCGCCTCCTGCTTCTAACGCGTGCAACTGCGAAACCACTTCGATTGTCGCGTTGGCAGACACCGCGACCAAAGTCGCATCGGGAACTCCCGGCAACTGTTCAACACTGGAAAAACATTTGATACCCGCGAGTTCATCTCGTCCCGGATTAATTGCCCATAGGTCGCCGTTATACCCCAGTTTTTGGCACTCCCGAACGGCTTTTGCCGCATCATCTCCTCCCACTACCGCAATGGATTGGGGATTCAACATTCGCGATAGCGAAGCGGTGGGCATCAGCCATTGCCCTCCAGTGGTCGCAGAATGGATCTGGCAATAATCATTCTTTGAATCTCGCTGGTGCCATCCCAAATACGCTCGACGCGGGAATCTCGCCAGATACGTTCCAGGGGCAAATCGTTCATCAGACCCATGCCCCCGTGAATCTGTAATGCTTCGTCGGCAATGTAAGCAAGCGTCTCCGTGGCCGAAAGTTTGGCGATGGCGGCGTCCATATCGGTCATACTCCCTTCGTCGCTTTTACTGGCGGCTGAATACACCAGTAGTTCCGCCGCTCGTCGCCGTACTTCCATATCGGCCAATTTGAAAGATACCCCCTGGAAAGAGCCTATTGTCTGGTTAAACTGACGGCGCTGAGCCGCGTGCTCCGCCGCCAATTCAAAAGCTCTGTCACATCGGCCCAGACTGCTCGCAGCCACCTCCAGTCGAGTAGCCCCCAACCATTCGTTGGCGACGGAAAAACCCTCATCTACCTCGCCGAGAACCTGGCTTTCGTGAACCACACAATCGTTAAATTCCAAAACACAATTGTGATACCCACGGTGAGAGACACTATGATATCCAGGGCGAACTTCAAAGCCGGGGGTACCCATATCGATCAGAAAGGTGGTGATGCGCTTGCGGGGGCCTCGCGCTGTTTCATCAACTCCCGTCGCAGCAAATAGAATAACGAAATCGGAAACATCCGCATGGCTAATGAAATGCTTGCTGCCATTAATTACGAAACTGTCGCCTCGTCGTTCAGCTCTACAGTTCATGGCCCGCACATCTGAGCCGGCCTCAGGCTCAGTCATCGCCAGACAATCTGTTTTTTCGCCTCGAATACAAGGGTAGAGATAGCGTTCTCGTTGATCACCCACGCAGGCCTGCAATATATTACTGGGGCGCGGAACACCGTATTGCAATCCCATATTTGCTCGACCCAGTTCTCGGTAAAGCAGCGCCAGAGAGACCGCATTGAGACCACCACCACCCAACTCTTCCGGCATATTGGCAGCACAGATTCCTATTTCGATAGACCGCTGGCGAATTTTGGTTCTCAACTCGGGTGGTACTTCATCGAGTTCTTCGACCAGTTGCTCATGGGGCATTATTTCTTCATCGACAAAGCGACGAACACTCGCCACCAACATTTCCTGCTCTTCTGATAACTTAAAATCCACGATCAAACCCTCGTTAGCCTCCGTGCAGCTTGCCTCTGGCACTGATTTTCTGCTTTACTAATTACGAACGACATTTAACAATTCGCGAACGCATGATTTTTGCTCCCAGCCAACAACCCCTGCACCTAGCTATATTGGTTCTCACGGACAGCAATATGCTGGCATTCGCTGCGGCTATAGATTCATTGAGGGCCGCCAACCGGGTGTCCCGGAAGAAGTTATTCAGTTGGAGTATTCATTCCGGCGATGGTCAAGCGGTCGAACTGACCGCGGGTCTGTCAATTGCGGCAGAACCGCTTCCAGATTCCCTGACGCAACAGGCGCTGCTTGTTGTCGCCGGGTTTAACCTGCAAAAACACGCCACGCGCCAGCTGCTGAGACAGATAAGCAAGCTCGCGCCCACTGCAGTTGCGCTAGGCGGTGTAGATGCTGGTGGCCTAGTCCTGGCGAGAACAGGACTTTTGAACGGCCACAGAGCCACAACCCAGTGGGAGGATCTTGAGGAAATGGTATCGGGCTATCCAGAGATTGACGTTGTACCGGATCGCTTTGTCATCAGTGGAAGAATGTTTACCTGTGGTGGGGCCTCGGCCTGCATCGACATGATGCTACATCTGATCGCCTCCCGTTGCGGCAGGGAAATCTCCGAACGGGTGGCCGCTGCTTTCACCTATGATGTCGCTCATCCAG
>JBGCGJ010000052.1:0-4102 GCA_045110675.1 Halioglobus sp. | reverse complement strand
AAACCTAAAAAGTTGGCGATCGTTGCTTGCATGCGCAAGCAATTGACTATTCTAAATACGATGGTGAAAAACGGAACTGAATGGGATGAAAATATGGCTTAAAAACTTGACGGGGAACCATAGTCACTTGTTATGTGTTTTCCAAGCGCACATACCGTGGAACCCTCGCTTCTAGCAACCTGACCAATTCAGGCTGCATACATTCATAGTTGTCCGGAATGTCCAGACACACGAGGCGTTTCCCTTTTAGAAGATCCCGGTATTTCTTGGACACCTTAGTCTTGTGCGATGTCTCCATAACTAAAACAATATCAGCCCACTCTACCAAGTCTCCAGATAAAGGAGTCTCCGCATCGCTGTTGGTGCCGCAACCAATGGCTTCCACTCCCTCATACTTTGAAAACACTTGTTCCGCAGTCGGGCTGCGAAGGCGGTTCTCAGTGCATACAAAAAGCAGTTTTCTCATAGGCTGAACACATAACGCCTAAATAAGCGGCGGCTGTAAGCCGTCGCGCTTGATTGCCTTGTTAACACGTTTTCTATGTTCCATTACGTTCTATTAATGTGTCAATTTTTTCATGTAGCCGCATAAGCTCAAGTTCGAGCTTTAAGTTGATTTCGAAAGTTGCTTTCTGCTCAAGACGATCCTTAAACGCTTGCCTATTTTGCGACATCATAATAATCGGAGCTTGGAATGCTGCTAAACTGGAGAGACCAAGATTAAGTAAGATAAATGGATAAGGGTCAAAAATAGAATCACTTACAAGCCAAAATGTATTGGTTATGATCCAGCCTGCGATGAATGCGAAAAATAAGCCTATAAAAGACCAAGACCCGCCAAAGGTAGCAATGCGGTCGGCGACCCTTTGCCCAAAAGTGAGCCCATCCTTGAAGGACTCATTTACATTTTCAGTAACAGAAGTATTTTCAGCAATACTTTCAATAACTTTTTTCTCGCCTGAGTTCAGGTCTTTGAAAGATTGCCCTAATAAAGCATTGGCCAAATTCTCGAAATATTTTTTCATTCTGCCAGCCTAATAATTGTGAGTGTTAACGCTTCAAGCTGGGGCGGCCGTAAGGCCGTCCCGGCGCGAAGCGCCCTTGCAGCCTTGACATGTTATATCGCTCCACTCAACTACTCACTGTGCCATTCCGGGTGTAAATCGAACGATAGTGGCAAAAGCCAAAACCGCACAAGCAAATATTCCTGAAAATACGCGCGCCCTTTTTGACGCTACCACTAGAGCAGCAAATGCGCACAGGATAACAGCAAGCTGTATCACTCTTAAGTTATTGAACAAAGGCTCGGTCCCGAACATTGGTCCATCCATTGTCATGATTGAGCCCATAACGATGAAGACGACAAAGAATGGACGTCGAATTTGTTGGAAGTGATCGGCAAGGTCCATCGGGCCACTTGCGACCTCTTTCGGGTTAATCAGTGTGGCGGCAAAGAACATAAGTGACGGCGCGGAAAGCGCGAAAAGGAATCTAGGGAAATTCCAAACAATTTCTCGGAAGTCCCAGAGCGACCACCAATGGATGAACGTTAGTAAGAACAACGATATAACCCAGGCACTGTGGTCCAACGATAGCCTTACAGGGTCAACTCTCTGTATGAGTGAAGCAAGGCCGAGAAACATTTGTGCGAGCGCCAGCGCCAATATCACAGAGATGATGCCGACTATGAATTCGAATAGATCCATGTGGATTTACCTTAGGCCTGACTTCACGGGCTGTGCGATATAACGCCGCCAACACAGGCGAGCCACGAAGTGGCGAGTCCAGCGCGAAGCGCGATTGTGATTGGCCTTGTTATGTGTTGGATTCACTTCGTTTTTTATACAAAGCAGCGCATATATGTGTGTATACAACTTCACCACGTTGATTATAAAGCTCCAATTTATCTTCTACTATGCCAACACCCGGTTTGGATTTTGATTCACGCTTACTTAGACACTCCGCTCTTCCTCGCAGTATGTCGCCAGGTCGTGCAGGTGCGGCAACTTTAACTTCATTGAAGCCTAAAGCACTAATCGCAGCGCGCACTTCGGTTGCGGAATGCGTTACTTTAGTGGCAATGCCAAATAGATGCGTACTAGCCGCCACGAGGCCTCCAAAAAATGACTCTTTTGCTGCTTCCTCGTCGACGTGAAATGGTTGAGGATCCCACTGCTGCGCAACAGATATAATTTCTTCTTTCGTTAGCTCGTGCGCCTCCGGATATTCTACTTTGCCACCAATTTTGATATCTTCGAAGTATTCCATAGCCCTATTTCCTCAGGCAAGTAGTAAATGTTGTATACACATAACGCTTCAAGCAGGGGCGCCGGTTACGGCGTCCCGGCTCGAAGCGCCCTTGCTGGCTTGACTTGTTATGTGCTTTTACGTGCATGGACAAATGAAAAGACTAGATAACCAGCGCAAGCAAAAAATGTAATTGGTAACGCAAACATGCCTAACAAAACTCCATACCTGCCTGATGGATGCCCCAAGGCTTCTTGACCGCCAGCTGTGAGTTTGCCGTCGTCTGCTAGCGAGCTAAGTTCGTCGATTAGTCCGAAAGTTATGGCCATGTTGTAGTCTAGGAGGAAGTACAGCCATAAAGAGTAAACCGTGTAGAGAACAAGTATAGTCAATAGTATGAAAGCGCTAAGTTTTTCAGACGCCAAATGAGCAATCATGATGATTCCGAAGGATACGCTGGCCCACCACTGGACAATCACCCAATATCGATCATATAGGCTGAAAAGTTGCTCCAGAACATCCGCCTCACTCACTCATCGATCTCCGCTAGCGGTAGCACATAACGCTTACAGCAGCGGGCGCGCGGCACGTGCGTCCGGCGACCGTAGGGAGCGCACTGGCTGTACTTGTTATGCATACCGACCGCTCACAACTAGAAATAAATACAGGAAAGCGGCAAACAAAGCCACCACAGCAAAAACAACGACGGAGGGACGTACTACACTTGTGCCCGTTCCGGTTAACTGCTGTTGCTCTCTACGATACAGGTAAAGAAGCCCTACAAGAAACAGAGGGACAGTAACAAAATACTTCGCGGCGGGCTCGAAGCCTAGTGAGACAATTAGTTGATCCTCAAACTGAAGTAGTTCGGCTGCCCAAATGTAGCGAACCAAAACTAACGCAATAGTAAGTAGAACCGCCAATTCAGTCCAAGTGAACCCTCGCTGGGAGCTAATTGAGGTAGGCATAACGCCAACAGCTGGGGCGGCGAAACCGCGCAGCGGTTTTGGCGTCCCAGCAGACTGTTATTGTTAAGTGCATTTTTCGCATAAGACCATCACCGAATACCAGCATCGCTGTCGTAAGAGTAGTACTTTTTGTAATAGCCTAATAATCGCTCTTCTCCGACCGAGCAATAACCAAGGAATGAAACTAGCTCTGAAACTGGCACCAGAAAAACACACTCAACCGAAAGGCCTGGATACTCCGTGCTCGGTCTAAACCGTTTAGTCGAATCTATTTTCTTCCCCTCCTGAGTTTCAATACTAATTTCAATACGCAGTCCTTCTTGAACAAAGACACCCCGAATTAGCGCCGATTTACTGCTGTATATCACTAATCCATTTTCGGCAGGAGGAGGATGTGCACCAGGCGAATAGTTTCCAATTTTGCTTCCCTCTATTCTTAGAATTGATTCACCCAGAAAAGATTGATCATCGCTCACCCAAAAGAGTTTCGGATAGAATGGCTGAAGATGGATTTTTTTGAGATTTCGCTTGTGTGGGTGAGAAATTACAACATAGTGCTCTCCCAAGAAAATGCTAAGCTCGTCTGCCATCTCAATCACATCATCAATAGAAGCCTCACCCGGAAAAACCCACTTATTGCTCATCGGTCTCACACTTAACGCTTCAAGCTGGGGCGTGCGTCAGCGCGTCCCGGCGCGAAGCGCCCTTGCAGCCTTGGTTGGTTATGTGGTTTTTCATAGAACATACGAAAACCAAAAAACTAGTACGCTAGTGACACCCAAAGCCAATATATACTGTGGAAGTGCTAATTTCATTTTTAGTGTCCAAATGGAGCAGACAAGAGCAAGCAGCCCCAGTGGCCCAAAAACATTTACTCCAACTATGAA
>JBGCGJ010000051.1:0-67774 GCA_045110675.1 Halioglobus sp. | reverse complement strand
CGACACCTTGCCAAGACCTCGCTCACAAGCGATGATCCTAACCATCAATAAAAACCACAGGATCAAACAATGGGCGGACCACTGGCGGGATTTCGCATACTGGAACTGACTTCTACTGTCTCGGGCCCGATGGCCGGCATGGTCCTGGCGGACCAGGGTGCAGATATCATCAAGATCGAACCCCCGCTCATCGGTGATTTAGGGCGCATGATGGGCTCTACCCGCAACGGTATGGCAGCCATGTACTCCACTTTGAATCGCAACAAACGCTCTTTAGTACTCGACCTGAAGCAAGCGGAGGATATGGAGATTTTCCTCAAACTCATTCCAGATGCGGACGTGGTGATTGAGAATTATCGCCCGGGCATCGTACAGAAGCTGGGTATTGACTACGAAACACTGAAGGCGATTAACCCGGGACTCGTCTACGTTTCCATCACTGGTTACGGTGAATCTGGCCCTTACCAGAACAGGCGTGTTTACGATCCGCTTATTCAGGCGACAACCGGCACCAGCGCAGAGCAGGGCGAGGATGCGCCGCGCAATGTCCGTACGGTGATCTTTGATAAGGTAACCGGCTACACGGCGGCTCAAGCTGCGACTGCGGCACTACTGCAACGCAGCAAAACAGGCCGAGGACAATACCTGCCTATTTCCATGCTTAAATCGGCACTTTACTATCAGTGGCCCGACGTTATGTGGTCGCGCACGCTGCGTGGGGAAGGCGTGACTCATTCCGGTGAGCTGGCTGACTACTTCAGAATTTTCAACGCCCGCGATGGTGCTTTGGCGATTGTTCTGGTGGCCGATGATTCCTTTGTTCGTCTCAATGAATTCATCCGGGCTGAGTTGCACCTCGATCCACGCTTTACCACCTTTCCAGCCCGGCTACAGAACGGCGCAGCCTTGCAGGCCGAGCTGGATCAAGCGCTGGCTGAATTTGATGTTGATGACATTTGCGCTTTTCTCGATCAACACGGTATACCCGTAGCGAAGGCAAACACATTGGACAACGTGTTTGATGACCCCCAGGTGGTTGAGCAAGAAGCCATCGTCAGTGTCGAGCACCCTGTCGCGGGCACCATGCGGATTGCCAATACGCCCTTTCAATTTGAAGGTCAGCACGAGTTACCCAGAACACACGCCGCTATATTGGGACAACACTCGGCCGAAATCCTGCGAGAGTTGGGGGTAGCGCAATCGGAAATAGACCGCATCGAAAAACGTGAGGCCGCCAACCGGGAATTGATGGCTGGCTTTTCGCTGAGTCAGGGAAAATAGACCAGCGAGTAACAGCGACCTTCGCGTTGGTAAGTTTGTTCAAAGCTTAAAAACACGACGAGCATTGCCCGATAGAAATCCCTCTGCTTGCTCCGGAGTCAGCTTCAAATCTTCGATTTTCTCGAGACAGCGCGCCGGCGATAACATCGGCCAGTTCGTGCCAAACATAACCCGTTTTGCGCCGATTCCCTTCATGTATTCAATGAAAGAGGCGGGTAACCTATGGACTGCGTAGGCAGAGGTATCGACGTAGAAGTTTGGAAATTTGATCGTTAGAGAAATCAGTTCGTCGATCCAGGGGAAGCCTACATGGCCACCGACAACAACCAATTCAGGAAAGTCGAGAAGAACATCTTCCAGATAAGGAATAGGGCGTCCTACGTCCGAGCGCATTAATGGCCCCGTATGACCGACTTGAGTACAAAATGGAACTCCTGCGTCAACACAGGCGGCATAGATGGGGTAGTAGCGCCGGTCGTTGGGTGGCAGGTCCCAAAGCCATGGGACCACCCGCACTCCCACGAATTTCTCTCCATCAACCCAGCGTCGAATGTCGCGAACCGCTCCCATAGGATCAGACAGGTCGACGCTTGCTAAACCTCGAAATCTGTCCGGTGCCGTAGCAATCTGTGCATCGACTTCCTCGTTGCTGATATAAGAGCCCTGAGGCCCGTACCAAGCCGATAGAAGACTAATCTCCACCTCTGCTGCATCCATGGCATCCAAGGTGGTTTTTGTGTCAGGAATGGGGGGCTTGCCAGCCTGATCCGTCCATCTAAGCAGGGTCGCAAGCCATGGCGCGCTCGCCATGCGTTCGGTGGTCATTTGGGACCAAACATCTACCGTTTTCATACTCAACTGTACCTCGTCATATATACTTCACTAGTGTAGTATAAAGGTAAGACATTCAATGTAAAGCTGAGAGAGATCGAAATGCCAGCGTCGGAGAAACGGATCTACTTCCTGCTACAAAGGGCGGCACACGAATTAAAAATTAACGCCGATGCATCACTAAGGACGGCTGGTGGAATGACGACAGCGCAAGCAGCGGTAATGTCGATTGTCGTTTCACGAGGTTTGGTGACTCAGCGAGAACTCGCGGATACGTTGTCACAGCGCGAAAGCGCAATTACGGCAATGGCTGCAAGATTATTAAAAGCAGGCTATATAGAGAAGCGGCGGTCGAGCGCTGACGCCAGAGCTTGGGAGCTAAGCGCGACAGATGCCGGTATTCAAGCACTGAGTGAATCCTCGAAAGCGTTCGACAAACTTAATGCTATCCTCGACAGGTCGCTTGGTGTTGAAGCAATTGATAGTTTGGCTGACATTCTCGCAACAATCATAGATGAACTCGGTCCTGGCAGAGGCTAGCATTGCGTTCCAATGACAATTCGTAAATCCTCAATTTCAATAGACGGTTTACCGAAAGGCACTGCCACCGTATACACCCAGGATGACAATGGCGATCTTGTGGTCGCTGTTCCTGGTTTCGATGCCTACTGGACACCAGGCGGTAGCGGGCTGGTTTCCACGGCGGAAGACTATATGCGATTCGCTCTGATGTTATGGAATCGCGGGGAGTACCAGGGCGTGCGCGTACTGCAATCGGAAACCATCGCCGACATGATTGAACTGCATATGCCGGACTGTGTTCTTGCATCCGTGGGATTAGAGGGTATTGGTTGGGGATTAGGCATGGCAGTCACTGCCGATGAAGAGCTTGCCAAGATTCCCACCAGTAACGGTGATTTCTACTGGTCTGGCTATTACGGCACTGCCTTTTATGTCAGTCCCTCTGCCGGTCAGGTGGGTGTGATACTCAGCCAGAACGAACCGCAGGATTTGCAAGATGGTGGTGAGGGCGGCCCAATTCCACTCTACATTGCCCAGGCAATTGCTCGGGCGGGGGTGCCGGAAAAACCTCAAGCCGAGACACCGGAATAATGCGCTACGCGCTGCTGCGGGTATTTAGAATCGGGGTAAGAACTTTCGAGGTCCGGATCCTCAGGTGAAAGGAGATTAGTCGAATGACATTAAGAATGCTCTACATCGTTTTGGCGTTGCTAGTTCCAGTGTTCGCTACTGCGAACGAAGTCACACGAGATCCGCTATTTATCGTTCACTTTGAAACGGGGCCGAGTTGGGATCATTCTGTGCCGCCGACAGAGCAACCCCAGTTCCGAGAGCACTCGGCAAATCTCAATCGTTTGCGGGGGGAGGGCACTATTGTCCTTGGCGCGAGGTATGGAGACCTAGGGGTAGTCATTCTCCAGATGACATCGTTAACGGCAGCTGAGGCGATAATACATTCTGACCCCGGCGTTCAAGCAGGTATTTTTAATGTCCGAATCGAACCGCTTAGTGTTTTTTATCCGTGGCGGCAGTAGCGCACTCAACTAGCGCGGCCTGCCGAACACTTGTGTCCAGTAAACATTGTACGTACTCGAAGGATTGCTGAACTTCGCTGCTCCCAAATCCGTGTAGTTAGATCGCATCAAATTGGCACAGTGCCCAGGGCTGTCAATCCATCCCTGTACTACGGCATCGACCGAGCTAAATGAAAGACCTGCGGCAATGTTCTCGCCAATCGATGACCAGGTGTATCCGGCCTGCGTTGCCCGTTCACCAACGGATTGTCCATTGGACCCGGTATGGCTGAAAAAATTGCGATTCGCCATGTCCATCGAGTGGTTCGTCGCCGCTGTTTCCAATTCGCAACTCCAGGACAGTGGCGATACGGCAGGGAAGGACCCTCGGTCACCGCACACGCGCGCTTGCGATCGGGTTGCGTTCACCCGGTCGAGCATTGCCTGTTCTTCAATGGTTAAACTACAGGAACCGAAACCGCCGCCGTTGTCATCGTTGTTCACCGTGTCGCAGGCATCTCCAATGCCATCCCTATCTATATCCGTCTGAGAGGGGTTGCTAATGTCCACGCAGTTGTCGGTACTGTTGGTAACGTAACCCAGTGGTTGGGAAATATCCTGCACTGAATTGCTGGCATCGCCGAACCCATCGCCGTCGACATCTCGGTAGTAAGTGCGCTGGGTGAAGCCCTCATCGATGACACCGTCGCAATTGTTGTCCAGGCTATCAAATTCCTCGCGCGCTCCCGGAAAGATGCGGTTGTTGTTGTCATCGCAGTCCTGGGCGTTTTCGACATAGCCGTCAATCGGTTCCGTAGACTCTATGGCACCGGAGGATCGCCCAAAGCCATCGCCGTCCACATCTCGGTAAAATGTTCGGGTCATTTCATCAACATTGAAGCCCTCATCAATCTGGCCATCGCAATTGTTGTCGCGTCCGTCTTCGCGTTCTCTGGCCGCCGGATGAATTCGGCGTACATTGTCATCACAATCTTCGCTATTGATTACAAAACCCTTTGGACGCTCAAAGGCCATTACACTGTTGTTCGGTGCGCCGAAGCCGTCGCGATCCTCATCGCGGTACCAGGCTCTTCTAAACGCAGAGGATTCAAATACCGCAGAGAGACTTACATCTCCGTCGAATTGAATAAGCTGTTGGGGAAGTGGCGAGAGATTTAATTTACACACTTCCTTTTTTGCTCTATCGCAAACACCCTCCCAGCGCACGAATCGATAACCCTCGGCGGCTACAGCGGTAAAGGTTTCGCGCAAAGGTGCGTCTATTGGAATTACGCAGGAAGCCTGGTCGCAACTTGCTGAGCCGGAAGTAGAAACAATACTTCCCGTATTGTCCGTCGTTATGATTAGGCGGCAGCTGGGCAAGAGGAGAATAACAAGCCCCAAGAGAACTTTCCGTGATGAGAAGAATTCAAGAAAACCCATGTTGGAAAAAATCATTGCACAACCTCTGAATCAATTAACAACGTCCCCAGTTAATCGAAACTGTGGGTAGTGTGTGAGTCGGCCTGGTTCTGAGCAGGACGCGGCAACTCATAATCGAGGTGTTCGCAATATCCATACCAAAAACAAATTTCCCAACTATTTCAGAGGTTTACGTTTTAGGGGGGGATCTTTCCCGCCAATAGCGGGAGGTAATCGTCGGCTATTTGCGACTGAAGGTGGTTGCTGGCAGAAATAGCGAATAAAAACAAAGCACTAGAGTGTCGGTGAGCAGCGACACTCCCAGTTATAATCGACGATCATCGAGGTTTAGCGGCTTTGCAGCGCGCGACAACGATATTAAGCGTGCAGTTTTACCTGAAGATCGGTATAGCCCATCACAAAATTGGATTGGACACGCTCGGGCTCCCCCAGCACCTCGATATCAGAAAAACGCGCCAGCAATTCCTCCCACAAAATACGCAATTGCATTTCTGCAAGCCTATTTCCCATGCAGCGATGAATACCGAAGCCAAAGGAGATGTGGTGACGGGCTTTGGCGCGGTCGATAATGAATTCATTGGGCTGGTCGATGACCTCATCATCCCGGTTACCCGAGATATACCACATGACTACTTTGTCACCTTTTTTGATCGTTTTGCCGCCGAGCTCCACATCCTGGGTGGCTATGCGGCGCATGTGAGCTAGAGGCGTTTGCCAGCGTATAATCTCCGATACCATATTACTTATCAGTGAGTGGTCATTCTTGAGTTTTTGAAACTGATCCGGGAATTTGTTGAGGGCATAAACGCCACCACTCATTGAGTTGCGAGTTGTGTCATT
Source organism: Halioglobus sp. (assembly GCA_045110675.1). Classification (GTDB taxonomy): domain Bacteria; phylum Pseudomonadota; class Gammaproteobacteria; order Pseudomonadales; family Halieaceae; genus JBALVT01. The sequence continues at coordinate 61,844 of JBGCGJ010000051.1, read as the reverse complement.
GCCGCCGACAATAAGAAGAATTAAGTTGCCCAGGTATTCCAAAGGATCCATATCCCGAGTTTCAGGGTTGTGGGCAAGCAAGGAGATAAAGTCCATCGCCGGTGGTTCGTTAACTCGCCGGTTCCACACTTCAGTGAAATAGGCCAGGCACTCGCGCAGCCCAGCCTCGCGAACCTCCAGGGAAATGCCAGTCATACCAACCGCCGGAGTCGATGTGGCGACGTCCGACCAATCGGTTAATTTACGCCGATCTTCCTGGGGAATATCAAATAGCGTGGCCAGCATACGTCCAGTTAACTCTATGGATACGCGCTCCACCCAGTTAAAGCTTTCACCGATCGGAAGATCATCCAGCACTTTCTGCACTCGCCCACGAATCAATCCTTCCCATTCACTCAGTTGTTTAGGTGCGACAGCGGGGGAAACGGTTGCTCGCTGAATGTCATGTTTGGGCGGGTCCATAGCGATAAACTGTGGTGGTATGAAATCTGATTCCGGTTCTCCAATCACAATGACCGGCTCAGAAGAAAACTCTTTGTGATGGGTATCAACGAACATGATGTCTTCGAATCGGGTGATCGACCAATAGGGTCCAAACTCGGCGCTGTCAACAAAATGAACCGGATCCTCCTTGCGTAGGCGCTCAAAGTAAGCCCAGTGTTGTTGCCGTTGAAAAAGAGCTCCAGCGCTTGGGTCCAGTTCTTCTATAGCAATGGAGTAGGGGTCTGGGATGTGTGCATTCATCGGCTTTACTCTATTTGGTGGTTTCGACTAATTAATGACGGTGTACTTCAGTATAGTGTAGATTGGCTGTCATTGTTGTATGCGACCAAACTCACAAAGTTAATCTAACGTAAATATACTCCAAAGCACTCTATGCGGAATTTCCGGACCTAAGCGACTCGATGACCCCAATAACAAAAACTTCTACCGGCACTGCGATCGCCTGGATGTTGCTGGCCTTGAGCTGTTTTTCCCTTCTGGCAGTCGCCAGTAGAGAGCTCACGGTGATGATGGGTACCGTGGAAATTCTGTTCTGGCGCAGTCTACTGGGTTTGCTGATTGTTGTGGCGATACTGGCCCGGGTTGGTGTCCTGAATAGACAAGGACTGCGACCACAGCTGGTTGCCTGGCATACCTTGCGCAATGTCACCCATTTTGCCGGTCAGTGCGCGTGGTTGGTGGCTATTGCTGCACTGCCATTGGCAGAAGTGTTTGCCTTGGAGTTCACAACACCACTGTGGGCGGCACTGCTGGCCGCGCTTTTTATGGGGGAGGCACTAAATCGTGGGCGCTGGATATCTTTGCTATTGGGTTTCGCTGGTGTGCTGCTGATTCTGAGACCTGGGACTGTCGTGATTAATCCAGCGAGTTTGGTCATGCTGGCGGGCGCATTCTGTTTTGGCGTCAACGTGATTGTTACCCGCAAGCTTACCCAACTTTTGAGCGAGCACTCTCACGCTTTTCTGGTCGTGCTGTTTTACATGACGCTAATGCAGGGACTGATGTCCCTGATGATTTTATTACCCGGAGCACAGTTGCGTCTGCCGCCGACAGGGAGCGAACTTTGGTTGGTGGCGGCGGCGATTACCGCCTTGGCGGCGCACTATTGCCTGACTCGTGCACTGTCCAATGCGGATGCCTCGGTTGTTATGCCAATGGACTACTTGCGGTTGCCTTTGATTATGGTTGTCGCCTGGTGGCTCTACGACGAAAGTGTGACCGTTTGGTTGTTGATCGGGGCTGCGCTGATTATCGCCGGCAACGCCTGGGGTCTGTATCTTCAGGCCCGTCGGTCAGGGCGGGCGCAAAGCTCATAGCAGCTTGCCGTCTTCACCTCGAGCATGCAATTCACTATAGTCGAAATAAATATTGTTCCATGGCGACTGAAGGACTAGTCGGAAAGTCTTAGTTTTACGCACATAGTTGTTATTCACAGAGCGTTTGCATGCGGCTAATGATGCATATTACAGTTGATTGCACTGGTTGCTAAATCGTGCGGGTAGGAAATAAAAAATCGATAGAGACACACTGTTTGGAGATTACCTGCGCGCATCAATTATGGCGGGTAAATGGGAGGGTAAAATGATTCGTACTTATCTAATAGTCACACTCTTTTCGACTATACCGCTGCTGGCGCAGGCTGGCGAGCGCGCGCCGAAAATGGTTTTGGGTTGGCTCGAAACAACGCAACTGCGAGGTGCGGGGATGCGTATCAAGACCAAGCTCGATGTCGGCGCCAAAACCTCTTCATTGCAGGCGACTAATATTGAAAGATTCCATCGCGACGGCAAACCCTGGGTACGCTTTGATTTTACTGATGAAGATGTCGACACCGAAAAAGAACAGATCTTGCGCCGGGAAGGTCCATTGGTGCGGGAAGTGACCATTAAACGCCACGGGGCAGCAAACATCAGTCGTCCTGTAGTTACCCAGGAAATCTGTTTGTACAACCAGGTTTATCGTACTGAATTCAGTCTGACTGACCGGGATAAATTCAATTACGCCATATTGCTCGGGCGCTCTTTTTTGTCAAATGTAGCGCTGGTAGATTCCTCGGAGACTTTTCTCAGTCGCCCAGCCTGCGATAGTGATACCGCGGTTCGTGTGTTGCAGTAGCGGCTGAAAACTATTTTCCAGACCACATGTAAACCCTTTCCCTAAAATATGAAGGATATCCAAATGCCTAAAGTGTTTGTTCATGGAGTGCCCGAGACCAATGCCCTGTGGGGTCCACTGTTCGACGAACTAAGCCGCCTTGGCACGAATGACCTTGTAAGCTTATCTCCTCCTGGGTTTGGCGCACATGTACCCGCTGGATTCGAGGCTACCCAGACCGGATATCGAAGTTGGTTGATTCAGCAGCTGGAGAATCTTGGCGGGAATGTCGACATAGTTGGACACGATTGGGGTGCGGCACATGTCTATGGTGTTCTTGCCGAGCGCCCGGACCTTTTGCGTTCCTGGAGCGCAGATTGTGCCGGACTTATACATCATGATTATGTCTGGCACGACGGCGCGCAGGCCTGGCAAACGCCGGAAGTGGGTGAGCAGGCAGTTGAAGCCATGTTTGGTTTACCCCAGGATCAAATGGTTGAGATGTTTATGTCGCTGGGCGTTCCGAAAGAAATCGCATCTGAATTGGCCTCACAGCGCGACCCGGATATGGGGAAGTGTGTGCTCTCGCTCTACCGCTCGGCTGCCCAACCTCAGATGCAGAAGTTGGGAGAGCACTTAAAGACGACCGGGCAGCGTCCTGGCATGGTATTCATAGCGACGGATGATCACTATGCTGGCACGCCGGAAATGTGTGTATCGGTAGCTAGCGATCTCGGTGCCAGTGTACATACACTGGAGGGGCAGGGGCACTGGTGGATGTTTGAGGGCGCCGCGTCTGCAGCGCAGGCTCTTCAGAGTCACTGGGCCAGGGCCTGATAGTTGCTGGGGCAACGTCTCATATTTTTGGATTAGTTGCGTTTGTTGTAGCCGCTTGCGAAAGCGAATAATCTAGACACCCGTATCAGATCAACTCGACATTTCGGCCTGTATCCGAACTATATAAAAAGAGCCACAATGAACGAAAGATTAGAACTACTGGCAGAGATGCCGGCATTTGGTGGCTTGAATGCCGCAACCCTCGACCTGGTCGCCAAACTCGCTAAACCGGTAGAGGTATCTGCCGGACAACATTTTTTTCGCGAAGGTGATCAAACCCAAGCCATGTATGTTCTGCAAACAGGCCAAGTGGAAATCTATAAGACCTGGGAGTCTTCCTCAAAAGTGCTGCGGTGCATGGTTGCCGGAGACTGTTTCGGGGAGATGGCACTCATTGATTTTTTTCCGCGCAGTGCCTCCGCGCTTGCGGTGGAATCCTGCAAGGCCCTGGAGATAACGACATCGATATTGCACGAAATTTACCAACACGATCTCGAACAATTCACCCTGTTTCAAATGAACATGAGTCGAGAGATCAGTCGCCGTATGCGTCGAGTCGATGAACTGTTGTTTTCTGCGGTGATGGGTGAACCACTTCCGGCAACCACGTTTGACGATCTTTCCTGACCCTATAGCTGCCGCAAAAAAACGAAGCCCGAGCGGGAGACTCCGGCTCGGGCTTCTCTCACTGAAATCCCAATTGAACTCAGCCAAGCTCCGATTGCAGCAAATCCATAGTCGCGTTCATCGTGCCGTCTTCCAGCGGCATTATAGCGGCATTGAAATCCGTCACTCCGGCATCTCGCAAACGCTGCAGATCAGCGCGCAAGGTAGCCTCGTTACCCACCAAAGATAGTTCGGCCGGCCCAGCCACGCCCTCGCGGTCAAGCATTGCTCGGTATGAGGGCAGCATGCCGTAGACAGAGAGCTGTTTGCCAATCGCCTCGCGAGCTCCAGCTACGTCATTGGTGAGCGCGATGGGAAGCCCGCACACGATACGTGGATCGCTGCGGCCCGCCTCTTTTGCCGCGGCGCTGATTCCTGGTTTTATGTGGCTTTCGATTGTTTTTGGCCCAGTCATCCAGGTGATTGTGCCATCGGCATGTTTGCCGGCGAGCTTGAGCATCGCTGGGCCCAGGGCAGCGACGATCAATGGCACTTCCGTTGCTCCGGCAATGTCCAGTTCCAGCTTGCCGGTTAGTTGTGCACCCTCGAAATCCGCTTTCTGACCCGCCAGCAGCGGCGTGAGGATTTTGAGGTATTCGCTCATGTGGGCTGCCGGCTTGTCGTAGGACATGCCGTACATATTCTCGATAACCACCTGATGGGACAGGCCAATTCCTAGGGCAAAGCGTCCGTCGCACGCGACGCTGGTGGTAATAGCCTGCTGTGCCAGTGCACCAGGATGCCGAGGGTATGTGGGTGTAACCGCGGTGCCGAATTCGATTTTGTCCGTTTCCCAGCCGGCGATGGCACAGGCGCCAACTGCATCCATGCCAAAAATATTGGCCAACCACAAGCTGTGAAAACCTCGTTTCTCGGCGTCTTTGGCAAACTCGACAAGATCTTTCATGCTGTTATTGCCAGGCGTTGCTCCGGCCATTAATCCAATGCGCATTTTTTCACTCCAGTTGTATGAGGGATGCAGACAATGCCAGACTTTGCATCGCTTCGTCTAGAGGCATTCTCTACATGCTCGGTTTCTATTCAGCCGTCCTGAGACATTTTTCTAAACATTGAACAAAGTGCTAATGCGGCTGTCGAACTAGGCTGGATGATTGCTCCTCGAAAAGTCAGGCAGGCCTAATGCGACAATGGATACAATTGACAGTAGCGTTTGCACTGACCGCTGTCTGTACTGCAATAAGTGCCTCTGAAAAGTCAGTAGGCAAATCAGACGGAACTGCTAAGAGCACATTGAAAAGCACAGCAGTACCCCTGTATAAACCCTCATCTAGTTCCCCGAGAGCGATTAACATTCTCAGTCAAGGCTACGGCGACAGTCGTCAAGCGCCCAACGCGATTCTTCTAGGAACCATCGCTCCAGATTTTACGCTGGAGCGCGCGGGAGGAGGGCTGGTATCTCTGGCCCAGGTACTTTCTAGGGGTCCAGCGGCGATAATTTTCTATCGTGGCCATTGGTGACCCGCATGCAATTCGCAGCTAGGTGAGCTGCAACATCAGATAGATCGCTTCGAACAACGAGGCGTGTCGATTATCGCCTTGTCCGTGGATGAGGCAGAGCACTCGCAGCGAATGATCCAACGCCTGGGCCTTTCCTTTGCGCTGGCGAGTGATCCGCAACAGAAGGTAGTAAAAGCTTTTGGTGTGCAAAACCCTGAGACGAACGAACTGGCACTGCACGCTGTGTATATCGTCGCTCAAGATGGCCAGGTTATTTATCGCAAGGTGGCGGGGCGGCGGCCTGTATCCGCCGAGTTGATTGACGCCATAGATGCCTACCGCGGCGAATACCCTCGTAGAGATCAGCGGCAAGATCGACCAGTGCGCCGAGTGGCCTACCCATCCAATAATTTCCAGGCTTTGATTGAGATGTCTAACGCTCGTGAGCTACCCAGTAGCGTACCCGAAGCACGACTCACCGAGGTTTTGGCAAGTATGAGTGCAGGTGGCGGTGACGATACCTTGATTGCGTACCGAGCGTTTATCAGGGGCTCTAAAGGGATCTCTCAAGCCGATCTCTTAACAGCCGCTGCGTGGCTAGCAAGACAGCGGTTTATTGCAGATATTCCCGCGGCCACAGCCGCCGGCCTGGATCTTCAAAAACGGCTGCGCCGTGTGGCCGAGTTAGAGGCACAAAGTTTGGCCGCACAAGAAAATAATGCTGAAAATGCCGATAGGCTGTTGCATACGCTTGCCGCAGCTCGCGGTGGACTCGCAAAGGCGCGTGCCACGGTGAGTAACAATGCAGCAGCTTGGAATTTACAATTTGCACAGGGCACAGTGCGGGGTTACCGCGAGGTGGCCTTTGAGGCAGAAAGCGGATCAGGTCAGAAGTAAATTGAATAGTGAACTGGGTGTTTGAAAAGCTATTGGAGCGCTATTTTTCGGCCTTCGCATTTGCAGCGATTACCACATTTCGTCCCGCATCTTTGCCAACGTAGAGACAGTCATCCGCTTTTTTGAGCAGGGTGGCCAAGTCCTCGGCATCTTGTGGGTATGTTGCCACCCCCAATGTCATCGTCAGATTTCCTCCGGGTTGATTCTCCTGGTTGGGAAACGCCGTTGCTTCGACGGTGGCGCGCAGTGTTTCAGCTAGAGTCATTGCTCGATCTTTACCGCAATCTGGCAGGACAAAAATGAATTCCTCTCCCCCGAAGCGCGCTGCGAGATCCCCTCTGCGAACTTTGGTGCCCAGAGCGGTTGCCACCTTTCGCAAGACCAAATCGCCTAATTGGTGACCATTCGCATCGTTGTAGTATTTAAAGTTGTCTATGTCAGTCATGATTAAGGAAAAGGGCATTCGACTATCGGGGTAAACGGTGATCAGCGCCTCCAAAAATTTATCTAGTCTGCGCCGATTGGCGAGCCCGGTAAGACGATCGGTTTCGGCTTCGGTTTCCACTTTATCCAATTCCAAATTTTTCAGATACCAGATCCGGGATTTCCGTATCACATGATTTAGCTCAAAGCTCGCACAGGGCTTGGTCATCAGTTCATCGGCACCCATGTCGATGAGCAGCTCTCTGTCTTGAGGGTTGTTGCAACAGGCGCTGGCAATGACTATCTGCGCACCATGGAACTGCACCGACTTGATAAAAGTGGCCGTCAGGTTCCAGTCGCGCTGGGTATCGCCGAACATCTGCGTGTCGGCGATAACAAGATCAAAGCGATCAGTGTGGTTGTAGTCGACAAATGCGGGCGTATCGGCAAATTCGGTGACCGTCGCCTCGGGCCAACTCTCCTCGACGGCCTGGTTGATGATGGACCGATCCGCCGCATTCGAATCGACAATACCAACGCGTATGTTTCCCTGGGAGGTGACTCGGGTATTCTTTCGAATCATGGATTGCGCGGTTGTAATACGCAACTTGGCCGCGAGAATATGCGAGAACAACACGTACAGCACCGAAGCTTGATCTGCAGCGCCATCGACATGGAATAGTTCATGGGGGAAAACAATAAGTCGGCAGTCAGTCTCGGTTAAAACATCGGCTAATCTGGGTGTTGATTGAATCACGGCCACCTCGCCCACAACGTCTCCGGGCAGGTCCAGACGCAGAATGAACTTCTCATTGGATAAAACAGCCAGCGATCCTTCCACCAGGATATACAGCTCCGGTGGCGCCTCGCTGCCCTCGCGAATCACGTAGTGATCTTTCTTTAGCGTGACTAGAGAGCCCTGTCTGAGGACACTTGCCAAGATTTCCGAGGAAAGCAGCTTGAAATATCGGCCGCGATTAATAAGCTCCACAAAGTGATCAAATTCCGGGTGCGGGGAATGGGTAAATAATGGTTCTCGATCCATGCACTCACTTCCTTGTTACTGTTGTGTGCTGTTGAAGGCTTGCCTGGGTCCCTAGCGGGCCAAGAAAGTCAACATAAGTTGTTCGAAATCAGGGAATAGCTGAGCGTTAAAACATTAATGATGTCCCCATCTCTGTCGCCATACAATGGCAATATTCCGCGTGCTTCGGGCTGTGTCGCAATGGTATTCTAAGCGTTTCCTGCGTTTGTATAATAAGAGGCTGTGGTCCATTGTATTTATTTCGTCGCCCTGTAGAAAAAGTGTTTTCCCGTGCCGGAGTGACAATAAATGGCAACCAGCCCTGGGATATTAAAGTTCTCGACCAGCGCTTTTACCGATCTGTGATCAGCAAGGGATCACTCGGGCTCGGTGAGAGCTATATGCGTCAATACTGGACGACCGATAACCTCGAAGAATTGTTTTATCGTCTCGTTTCCTCGGGGCTTGAAAAAACCTCAAAGCGTGTTCCAAGTGTATTTTTGTCCCGCCTCACTAGCAAATCGATCAATCAACAAACACACAGTAAGTCGCAAAAAAATGCTGAACATCACTACAATTTGGGCAACGATTTGTTCTTCGAATTTTTGGGTGACTACAAAAACTATAGCTGTGGCTACTATAAAGATGCGGAGACGCTGGAGGACGCGCAGCTGGCAAAAATGCATCGACTTTGCGAGATTTTGGATCTCCAAAGCGGTGATCGACTGTTAGATGTAGGTGGAGGCTGGGGCGAGTTCGCAAAGTTTGCAGCCACGCGCTACGACTGCCATGTCACCAGTATTAATATTGCTGATGAACAGATTAACCATGCCCGAAATCATTGCGCCGGAGCCAACGTTGATATTGTAAAAAGTGACTATAGGGATATGACGGGCAGTTACGACAAGATAGCAGTCATCGCCATGTTTACCCATGTGGGGTATAAGAACTATCGAGAGTTTATGCAGACCATGGAGGGCTTGTTGAAACCGGGCGGCAAAATGGTGATGGAAACCGTAGGAGGCATTGAGTGTAAGACCAGCTGCGAACCCTGGACGGACAAGTATATATTTCCCGGCGGCCTTATTCCGACATTAAAGCAAATCGACCAGGCCATAGACGGTCTCTTTTCCCGCGAGGGGGTTGAAGAATTTGGCGAGTATTACGTACTGACCTTAAGGCAATGGCATCAAAACTTCATGCAGGCCTGGCCAGAACTGAGCGCGAAATATTCAGAGTCTATGCGCCTGATGTTTGAGTATTTTTTCTTGTCGGTTGCCGGCGATTTTCGGGCAAAGGATTTGCTTCATTATCACATCGAATTCTCCAAAGCAGCAGATTGAGGTGAGCGAGGAACCCTCAGAAGTTGCATCCTGGCTTGCCCGAATCGGTATGTCCAAATTTGCAGACACCTTCATAAGCAATGGTCTAGAGCTTGATTTGCTCCCCGAAGTCACCAGCCAGGACTTACTGGAAATTGGCGTCACCCGCTTGGTAGATCGCAAGGCGATCATGAAGGAGATTCGTCAACTCACTTTGGAAAAAGCGCGTCACAGCGTGGAGCGCCGTGTCCTGTCCGTATTCTTCTGTGACATGGTGGGGTCTACCGCACGATCAACGGAAATTGACCCAGAAGAATTGCGCAGCGAAATGAAACTGTACCAGGATGCCGTGGTGGCCGCGGTTAATCGCCACGGTGGATTCGTGGCCCGCTTTATGGGAGATGGTGTGTTGGCTTACTTTGGTTGGCCCCATGCTGATGAAGATCAAGCTTCACAAGCGGTTAGAGCGGGACTAGATGCGATAGCTACGGTGGGAGAACTCACCTTCGGCGCCGGAACAAAAGCTCAGTGTCGAATTGGTATCGCCACTGGACGGGTAGTGGTGGGCGGCCAGCAGGATCTTGATAGCGCCTTCGGGGAAACCCCCAATCTTGCGGCCCGCCTGCAGTCTCTGGCCGAGGTCGATGGTATCGTCATCGATTCCACCACAAGAAGGGCGATAGGCAACCGTTTTGTCGTCGACAATCAGCAAGATACTCCACTCAAGGGTTTCGATCAGCCGGTACCGGTCTGGAATGTGGTCAAAGAACGTAAGTTTCTTGACCGCTTTGAATCCCGTGGCGGCGGCAGTTCTGCATTTGTTGGTCGAGAAGAACAGCTCAAATCTCTGCGACGCGCCTGGATATCGACGCAGTCGGGTAGGGGTTGCGCTGTCGAACTGAGGGGTGAACCGGGCATCGGCAAGTCACGGTTGCTTAAGCAATTTTGTGAGGCGATGCTTCCCGAAGGAACTTTAGTTCAACAATACCAATGTTCATCGCACTACATTAACAGTGCGTTTCACCCGGTGATTCAGCAGCTGGAAAATGCCGCCGGTGTAGACGCCGCTAGAGATGGCGATGCTGAAAAAGCCGAGAAAGTAAAGTTGCTTATGCATCCCACTCTCGCCGAAGACGATCTCAGCTTGGCGCTAATTGTAGACTTACTATCCACCGGAGGGATTGAAAATCCTCTGTTGGCTGGACTCACACCGCTGGAAAGACGCAGCCAAACGGTCGAGACGCTAATTGCCAATGTCTTGTTAAAAGCCAATGGTGGCGCCACTGTTTTAGTCATTGAAGATGCGCATTGGATTGACCCCTCCAGCAAGCTGCTGCTTGAATCCGCATTAGCACAAATAAAATCCGCTCCTATTCTGATTCTAGTCACCACCCGACAGGGCAATCACTTCGAGTTGCCACCATCTGCCGAGGTGGTTTCCCTTCACCTACCGCCACTAGAGGCTGGAAGTATTGGTCAGTTGGCGAAAAGTGTCGACACGAGCAGTGTTTTGTCCTCCGATGACATCGACAATATTGTCGGACGTGCTGACGGCATACCGTTGTTTGCCGAGGAGATAGCTCTGGCAGCTATAGAGAGTGGATCGAGAGGCGAAACCTTCGAGTTGCCTGAATCCATCGAAGCCTCATTGGCAGCTCGACTTGATAATTTGGGCGATGCAAAACTTGCCATCCAGGTGGCCTCGGTCATCGGTCGAGAGTTTCAACTACCGCAGTTGCAAACGCTCGCGGCCACCGAGGATTCCACCTTGCTCGCCGCCATGGGTCGAGCGATGGCTGCCGGGTTAGTACTGGAAGTCAATACGGCCTCTGATCGGGCGTTCCGATTCACCCACGCTCTGGTTCAGGATGTAGCGTACAATGGTTTGTTAAAAAAACAACGCAGAGACTTCCATCGGCGATTCGCCATCGATGTACTGGGCGATACAGTTCGGCAAAGAGAGCCCGAATTAATTGCCTTGCATCTGACCAGTGCCGGGGAACCTACGCTTGCTATCGAATACTGGAAGGAGGCGGCCTACCGCTCCGCCGGCGTCTCGGCAAATGCCGAATCAATCAACCATTTCCAGCAGGGCTTGGCGCTGGTTTCCGGCCTGCCTGACGGCCAGACGCGCGACCAACTGGAATTTGCGCTATTGGTCGGTTTGGCACAGCCGCTGATCGCCGAGAAAGGCTACACCAGTGAAGAACTAGAACGCTGCATCGGCGATGCACTGAACGTGGGCAAAAAAATTAGCTACACACCCGATATCTATTCTTTACTATTCAGTCAGTGGGGCTTTAAGCTCACCGTGGGCATGATGGAAGATTCCAGGCGCGTAGCGCTGGAGTTTTCCGAGCTGGCGGAACAGCAGAACGACGAAGTTGCTCTGTATGCGCGCCATCGTATGCTCGGTGCCTCCCATATGTGTCTGGGCGAATTGGATCTCGCTAAGAAAGAACTGACGAAGCTTGTCGAGGATTATCGACCTGAGCAACACGCCGCGTTACGAGCCGTTTACGGTGCAGATCTGCGTGTTGCCGGACGATGTTTTTTGAGCGAAGTCCTGTGGCTGCTCGGCGAAGTGGAGCTAGCTAAAACCAGTGCGGCAGCGGCTTTGTCTGAAGCGCGTAAAATGCAGCACGTTCACTCTCACGCCTTGTCTCTGCATTTTTGCAGTCTGATTTCGTTCCTCGATAGAGATCGTGAGCAGGCGAAGATCTACAGTGATGAACTGTTAATGCTCGCTACCCAGCATCCCCTGGGCGCCTGGCCAACCTTGGGTAGAGCGATGAATGGTTGGGCAACAATGACGGCAGACAATTTTGAAAGTAAGTTTGAAGATTTGATTCAAGGCGTCGCTCAGGCATGCGAGTTAGGTGTCTCTATGTTCATACCGTTTTTCTACTGTCGTATCGCCGAGGAGTTAATTCGTGTCGATCGTCTATCCGAAGCGGACGATTATCTTAATCAGGCGCAGCAATTGATGTCGCGCACCGGAGAAAACCTGTATCGCGGTGAGTTATTGCAGCTGATGGCACAGGTAAGGTCGAGTGAAAAGGACGGCGAATCTGCTGACCATCTTTACTCCGAGGGTTTGGCCCATGCCATCAGCATAGGCGCGACTTCCGTAGAGTTACGTATTGCCAATAACTACGCTCGTTTTCTGTCCAGTCGCGGTGACAATGCAAAAGCACGCGCATTGCTGACCGAGGCACTTTTACGCAAGGAAAGTACTGGCGAGTCCGCAGACCGAGTCGTCGGCACGACGCTTTTGTCGCAAATAGAATCCATTCGGCCTACCTTGCATTAGTGACGGCTTAAGCTGTATTCATGAGATCAGAAGTCCAGAGAGTTCAATTGGCTCTAATCGGCCTATTCGCTGGCCAACTAAAAAAGGAGTAGAGGGTGAGACTCGATCGAGCAAGAATTGTCCCGTTAGAAAAGGAACAGTGGAGCGAAGAAACCAGGGAAGCGCTTAAGACGGTAACCAACGAAAAAGGTAAAGCCCTGAATATTTTTGCCACCTTGGCTAACAGTCCCGCCGCTGTGAAGCCTTTTTTGACATGGGCGAGTTACATTCTCCAGGGAACCAAGCTAACTCCTCGTGAGCGCGAAATACTCATCTTACGCACCGGCCATCTTTGTAACTCCGGATATGAATTTCATCAGCATACGCGAATCGGCTTACGTTCCGGTTTGTCGGAATCCGATATCGAAGCTCTGTGCAAAGCAACCGATGATGGCGATTGGTCTGAAGCGGAAGTGCTGTTGATAGAAGCGGCGGATCAGTTACACGGCGATAGTTTCATCGGTACTGAAACCTGGACTGCTCTGGCAGGGCATTACAACGACAAACAGCTGATGGATATCGTCTTTGTGGTTGGGCAATACACACAGGTGTCGATGCTGTTAAACACCTTCGGTGTGCAAATAGAATCCAAAGAATAGGCAGCCAGACCTGAGTTCAAATTCCTGGTGCGTCAGCGAAGTTATGAACTTGGTTTTACAGCGACGCAAAAATGCGCAGCATCTCTTTTCTCTGCGCCGCATCTGGAACAGTCCCAAGATTCGCTTGCATGTTGTCTTTCATGTGCGAGAGCTTGGCGGTTGCCGGGATAATGCAAGTTACCGCTTGGTGCCCGAGTATGAACTTTAGAAAAAACTGACCCCAGCTACTGCAGTCCAATTCAGACGCCAACGCCGGTAAGTCATGCCCACGTGATTTGCTGAACAGAGAACCGCGCTGATAGGGCCGATTGATCATAGTGGCAATGCCGCGATCGGCTGCCACTGGCAGTAACTCTTTTTCCGCCGCACGATCCTCAATGTTGTAACTGAACTGCACGAAATCCAGCGGCTCTGTGCGCATTATCTGCAGGAGTTCCTCGTGAAAACGCCCGTGGGAAGTAGTAATGCCGATATAGCGAACCTTTCCTGTTTTCTTCCACTCCTTGAGTGTTGCCAGCTGTGTCTTCCAGTCCTGTAGATTGTGTACCGCGATGAGGTCAAAGACCTCCACAATCATCCGATTGGCCGACTCCGCCATCTGAGCGAGACCCTGCTCCAGGCCGGTGGTCCAGACTTTTGTGGCAGCAAAGGGTTTCGTTGCTGGTTTCATCTCACGCAGTAAGTCGCCAACTCTCGTCTCCGCTCTGCCGTACATAGGAGAGGAATCTATGACTGTACCGTGTCCGGCAAAGAATGCTTGCATCACCTCGCTGAGATTGGCCAGAGTCTGTGGATCATCGGCGGTGTCAAAGGTGCGTGAGGTACCCATACCAATCACAGGCAGTAGCTCTCCGGAACTGGGGATGCGTCGTTTGATGACAGATGTTGCTGGCGCCGCTTGAGCAGCAGTAAGGCGCAGTGATTGTAGTGCAAGCACAGCAGCACTTGCTTGAATGACCTGACGGCGATTGAACATAAGCTTTACCTCCGCATTTCGAAATTAGTCAATCTCAGATGCTTATAATTGCGCTACCTGTTGTTCCGCTTTTTTTCACGACGTGCCCTGCGTGTCAGCGGCTCTCCATCTTCGCCGACTGTAGGTAGCGGTTTTTCTCCCTTCGCCGTTTTCGATGCACGACTCATCTCGATAAGGCTGAGTGTTTCGCTGTCGCGCAGTTGTGTCGCATTTTTCTCCAGAGTAATCAGTTCTTCAAAACTGTATACATCATTTTTCAACTTCTCGATTCTGTTCATAGGGTCCATGGCCTTCTTCTTAGCGTTTTGGTCCGTGAGTATAGTTCATGAGTAGCCAAGTCATATACTGCTGGGAGCTGTATTGCGCTTGACAATTCTTCTAGGGATGCTAATTTATTAGCATAGTGCTAAATATTTAGCAGGTTAACATGACGAAAAACAGTCAATTATCACGACGAGAACGCCAGATCATCGATGTGGTACTTGAGCTCGGCGAGTGTTCTGCACGGGAGGTGCACGAAGGCATAGCGGATGCCCCGAGCTACTCTTCCGTCCGCGCTCTTTTAAGTATTCTAGTGAACAAAGGCCATCTCACCCACAGATCAGACGGGCCACGCTACTTGTATTCTCTTGCGGCATCTCGAGCGGAGGCCCAGGGAACTGCGTTGCAGCGGTTGCTGAAAGTATTCTTCGGGGGATCGCGAACGGCGGCAGTTACCGCATTACTGGGTAAAGATGGCGAACAACTGAGTGACGATGAGTTGGACGAGCTTTCAAATCTGGTTGAAAAAGCCAGGCGCAAACGAGGATAGCTGTTGTGACGGGGAATCTAACGCTATTGATGCTAGAAATACTTTCACCAGAAGAACTGGTGGGTCTATTGGTCAAGGGTACGCTCATCTGCCTGCTCGGGCTGTCGGTGGGTTCGTCGCTTTCATTTATGCCTGCCGCCGTGCGTCACCGTATCGCTCTTGGGACTGTTTTCTGCCTGTTGCTTTTGCCCTTATTGAGTTGGTCGCTCTCATCCTGGAACTTACCGATTTTATCCCAGGAAACTATGCTTGACGCGACTAACCTGAACTCTGCATTCCCGTTGTTGGTGACCATCTACCTAGGCATCGCTTTACTACTCTTCGCCAGGTTGTGTATTGACCTCGTGAAAATGGCGTTGCTGAGTGGGCGAGCGGTTCATGAAGCTTCAGCACGTCAACTTTTGCCGAGTCTCGATCACCCACTTGGAGACATTTTGGTGAAATACAGCAGTGAGATTCGTACGCCCCTGACCTGGGGGTGGATGAAACCGCGAGTGTTGCTTCCGGAGAA
This sequence comes from Halioglobus sp., assembly GCA_045110675.1. Lineage (GTDB taxonomy): Bacteria > Pseudomonadota > Gammaproteobacteria > Pseudomonadales > Halieaceae > JBALVT01. Next base: position 46,370 of record JBGCGJ010000051.1, on the reverse strand, counting down.
TGCGAGAGCTTGGGATGCTGAAGACCTGTCGATGGTGTTCCATCACGAGCTAACACACATCGAACGTGCAGATTGGCTTGGACACATAGTCGCTCGCTCTGTTCAGGCAATGTATTGGCCTATACCAGGTATAGGTCAGTTATTGCGGCAGTTGTCTTTGTCGATGGAGCAGGCATGCGATGATCGTGTACTTGCTACGGGCATATCCGCACCCAGTTATGCCGCTATGCTGCTCCGACAAGCTGTTGGAAGTAGGGTGCCGGCAACCGTATCCCTGGGGCATAGTTCAGAGCTCGGTACTCGAGTCCGCTATCTGGTGGTGGAAATAGTGGATCACAGTGTACTTGCCACTAGCACTGCCGTGACATTTCTTGCCTGTATTGTTCTCACCGTGCCTCTGGCCACCATGCAACTGGGTAAGCGCCCAATACTTCCCGATTCCCCCTGGGGGCGAGCAAAACCGGTAACAGACAATCTGGGGCCAACACTGCCGCCCAAGACAACGCAGTTTGATAGCTCTGTCTTGGCGGCATTGCATCCTAGACCTGAACATCCCGCTCGTCCTCCATTCGTTGAGAGACCGCCCCAATTCAAGGGGCAGGATAAGCCCAGCATTCCGCCGCCTTAGTTCCAGGAATTGCCGGCGCAACCCGCTTCACATTCACAACTAATCAGTTTTAAAAAAATGAGTGATCCCCAGCTCAGGGGTATCCCTATGCTAAAAAAACATGGAGATCGTTATGAACACTTACGCACAAAACACTTATTCCCCTTACCTACCGATGGCTTTTGGTGCTCTGCCAGCGATGGTGGTTACCGCTCTGTTGGTGGTGCTTATGCATAGCTTGATTGCCAGTGATATGGAATACATCGAAGAGGACCCCATCATTGTTACGGAGATTATCCAGCCCGATCCGGAATTAACAAAATTTGAAACTATAACTCGTCCAGTAGCACCTATAAGTCCGGAAACTCCGCCTAAAACGCGAACGCGGCTGTTTAGTGAAAATTTGGATATTGGACCGCAGTTTGATGATTTCACTACACCTTTTCCTATGGATGGCCAAGACATCACAATAGGTGTGGGAGGTGGCGGTATTGTCGCCTACCTCAAGCCTGAACCCATCTACCCATCGCGATTGCTTAGTCGGGGCATAGAAGGTCATGTGGATCTAGCCTTCGATGTGACCGCTACCGGAGCCACCACAAACATTCGTGTTATCGATTCCTATCCTGCGAACGCCTTTGAGCGAGCCGCGATTTCTGCACTGAAGAAGTGGAAGTATAAGGTGCCTGTGATTGATGGAGTCTCCCGCGGACAGGTAGATATGATGACTAGAATATCTTTCGCGGTTGAGGGCTGAGGGAGATTGTTAAGTTGAATGGAGGTCGACGCTAGACGTGTTACAAGCGTCGACCGCATGCCAACCCGTTTACAAACCCAGCTCCACACGCTCGCGCGCACACGTATCAATAATTGCATAAAGTATTTTTCTTGCGCAGGGCATCAAGTCCGGAATATAGGTCGCCCCCATGCCACCAAGGCCTTCGCCCACGGGTTCAGGCGATCCCTCGGCTGGCCAGGGCCAACCCATTCTTGCAGTGGGAATTCCAAGGCGACGTAGAGCTGAGCCATCGGTTTGACCTCCCAGCAGATCGGGTTTCTCCGGATAGGCATTGCCTTCCACTTCCTCCCATCCACGTCGACCCGATTGTATAATCCAATTGTTGGGATCGGTGGTGCCGCCGGGTACTGAACCGTACATTTCCCACTCCATATCAAGTGTGGGATCGTTTCTTTGCAACTCTGCCATAAATTCTGCTATCTGCGCTTTCACCTCGCCTGGTGAAGTTCGAGGATTGATACGTACGTCGAAATAAATTTCTGTTGCAGCGGACGGAAACGCCGGTCTCTCGGGCCAGCCGGAGCGAACGGCCGAAATCCAACCATCTGGCCGCACGATTCCCGAGGTATTTCGATCAGTGTATTGCGGCAACCATTTTTCCAATTCTAGAATCACTTCCGCAGCCGGTACGATAGAACTGCGAAATCCCGGTGTACCACGAGGAACACCCGCGTAACCCAAGGTTCCCTTCACGGTTACTTTGAACCAGCCCATGCCGGGTTCTTCGTGGTAAACCCAGTTCCAGGGTTTCATGATGATGCAGAAGTCTGGTGCCATACCGCGATTCAACAAATGTGTAACTCCATGGGACATCCCCGCATTGTCACGCTCGGGTATGTTCACCGGCATACCGCCATCAGCGAATCCCAGGTTTAGATCGCCTACCAGTGGCACTTCGGCATCAATCAATGCGTTCACAACTTCGGTCAGGGTTGACACCATCGCTTTGGGGTTGGACGACCCTAAGCCGTATATCCAATCATCTATCATGGCTGCCTCGGGGCGCATATCGATCTCCTGCTTTGGCCCCGCCCAGGGATAATCACTCTCGTCTCCCTCAAGGTGAGTATCGATTGGAGCGTAGAGTAGCAGCGTCGCTCCGCCTCCACTGCCACGCAGTTGTCCCAGTACATTACCGGAAATATCATTCATGGGGTGATAGTCCGCAGGCATGCCCATATCGCTGATGTACTCCGCCATGAAGTTTGCCGCATCCCTTGTCGCCCCAGTGGGGCTATGAATATCGGTTAGTTCGAACAGCAGTTTTTTCAAGCGCTCCGGATCTAATTTGGCACACGCCGCTTCATACCACCGGCGCTGTTCTTCGCTCATTGCAATCTGGTTGGTTTCGCTCATTGTTGTTCTCCGTCTGTTTCGATCGCTCGCACCGAGGTGATTGATATTGCTTAGTATCAGCTTTGAGATATTGCTTGTTGAATTTGTGCGGCGCAGTTCAGCACAAACTTGTCTTGATTGAATCGCCCTACGACTTGCAGGCCCAGAGGAAGGCCGGTTGGGGCGATCGCCGCTGGAAAGGTGACACACGGCACCCGCAGCGCTGTCCATATCCGCGAAAAGGCGGGGCTGCCGGTCGCCTCCAAGCCCAAAGGGGCTGAACCGGCGGCTCCCGGAGTCAGTAAAACATCGACATCTTTTATCGCGGTTTCAAACTGACTTGCGCATACATTTTGCAGATCCAGGGCATCGCGGTATTCATCCTCTTTGTAGCTGCGACCGGAAGCGATAAAGGTTTGCAGTTTTTCACTCACCATAGTGGGATTCGCATCGAGGGTGCTGCCTAAGCAATCTGCCGCCTCTCGTGCGTGAATGATTTGCTGTGCTTCCGTCAAACGCTGGTAGGGTTCGGGTAGCTCTAGGTATTTGACAGTGACGCCATTTGCGATCAAGGCGGCTTTTGCACCGGCCAGGCATTCTCTCATTTCTTCGCTAGCTTCCGACCATGCCGGACTTTGACAGATACCGACAACAGGAGATGCTTTGACCTTCTCTTGTGTATCTGTCGACTCAGATAAAACGTCGTCCAAAAGCGACACATCTCGCAAAGATCGTACGAAAAATCCCAAGGTGTCCAAGTTACTAGATGTTTCCAGCACTCCCTCAACCGAATAACGGCCCCGGCTGGGTTTGAATCCGACTACGCCACAAAAACTCGCGGGGCGAATCACTGATCCAGCAGTCTGCGTGCCTAAAGCGGCGGGTACATGATAATCGGCGACCGCTGCTGCTGAACCGCTGGAAGAACCCCCCGGCGTATGATTTAGATTGTGCGGATTGGCAGTTCCCCTGGGCTGGTAGGTGGCGAACTCAGTGGTTACTGTTTTCCCCAGGATTATCGCACCTGCACTACGTAGTTTATTGACGCAGCGTGCATCGAATTCAGGCACATTGTCTCGGTATATAGGAGAGCCGTGCCGGGTCGGCATATCCTTCGTGTCTATGCAATCTTTGAGACCTACAGGAATCCCATGCAGTGGACCGCGCGCGCTTTGCTGATCTTTGTCTCGCGCAGCGGCTAGAGCAGCGTCGGCATTTAACTCAATCCAGGCGCCGACAGCCGGATCACGAAGTTCGATACGGTTCAAACATGCCTGCATCAAGGCTTCGCTGCTCAGAACCCCTGAGCTTATCGCTTGCGCAATCTGCGTTAAATCGAGCAGCTCGGGAGAATCAATAAGCCTATCAACATCTGCTTGCATATCTAGGTGTCCGGGCTCCGGTGCCCCCATAACATCGGGGCATCATAGGTTTTTACCCGCCAGCCATCGCCAACCAATTGGCCATTGCAGCCATACTCAAGACCAAAGCCTGATGGCGTGATTAAATAAAATGACTCTGTTAAATCATTGGTATGTTTACCCAAGCCCATCATGACGGGTATCTTTTTGTCGAGCACAACATCATAGGCCCGGCCGACGTCATTTAAACTATTGGCTTCGAGCATTAAGTGATTAAACGTCCCTGGGGGTATATCGCCAAACGGAGGCATAATAGCCAGTGAGTGATGTCTCGCGTTGCAGTGGTAAAAGGTGGCGTCCTTTTCTCCTTCATCCCAGATAATGTAATCCGAAGTTTTGAAGCCCATTACCTCGGTGTAAAAGCTTCGGCTCTTTGCATAGTCGCCGACAAAATACACGACATGGCCCAGACCCAGGTCCCCGGTGTTGTAGCCCGAATTTCCGAGCGAGGGTGTATAGGGCAGCATTTCATGCTGAGCGGCATAAAATATCTCCGACGGCATCTCGCTTGCCGGATCCTTGAACTGATAGAGCGCAGTAACTTTTCTCTCTGCGAGGAGTTTTTCGTCTCCCGGGATTAATTCAACACCATAGTTGCGAAGTGACTGTGCCATGTCTTCGAGAGCGTGCTCATCGGCCAGTTCCCAGCCCACTGCGGCAATGCCATCCGTATTCGATTGGTATAGCGTCATACGGTGATGCCAGTCATCCAGGCGAATATCCACAGCACTTCCATTGTCACGCGGTAGCAATTGGGTTCCAAAGACATTGGTCATTATGTCCAACCATGCTTCCATATCAGTTACGTTTACCGCAACATAACCTAAACCACAGATACTCATTCAGCGCTCCTTTTTCCCATTGGGGAATAGTCTGTTCTTATTTATTCACTGGGAACAAACTGTTCTGCGTGAATATTGGCTAGCTCTACACCCAGACTTTGTAAATGGCCAAAAGCCGCTTTGACCATTCCTGGTGGACCACATAAGTAGGCAATCGTGTCTGATCCCACATCCTCCCGGGTGATCGCCTCCACCGGATTGCCGGAACGGTATTGTCCTGTGGGACAACCCTGGTCCAGGGAAATACGAACTTCAAGTTCCTTCATCCAGTATTGGCGGAGGTCAAGATCTTCAAGGGCAAATAACGCATCTTCATTCATACAGCCGAAACTCAATAGAGTGCGCGGTTTCCTGCCGCTGCGCTGTCGAATGACATCGAGCATAGATAACATCGGTGCCAGACCAGTGCCACCCGCTATCATAATATTGCTTGCGGCTCGTTGTTCACGTAAGAAAAAGGAGCCAAATGATCCTTCCAGCTTTATCACATCATCGATCGCCGCTTTGTCTCGCAAGTAGTTCGACATTACACCGTCCGGCAAAGTACGTATCAAAAAGTCCAGCTTTGGTATCTGTTCAGGGCTGGTTGCCATTGAGTAGCTGCGCCACTGTCCAGAGCCAGGTATTTCCATGCGAACAAATTGGCCCGGTGAAAAATCGACCCAGTCACCCTCGGCGAGTTCGAGTTTCAAGCGCACCGCATCGGTAGCAATCCACTCAATACTATTGACAAAAGCGCTGACTTGGCGCGGAGCGAAAAGCGTACTGGGATATTCAAATTCCACAGTACTGTCCGAATAGGCCAAACTCGAACACATTAGCCGGAGGCCCTGCTCCTGCTCGTCTTTCAGCAGTGAGCTTGCGGTGTCTTTGCGCATTTGCAGATCGCCGTTTACCACCTTCCCGATGCAACTGCCGCAGCTACCACTTTGGCATTGGTGCAAGATGGGCACGTTGCTGGCCAGAGCCGCATGAAGTACCTCAGTACCCTGGGGCACTTTTAGTAAATGCTCAATACCGTCGGAGAATCGGCACGTTATTGTGTGATCATTGCTAGCAGTCATCGCACTTCAATCGACTCACGCGAATTTCTCAATGGCTTCGAAAGATAAGTTGGCAAGAGATCAGTCGTCTATCTTGTCCACGAAGTAACCCGGTGGCTTACCCTCGGCGACACTTCGCAATCTCATGCTTGAGGACTTAATTGATCCTGCCGCTCCTCGTGCCGGCTTGGCAATGCCCCGATGATTACGCGAGGCCAATTTTCGCCAGGTAATTGCCGACACATCGGTGTCTACTAACAACTCCTCGTCCCAACCAGTACCGTCGGCGTAATAGTCCTGCATGGCTTCCCGTGCGTAGAGGTCACAGTCATTAAAACCGCGCAGTGCCAGGGGTTCGAATACCCTCTTGAAACGATAGCGATAATCCTTCTCTTCTTTCGGGGTAGGACACACCTTTACCAATACCTCCCAATACTCATAGGTATCGTCGGTGATTGGGACATACCATTCGTATTGGACTATGTGTTCTTCCGGCCAGTTCTCCACCATTAAAATACCGGGCATCACTACAGAGGTTCGATACAGGCGACTGTTCAGTCCGTCAACTTTTACTCCCAGTTCCTTGTTTTCAAGAATGGGCTCCCAGCGATCCGAGAATAGCCACTGCATCAGTCCCCGGGGTCCTTCATCGGGCTCGAAGGTTGTTATACAGTCGTCGCTAACCGGCCGTATCCCCAGAGGCAAAACCCAGTTATTGGATTGCACAATCGTATTGTCCTGGTGAACCAGTATGTGGGCGTTATCAAATCCATTTTCGCAGGCTATTCGCCAGTTGGCTTCTCCGGTTCGATGAATACCCAGGGCAATAGCATTGTCATCGAGTAGGCTGGGGGCGGGGGGCCAAAGAGGGTGCGGATACTCTTCGCTGCTTTCTGGAAAGCGTATTGGCAGGTCGTGACTTAGCGGTGGAATGTCCTCATCGGGGTAATCATCGTCGCGAACAAAGACAAAGATCATTCCCGATATTTCTTCTACCGGATAGGTTGTGAGCCCGGTCGTACCGATAATTTTATCATCGGGATTACCCACAATGGTATCCAGATTGCCGCTCTCTAGGTTGTAGGTGAAGCCATGGTACCAGCAGGAAATGGTTTTATCGTTAAAGCACATAGGTTTCGCGGATAAGCGCACGCCTCGATGAATGCACTGATCCTTGAGGGCAAACACCCGGCCATTGATACGCCTAAGTACGATTTGCACACCGCATATCTGGATTCCCTCTACCTCATCTTCGGAAAGTTCCTCACTAAACAGCGCGGGATACCAGTGGTTAATAAAGCCCCAATCCGCGTCTTTATAGGGCTGATACTGGCTCTGGGTCTTTTGATCATTTTTGCGCTGGGTGGGACCATCGCTAGCAATCGTTTGTCTACGTCTAACGGGTGCGTCGTCACTCATGAGGTTTCTCCTGCACTAAGATAATGTTTTAGTCCGACTTAGACTCGAGTAAGAAGTTCTGGACCAACTGCTGGAACCTGTTGGCATGCTCTATTTGCGTCCAATGTCCACAATTGCCAAAAAAATGTAATTGGGAATTCTTGATATGTTGATGAAGGTTGAGCGACACCTCAGGGTCTACCACAATGTCGTCGCGGCCATGAATAATTAGTGTTTCGTTGTCGAGCTGCTGCAGCTGGTCAACTGTAAGAACCTGTGCGTCTAACCAACGCTGATGGGGTTCTGGAAATACTCTTTCAAAGGTTTCCTGAGCGCCGGGACGCATCGTCGCTTTGTAGCGCAGCTCTGCCAATTCATCTGTCACCAGCGATCGATCAAAAGCCATGATATCCATGATTTTTTTCATGTTTGCAACGGAGGGCTTGTAAGCCCACAGTTCTTTGAGATTGTTATTGACTTTAGCCGGCCATCCTCCGGGGCCCATAAGAATCAGACGACTAAAGCGATCTGGGTGTTGCGACGCCAGCCACATGGCGAGCGCTCCACCAAAGGAGTTCCCAAGTACGTGGATACGTTCAATACCCAAGCCATCAAGCAGGGCCATAACTTGATCTATCCAGCTCTGCATGAATTCAAACTGAAAATCGGCAGGTGTTTCTGTGTAGCCGAAACCGACCAAGTCGGGTGCGATGACTCGAAACTCGGGAGATAGCAGCGGTAACATACCGCGCCAGTTGGCCCATGCTGAAACTCCCGCACCGGAACCGTGTAGCAAAAGCACTCCGTCTCCCTCTCCCCAGTCGTGATAGTTAGTCATGTAGCCACAGGTTTCGAGGCTTTTGGATATTTCAGGGTTGTCGCTCATGCAGTGCTCCTAGGTTGAAGACGGGGTCCAGTACAATGCTCAAAATGCCTGTGGGTTTACACTATCAAACACCTGGTCATTGATTACTTCTGGTGACGGATAGCTGCGCTTACTGTGAGTAAGCCCCAGGTCGACTAGCATTTCACATAACTTCAGAGAGACCAGTCCGGGGTTGAGTACGGGCACGGGCAATTTGTCCGCCAGGTATTGATGAGATTGATGCATGGTAGTTGATCCTAGAATAAGCACGTCTGCTCCGTCGTTCTCGATCGCAGCCAAACCTTCTGCTTCGAGCTTGGCGAAAACGATATCTTCTTTTCCAGCGAGTAATTCCTGGGTATCGGGACGTACATCGATTGAGCGGATGGAAGCGAGGCGATGTGATAGACCCTGTTCGCGTATCGTCTTTTTGTACATCGGTGTCCACTCATCCCACATGGTTAGCACCGAGAATCGATCTCCCAGCATGCATGCGGTGAGTAGGCAGCTTTGCCCCGGGCCCACCACAGGAATGGTTAGCCTGGAGCGCAGGGCCGATAGACCGGAGTCACTCATCGAATTGATACAGACAGCATCGTAATTCTCGTCTTCTGACTTCATTCCCGCTTCCAAAACAAAAGCATCCGCCAAAGTCATTTCGTAGTGGGAGTCCAGAATTTTTGCCCCTTCTTTTACAGCAACAAAATCTATCTTGACGTCTTGCCTCTTGAGGGAGGGTGGCACCTGCGCCTCAAACGCTGCCAGAGCGGCAGGGGGCATAGGCACAGGCATGATCATTTTGATCTTCTTCATATTTTACCTCTGCCTGGATCAGCAGTAGCAAGTCAGGTCGATCAATATATTTTCAATTGAATTTCAATGCAACTTATATCTAATCTAGACTATACTTGCTCGCAGCTGCACCTGAGGTCAACTTTTCATGCTCTAAGGGTCAACCTTTGATGCTCTGATTTCGCGCCTGAAACCGTATAATCAGATCATCCTGTAATCGAGCAGCAGAACTATAAAATACGGATTAACTGGCCCTACATGACCAAAAAACCCAATGATTCGCCAGAGCAGGACATGCTGCATAGAAAGTGGCGACTGGGCGGCGACGACCACTCGATTACGACCACCGAATTTGAGTGGGCTATCATTCGTTTTTATAGTGCCTTCGAACGCAGCTGCCAGCAGTTGGGATCCTTGGCCGGTAACAAGAATCTGAACTTCCAGGAGCTGGTGTTGTTACACGTCGTGTCGATGCAACACAATCCGCAGACTTCGACGTCACTCGCCAGACAGTTAAATAGGGACGATATAGCCAATGTTCAGTACACATTGCGAAAATTACAGGGTGAGGGCTTGGTGTTAAAAAATAAGGAGCCTCGGGGTAAAACCTACACCTACGACATTACCGAAACTGGTAGTGTGATCGTCGAGCGCTATGCGGAAATGCGCGCATTACTGCTGACCGAAAAGACCAACTTTATCGACCATATTGATGAAAAGCTGCATGCCGCCAACGATCTTCTTAGTCTGTTGACTGGAATTTATGATGATGCAGCTAGAATCTCAGCGACCTATAGCCCGGTCACTCCGGAAGAAAGCCGATGAGTAAAGATTGTCAAAAAGCGATTCGAAATCAAGAGAAAGCCAAGTGAAGGCATTACTGACGGGCTGTACAGGCCAGGTGGGCAGCGCAATCTTGGAAGCCCTCCCAGGCACGTTGCTGGACTGTTGTTTCATGACCAGGAATCCGCAACTCGTGCGCGGCGGTGGCCAAGGTGAGTCCGGCGAATTTGTCCTGGCGGATTTCAATGATTCAGCCAGCCTTGAGGCGGCCCTTGCCGGTGTTGATGCCGCATTCTTACTGATGGCTAATACACCTGATCAATATGACTGCGAAAGGCGCTTTGTAGATGCCGCGCTTACCAGTGGTGTCCAACACTTGGTGAAGATGTCAGCATTAGGTGCAGACGAAAACTCGCCGATTGAGCTGAAGCGCTGCCACGGACAAGCTGAATCCTATATCGAATCTTCGGGGATTCCGTACACTCATATACGACCGAACTTCTTTATGCAGAACCTTCTGCATTTAAGTGATCCGATCAAATCTGACGGTGTTATCCCACTGCCAATGAAATTTGGATCTGTCGGTGCAATAGACACGCGTGATGTCGCTGAAGTTGTCTTAAAAGTTTTGGGAGATGCGGACTATTTTGGTCAATGCCTGGAAATTTCTGGTTCCGAGAGTTTGTCCTTCGATAATTTGGCCAGCATAATTTCTGAGCGACTGCGCAAACCGGTGGAATATGTTGATATTGATACCGCCGTATTCAGACAACAAATGAGCAGCCTGGGTCAAAGCGATTGGTATATCGATGCGCAATCCGCACTGTTTGCGAGCATCGCTGAGAATGCGAGCGCCGGAATTACTCCCACTTTAGAGCAGGTAATGGGTAGAAAGCCTCGATTGTTTAGCCAGTTCGTAGCCGACCACGCGAAAGAGTTTACAGGCTGAGCCTCGATGGGATTGTTCGGTAAAGTCGATATTAAAAGGAGAGTAGTCAGTTAGGTAGGGTAGGGGAAGAGTATAAGGTATTGAGCGTCGCATACCTTTCGGTTGCCGGAGCTTTGCCTTAACTTGTCGCTACCTCCTGTTATTGATAGCTTGGTTCGGGAGCGAGACTGGCTGGTATCAATTTTGAAAAAGGGCTGTGACTGCCCCACTTTAGTTGGAAGGTGATTTAGTCACAAAGAGTCGAATTACATAATCAATAAAAGAGTGAAGGTGCAAATGATGATCACAAAGCAAAAATTGTTAGTCGGTGCTGTTATGGCAATTACCGGAACGTTTGCAGTGCAATCGGCAGCGCAGAGTGTTCTTGAAGAAATTGTGGTGACCGCACAGAAACGAGAACAGAGTCTGCAGGATGTGGGTATTGCCGTCACAGCGTTTAACGCCGAGCAACTTCGGGCATTTAACGTGACTTCCAGTTTTGACGTCGCGGCCTTTACCCCGGGTGTTCATATCAGCGGCAACCTGGCAGGGCAGAATGTGCAATTTACTATTCGGGGTGTCACTCAGAATGATTTTAACGACATCATCGAATCGCCTAATGCTGTGTATCTCGACGAAGGTTACATAGCCATCGCCCAGGCACAGACTTTTGCCGTGCTCGATATCGAGCGTGTCGAAATTCTCAAAGGTCCCCAGGGAACTCTGTTTGGTAGAAATGCGACGGGGGGCGTTGTCAATTACTTCTCTACCCGTCCCTCTTTTGAGGAATTCGAAGGTTATGTCAATGCGGACTATACCCTGTTCGATACCCCAAACGATGCCAGTGGTTACACTGTTGAAGGTGCATTTGGCGGACCGATTTCAGATACCGTTGCCTTTCGCGTGGCGGCTCGCTACAACGAGCAGGACCCGTATCTGGAAAACCGCTATCCCGAGGGTGCCCCAGACTTTGATGTATTCGGTAACCCCGGTTTTAATATTGGCTCACCGGGCTCTGGCGCTGGTGCCGACCTGGGTGACGATGAAACCGTTGCTGCGCGTTTGACACTCGCCTTCCGTCCCAGCGACGACCTGGAGATATCGCTGTCGGCAAACTACGCCGACACTGAGGTGAGTACCGGGCCCTATCAATCTAAACCGACTATTGCGATCGGAGAAGCTGTCCCCAGCGCTGACTTCCCATTTTTTGGCGATCTGAGGACTGAGGTTTATAACGTTATTGATATACCCGCCGGCGAATCGCGAATTTCCATACTAACGGAAAACGGTGTTGACAATGGCGCTGACGGCGGGGGGGACGGTTTTACCGATAACCCCTTTGGCCCCGGTAATTGCGCGGCCATCGGCTTGTGTGAGCGCCAGGGAGCGGGGACTGATTTCTTTGGCTACATCGATCCAGATGGTGACGATTTTACCTTTTCCAGCGACTTCGCCTTTGATGATCAAGGTTCCACTGAAGCCAATGGCCTGAATGCGAGGGTGGATTACGATATTAACGATGGGCTGAATTTCGTGTCGATAACGGATTATAAAGACTACGAAAAACTTTTGTTTATCGATGTGGATTCAGCACCGGTCAATCAGCTGGCTAACTTTGGCGCGGTGGATGCCAGTAGTTTCACCCAGGAACTGCGATTGACGGGCTCATCTGAAAGGTCAGACTGGGTATTTGGATTGTACTATCTGAACATCGATACAGATTCTTTCAATGGGCTCAAGGCACCGGCGCAGAGTATCTTTGGTACGGTGGCCCTTCCGGCTGATATCGTCACGATCGCGAATTTGGAAACCGATTCCTACAGCGCCTTCGGTCAGTACGAATACAAATTGAGCGACAAGTTTTCCGTCATCGGTGGCCTGCGCCTCATGCGTGAAGAGAAGGATTTCGAAATCGGTATTGGCATCGCACCCTCCGGTGGCAATGGAGTGATCACACGAGATGTATCGGCATTTCTGCCAGATGCGTCCGGTGCGGGCGATCCATTCTTCTTTGAAGACGATACCTCTGACAGTCTATGGGCGGGCAAATTACAGTTGGATTATCGCCACAGCGATGACCTGCTGCTCTACGCGGGTATCAATCGCGGGGTCAAGGCCGGTAGCTTTAACGCACCGTTGCTAGGGGCTTATCTTGGCTCTGGCGCCAATGCTGGCTTACCTTACGATGAAGAAGTCTTGACCGCTTATGAGGTGGGTTTCAAGGCGACCCTGCATGACGGCGCTACCAGAATCAACGGTTCTGCTTATTACTACGATTACGAAGACTATCAGGCGTTTTTGTTCGTAGGGGTCGGCGGGGTGTCACTGAACAAAGATGCCGAGACCTTCGGTCTTGAATTAGAAGTTCTTACCAGCCCTATAGACGGACTGGATCTGATACTGAGCGCTTCTTATGTCGATGCGGAAATTGAGGATTTGCCCTTGCGAAGCGGGTCGCCTCTTGGAACCATTGATGTAGAGCCAACGTATACCCCTGAGTTTCAAGCCTTCGCCATGGCTCGCTACGGCTGGGATATGTTGGGGGGCACGATGACGGTGCAGGGTGATGTCAGTTACTCCGATGAGTTTTTCTACAATCTGCGCAACTTCGACGCAGATAAGTTTGACTCATATACCATGGTCAATGCTCTGGTGAACTGGGAAAGCGGAACAGAGGCCCCATGGTCAGTGAGCCTCGCTCTTCGCAACGCCACCGATGAGCGTGCTGGTGTCCAGGGTTTCGACCTGGCTACACTGTGCGGTTGCAACGAAGTCTCCTACCGCGCCCCGCGCCATATGGTGCTAGGCGTTAGAAAAGAGTTCTAGGGATAGAGCGGTCGCCCCGGTTTGGATTTACTGGGGCCGCTGTTCCACCCGCTCGCGACTCTCTGCAACTGATGGCCGGAAAATCGTCTCAGATGTCCCGGCCTCAATCCCGGTTACTACCATCCTGACGCCCGTTAGGCCAATAGTTTCTAGAGTGATTGGGGCTGTTCTTTTTCCTCAAAATGTTATCAAATAGCGGGCTCGAAAAAGGGTGGGGGATTTTTCTACCTGATTTGTGACAGAGAACGACTTTTTCCTTCTGTGTCAAGAGTTTAGCGTTTTTTCGGCTTTGATCACCAAAGTGCATTCACGCTGTGGTTACGGCTCCAATTAGAGGCGGCTTCCCGCAGTAAGGCGTAATTACAGCCTGCAGGGTATATCTAGTCGCACCGTAGAAAATTCCTGATCGTATGGTTTCTAACCTGAACGAGACTTTCGGGACTTTTATGACGGTTAAATATGAAAAAAGGCTGTGTTTTATCGTTGTTGAGATTGACCGGTTTTGCGTGGAGCTGCGTAGGAATTGCACCCTGAGGTTTTTTTCGATAGTCCACAGTCTGTGATGTACGGCATTAATTTTATAGGAAGTTTGTGTATGAATAGCATTAGTAATAATTCTCGTGGTTTGTATCGTGCTGAATTCGAACGCGATAGCTGTGGTATTGGGTTTGTTACCAACCTCCAGGGCAAAAAGTCCCACGATATTATTGAAAATGCGCTGACCATGTTGAGCTGCATGGAGCACCGCGGTGGAACTGGCTTTGATGTTCGCAGTGGCGATGGCGCCGGTATTCTAATCCAAATTCCCCATGACTTTTTTGCCGCTCAAGTGAACAATCAGGGTATGACACTACCGGCGGCGGGTAACTATGGGGTGGGAATGTTGTTCTTCCCTTCCGGCGCTGAACAAGCCGAGAAGTGCCGCAAAGTTCTCAACGACGCCATGGACGAGTTGGGTCTCGGCTTATTGGGTTACCGTCCAGTGCCATCTGATAATTCCATGCTGGGTGCGGCTGCCGTTGAGAGTGAGCCACAGATTGAACAAGTGTTTATTGAAAAACCCGAAGGCTTAAGCGCACAGGAATTTGAGCGAAAACTCTTTATCTTGCGTAAATATGTGGCGCATACCATCAACGACACCATCGCTAACAAAGTGGATGAATTTTACGTCGTCTCTATGTCCGCCAGCACTATCGTCTACAAAGGCCAATTCACGACCGCACAGGTGAGACAGTATTATCTGGATCTTCAAGATGAGGATGTAACCTCCGGCTTGGCGATGTTCCATTCGCGTTTTTCAACCAATACTTTTCCAGCATGGCATCGTGCCCAGCCGTTCCGCTATTTGTCTCACAACGGAGAGATCAATACAGTCCAAGGCAATATCAACTGGATGAACGCTCGAGAGGCGATGTTTAAGTCAATTAATTTCTCCGATGCCGAATTGAAAATGCTACTTCCTATTTCAAATCGCAGTAACTCCGATTCAGCGAACCTCGATATGGCGATTGAATTGTTGGTTCTCAGCGGTAGACCATTGGCTCAGGTGATGATGATGGTGGTGCCAGAGGCTTGGCAGACCCAGGAGAACATGGACCCGGTGAAGCGCGCTTTCTATGAATACTATGCCTGCATTATGGAGCCTTGGGATGGTCCTGCGTCAATTTCCTTTACTGATGGCAAAATGATCGGAGCCACCCTGGATCGAAATGGACTACGCCCATCACGCTATCTATTGACTGATGACGGCACTTTAATCATGGGTTCGGAGACGGGTGCCCTGTGTGTTGATCAGTCAACAGTTGTCAAAAAGGGCCGATTGAAGCCCGGAAAGATTTTTATTGCTGACCTGGAAAAGGGCTGCATCATCACCGACGACGAACTCAAGAAAGAGATCTGTTCCTCCCAGCCATACGGTCAATGGCTTCGTGAAGGGAAGATACTGCTGAGCGAATTGGCCACGCCCAGCGCGTCCACCGCCCAGCCACCGCTCACCAATTTGCGAAAGATGCAAAAAGCGTTTGGCTATACCAATGAAGATCTCAATATTATTTTCACGCAAATGGTCAATACTGCCAAAGAGCCTCTGGGGTCAATGGGTACAGACACACCTCTGGCAATTTTATCGGACCAAACGCAGCCGCTGTCCAACTATTTCAAACAGCTGTTTGCCCAGGTGACCAATCCTCCAATCGACCCCATTCGGGAAGAGCTTGTTATGTCGCTGCGAGGATACGTAGGCAACTCACCAAACCTGTTGGAAGAGACTCCGGAGCATTGCCATAAGCTGGAAATTAGTCAGCCGGTTCTGACGAATGAAGAACTCAGAAAAGTGCAATACATTGATAACAACCATCTGCAAGCTAAAACGATCGATATTAACTTCAGGGCCACAGGAAACCCTGGAGAATTAAAGATAGGTATCGACAGGCTTTGTCAGCATGCCAAAGATGCGGTTACCGATGGTTATTCGCTGCTTGTGTTAAGCGATAGAGGTATTGATACGGATCATGCGGCGATTCCTTCACTTCTTGCAACTGCTGCCGTTCACCACTTTTTAATTCGAGAAGGCTTGCGTGCCAAAGCCGATATTATTTTAGAGGCGGCGGACATACGTGAGACACATCAGTTTGCTACGGTATTGGGCTATGGTGCGGCTGCGGTAAATCCTTATCTTGCGCTTGAGACTCTCTATCACCTGCGGGATGAGGGAATAATCGGTGCCGATTTAAGTAATGAGCAAATCGTTGCGAAGTACATCAAAGCCGTAGGCAGTGGGCTGTTAAAGATATTCTCCAAAATGGGTGTTTCCACTCTGCAGTCGTACCAGGGTGCGCAAATTTTTGAAGCCTTGGGAATTAACAGTGAGGTTATCGACCATTACTTCACGGGCACAATCAGCCGCATCGAGGGTATTGGGCTAGACGAGATTGCCGAAGAGACACTGTCACGTCATCGAGAAGGTTTTCCGCCAAAGAACCGTATAGCGGCAGACGATCTGTTGAAAAGTGGCGGCAATTACGCGTGGCGTCACGATGGTGAGCGGCACCTGTTCAACCCGACAACGATTCGTCTGCTGCAGCACTCCACTGCCAGTAACAATAAAGAGCAGTTTAAAGAGTATGCCAACGTTGTTGATACCCAGAGTAAAGAAGCCTTCACCTTGCGCGGCTTACTAGAGTTTGCCCCTGGACATAAATCTATTCCGCTGGAAGAAGTTGAGCCTGCAGAGAACATCTTCAAGCGTTTCGCTTCCGGAGCGATGTCATTCGGGTCTATTTCCTGGGAGGCGCATACGACCCTTGCGATAGCGATGAACCGCATCGGGGGGAAGAGCAACAGTGGCGAAGGCGGCGAAGATCCGATTCGATTTAAACCACTGGAAAACGGCGACTCGATGATATCGCGAATCAAGCAGGTCGCCTCCGGCCGATTCGGTGTCACCAGTTATTATCTCGCCAATGCCGATGAACTGCAGATCAAGATGGCCCAGGGTGCAAAGCCCGGAGAGGGGGGGCAGCTTCCCGGACACAAAGTTGATGCCTGGATCGGCAGAGTGCGGGGCTCAACGCCCGGGGTGGGACTTATTTCACCTCCGCCACACCATGATATTTATTCTATCGAAGATTTGTCTCAGCTTATTTTCGATCTTAAGAATGCCAATCGTGAGGCGCGCGTTAACGTAAAGCTTGTCTCTGAAGCCGGTGTTGGTACGATTGCGTCAGGTGTCTGCAAAGGCTACGCGGATGTTGTACTGATCGCCGGCCACGATGGTGGTACAGGTGCCTCACCCCTGAGTTCTATCAAGCACGCTGGCTTGCCCTGGGAGTTGGGATTGGCTGAAACACACCAGACGCTGGTGCGAAACAAATTGCGAAGCCGTATCACCGTGCAAACCGATGGTCAGTTGAAGACCCCGAGAGATCTCGCGATTGCGACCTTGTTGGGCGCGGAAGAGTGGGGCGTTGCGACAGCGGCATTAGTTGTTCAGGGCTGCATTATGATGCGTAAGTGTCACTTGAATACTTGCCCAGTGGGAATTGCCACCCAGGATAAAGAGCTGCGAGGCCGGTTTGCCGGCCAAGCGGATATTGTCGTCAATTTCTTTACCATGATGGCGGAGGGCCTTCGGGAGATCATGGCTGAACTGGGTTATCGAACCGTCAACGAAATGGTCGGCCAAACCCAGAGTCTGAAAGTTCTCGAAAATGTAGATCACTGGAAATACAAGGGCGTCGATCTGAGCCCTCTGTTGTTTAAAGAAGATTGTACAGGCAATGAAACCTTGTACTGTTCCACCAAGCAAAAGCATCTGATCGATGACATCATCGATCGTCAAATGATGGCTGATGCGAAAGAGGCGTTGGAGAACAAGACCCCGGTCAATCTCGAATACTCGGTGGTGAACACAGATCGCACCATCGGTGCGATGTTGTCCAATGAAATTTCCAAAAAGTACGATGCAGAGGGCCTGCCCGAGAATACAATTCGGGTAAAGTTTAGTGGTTCCGCTGGTCAAAGTTTTGGCTGCTTCTCGGCCAAGGGATTGCGCTTTGAACTCGAGGGCGATGCCAATGACTATTTTGGTAAAGGTTTATCGGGTGCCAATCTTGTTGTCTATCCCGACAAAGAAGCAAAATTTGCTCCCAGCGAGAATATTCTGATAGGCAACGTCGCCTTCTTCGGTGCCACCGGAGGTAAAGCGTTTATTCGAGGCGTGGCCGGGGAGCGCTTCTGCGTTCGAAATTCTGGCGCGACAGCGGTTGTCGAAGGTGTTGGGGATCACGGTTGTGAATACATGACGGGCGGCAAGGCCGTTGTTCTGGGGCCGACGGGGCGTAACTTTGCTGCCGGTATGTCGGGCGGTATTGCTTATGTACTGGATGATCAAAAGGACTTTGCCAGCAAGTGCAATATGGAAATGGTGGAGCTCGAGAAGCTTGAAAACCCCGAGGATATTGCCGACCTTAAGGCCATGATTACTGAGCACAAAGAGAACACCCAGTCGGATGTTGCAGCAGCGCTATTGGCGGATTGGCCCATCGCGCAAAAACGCTTTGTGAAGGTTATGCCCGTGGATTACAAGCGAATGCAGGGCTACATGGATCACGCGCGTAGTACCAATAAATTTGAAACTGAATATGATGTGGCTGTTGAAGCGTTCGACATGCATCTTGAAAATCTAGCGGCTCAAAAAGCCTGAGCTGAATAGGAGATAGAGGTATGGGTAATCCAACAGGATTTATGAAAGTAGAGAGAGCTTTGCCTGAAGATCGTGACCCCTCGTTGCGGCTAATCGATTGGCAGGAAGTTCACGAACATATGGAAACCGCTGAGATCGAGGAACAGGCGTCTCGATGTATGGATTGCGGTGTACCTTTTTGCCAGTCTGCAGTGTCCAAATACGCACCAGCTGTGGCTGGTTGCCCGGTTAACAATCTGATACCTGAGTGGAATGATTTAATTTATCGTGGCCGTTGGAAGGAAGCGCTGCAGTTGCTGCACAAAACCAATAACTTCCCTGAGTTTACCGGCCGAGTGTGTCCGGCCCCGTGCGAAGGCGCTTGTGTCCTGGGCATCAATGCAGATCCGGTCACCATTAAGCATCACGAGGTTGCCATTATCGATCGGGGTTTCCAGGAGGGTTGGGTTGTTGCCCAGCCCCCGGCTTCTCGCAGTGGTAAGACAGTTGCCGTTATTGGTTCAGGACCCTCGGGCTTGGCAGCGGCTGCGCAGCTTAACAAAGCGGGTCATATGGTTACGGTCTATGAACGCGCCGACCGCATTGGCGGCTTGCTGATGTATGGCATTCCGAATATGAAGCTGCAAAAGGAAATTGTTCAGCGTCGGATTGATTTGCTCGCCGAAGAAGGTATTGTTTTCGTTACCCATACTGAAGTGGGTAAAGATATCAGCGCTGAAAAAATTGAACAGGATTTTGATGCCGTCGTGTTGTGTGTTGGCGCTACGGTGCCCCGGGATTTACAAGCACCCGGGCGAGAATTAAAGGGTATTCATTTTGCGATGGATTTCCTTCGTTCCAATACTAAGAGCCTGCTCGATAGCGGTCACAAGGACGGCAAGTTCATCAATGCTGAGGGCAAAAATGTCATTGTTATTGGTGGTGGGGATACGGGAACCGACTGCGTTGGCACGTCTTTACGTCACAAATGTAAGAGTGTGGTTCAGCTCGAAATCATGCCTCAACCACCCGCATCGCGGCTACCAAATAATCCCTGGCCACAGTGGCCCAAGCGCTTGCTGATAGATTATGGGCAAGAAGAGTCTATCGCCGTACAGGGAGCGGATCCCAGAGACTATTTGGTGCAGACCACCAAGATTGAGGGTGATGAACACGGCAATGTGAAGGCCGTCCACACCGTTGATATCGAATGGGAACGTACTCCGGAAGGACAGATGATTCCCAAGGAAGTTGCCGGTAGTGAGAAGGTACATCCGGCGGACATTATCTTACTGGCAATGGGGTTTATGGGGCCTGAAGGCGGGCTGGTCGAACAGTTTGGGGTTGATAAAGACCCACGCTCCAACATCCTCGCGCAGTACGATGAGTTCGCCACCAGCAAGCCCGGTATCTTTGCGGCGGGTGATGGCCGGCGCGGTCAGAGTTTGATCGTCTGGGCGATCGATGAGGGGCGCCGTGCGGCTCGCGAAGTGGATAGCTATCTTATGGGCAAGAGTTATCTGCCTTAATAGGCTCGTCTGAGACCTGTTACTTTCGCGCCTTCCGCGTTGTAAGGCTCAGACCATAGGGATTCTCGCCTCGATTACGCTGATTCCGGTTAGCCTTGGCATGATAGTGCGCGGATATCAGCGTGTTCTGGCAGAGAAAATATCGTCACCACTTTCCGCACTGTTCTCCAGCTTATTAGTTGTGTATATAGTTGATGCCTGGTCGAGCAGGGGCGAAGTTGGTTGCTGCTTTAACGCTTGTTTTTCTGGGGCGTCGTAGGGGTATTGGCAATGTAGGGTTTGAAAGCTTCTGGCTAACAAGGGCTGTTACGAAGTTACAATGCTTGCCTACGCAAGGGGGGTCGAAAAAACTCCAGACACAAAAAAGCCCCAACAAACTGCGGGGCTTCATTTTCCTCTGTACCAGCGGAGCTTTAGGCTTTGCGCTTTGACCATCCCAATCCGGCTAGGCCCAGACCTAACAGGGCTAGCGTTGCGGGACTTGGTACAGGCACAACCGGAGGAACGACCGTTTCAGCCGGATCAACCGTAAGATCATCTAACGCAAATATATCCGGGCCTAACTGAGGGTTTTGAGTGGTCACAAAACTAACTTCGGTGAATAACTCTGTTGGGTCTGTCGGGTCCGCGATGATCCCGAAAAACAAGGCAGAGCCTGTGGTGGGTGACTGATCGGTACCAACGGTTGTGATAGTGGGAACGATCTCGGTGCGAATTAGCCCATTCACATCTGTTACTTGGAGCTGCAGTTGTCCGCCGAATGCAGCAACATCAGTAGCGTAGAAACCGATTGCTGAAATTGGTTGGTTGAAGCTGGCTGCAAAGGCTCCCTGGGTACCTGCCTGTGCTGCGCTAGACTCCCAATAGCCAGTTGAGTTGCGTCCACCCGGGCCGGCGCTGTAAAGGCCGTTTTGGGATGTAGAGGCAGTGGGCTGCTGTCTAGCCGTACCGCTATTGAATCTGGCAGTAGTGCTGCTGGAGAAGTTAAACGTTCGTGGACCCGCAGAGCCGGCGGGGACGTTTTCAAAATTTTCTGTTGTGGCGCGAGCGGACACGCTAGCCTGAAAGCTGTCTGACGCACTGGTTGAATTCGGAGTTGCCGCCAGTGGCGTGCTTGCGGAATTGTTGAGATCTTCTCCAAAAAATATCAAGTACGCGTTGGCTGTAGCTGGTGCGAGCAAAATTGAGCTGCAGGATATCGCGTACAACAATTTTTTCATTTTTCCGTGCCCCGGATGTTTTTGAATTTGTATTTTCTGAAATAATATAAAGCATAATTCGTGCCATTTTTATAAGAATATTTCAAGCCATTGATATTTAAAGAAATAATGAATATCCACTAGTGGGTATTATTGACCAAAAAGCCATTGTGTAAAGTATTTCGACACCAACGGGCTACGTAAAAAACGTAGTTTGCTTGAGTTTGATTAAGAATTGATCAAATGCTCCGGCGGTGAAACATTGCTTCTCCCGGGCCACGCAAAACGCCGCTCCAACGCCATCGATGCGTATAAAGTCGATTACCTCACAGACTGTTCGATTCGAGGGGTGCAACTGTTTAGCTTGCATGAGCGTTTCTGTTAGGATTTACATCGTCTTTAGAGGTTTGTAACCAGTCACGTAATGGGCTGACTTATCTCATCTCAACCATCCCCAGGAATTGAATTTCATAATGAAAGTTACTGTGTTTCCCCTTTTTCTCGGCGCATTTCTCTCTCTATTGGCGGCTTGTGGTGTCGATAACTCGTTCGAGGCACACATGGCGCGTGCGAACCAATTCGAGCAGGAGTCGAAACTCAAAGCAGCGGTTATCGAACTCAAGAGTGCGCTGAGTCAAGATGGCAAATCCGCTGAAGCCCGATGGCTGTTGGGCAAAATCTACCTGGAGTCCGGGGACGTCCTATCGGCGGAAAAGGAATTGCAACGCGCGCGCGACTTGGGCTGGTCAGAAAACGATATTCTCCCTGCATTGGCTGAATCCATGCTGGCCCAGGGAAAGTTCACCGAAATCCGGAAGCTGGGAGAGCGAGATCTCCAACCTGTATCCCAAGCGAGACTGCTTGCAGCGAAAGCCCTATCAGCAATGTCTCAGGGAGAGCGTCAGCAGGCGAACCGACTGATAAAGAAAGCCCTGAAGATATTGCCAGATTCTACCCATGCTCTACTCGCAACGGCGAGAATCTCCCTCGCTCGAGGAGAGCTTGAAGGGGCGAATGAAGATTTGACACAGCTTATTGCGGTTGCACCAGAGCACGCTGGAGCTTGGAGCTTGATGGGAGATCTCCGGATGGCCGAAAGGCGTCTTGAAGATGCGCTGGAGGCATACAACCAGGCTATCGCGTTTAAGAAAAACAATTATGCCGCGAAGTTAAAGCGCGGGTTGTTATTGCTACAACTGCAAGATTTTGAAGGTGCGCAGCGAGATGTTGCAAGTTTACTGCAAGTTGCGCCGCAGCACACCGGAGCAAACTACATTCAGGGCTTGCTGCATTTCCACGATGCGAAGTATGCAGAAGCGGTGACCGCTCTCTCAACAGCGGAGCCAGCCTATAATCAGTTCCCGTTAGTGTTGTTTTTCCTTGGAAGCGCCCAATTAGTTGAAGGTAATATGGACCAGGCCGCCATTCAGGCAGCCCGATTTCAAGATATCCAACCCCAGAGTGTTCCGGGAAGAAAGCTTTTGGCCACGATTCGACTTCAGCAGGGGAAGCATGAAGAAGTCCAGGAGCTATTAGAACCGGTATTGGCTAGCCATTCCGATGACATTGGTGCGCTAAATTTGATGGCGAACGCTCTATTACGGGATGGGAAGACGGACGAAGGAATCACGTTGCTGACAAAAGTTGCGGAGCTGCAACCAGACTCGCCTGTCGCCCAAGTACGATTGGGTGCCGGATTGCTGGTCACGGGTAATTCAGGAGACGCGGAGGAGCACATAGCGACTGCCCTGGAACTTAATCCGGAGTTTCAGCAGGCGGATATACTGCTGGTGCTGAATCACCTCCAGAATCAAAATTATGACGCGGCTATTGCAGCCGCCAAAGCTTATAGGCTTCGAAATGCAGGCAGCATGACACCGCTCAATTTACTTGGCCGTGTCTACCAGCAGGCCGGCCAGCATGACAATGCCCGGAAGTCTTTTGAAGAAGTTCTGAAAAAAGAGGCTTCCGATCCTGGAGCGAACCACAATCTCGCTCAGATAGCGGCCTCTAAAGGGGATGTTAAATCTGCCCGCCAGTATTACCAGAATATACTCAAAGAACGCGAAGATTTTCTGCCTGCCCTAATACAGCTCGCGCTTCTTGATGCGAGAGAAGGAAATGGGCCTGCAGTAGTCAAGCAGCTGGAACACGCTCGCAGTGTGCATCCAAAGTCCTTGGAGCCTCGAATGCTGCTCGCCCGCTATCATCTCAGCGCGAGCCGACCAGAAAAGGTTGCAGCGCTGTTTGCTGATATGGACGAAGAGCAAAAAAACGTGCCGCAGGTTCTCGAACTTGTTGCACTTGCGCAGCTCACCATGAATGAACACGGCGATGCTCAATACACACTAGAGCAACTCATGAAAACTTCGCCTGAATCGGCAGCGCTTCATCATATGAAGGCGCAAGCGGCTTCCGGTTCCGGACAGAGTAAACGCTCAGTTGAAGCTTTAAATAATGCGCTGGAACTCGATGAGAACTATTTGCCATCAAGGATAGCTCTCGCGCGAATTGCACTGAGAGCCGAGGACATTCCTGAGTTCGATCGGCATCTAAAAAAGCTGGAAGAGCTGGCTCCGGAGAATCCCGAGGTTCTTCTGTTACGTGCCGCAGCGGCTAAAAGAGACGGCGATGGTACTAAGGCTGTGAAGTTTGCGGAACAGGCATTTGAGACCGCACCCGCTACCGCGACGCTGCTGGCCTTGAGTCTTCACAAAGAATCTCTAGGCAACAAAGAAGAAGCTTTGGCACTATACCAGCAGTGGTTGGATGAACACCCGGAAGATATCGCTGTGAGACTGGTCATCGCTAATCGTCTGGGGGTTGCAAATCGAGAGGCAGAGGCGAGGCTCCAATACGAAGAAGTTGTTCGTATCGATGAAGATAATGTTCTGGCTCTGAACAATCTTGCCTGGTACATCCGTGATGAAGATCCTGAAAAAGCCTTGGTGTATGCACGGCGTGCCAGCACACTGGAGAAAGAGTCTTCCGCGGTTTTAGATACCCTAGCTGTGGTGGAGTACACGAACAAGCAGTATGTACAGGCCAAGCGAAGTGTTCAGCGCGCCTTAAAGTTAACACCCAACAATCCTTCCATGCGTTATCACAAGGCGATGATACTCGCCGCGTTGGATGACAATGCTAATGCGTTGAAAATACTTGACGATCTTTACGAAGCCGCTGCGGAATTTCCGGAAATGGAAGATGCCAAGCAGTTGCGAATGTCTTTGCGTCGCTGAGCGGCAGTGGTGTAGCTAAGCAGGGTCTCGAGGGTTGATCGATTAGGACATAGAACGCGATTTAGCTTTGGCTTTTCGGTTGAGCTAACGCGGCCTGTAACACTTTTACTTTGTGCATCCCACCCTTGGGTTGCACAAATAAGCCATCACAGCTGGCGGTCATTACTCCGTCGGCGAACATCTCACCACGCATAAAGGTTTTACGGCCCTCGAGGCGGATCAGCTTTCCTTCCAGCTTCAACTCCGTATTGAGCGGGGTTCGGTTGTGATAACTGGTATTCAGGTAAGCGGTCATACCCGGTTGACCACCGATCAGTTGCGCCATACCCAGAAATTGATCGAAGATCGCCGATACGAATCCGCCGTGAACACTGCCAGGCGGTCCCTCGTAGGCCCAGCCACATTCGCAACTGCCAAAAGCCCGTTCTCCTTCAATCCAATGATTTACTGGTGGGGCGATTGGATTACTTAAGCCAGCGAGCGGATTTAGCTCGTGGCTGATTTGACCGAAGCTGCCATGATCCCCTGATGCCGTCCATTCCGTTCGACCAAAAATCCTCGGGGAGTTCCCGAAATCCTCAGCTGTTGTGTCGAGCTTTCGTGCGATATCTTCCATTTCATGGATACTGGGAGAGCTTGTCACCAGAGCTTCAGTGAGATTCTTGATCGCCTCCGCGACGCGCCGCTTGGCTTCCCATTCAGCTGAGTAGGCCGGAGTAATGTCTTCGGAGGCAAATGGGTTGTTGTCTATGTTCATGTTGTTCCAGCGTACTCGTGTTCTTCGTGTTCCGATTATACCATCGAGATAAACCACATCTCGGGCTCAATACTCATACTTTTGTGGGAGCGGTAGGAGAGAGTGCGCTTAAAACGAATACTTATACTATTTGTATTTTTCTTACTGTAAGAGTATTTCTATTTGATGGGGTCAGGTAGCGTGATGGACACAGGGAAACTAATTTTTACCCCAGTTCATAGAGGCACCCTTCGCCATGTCTGAAAAGAGATTGGGATAATCCGACCAGTAGTATTGCAGCACCTTATCTGTCCACTGCTGGTAGATACTCTCCCAGCTGTAACCTTCAATTCGGGATCCGTGGTGCGGTTCAAGATTGAGTGAAAAAACAGGTGCCCCGTAGTCGCAAAAGCGCGTGTCGATACTCATTCGCACCGTGTGATCCGACGTGTTGGGTTCGGCTTTGTGGACGCAGCAGGAATTAAAAATAATGACATCGCCGCACTCAACGTCCGATACATGCCAGACATCTTCGTGATCGAAAATTTCACATTGCACGCCGCCGACGCCCTCAGCCTGAAAGACATTTCTAACGCCATGTTTGTGTGAACCGGGTAGTACCTTCAATCGGCCCATCCCTTTTTTTGCATCGTGCAATGCAACCCATATCCCCGACATAGTGGGTCCCGCCTGGTGCGAATGCGCATCCTGATGAGGAGGTGTTTCATAGCCGACCTTTTTCGGAGTAGCGATGCGAGCCATTTTCATCGGGTAAACGAAAACCTTTTCACCTGAGATTTTTTGCATCAGCTGCTGAATGTCTTTGTCGTGAAAGAAGCGGTGAAAGTCGTGGCAAGACTGCAGCTTTGGATACACTTCATCCCAGATGGGGTCGGTTTCGAAGAAGGGAGCGCCTGTCAACATTGGTGTGTCGGCTTGATCGTCATAGCCTACGTAGGGAGAGAGTTTTTGTATGAATTGCTGGAGTAGGTCACCGCATTTAGTGGCTGACACATAGCGTTTAAAATACAAATACCCATAGTCGTCGAAACGAGATCTTAAAACGGCATTGCTTTCTAGTGCATCCGAAATTACTAGCGGCTCATCGTTATTCATATTCGGTTGAAGACCTTAACTAAGCTGTTGCAACAAGTTGCGATCTGGCAATTCAACACCGCCCCGATCATCTCAGGGCGGTGCAGGGCTCACATTTCGATGATGATGCCTTCGTCGGGCGCAACACTTCCGGCGCATACATCCGGGTAGACTTGCTCCAGGCCGGCCAAGCCCGGGAGCTTTTTGAGATTGAGCCAAGAACGGCTTTTAGCGACGGTTTGAGTGATAAAATCGGAGGTTTTTGCGTCGAAACCCTCAACGCCCCAGTCCTTAACCCGCATTTGAATATGCGATGGAGCAAAAAACATTTCGCTTCGCTCGGTAATGATACCGTCATTGCTGCCGGTGGCCTCCCAGTGGGTGATACCGACATTAATGCAAAATTTCATATTGTCTCCCAGGTGGCTATGCAATTCGCCCAGGACTTCACTGTTACCAGACATATCTACGATGACAGCGGGGATGCTTGCATCAATGTCGGTGATGTTATCGTAGCTGACGCTGGAGTCGTAAAGACCCAGGGAGTTGACCAGATCGAGATTGCGCGCAGACGTCATGCCAACGACAGGGGGCGCCTCTTTGTCATCATGTAAGGCATAGGCCATCCCAATACTGGTCTTGCTCGATGCACTTATTACGATGACCTGTTGTGCACCGTACCAGCTGTTCACCTGCAGAGAATCCCAAAGGCAAAACGAGGTGATGAATAGCGGCCACAGAAGCATCCGCTCATTGTCCATAGCAGCATCGTAACCTTCTTCAGCGTTCACTCTGCGATACATATTGTATCCCGGTGGTAGGGCCGATCGATGCTCGGCACCGTCTACAAAACGCTGTGCGGAAACGTTGGTTGGTACCATGGTGAGTTCGTTGGCAGGGGGGAAGTAGCCAAACAGTTTGTCGCCCACCGGCAATCCATCAACTTTGGATTCTGCGATTTCTGCAAAGCCCCAGACCGGTATTACACCCCATCCATCTGCACTATCACCCTGTGGAGGAAAAAATTGCCAGTAACCGAGTAAGTCCCCTGCTGCAGCGTAAGTGATGTTGTTAGCGGTAAAAGCAAAGCGATTAATTTTGACCTTGATCTCACCGTCTTCAATAGCATCCGACGCGCCGGTGTCCACCAGGCGCAGGGTCGAAAAATCATCTTTGCGAATTTGGAATTGTGTCATTGTTAGCCTCTTTGGTGATCGATTAAATTTGGGTGATAAATTCTTGCAGCTTGACCACTGCTGGAATGGCACTGGCGCGGATTCTGCCGATGATAGCCTGCTTCTCTTCATCGTCTTCCGATACGCTTTGCATCATTTTGCTAAATCCGTCGAGTCGATTATTCAGCAGCCATTTTCCTAGTTCAGGATCTTGCGACCAATTGTATTGGTTCATCATAAAGGCCGAGAACATTCGAATCCAGTCGGTATCGTGATTGGGTAGTGGAACTACGCCGCACAAGTTATTTTTTTCCTCGTCGTCGCCGTACGCCGCCTCGACATGGGCGATAAATGCGGCACTAAATACCGGCTGATAAGACCTGACCATTTGCGGTGTGATTAAGTCTCCTTCAAATATCGGTTTGACTTCCTCGTTGCTAATCGCCCGAGCTGAACAGTCAACGTGCAGTTCATTCGGGCTGGTCGGCAAGGTGCCCTGTTCGAACACAATCTGGTCGCTTTCAAGTTTCAGCACACGTCCCAGGCGAACGATATTTTTAATGCGTCGCAATTCAGTGAGTTCCAGCTGGCTGATGGTCGCACCATGAAACATCTTCGGACGTACATTTTGGTCAATTCGCAACAACACCCCGTCGGCTTCCAGGCGATCGAACAAGTCCGGAATCGATTCCGCCGCTACGATAGCCTCCATTTGTAGGGCGTTGGCACCCACCGAATCGGCGAAAAACTCCTCGGTGGCCTGGGTGTTTTTGCGGTCCAGTAACCAGGCATCTCGGGGCATGATCCAGCGAATCTTGTCCGGGTCGACATTGTGTTCCAGCAACCAAAGGCAGGCATCTATTCCTGTCTTTCCGCCGCCTATCACTGTGTAACCTTCCGGTGGAGTGGTCACTTTGGTCAAATCATTCAAAGGGATAAACCGGACACCGTCGGCAATGGAAAAGTTTGGGGTGTGGGTCGATGGCACCGATGTCTTAAGAAACGTGGCGTCGATGATTTTTTTGTTTACCTTGACTTCGTATTGCTTGCCGCAAGTCTTGGATACAAATTTGCGGTCGCCTTGATAATCACACATTGGGAAGTACTGCACTCGCCCAGAGGGTAAAAACTGGTGGCGCATCACTTCATCAAAATACGCAAAAACTTCCGCGCCAGAAGCGAGCTCACCCAGACCCTTGTTCAGACCAATTTCGTCTTTTCTTCCTTTGCTTAACTCTTTGGAACTCACGCCGTAGAAGGAGGAGGGCTGGTGCAAGGTGACGAAGGGGTAGGCTACGTTCCAGTGGCCACCGGGTTTCTGATACCGATCGACAATCATAATATTGGCATCGGTTTCGGCCAGCAGTACATCGGCGAATGCCATCCCTACTGCGCCACTGCCTACTACCAGGTAATCAGTCTCCAAAATTGTAGTGTTCATTCTTATCCTCTCCTTTTAAGCTGTCTCAAAGGCCGACGGCCTCCAAATTGAATTGAATATAACAGTGTTATAGTATGCATAACGCTGTTATGTCTTGTCAAGTGAATGGAAACAAATGAGCACAAATAAAGAAAAAATTCTCGAAGCGGCCTCTGTCCTGTTTTTGGCCGGTGGGGCCGGGGCGCTGAGTGTTAGAGCAATCGCCAAGGCAGCGGGCGTATCGACCATAGGCATTTACAGTCATTTTGAGGGCAAGCAGGGCATTCTCGATGCGCTATACATCGAAGGCTTTGAACGAGTGGATGAGGCCATGAGTGTTGCCGCGGATGATTTAACCCCCAAAGAGTTGGTCATGCGCGCTGCTGGCAACTACCTGGATCTCGCCGAGTCAAATCGTGCGCACTACCGGCTCATTTTTGGGGAGAGTGATGCCAGCTACGAACCCAGTGCCGCCGGAAAGGCAGCTGGAATTGCCGCTTTCGGAAAGTTGATGGAGGGAATTGCAGGCCTATTGCCAAGCGATGCGACACTACAAGCTAAACAAACCGCTGCATTGCAGGTCTGGTCGCTGATGCACGGTGCGGTAAGTCTTAGACACCATGCGGTTGCCGATCTGGTTGATATGAAAAGCTGGCGCGCCGATTCTCTGCACGCGGTGATGATTCTGATCGAGGGTATTATGGAATCCAACGCCTAGCGATTGTCTATCCCACTCGCACGCTGAACAGGCGGATAAATGTTATTCAGTACCGTACGCAATCGGGGTAGCACCGGCAGCTGGCTAAACTGATCGTCCTTGGCGTAGCCCACGTAAACCGCGACCAGATCCCGGTCTGGATTGATTAACAGCCCCTGGCCCGCCCAGCCGCCCTTATAGACGTCATTGTTTTTATACACAAGATCCCATTGGTAGACGTTGTGTTTAACATCGGACAAATCGTCCTCGGGGTCGGGAAACCTGGCATTTTTTATCAACTCGGGGCGTCCGCCATACAGGAGTGTGTGAAGGTATTTGTCAGAGATCAGTTGCTTCTCGCTTACGACATCATAGCTGGGTGTAAACAGCAGGCCGAATCGGGCCATGTCTCTCACCTTGGACATGAAACCGCCTGAACTCAATGCCACGCCATTGCGTGCTGCGAAGATGGATGCATCGCCCTCGGCGCCCAAGTTGAGCCAGAACTCTTTTGTCACGGCATCCTGAAAGGGCATCTCCATCACTTTCTCTACTATCCAGCTGAGTACGAACGTGTTTACACCACTGTAATCAAAGGACTTTCCCTGCTCAGACGACTTCCCCGGTCGCATATTCGCCACAGCTTCGTAGGGAGTATCAGCGGTTTTTTCAGAGCGAACTGCGTCGTTGAAAGAAGCTTCAAACTCGTAATAGCAGGTGCCGCGAGCGTAGTTCCCGTCGGAGCAGTCCACGCCGGAGGCCATATCCAATACATTTCTTACCGTGACACCTGCAAATTCTGAGCGTTTTAACTCCGGCAGATAAAATTCCACGGGCTTGGTAGTGTCTATCTGACCCCTGTCTTCCAAAATTGCTATTAGGGAAGAGGCGAACACTTTGGTGACCGACCACCATATAGGTTTCTCGTATTCTTGCATGCGGCTGTAGTTTTCAAAAACGATCTGCCCCTTGTGGAGAATAACAAGCCCCATGTTACTGCTGTGCTCGCTCGCTAGAAAATCCACAAAGGGAATTTTTTCTCCAGCGGCGTCAACTTTGAAATTATCGATTGCGGGATTCAAATTGTATTCCAGCGAACGGACGGGGCCATCTCGATAAACTGGAACGGATGGGAACAAAGCGGTGAGATTCTTATTGTTCCAGGCCATGTCCTTGCCAGTGGGCACCCACCAGACTTCTTCGCTGGGATCGGGCAATATTTTGTGTTGATGCAGGTTTTCTTCCACGGAAGAAGACGGCATAAACGGGCTTTTATTTGTGTTCGCGCTTGTGGCAATGGAAAGACCAAGGAGTGCAAGCAAGGCGAATCTGGTTGGTGTCATGTTGCCTCCGAGAGTCGGATAGTTGAGGTGAGTGGTTGGATATTCGTTTGCCGTGAGAGTATCGCGCGTGCGAGGAAAAATAAAATAGATTAAAACAATATTCTAGACTGTCGCGACCGTGTACAGCGCTTGCGCTTGTATTGTCAACTGCAGCTTCGCTACAGTGACCGTGCTTACTCGCTAGCCTACTAATAATCCATTTGAGAGCAATGCAATGATTACCAGCTTCGATGACTACTGTATTCACCAGACCGCGCTTCCCATTTCCGAACCTTCCCAGAGCGACCGCAACTTTTATGATCGGTATTGGTTTAACGGTATCGAGGAAACAGGCGGTGACTGGTTATTCGAAATTGGCTTTGGCCTCTACCCTAACAGGCGTGTCATGGATGGGCACTTCAGCGTCGCCATGGGTAGTAGGCAATACGCTTTTCATGTGTCTCGAAGAGCCCCTAAAGATCGTAGGGAAACCGAAGCTGGCCCGCTATCGGTTGAAGTGATAGAACCGATGCGGAAACTCCGCGTCCGCCTTGAGCCAAATGAGCACGATATTGAATGTGATCTGGAGTTTACCGCCGCCAGTATTCCCCATCGGGAACCGGCCAATGTTATGCACGATGATGGTCATCTCATTATGCACAATAGCCGCTTCACCCAAATGGGATTTTGGAAGGGGTATTTCAGTGTTGATGGCAAACGCTTTGAGGTTAATAGAGCGATCGGCACAAGAGATAAATCTTGGGGCGTGCGACCGGTTGGAGAACCTGCAGGCGGAGCACCTGGATTAATGAATAACGAGCCCGGTGTTTACTGGGTGTGGAACCCGGTCAATTACGGCACATTTTGTACCCAGATGGGGACCTTCGAGGATCGCGAAGGTATTCCCACTCAAGTCAGCGCAGATCTGGTGCCACTGTATGACGACCCCGCAGATATCCCGGTCGGTGAAGACCCCGGCACTATTGAAATGAGCGAAGTGCAACACCAGCTGGAGTGGGTAAAGGGAACCCGGCGTGCCGACTCAGCCAAAATGCATTTTCGTGACAAAGCTGGCGTTACCTATGACTACACGCTGCAGACAGGCCAACGATTTTACATGCTTGGCATTGGCTACAATCATTTTGAGTGGGGCCACGCGTATTGGAAAGGAGAGTTGGAAACCGGAAGAGAGGAGTGGAACTTTGACGAGATCAATGAGCTGGATTATCAATTTATTCATACGCATCAGGTCGTCAAGTCAACACTCAACAGAGGCGGTGAGACCTATGAGGGGATTGGTACTTTGGAGTCGATAGTCATTGGTCGCCATGCGAGGTCAGGCTTTAAGGATTTCTTTGACGGTGCAGAGTAAGCGCCGCAACGGTGTATTTTCTATCCGAGCGGAAGAGGAAAAAGAATCATGGCTAAACATGAATTAGGTGACATGGAATGTATTCGCGCTGCGCTCGAGGCGTGGTTGCGCATTCAACTTCCCAACGCCAGGGAATTGGCCTTGGGAGAGCTGAGTTTTCCTGAAGAGAGCGGTGAGAGTAGCGTCAGTCTTATCCTCAATACGGAAAACCAGGGTCGATCGCAAGGCTATATCTGCCGCATGAAGCCTCGAGATAGCCAGGTATTTGACGAGCACGATCTTCCAATGCAATACCATTTGATGAGCATAGCCGCGAAGGAGGGTATACCCGTTCCGCCACTGTGTGGATTTGAGGCTGACGAGAGTCTGGTGGGTAGCGATTTTTATGTGATGGGCTTTGTTGAGGGGCAAGTGCCGACCGATAATCCGCCCTATGCATTTGGCGGTTGGGTCACTGAACTCACTGATCTGGAACGAGATGAAATGTGGCGCAACGGCCTGCAAGTGTTGTCTCAAATCCATCGGATCGATCTGGGAAAATACGATTTTTCACAGCTTCCATCATCGCCCGAAAATAGTTCTTTAGTATTGCACGAACTCCAAAAGCTGGAAGTACTTACCACCCCCGATGTGCAAAAGCATCTCCACGACACGGTTAAGGAGGCAGTACTTTACTTAAACCAGCACCCGCCAATGAGTGGCGAGAAGCGTCTGTGTTGGGGGGATTCTCGCCCGGGCAATGTGATCTGGAAAGACCTGCGGCCCAATGCGGTGATTGACTGGGAGATGGCCTGTCTTGGGGACCCTATTCAGGATGTGAGTTGGTGGTATTGGGTCGACTACGTCAATAGTGTGGGCTTGGGTGTAGATAGGCTCGGTGGGCTTCCGAGTTTGCAGGAGATTTATGCACAATGGCATGAGCTTACGGGGTTATCGTTAACACATAGCGATTACTACGATCTTTTTTCAGTGGTCCGCTACGCCATCATTCTGGAGAAGAAGTTTTCCTCCATGGAAAAAGCCGGTATGGGGCGTATCGATAATTTTGTCGTGCCATTCGTCGAACGACAACTGAGTGTATGCCGGAGTCACTTGTAGCCTACTTCGCGGCAGCTATATTTTCGCTCAATGCCTGTTTAAGCAATGTGAGAGCTTCAGCCGCTCTACCCGTGTCCTTGAGGTTGTCTGCCAATAGCATATAGGCAGCATTTCTTATGGTGGGATTTTTGCTGTCCACCAAAACCGTGCGCAATACATCTGCCGCCTTGGCCTTTTTACCTAGCTCCTCATACACTTCCTGAATTTTTTGCATTTGTATAATGGCTGATTTTTCTCTGTCGGAGGCAATATCGTGGGTGGACTGGATCAAATCAAAGTAGCTGTCCATGATGGCCAGAAACGATTGCATAGTCTGCAACTCACTCGCTTGAGTTTGGGCGTAACTGGTGCTTGGAGCAAAGCTCAAAACAGCAATTAGCGCAACGGTCCAGGGGAGGCCACTTCGCATTTTACTAGCTGTAGACATTTTCGTTCTCCTTAGAATTTTCGAGTTTAACTTCATGAATGTTTTTTCGCGGCGGTTTCGAAACGGGTCTGACTTGAGGCGCGCTTGGCATGGCCGGTACAGATAGACTGCGTATGTTGAGATGACTCAGGGATACATTGCCAGGCTTATCAATTGACAGACTGGCAAGCGAGCTCATATTGGGTAGGCTTTTTTTCGCGATTGTCGCTTGTTGAATCTGGGTATTTTCAGTAGTCAGATATCCCGTCATGATTGTCAGCAGCGTAAGAGAGGCCAGCACTCCTGAGGTGGGAAGCCACCAGTTCAGGGTGGTATCCCGAGCATCTGTTTTCGCAAGAACACCCTTGAGTAACGCAGGCGGCGCTTGAATTTCTCGGTAGTCATCGCCCAGTTTTCCCAGTGAATGTGAGTCAAACGCGCTGTTCATATTTCTATACCTAGAGTTTCACAATAGTGCTTTAAATTGGCGTTTCCCTTGCTCAGCAAGGCTTTAACCGTTCCCTCGCGACATCGCATGATAGTGGCGGTTTCGCGCACGGAAAAACCCTCTAATACGCGAAGCATCACCACCTCACGCTGCCTGGGAGGAAGATTCGCAACCAGCTGCTGTAGACGCCTGGTCGTTTGCTCCTTGCTGGCTGCGCCACCTGGCCTCGGTTTTGGGTCGGCAAAATCCACCGGTTCTCGCGTTCGGGAATATCTTCGATTGAATTCTGAACACACATTGCGGGTTGTTCGATATAACCAGGTAAAAACCGACGAACGATAGCGGAACGAGAGCAATCCTTTATGTGCGCGCAAAAAGACTTCCTGGGCCGCATCCAGGGCCGATTGATCATCGTATAGCCACAGTAGAGCCAGTCTGAATATTCGATCCTGATGTCGGCGTACCAGGGTCTCGAAAGCGCGGCTGTCTCCGAGTCGAAACTGCTGTAGCAATTGTTCGTCTGTTTTGTCATCTGCCGTCATTACCTGCCATAGTACTCCTTAGAGCTGACCGGAATCTCTAGGCCCTCAGAAAACCAACAGGCGGGGAACTCGACTGAGGTGAGTTAAACGACCCGATATTGGGTAGCACTTCTACCAGGTCCGATCTCGCTACCCCAAACCACAGTGCCAGTTCGGCAAAATATTCATCTACTGATAGGGTGGGAGCATACACTCCGCGGCCCACATCCAACGGGTTGTTAGCGCGCAGCTCAGGGTATTCACCGACGATTTGACCGCCTTCCACAGACCCCCCCATAACCATGTGGTGACCACCCCACCCATGATCGGAACCTTTGCCATTGGATGTCAGCGTTCTGCCAAAATCTGAACTGGTAAACGTGGTGACGTCGTCAACCACTGCCAGTTCAACCAGCGCATTGCGAAACTCCTGAAGTGCCGCACTGACTTGAGGGAGCATCACGGCCTGTTTCTCAATGACATCGTCATGATGATCCCAATCTCCGAGCGTAATAAAGAAGGTTTGTCGCGCCGCTCCCAGAGAGGATCTCGCTCCGATAATTCGAGCGACCTGGCGAAGGCTTTGCGACAGTGGGTTGCCAGAAAAAGTTGTAGTGAGTGTCGGCGAAGATGCCAGCGCGCCGACAAAAACAGCCTGAGCAGCTATGGATTCGGAAAGCCGTCTGTTGTACTCCGCTCTGAATATATGTCGTTGGCGAGCATTCACCAGGGAGTCGACCATCCGCTTGCGCAGGTCACCAAATTCTGACCCATCATCATAGGATTCGATTCCCACCGCGCCATCGCCTTCAGGTGAAACGCTGTACTCGGAAATCGTATTACCACTTTGGTACACGTTTGTCCCCGACAGAGAGATGTTCATCGACACCCCGTTGGCCAGATTCACATCTTGCAAAATATCTGCCATTCTCCCGGCCCAGCCCTGGGCTATACGTGCATCGGGTTTTGCCGTCTGCCACTGGTTGATTTGATCTGCGTGTGAAAACAAACCGAGGGGCAGTCTGGCCGAACCACTATCGAAAGCGCTGCTGTTAAAGGCCTCTAGCAATGTTCCCACATTGGCGACCATGGCTAAATCGCCGCTACCGTACAATTCCCGAACTCCCTGCATTCCCGGGTGCACGCCGTAGCGTCGACCAGCACTGCTTGTTCCCGGCAGGGTTAAAAGAGAGGACTGATCCAGCGCTAAATCGGATCTCAACAGGCTATATTCCCTGTGCTGATCGTCATCAACCGGTACCAACATGTTGTAGGAGTCGTTGCCTCCGGCTAGCAATATGCAGACCAGCGCACGATAACCTGTGGCAGATTGCGCCGCGGCATGTCTTGCCAATCCCAGCTGTAACAGAGAGGACCCAAGGGTGGCGCTAGCGACGCCGAGGGAACAGCTGTGAGATAGAAAATTTCTTCGAGATAACATCATATTCTCCCGGTGTCGTTTGCCTGCCCGCATCGCGCTATGACGGCTGAGTTACTCATATTCGAACCACGTAATCTGCCGAGATCATAAACATGTAAATAGCCGTGCGCGCTCGCGTGGTGTTGTCGGGAATGTCCAGCAACACGCTGCGAATAGCTTCCTCGCTTCCATCGCTGAGCTGCCCATTGGTTAGCACGATATCCAGTCTCTCAATAAGTGCATCGAGGTCTTCGGCCAGGCTGATGTATTCGTCCAAGGGCAAAATCGCATTTTCAAATGGAGCTGGCGCGTCTGTTACCAAGTCCCCAAACAAAGCGAAGTCCAGCAGATTGGCCATGTTAACCACGGTGCCACTATTGACGATTTGGAATTCCGGAGCCACTAGGCCTGCGTTAGTTATTGCTCCCGTGGGTGCATGCGAGGGCAGGAAAAAATTGAATACACTCGGAGAAGACAGTGGATGCTGACGCCCCAGTTCTTGGAGGAGGTAACCGCTGTTGGTCGTAAATTCACCTGCTGTGGTAGCACCGAATATTCTCAGCATGTTGAGGTAACGGACAACCGGCTCTCGAAGTTTGCCGAATGAGGACTCAGGGTCGACCGGTGGTGATGCCTCGGCGTCACTGAGAATGGCTTCAAATACCGCTCTGAGATTTCCGCGCTGACCCTCACCATCGTCGGCAAAGACTGAACTAACACGCTCGACGTATTCCGAGGAGGGGTTTTATGTCACCAGGCGTTGAATGAGTTGTTTGCCGATAAAGGGTCCTACATTAGGGTGGTTGAATAGCGTATCGATGGCCATTTCGAAATCTTCATCCGCAGTCTGACCGGCGGGAACAGTGGTACCATTGAGAAGCTTCTTTTCGCCGGATTCGTGGAAGGGGTCATACATCCGCATGGGAACACTAAAGTTGGGTTCGCGCTCCTCGTCAAATCCATTGCCGTCACCCCAGGACAATCCGGTAAATATTTTGGCGTACTCTCGGATGTCGACATTATTGTAGGTGGGAATTGAGTTGTCGTCGGCATCGCGTTTATGGCTACCGTCTGGGTTCAATTCAAATAGACCTATTGAAAATAGTTGCATTACCTCCCGGGCAAAGTTTTCATCCGGAAAGGTATTCGCCGCCGGATTTGAGCGTCTGTTATTGATATGGCTTAGGTACACACCCATCGCCGGGTGGAGTGCCACTTCTCGGAGTAAGTCGCGGTAGTTACCAAAGGCGTTAGTGAGCAAGGTGTCGTAATAAGTGCTCAGAGCATAGGGGTAGACCAATAGCGCATCGACATTATCGGAAACAACAAAAATCTCGCTGAGAGCAAAAGCGACTCTTTGCCGAACCACGTCTTCACAGGTTAGAGCGCAGTGCCACCAGGCCAATCGCCGAAACTGAGCCAGCAATTCGACGTCCTCCTCAAAATCCTCGAACTCACCTGCCTCGCGCCGAGCGAGCAAGTCGTCGACCGTGGGGGTATGAAGGCCTGCGGGCAATTCAAACTGTCTCTGCAACCAGGCATCACCGCCGATCTGAGCAAGTTTTTCGAGGTCTGGGAATGTCAGGCCAAAAGTGCTCATGTTGGCGAACCTTGCGGCTTCAGCTAGTTGTTCGAAAGAGGGCTGCTCAGACGGGCTCGCTGGAGCAGGGGGGGCGGGTGGTGCCGGGTTAGAAGTGCTACTGCCGCCACCGCCTCCGCAGGCGGAAATCGTCAATGCTAGCAAGGGGATAGCTATACGATTTATCATCATTGTCGATACGCTCGGATCCGTATTTACACGCTTAGTGTCGCGGGGGTTAATTTGGTTTACTTTTATTTGAAATTTTTCGTATGAAGTTATTAATCTGATGGCAAGTGCCTGAAATAGTGAGTAAAGTCCACGCTTCATAAAGTAATAAGACGAAAACTAGAGGATAAATATGCCCGCGTTTTACAAAGAGTTTTTCTATAAGGCCCGTTTGTCACTTATGGGCAAGATGATCACGAAACCGCAGCCAAAGCCTCTGCTTTACCTCGGTGCCGATTCGAACAAACAGCTCTGCAAGACGATTTCGCAATTTGGGGTGAAAAATATTCTGATTGTCACGGACAAGCCTCTGGTGGAGCTTGGCGTAGTTGCCAGTACATTGGATGCTCTATCCGAGTATGGAGTCCAGACCCAGGTCTACGATGGCGTGCTCCCGGACCCGACACGCAAAGTGGTTAACGAAGGCATCGCGATGTTGCGTGCCAATTCCTGCGACAGCGTACTGGCTTTTGGCGGAGGTTCATCTATCGACGCCGCGAAGGTCATTGCGCTGGCGGGCGCGAACAATTACGAGGCAAAAGACTGTGAGGGCGTCGGTAAAGCGAAGCTTCCGGCGCTACCCTTTTTTGCCATTCCCACGACCGCGGGAACGGGGTCCGAGGCGACCTTCATCGCGGTGATATCAGACGATGAAACTCATCAAAAGGGCGCTGTGATCGACCCCAGTATTATTCCGAAAGCGGCTGCACTGGACCCGATTATTATGCAGGGACTGCCCCCGCACATTACCGCTGCGACCGGTATGGATGCGCTTACCCATGCGATCGAGTCTTATATCGGCATCTGGGAAACCGACGAGACTAACTACTATGGATTGGCCTCGTCCAAATTGGTGTTTGATAATTTGGCTAAGGCCTGCAGCAATGGGGAAGATCTGGCCGCGCGTGAAGCGATGGCGCTGGCTTCTTTCTATGGTGGCATGGCGATTACCAATGCCCTGGTGGGTTATGTCCACGCTATATCCCACAACCTCGGCGCACGTTATTCGATACCCCACGGCCTGGGGAATGCGATGGTGTTACCCCACGTTCTGGAAAAACTGAAAGCGGTATCGGCCAAAAAAATGGCTGAGATCGCCGTGAATGCCCAGCTGGGTGAGAAAGGCGAATCCGATTCGGCGCTGGCACAAAAACTGATCGATAAGGTCTGGGCACTCAATGCAGAGATTGGTATACCCAAGACGACTGATGTGATCAAGGAAGAAGATATTGAGAGTTTGGTCGACGCTGCACTGAAAGAGGGCAGCACCTATCCCACTCCCCGATTTTTCGAACGAGAAGAATGCAGAGAAATTTTACAGAGTTTGCGAGCCTCCCAGTAGCGGTAAACACTGCAGTAAAATTCTCTATCAAACCAGTTAGCAAGAGACATACAATGCCTTCAAATACAGATCTGCTTGATCCGGCCATCATGGGTGATGAAGCATCCATGCATGGGCTGTTTCGCCACCTGCGAGAAAACGACCCTGTCAGCTGGGTCGAGCATCCCGACTTTGAGCCCTTTTGGGCTTTTACCAAGCACGAAGACATAAAGCATATCAGTCAGAAAAATTCTGCGTTTCTGAACAATCCGCGAACGGTGTTGGTGCAAAGAGAATTTGAGCAGGCTTTGCTGACGCAGTTCGGAACACGCAATGGGCTTGAAACTCTGATTCATATGGATAGCCCGAAACATAAGAAACTGCGCAATGTCACGCGCGATTGGTTTAAGCCGGGGCCTATCTCAAATCTCAGGCCCCAAGTGCAGAAAATTGCCAAAACCTACGTTGACTCGATGGAAGCTATGGGCGGGCAGTGTGATTTTGTTAAAGACATTGCGCTGCTCTATCCCCTGCGGGTAATCATGTCGATTATTGGGGTGGCGCCCGAAGAAGAGGGCATGATGTTAAAACTCACCCAGGAATTGTTTGGTGGTCAGGACCCCAATCAATCAAGAGGTGACAGTGTCGATGATGGCCTTGCAGTATTGATGGATTTTTTCGCCTACTTCACAGAGGTCGTGGAAGATCGCAAGAAAAATCCGACCGACGATC
This sequence comes from Halioglobus sp., assembly GCA_045110675.1. Classification (GTDB taxonomy): domain Bacteria; phylum Pseudomonadota; class Gammaproteobacteria; order Pseudomonadales; family Halieaceae; genus JBALVT01. The sequence continues at coordinate 6,012 of JBGCGJ010000051.1, read as the reverse complement.
TGGCCTCGTTACTCGCCAACGCCCTGGTCGACGGTGAACCCATGGAGTCCATGGATCAAATCAGTTATTTTATTATCACCGCTACGGCGGGTCACGATACCACCTCAGCGACGATTAGCGGTGGAATGAAGGCGCTGTTGAAGCACCCCGATCAATTGGAGAAACTGCGCAACAATCCCGAGCTGGGTAAGCAGGCCGCCAAGGAAATGATCCGCTGGGTATCCCCCGTGCGTCATATGATGCGGACCACAACCGAGCGGGTAGAATTTCGTGGGAAGACACTGGAAGCCGGAGAGAACTTGTGCCTTTGGTATCCCTCTGCCAATCGTGACGCCGATGCCATAGATGATCCGGACACCTTTAACATCGAGAGGGACAATCGCGATCAGTTGGCCTTTGGTTACGGAGGGCATATGTGTCTTGGCCAACATTTAGCCTTACTGGAAGTTGAGGTTTTCTTCCAGGAACTACTGTCCAGACTCGATCGAATCGAGATGAGCGCTGATCCTGAGTGGGTCCAGGCAGTGTTTGTTGGCGGCCTCAAATCCATGCCTGTAACGTATTCTTTTGCCTAGGAGTCAGCCGTGAAAGTCCATCAAGTGTCTATCTTGGGAATTTTAGTGTCGGTAGCCATCGCTTCCGCAGTGGGTTTAGCCGGTGGGACTGGGGGCGCGACCATAGGCGGCATTCCAGTGTTCTTTGCTTGCGGTATTATCGCATTCGTCATTCAGTGGCTAATGTTTATTCCCGCATACCTCTACCAAACCGAAAAGTACTACGATCTTACAGGGAGTTTGACCTATATTTCCCTGACACTCATCGCCTTGGATTTCGCACCGGTACTGGACGGCGGCAGGTTGTTGATAGCGGCTATGGTGATAATTTGGGCGGTGCGTCTGGGCTCCTTCTTGTTCGCGCGTATTCGGGCCGATGGTCACGACGTCAGGTTCGCGAAGATCAAGCCGAGCTTTTTGCGTTTTCTGATGACATGGACCTTGCAGGGACTCTGGGTGTTTCTGACTTTTTCAGCGGGCCTGGCAGCGATTACCTCGCTTGAACCCCATCCGATCGGACCGGTGGTGATAGTCGGCGCATTGCTATGGCTCATCGGTTTTTCAATAGAGGTTATAGCCGACAAGCAGAAGGGAGCCTTTCGCAGCGTGGCTGCCAATCGAGACACGTTTATCAGTCACGGCCTCTGGAAGTATTCACGTCACCCAAATTATTTTGGCGAAATTTTGCTTTGGTTGGGTATCGCCGTGGCCGCCTTTCCGGTTTTGTCTGGCTGGCAATCTGTCACTTTGATATCTCCGGTGTTCGTTTATTTGCTGCTGACCCAGGTGAGTGGCGTGAAAATGTTGGAGGCGCGAGCACTGCGCCGCTGGGGGCATGATGAAGCGTATCAAGCCTACCTCAAGAAAACTCCGTCGCTCATGTTAAATCCCTGGAGCGGTCGCTAAGTGTGCTCCCAGTCACACATCTGAGGGTCATAAGGTCTACTGGGTCTCATAAACACTCGTGCCCGCCTAAATAGCCAATTATCACTGGCTTATCACTACAGAATTCTTAACAATAAACCGATAATAAGGCTAGAGAGAAATAAGGCTATTCGTTAGTTTTCACTAGCTTACAAAATGTGTTCGGCCAACTGGGAATTGGATGCTTACTGACAAGATCAACAAATTGGTTTTAGTGCTAGCGCTGTTGGCTAGTATTGTTACCGTCAGTGTCGCATGCATCCGCGAAATGGCCACAGCCCGGGAAAGGGTGGCGGAAGAAGCGGTTGCCTTGGTGCGCAGCCAGCCCACGCTGCCCTTACTTATTGATCAGCAAGATGATCGACGTCTGCGGGCTCACCTGGCGGATTATCTTGCCAATGCTGCAGTGCGCTACGCAGTTCTTTACGACCAGTCTGGAAAGTTGCTGGCTCGACAAGATGCAAGTTTTCAGGCCTACGCATTGGAATCTCTAGAGTACCTCCGAGCAGATAGAAACCCGGCGGAAGTCGGCACCATGCAGCGCAATGTCGACCCTCCCGCACCCATCGAAACGGGTGATTCTGAACCTCCGGTGATATTTTTCACCCGCTACTTCGGTGAGCAGGTCACCGATCTTACCGTGCCGGTATTTTCCTTGGTGAACCCCCTGGAGGAGGCAATAACACCGGAGAGCTTTTCCCAGGCCATGATCGAAAGTGATTCGGTCGATAGTCTCTACATCGTCGGCTTTGTGAACGTGGGTATTAGCGACAACGCGCTGTGGCTAGAGGTTCGATGGACCGTCGGAGCTATCGCTTTGGCCTGCCTGCTGTACGTGCTGGTCTGTGTGCTCATCGCCTCAATGTATGGCAGGCGGATTACTGGTCCACTCTCTCAGCTTAGCAAAATGGTGGAAGAGGTGGCTGGTGGCACCCTCGATACCAGTGTCCGGCTTTCCGCAAGCGGTGAGGCTCGACCTATTGCCAATATGCTTAATACGATTATCGGAGAGCTCAACAACTATAAAACAAACCTCAATGTGAACCATCAATTACTCAGCATGAAGGTAGAGGAGCGTGACGCGCAGCTGTCCGAGCGCGATCAGGAACTTAACAAGGCCGTCGATGAGGTTTCGCGCACCAAGGAGGACCTGCACCGCATGGCCTATTTCGATAGCCTCACGGGCTTGCCGAATAGACGCCTGTTCACCGAGCAATTGCATTTACTGCTAAAGCTGGCGGTGAGAAACAAAAAAACATTGGCGCTGTTGTTCCTGGATTTAGACAATTTTAAACGGATAAATGATTCACTGGGTCACAGTGCAGGGGACTTGCTGTTGCGCGAGGTGGGCATTCGACTGTCGAGCTGTATGCGCGATAGTGACGTGGTGGCTTACTACAATAACACCTCGGAAAAAATTGGTGTATCAAGACTCGGTGGGGATGAGTTTACTGTCGTGCTAAATCAGATCGAGGGTCCTGATGCGGCGGGGTTTGTGGCCGATCGGATGCTCAAAGCAATGGCCGCTCCGATGTTAATCGACGGACACGAGTTGGTCATCACCCCCAGTATCGGGATTGCCATTGGACCGCGCGATGGAATTGAGGTGGAGCAGTTACTGAAAGCGGCGGATACCGCCATGTATAACGCCAAGAAGCAGGGCAAGAACAACTACCTGTTTTATACCCATGATATGAGCAGCTCAAATGTGGAGCGCCTGAAGTTGGAGACGGAGCTGCGTAGAGCCATCGAAAACGAACAGCTCATATTGCACTATCAACCTCAGGTGGATATATCCACCGGCTCTGTGACGGGTGTAGAGGCGTTGATTCGTTGGCAGCATCCTGAATATGGCTTGGTGCCTCCGTCGCGATTTATTCCCCTGGCTGAAGAAATGGGTCTTATTGTCAGTGTGAGTGAGTGGGCCCTGGAAGAGGCCTGCCGCTGCGCCAAACAGATAAGCCTGATCGGCGGCAGAATGCCCACTTTCGCGGTCAATGTATCGGCACTGGCGTTCTCACCGTCGCTGGTAGAGTGCGTCGAGAATGCGCTAGACGCCGCCGGGTTGGCGCCGCAGTATTTGGAGTTGGAACTGACGGAGGGTGTAATGATGGACAGTGGGTCGGCCTCCATCGCGTCCCTTGAAAAGATGAAGCAACTCGGTGTGGCACTTTCGATAGACGATTTCGGTACCGGCTATTCATCCCTGAGCTACCTCAGCCACTTCCCGCTGGATACGCTGAAAATTGATCGTAGTTTTGTCAACGATTTTGACAAGAGCGAGAACAATGCCAGCCTGGTAGTGGCCATCATCTCTATGGCAAAAAGCCTCAACCTGCGTGTTGTTGCGGAAGGTGTGGAGACCCCTGAGCAACTGCAGTTTTTGCGTGGCAACGGGGTGAGTCTCATACAGGGGTTTTTGTTCAGTCAGGCAGTACCCGCCAGTGAACTAATCAGATTGCTGGAACCCAATTATTTTTCACCGCGAATCAAAGGCGTTTCGAAAAACGTCGAAGAGCTGGCCAAAATTCGCAGCAGTTAACGGTGCTGCCACCGGTTTTACGCCGCAGCTTCGGAGTTCTTTTGCTCGGGATCAAAAGTGATATGCATCCGTTTTATCCCATTCACCAGGCTGGATCGAGTGTAAGCCACCTCACCGTTAAGTTTCGGGTTGCGCATTCTCGGTATGATCTCCTCGAACATAACCCGCACTTCCAGTCTTGCCAGGTGGGTGCCCAGGCAAAAATGCTGGCCGATTCCAAATGCCCGGTGTTCCTTGTGCAGATCCGGCATTCTCTCAGCGCGCCTGACATCGAATGACATAGCGTCATCCCCAAAAACGCCTTCATCGTGATTGACGGTGTGGTAGTGGAGAATGATCTTGTCGCCTTTGCTAATGTGTTGTCCTGCGAGCTCCACGTCTTCCATCGCCGTTCTTCGCATGAGAATAAATGCGGTGTTGTAGCGCAGCATTTCTTCACAGGCATTGGGTATTTTGTCGGGGTTGTCCACCAGATATTGCAACTGATCCGGGTTTTCCATCAGGAGTCGCATACCGTGGCTGGTGATCGTGCGAGTGGACTCATTTCCCGCGGCGATAATCATTAGAAAGAACCAGACAAATTCGTCTTCGGTCAGGCCTTCGTCGGTGTCGCTCCCCTTGAGCAGATCACCGATGATATTATTTCGAGGGTTTGTTTTATGCTTCTCAGCAAGACTCATGGCATACATGATGACATTCATCGAAGCGGCCTCAGCGGCCTCTTTACCCGCTGACATTTCCGAATCCTGGTTGAACATCATTGCGTTGGTCCATTCGAAGAAGTCTTTACGGTCTTCCGGGGGAATTCCGCACAGCTCTAGAATGGCCAAAAGAGGTAGCTCTGCTGCGACCTCCTCCACAAACTCACACTCTCCTCGGCTGGCGACGTTATCGATAATATTGCGCGCATGCATGCGAAAGCTATCTTCGTATGCGCCTACCGCAGTGGGCGTAAAACTCGATCTCACTATACGGCGATTTTGCATATGCCTGGGCGGATCCATATTGATCGTCATATGCGTGTGAATAGTATCGATTTCCTCCTGAGACCACTCTTCGGCCAGAGCAGTGCGCTCCTCGCTCGAAAACAGGGCTGGGTTTTTAGAGATGTAATCGATCTCATCTCGACCCGTGATAAGCCAGTACGGCACGCCCATGGTGGGATCATCCATATAGTGGACAGGACCTGACTGGCGAATGCGGGCAAGCTCCTCATAGGGCATACCGTCGGCATAGGTGTCCGGGTCGATCAGGTTGGAAAAATTGGCAAAGGGACATTGACTCACGGCACGACTCTCCAGCGTATAGACGTTAGAAAACTATAAGCTACTAGTTGTTAGTTAGCAAGTAAATAGTACGACGTTTACCAGGCTGATCCGAACTCCGTCGAGGCGATTCGGGTGAATATCGACAGGGCCTGAGTCTAAGAAGCTATTCGGTATTATTCTGGACCGGGGAAATTGTATTCGTGTCCCCATAGATCGCCTTCAACGCTGACGGTTGGGGTGTAGTTGTCCCAATCCACGAGCAAGCCGTCATAACCAAATTCCACGGCGATCCCACCGGGTGCGAGCACATAGAACGAGCACATATTGTCATTGATATGGCGTCCGAGACTAGCCAGCAGGGGGCTTCCCGCAGCTTTCGCGCGGTCCATCGCGCGGCCCACTTCATCGAGTGTTTCAACTTCCACCATCAGATGAACGCAGCCCGCTGGGTGTGGCTGATTGTACAGAGCCAAGGAGTGCTGCCGAGGGTTGTCCGCGTGCATGAAAATAACCCGGGCTTCCGGCGCACCCTCTGGCATGGGCGGGTAGAGATCATCACTATTGCCCAGGCCAATTACATCGATGTAAAAAACATGGGTAGCTTTCGTCTCCGGTGCAGGCAACACCGCATGACCGAATCCCATATCGCCGGTGTACCCATCGCCCGTGACAAATCCACTGATACCCACCGGAGAGTTGAGCGGCGCATAGTCTAGCTTGCGGC
>JBGCGJ010000050.1:0-23550 GCA_045110675.1 Halioglobus sp. | reverse complement strand
TCCGTATGTTCGACGACAGGAAAACGAATCTCTCCGTAGCCAAAACTGCCCACCACCTGGCGAATAGTTGCCTCGAGATGCTGCCAGTGGATAGTCTCATCGGGAAGGATGTCACTCATCCCACGAATGGCTCTTAAGTTACTCACATTTTCTCCTGTGACTGCGAAGGCTCAGTGGGTCGATTTGAGTATGAGATTTTCTTCGGCGATCACGCGATCACGCTCGAGACCCGCAGCTTTGTCCCCACTGACCTGCTCGAGATGATCAACGAAATCCGTATTGGCCACTTTGTGGTCTGGCTCTCCATCCACGTAAATCAAGTTACTCGGTGTCGCTCCCGTTAATCCAATATCGGCTTCTTTCGCTTCCCCAGGACCATTGACAATGCAACCAATGACCGCGACGTCCATCGGCGTGCGAATATCTTCCAGCCGCTGTTCCAGGGTGTTCATAGTGGCGATAACATCAAAATTTTGTCTAGAGCAGCTGGGACAGGCGATAAAATTAATCCCGTTAGTCCGCAGTTTCAGGCTTTTCAATATCTCGAAACCGACTTTCACTTCCTCAACCGGGTCTGCAGCCAGTGAAATACGGATGGTGTCACCAATGCCATCCATCAACAGCATGCCCAGGCCGACAGAGGATTTAACCGTTCCCCCGCGCAATCCACCGGCTTCGGTAATGCCCAAGTGCAACGGCTGTTCAATTTGCTCAGCCAGCAAGCGGTAGGCCTTTACAGCCATAAAAATCTCAGAGGCTTTAACACTGACCTTAAAATCCTGGTAATCGAACTTATCCAGAATCTCCACGTGGCGCAGTGCCGACTCCACCAACGCCTCCGCTGTTGGCTCACCGTACTTGCGCTGCAGATCTTTTCCCAGAGAACCAGCATTCACGCCAATTCGAATTGGAATGCCCTTATCCCTGGCACTATTAATGACTTCCCGTACTTTGTCATCCCGACCGATATTGCCAGGATTGATGCGCAGGCAATCCACACCATATTCTGCAACCTTGAGTGCGATTTTATGATCAAAGTGAATATCGGCAACCAGCGGCACCGACACCCTTGCCCTAATTTCCCGAAATGCCTCAGCGGCATCCATGCTGGGAACAGAAATTCTTACGATGTCGGCACCGGCATCCGCAATGGCCTCAACCTGCCCCACCGTGGCATCCACGTCACAGGTTTCAGTATTTGTCATGCTCTGCACGCTTATCGGCGCATCGCCACCCACTGGAACATCGCCAACGAAAATTTGCCGACTCACGCGTCGCTTAATAGGTGATTCAGGTGTCATAAACTAACCGCTCCTCCACCACATAAAGAAAACCAGGAGCAATAACGCTCCCAGGCCGACGAACATGCCAAACTCATTGCGCTGCAGATGCAAGGGACGGCTTCTTTTTTTGTTTACAGATTTCACCGATGCATGAAGCTGGTAATGCTCATCAAACACTGCAAGTAATTTCTCTTCGTTCAATCCGACCAAGCGAGCATAAGCTTTTACGTAGCCCCGGGCGAAGGCTGGGTTGCGCAGTTTCTCGTATCTGTCGTTCTCAATAACGGCAACGTAATCTGGCATCCAGTTGAGACGATCTGCTGCTTCGCGCTCAGACATACCCTGCGCTTCGCGTTCTCGTCTCAATATGGGCCCTGGCGAAGGAGGAGCACCGGCATCTTGCGAGGACGATTCGCTAGTCATCCTTTGCGCTCTGTTTAAACGCCTCATATTCAGCGGAATCGGGGTATCGACTACTCAGAGCCATGGCGTAACTGCCCTCTGCATCTCGATCTCCGGAAATTTTTGCCAATCGCAGGCCCAGCCATAAACCTCTAGAGGACTGCTGTCGAACTGTGCTTTTGTAACCTCGGTAGTAACGTGCAGCAGTGTCGTAGTCGCCCGCTTCAAATCGCAGCAATCCAGTCTCAAGCAGGGCTATAGAATTACCTCGGTCCATCGATAATGCTCTCACAAAGGCCTGCTCCGCGCCTTCGGGGTCAGATAACTGTAGTCGACTCAAACCCAGATTGATAAAAGCCTGGGGACGTGCGGTATACAAAGTATCCTTTACGACCTGTTCAAGTTGTTTCTCCGCTTCAGCGAATCGAGATTGGGCAAACAAAAAAGCCGCGTAATTATTTCTCGCTCGGGAAAAGTTTTTACGCTCACTGATGGCCTTTTTGAAGCTCTTCTCGGCGAGTTCAAATTCTCCGGTGCTCTGATAAACCAAAGCAAAGGCTTCGTGCACTTCAGGTTTATCGGGGTCGATATTGGCGGCTAAATTCAAATTGCGTTTGGCTTCACTCCAGTTTCCCTTGCCGATGTAATTCCTCGCCAGCTCAACCCGGCGCTCCAGCGCTGCATCGGGAGAAGCTGAATCGCTAAAACCACCGGTCGTACTAGTAATACAACCGGATAGAAACAGGCACATCACAGCAACAATCATGGAAGAGCTTACGGCTGAGCTTTTAGCTGTTGTATTCACAATCACCCCACATTGACTACTTGAGATTCGCCGGCCAGGCGGTAACGCTCTGCCCGTCGAGTTTTATCAACTACTTCGCCGACCAGCTGACCACATGCTGCATCGATATCATCGCCACGAGTTGATCTCACCGTTACGATAAATCCTGCATCGATCAATATCTGCCAAAAGCGCTGTACCGCATTTCCGCTCGGTCTTTCGTACTCAGATTGAGCGAATGTGTTAAACGGAATCAAATTGATTTTGCAGGGGAAATTTTTCAATAACTGAGCAAGTTCTACCGCATGCTCTCGCTGATCATTCACACCGGATATCAAAGTGTATTCAATCGTCACAACTCGGGATGTATCCCGCTGTGCTTCAATGTAGCTGCGAGCACTTTTCAGTAATACCTCAATCGGATATTTTCGATTGATAGGCACTAACTGACTGCGCAGTTCGTTATTCGGAGCGTGCAAGGAAACTGCCAGGGACACCTCGCTGACCTTCGCTAACTTGTCCAGAGCGGGCACTACACCTGAAGTGCTAATTGTGACGCGACGCTTGGAAAGACCGTATGCCAGGTCCTCCATCATCAAGTCCATGGCCGACACCACATTGTCAAAGTTGAGCAGCGGTTCGCCCATTCCCATCATAACGACATTGGTTACCACACGCCCGCTGCCAGCTTGAAAGGCATCGTAGGAGTTGATCGCCAACCACACCTGGCCAATGATTTCGGCGGCCGTCAGGTCACGCTGAAAACCCTGTTTACCCGTCGAACAAAAACTGCAATCCAAGGAGCAGCCCACCTGAGAAGATACACACAGAGTTGCGCGTTTTCCAGAGGGTATGAGAACCGCCTCTACAAGCCCGCCACCGGCAACTTCTATCGCCCATTTACGGGTTCCATCGCTGGAATCATTCTGACTGACAATCTTCGGTGGCCGAACCTCGGCAATCCCCTGCAATTTTTCCCGCAAGGTTTTGCCGAGGTTGGTCATTTTTTCGATATCGAGCTCGCCGGCGTGGTGAATCCATTTAAGTACCTGCTGAGCGCGGAATTTTTTCTCTCCAATACCCTCAAAAAACGCCTCCATTTGCGCGAGCGTCAGACCCATCAAATTGATGGTTTCAGTTTCGCGAGTGTTGGAGATAATTGAGGTCATGAGAGCTAAATATTTATCCGCTTATTCCCGCGAGCACACTTCGCTCGCAGCGAAGAAATAGGCGATCTCACGAGCGGCAGACTCCGGGGAATCGGAACCGTGTACTGCATTGGCGTCAATCGATTCAGCAAAATCTGCGCGAATAGTGCCAGCGTCAGCCTCTTTGGGGTTTGTGGCACCCATCAAATCACGGTTTTTGGCGATAGCATTCTCACCTTCCAACACCTGAACAACGACGGGGCCAGAAGTCATAAATTCGATCAGCGCTGGAAAAAATGGACGCTCGGCGTGTTCGGCGTAAAAACCGCCGGCTAGTGCTTCGCTGAGACGCATCATGCGTGAAGCGACAACTTGCAAGCCATTGGACTCAAAACGGGTGACTATCTGGCCAACAACATTTTTGGCAACTGCGTCGGGTTTCACTATAGATAGGGTGCGCTCTACAGCCATGAATTTTCTCCTGATAAGTGATTTTAAGGGGTGCGCGGGGTTATCGCCAGAGATCCTGTCACAACAGGCGCTGACGGGCGCGTTCAAAGCCGCGCAATTATACGGATTTTGTGCTCCGGTTTCACCTTGAACAGCTGCGAAAGATTATATTTATTGGCTGATAAATCAGGGACTTACATTTCGACTCTCGGAAAGTCGGATAATTTCACCGGCGCGGAGGGTAGCTCAGTCCAATTCCTCGATCCAGGCCGCTTGAATTGCCTCAAGAACTTTCTCTCCCGACCGATTGGGATCGTCATCGAAATCGGGTAAGGCAAGCACCCAATTGCGTAAATCGACAAAATTAATCGTCAATGGATCCACATGGGGATGAGTTTCAGACAGCTCAATGGCGATATCAATTACGTCGGTCCACTGCATATTTACCTCTCCTGGATCAGTCTTTGCCTGTCAGTGACGCTCTGACACCATGTTAATAGTATAGCGGGGTATCTCGACCACCAAAGGCTCTTCAGCGACCAAAGCCTGACAGCTCAATCTGGAGTCGGGCTCCAGGCCCCAGGCCATATCGAGATAGTCGTCTTCAAGTTCGTCGGCGTCTTCCAGGGTATCGTAGCCCTCGCGCACAATCACATGGCATGTGGTGCAAGCGCAGGACATTTCGCAGGCATGCTCGATCTCGATATCGTTGCGCAATAGCGCTCGACAAATACTCTCTCCCGGCTCAGCTTCCAGAACCGCGCCCTCCGGGCATAGTGCCTCGTGCGGTAGCACTACTATCTGCGTCATTCATCCACCCCTTGCGCTAATTCATCCAATGCGACGCCTGACAGCGCCTGCTTAATACTTTTGTCCATTCTACGCGCGGCGAAATCTTCGCTGGCACGGCCGAGCTGCTCAGCGCTCGTTCGGAGGGAATCAAGATCTGAACCATCCACTAGCGCCCTTAAGTCATTCATTTTGCCTTCCAGGGCCCGTCTTTCCTGGGCGTTGAGCAAAGCATCGCCGTCTGCACTGAGCGCCACTTCCAATCCATCAATTAGCTGCGCGGCGGAGACCTGCTGCTCCGCCAGCTGCCGGGCAAACTTATCCTGTGAAGCAAAGCTGTAAGAGTCCTTCAACATTCCCGCGATCTCTTCGTCCGCCAAACCGAAGGATGGTTTTACAGTAATACTGCTCTGGGCGCCGGTGCTTTCTTCCTGGGCAGTCACATTAAGTAGCCCATCGGCATCGACCTGATACGTCACTTTAATCTTCGCAGCACCGGCCACCATGGGCGGAATACCCCGGAGTTCAAACCGCGCAAGAGACCGTGAATCAGCGACCATTTCTCGCTCGCCCTGCACCACATGGACCGCCAACGCAGTTTGGCCGTCCCTGTAAGTGGTAAATTCCTGGGCCCTAGCGACGGGTATCGTGGTGTTGCGCGGAATGACTTTCTCCACCAGACCACCCATGGTTTCTATTCCCAGGGACAAAGGCAATACGTCCAAAAGCAACAAATCACCCTCAGGGCGATTGCCTACAAGGATATCCGCTTGAATCGCCGCTCCAAGTGCGACGACCTTATCGGGATCAATATCAACCAGCGGTTCTCGAGAGAAAAAATCTGCTACCGCCTCACGAACCAGGGGCAGGCGGGTAGAACCGCCCACCATGACCACATTTTCCACCGCGTCCGCATCGAGTTGCGCGTCGCGCAATGCCCTGCGACAGGATCGCAACGTTCTTTTGACCAGAGGACGAATAAGCTCTTCAAATATTTCCCTTGTCAGCAGCAGGCTGTCGGGAGCGGATACGATTGCGCTGAGATTGATTTCAACCTGCTCCTGGTCAGACAGTTGCTCTTTCGCCATTCTAGACCTGGCGAGCAATTCTCGATAAACACCCGCTTCCAAAGTCGCATCGGAACAGCTTTCCAACACCCACTGCGAAATGGCCGTGTCGAAATCATCCCCGCCTAATTGAGTATCGCCACCCGTTGCCAACACTTCGAAGACCCCGCGATGCAACCTCAAAATAGAGATGTCGAAGGTTCCACCGCCCAGATCATAGACCGCAATCACCCCTTCTTCGCCGGCGTCTAACCCATAGGCTACCGCCGCGGCAGTGGGTTCACTGAGCAACCGCAAAACCGGTATTCCGGCGATAACCGCTGCATCTTTTGTTGCTTGTCGCTGCGCTTCGTCGAAATACGCTGGTACCGTTATAACAGCTCCTTCTATTTCTCCATCTAGGGTTTCGACGGCCCGAGAGACAAGCGTATGAAGTATTTCGGCTGAAGCCTGCACTGGGCTGACGGGACCGGCGGCGGTCAGAAACTTCACCATGCCCTCGTCATCATCCGCCAGTTCGTAGCGTGATCGACTGGCGTCTGCTAGAACATCTTCCCGCCCTCTTCCCATATAGCGCTTCACCGACGCCAAGGTATCACCGGGATATTGACTGGCCAAAGCTCTGGCGTCATCACCCACAAGTATCTGATTCGCGTTGGAATAGTTTACAACCGAGGGCAGCATTTCTTGGCCCTGAGCATCGGGGAGTACCTTTGCGCGGCCGCCACGTAAAGTCGCTACCAGGGAATTGGTCGTGCCCAAATCGATACCCACGGCTCGCTTATTTTCATGTGGTAGTGGCGATTGGCCCGGCTCGGCAATTTGTAACAGCGCCATATCAGCTTTGCCTTATTTCGAAGATCAAACTCGTCATGATGCTCAATCCAGCCATGTTGATTCAATTTGCTCCGCTTCCTGGAGTAGCTTTTCGAGATACTGCATTTTCACGCAGGCCATCGCAGCGACGTCGATTTGCTGCGCCTTGTACGCTTGCTCAAACTCCATTTGATGGCTTTTGATATCAGCGGCGATTTCCTGTAGCAAGTGATCCAAAAAGGTTTCAGGATCAACCATGGTGTTAATGGTCTCGAGTTTTTCTCGCAGTTCCAATTGCTCCATAAGAAAGCCACCATCGACCTTCTCCGCCGCAACATCTTCTTGGGTCATGCCCGCGAGTTCCAGCAAGTACAGGGAGCGCTGCAATGGGTTGCGCAAGGTTGTGTAGGCCTGGTTGACCAAAGCAGAATACTGTACGGCGATACGCTGTTCCTGTTCCGATGTGCCAGCAAATCGGTCGGGATGAAACTGCTGCTGCAAGGATCGAAAACGTTCGCCAACCGCACTGGAGTCCAATGCAAACTGGACTGGCAGGTCGAAGAGTTCGAAATAGTTCTTTTTAAAATCGGAGTTGGACATGCAGCAGCACCACGTCGATGGATTTAGACGGTGAAGCTCTCTCCACAGCCACATTCTCCTGCGACATTCGGGTTGCGAAACTGCAGCCCCTCGTTGAGACCTTCTTTGACAAAATCCAATTCGGTGCCGTCCAAATAGACGAGACTTTTAGGATCTACAAATACCTTAACACCGTGGCCCTCGAACATTTCATCTTCATCTGTCAGTTCGTCGACAAATTCGAGGACGTAGGCCATTCCGGAGCAACCAGAGGTTCTCACACCCACACGAATCCCCAGGCCCTTGCCTCTGGAAGTCAGTTGCGAACCCACATGTTCTGCGGCCGCTTCGGTAATTGTGAGCCCCATTTCTAACTAGCCTCTCTTTTCTCTCAAGTCTTTAACTGCCGCTTTTATCGCATCTTCCGCCAATACCGAGCAATGAATCTTCACCGGTGGTAGCGCCAACTCCTGGGCAATCTCGGTGTTTTTAATCGCCGCTGCCTCATCGAGGTTTTTACCTTTGACCCATTCCGTCAACAACGAACTGGAGGCAATTGCTGAACCACAGCCGTAGGTTTTGAACTTGGCATCTTCAATAATGCCCTCATCGTTAACCTTGATTTGCAGCCGCATAACGTCTCCGCAAGCGGGAGCGCCAACCATGCCGGTTCCAACGCTGCCATCTTCGGCATCGAGTTTTCCAACATTGCGCGGGTTCTCGTAGTGATCAAGTACCTTTTCGCTATAAGCCATATCGTCCTCTCTTTGCCGGTTGCCCGGCGGTTTGAATTAGTGTGCCGCCCACTCGATTTTGCTTAAATCGACGCCGTCTTTGTACATGTCCCACAGGGGTGATAACTCGCGGAGTTTATCGACCGCGCCACGCAACTGCGCCACTGCCGTATCGACATCTTCATCCGTGGTAAATCGTCCGAAACTGAATCGCAAAGAGCTGTGCGCGAGTTCGTCGTTGAGGCCCAAAGCTCGCAATACATAAGAAGGTTCCAAGCTGGCAGAGGTGCAAGCTGAGCCACTGGACACTGCCAGATCCTTTAGAGACATAATCAGAGACTCACCTTCAACAAAGGCAATACTCACGTTTAGCACACCCGGCAGTCGCGTCACAGGATCACCGTTAATATGGACTTCTTCTATATCTTTAATACCGTCCCAAAAGCGCTGCCGCAGAGCCAACAGGCGAGTTGTTTCTGCCTCCATACCTTCTCTGGCAATTTGCGCTGCCTCACCCATACCAACGATCTGATGAGTAGCTAAGGTTCCAGAACGCATGCCTCGTTCATGGCCACCGCCATGCATTTGTGCTTCCAATCGCACCCTGGGCTTGCGGCGCACATAGAGAGCACCCATGCCTTTTGGTCCATACATCTTATGGGCTGAAAGAGACAACAAATCAACCTTCATGGACTCAAGATCAATCGGTATTTTCCCCGCCGACTGAGCTGCATCTACGTGAAACAACACCCCTGCATTGCGGGTCACTTCTCCAATTCCGGCTATATCATTGACGATGCCGATTTCGTTATTGGCATGCATGATGGATACCAAAACCGTATCTTCACGAATGGCAGCGGCAATGTCCTCGGGGGTCGTCAAACCATTGCTACCCGGATCAAGGTAGGTCACTTCAAACCCTTCGCGTTCCAATTGCCTGCACGAATCCAATACCGCTTTGTGCTCAATTTTTGAAGTAATGATGTGCTTGCCTTTCTTGCTGTAGAAATGCGCTACACCCTTTATAGCCAGATTGTCTGACTCAGTGGCACCAGAGGTCCAAACAATCTCCCGAGGGTCTGCGTTGAGTAAATCGGCCACCTGACGGCGACCATTCTCTACCGCTTCCTCGGCTTTCCAACCAAACAGATGGGATCGGGACGCAGGGTTACCGAAGTTGCCTTCCATAGATAGGCAGTGAGACATTTTCTCAGCCACCCGGGGATCAACCGGCGTGGTGGCAAGATAGTCAAAGTAAATCGGTTTTTGCATTGTTTCAACTCCAAACATCTCCGCAGTCGCGGGATTCTATATTCATTGAGGCCAGATAATTTTTCAGGCCAAATATTCTCGAGGGTCAGACTTCCGATAGAATCAGGCTTTCGGCCTGCTGCACCCGCAAATTCTGACGCGCTGACACACTTTGCACCTCGCGCTGCTCAACCAGGTTGGCGAGACTGATATTACTTAAAAAGCCGTGAATCTGGTTGCTCAGGTCACACCATAAATGGTGTGTAAGGCAGACTTCGCCTTGTTGACAGTCACTGGTTCCTCCGCAGCCTGTGGCATCGACCGCTTCATTCACGGCATCGATAATCTGCGCCACATGGATATCTCTACTCTCTCTCGAGAGGCGATAACCACCGCCTGGTCCGCGAACGCTGGTCACCAACTCTTGGCGGCGTAACTTGGCAAATAGCTGCTCAAGATAAGACAGGGAAATATCCTGCCTCCCGGATATATCCGCAAGGCTTACCGGACCGGAATCCGTGTGAAGCGCCAAATCGAGCATGGCGGTAACCGCATAACGCCCTTTTGTGGTCAAACGCATGGTTTTACCCATCTAAATCTGAAGTCAAAAGTATGCAATACCCTACTAAAACAGTCAACTATAAAACCAAGTGTTTCCGTCAGGTATTCGATTGTGGCGTTAATTCTTCGCTTTTCTAACCCATTTTTGGGTGTCCGAGAGAATCCCTCGCAGAATATTCATCTCCATTTCATCCAAACGCACCCTGGAATAGAGGCGACGCAAGCGTGTCATCAACTGCCGGGGCGCCTCACGATCCATAAATTCTATGTCCACTAATGTCTGTTCCAGGTGTTCGTAATAGCTTTCCATATATTCCTGGGTGGCAAACGGTGTATCCCACTGTTCATCATCTCGCTCGGCAAGCGAAGGGGAATCCAGCAGCATTCGCAGTTCATAGCAGACAATCTGCACGGCCATGGCGAGATTCAGGGAACTGTAGTCCGCAGATGTCGGTATATTGAGATGCAGATTGCAGATCTTCAGCTCATCATTGGTCAGGCCTCTGTCTTCACGTCCGAACAGCACCGCCACTTCACCCCGTTCGGATTCTTCGTTCATCCGCTGCGCGCAGCGCCGGGGATCGAGCAGCGGCCAGGGAATTCTCCTTCCCCGAGCACTGGTCCCGACGACAAACTGACAATCTCCGACCGCTTCTTCGAGAGTGCTGGTCACTACAGCCGATTCCAAAATGTCGCTGGCAGATACCGCTCGCCAGGTAGCCTGTTCATCCGGAAACTGTCTGGGAGCGACCAGATAGAGTTTGCTAAGCCCCATGTTTTTCATTGCACGTGCAACCGCACCCACATTTCCCGGGTGGCTGGTATTCACCAATACGATTCTAATATTGTCCAGCTTCATCGCTCAGGGTTTAGCTCGTCCAGTGGGGTCTATAAAAGGCGCGCAATTGTAGCAGGTTTTTCCGCCGGATCGAGGTGATCTGCTATGCGAATGAGGTCGGGGAACTTCTGAAGCCGCCCAGCTGCGCTGAAGGTGTCAAAACGCCCCTGTCTACTGCTATAATCGCGCGCCGACGAACCCTGCCCGGATACACACTATGGAACCGATGATCAATATCGCGCTACGCGCCGCTCGCAAAGCAGGTGAAATGATCGTTCGCGCCTCGGATAATCTGGATAACTTCGAGGTGATGGCAAAGGGCGTCAACGATTTTGTTACCGAAGTGGATACCACCGCTGAACAGGATATTATCTACCAGCTCCAAAAGGCCTACCCGGACCACGCTTTTCAAGGCGAGGAATCAGGTCTGAGCGGCAACGAAGAATCAGAGTATCGGTGGATTATTGATCCACTCGATGGAACCACAAACTTCGTTCGAGGGATTCCACACTATGCGGTGTCTATAGCCTGTACGTTTCGCGGAAAGCTGGAACACGCCGTGGTACTTGACCCGGTAAGGCGCGAAGAATTCACGGCGTCCCGAGGCAGAGGAGCACAACTCAACGGCAGAAGAATACGGGTCAGCAAACTGGATTCTCTGGACAGTGCTTTGCTTGGAACAGGGATTCCCTTCAAAGATCACTGCGATGACAAACTCGCCGCGCACAGCAAGACCATTGAACTATTGGCAGGGCAGTGTGCGGGTATTCGCCGCGCCGGAGCTGCCTCCCTGGATCTGGCCTATGTCGCAGCGGGAAGGCTGGATGCATTTTGGGAAATTGGGCTGGCTCCCTGGGACATCGCAGCGGGTGCGTTACTGATAAAAGAAGCCGGTGGATTAGTGGCCGACATCGACAGCTCGGACAACTATATGGATTCTGGAAATATCGTCTGCGGCAACCCGAAGTGTTTCAAATCGGTACTTCAGGTCACCAAACCACTGCTGAGTTAGCAAAGGCGCAGCCAATACCTGAATCAGGGCATCCCATCCTCTTGATCGGCGCCCTCTTTCACTGGAATCATCAAATCTTCTTTGCTCACGCCCAATAACATCAGTGTATTGGCAGCCACATAAATAGAAGAATAGGTTCCTATCACCACGCCAACGATCAGCGCGATGGCAAAGCCGTTTATCATTTCTCCGCCAAACAAGGCCAGCGAACCCAGCACCAACAGGGTGGTTAACGAGGTCACCACCGTGCGACCGAGAGTTTCGGTCAGCGAAATATTGATTGTCTCCTCGGGGTCCGAACGACGCAGTTTGCGAAAATTCTCTCGAATTCGGTCGGACACAACAATCGTGTCATTGAGGGAATACCCTATGACCGCCAACAGGGCCGCCAAAACGGTCAGATCAAACTCCATGCCTATGATTGAAAAGAAACCCAGCGTAATAATCACATCGTGAATCAAGGCAACCACGGCGCCAAACGCAAATTTAAGCTGGAAACGAAACGCGACATAGAGCATGACCAAACCCAGTGCCAATAACATGGCAAGGCCGCCCTGCTCGCGCAGTTCATCGCCGACCTGGGGCCCAACAAATTCCATGCGACGCAGTTCGACCGAACCTGCAAAGGAATTCTCCAGGACACCTAGAAGCACGGCACCCTGTTCGTCAGAGTACCCTTGAGGCAGCCGGATCAACACATCGCGATCCGTGCCAAAGCTGACCACAATGGCCCCCTCGTAGCCTTCTTTGGCAAGCGTATCTCGCACGGCATTGAGATCTGCAGTTTCACTGTAGTGAACTTCGACTAAGGTTCCGCCGGTGAAGTCCAAGCCCCAATTCAACTGACGAGTTGCCAACGAGGCGATAGCCGCAATCAGCAGCAATATCGAAAAGCCCATGGCCAGCTTGCGCTGACCCATAAAATTAACCGCTTTCATGATTTCACTCCGCCAATGGACAGCTTATTCACTTTGCGCCCACCGTAAATCAGGTTGACGATTGCCCGGGTTCCCATAATCGCCGTAAACATAGATGTGACAATACCAATCGATAAGGTAACCGCGAATCCCTTGATCGGCCCAGTGCCCACCGCATACAAAATGACGGCGACAATCAATGTGGTGATATTGGCATCCAGAATAGTTGCCACTGCACGCTGATAGCCCGAATGAATGGCCATTTGCGGGGCAAGGCCATTATTCAGCTCCTCGCGTATTCGCGCGAAAATAAGCACATTGGCATCAACGGCCATCCCCACTGTTAACACGATACCGGCAATCCCCGGCAGGGTCAGTGTCGCCCCCAGAATCGACATAAAGGCAACAAGGAGTATCAGATTAAAAGTGAGCGCAGTTACTGCCGCGATGCCAAAGACTCGGTAATACAGCACCATAAATAGAACAACCAGCGCTAAGCCGTATTGAACTGATTTCACCCCCATACGAATATTTTCGGCTCCCAATGAGGGACCCACTGTACGTTCCTCTACGAAATCGATGGGCGCTGCGAGCGCACCGGCCCTGAGCATGAGCGCAAGCTCTGGTGCTTCACCCGGACCATCCAACCCGGTGATTTGAAATTGAGCGCCCAGTGCCGATTGAATGGTAGGGGCGGTCAGCAATTTTTTCTCGTCATAGGGAATTTTTACGCTGCTCACCGTACCGTCTTCATTTGTCACATTGCGCGATCGGAACTTGCGCTCGATAAACAACACGCCCATGCGACGCTTGATATTGTTGCGAGTAGCGTTGGACATCAAGGTGGCACCTTCCGAATCCAGGCTTATATTGACGTTCGGCATACCATTTTGATCAAAGCTAGCCTGGGCGTTAGACACGTTCTCCCCGGAAATTATCACTTCGCGTTCCAACCATTCAGTCGCTCCACCGCGATTTTCATCGCGGTACTCGAATTTTTGTTTCTCAGAACCGGGCGCGTCGAGGTTTGCCACCAGTCTAAACTCCAGGTTGGCCACCTTACCCAAAACTCGCTTGGCTTCCGCAGTGTCTTGTATTCCCGGTAATTCAATAACAATTCGGTTTTTTCCCTGCCGCTGCACCAGGGGCTCAGATACGCCGAGCTCATTCACACGGTTGCGCAAGGTGGTAAGGTTTTGCGCCACAGCGTACTCGGCAATTTCCGCTCTGGCTTGCTCCGTCATGGAAGCCCTCAAATTCCAGCTATCACCTACCTCAACTCTATCGAGGAAAAGCTCTGGAAACTCATCGGCTACCGCGGTTCGCGCCTTTTCCCGCAAACTTTCAGACTTAAACTTCGCTTCGACTTTGTCATCTCGTGTCAGGTTGACCAAACCCCTGATTTTCTCGAGGCGCAGCTCTTTCTTGATAGCGTTGGTATAAAACTCCATCCGTCTATCAATCGCGGTCTGGACGTCGACCTCCAGCTTGAAATGCACACCGCCACTGAGATCAAGACCCAATTTCATGGGCTGGCCGCCGTAGTCGCTAAGCCAGTCGGGCGTGGTGGGGGCGAGGTTAAGAGCGACGATATAGTCGTTGCTGCCAAGAGCTTCAGATACCTTGGCGCGGGCTGTCAGCTGCTGCTCCCGGTCGTAAATTCGAATCAGCGCATTGCGACCGTCGTCATCGATAACCTCACCAAAATGTTGGATATTGGCTTCCTCAAGCGCCTTGAGCGCCCGATCCAGTAACTTTTGATCGATTTTCAGCGAGCTGCTTGTGCCCGTTATCTGCAGGGCTGGATCTGGGGCGTAGAGGTTCGGTGCGGAGTAGAACAAGCCGATACAAATAACAAACAATACGAGCAGATATTTCCACAGGGGGTACTTATTTAGCATAGTGTTGCTCTAACTTGAGATTGGGAAAGCGACCGCGGAACACTGTCGTCTCCAGGAAAGGCGCCATTATAGATAAATGCAGTTCGGCTACAAGGGGTTGCACGATCCGAAGCCATCAGTTCAACCAGGTTCGCGCATTGCGAAATAAACGCAACCAGGCCGCATCTTCACCCCAGGACGGTGGCTCCCAGGAGTGTTGCACTGTGCGAAATACCCGTTCGGGATGAGGCATCATTATAGTGGCTCGTCCATCCAGACTGGAAAGGCCGGTAATGCCTGCGGGCGACCCATTCGGGTTTGCGGGATATTCATTGGCGATGGTTTTGTCATTTTCAATGTAACGCAGGCCAATTGTACCGCTAGCCTCACAGGCGGCTTGCGCTTCGGGATTGGCAAACTCAGCCCTGCCCTCACCGTGTGCCACCGCAATAGGCAAATGGGACCCAGCCATATCCGAAAGCAAAATTGAGGGACTGGGTTCGACCTTGACCAGGGC
This sequence comes from Halioglobus sp., assembly GCA_045110675.1. Lineage (GTDB taxonomy): Bacteria > Pseudomonadota > Gammaproteobacteria > Pseudomonadales > Halieaceae > JBALVT01. Next base: position 8,522 of record JBGCGJ010000050.1, on the reverse strand, counting down.
AAAGCGAGCCTCAAACTGTTCTGAGCGATTGCGAACAAATCTCGGCCAGTGATCGGCGCCAGGTATCAGTTCTTTGAGCGTTGAAACCATCTGGCAGCCGTTGCAAACTCCCAGAGTAAAACTATCTTCTCGCGCAAAATAGCGAGCAAATTCATCTCTCACATCCGGGTTAAACAATATGCTTTTAGCCCAGCCCTCACCCGCGCCCAAAACATCTCCGTAGGAAAAACCGCCGCAGGCCACAAGCCCCTTAAACTCCTGAAGGCCTACAGAACCACTGAGAACGTCACTCATATGTACATCGTAAGCTGCAAACCCTGCCTTGTGAAAAGCTGCGGCCATCTCAACATGACCATTGACGCCCTGCTCGCGCAGTACAGCTATTTTTGGTTTGGCACCCACGTTGATGTACGGTGCGCAAAGGTCTTCAGCTGGATCGAAGGTGAGGTGGGCAGACAAACCGGGATCGGCGCTCTCAATTCTGGCATATTCCTCAGCCGCGCAATCGGGATTGTCGCGTAGAGCCTGGATTTCGAAGCTGGTTCTCGACCACAGTCGCTGCAGCCGTGCTCGCGAATCCGCATACACTGACTCGCCTGCGCAAGAGAAGGATAGGAGATCCCCTTCGCTGGCAGTTCCAATCAAGTGAGTACAGCCGTCCAATCCTAGTGCATCGGCGCTTGCCAATGCAGCGTCGACTTTGTCTGCAGGAATTTGAAATACGGCACCGGCCTCTTCACTGAACAGTTGCTCCAGGGGCGAGCCCGACATATTAGTCAGGTTCACATCCAAACCGCAACGGCCAGCGAAAGCCATCTCCACCAAAGTGGTGAACAAACCGCCATCCGAGCGATCGTGATAGGCCAGTACGCTTCCATCGGCGAGCAGCTCCTGGGTGAATTCAAAAAAAGCTTTTAGATCTTTGGCAGATTCAATATCGGGTACCTCGTCGCCCAATTGTCCTGTCACTTGCGCAAGTGCAGACCCGGCTAATCGGTTCGCCCCTCGACCTAAATCCACCAACAACAATTTCGCCTGCGCTCCGGGAATAAGTTGTGGTGTTACTGACAAACGCGCATCGGTAATCGGAGCGAAGGCCGAGATGATTAGGGACATAGGAGCAGTCACTGCTTTGTCTACCGACCCGTCACTCCAGGTGGTACGCATTGACATGGAGTCCTTACCCACCGGAATGGTGATCCCCAGCTCGGGGCAAAAATCCATACCCACCGCGCGGACCGTATCAAACAGGGTTTCGTCTTCCGATCCATAACCAGCGGCGCACATCCAGTTGGCCGATAACTTAATGTCTTTAATATCGGCAATAGGCGCAGCACAGATATTGGTGATTGCCTCGGCAATCGACATCCGACCCGATGCGGGGCCATCGACCAGTGCAAGTGGTGTTCGCTCTCCCATGGACATCGCCTCACCGGCAAACGAATCATAGGAGATGGTGGTTACAGCGCAATCTGCTACGGGTACCTGCCAGGGACCCACCATCTGATCTCGCGCCACCATTCCCGTTACTGTTCTGTCGCCAATGGTAATCAGAAAGTTTTTGCTGGCGACACAGGGCAGCTGTAAAACCTTTTCAGCCGCTTCAGATACCGACAAATCAAAGGCTAGCGGGGAATGGTTCACACGCTGCCGTATGACGTTCCTGTGCATTTTTGGCGCTTTGCCAAACAGCACTGACATGGGCAAATCTACAGGCGTATTGCCAAACTCGCTGTCGGTAACTTGCAGGTGCATCTCTTCGGTGGCTTCTCCGACGACCGCGTAGGGGCAACGCTCGCGTTTGCAGATGGCCTCAAAACGAGCAAGATTTTCCGGTTCCACCGCCATGACATAACGTTCCTGGGACTCATTGCACCAAATTTCCAGAGGCGACATTCCGGGCTCATCATTCGGGACGGCTCGCAGTTCGAAGCGCCCTCCCCGACTGCCATCTTTGACCAGCTCGGGTAAAGCATTGGACAGTCCACCCGCTCCGACATCATGAATAAAGGCAATGGGGTTTTCTTCACCCAATTGCCAACAGCGGTCAATCACCTCTTGAGCACGCCGCTCCATCTCCGGGTTTTGGCGTTGCACGGAGGCAAAATCCAGATCCTCCAAACTCTCGCCACTGGCCATGGAGGAAGCTGCTCCACCACCCAAACCAATCAACATAGCGGGGCCACCCAGGACAATAAGTTTTGCTCCCGGCTGATACTCGCCTTTTTCTACGTGCTCTCGACGGATATTCCCGTAACCACCGGCGATCATAATTGGCTTGTGATAGCCGCGTACTTCCTCTCCATCGACACCGGCAACGCTATTTTCATAGCTACGAAAATAGCCACAGATATTAGGTCGCCCAAATTCATTGTTGAAAGCGGCTCCGCCAATGGGCCCCTCAATCATGATATCCAAGGCCGAAACAATACGGCCAGGTTTTCCGTAGTCGTTCTCCCAGGGCTGAACGTAACCGGGAATATTCAAGTTCGACACCGAGTAACCGGACAGGCCCACCTTCGGCTTCGAACCTCTTCCCACTGCCCCTTCATCTCGAATCTCTCCGCCCGACCCAGTTCCAGCCCCGGGAAAAGGCGCGATAGCGGTGGGGTGATTGTGGGTCTCAACCTTCATCAGTAAGTGGATGTTCTCCTGGGAGAACTGGTACTCCCGGGAATCGGAATCAGGATAAAAACGCCCGCCTACCTGACCGGCAACCACCGCAGCGTTATCGGAATAGGCGGAGAGAACGTTTTCGCCACCACACTCGTGAGTATTGCGGATCATTGCAAACAGTGACTTTTCCTGCGCCTGGCCATCTATAGTCCAACTGGCGTTAAATATTTTGTGTCTGCAATGCTCGGAATTAGCCTGGGCAAACATCATTAATTCCACATCGACCGGATTGCGCCCTAAATCGGTGAAGCTCTGCACCAGGTAGTCCACTTCGTCTGCAGCTAACGCCAGGCCAAGACGCTTATCGGCTTCCAGCAGTGCTTCGCGGCCACCAATGAGTATATCTACAGTGGTCATCGCTGCGGGCGAATCATGTCGGAAAAGCTGCGCCGCCGACTCGAGCGTAGCGAGAATGCTTTCGGTCATACGATCGTGCAGCAGATCGCGAACACTCATTAGTGCTTCGCTGCTCAAATCATTGGGCATCGAAAGATAAAAGGCGATACCGCGTTCCAGTCGGCTAATCTGTGTCAACCCACTGTTGCGAGCAATATCGGTAGCCTTGCTAGACCAGGGGGAAATTGTACCGGGGCGAGGTACTACCAACATCAACTGTGAATCAGCTTCCTTATCCTCAACAGCCGGACTTTGTTCTCTCGGCCCGTACCGCAACAATTCAGAAAGCACAAACTCCCGCTCGGGTAACAAGGGAGCCGCCAGCTCACAAAAATGAACATACTCACTGCGCAGGAGGCGGATATCGGGGTGGGTGATAGAGAGTTTTTGCGCCAGTTTATCCAATCGAAAGGCTGACAGGGCCGAGGCACCGCGCAGAATTTGCATGCTGTGGAGAGCTCCAGAGGGAGGGAATTCAAGAAGGCGGCAGTATACTGTATTGCCCGTCCCGCGTTAACCGAAAAACCACCGAATAGACACAGAATTTATGGCTGTGCCTAGACATAAGTCGGGGCTAGAATAACTCCATGCTTCGTTGCCTAAAAAAATTCTGTGCCTTGTCCATCTCGCTATTGTCGATGACGCTGCTCGGCGCCTGTGACCAGGGAGACAGCCTCGACCAAATAAGAACCGCCGGTGAAATATCCATCGTGACTCGCAACGGCCCCACCACTTACTTCATCGACAAAAGCGGCCCCACCGGCTTCGAATTTGCACTGGCGAACGCCCTCGCAGAGGATCTCGGTGTAGATCTTCGAATGGACCCTCAGTTCAGCCTTGGCGCCATTTTTCGTATGCTGCGACGCAACGAAGTCGATCTTGCGGCTGCCGGTCTGACCCTGACGGACCGACGAGCCAAAAAATATCCACACACTGAGCCTTACTATCGGCTTAAACCCCAGGTCATTTATGTTGCAGGGACCTACCGCCCGAAAAAACCCGAGGACATGCTAGGTATGAGTATCGCGGTTTTGGCCGGCAGCAGCCACGCTGACGCCCTGGAGTCGATGCGCGACAACGGTCTAGAAAAACTAGAATGGGAGGAGGTGAAAAAGGTGAGCTCGACCGAGCTGTTGTCAATGGTGGCACAGCACAAGGTAGACCTCGCCATACTCGACTCCAACGAGTTCGAGGTTCAACAGGGCATTTATCCGCGACTGAGAGTAGCGTTTGATTTCGGCGAGGAACAACAGCTTACCTGGTTTTTGCCCCCCGAATTAGACAACAAGCGTTTAATTGACCGAGTCAACGGCTTGTTCGCACGCCTCGAAGAATCCGGTGAAATGGAAAAGTTACGCGAGCTACATTTTGGACACGCCTCAACTGTCTCTCGAATGGGCTCTCACACATTTTCAATCAACGTGAACAAGAAGCTCCCCAAATATCGAGAACTCATTACTCAAGTCGCGCAAGAATATCAGTTAGATTGGGAATTACTGGCCGCAATAGCCTATCAGGAATCTCACTGGGATCCTTTGGCAACCTCGCCAACCGGTGTGCGCGGGATGATGATGCTCACGCGCCCCACCGCGAAAGAACTGGGTGTTGAAAACCGCTTGGATCCGCTTCAGAGTTTGCGCGGCGGAGCTCGCTATCTAAAAAATATCAAGCGACGACTTCCCCAAGACATTCTAGAGCCGGATATCACCTATATGGCAATGGCCGCTTACAACGTCGGTATGGGCCACTTAGAGGACGCCAGGGTGCTGACCCAACGCCAAGGCGGAAATCCAGATTTGTGGACGGATGTAATGAAGCGATTGCCACTTTTGCAAGATAGCAAGTATTACAAGAAGGCGCGCTATGGTTACGCCCGCGGCTCAGAGCCCGTCACCTATGTGCAGAATATTCGCCACTACTACAGTGTTCTGCAGTGGGAAGGCATCAGCCAGAACACACCGCGGCCACCGATTCAAGTTGAGCAGTATTTACCAGGCAGCATCAGGGCCAGTAAGCTCTCAGCCCTTTGACTTGCGTCGCGCGGCGAAGAACGCCTGCAACTTAGCAGCACTTTCATCCGCAAGAACATCCCCAGTCCAGTTCACTTTATGGTTGTACCAGGGCTCTCCCAATAAAGCTGCGCTGCTGCATACCACCCCTGACTTTGGCTCCCGTGCCGCGAAAACTAATTCCGCTATACGGGCGTGTACGAGCGCACCGGCGCACATCGTGCATGGCTCGAGTGTGACATAGAGAACGGCTCCCGGAAGACGGTAATTGCCGGCGGCCCTGGCGGCATTGCGAAGGGCGACGACTTCAGCGTGTGCGGTGGGATCAGCCGCACCAATCACTTGATTCCAGCCCTCCCCCAACAGTTCACCGTCACGCACGACCAACGCCCCCACAGGAACCTCGCCTTGTTCTCCCGCACGATCTGCCAGGGATAGTGCGCGGCGCATCCAGGATTCATGATCATCACTCAAGAGTCTGCGCCATCTCGTGGGTCTTCTTCTAAGAGCTCCAAGCTCGGTGTAGCCGCAGGATATCCGTAGGTCATAGCGATAGTTTCTCTGATAGAACTGTTAAGCATTGAGTAATTATCCGACATACCAACATGCAGTACTACCTATGCTGAGTGAGACGCGAATTGGCGACAGCACGACATTTCCATAGCCTCGCAGCCATATCTTCACTTTAATTCTTCAGACAATCGCTGAGTGAGGTTCCTGAGCCCCTTGCCCTTGTTACTGATTTTCCAGGCGAGAAAATTGTCGGGAGTAGAATCTGTCGGAAGAACCAAGGGAATCAACTCACCACTATTGAGCTGCGCTTGAATACGCTGACGCGGCAGATGACCTATACCAACCCCCGCTAGTATCGCCTCCACCTTCTGATCGATATTTTGCACGTAGCACCGCTGACCATCACTCGCGAGCCCCGCACTGCGGGTCACACCAGCCCTGGATGTATCGTGCGTTACAACTCGCCGAATTTTGGGTAAGTGCACTTCGATTACCTCAGACTTGTTCGCAATGCCGGCCAGTTCATGGCAGGAGGCTATCACTGGAACCAGATCGACCCTTGGTAAGGGAATTGCACGGTAGCCTTTTTGCAATGGCACAGGTCCCGGCGAGCCGACAATCACATCCACCCGCCCTTCCTCTAGCGCCTCCCATCCGCCGTTGAGCACCGATTCACACACATCGATTTCAACGGTGGGATGCTCATGAAGGAATTCGCTTAGCACACCGAAAAAAGCCGGAAATGATTGAAGCGACTCAACGGCGATACTAATCCGTGGCTCCCAGCCTGTGGCAACCTCCTTGGCCTTGTTCGCCAATCTCGCGGTGGTCTGCAGTATTTCTCTGCCCTCGGCGAGTATTAGCTGCCCTGCTGGCGTCAGTACTGAGCGACGGCCCTGACGTTGAAACAATGAAACGTCCAACTGCTCTTCTAGTTTTTGCACCGCATAGGAAACAGCTGACGTCGCTTTGTTCAGCTCTTCCGCAGCTTTCGCAAAGCTTCCCCGTCTATCGATGGCATCTAGCGTCTCCAGAACCTCTATCGTAATTGGGTTTCTTGCCATATCCGCACTCCATAATAGTTCTAATATTTAGAACATTCTAAACGGAATATAGGTCTTATCGCGATTGTTACAATCCCTACAATGGCTCCATCAAGTAAACAAACCCGTAACAACACTTTGGAGCACTAACATGAAATCACTTATTAACAAGATAACTGCGACGGACATCGGCCTGGACACCCTCCCTCTTCGCGTTGGCGCAGGCGTAATTTTCGCCGCACACGGAGCGCAAAAATTGTTCGGCTGGTTTGGCGGCTATGGCCTGGAAGGCACGGCGGGCTGGATGGAGTCTATTGGGCTAACTCCTGGCGTACCCATGGCAGCAATGGCCGGTGGCGCGGAATTCTTCGGCGGTCTCTTACTAATCACGGGCTTATTCGTTCGCCCGGCGGCTTTCGTATTGGCCATCACCATGCTGGTTGCCATAGGAACCGTCCACCTGCAAAACGGTTTGTTTATGTCCAACAACGGCTACGAGTTCGGCCTGGCCCTGCTGGTAATTAGCGCAGCATTGGTAATCCGTGGCGCTGGCAGCATCAGTGCAGATCGTCTGCTGCAGGCACAGATGTCCAAGTAATCCAACCATCAACGAATTGAGGAGAAGCATCGTGGGACTTTTACAAAAAGGAAAGTGGGTAGACAAGTGGTACGACACCGACGATAGCGGCGGTGAGTTTCGCCGACAGGACAGTCGCTTTAGAAACTGGCTAACACCGAATGGCGAGCCGGGCCCCAACGGAGAACCCGGGTTTAAAGCGGAGCAAGGTCGTTACCATTTGTATGTTTCGCTGGCGTGCCCCTGGGCACACCGAACATTGATTGTTCGCCAGCTCAAAGAGCTGCAAGACTACATCGATGTGACGGTAGTCGATCCCATCATGCTGGAAAACGGCTGGGAGATGAACGATGCGCTCTACGATCTGGATTTTCTCTATGAGCTGTATTTGAAAGCAGATGCGAACTATGAAGGTCGCGTAACCGTGCCGGTATTGTGGGACAAGCAAACACAGACCATAGTGAGCAATGAGTCCTCGGAGATTATCCGCATGTTCAATACCGCGTTTAACGCTCTTACCGGGAACAACAGCGATTACTACCCCAAGGCCCTGCACGATAAGATCGATATACTGAACGATCGCATCTACGAGACGATTAATAACGGCGTTTACCGCGCAGGCTTCGCCACGTCACAGCCAGCTTATGAGGAAGCGTTTCACGGTTTATTCGATTCGCTCGACTGGGTTGAGAGTATATTGACAGACCAACGCTATCTGGCCGGAGATACATTGACCGAAGCTGATTGGCGTTTGTTCACTACACTGATACGGTTTGATGCAGTGTATTTTGGTCACTTCAAAACCAATCGTCAGCTGCTTGCCGACTATCCGGCAATCAGTGGCTATGTGCGCGAGCTATACCAAATACCCGGTGTGGCGGAGACCGTGAACTTTGAGCATATCAAAACACACTACTATGCTAGTCATCTGATGATTAATCCCACGGGGGTTATTCCATTAGGACCCGAGCAGGATTTTACTGCTACGCATGGTCGAGAAACGATTCCGGCAGCCTCAGTGCGGTAAAGCAGTCCTTAATACGGCAAACCTACCGTCATGCCGCCGTCGACTACCATCTCAGCACCAGTGATGTACTTACTGTCATCGCTGGCGAGAAACAACACCATATCCGCTATGTCGCTAGCCTCGCCCATACGCCCCATCGGTGTTTGATTTTCAATTTGCTCTTTCACGGCCGGCGCGGCATCACCCGCCGCTTCGAACAATGCTTCAACCATAGGTGTATACATTGTACCTGGATGAATTGAATTACAGCGGATCTGGCGCGCAGCATTTTCCACCGCAAC
>JBGCGJ010000049.1:0-17008 GCA_045110675.1 Halioglobus sp. | reverse complement strand
GTTGCCAGAGGGTGTTGAGATGGTGATGCCGGGTGACAACATTCAGATGGTAGTGACCTTGATTGCCCCGATTGCGATGGAAGATGGTTTGCGCTTTGCGATTCGTGAAGGTGGCCGTACGGTCGGTGCTGGTGTTGTAGCCAAAATCATCGAATAGACTCGATGTACTCCGAGCGGGGACAGAGCTTTAGTTGTGTCCCCTAAATCGGTACCACATAGCAAATTCGTGGTAAGTAGTTAAAGGGACAGAGCTAAAGTTCTGTCCCTGATCGGAGTGAGCCGAACCGCTCTATTGGGCAGTTCGGCTTCGTCGTCTGAGTGAAAAAGATTTAGGCCAGTAGCTCAATTGGCAGAGCAGCGGTCTCCAAAACCGCAGGTTGGGGGTTCGATTCCCTCCTGGCCTGCCATTTATGGCAGGGGGTAGCGTTTCTAAGGAGACGGCACCCAATGTGTATAGGATTGTGTTGATGAGTACGGATGCGACTGTAAGTCGATTTGACGGATTGAAATGGATAGTAGTTGCTATCCTTGTGGCTATTGCCGTTGTTGGAAATAGTTACTTCTCAGATCAGTCATTGTTGTATCGAGTTTTAGGCATTGTTGCACTGGCAGCGGTGGCAGCATTGGTTGCTTTGCAAACTGCTAAAGGTGCTGCGTTTTGGGCCTTGATTAAAGGTTCTCGAACTGAAATTCGCAAGGTCGTATGGCCGACGCGTCAGGAGACGGTGCAAACCACGTTGATTGTCGTTGCAGTTGTAGTGGTTGTTGCTTTGTTTTTGTGGGGATTGGATTCCCTGCTGGGTTGGCTGGTGTCTCTGGTCATAGCGTAAGTAGAAAGTTAAAGGTTTGCCGATGTCAAAACGCTGGTATGTAGTCCACGCTTACTCAGGTTATGAGAAGAAGGTTGCGGCTGCTCTGAAAGAACGGATTGAAATGCACTCAATGGGCGACCGTTTCGGTGATATTTTGGTGCCCACAGAAGAAGTTGTCGAAATGCGTGGTGGGCAGAAGCGCCGCAGCGAGCGCAAGTTCTTTCCCGGCTACGTTCTGGTTCAAATGGAATTGGCGGATGAAACTTGGCACTTAGTTAAAGAAACTCCGCGTGTTTTGGGCTTTATCGGCGGGAAAGCAGATGCTCCTGCACCGATTACCGAAGCTGAGGCGCAGGCCATTTTACAAAGAGTTGAAGATGGCGTTGAAGCACCGCGACCCAAAACACTATTCGAGCCCGGCGAAATGGTTCGAGTTATCGATGGTCCGTTCAATGATTTCAACGGCGTTGTTGAAGAAGTTAATTACGAGAAAAGCCGCTTAAACGTGGCGGTTCTTATTTTTGGTCGTTCCACGCCAGTTGAGCTGGAATTTGGCCAGGTAGAAAAGGCTTAAATACTTTTAAGTATTGAGTGAAGCGGTCGTCGGCACCGCTTGCATAAGGAGCGGATTCACATCCGCTGTTTTTAACCGACAACTGCGGTTGTCACAATGGGGAGCTCTAGTAATCCGCCGGTTTGAATCGGTAGGACCAAACAGCGCTAGTACCCGGGAGTTAGAATGTAATGGCTAAGAAAGTCGAAGCTTATATCAAGCTACAAGTGCCTGCTGGTCAGGCCAATCCAAGCCCACCTGTAGGTCCTGCATTGGGCCAGCATGGTGTCAACATCATGGAATTTTGTAAGGCATTTAATGCTGAGACTCAGGGAACTGAGCCCGGCCTGCCAATTCCCGTTGTTATCACGGTGTACGGTGATAGGTCGTTTACCTTTATCAAGAAGACCCCACCGGCTTCTGTGTTGCTGCGTAAAGTTGCAAAGATTAAAAAGGGTTCCGGTACTCCCAACACCAATAAGGTTGGCAAAGTAAACCGCGCTCAGCTGGAAGATGTGGCTACTCAGAAGTGGCCGGATCTCACAGCCGCAGATATGGATGCAGCCGTTCGCACCATCGCTGGTAGTGCCCGTTCAGCGGGTATTGACGTAGAGGGAGTAAACTAATGGCTAAGTTCTCGAAGCGCGTACGCGCATTTAAAGAAAAGCTTGAGCCTGGAAAGGCTTATTCAATCGAAGACGCTGTGGCCCTGCTGAAAGAATGTGCAACAGTTAAGTTCAATGAGTCAGTGGAAGTGGCCGTCAACCTTGGCGTCGATGCCAAGAAGTCCGACCAAGGTGTGCGCGGTGCGACCACCTTGCCCCACGGTACCGGCAGTGAAGTTCGTGTCGCTGTATTTACCCAGGGCGAAGCCGCCGAAAAGGCGAAGGCAGCCGGTGCAGATTTCGTTGGTATGGATGAGCTTGCCGCTGAGATCAAAGGCGGCATGATGGATTTTGATGTGGTCATCGCCTCTCCTGACGCTATGCGTGTTGTCGGTCAGTTGGGCCAGGTGCTGGGGCCTCGCGGTCTTATGCCCAACCCTAAAACTGGCACAGTAACGCCTGACGTCGAAACGGCAGTTAACAACGCCAAAGCAGGTCAAGTGCGTTATCGCACGGACAAAAACGGCATTATTCACGGCGGCATTGGCAAAATCAGTTTTGAACTGGAAGCCATCAAAGGCAACTTGGCGGCAGTACTGGCAGATTTGCAAAAAGCCAAGCCAGCTGCGGCAAAAGGTGTGTACATGAAGAAGGTAACGCTATCGACCACGATGGGTCCCGGTATCGTTTTAGACCAGTCTTCACTCGAAATATAAAGTATTGATCGGATCGCATCTACCCGGTGCGATCTCTCAAGAACTTCCACGGATGGGAGTTTTGTAGGTCGGTGTGAGAGCTTACCCGCTCGACCCGATCCACTTTGAGGTCTTTGGACAAGGCTCGGGCTTACGCCCATTTAGCTGAGAACTGAAGGCCATCAAAGACCGTAGGCGCTCGAATCGATGCAGTTTGTTGATCAGGGCTTAATAGCGGAGCGCTCGCAAGAGCAATCCAAAACCTACGCAGATGGTGAAATTGTTCACCACGCAAAGCAGTACCGCCATAGCTTTGGCAGTACTTAACTTAGTAATCCAGGAGTAATTCCAGTGGCAATTGGACTCGAAGACAAAAAAGCGATCGTAGCTGAAGTTAACGAGACTGCCACCAGTGCTCTGTCTTTAGTTATCGCTGATGCACGTGGCGTGACTGTAGATGGGATGACTGCCCTGCGTAAAGATGCGCGCGAAAGCAATGTGACCCTCCGTGTAGTACGGAACACACTGGCCAAGCGAGCGTTGGAAGGCACTGACTACGAGTGTGTAAATGACTCGTTGGTAGGTCCTTCACTATTCGGTTTTTCTATGGAAGACCCGGGTGCAGCGGCAAGGCTTTTTAAAGACTTCTCTAAAGAGAACGATCTTTTTGAAGTGAAGGCACTGGCGGTAAGCGGCCAAATGCTGGGTGCAGGAGATTTGGATGTTCTTGCTAAGTTGCCAACGCGTGATCAAGCACTTGCTACATTGATGAGTGTCATGAAAGCGCCGGTAACCAAGCTGGTTCAGACAATGGACGCAGTACCTGGGAAATTGGTTCGCACACTCGCAGCAGTTCGCGATCAAAAGGAAACAGCGGCTTAGGCCACTGTGAACATATTTAACAGCTAAATAGGAGATGTGAGTCATGGCTCTATCTACAGATGATATTTTGAATGCAGTTGCAGAAATGAGCGTTATGGACATCGTAGCGCTTATCGAAGCAATGGAAGAGAAGTTTGGTGTTACTGCGGCTGCAGCCGTGGCAGCAGCACCCGCAGCAGCTGGCGGCGACGCTGGTGGCTCGGCCGAAGAACAGACTGAGTTTGACGTAATGCTTACCGCCGTAGGCGAGAAGAAAGTTAACGTCATCAAAGCTGTTCGTGCCATCACTGGCCTTGGCTTGAAAGAAGCTAAAGGCCTGGTTGACGGCGCTCCTTCTGCAATTAAAGAAGGTGCCAGCAAGGACGATGCTGAAGACGCTAAGAAACAGTTGGAAGAAGCAGGCGCTAGCGCTGAGCTTAAGTAGGTTCGGTTTCGACCCAACCTGGACTAGGCTGGTGAGCGTTTAGCTCACCGGCCTTTTCCCGCTTTAAATAGCGAAAGTTTATTCGGTTGCGCAAGGTGAATTGCGGCAGCTTGGAAGTAGCCCATATTTTGGGCTAATAGCCGCCAATGCGGCGGCTAAATTGTAATAACGCTGGGGAGTACCGATGGCATACTCGTACACTGAGAAAAAACGTATTCGCAAAGATTTCGGCACTATGCCGAAGGTAATGGATGTTCCTTACCTACTTGCGATTCAACTGGATTCCTATAGGAAGTTCACCCAAGAGGGTGTTCCTCTGAAAGATCGCGGCGACTATGGCTTACACGCTGCATTTAAATCGGTTTTCCCGATTGTCAGCTACAGCGGCAGTGCGGCATTGGAATATGTCGATTACCGGCTGGGAACTCCCGTCTTCGACGTCAATGAATGTCAGCTGCGTGGTGTGACCTACTCGTGTCCACTTCGCGTTAAAGTCCGCCTGATCATTTATGACAAGGACTCTGCCAGCAAAACGATCAAAGATATTAAAGAGCAAGAAGTCTACATGGGAGAAATTCCCCTGATGACTGAGAACGGTACCTTCGTTATCAATGGTACCGAGCGAGTCATTGTTTCTCAGCTGCATCGTTCTCCCGGTGTATTCTTTGATCACGATAAGGGAAAGACGCACTCCTCTGGCAAGCTATTGTATTCCGCTCGCATCATCCCCTACCGTGGTTCGTGGTTGGATTTCGAATTTGATCCTAAGGATCAGGTTTTTGTCCGCATCGATCGTCGCCGTAAATTGCCTGCGACAATTCTATTGCGTGCCTTGGGTTACCAGGCAGAAGAAATTCTGGACATGTTTTTTGATGTCACCACCTTCCACGTTGACAAGGATGGCGGCTATACCATGACGCTAATTCCTGAGCGTTTGCGTGGCGATGTTGCATCCTTTGACATCAAAGTTGGGCGCAAAGTGATTGTTGAAGAGGGCCGTCGAGTGACGGCGCGGAATATTCGTGAACTGGAAAAAGCAGAAGTAAAAGAGTTAGAGATTGCTCCAGAATACTTGCACGGTCGTTCACTGGCTAAGAACGTGGTCGACAAAAAGACCGGCGAAGTTCTGGTTGAATGTAATACGGAGCTGAACGAAGAAGTTTTGGCGATTCTTGCCGAACAAGGCATTACGACCATTGAGACGCTTTACACTAACGATTTGGATTGTGGGCCGTTCATATCTGAAACACTGCGAACAGACAGCACCCGCAATGAGTTGGAAGCTCTGGTAGAAATCTATCGCATGATGCGGCCCGGTGAGCCGCCTACTAAAGAATCGGCTGAGAACTTGTTTCAGAACCTGTTTTTCTCGGCAGATCGCTACGATCTGTCCGCCGTCGGTAGAATGAAATTCAATCGACGTCTGGGTCGTGAAGAAACAGTCGGCTCTGGCATTCTCGATCGAGAAGATATAGTTGATGTGGTCAAAACCCTGGTCGCTATTCGTAACGGTCGAGGTGTGGTCGATGATATTGATCACCTGGGTAACCGACGAGTTCGCTCTGTGGGTGAAATGGCAGAAAACCAGTTCCGCGTCGGCGTTGTGCGTGTTGAACGTGCCGTTAAAGAGCGTCTGTCCATGGCCGAAAGCGAAGGCCTCATGCCACAGGACCTGATTAATGCCAAGCCAGTCGCTGCAGCGGTTAAAGAGTTCTTTGGTTCCAGCCAGCTGTCTCAGTTTATGGATCAGAACAACCCGCTTTCAGAAGTGACTCATAAACGTCGTGTCTCTGCCCTCGGACCAGGTGGCTTGACGAGAGAGCGCGCAGGATTTGAAGTTCGCGATGTCCATCCTACGCACTACGGTCGGGTATGCCCAATTGAAACACCTGAGGGGCCGAACATCGGCCTGATCAACTCTTTGGCAACATATGCACGCACCAATGAGTATGGATTTTTGGAGAGCCCTTACCGTCGAGTAGTCGATGGCAAGGTAACGGATGAGATCGACTACCTGTCGGCTATTAACGAGGCAGAGCATGTCATTGCCCAGGCTTCCGCTGAACTCGACAAGAACAAGAAGTTCGTTGAAGAGCTGATCGCAGTTCGAACGATGAACGAATTTACTGTAATGCCACCTGAAAAAGTGGATTACATGGATGTTTCGCCAAAGCAGGTTGTCTCTGTTGCGGCGGCGCTGATTCCTTTCCTTGAGCACGACGATGCGAACCGAGCCCTGATGGGATCTAACATGCAGCGTCAGGCAGTACCGACTTTGCGTGCCGACAAGCCCTTAGTTGGAACGGGTATGGAACGCTATGTGGCGACTGACTCAGGTGTTTGTGTCGTAGCGAAGCGTTCAGGTGTGATTGATTCAGTTGATGCGAGCCGTATTGTGGTGCGTGTGAATGATTCCGACGTCGGTGTCGATGAGGCTCCCGTCGATATCTACAACCTGACTAAGTACACGCGTTCGAACCAGAACACCTGTATTAACCAAAGACCTATAGTTCGCGAAGGCGATGCAATCGTCCGCGGTGATGTGTTGGCGGATGGCCCTTCGATTGATATGGGCGAGCTCGCTCTGGGTCAGAATATGCGAATCGCATTTATGCCTTGGAACGGTTACAACTTCGAGGATTCCATCTTGGTGTCCGAACGGGTTGTTAAAGAAGATCGTTTCACCACGATTCACATTCAGGAGTTAACCTGTATTGCTCGCGATACCAAGTTGGGCTCTGAAGAAATCTCTGCAGATATTCCGAATGTCGGGGAGAGCGCACTAGGCAAACTCGACGAATCTGGCATTGTCTACATCGGCGCGGAAGTTGATGCGGGCGATATTCTGGTCGGCAAGGTAACTCCGAAAGGAGAAACACAGCTTACGCCAGAGGAAAAACTGCTCCGCGCGATCTTTGGTGAGAAAGCCTCCGACGTAAAAGACACATCTCTGCGTGTACCTACTAGCACTAAAGGCACCGTGATAGACGTCCAGGTATTTACACGCGATGGTCTTGAGAAAGACACTAGAGCCCAGCAGATCGAGAAGTATCAGCTCGATGATTACCGCAAGGACCTCAAAGAAGAATATCGTATTTTCGAAGAGGCAACTTTTGCCCGTCTTAGCAATTTGATCGCGGGTAAGAAAACGGTCAGCGGCGCGGGACTTTCCAAAGGAACTGTACTAACTGCAGAGGTATTGGCTGACCTGGATAGAGATCAGTGGTTCAAACTCAAGCTGTCTGACGCTGAATTGAATGAAGCTTTGGTTTCAGCCGAGCGTCAGTTGGAAGAACAGAACACTTTGTTGGAAGAGCGCTTTGAAGATAAGAAGCGCAAGCTGCAAAGCGGCGATGATCTTGCCCCTGGTGTACTGAAAATCGTCAAAGTTTATCTGGCCATAAAGCGCCGTATTCAGCCGGGTGACAAGATGGCTGGACGTCATGGTAACAAAGGGGTTATCTCGGTCATTATGCCCGTGGAAGACATGCCCTATGATGAAAATGGTCAGCCGGTTGATGTTGTTCTCAACCCGCTGGGTGTTCCCTCGCGCATGAACGTCGGTCAGATTCTTGAAACGCACCTGGGCATGGCGGCCAAGGGTCTCGGTGACAAGATTAATGAAATGATCGCCGATCAGCGTAAAGTTGCGGAAGTTCGCAAGTTCCTGGAAAAGATCTACAACAATGGTGCCGGACGCGCAGAGGACATTAAGTCATTTAGCGATGAGGAAATCATGGAGCTCGCAGAGAACCTGCGTAACGGCGTACCGATGGCAACACCAGTTTTTGACGGTGCTGCTGAAGAGTCGATCAAGGATTTGCTGACTCTTGCAGATATGCCCGACAGCGGTCAGTTTACCTTGTTCGACGGACGCAGTGGTGAAGAGTTCGATCGTAAAGTCACCGTGGGCTACATGTACATGCTCAAGCTGAACCACCTGGTGGACGACAAGATGCACGCTCGATCTACAGGGTCGTACAGTCTTGTTACCCAGCAACCGTTGGGCGGTAAGGCCCAGTTCGGTGGTCAGCGCTTCGGAGAGATGGAAGTGTGGGCACTGGAAGCATACGGAGCGGCTTATACCTTGCAGGAGATGCTGACGGTTAAGTCGGATGACGTAGCGGGACGCACCAAGATGTACAAGAACATTGTCGATGGTGATCATCGAATGGAGCCGGGCATGCCCGAGTCCTTCAACGTGTTGGTTAAGGAAATTCGTTCTCTTGGTATCGATATGGAACTTGAGAACGACTAACAAACGTATTTTTGGATTCGGTGGTAGGCGCAGACATTTTGTTTGCGTCTTCCGGCAGGAAAACCTCGTGGAGGAAAGACCTTGAAAGACTTACTTAATCTGTTGAAGTCCCAGGGACAATCAGAAGAATTTGATTCAATTCGTATTGGGCTGGCATCACCGGAGCTTATCCGCTCCTGGTCTTACGGCGAAGTGAAAAAACCGGAAACCATTAACTATCGGACGTTTAAGCCCGAGCGTGATGGTTTGTTCTGCGCCAAGATTTTTGGTCCAGTTAAAGATTACGAGTGCCTGTGTGGCAAATACAAGCGCTTGAAGCATCGCGGAGTAATCTGCGAAAAATGTGGTGTTGAAGTCGCGTTGGCTAAAGTGCGTCGAGAGCGCATGGGTCACATCGAGCTTGCCAGCCCCGTCGCACATATATGGTTTCTTAAATCCCTGCCGTCGCGCATCGGATTGCTACTTGATATGACATTGCGAGACATTGAGCGAGTTTTGTACTTTGAGTCTTATGTTGTTACTGATCCCGGTATGACAACCTTGGAGCAGGGTCAGCTTTTATCAGACGAGCAATACTACGAGTCCATGGAAGAATTCGGCGACGAGTTCTCTGCCAAGATGGGTGCGGAGGCTGTTCAGGATTTGATGATGCAACTCGACCTGGATCACGAAGTGGCAACACTGCGTGAAGAGATACCTCAGACCAATTCCGAAACAAAGATCAAGAAACTGTCGAAGCGTTTGAAGTTGATGGAAGCATTCGCTAAGTCAGGCAATAAGCCTCAGTGGATGGTTCTTAACGTTTTGCCTGTACTACCACCGGATTTACGTCCTTTGGTACCGCTTGATGGTGGTCGCTTCGCGACATCCGATCTCAACGATCTCTATCGTCGTGTGATCAACCGTAACAACCGTCTCAAGAGACTGTTGGATCTCAATGCACCTGACATTATCGTGCGCAACGAAAAGCGCATGTTGCAGGAAGCGGTAGATGCACTGCTGGATAACGGACGACGCGGTCGAGCAATCACCGGTTCCAACAAGCGGCCTCTGAAATCTTTAGCTGACATGATCAAAGGTAAGCAGGGTCGTTTCCGTCAGAACTTGTTGGGTAAACGCGTAGATTACTCCGGTCGTTCAGTGATTGTAGTTGGTCCTACTTTGCGCTTGCACCAGTGCGGATTGCCCAAAAAAATGGCTTTGGAATTATTCAAACCGTTCATCTTTGGAAAGTTGGAAGCCCGTGGTCTGGCCACAACGATCAAAGCCGCCAAGAAGATGGTTGAACGCGAACCACCTGAAGTGTGGGATATTCTTGCGGAAGTTATTCGCGAGCACCCGGTATTGTTAAACCGCGCTCCCACTTTGCACCGTCTCGGTATTCAGGCATTTGAGCCCGTATTGATTGAAGGTAAGGCTATCCAGTTGCACCCACTGGTATGTGCCGCCTACAACGCCGACTTTGATGGTGACCAGATGGCTGTGCACGTGCCACTGACTATCGAAGCACAGTTGGAAGCTCGAGCGCTGATGATGTCTACCAACAACATTTTGTCACCGGCCAGTGGCGAACCTATTATCGTGCCGTCCCAGGATGTGGTGTTGGGTTTGTATTACATGACTCGCGAGCGTGTTAATGCAAAAGGCGAGGGCATGGTGTTTGCCAATGTTTCGGAAGTGCACCGCGCTTACGTTGAAGGACACTGCCACCTCCAGGCGCGAGTCAAAGTTCGTATACACGAAGTGATTCAGACCGAAGATGGCGAGCGCAACGAGAGCACCTATATTGTCGATACGACTGTAGGCCGTTCTCTATTGTGGGAGATCGTACCCGACGGTATTGCCTTCGAGATGGTTAACCAGCCAATGGCCAAGAAGGCCATATCTAAGATTATCAACGTGTGTTACCGCGTAGTGGGACTCAAGGCGACTGTGATTTTCGCGGACCAGCTTATGTATAGCGGGTACGAGTACTCGACTCGCTCGGGATCATCAATTGGCGTAAACGATTTCGTTATTCCGGATGAGAAGGCCACCCTAATTGGTCAGGCTGATGCCGAAGTGAAAGAAATTGAAGATCAGTATGCTGCTGGTTTGGTAACCCAGGGTGAAAAGTACAATAAGGTTATCGACATCTGGTCTCGCGCCAATGATCTGGTCTCCAAGGCCATGATGAAAGGTCTCTCCAAAGAAACCGTTATAAATCGTGATGGCGATGAAGAAGAACAGGATTCGTTTAACTCTGTTTATATTTATGCTGACTCTGGCGCACGGGGTTCGCCCGCGCAGATTCGTCAGCTTGCTGGTATGCGTGGATTGATGGCTAAGCCAGACGGCTCAATTATTGAAACACCTATCGTTGCGAACTTCCGTGAAGGACTTAGCGTTCTGCAGTACTTCATCTCGACACACGGAGCCCGTAAGGGTCTTGCCGATACTGCATTGAAGACAGCTAACTCCGGTTACCTCACGCGTCGATTAGTTGATGTGGCACAGGATCTGGTGGTTACGTCCGTTGACTGCGGTACTGATCAAGGTGTTCTGATGACTCCGGTGATTGATGGTGGTGACATTATCGAAACTCTGGGTGATCGAGTGTTGGGTCGTATTGTGGCTAAGGACGTCATTCGCCCTGGTACCGAAGACGAAATCGCGATCACAGCAGGCACGATGTTGGATGAGCGTTGGATTTTATTGCTTGAAGAAATGAGCATTGATGAAATTCAGGTTCGTTCTCCCATCACCTGTGAAACTCGCCACGGTATTTGCTCTACGTGTTACGGTCGTGACTTGGCTCGTGGACATCGAGTGAATATGGGCGAAGCAGTCGGCGTTGTAGCTGCGCAGTCTATCGGTGAGCCCGGTACTCAGTTGACTATGCGTACCTTCCATATTGGTGGTGCAGCATCGCGAGCCACTGCCCAGGATAATATTCAGGTGATGAACGATGGTACGGTTCGTCTGCACAATGTAAAAGTTGTTGCCAAAGATGACGGAACTTCTCTGGTTGCAGTGTCTCGTTCTGGTGAGCTTGCCTTGGTCGATACTAAGGGTCGTGAGCGTGAGCGTTACAAACTGCCTTATGGTGCAGTTATTCGAGTTGCCGATCAGGCCGAAGTATCAGCTGGCGACATTGTTGCTAACTGGGATCCGCACACACACCCCATTATTACTGAAGTGGCCGGTACGGTTAAGTTCAGCGGTATGGAAGAGGGTATTACTGTAACTCGCCAGATGGACGAGCTTACTGGCTTGTCCAGCATATCGGTGATGGATGCAGGTGAGCGTCCCGTGGCGGGTAAAGATATTCGCCCAGCTGTGAGTCTGGTTGATGATAAGGGCGAAGAACTGTGTCTCGCCGGTACCAATGTTCCCGCTCATTACTTCCTACCTGCCCTGTCTATGGTCAGTATGGAAGATGGCGCCAAAATTGGAGCGGGTGATGTTATTGCCCGCATTCCACAAGAGGGGTCGAAGACTAGGGATATCACCGGTGGTCTGCCACGTGTGGCTGATTTGTTTGAAGCACGCAAGCCTAAAGAGCCGGCAATTCTTGCTGAGATTTCAGGTACCGTTAGCTTTGGTAAAGAAACCAAAGGCAAGCGTCGTTTGGTAATTACGCCGACGGATAACAAGTTGCTGCCCGATGGTTCGGATCATTACGAGGCTCTCATTCCGAAGTGGCGGAACTTGTCTGTGTTTGAAGGTGAGTTTGTCGAAAAGGGTGAGGTTGTGTCCGAAGGACCCCCCAGCCCCCATGACATCTTGCGCCTGAAGGGTATCGAGGAATTGTCGAAGTATATCGTCAACGAGATCCAGGAAGTTTACCGTCTGCAGGGTGTGAAGATTAACGATAAGCATATTGAGGTTATCGTTCGTCAGATGCTACGCAAGGTTTACATTACCTCATCCGGTGACTCCAATCTTATCAAGGGCGAGCAGGTTGAGTATGTGGCGTTCCTTGAGGAGAACGAGCGCCTCGCAGCAGAGAATCTAATTCCTGCAACAGGCTCACGTGAACTGCTGGGTATCACCAAGGCCTCATTGGCAACAGAGAGCTTTATCTCGGCGGCCTCGTTCCAGGAGACAACCCGTGTGTTGACTGAAGCGGCGGTAACTGGAAAGCGTGATTACTTGCGGGGTCTCAAGGAGAACGTGGTAGTTGGGCGTCTTATTCCTGCCGGTACAGGCTTGGCCTACCACGAGGAGCGCAAGCGCAAACGTGATGCCGAGATGGAAGTGACTGTAAGTGCTCAGGAAATTGAAGCAGCGTTGACCGAAGCTTTGGCTGATTCTTAGAACTAACCCCTTGCGATTCAAAAGGCGGTGGAAGCAATGCTCCCACCGCCTTTTTTTTGACCATTGTTTGCGTTCGATCAGAGCAATTAAAGAAGCTGTGATTGCTAGGTGGACAAATATTGTGCATTTATGAAACTAGTCTACCTTTATGGGTTGCCCGTGTCTGACAGATATGCGCGGTCCAATAATCAAAAAAAGGTACAAGACGATGAACAGACTACAAAAAGTGGGAATGACGCTGTTAGCGGTATCCATGTCCTGGAGTCAGAACGTACTGTCTCAGGATGAAGAAGCCAAGGCTACTCCGGCTGAATTCTTTTCCTGTAAATTTATGAAAGGCAAAAGCCTGAAAGATGTGGAGAAGGTTGCTGCAAACTTCTCGAAATGGTCAAAGGAAAATGACGGCAACTATGCAGCCTGGTTGCTAACACCCCAATTTCATTCGGGAGAGTCTTCCTTTGATGTTGGTTGGCTGGGTGCGTGGACTGACGGCAATGCATTTGGTAAGGGGCAGGATGCCTGGCTCAACTCTGGTGGAAAAATCGCTGGGGATTTCGCCAAGGTCATGGATTGCAGTGGAAGGCATGAGATGTCCGCTTCGGTGCCTATAAACGCACCTGATACTCCTCCCGGAGACGGTGTTTTGATGGTTTCCCAGTGTAATGTTAATGAAGGGAAGACCGTAGCCGACTCCTACGAAGCTCATATGAAAATGGGCGCCGCTGCCAAGGCAAATGGTTCAAAGGCCTCCTCCTATCTCTTCTATCCATTATTAGGCGTAGGGGCAGAGGAATTTGACTATTACTTTTTAGTGGCAAGCGAAAACTACACACAATTGGGTGCGATGATCGAAAGTTACACCAACGGTGGTGGCTATATGAGGGCGCAGGAGATTCTTGGGCCCGTAGAAACCTGCACTTCTCCCAATGTTTACGATGTTCGCGCGGTAGTAATCCCCGGCTAGCTTCTGACCCCCACTCAACCCGTGGTGCACCTCAGTGAATCGCGGGTTGACTAGCATCCTTTGCGTCTATAGAATGCCGCCTCCTCTTTTTTGGGGGAAGGTCGTGCGTCTTGTAACTTTTGCTGTCGCGCGGACGGAGACAGAATTGAATTCTGCCTCCATTTTTATAGAAATTTAACTGTTTTATTTTGGAGTTCTAACTGAATGGCAACGATCAACCAATTGGTTCGTAAGCCCAGGAAGCGCAAAGTAGCGAAAAGCGACGTTCCCGCTCTACAGGCCTGCCCGCAGCGCCGTGGAGTATGTACTCGCGTTTACACCACTACGCCCAAGAAACCGAACTCTGCACTGCGTAAAGTCTGCCGTGTGCGTCTAACCAACGGTTACGAAGTTGCTTCGTATATCGGCGGTGAAGGACACAACTTGCAGGAACACAGTGTGGTTCTGATTCGTGGCGGTCGTGTAAAAGACTTACCCGGTGTGCGTTATCACACTGTGCGTGGAAGTCTGGACACCTCTGGAGTATCCGACCGTAGAAATGGTCGCTCCAAGTACGGTGCCAAGCGTCCCAAGTAAGTTTCGCTAGCGTACCTACGCTGACGATGTAAGTAAGGCTGAACCTCTGCCTCCCCCGCTTTTGTGGCATGTAGGTGTTCGGATTAACCTGAAGAGAAGAGAGGGCATAAAATGCCAAGAAGACGAGTAGTCGCCAAGCGCGAAGTATTGCCAGATCCCAAATTTGGCAACGTGACTTTGGCAAAGTTCATGAACCACGTGATGATTAGTGGTAAAAAATCTGTCGCTGAAACCATTGTTTACGGTGCCTTGGAAATTGTCCAAGAGCGTCTGAGCAAAGATCCTATCGAAGCATTCGATGAAGCACTTGAAAACATTTCACCGATGGTTGAGGTTAAGTCTCGACGCGTCGGTGGCGCTACCTATCAAGTACCTGTTGAAGTCCGTCCATCTCGCCGCGTAGCACTTTCTATGCGCTGGTTGGTTGAGCACGCTCGTCGACGTGGTGAAAAGTCCATGCGTCAGCGTCTCGCCGGTGAAATTATCGATGCCGCACAGGGCAAAGGTAACGCGGTTAAGAAACGTGAAGACGTACACCGTATGGCAGAAGCAAACAAAGCGTTCTCTCACTACCGCTTCTAAGCTGTTGCCGAACCACCTTTTCCTGGGGATTTGATCGTGGCACGTAAGACTCCTATTAATCGATATCGAAATATTGGTATCTGTGCTCACGTGGACGCGGGTAAAACCACGACCACCGAACGTGTGCTCTTCTATACGGGGCTGTCGCATAAAATTGGCGAAGTGCATGACGGCGCTGCCACCATGGACTGGATGGAGCAAGAGCAGGAGCGGGGTATCACTATTACCTCCGCTGCTACTACCTGTTTCTGGAAAGGTATGGATGCGCAGTTTGAAGACCACCGAATTAACATCATCGACACGCCGGGGCACGTTGACTTCACTATTGAAGTTGAGCGTTCACTGCGTGTGCTGGACGGTGCTGTCGTTGTGCTGTGTGGCTCGTCAGGTGTGCAGCCGCAAACAGAAACCGTTTGGCGTCAGGCGAATAAGTACGAAGTTCCCAGAATGGTGTTCGTGAACAAGATGGATCGCGCTGGTGCCGATTTCATGCTGGTTGTCGATCAGCTAAAAGATCGTCTGGGGGCTAATGCAGTTCCCCTGCAGATGACGATTGGTGCTGAGGAAGATTTTAAGGGTGTTATCGACCTGGTTAAGAACAAGGCGATCCTCTGGAGTGAAGACGACCAGGGTATGACGTTTGAATATTCCGACGTACCTGCTGAGCTGGAAGAGCAGGTTACCCAAATGCGCGAATACGTCATTGAATCGGCTGCCGAAGCCAATGAAGAACTGATGGATAAATACCTTGAAGGCGTTGAGCTCACCGAGGAAGAAATCAAACATGGCATTCGGACGCGAACGCTGGCAAATGAAATTATTCCCGTTTTGGGTGGTTCAGCCTTTAAGAATAAAGGCGTTCAGGCGATGTTGGACGCAGTTATAGATTATATGCCTTCGCCAACTGAGGTGAAGGCGATCGAAGGTACCCTGTTGGATTCGGATGAGACGGCTTCGACCCGCGAAGCCGATGATAATGCGCCTTTCGCCGCGCTGGCATTCAAAATTGCCACCGATCCGTTTGTTGGAACCCTGACATTCTTCCGAGTTTACTCAGGCAAGCTTGAAAGTGGCACCGCTGTTTTCAACTCCGTTAAGGAGAAGAAAGAGCGTGTAGGTCGTATGGTTCAAATGCATGCCAATAGCCGAGAAGAAATCAAAGAGGTGCTCGCAGGAGACATCGCTGCCGCGGTTGGCCTGAAAGACGTTACGACGGGAGATACCCTGTGCGATGTCGCTGAGCCGATTGTTCTAGAGCGAATGGAGTTCCCCGAGCCGGTAATTTCGGTTGCGGTTGAACCAAGATCTAAGCCTGATCAGGAAAAAATGGGTGTTGCGTTGGGTAAGCTTGCTCAGGAAGACCCATCCTTCAGGGTCAAGACTGACGAAGAGACTGGGCAGACGATTATCTCAGGAATGGGTGAGTTGCACCTCGATATTCTGGTCGATCGTATGCGTCGCGAATTCGCCGTGGAAGCGAATATTGGCAAGCCTCAGGTGGCGTATCGTGAGGCTATTCGAAATACTTCTGAGATCGAAGGCAAGTTTGTTCGTCAATCTGGCGGTCGCGGCCAGTACGGTCATGTGTGGGTTAGGTTCGAGCCTGCGGAAGATGCGAATGCGGAAGGGTTGGAGTTCGTTAACGAAATTGTCGGCGGCGCTGTTCCGCGTGAATACATTCCTGCGGTTCAGAAGGGCATTGAAGAGCAGATGAAGAATGGTGTTCTGGCGGGTTATCCTCTATTGGGACTCAAGGCGACCCTTTACGACGGTTCTTTCCACGACGTTGATTCCAATGAAATGGCGTTCAAAGTTGCGGGTTCACTCGCTACCAAGCGATTGTCTCAGGAAGGCGGAGCAGTGCTGCTCGAGCCCATAATGAAGGTGGAGGTTGTCACGCCAGAAGCGAACATGGGTGACGTAGTAGGCGATCTGAACCGTCGTCGTGGCCTCATAGGTGGCATGAGTGAGAATGCCATGGGCAAGGTTGTCGATGCCGAGGTGCCGTTGGCGGAGATGTTTGGTTACG
Source organism: Halioglobus sp. (assembly GCA_045110675.1). GTDB lineage: Bacteria > Pseudomonadota > Gammaproteobacteria > Pseudomonadales > Halieaceae > JBALVT01. The sequence continues at coordinate 329 of JBGCGJ010000049.1, read as the reverse complement.
CAACTGATCTTCGTTCTGCAACGCAAGGGCGTGCAACCTATACCATGGAGTTCGCCAAGTACTCAGAAGCGCCTAAAAACGTAGCTGACAATATTATTTCCAAGAACCAATAATTCGTAATAAGTTTTTATCGAGACGAGGATGATGCATTTATGTGTCGTCCTTCTTAAATCAGAGGTGATTTGCAGTGGCAAAGGAAAAATTCGAACGTAATAAGCCCCACGTCAACGTGGGAACCATCGGACACGTTGACCACGGTAAGACGACGCTCACAGCGGCGTTGACGCGTGTGTGTGCGGAGACTTGGGGTGGTGAGTTGGTGGCCTTTG
>JBGCGJ010000048.1:0-36148 GCA_045110675.1 Halioglobus sp. | reverse complement strand
AGGCAGAGGGTTGTTCCCTGTAGGGAATCAGTCTCTCATTGTTGGTCGGGGTTTTACCCTGGCCAGCGAGTGCTGCGTTTAACCCCTGCAACCGGGGTGTTTCCTTTTTGCGTCTTTTCCTCCTCTTCTTGCTGGTTGTGTGAATGTCAGCAGAAGCGCGCACCCCATGGGTGAACGCTTCTACCCCTTGGGTGTGCATCGGCGAAGCCGACGTTGCTAGTCTTGGTGCGACTAACAATCGCTGGTTGTACCAGCGCAAGATGCAGGGTGTCCCTGCTGCGAGATGCTATGTTGAATAGCGACTGCGCAGCTGCAGTGTAAAAGCACGCTTTACACTGCGTCTAGGTAAGGTTTCTTAACCATAATGTGACTGTCATGCTGATTGCGGGCGATGGTTCGCCCGGCAAGCCCCGCCGTTAGGGGCTTGCGCACGCCAGAGTACTGGCGTCACTACACGGTTGGGGATCGTTCCTCACCCCGTAGTGACGCCAGTGCGCGTGCATACAATGGTGTCTTACCGTTCTCAAATAGTTGTTCCAAACAGCTGTTCTGTGCGTTCTGGAGAAACACTCTCAAAGGTGCCCTATTACGTCGTTGGCTGTTTCTGTTGCCGAGGACGATGTGACCTATTTCAACGCAGTGAGGTTTTCAATGACGAAGCGGCCGATGGGTGCATCGTTCTGCCACAGTGATGATGTGTCTTCGACCACATAACCTCTGAGCCTGGCATCTCGCGCGCGCAGGCGGCCGCGATAGAGGTTGTGGCCTTTGTTGGATCGCTTACACACACCGGTGCTTTCTAGGGATTTTTTTGCTTTTGTTAGATCTAGATTAGGGGGAGCTTGCTCTGTGTACCATTCCAATATCCCCGGGTACTCCAAAAAGGTCCGGCCTCCTCTATCCACCTGAACCAGGTCGCCTGGATTGTTGTAGGTCAGAAGCCCATCAGCCAATTGCTGCTTCATCGTATTCAGCATTACCAATCCGACTTGCCGTGAAGTCTGAGAGTGATGTTGCCCTTCCACTCTGCATTCTTTGCCTGCGGGTTTTTCGCCGGTGTGACTGACGATTGATTGCAGTTTTTTGACCGCGCTCGCGTTTTCTACCTGCAAGCTCCGGCCTCTGGATACTGCATATAACCCCCCTACTTCCGCATTCTCAAAAAATCCCAGCCAGTCTTCCAAAACCAAGGCCTCTGCGCGCAGATTGTCGAGCCCTCTTGTTGGAAGTAGATGGATTGCGGTCTTTTCAGGTGAATCTGTGTTGTTTGGATCCAAATGAATAACGCTCTCTACAGCCATTGCTGTGACCAATGCATAGGTATAGAGGATTTCATAGCGTCGATAATCGGTGCCTGGACGTTTCATGGGTAAACGCACTGTCCAGCGATAATGACAGGCTTTCATTGTATTATTTATGAGGTTTAGAAGTGTGTCTTCTGCTTCATCTTGCGGTAGGTGTTTTATGAGTTGTGTATAAACGTTCTCATAGATCGGAACAATTTCGTTTTCGAACGCTTCTTTCGTGTGTGTAGCTTGGGCGGCCCAAAGGGCTGAGATAGCCGCATTGAGTTCTGTGGCTCTTATTGCTTTGTTGCTATTGATGGATTTTTCGTGTGCTTTTTTGTTGGACACGAAGTGGTTTTCTTCCTAGCGGTGCTTACGGCGCATCTTACTTAACTGCAGGCCGTGGGAGCGAGTGTCTATTTTTTTGGTATGGTCTTCCAGCTGATAAACCAGATCTTGGCGTTGACTGTTCAGCTCTGCTGTTTTGGTCGGGTTATCTGCATTGCTACTCAATGATTCGTCGATGCTGTCGATGGATTGTTCGACTTTATAAACCCGGTTGCGGTGGTACTGCGCGATTTGCTGGGAGCGCCCTGCATTCACCTCGCCCTCTGCATTGGCCACTATGGCGATCGCTTCGCGTAGCTCATCTCCGTGGTCGTCCAATAACTCGCTGAGTTGTTCGAGTGTTTCGTGAGTGAGCGCTGCTCTCTCTGCATCGTTATTGGTTTGTTGGCTTTTATACAGGGACAGGGACAGCATCGCTTATTGATGTGGCAGCTGTTGCGCCTTTTTAAACTTTCGCACTGGCTTCCATGTCCTTCACCAAGGTCTCCAGTGTTTTTTTGATGAGCGTCTCTATCTTTTCGATATTGGGTTTGGTCGTATCTTCCCAATCAATACGCTGCCACTGCGGGTTTTCCAGCACTTCCGGGGCAAACAGTTTTTGCAGCACCTTGGGTTGGCTTAGGGCAGGGAATTTAATTTTTGAAGGTCTGCCCGCTGTAGGCCGAGCCGGTTTTTTCGTGGTTTGCACCGCGAGTTCTGCTTTGAAAGCGGCAAAATCCCCTGTCGGTTCACCTTTTTCAGCAACACGTTTGCACGCCATTTTAAAAGCGGGCTTATCACTGCCTTCAAGCACGGCCATTTTGTAGGCAAATTCCAGACTGCGGATTTGGCCGGTGGCCATCAGTAAGTTCACTTCGCTACAGCTGCTGATTTTTTCGAGCCGCTGGACCAAGTTGCGCCCTACTCCGAGCTTGTTGGCGATTTCGATATTGCTCACGCGATTGCTTGCGTGTTTGCGCAGCTCCTTAACCGCTTTTTTAAAATCTTCGACCTTAGCTTGTAACGGTAAATCTACGCGCTGGTTGTTTTCCACAAAGCGCTTGGACGCTGGGAAATTCGGCGCCGCTAAATAGTTTACGCATTCGATTTCATGCGTATCGCCGTGGGCGATATATGACGCCATGAACCGCCGGTGGCCGAACACGACCTGGTATTTACCTTCTCGGCCCAGCGTCACGGTAAAGGGCTGTAACAGCGGCTCAGTTTTTAAGTGGACGGCAAAGTCCCAGATGCCTTTGAGCGTACTGGTCACATCTTCTATCGGCGGCAAGTCCTTGGCTTGGGATTCTGCATACCGAGTGACTTGATCCAACGTTCGAGTCAATACGGCTTCAGGGATATCAACGGCGGTACCGCCCTCCTCCCAGACCTCTTTAAAGGCGTTGGCCAAAATCGTAATCGTGCCCTGGTTGATAAATCCGGTGCGCTCGTTATCCGGATCGGGACTGATTTTTGCCAATGCGATTTTGACTAACCGCGATTCTTCTCGATTGTTCTTGGCTTTCGGGGCAAGACGTTCATCCACTTGTGCCTGCACACTGGCAGCTGATCGTGGTGCATCGAGCGTAGTTGTCTTATTTGTTTTGGCTTTTTTCGGTTCTTTGGTTTTTCCGTTTGCGCTGTCTGATACATCTGCCGTGTCTGTTTCCGCAATCTCGCTCGCAACTGCTGTGTCATCCGATGACTGCGTGTCCGCCCTGCGACGTTTCTTGAGTGCCATATCCTTATCCTGCCGCGCCTAGAAGAATGTCCGTGTCGTACACCTGCGCCCGAAAACGATCGACCAACGCCGTCATCTCTTCCTCGGCTTTGGCATCAGCGTATTTGAAGTTGGTTTCGCTCAGCGGCATGTTATCGAGCACAAAGGCCACCCGGTCATGCAAGGGTGTATCCCACAACAGGGGTGACACTTCCGCGTTGTGTCCAAGGCCATACAAGGTATCGCGATGTTTGTTGTTGTGTTTAACCAGATTCGGAATCATTCCTGAAATTTTAACCGGAGTATCGCGGTATTCGTTTTCACGCTCGATAGAGGCTTTCATCTTGGCCAGTCCTTCTACCGAAAAACCCTCTGGCTTGAATGGCATGAGGATGTCACTGGCGGCCCGAAATACCGGGATGGTGATGAAATTTTTACCTGGCGGTGTATCAAAGATAATCAAATCGTATTCTTCCGCGACATCCTCAGAGGTCACAAACTTTTTGAAGTGATTACAGATTTGCTCGAGCAAATCACCATCCTGCACATTCTTTGTCAGGTTCTGGAAGAGCTCCAAATGATCGCCGTTGGCGGGCAAAACATCCAGGCGGGAGAACACCGACGGGTATGGCACCACATCGCGGTCGTAATAAATATCCGTGGAAGAGCAGCGACCGTCCCAATCAAAATCCTCTTCAGGATCGTAGTCAGGGTGCAGCGGTGGAAGCAGGTAATCATTCGCCCCTGCCGTATCCATACGCAATAGCGTTTGCGAGGTATTTTGCTGGGCATCCATATCGCAGATGAGCACGTTCTTGGCCGGGTCCACTTCCGGGATTTCGCCGCAGGCTGCGCGAATGGCAAGGTTAATCGCCAGCGTGGTCTTACCCACACCGCCTTTTGCGTTGGCGACGACAACTACTTTCATATCCCTGACATACCCCTGACCCCATGGGAAAATAGCGATTATTATGGACAAAAGCATATAATTGATTCACTTTAAAAGTCAATTTAAATGATTCACAACTAATTTGCTAAGCTTGTCAGCCGTTGAGTTCAGTTTTCTGAATAAAAAGAGAATATTATTTAGGTTTTTTATTAATAATATCAACTACTTATAGTATTTTCGGGCAGGTGTCTTGGCGAGGGCACTCGTAGCCGGCCTTAGCGTTCAGGCTAGGGAGTGAAACCAGAGGTTGAACAATGAATGTAGGCGCCCCACCCTTTTTCGACAACCGCCACGGTATCACCGGTGACATGGTGCAGCAGGTGTTGGAGCTAATGCCAGCGCTGGATGATACCCACCGCAAGATCATTTCCTTTATGGCATTGAGTGGCAGTAGCGACGGTGATCGGATGAGCATTGCAGCGATTGCTGATTACATTGGCTTTAAGCCCGCGGCCATTCGCAACCGCCTGAAGGTTTTGGTGTCCGCCGGGGTCGCCGAACATGAACTAGTGCCCTACTCCGGCTGTCGCCGGCCAGTGTCGCTCTATCGCCTAGTTTTACCTGAACTCAGCCGATTGAAAGAGACCACTGATCTGATGGCCGCAGAGCCTCAGCGCATCCCTACCTTACCTGAAAACCATGAGATCCATTCCCTGTCGCTGGAGTTATTTTCTGCGGTGCTGCGTGAAGACACGCCGTTCTTTATCGACAACCTGTTTTGTACGGTATTGTTCAGCGCACTTCCCGTTTCGCGCAATTTGATCTATGAGCCCTACCCGGTCACTGTGGATTGGTACGGTCAGGATGTGCCGGTGATCTTGCGACCTTTAGCTGAGCGCCCGGTCTGTAAGGCGGATGATTTGCGGTTTTACATTGGCCTGATTACCTACCTTGCTGAATTGGTACAAACGGAAGGTGTCCCGCAGACTGTGGTTGAGGGTGGCGCCTGGACTATCAAGATCAGCGATATTTTGAATGTCATGGGCTTGTCGACAGCCGGTGGGAATACGCAAACCGCAGTAGCGTCCTTTGAGCGTTTGGCCTCGACCAATATTGAACTGTCAGCCTTGCCTGAACAGGTCATGGAGCGCTATGGGTTTGAACGGGCTGAGCAGGCTTTTCAAGCGCTCGGTAACTTTGGGATCTATCAGAAAACGGCCAAGGTGAATAAAGCGACGTTCATAACCTTCACCTTGCCGCCAACCATCAATGACAGCTTGATCAAGTACGGGCGGGATTTTTTCAAGTTATCGCCCAATGCGCTGCGCTATAACGAGGCGTATTTCCTGCGGGTGCATTTGTGGGCTAAACGCCGTTTGGGCCAACGTGTGAATTCCAAGACGTTGGATCATAAGCGGGCCTGGAAAGAGATCTCGCCAGGGATTGCGTTTAAAGAACACATCAAGCGCTTTAACGATGTCATCCTGAACTTTGCCGATTACATCGATGGTTTGCGGGTCGAAGCAGCGATCACCGACATTCAATCCAATATGCTGGTGTTATCCGCGCCGACCAAAGCGCAGGGCAGTTATCAGGTAGTCAATGCCACCATTAATGCGTTTGGTTATGTACTGCGAGTCACTGATACCCATATCCATATCACCCGTGATATTGCCGATCCCTATGTCGGTATTGGCCGTGAATCTGGGGTGGTGTTAGGGCAGGGCGGGGATGTCAGTTCTTAGCTATTTCTGGCTATTTTAATTCGTAGACAACACGCCTTGGCCATTCATTTGTTCAACTTCCTGAAGTCGGTTTCTGTTGAGATATTGGCTGTTTTGGGTGCTGGTTTGCTTTTTTGGAATGAGCAGAAGAGGGCGCAGAGGTCTCAGCAGTCAATGTTAATATTGTGCTGATAGACCGCCCTGTTAACGGGTTAGTGGGTTGAGAGCTCAATAGGTCGCTCTGTTGGGAATGTAGTGGTGCGCTTTAGAGGCTATGTCCTGATTCTTTAACCAAGGCTTGTGAGGGTGTATTAAGGCTGAATACTTTAATTACGAATACTTTCGATAGGGTATTAATAAATAGTTTTAAGGTATAAGTATTGAATATTAGATATTACATATGTGTGCTTGTAACATATTGATATGCATAGAATAAAATTGAAATTTGATACTTTTCTTACGAATTGCCCATTGTTACTTACGATTCGAGTGTTGTTGATTACGTTTGAATTGATGTTGTTTACGAAGGTTATACACAAGTATTAGATAACGCTCAGGGTGATGTGTTAGGTGAAGCAGCAGGTGAGCTGAGCGATCTAGATCGAATTTATCATGAAGAACGGGAGTAGGGCACAGCGCTTAGGGCACTGCTGTGTTGTTGCCCGGTTAGTCCAGCTCTGGGTCGCTATTGGCCCCTAGTTCCATTAGCAGTGTATTGGCTTCTTGGGCGTTGTTGACCTGCATCATCAAGCTGCCTTTGATAATGCTATCGTGCTCGATGTCTGCTTCGAGCTTTTCAATCAGGCCTTTGAGGATCGAGAGGCTGTCAAAGCGGAATTCGACAGTTCCTTTATGGGCGTGTTTATCGAGCGTTATATCTACACCGGTGCCGTAGTTTTCGGTAAGCGTTCTCTGCATTAATCCTGCATCACCCAACCGCTGTTTGGGTTTTCCTCTGGGCTGCGCAACGAGTTTGGGCGGCTCATACCCTGGGTGGACTAGCTTGTACAAAGCGCGTGATGACATCATGCCTTTGGCAGCTTGCTCTGCAAGGTTTTCCTGTCGTTGTGCATTGGGCTCTGCCAATAACGTTTTTGCGAATTGGGGCTTTATCTGTCCGCTTTGTAATAGCGCATGGGTCTTGGGTTGCAGGCCTTTTAACAACCGGAGTCGATTGGAGAGTGTGGGTCTTGCGATGCAAAGAGCATTAGCCAACGTCTGGATCGACCAGGGCTTGTCGGGTTTGCCAAAGTGTTCAAGGGCAATGTTGGCAGCTTTTGCGTAGAGCAGGGCAGAGGTAATCAATCCACTGGCCCTCTGGTCTTGCTGGGCGTATTCGATGGCGTAGAACGCAGCTTCTGCGGCGTTGCAGTCAATTACACCAATGGGAAGCGTCGTTGCGCGCGGAAAGGCGTCGCGATCGGTAAAGGCTTCGATCCGTTCCCAGCCAATGAGTACCTCAACGGTATGGCCATCCTCGGTGGCTATCTTACGTCCTATCACAGTGCCTGGCGGACCTCCAAGATCCAATGCGTGGTCAACAAGGGCATTTTGTTGGGCATTTGGGATATCCGCTGTGATGGCATAGGGCGCGCGGCGCACCTGATCCCGAGGGATATCTTGGATAGCGGGCGCCAACCACCTGATTAACCGGTTTCTGCGTGATGCATTTTCAGTTCTGTTTGGATCGGGCATGCCTCTACTATACCGTTCCTCGAGGAACGGTATCTAGTCAAACAGCATAATATTCTAGAAAAACGGTAAATATCGCTGGGGGTAATCTTGTTAACGTCGATGAAAAGGCAGGTATTGGCGGTGAAATACATCGAAACGGTGGTCACATGAGAAAAAGAGGGCAGGGCACCTGATCGGGCTTGTATGGGTTCCGCTAGCGCTGCATCCCGTTGGGACCGGTGGCCCTGCCTATCCCGGGTGCGGCAGTACTGTGGGTTTTACGAGGCTGTTACGTGCTGACAAACCCAGTCCCTCTGGGGTGGACAGGAGATTAGCGCCCGTTTGGCCTTAGTCCAGGCATCCCCCCACCTTCGATCGCTCTCTTCGTTCACTCACTGCAGGCCGGGTGGTTCCCCCTGCCCGGACACACCCAAGCCGCGCGCTACTCGCTGCGCTCGCTTTTTGGGGGTCTTCGCCCCCAGAGGGATGGTGGGGGTAAAAAAACCATTCAATCACTAGCGAGAGAACACGATGATGACAACTTCAACCATTGCACTGTCACAACTGACGGTATCTGATCAAAACGTACGCGTAGCAGCCCCTGACAAAGCCGCACATAAGCGCCTGATGGCGAGCATTGCCAGCCAAGGCATCCTGCAAAATCTGGTGGTAGTGCCGGTAGAGGACGAGCACTTTGCCGTGATAGCCGGTGGCCGGCGGTTACGGGCACTGCAAGCACTGGCAAAGGAAGAGCGTATAGCAGGGGACTTTCCAGTGCCCTGTCTGGTGACCGATAGCACGCAAGACATCACCGAAATTTCACTGGCGGAGAATGTCAGCCATGAACCGATGCATCCGGCCGATGAATATATCGCGTTTGCTAAGATGCTGGGACAGGGCAGGGGACTGGAAGACGTAGCTGCTGCCTTTGGTGTAACCCGCTCTGTGGTCGAAAAACGCATCAAACTGGGACAGGTCGCTCCCAAGCTGCTCGCAGCGTATCGACGTGGTGATCTGGATTTGGAGGCCGTGATGGCCTTTACCGTATGTGATGATCATGAACGGCAATTGGCATGCTACGCACAGCTACAGGATCGTGCGTGGCCTTTAGCCATTAAACAATGGTTGTTGGGGGAGGCGGTGGATGCCAAGCGCGGGATCGGGGCCTTTGTCGGTAAGGCGGCGTACCTCAAAGCCGGTGGCGCAGTCTCCGGTGATTTGTTTGAAGACATGGTGTATTTAAGTGATGCCGAATTGGTCTCAGAGCTTGCACAGGCAAAGTTAGAAAGAGCGCTGAATAAGCTTGCCAAAGAAGAACCCGATTGGAAATGGATGAGAACGTCACTGGATCGCAACACAGCCAGTGATGGATTAGTGCAGCTCTATGCGCAGCACGTGGGCGTGCCGGAATCGTTAAACACAGAGATCAACGCGCTCGATACCCAAATCACTGCGTGGGAAGACCGCTACTACAACGACGAATTGGCAGACGGGTTTGAGGATGAAGCCGCGTTTGAAGCAGCGATAGACGCTGCCCGTGACAAGGTGGAGACCTTGGAAGCCACGCGCGATGAATACCTCTCGTTTTCCAAAGATCAGCAGTATTGCAGCGGTTGTATTGTCACCGTTGACCACAACGGCAAGCTCGACATCCTGAGCGGCTTGGCAGACAAAAAAGACCTGCCTAAAAGTGGGAGTGGATCAGGGAATCAGTTGGGAGAGGGTGACGGGAGTGAGGATAGAGAGCGTAGTGAGGAGAGTGAAAAAGCGCACGAGGGCAACACAGCTACCGCGCCATTGTCGCAAGCGCTAGTGCGTGATTTGGGTGTGTACCGGCAACAAATCATTAAGGCACGTTTACTGGCCAACCCTGCGGTGGCGGTTGATGTGCTGCACTATGTATTGTGCGTGCAACTGCTATCAACCCAGCGCTATGACTGCCAGTCACTGCTGCAGCTAAACGCTGATGTCGTGGCATCAACTACCACGCGCGAGGACACCGGCCAGGGCAGGGCATTTGATGAACTTGAGAGCGCCAGAGCCGCGCTGTCCCTTGAATGGCTCGATCACGAGGATGGGGGAGAGCGGTTCAGGGCCTTTTGCGCGCTCACCAAACGCGCCAAGGAAAGGTTAGTAGCGTATTGCACGGCCCATAGCCTGACCATTGGGGTAAGGAGCACAGCACCCGATCAAGAAGCGCTGATTGAGCAGCTAGTGGTGGATTGTGCGCAGTACTGGCGACCTACCAAAGACAATTATTTCTCCCGACTCAACAAGGCGCAGTTGCTGGATCAGTTTGGTGCGTTGCTAGGCGATGCATGGGTCGAGGAGCACCGCAATGCCAAGAAGGGCGTATTAGTGGAGAAGATCGTTGAGCAGTTTCACGCCGATACGCAGAATGATGATCCGCGCTCAACATGGTTACCGGTTGAATTCTAGTCACGAGACAGGCTCTCGCTTGCCGCCTTCGGGCGGCTTTTTTGTGGTTGCGCAAAAGGGGTTTCAAAAAAAGGCGAAAAAACAAAGAAACAAAAAAAGGAACCGCAGGGGTTCCTTTGCCAAACACGTTAAACAATACCAACGCTACATCAAGCCGCCTTCTGCGAATGAGAAAACATCTTTGGTTGATACGATCACGTGGTCAAGGACACGAATGTCCAACAGACCTAACGCGCTGGTGATGCGCTCCGTGATCCGTCTATCCGCCGCACTGGGCTCTGGTGTGCCCGACGGGTGGTTGTGGCCCAGAATCACCGCTGCTGCATTGTGCGCAAGCGCCGCTTTGGCAATTTCTCTGGGATACACCGCAGCGCCATCGATCGTGCCCGCAAACAACTCTTCGACCTCAATCAATCCGTGCTGCGCATTAAGATAGAGAACGCAGAAAATCTCACGCTCCCGATCGCCAATACGCAGTTTCAGAAGCTTTTGAGTCTCGCTGGGGCTTTCCAATGTCACTGCTGTGTAGGTCGCTTTTTCTTCCACAAACGCAATTGCAGCTGCAATCACCTCGTCCTTTGAATCAAAGTTATATGCATCCATCGTCGTATCTCGCTTTATTCAGTCAAATTAAATTGAATTAATGACGAGATACGCCCGATGGGAAGTATCCCATCGGGGTGATGCCTTGCGGCGGTACTGTCACGCTATTGCTAACGTTGCTGGCAAAAAGAAAAACCCCGGCAGTCTCTGCAGGGGTTTTTCGATGAAGCCTAGCGGTCCTCATTCTCCTTGGGTGGAAAGACCACCAGATCACCGGAGATCGAAATCCCTGGGGTGATTTTCAAGTTGAAGCCATCGCCCTTGTCGTGAGGAAAGGCAACGCCCACTTTCGTGTAGTTGCTTTTGGTCTCACCACCGGACTCGAACTGCTCCTGTACAAACACATTCATATACTTGGACATGGTTAATCTCCTTAACGTCAATGATTCCCATGCAGGCTTCCCCCCGAATGGGGTGAAAACCCAAACGGGGAATGGTGCAGGGTGTCCCTGCGGCTAGATGCTACTGTGAGTAGCCACTAAGCCTGCATACGATTACACCGCTAAAAAATACGTTCAAGGTAAGGTTTCTGAGGGTGTTCTATAAAACGATAGGCAAAAAAAAGGAACCCACAGGGTTCCTTAACAAATGACGAGAACGCTAACCATCAGTCGTTCGCAGAAGTTAGCTAGTCCAGCTACACAAGGCTCCGTGTAAACGGCGAGCATTCAATTCTCGCAACATTTCCCAAGCGGCCGTTGACCAACACGACGCGCAAGGACAGAGCCTGTTCGGCAATCGGTCTGGCCATTGCACAGCTGAACTGGACAAACTGCGTGCGACTTTCAAAGCGCGACACCAACTCAACCGCTGCCGCTGCGCCACTGACTAACGTCTCTACTCGCAATGCAGATCCGTGAATCATCTGCAATAGCGTTGGGTCCACGACCACCGGGCACTGGAATTGCGGCACCTGTACGTCATGCAATCCATACGTCATTTTTACTTCGTTCGTAATGCTGTTCATAGGTTTCTCCAAAAGAAAAACGTCAAGCAACATTACCCGTCAGGTGAGCTACCCGACGGGTGTGAACAAAGACGTACCGCATGGGTACGTTGGCTGGGTGTCCCAGCGTAAGATGCAGGGTAACCCTGCGACTAGATGCCAGAATGGACTGGCGGCTAGGTAACGCTATCGTAGCGAGGGACGACTATCGGTCAAGTTCAGGTTTCTGAACCTGCTTGAAAGGCCTATGAAGAAAATCAGAAGGGCAACACGCGAGCCACGAAATACCACCGTGACAGGCAGCTCATCACGTGCTCAACTTGAATAGTCTCAGGGTAATCGCGAACGAAGCAGAGAGCGCCGCCGATACTCAGTACCGAAAACCCCTGCTCGTCGAGCAGCCTTAGACTCTCTGGAATACTATATGGGTCGATGCGCTGCGTTTCATCGCGCGCACAAAGCCTTGCCGCAGCCTGGCAGAACAACGCATCGGAAGTGCAGAGCAGTATCTCCGGCAAATCGCCACCCGCAATCAGCTTGGCGATTGGCCAAACCGCCAGCGTTGCGCTATCTGCTCGATAGCGATGGTCGCGCCACGAAAAATTATATCCTTGCACGCTACACCTCTAAGAGAGCAAAAGTCGGCTGACGGCCTTGTCGAAATCCTCGAAGTAGATATCAATATCTATAGCACAGGATGCAGATCCATAAAGGATAGGGCGGCACCGCGGTGCGGTGCTCATCCCTGTGAATGGTACTGCCAAGTTAAAGCGTTGATATTGTTAGAATCGGCCCATGAAGACCTATAGGCGTCACCGGTTCCCTCCTGACATCATCAGCTGTGCCGTCTGGCTCTACTACCGATTCAATCTGAGCCACCGCGATATTGAAGATCTGCTGGTCAAGCGGGGCTACGGCGAAACCTTCTACATCGATGAGGTCTTCGTCAAAATCAATGGCAAGCAGCATTACCTGTGGCGGGCCGTAGATCAAGATAGCGAAGTTGTCGATGTTTACCTTCAGGCCAAGAGAGACGGTGCTGCTGCGAAGCGATTCTTCAAAAGGTTATTAGGATCGTATGGCATTGAGCCCAGGAAGATAGTGACTGATAAATTGCGTAGCTATGGAGTTGCACATACCCAGTAAGCGGGGCAGGCTCTCGTGAGTTGATTCCTGAGGAGATCCACAGCACCAAGCAGTATGAGAATAATCGCACTGCGCAATCCCATGAAGCGACCAGGGTGAGGGAGCGAGGGCTGCGGTCAGTGATTTGTTCAATCTGGGTAGGCACCTGGTCAAGGCTCAGCATTACCGGGATCTGAGGATTAGTGCGTTCAATGAGCAAAGTAGGGCGGTAGCCTGAGACCAAGGGTTAGATTTCCTTGGCCTGGCGGAGTTAAATTGCCAGAACCCTAATCGCTTGCTCACTTCCAAAACGGGGTAGCCGTGAACGACCAACTGATTGACCGCTTCTTGCTTGAATTCATCCGAGTAACGGATTCCTTTGCCCATGATTCACCTCGTTTCATTTTCTATGATTTTAACTTAAGAAAGTGTCGGGTAAACTCAGGCCGTATCAGAGCGAACCGTAAAAAAGAGGCGAACATGATTAAAGAACTTATTCTAATTTTTGGAGCCATTTTCCTTATGACATCACACATTCAGGCAGCTGAGTATAGAGGCCAAAAATCATTTGATATCAAAAAAGCACTCGATGAGATAAAAACTAGGGAAGGCGCAATAGTTTCAGAAGAATCTGGACTATGGCGAGTTGATATCCAGAAAGAAGCCAGTGTCTATTTTTTCACAAAAAAAGACCACTTTGCTTATCCATCAATGGTCATTAGAAAAATCATTGAAGAGGAAAATTCCATTGACATAAGAACGACAGGTTATACTGCCGCCGACAAAAAGATATTTGAAGGATGGTTAGCAGAGTTTCAAGAACAAGACAAAATAATTATACAAAGCCTTCAACAGCAGTAGTTAAATTTGACTCGCATAAATAATCCAATAGACTACAGCCAAAATTAAAACCTCTACTCCAGACACCAAGGAATACCACTTATGGCGAGCAAGGTTCAAACTAACTAAAGATGCCAAAGATAAAATTAGGGATAAAGGCGCGCCAATCAAAAATAGGCGCACCACCAATAATCCCGCATCTTGACTTAGATAAATTAAGCCAACCACCTCTCTTAAAAAAAAGATTACTGCTAGAAGCAAGACTATAAAAAATACAGCATCAGTGAGTGTTTTCAAGCTTGCTTGAATCATCATTGCTGTCTCATATAGTCAAAAATACTGTTATCAACACCACGCCACAATGATTCAGAGAAAGTTACGTTTGGCCCCGGTAATCGACCTGTTCCCTCCCCATAAGTATGAATTGTCACACTTGAAACATCCTCCGTAACCCACCTTCGAACAGTACCTGGTGCCAGTAAATGCTTTCCTTCTAAAGTGACATTGATTACTTGCGCGCCACTATCATAGACTTCATGACGCACAAGGCCGACAATGGCAAAGCCTATTTGCTCATCAGCAATAGGTTTACCAGAAGCTCCTGGTGCAGGAAACCTTAATAACCCAGCTCTAGCATTTGCATAAGTACAACCACCTGATCCTTTAGCGCAACTATTAGAATCGTAGTAGTTATGGAACCTTGGGTGAGACTCATCAAAAATTGGGACACCGTCAGAGTCATAACCGATTACTCCATTCCCCTTTGGTGCATCTCGCTGCGCATTGAACAAGTTCCCCATTGCTGCGCTGAGCGCTCCATTTCCAAATTTTCCGCCTGAGAGCTCTGAAATGGTTCCTCCCACCAGTCCGGCAACGATCACCTGCTGTATGCTTCGCTGGTTTACAACCCAACCCTCCGCTCTACCTATCACTGGGCCAAGCGCTTTTGTTAACCCAGCCGAAATAAACCCATGGCCAAATTCTCCTCCCTGGAGCTCTGCCATTGCACCACCGACCACTCCATGTGATGCGATATGAAACAAGCCACCACTGGTTTCACCGGTGAAGTAACCACCAATCCCTGTAAACGCTGCCGCAGACACCGCACCGAAGAGAGCAGACCTTGCTGCTAGGCCTAGGTCACCGCTAGCAACGAAACCCGTTGTAAAGCCACCAGCCGCACCGGCTGCCGCCGCCTGGCCTATAGTAATAGTAGAATTTGCGCCAGCTGCTGCCGGTGTCCCAACACCCCACGTTGCCAAAGTAACTATCACGGTAGTGGCTATGTTGAACGCTTCATGCGTTCGGATAGTCAGATACCCGGACGGGTCGGTATAACTTAAAGGGTTGTTTCCAACATACGTGTACCGGTTATATCCCTGTGTACTGGTAACTCCGTCAATAAAGGGATCAGCTTGCATGAAGCGGCCCATCTCAGGATCATAAATACGGCCGTTCATATGAATGAAACCTAATTGTTCAATGTGCTCATGGCCTGTAAAGCCAAGCGGTAATACACTCACGAAGATCGGCAATGTATATGGATTACCCGAGTTGTATTCTAGACGATGCCCCCATGCATCGTATCGCATGTAAATTTCCGCAAGCGCAACGGACTCAGCGTAATTAGCTATAACCGATCCTAGGTGGTCAAGTAGCTGGTACTTCACCGAGGTAGTTGATGTTTGTACCGCGCCGTTTGTATTCAGTGGATGTACCACTACGATTTCGTTGTTGATGTGGCGCTTGATTTCCTTTCCGGTTGTTTTCTGCTCTAGTCGCGACCGGCCGGAATACCACGTTTTTTTGACGGCCCCAAAAACAGTGTCTACACGCCGATAGCGATTTCTATCGATACCATACTGAAACTCTACGCTAGCGTTACTGTTGCTGACCTCTCGAACTTTGTTAAATGTGCTGTATTCTAGAGCCCGATCTCGCAAGGTATCGCTTATCAGGCTACCGTTTCCATCATAGAAGAAAGAATCGCTTCCTATTTTTGTAACAGCATGTGGGCCTGCATTTCCTGTTTGTTGATACAAGTAAGATTTGCCGTCCTTCTCAGTGATATTGCCAAAAGCGTCGTACTTAAAATCGTGCACTGACGAAGAACAGCTGTTGGTAGCCTGATTTTTATATACGTTAGTGAGGCGGTTAAGATCGTCATAACAGTAACTCTGCTGGGAGATGATAGCGCCATTTTCCTTACGGGTTCGACCGATCCTATTGCCTATACCATCATAACTTGTGGACACTTGGTCGAGCGGTGTTCCGAACTGGCCTGTGCCAATGCCAACAATATCCGTTTCCCAGCCCATATCGGCAAGGTAGTCTCGCTCAATGGTCCTAGCGCCCAATTTGTATCTCGTACGATTTCCGAATGCATCGACTTCGAGCGTCTCTGAGTAGACTTTTTGCGCGGTTTGGCTATTTACGCTGTAGGCTTCCTTAACCTGGCTAACATAGCCACGGGCATTGTAGAGATTCTGAGTACCGCGCTCATCTGCAGCTAGATCAAGGTAATAGAAAACCCTGCCGTATTGATCATACGTAGTGACTTGCTCAAATATCTGCTGATCAGCCGCGGGTAAATAGAAGTCCAGAACCGTTGATTTACCAACTTCTCTACCTCGGCTGTCATAGTCAAAAAAGACTGTTTCTTGGCCATCCTGTGAACCTGAAACACTGTAACTGCTAGTATCTGAGGCGACCAACGCACCACGAACTTGCGGTTGACTCTGGTACTTGTCGTAATACCAATCACTCTCAATCGCTAGCTTTGGGTTGAATGGCGATGATGGCCAATACTCTTTTCTGTTTGTCATCCGTCCCATTTGATCGTAAATGGACACTGTCCGCTGCCCGAGCCCATCAATTTGTTCTACGAGTTCTGCAAAAGCATTGTATTTGTAAGTCCACGAACCAGAGTCGGGATCATTAGTGCTTATTTTTCGACCATAGCTATCATGCTGAGTGACAATTGAGATGGACTGAGTCGGGGCAAAAAAGCTGTTTATTGTCGTAGTTTCATGAAGGTCCCCAGCAGCATCGTATTCATATGAAACTACTGCATAATTAGCATCTACGACAGCTGTGAGCTCTCCTTGGAAGTTGCGCGCCTCGAATTTTCTTTGGCCATTGTCCAGGTTCTCGATACTCGTAACGAGGCCAGTGTACTCGTACTCCATAGTGACGCCATTAGGTTGTGTTTGGGCCAATGGTCTAAGTAGGTAGTCGTAAGAAGAACGTGACCAATAAACACTCCCGGCATTGGCGAAATGCGGAACAGAGGTTCGCCGAGCAAGTCCGCTGGGGTTATATTCCGTTTCCTGATAAACACGTTGATTTGGCTGAAAACCCAGCTTAGAGGTGCGAATAGTCCTGCCTAAGGCATCCTGGCAGGTATCCAGTTCCTGCCCCTCAGCTGTTGTAACGCGCACCTGGACGAAAGTGCCCGGTGAAGGGCATATTGAGCCCGGTGTTAGCTGTGTATCGACGTATTGTGTCTTCTGCCAAGTGCCAGTGCCGCTATGCCTTAAATATTCCCTGCCTAGAGCACCATATCGAATGGTTGTCAGATTCCCGTATGTGTCCAGTATCTGCGTGGGCGATCCCCACTGATTTCTCTGAATGACTTTTTTGACTCTTAAGTACCCTGCTGGAATACCAGCGTCAGGTGCAGTTATTGCGGTGTTGCCAGTATTTACATAGATCGCGTTTTCCAATCGGCCATGTGAGTCATATTCGAACTTGGTGGTGCGCACCTGGTTGGTAAGAGGACCGCTACCATCCGGGTCACCGGCGACCGTTTTGGTCCTTACGTTTCCATAGATGTCGCGCCAGTACGTTGTTGTACGTCGATTCTGCGGATCGTCAGGATGGAGGATTTCTTTTTTGAGCAGTCCTTTCAGCGAACCAGTACTTCCTCCGTATTCGAACTTAGACTTACGCACGATCGTGTTAGGAGTGGTGCCTGGACGATGGTAAGTGACCACGGATTCACGCAATCGACCCAACCGTTGATCCCAAGGATTACTAGCCACCAGTGGATCGAAGTCATTATCGGTTTCAACTCGGCTCAACAATTCAAAATTCGTGGATTTTTTGAACGTTTCCACTTTGGAATAAGTGTTATTACCCCATTCGTCAATTTGTTTGACTGACACCGTAAGCCCGATTTCGGTCGTCGTATCGGTATCAGTATTCAGGTCCAGTTGTTTTTCAAGAACGAGTCCTGCATATATATTGTAGGGTGCTTGCACTGGCCCCGTACTGTTCTGAAAGGCCCAGAAATTACTCTCTTGCCGAAGAAGCTTACTGATCAAAACCTCGTTGACAGGATCATAGCCGGTTATTTTAAGCGTTTCTGTCGAACGAGGTAGTCCGGTGAACGGATGATCCTGGCGATAATCAGTAGTACTGATGATCCCTGTTTGTGGATCGATCGTAGCCACAGTGCCAAATCCGAGTAAGCCACCACCTCCCGCTTCCAGTTTTGCGTTTCTGTAGGAGTAAACAATCGTACTCACCGCACCTTCATCAACCTGCCCCGCAGAGACGCCTGCTGCAGGCATAGTCCCTTTAACGACTTTGACGACCTGTGTAGAATTCGGCCGCACATCGAATATCCCGTGTTCCGGCTTTCCAAGGTTGGGCTCGAAGGGTGACAAGTCCCACGTAAGACGATTTGCCAAGCTATCGGAATCGACGCCATAGACATCGTTATCGGCCAATGACGCGTACTCTATATCTGTTATCGTGCCCAGACCGTTGTTGATTTTGGTGATTCGGTTGGTCGCACCCGTTCTTTTTTTGAAGTTTACTCTCTCGCTATTGTGTGCCAACCAATCGGGTAAACCGTCGCTATTAACGTCAGAAAAAGAAAATGTTGTATAGCCATTACCTGTCATACTCAGAGTGAATTGGCTACCGAACCCCTGAACTGTGGCATGGAAGTTGTCAGCCCCAGTATCGAAGTACTGGTAATTGATAATGCCCTGTGAGTTTGGATAGATCAGTTCCAAAGTACCGTCTTGATCGACGTCCATTAGGTTAGCGCGTTCAAACTCAAGTATTGAGCCCGGGACTTGGTTGGTTTCAAAACTGGTACCTGTGCTCAGCCGGACATGGTGAATGTAATTAAATGATTTATCTCGGACCAACATATCGGCGAGTCCATCGCCGTTGATATCAGCAATTTGCTGCATGCTGCCGTAGTCTGGCATCGGGTTCTGAACCACAAAGCCTTTGTCGACAAACTCAGGAAGAAACGGCTCTCCGCCAGTAGTAAGAGTGCCCGTTTCCGAAAGTAACACGTGCGTACCTAGCGACTCGGGAAAGCAATTGAGCTGGCCAATCTTGCAGCCTGGGGGCGGGAAAATAATTTTACTTGCCACCAAATCGACGTTGCCGTCGCCATTAAAGTCACCCAATTGAAGCGCCTGATCCAAATCTTCGGCCAGCAACCATTCCACCGTCCAACCAGGGGGTTTACCCGGGGCAGGGTAACTCGGTGGCAATAGGGCCTCGATCTGATGAATTATGCCCGAAAAACTATTGGCGTATTGTGCTGCGGCGGGAGACCGTTGCATAAGTCGAACCACGCGTGAACCGCCAAAATCATGCACAATATCCGGCAAAGCATCGCTATTAAGATCGACAACTTTTATTTTGTTTCCTGCTGCTACCTGAAACCCACCCGCAGGATCAATAGCATTCAAGTCAATCGGGTTTGTAAAATCGACACCGTTGTCATTCGACAGAAAGACCTTCCAGGTGCCAACCGTACTATCGTTGCCGCCTGCAGGAATGACGGGAATCAACACATCAGTACGTCCATCAGAGTTGTAGTCTAATAACGCCCAGTCAAGCATTCGGGGTGAGGCAATCGAGTAACTGTTGCCGTCAACATGTATATTTTGTGTACCACCGAAGTTGCCAATTTCCTGTTGGTTGGCGTCAAATGCAGGCACATATAAAGCATACCGCCAAGTGTGTCCGTCGTACTGTCCCGTCGGGAACGTACTCGTACTGCGCTCCAGCCATACCAAGTCCAAATACCCATCACCATTTAAATCGGCGTATTGTGGCTCCGCATAATCACCTGAAGCCTGCGGAAACACTGTGTCCGGAATATTGGTCTGATATCCCCAGCTTTGAGTTGGCCAAGTAAATGTGGTGGGCTTGTAGCAATTCGTACTGCGACATTCTGTTACTGATTTCAGGCGATTATGAGGCTGCCCATGCCCGTTTGCGTTAGAGGGCTGATGATAGGCTAATCGGTACTCCCGCAACGTTAAATATCCAGACGTATTAGTAGCGTCATCGTTTCTTACTAAAACCTTATTTAGCAGCTTGTTGCTGCCAAATTTATAACCACCTGTGTAGCCATAAACAGGGTCTAATCTATTATCGGTATATTGAAACTCTATGCGCGCTCTGTACCCCGTTTCAACCTTTGGATATGCGTAGAACACATGCCGAAGTCGATGACCTTCTATACCGTTTTGATAGACATAGTAAATATAGTTTGCAGCGCTGTCCGAGTAGCGAGACATAGACCAAGAGAGCACTTTGTCATTGATTGGACTACCGTTTACATCTACTGGGCGTTGCTCTGCTTCGCTATTTCCAGCCGCGCCAAAACGGGTCGTAGAGCCATCCTTCGCCTCCACAGTGAAGTAATCTGGTGAGCCCTGCCCGGGCTGACCGCCAAGGGCAGTGATCGTGGAATAGTCACTAACTTCAAGCGCATATGTTGTCCCGGGATCTCCATAAGAAACACCATTACCGCTAGACGTCATAATTAGACGCTGACCATTGAGACAAAAACGGTCCTCACTTGTCCATGTTATGGGTTTCGCATGACCATCCTGATGGCGTGTTTGGCGACATCGAGAAATAGCGGAAATACCGGAAATCGACCAACCGGCGCCGAGCAGCCCAGGGCCACCCTGGCTATTATACTTTAGCGCTAGCTTCGGAGTGACACCTGCAACACCGGCCGGCGCAACAATCGGAATGTCGTAGTTGGCTTGGCCCTGTTCATTAACGCGAAACTTTCCCCCTAGACTCCCGACCTTGTCTGAGCTGGAGGAGGGCCCATCTGAAGGGATACTCGCAGGAGAGGGTACCGGTGGGAGGTACCCCTGAACGAGCGAGGCGTGAAGGCCTAAACTAAAGGTTAGGGCGGCTAAACTAAAGGTGTGAGATTTGCGTTCAGTTTTAAATGCCTTATCCATGGCTGCTCCAAGCATCAATGATGGAAGAATACTGAAAGTAACTACTCCTAAACAGTACAGCGAAAATTAGTGCCGGTTTTCACGCTGGATAATTTTCATGTTGTGCTAAGCTACTTCGACTCTACGGTAATTTATAGATCAATTCGTACGGTTCAGCAAGCAAAGCTTGGTCACGGGTTGTTCATTGCGCCAATATAAGGAGCGACATCATGCACTTTCGGAGACAACGCAAATTACTTATACGTGTTCTTCCTCTATGCCTAGTGGTTTGGACCCATCAACCGTATTCCCAAGAAGCCGAGCAGAGGCTTTCGACAAGTGAATTCGAGGAACTGAAAAATATAGTTTCCAACCCCCCCGCGCGAAATTTCAACAAAGACACACCATTTGCTTCAGAAGAAAAGCATAGACTTAACGTTGAAACGTTGAACGCCGCGACTGGCATTGAGCAGATCGATGATCAGAAAAGTGATCGTGTGAAATTAAAGAATTACCGTAGGTGCATCGATGAAACGCGCGTTCGTGAGAGTAAAGGAGGCTCACCCGTACCAGTAAGTGAATCCTGCCGCAACGAACTAGAGGCCCTGAGTGAAAACTACACCGAGGAAATCCGGATTCAGAGTAAGCAGACATTAACCGACCAAGAAACCCTCTTAAGCAAACGCCGCTTGGAATTCGCCGATAAACAGAAACTGATGGCGGAAAACGTTGTAAAACAAGAAGACTTGCCCCGCGGCAATTTGCACGAAAAGCGTCTACTACTGCAGCTCGCTCACTGTCATACTCGCCAGCAAGCAGAGAAGGTCGACCCAGCTGAAGCGATTTCATGCGATGAAATCGTAGGTTTATCCAATCAGGACCGCGCAGACATTAACAATTATCTTAATACCCGTGTTTTACCTAATGAAAAACTCTAGGAACCCCATTAGACGGCCGCATTAACACGGTGAACGCAAGCACTATTTCAAACCCTTGGCGTAGAGTCTTGGTTGCGCTGACTTGTAGGCTGTTATTTGGCTTGTTCACAACAGGTTGGTCCATCGCCCTTGCCAGTGATCTGAACGGTCACGAAGGCTCCTGGTCTCTTAAGTCTGTATTTGTACATTCGAATGGCATTGCAAGTTCCGCCGTGATTGTGAGCCCTACGGGACAACGTCGCTACGTTAAAACCGGCGAATTTGTGGCTGGTGACATGCGTCTAGAAGCGGTGTTCACCGATAGGGTGACTCTTGCGAGCAGTATTCGACAAGTAACATTGTATCTGGTCCCCAAAACTGACATTGAAGATAAACAACCTTTTGATGCTCCGAACGAGAATGGTGGAGACAGTGTCATTTTCACTGAATCGAAACACACTCCAAAAAGCTATAGTGAAATTCGGGCGATGCAAACTAGGCGACTGTCTCATTTTTTGAGTAACCGGCACGATGAGAAAAACACTGATTGAGAAATTCGGCTGGCAAATATATTTGTGTCTATCCGCTATATTTATACTGGGCTGTGGTCTCCACGGTTGGCTCGCGCTATCAAGTATCCCACCGACACAAGGTCCGCAGAGTAGCGCAAGGTCTAGTGAAGCTCAGCATACGCAGAAAATAACAAGCCCCTCCGCAAGATCAAGACTCGCTCTAGACCAGTCTGTGTACTCGCTATTTGGCGTCAAGGCTGTTGAAGTCGCTGACACTATTGACTTGGGATCGATACCCACCACTGATAGGTCAATAAGGCTGATAGGCGTGTTCGTAAAAGTTCAGGCAGAAGAATCGAGCGCGATTGTTAGCATTGATAAAGATCAAGGACCTGTGCTCCTGAATGAGGGTGATTACATTGACGACTCAACACGATTGCACAAAGTCTACCCGGATGCGGTAGTGTTATTTTCAGACGGCGAGTTAGAAAGCCTTTATTTTTCATTATCAGAGTAGGGAAGTCGAGTGAGCGACTGCATCAACGAAAGTACTTTTACCCGTGACCCACCAAAAAAACACCTCTTCCGGCTGTTGTTAATCGTGTACTGTCTTACACAATCAGGATTAACATCAGCAGCAGAGGGCAATGGTGTTCAAATCGCGCTTGAGCAAGCAGAGATAAAGGATTTTATACGTTGGGCAGCCAATCAATCAGGTAAAAATATTATTCTGCATCCGTCGGTCAAGGGTAAAGTGACAGTATTGATCGGAGATTCGCTCACGCCGGCCGAAGCGTATGGAGTGTTTCTTTCAACGTTACAGGTGCATGGGTACGCAATTGTAGAAAGTGAAAATGTGCTCAAAGTCGTACCGGCAAATCAGGCTACAGCCAAGTATGCGCCGCTAGTTGATCGCGCAGAGAATGGCTATCCAGAAGATGTCGCCATTCAAGTCGTTCGCATTGAGCATTTACCGCCCGAGCAGGTTGTGGCGCTTGTCAATCCGATGCTATCGCCTTCCTCTTTCGTACAGGCAATCGCCGACAGCAATCTCGTTATTATTGGGGATAGACGCGGAAATCTAGAGCGAATTTTAGCGCTGGTTGAAAAGATCGACAAAGGAGAGGTAACTGAGATTTTAAGAATACCGATTCAGTTTGCAGCCGCTAACGAAATCGTGTCGCAGATTCGGCAGTTGATGCCTGACATCCTCCGTCGAGAGGGGGAAAACGGCCTCAAAGTGGTGGTGGACCAGCGAACGAACGCTATCTTGCTGTCAGGGGCGCCACCTCTAATTCGACAAGTCCGTGCGGTGATATACGATATGGACAAACCAGTCATTTCCAATAGCCTAACAAAAGTTGTACTCATTGATTATCTGAACGCAAACGAGTTAGTCGGCCCACTGATGAGCGTTGCGCAGAGCTTGAAGGATGTTGATAAAACGAATTCAGAGACAGGTCCGAAGGTGAGCATCGATGTGAACGAATCAAATAATGCGCTGGTTATTACAGCGTCGGAGAAGGTTTTCGCCGCCTTACAGACAGTGATTCACCAATTGGATGTCAGACGAAAACAAGTTCTTGTCGAAGCCATAATTGTTGAAGTGAGTGCTGAGAAGGTACTGGATTACGGCATCAACTGGCGGAATGCTATCCCAGACGATGGCGGGGTTTTTGTAGGAGCTCGCACAGATAGCGCTCTCACTTCTGTTGCACCTCCTGCATTCGGAACTGGACTGACACTCGGTTTCTATCGCAGTGGAGAGCTGCGGGGTTTAATACGGGCGCTGGCTGGTGATTCTGACACCAACTTTCTATCTACTCCGACACTAGTCACACTTGACAACCACGAAGCTGAAATTCTCGTGGGACAAAACATACCACTGATTACCGGCTCTTCGACGAGTTCGGCGTCTTCAACTGATAATCCGTTTCAAACAATTCAGCGTCAAGACATAGGAGTGGGTTTAAGAGTAACTCCAAGGGTAAACAGCGACGGCTCTATGACCCTTGAGGTCAACCAAACAGTAGAAAGCGTAGCGCCAACAAGCGTGACTCAAACTGATATAGTGACCACCAAGCGTGAAATCAGTACGAAAGTTTTAATTGAAGACGATGAAGTTCTCGTTTTGGGGGGGCTAATACGTGACGACCTGAGCCAAAGCGTTTCCAAGATTCCGATCTTGGGGGACATCCCTGTACTAGGTCATCTTTTCAGGAGCTCGAGTGATGAGGTCGTAAAGAGGAACTTGATGGTCTTCCTCCATCCGAGAATACTTCACCACAGAAAAGACAATACTGAACTTACTGGTTACTACAAAGAGAGAATAATATCCGCGCAGGAGAAATTTCTTAGAGCTACAGATAGCCATCTATTTCCCCGACAAAGCAAAGCCAATAGAATCAAAATCGATCCAACAGTGAAATTTGAAAATTCAACTCCGATTTCAAACCCATGAAACAAAGTAATACACCTCTCATCTCATACAGCTATTCTCGTCGAAACGAAATAGCTCTGTGTCTCGAAGAAGCAAACCAAGCTGGGAGCCCTGTAGACGCCTACATTTGCTCATATTTAGACATTCCAGAAATCGATGTTATTGCTGAAGTCATTCGTGTAACCAATAACCGTGTTGCTTTCAAAAAAGTTGAGAAGGCCACGATGGCGGAAACCATAACCGAACTCTATCGCGAGAGCGAAGGCAGTGGAATTCAATATGATGAGAGCTTTGATGCGCACTTGGCTCAGACTGAAATTGGCGCGCCCCGAATACATGATCTGCTTGAGGAACAGGAGAATGCACCGATAGTAAGGTCTATTAACTCAATGTTGACTGACGCGGTTACCTGCAATGCCTCAGATATTCATATCGAATCGTTTCGCAAACGGCTAGACGTGAGATTCCGTGTTGACGGATTCCTAAGAGAATACGAAGCCCCACCCAAAAAGGTCGCACAACTTCTCGCATCAAGAATCAAAGTGATGTCACAGCTGGATATTGCAGAAAAACGCGTTCCTCAAGACGGCAGGATGGCGGTACATGTAGCTGGCAGGCACATTGATATTCGAGTTTCAACACTGCCAACTAACCATGGGGAGCGTATCGTTTTACGAATCCTTGAAAAAGAAGAGGGCCACTTAGATCTGGCACAGCTCGGTGCTTCAAAAAATCAAATTGATAAGCTGAAATCATGCTTGAGTTCACCGAATGGAATCCTGCTTGTCACAGGACCCACAGGTTCTGGCAAGAGTACAACATTGTATTCCGCTCTTTCTTATCTGCATGACGGGACAAAAAACATTCTGACCATCGAAGATCCGGTTGAATACGATCTTTCAGGTATAGGCCAGGCGCAGGTCAACCAAAAGATTGATATGACCTTCGCTAGGGGACTACGAGCTATTCTCAGGCAAGACCCAGATATCGTAATGGTCGGCGAGATACGAGACAAAGAGACTGCAGAGATTGCTGTCCAAGCAAGTATGACGGGACATTTAGTATTGTCGACGCTGCACACGAACTCGGCAATAGGGGCCGTGACAAGATTGGCGGATATAGGAATAGAGCCCTTTCTTCTCTCTTCGTCGATTGTGGCAGTAATCGGACAACGCTTAGTTAGAAAACTGTGTCCTGTTTGCAAGGAGCCTTCTACTAAGGTGCACGCAGCGGTTGAGCCAAATCTAAACACTGGTGATATCGCGACATACACCTATCGAGCCGTCGGCTGCGACCATTGTTTTCAAACAGGTTACTTGGGCCGGACAGCAATATACGAGCTAATCAAAATCGATGAAGAAATGCGCGCACTGATAGCAAGCTCGGCCCCGGAGCATCGGATTGAGGAACTTGCTAGACTTTCAAGCAACAGCCTTTTCGAAGATGGTATTGCTAAGGTCAATTCCGGCGTGACTTCAATCGAGGAAATTACCCGAGTAACGACCGCAATACAGGGCCAATAGCCTCATGGCGCGCACGTTAAAGCTGTACGTAGCATCGAGTTCAGAGGAGCAGCCTGGAGAGGGTGCTATGTTTTGGCAGATAGTTCATTCTGCTGACGAAGTTGTAAAACCGAAATTAGTAACCAGTGAACTCACACATCAACTCATAAACACATGTAAAGAAATTGAGCACGTTACCTGCATTTTCCCAACAGAGTGGGTAACGACCTTATCGCTACAACTGCCCAAAATGCGAAAACGACTTCTTGCCTCATCCCTCCCATATGCTATGGAAGAGCGACTAAGTGAACCTCTTGAAAACTACGCTTGTCTGCCCATGGTATTTGGCGAAAAATCGTGTTCAAGCGCAATAGCT
Organism: Halioglobus sp.; assembly: GCA_045110675.1. Classification (GTDB taxonomy): domain Bacteria; phylum Pseudomonadota; class Gammaproteobacteria; order Pseudomonadales; family Halieaceae; genus JBALVT01. The sequence goes on along the minus strand of JBGCGJ010000048.1, from coordinate 9,608 downwards.
ATCGATTTAGAGCTTTTACGTTCATGGTGTCGCTGGCTAGACGATATGTTTCCTCACTCATCAAGCGCTATTTTGGTCGACGGCTGGTTGTTGCCTCGCGCGAAGTCAAAAATAGCCATGGCACAATACGGAGAGAGATTCCTAATTCACTATGGCGATAAGCTCTGCATCGCGACACATGAATCATCGAAGGATCTGGTGATTAATGCGCTTAAGCATACTGGGGATAAAAGCCAAGCTGATGTACAAAACGTCGTATTCAAAACGACAGAAGAATTTGTAGAAAGCCTTTTCAGCTGGGCGCATGATTACAGAGACCTCAATCTTCGCCAGGGAGAGTTTGCAGCTCCAACAAAAAAAACACTAATTGACATACTGAAACCGGCTCTAGTTGGCCTTTTGGTCGGTTCAGTCCTGATAACAACTTCCAATTTAGCAAGTGTAAGAGTGATTGAAAAAAAGACTGCAGAAATCAAGCAGATGACCTCCACGTTGTACAAAACAACCTTCGGCTCAGAGGGGATGTTGGTAAACCCGGTGGTTCAAGCTCGATCGGCGCTCGAGCTTTTAGAATTGCAGGTGCCTGTGTATAAGAATGAAATGTCAGTACTTGATTTGCTGCTTGGAACCATGTCGTGTATCTCGAGGTATTCTCAGGTCAACCAAATAAATCTAATTAGTATTAGATCAGTCGATTCAGGAACCAAAGTTAGCTTGGAGATAGAAGCCGCAGAGCTTGGCATCCTCAATGATTTGACAGAACACATCAATACATACGCCTTAAAAGCCCGCTTGCTTAGCGCAGTGGAGACAGACGGTATGTTTTTGGCCCGCCTTTCCATTGCACCTGACCAATATGACTAGTACTTATCTCAGAAAAATGAGCCTATTGAAATCGCCACAATTTGTTGCGGCGTTGTTGCTCTGCCTGTCGCTCTACTACGCTTTTTCAACCAGTGCCAATAACCGAGAGCAAGCAAATAAAAGATATGAGGCGGCGCAAAAAGAGCTAATCGAGCTGCGCAGAACATCCGAAAAATACAATGCTCTGCAACAATCCAGATCACCGGAAGACAAAGCCCCTCCACAAATGCAGGGCTCTCTCATCAGGCTTGTCACTGAGTCCGCTGAGAAGTTATCTGTCGAGATCAGTAAACTAACGGAGTCCAATCAAGGTACGGTCAATGTGCAACTTACTGAAACGGAGTTAGAGCTAGTTCTCAATTGGTTCCAAGACCTTGACGATACACATAGAGTTAGGGTTGCAAACGTTAAGCTACGCCGAGCAAAAACTCAGGGGCACATCGACGCGGGCACCACGTTAAGCTATCACAATGAACCCTGAGACTGAATGTCATCTAACATACCCCCTCAAATTGCAGGGGAGGTATACAGTACATCACACATCTATAGCAGGGGTGTTATCTACTATTCAGCCGAAGAACGAACCATCAATAGTTCGTTTTTTGCTAACCCAGCGTTTATCACTTTTGGCACATCTAACGCAGCAGTTTGTCAGACGTTGGTACAACAGGTCATATTTCGAATGATGTGGCTTTATTTTACTTGAGACTTTCTGAGTGAAAAACATAGAAGGTTTTATGAAATGAATAATGGGAAGAGAGACCCATTGTTCGGGTAAGTTCAACCAACAAGCAGTGAACAGGGTGGTCGCTCGCGGCTACTCCATTCTAGAAGTCTGCAGCTGATTAGGCATAAGGGGCCGAGACTTTCCGCTTAGCGGTGTTGTCTCATTGATTTACTTGTATTTTTCCCAAACTTTTGTCCATGACTCCCCACTCAGGCCAGTTTCAGCGTAAGGATGCTAAGCAAATCGAACAAGTCCTCGTAAGCCACGTTGCAAACGAAGTTGAAACTATCGCGTCTGTTAAAAAGGATGACTTGGAATGAGAACCAGGCTGGTTTACACCGGCTTCATGTTAGATTTTTTGCGCCTTGACCAACCAAGTCCAGCAAATCCGAAAACTAGCAATGCGAGGCTAGTGGGTGCCGACACTCGACTAGGTGCAACCCGATATGTCACTAAGGTGACATTGCGTGACAACGCAGTATCGTCCAGTAAGCTCAATTCGCTGACGCCTTCATCCCAAACAAACCAAGGATCGCTCGCGATTTTTCGAGTCTCGAAATATGCTGTGAGTATTCCTGGGTTGGCCTCTGCTGGGCTGAATAGTCGACACTCACTCTCGCGCTGACCAACCTCACATCCAGCAATACGCTCTCCGTGCGTGATACCTAGATCAATCAAAGCGCGCGCAATGTAAAAACTTAACTGATGCGCCTCGTCGAAACGCTCTGTGTTGAAAATCACGTCTGCGTACACATCACCAACAATTCCATCGCCAAACATCACATCATAAATTCTTCCTTGATATTCAATGCCAGTCAGTAGGCTCCCGTCAGACGACAATATGGGCAGTGCAAATGAGTGTGACGCACTAAGGAAGCAGGCTAATGCTAAAATAGCTACTATATTCTTCATGATATCTACCGATATGTATTTACCAAAGATATATTCTTGCAATTTTCGTACCGTCGCAAGCAAAATCGAGCGTTGATAATGCCTTAGGGCATTTGAGCGCACTTTTTGGTTCCACCCAGAGTGAGACACTGTAAATAAACATGACGATACCGGTTTGCGTTGTGCCTTAGAAACAGCATGACTGCAAACCTTCATTGCTGTAGTCAGACCACTACCTCTTAGAGCCGTTAGACCTTCCACCACGGGAGCAGCAAGAGACCATTCCGCCAGTGGCTCTTCCATAGCCTGCTCCAAGTCTTCGACGCGCTGTTGTTGCACTTCCACACCGTCGATGTATTCCTGAAAGACGATTTGCTGAACGCGACGTTCAATTTTGAGGCTCTCCAACCAGCGCCAATAGGCTTGTGTCCATTTACTTTTGCCACAGTTGTAACGCCGACCATGCCTGATAAAAATGCGGGTAAGCGCTGTTTGTCCTGTCGCTCAAGATGTTTCAATTCTTCTCGACAACGGGCAAGGTTTCGATTCGCTTCTTGTTCCGGTACCCAGACGGGTGTTAGTTCTCCAACTCTGTGTAAGCGCGCTAAATTCTCACTGTCGCGCCGATCGGTCTTAACTCGATCCCCTGCCTTTGTGTGGGTGTCAGCGACGGAGCTACCACGCTGCAATCATGCCCAGAGCCGCTACTTTGATGGTAGATGCCATAGCCGCGCGGTCCCGCTTCACAGCAACAGGAAACGACTTCCCTATTGGGACTTACTTCCTTCATTAATTTTGTGAGCGCGGTGGGCGTGTTGGAAACTTCACCGAAATAACGCGGTGTGCCACCCGCTGCATCAGCAATCGCAACGGCAATTGTTTCCTTGTGTATATCGGGTCCGACATACTTGGTAGACTGCTTCATGCCCTATCCTCCTCAATGATGGCACTGGGTCCAAGGGTGTTCCGTCCTCAGCTTAATCCGCGGCTTTGAGGACGGGTAGCTCACTACATAAAGTCTGGAGTGTTGACGCTTTATTGGAAAATTTACCCACCATACTAGCCCGTGCAGCGCTCTCTATGCCGTATCACTGCGAGATGAACAAAGACAGCATTTCGACGCTGTGCCGTAACTTGCACTTTCTATTCCGACAATTGTTAGAGGTGTTAACATATTTTATAGCACTCGACTAATCGCTCCTATGCGAGGTGAAAGAAGTGAACCAAGATGAACGATGCGAAGCCAAGACCCGCAAAGGTTCTAGGTGCAAACGGTTAGCAACTATAGGAACGCTTTGTAAGCAGCACCATCAATCCCACGCTAACAAGAGAATAATGAGAGATGTGCAGCAAAATGTAACGAGAGATGAACGCCTGATGAGGACATTAACTGCCGGGACCAGTTTGATAATCATCTTGGAAAAAGCAATGGAGTATCTAGAAATGATTGCGTTGGTGCAAATTTATTCATGGACGGCGCAACAAGCATTGACAGGTGTTGAATCAGCCAAGACGGCGCTTGAGCACGGTAACTATGGTGAGTTGGAGAATGTTTTAAGTGACCCAATTATGGTGCAAGCATTGGATATATTGCAGCATCGCTACCCTGGCTATAAAACTCTGGCAAATCACAAGAAGAATTTTCTTGACCTAGCGCACTCCTAAGAATGCCCATGTGAATTGAGGTTGTTCAACAAAAGGGTAAGAGATATCGGCAAATTCACTAGCCGAATTTGCTAGGATTAGTGGATTATTACTTACAGGCTCCATCGATTCCCACCCGATATTGTCAGATATGCGGTCCGGCTCTACTACCGCTTCAACCTGAGCCTTCGAGATATGGGAGATCTGCCAGCCGAACGCGGCATCGCGGCCACACGTGAATCAATTCGGCTGAGGTCTATCAAGTTCGGTGCCATTTGTTCACGGCGTTTGAGACGAAAACACCGAGGGTATGGGGACACATTCTTCATCGACGAGGTCTTCATCAAGATAAACGGCTAGCAGTATTATCTGTGACGGGCTGTTGACCAAGACGGCGAAGTGGTTCACGTATATCTTCAAGCCAAACGCGATGGTGTGGCAGCCAAGCGGTTCTTCAAAAGACTATTGCGAATTCATGGAGGCGAGCCAAGAAAGGGGTCAGTTCCGGTAGAGGGCGAAATGACACGCTAAGCTTCCATAATCATTTTCTAGGCCACCTATATTCCCCTGTGAGTAAAATGTGCGCCCAGCCGAGAGGAGATATGTGTGGCAGAAGCTCTGGTGGGACGGGTAAACCTCTCTCCTGCCGTTGAGCTACAGCATGGCCCAGGTGCAAGGTGTTCCAGTAAATAACGATCGCGGCAAGCAAGTTAAGTCCCGCCATTCGGTAGTGTTGGCCTTCCGAAGTGCGATCCCTAATTTCTCCCTGACGGCCAATGCGTAGTGCATTTTTTAGGGCATGGTGGGACTCACCTTTGTTTAGCCCAACCTGCGCGCGGCGCTGCATGTCAGTATCCAGAATCCATTCGATAATAAAGAGCGTTCGTTCGACTCGACCTACCTCCCGCAGAGCAACGGCTAGGTCATGTTGACGCGGATAGGATGCAAACTTGCGCAACAGTTGGCTCGGTGGCATTACGCCGGCAATCATAGTGGCCACGCTACGTAGAATATCTGGCCAATTTGACGAAATGACTTTGTCGCGTACCTTGCCTCCGATGAGCCCACGTAACTCCTCGGGCGTGGAAGCAGGGTCAAAGACATAGAGGCGTTTTGAGGGGAGGTCGCGAATGCGTGGGATAAACTGATATCCCAGCAGGGCGGTGACGGCAAATACCTGATCGGTAAACCCTCCTGTATCGGCATACTGCTCCTGAATGTTGCGGCCGGTCTCGTTCATGAGCAGACCGTCCAGAATGTATGGCGCTTCGTTAACGGTTGAAGGTATTGTTTGGATTGCAAAAGGGGCGAACTGATCTGATAAGTGGGAGTAAGCTTTCAGCCCTGGTTCGTGACCGTACTTGGCATTGATAAGATTCATGGCCTCACCCTGTCGAGTAGTTGGGAAAAATTGGCCGTCGCTGGATGCAGTGCTGCCCGATCCCCAGAACTGCGCCATGGGGAGTTGCGATTGCGCCTCTACGACTGTTGCGAGAGCTCGGTTCATTGCATCGCTTTCAATGTGCCACCGGGAGATTCGCATAAGCTCCCAGTAGTCATGAGAATTCGAGGCCTCTGACATTTTTCTCAGACCGAGATTAACCCCTTCGCCCAGAAGCACATTCAATAAACCGAGTTTGTCCTTGCACGGCGCACCTGTTCGCAAATGGGTAAAAGCATCGGTAAACCCAATGGCATCATCGATTTCAATCAGGATATCGGTGATGCGAGCGGCTGGCATGCGGTGGTAAAGATCGAAGAGCAACTCATCTGCACCCACTGCCGGTTTGGCGGTTAGGCGATCGATGTGAAGGAGACCATTCTCGATACTCCCATTTGGGATTGCCCCGTCTCGAGTGGCTTTCGCCAGCTTGTTCAGGCCTACTTCCATTCGGTTCTGACGATCGGCAAGCCATTCCTCCGGATTAAACGGAACCGCCAACCTGGTGGTGGCTTGTGCTGCCTGAATAGGTACGAGGGCTTCCTTCAGATCCGTATAGCGTCTGGAACGACGCAACCACATATCGCCGGACCGAAAAGCATCACGCAGGTTAAACAAGACTGCTACCTCCCAAAGTCGCGTACAACCATCTTCTTGATTATTCATGTGCCGGTGCCACTTTGAGCTTCGCCGCAGGAATGTTGTTGGAGGGTTCTGGCTAATTATCTTTTTACCCACTAGATTGGCTGCCGCCATGAGTGGGCTTGCGACCGGGGCCGCCTCAATTTCCAGAGCCTTCAGCATTCGGGGCGCGTAGCGCCGAAACCGGTGATATCCTTGGGCAACATGGGCTAACGGATCACCCGACATCGTATCGGTGAGCTTACTGCCCGTGGCGACCAGTTCTTGTAGCCCGTCCCAGCCCAATGTAGACATCACCGCTTGTTCAAGTGACAAATCATCCTCTTTCGCCTCGAGTAGTGAGGCCCCCAGGCTAGTGAAAGGCCGTAGGGTTTGCTGCACAGTCTTTCTGACGTTATCGATGCGGGCGTCGCAAAGCCTTCTGGCTTCGCGCCAAGTCTTGCAGACAATCCGGTCATGAGTCTCGACGATAGTGTCGGCGATGGCTGCAGTCCACTCCAATACGCATACCGCCAAAATGGCCAGTCGTCGATTGCCAGAAATATCACGCAGACCATCGGCAAAGTAACGTTCCCCTTGTCGGCGCAGACGGGTGACCCGATGGGGCGGAACGTCCAACAGGATCTCCGGGGCCAACTTGATACCCTGCAAAAACTCTAGTCGGTCGAGCAATCGGCTTGCGTCGGCTGAATTGTTTCCAACTTGGAACTGGCTCAGCCAAACAAAACGCGTGCGGCTGCCATCAACTATGTCATTGAGCAATTCGTCCTGTCGCTCGCATGTCTCGGCGTCCAAATGCTGAACGACCCGGGCCTCAATCTGACGCTCGGCATCGACCAGAGCATCTGCGCAGAGCCGTTCGATCGTGGACGCACCGGGAAGGATGGTGTGTGTTTGGCGACACTCGCCGACAAATTGTTGTGCTAGATCTTCGCTGGATCGGGCATCTTCAGCTTGCTCGTGAAGCCAATTCTTGATGTCTCTGGCTCCTCGACCAGAGAAGCTTTTATAACCATAGTGAGATCGAAGGCTTACCAAGTGTTCTTGCCGTGTCTGCCGGCGGACTGCGCAGGGGAGTAGTGCGTCACCGGTGAGCCCGATTTGGGCGCCAATAAATGTCAAAACCTCATTGGGTATCAGCTCGCCCGGATAGAGCAAACGACCGGGGTATCGCAACGCGCACAGTTGTAGGGCGAATCCCATTCGATTTTCGGGACGGCGGCGTCCGCGGATTAACTCTAGATCGTCATCGGCCAGAGTGTAGTGTTTAAGTAGTGATGATTCATCGGTTGGAAGATTAAGTAAAGCAGAGCGCTGACGTTCCGTCAGAACATTACGTCTTGGCATGGGGTGCTATCCTTGTCGATTTATTGGTTATGGGAATAGCCAATATCAACGACAAAAACAAAGACTTGCAACAGACAGCTGAATTACATGTTTAACTTCTGGTTGAGCTACAATAGGTGAGAGGAGGGCACACTAATTCTTAGAGTGTCATTTCGCCCCTCCCGGAACTGACCCCTTAATCGCAGCTAGGCCTACCACCAGTTGCGACGCGCGATCAGCGACGTAAATGGCAATAGATTCAGAGGCAACTCGGACGAGGAGATTCAGCTGTGGAACGAATGCGCACGGCTTCTGACCAACGCGGTTATCTACTTCAATTCCAGTGCAATGAGTTATTTACTCAAGAGTTTTGAGGATCAGAAGGATGAGCAGAAGCTGGCGATCGTGAAACAGGGCTCGCCTGTGGCCTGGTACAACATCAATCTAAAAGGCACATATCGCTTCAAATCGACCGGAGAAGTGCCCGATTTAGAGCAAATGATGCGCCATATGGAGGGATTGTAAGCCCGTGCGGTAAAGTAACGCCCTCTGGAAAGCCACGGCTGGCGGTGCCTGTAGCGGTTTTTGTCAGTTATGGGCGGAAAATCCCTAGGACCCGATATACACCATCTGTTGAACTTGGGGCGATTTATATTGTAGAGCGTCAGCCCTTTCGATAAGGTAACAATATTGCAAAACGACGCTGGCTAGGACTACAGCCGAGTGTTCTGTATTTCGGTGGGATAGCTTTATATCCATCCATATTGCGCTTGCGCTATGTCAAGCGAACTCGGAGAGTTACCATGAATTATCTTGCTCGCTCTATTTTCTGTTTTTGTCTAGTTTCGTTTAGTCCTTTATCAGTTGGAGCACTAATTGACATTGATTTCGAGGACTTCGCCTTAGAGGGAGTAAACGTACCTTTGTTCTCTAGCTACGTAGAGAATGGGTTTAAGCTAGATAGCTCCCCACCGATCCCGAGCGCGCTGATTTTCAGCGCGCAGCAAGATTTGGGCCTGTTCAATACGAACGGTTCGGACGTCTATGGTTGGTGTGGAAACTGCGATGCCGCGCAGATTGTAACCGTTGAAGATGTGGATGGTAAAGCATTCTCACTATTGTCGCTTGATCACAGTATCCTTGGCCCGCCCAGTAGCCTCGACCCTTTTGCGGTCACTATGAGGGGGCGCTTTGTTGATGGTGGATTTATTGAAACCGTGATTGATTTCACATCTGACTGGACTACACTCGCAGTCAACGGGTTCTCCAATCTGAATCGTGTAAGCTTCACGAGATCAGGTTTCCCAGGCAGTTTTGCAGCAATAGACAACTTGGTTTTGGCGCGCGTACCATTGCCTTCCAGCTTGTCGCTCATGTTGATTGCATTACTCTCTATCAGTTTCCTTACCATACGGCCTCAGATGAACAACCTAGGGATCACGAGGAGTATGCCCTAAGTTGAACTATCATTCCGATGATATCCTCTCCGTTGCCTTGGTGACTCAACTAGCTGCTACTCCACAACCCAGTGACCTTGAGCAGGGATTTCATCAAATGATTCTAGATCGATAAATGTCGACTCCCATATCCCAAAAATTTTTGAGAAGGGACTTGGATCTGCTACGCCAACCATCTTACCACCCAAAACACGAAAACTTTTATCTGCCGTAGTTCCACCACCAAAATCAATGACGATCTTATCAGAGACACATCTAGCAGTTCCCTTCAAAACCATTAGATTCCCAGAAAATTCCTTCACAAGGATCCGTGCTGGCCGGCCATGAGTTCCATTCGTTTCACTCTCGAGGTCGATCTCAAGACTAGCTGTACCTACGGCGGGGACATTAAACAAAAACTTGGTATTATGGCTGGCAAGCTTTTCAAGGCATGGGAGTGCGTAACAATTCCCGGGCCAGATTAGCAGAAACAATAGGGGTACTGGGGATTTTCCGTCCAAAACGGACACAATGCCCCACAGGCCCCGCCAGCTATAGCTTTCCAGAGGGTATTACTTTCCCCTAAGGCCTAATCTCGAAAGATTTTGGCTATTATCCAGCCTTTTTGGGGGCAAAG
>JBGCGJ010000047.1:0-76902 GCA_045110675.1 Halioglobus sp. | reverse complement strand
AAGGAGATTAGAAAAATTGGTCCGGACAGATTTATCAGTAAAAACACCAGATAGCGCAAGCAAAAGAGGTTGGGGCTTAAAAACACAAAATGATACCCCGAACAACACCCCATGAGACTATAAACAAAAAAACCCCAAGTAAATCAATTACTTGGGGTTTTAAATGGCGGAGAGCGAGGGATTCGAACCCTCGATAGGGGTAAACCTATACGCCCTTAGCAGGGGCGCGCCTTCAGCCACTCGGCCAGCTCTCCGTAAGGGTCGAACGCATCTGAAATACACGTCAAACCACAGGCGCGGGATGATACCACAACTGCCTAAAAATCAAAGTACTAGAGGGAAATCGGAGGGAATTTAGTCTTTCTTTTCGGGGGTTGAATCTTCGCCATCGTGAATGCGGTTATAAATTTCTTCGCGGTGCACGGAAACGTCTCGGGGAGCGTTGATACCGATTCTCACCTGATTGCCCTTCACACCCAGTACGGTGACGGTGATCTCTTCACCTACCATCAACGACTCACCCACTCTACGGGTTAATATCAGCATAAGTTGCTCCAAATACCAAAACCGTTGTCAGCCCCTACTAACCCGGTATAAAAAAATGTATCCACTCGTCCTGAGCAGATTGGCGATTCTACCGCATTCATAGCCCCTGAAGTAGGGAAATACTAACGGTGTGTGTGTTAGTCCACACTTTCGTCGATCGGTTCCTTGTCCAAACCAAACGATGAGTGCAGCGAGCGAACCGCCAACTCAAGAAACTTTTCTTCGATAATCACCGAGATTTTGATCTCGGATGTGGTGATCATCTGAATATTGATGCCAACTTCAGCCAGCGCAGCAAACATTTGGCTGGCGACACCGGCATGGGAACGCATTCCCACGCCGACTACCGAAACCTTGGCTATTTTGTTGTCGCTGCGAACCTCCCGAGCGCTGAGCTGTGAGGCAACAACATTTAGGACTTCTTCGGCACGGGGTAAATCACTGCGCCCTACCGTGAAAGTAAAATCAGTGCTCATATCATCGGCGACGTTCTGCACAATGACATCCACCTCAATATTTGCCTCGCCAATCGGCCCGAGAATTTTATAGGCGACACCCGGGGTATCGGGCACGCCCAATATTGTCAGTTTCGCCTCATCTCGATTAAACGCGATACCTGCAATCGTTGGCGTTTCCACGGCTTCTCTATCCTCTAATGTAATCAGCGTTCCAGGGCCTTCCTGGAAACTGTGCAGTACCCGCAGGGGCACATTGTATTTGCCGGCAAATTCCACGGCTCTAATCTGCAAGACCTTGGAGCCCATACTTGCCATTTCCAACATCTCCTCGAAAGTGATTTTCTCGAGTCTTCTCGCACCGTCTACCACCCGGGGGTCGGTCGTGTAGACGCCATCAACATCGGTATAAATCTGGCACTCGTCGGCCTTTAGTGCGGCCGCAAGCGCAACCGCTGTAGTGTCAGAGCCACCGCGGCCCAACGTAGTGATATTGCCGTGTTCGTCTACGCCCTGAAAACCCGCCACTACAATAACGTACCCGGCATCCAACTCCGCGTGCAATCTTGCATCGTCAATCTCTTTGATGCGGGCCTTGGTATGAGAGTCGTCGGTAAGAATACGAACCTGGCTGCCGTTATAAGATTTGGCTTTAACACCTCGTTTGTTCAGCGCCATGCTCAGCAGCGCAGTCGTCACCTGTTCGCCAGTCGATACTAGTACATCCATTTCGCGGGGTGTCGGACGCTCATCAACCTCATGAGCAAGGCCGATCAGGCGATTAGTCTCGCCACTCATAGCAGAAACGACCACGACTATTCCGTGACCTGAATTGCGAAAATTCGCTACTTTTTCAGCCACTTGCTCGATGCGTTCGATATTGCCTACCGAAGTGCCGCCAAATTTTTGTACGATCAAACTCATAACAAAGCGCAAGTCATGGGAAATTTTAGGGGCGCTATTAAACACCAAAGCGTTGGTAATTTAAACCAACCTATTACCACCAATCGCGGGGCGGGCTTGGAATTCAGCCCAAGTTTGACTCGACCCATCCTGGAACCGCGTTAAGCGCATCGGCGAGACCTGTGACATCGCTGCCACCACCCTGGGCCATATCGGGGCGCCCACCGCCTTTGCCACCAAGTCGCTGGGCAAACTCCCTCATCAGGTCTCCCGCTTTCACTCTGTCAGTTAAATCTTTGGTAACGCCTGCGGCCAAAGCCACTTTGTCACCCTCGACCGCCGACAGCAATATGACACCACTGCCGAGCTTGTTTTTTACCTGATCGAGAGTATCGCGCAATGATTTTGCGTCCGCCCCCTCTACATTCGCCGCAAGCACCTTAATACCCTGCACCTCAACGGCCCCCGCGGTTAAATCACCTCCGGCAGAACTGGCAAGCTTTTGTTTTAATCGGGCAATCTCTTTTTCCAGGTCACGGTTGTCGCTGCGCAGGGCAGATACTTTTGCAGCAACATTAGCGGGCGATCCTTTCACTGCATCGCAAACTTCTGCGAGTCGCTGTTCTGTTTGATCCATGGCCGCAAGGGCAGCTTCACCGGTAACGCCTTCTATGCGGCGCACGCCCGCTGCGACTCCCGATTCGGAGACAATGCGCATTAAGCCTATATCGCCGGTGCGAGACACATGGGTGCCTCCACACAATTCTACGGAAAAATCGTCGACCCCCATCGAGAGCACGCGAACTTCATCGCCATACTTTTCGCCAAACAGTGCCATCGCGCCCGCTTTCACTGCATCGTCCATAGACATAATCCGCGTTGCGACGGGACTGTTGTAACGGATCTGATCATTCACCATCTTCTCGATGGTTTTCACTTCTTCGGAGGTCATCGCCTCGCTGTGGGAAAAATCAAACCGCAGTCGCTCTGAATCAACTAAAGATCCCTTTTGCACAACATGATCGCCCAGCACGATACGCAGGGCGGCGTGCATCAAGTGAGTTGCAGAGTGGTTAAGTTTAGAGCGCTGGCGAACGTTTTGATCGACATGCGTATCGAGTACATCACCTATTTTCACTGTACCGAAAAGCACTTTCACATGATGTAGATGATGACCGGATGCCTTGGTGGTATCGCCCACTTCCAGTCGAGTATCAGATTCGGACATATATCCGGTGTCGCCAACCTGACCGCCAGACTCACCGTAAAAAGGTGTTTGATCGAGAACCACGACACCCGAAGTATCAGCGGAAAGTGTCTCGACCGGCTGACCTTCTTGTAAAAGCGCCACAACGGTTCCGCTGCCCGAGAGACTCTCGTAACCCGTAAATTGAGTTTCACCTTCCAGGTTCAGCGCGTCGTTGTAGTCGATTTTAAAACTGCCACCCTCTTGGGACCTGACACGCTGTCTCGCCATGGCTTCATCGTATCCCGCCATGTCCAGGGTGAGATTTCTCTCTCGCGCAATATCATTGGTGAGGTCTGTTGGGAATCCGTAGGTGTCGTAGAGTTTAAAGACGATCTCACCAGGGATTTCACTGCCACTAAGGCTTTGGAGCGCCTCTTCCAGGATGACCATGCCATTGTCGAGTGTCTTGGCAAACTGCTCTTCTTCCTGCAACAGGGCTTTTTCAATGTGCGACTGCTGTTTTACCAGCTCAGGATAGGCCTCGCCCATTTCGGCGACCAGAGCAACGACCAGTTTATGAAAGAACGGGGCTGTGGCACCCAACTTATTGCCATGTCGGATGGCGCGCCGGATAATTCTGCGCAATACATAGCTTCTGCCCTCGTTACCTGGCATGACACCATCGGCAATAAGAAAAGAACAAGAGCGTATGTGATCAGCTATCACGCGAAGGGAAGCATTTTCCAGATCTGTGACCGAAAGCACCTCGGCAGCTTTTGCCAATAGGGCCTGGAAAAGATCTATCTGGTAATTACTGTGTACGCCTTGAAGTACCGCCGCAATTCTCTCCAGCCCCATACCGGTATCGACAGAAGGCTTGGGCAGTGGGTTCATCTCACCATTGGCGTCACGATTAAATTGCATAAACACGAGATTCCAGATCTCAATATAACGATCGAGATCATCATCTTCGCTGCCGGGCGGCCCCCCGGGCACGTCGGGGCCGTGATCATAAAAAATCTCAGAGCTGGGACCGCAGGGGCCGGTATCTCCCATTTGCCAGAAGTTGTCCTCGTCGAGCCAGGACAGTCGATCGGCGCTAACACCGACCTCTTTGATCCAGATATCCGCAGCTTCCTGATCCGATATATGAACTGTTACCCACAGTTTCTCTTTCGGCAGTCCAAGAGTCTCAGTGAGAAACGTCCAGGCAAATTGAATCGCATCGCGCTTAAAATAATCCCCAAAGCTAAAATTGCCCAACATTTCAAAAAATGTGTGGTGACGCGCCGTATAACCTACGTTTTCCAGGTCGTTGTGTTTTCCGCCCGCTCGCACACAGCGTTGAGAACTGGTCGCTCGAACATAGGGCCTTGGATCAGAACCTAAGAAGGTGTCCTTGAACTGAACCATACCGGCGTTGGTAAAAAGCAGCGTTGGATCGTTCCCGGGAACTAATGAGCTACTCGCAACGCGGGTGTGATCTTGCTGTTCAAAATAAGCCAGAAAGGCTTCACGTATCTCTACGGTTTTCATAGGGGATCTCAGTGAGGTTGGTACAGGCCAGTTAAGCCATTTTTTGTTCTGTATATACGGCGCCGGCTATGATGTGCAAATGGAGGTGGTAAATGGTCATACCCACGTCTTCGCCATTGTTAATTACCAGACGAAAAGCGTCGCCGACACCTAACTGTTCGGCCACTTTGCCGGCCACCAGCATTAGATGGCCCAGCAGAGCCTGGTCTTCTGCTTCTGCGTCGACCAAACGGGGAATACCCTTCTTGGGAATAACCAAAACATGCACAGGTGCCTGGGGATTGATGTCATTAATCGCGATGCACAGCTCATCTTCATAGATGAACTCACTGGGGATTTCGCCGCTTATTATTTTTCCGAATATGGTGTCCGACATCGTGCTACCTCTCAGCCTAGCTTTTCATCTGTAGTTAAGGTCCGCGCTTCCGACTCCAGCATCACGGGAATGCCATCGCGAACCGGATAGGCCAAACCGCTGGCCTTACAGATGAGTTCATTCTTGTCCTGATCATAGACCAGCGGTGCCTTGCTAACAGGACACACCAGAATGCTCAGTAACTTCTTGTCGATCATCGCCGCATCTCAATGGTTCAAAGGGGGCGTATTATACGGTCTTTTTCAGGGCTTGGGCATGGGGGGAACAAGTAATTGTGGGTCGATGCGGCGGTCTCGCCAATTCATGCGCCAGTCCAGATGAGGCCCTGTAGCTCTGCCCGTTGCACCCACTTCACCGAGTATATCTCCCGCTTTGACTTCAACACCCGGCTCAATCAGCACTTTGCTAAGGTGCAGAAACGTCGAAGACAGCCGATAGCCGTGGTCGAGGATAATGGTGCCTCCGGAATAGAACAAATCGGCCTCGGCTAAGGTGATCACACCCGCAGCGGGAGCTCGAATAATAGTGCCCGTCGGGACAGCTACATCCACACCATAATGAGGCCGCTTTGGTTCGCCGTTGTAATAACGCTGACTACCATAGACGCCCGAAATAGGGCCTTCCACAGGCCAGCGAAATCCACCCAGCGCAGCCTCGATAAGATCGGGGCGCAACAGCTTTTCTCTGCGGGCACTGCTGACTAAAGCACCCTCTCGTCTTATGCGAGCCAGCCGCTCGGGGGGCGGGTTCACTGTTTGTGCAGGTACACCCTCAACGCGTTGGATCTGATAATCACGGCCGCTAACGGCCAAACTTTGACGACACTCACTGCCACCTGCCGAGCCCCCCTGACCTGAAACAACAAGTTCAGATGTGGGCTCTGCATCTCTACCGAAACCGAACATCACAGTCCCATCTTGCAAAACGTCCAACTTTTCGCCGTCCAAGGTCACCTGAACATCTGATGGGACTTTGGTCCAAACTAATGCCCCCTGCTTTAGTGGGGCATTGAACTCCAGACAGGCGGCACTCACAACGTTGCTGGCAACTAGTGCTGTGACGAGAATAAGGTAGAAGCGCGATGACACAAAGAATCCCTCATGTGTTTACAGGGACTATTTGTAACAGTACCCACCGGACAGGTCTAGTGGATTTTGGTACTGCGTGGCACTGCCGGTACAATGTAGCCATGGGAAGATACAGACCACCGCGGGTTCGCGGCTCAAACTACATCACGCCGGAGGGCGAGAAAGCCCTCCGTGAAGAACATCATCAGTTGTGGAAGGTGGAGCGCCCCGTAGTCACCAACGCCGTTCACGAAGCTGCGAAAAATGGCGACCGCTCGGAAAATGGCGATTACATATACGGCAAGCGAAGACTGAGGGAAATTGATTCACGGGTGCGCTTTCTCAACAAACGCCTGGACGAGCTGCAAATTGTCGATCGAGCACCGGACAATCAAGACAAAATTTTCTTTGGCGGAACGGTCACTCTAGAGGACGACGAAGGCACAGAGTACCGTTGGAGAATTGTTGGGCCAGATGAGTTTGATTTAACTGCCGGCAAACTGAGCATGGACTCGCCCCTTGCGAAAGCGATGCTCGGAAAGGGTCTGGACGATGAGGTCAAGGTCCAGAGCCCTTCGGGTGAAAAAACCTATTACGTTGTCGACATCAGCTACTGAGCACGCCTCAGAAACTCCACTCAACTCCTACCGAAGCCGTTCTCGGCCGGTTGGGTCTGGCGCCATCAGGCTGGCGTGACACAATTGCCTGTTCGTCGAATACGTTCTCGACCTTCAAAAAAACGACGGCATCTGCATTGAGTTCATAGCGACTGATGTAATCGACCACGAACAAGTCTTCGCTGCGATCAAAGCGGGTACCGCCGTTGTTGCAGCCCACATCCATGCACAACTCATCAATGTATTTGGCCACTGCATAGTTGTTCCAGCCAATCCCAGATTCGATACCCATACGCAGGCTAAAAGCGTTTTCGGGAATAGAAGCCAAACGATCTCCGTCCTCAAAGCCCTCCTCTGGATTGTCCTTAGAGATCGTTGCATCAGTGTAGGTGTAGCTCACATCTATCGGGATCAGCAGCGAACCAGCAGTGAACGTGGTACTGGCTTGAAATTCGATACCGGCGATAACGGCTTCACCAGTCACAAACGAACCGGAGGTTGAACCATCGCTACAGGGACTTGCGTTAGAGCAATTTTCAGTTTTGTTGTCGAAATCACTGTAGAAACCAATAGCCTCGACAAACCAGTCTCCCTTGTAACGGAATCCAGCCTCCCAGTTGACACTGGACTCGGCATCTTCATTTTCCGATGCACCGCCACCCAGCGGAGAGAAGCCTTTATGGACTCCGCCAAGTACTTGCCAGGTATCGTTGATATCGTAAGTAAAAGAAGCGCCGGGCAGCCATTCGTCGCTGGAGTTTTCGCGCTCTGATGCAATCGCCAAGCGATCCGGATCATCATACTGACGTCGTCGTGATTCAACGTCCTCAAACCTCAAGGCCAAATTGACGTTTAGCGCTTCATTCACCTGCCAACTATCTACTGCCCACAGAGAAATGGCATCGGCGCTTTCCAGTCGATTATTACTTCCGGTAGGCAACTTGATTCCACTGAACACTAACTCGCCAGCGATCTGGTCGAAGAGCTCAGTGGGTTGGAAACGATCCATTGTATCTTCGTGTACTCGCCCGCCAACAGCGAGTGTGTGTGCTCCCAAGGCCAGATCAAAGTTGATATCTATGCCCTGTGATTCGTAGTCCCGACTATTGTGCTTGTAGTTTAGACCCGCCACGTCTTCAGTGCCGTCCAACACGCCCTGAGCAAAAGCATCACCGGCGTTAGCATCATTAATGTAGCTATTGCCGCCACTCAACTTGAACCAGTCCCGGGAAAATTCGTTGTAATAGGCAATCGCGGTCATAGAGATCTGATCATTAAACCCCAGACGATAAGTCAGGCTATAACCCTGGTGATCATTGTCCATTTCATCGATGCTCGAAAGGCCATAGCGACGATTCTCATCATCGTCTAAATCTTCATCGGTCAGGCCTAAATAGGTTTCATCCGAGGTCTCCTCAGAGTACTGCGCTTTGAACAGCAAGCTTTGGCTCTCACCCTGCCAGGCGAGCTTTATCAC
Organism: Halioglobus sp.; assembly: GCA_045110675.1. Taxonomy (GTDB): domain Bacteria; phylum Pseudomonadota; class Gammaproteobacteria; order Pseudomonadales; family Halieaceae; genus JBALVT01. Next base: position 68,736 of record JBGCGJ010000047.1, on the reverse strand, counting down.
GTAATCTTCAATATCAAAGCCAGTATCTTGAGAACTGCGATCGATATCTTTAAAGCCGTCGTAGGACCTCTGCACGGTCTCGAGCAAAAACCCGAATTGTCCCGACCTGGCGCCATAGTTCGCGTGGAGATCTGTTTGACCATCTTCACCGAGAATCAAATTCAACTCCCCGGCTCTCTCCTCGGGAATAGGCGTAGACAACATATTAATCACGCCGCCGGTAGTCTGGGGACCATAACGCAATAGGGGTGCTCCCTTGAGTACTTCCATGGAATTCATCCGCAACGTGGTTGGAAAGTAATAGGCAGAGGGATTTGAGTAAGGTGCCGGTGCGATCATTACTCCGTCTTCCATCAGGGTCACTTTTGAGGATCGCTCGGACGTCGCGCCGCGAATACCGATATTGGGTCGCAATCCCAGACCATCTTCTTCCTGTATGTAGACGCCGGGAACCGTTTTCAAAAGCTGATTTATATCGCTGGCGGCCTCGATGGTAATTTGTTCACTGCCGATTACACTGCCCGATCCGGGTAGTACCCGTGCTTCATCCCGGGTTCCTATTATCGTGACTTCTTCGTAGTAGTGATTATCTGCTAAGACTGGCGCTGCGGTCACTGCGGCGGTTGCTGCTGTGATGGCTACAGCTAGGAGTGTTGGTTTCATTTCTTCCCTTACGCTTAATCTTCGTTCAGCCCGATAAATCTAATGATGTCTGGCTGTGTGTACTGATGGGGAAAGATCATATTAGCAATCATTCTCATTTGCAATAGTAGATGAGAATGATTGCTATTTGAGCTAGGGGATAATCAATACCTGGAAAGGAATCCATCTAATCGCCCGAGCGCAACTTAACTTTCTAAGAACGTAAACCGTGCGAATTCACATGTCTCTGGGAACACTGGACGCCCTGAGCAGTGGAGAGCCTCACACAACTTAAGTGAGGGATAGCGAGAGTTTTTGCCTAGTTAATCCAGTGCAGCGTACACCAAAGCTTCCAACTGCCCGCGAAAATTGAAGGTACTTGAGGGGATAAGCTGTGTCATGAAAATGACGATGAGATCTTCAGTCGGATCAACCCAAAACAAGGTACTAGCCAAACCACCCCAAAAATAACTGCCCTTCGATCCCGGGTAAGCATTTTTCGCAGGATCCACCTTGTTGGCAAAACCCAAACCAAATCCAACACCCTCGTAAATGGTCTCGCTGAAACTCCCCAGCGCGACCTCAGACATGTCAGCCCCGTTCGGCAAGTGGTTGCTGGTCATAAAATCCAACGTCCTCGAACCTATGATGCGCTGTCCGTCCAGAGTGCCACCATTGAGCAACATCTGACAGAAGCGGTAGTAGTCGCTGACGGTGGACAGCAACCCTCCCCCGCCTGAAAAGAAGGACGTGTTTGTGAAATGGCTGTCTTGGCCATCGTCATTGCGTATCAACTTTTTATTCATGTCCCGCTCATAGCACGATGCAAAACGAGACACCTTGTCGTCATCTATCGAAAAACCGGTATCTATCATTCCCAGGGGATTGAATATTGTGTCGCGCAAATACTCTGGCAAGCTCTGCCCGCTGATCACTTCGATCAGGTAGCCCAACACATCTGTGGCTACCGAGTAATTCCAGCTATCGCCAGGAGAGAACTCCAGGGGCAACTCTGCCAGCTGATCGATCATGTCCTGCAAGGTCGATCCGTGGGAGGTTCTAGCGACTTTCAGTTTTCGATAGGCATGATCCAGATTGGTGGCGTGTAAAAAATCATAGGTCAGACCCGATGTGTGCATCAATAAATCGCGGATCGTCATTGGCCGTGCACATGGTTCGGTCAGAAACAGCGGCCAGGAGCCGCTCTTACGTACCTGAAGATTTCTCCAGGAGGGGATATATCGGTGGACCGGGTCGGTCAGCGAAAACATGCCCTTTTCATACAGCGTCATCAGGGCAACCGAGGTGATGGGTTTGGTCATCGAGTAAATGCGAAAGATGGTATCACTACTCATTGCAGTGTCTCGTTCGAGATCACTATGACCACCCACATCCAAATAACACACTTGCCCGCGGCGGGCGACAAGAGCGAGGCTACCTGGGATCTTTCCCGGACCTACATACCGGTTCTTAAAATGCTCTCCGATGCGCGCTAACTGTTCGCTATTCACGCCAACCGATTCTGGCTTCACTACATCCATCTAAATCTCACACCATCACTTTTTATCGAGCGCTATAGATACCGATGTGCGGAACAAAAGGCAAGTTACTGTCCCGTTAAGAAGCCGGTAGCGAGGCTATATACGACGACGATTTATTGCCCAAAAGCGGCTGCGCTGATAACATCTCGCCCCTCCAAACCGACCCACTACTTTGTCCGCAACGCAATCACGGAGCCTGTATGACTCGCGCGTCCCTCGTTGAATTGGAAAACCACGAAGATTTCATTCAGCGCCACATCGGTCCGAACCCAACGCAGCAAACCGAAATGGCTCAAGCCCTGGGCTACGACAATCTCGATGCACTCATAGACGCCACTGTTCCCGAGGCCATACGCAGCCAGAGCGCAATGAAAATAGGCAGCGCTCAGACTGAGCAGGCAGTAATTGCCAGGCTGCGCGAGTTGGCCAAACTCAATATCGTGAACAAATCTTATATTGGTACGGGTTATTCGGACACCTACACGCCGCCGGTTATACAGCGAAATATTTTAGAAAATCCTGGTTGGTATACCGCTTATACCCCTTATCAACCCGAGATTTCGCAGGGGCGCCTGGAAGCGCTGCTCAATTTCCAGCAAATGATTATGGATTTGACCGGTATGGATTTGGCCAACGCCTCAATGCTGGACGAAGGGACGGCGGCGGCCGAAGCGATGACGCTGTTGCAGAGAGTGAACAAGAAGAACCGCAGTAATGTGTTCATCGTCGCAAGCGACTGTCACCCGCAGACGATATCGGTGGTAAAAACACGTGCTCAGGCTCTGGAAATTGACGTGGTCGTCGGGGATCCGCAAAAATTGCTGGGAACAACGGAAGCCTTTGGCGTTTTATTGCAGTACCCGGGGACTTACGGCGCGCTGACGGATATCTCCGGGCTGATAGAAAGTGCCCATGAGAGTAAAACGCTAGTATCCGTCGCTGCCGATGTTATGGCCCTACTGGTGATCAAGTCTCCGGGATCTCTGGGTGCCGATGTTGTCCTGGGAAATACCCAGCGATTCGGTGTTCCGATGGGGTTCGGTGGCCCTCATGCGGCCTATTTCGCCACCCGCGACAGTTACAAGCGCTCGACACCGGGACGAATTATTGGTGTCTCCATTGACCGCAGAGGAAATCAGGCACTGCGCATGGCCATGCAAACTCGCGAGCAACATATCCGCCGGGAAAAGGCCACCAGCAACATCTGCACCGCTCAAGCACTGCTGTCTATCATGGCTGCATTTTACGGGATGTATCATGGTCCCGAAGGATTGCGCCGCATAGCCCTGCGGATACACCGTCTCACGGCGGTGCTGCAAAAAGCACTTGCCGAATCCAACTTTGAGTCTATCAATACACGGTTTTTTGACACATTGACGTTCCACGTTGGCGATCATCAGCAGGCCATCATCGAGCGCGCCCTGAAGCAGGGCATGAATCTGAGGGTGATCGGCGATGACCAGTTAGGCATCTCCGTGGATGAGACGACTTCCGCACAAGACATTGCTAATTTGTGGTCGGCCTTCACCGGAAGCGCGGAGGCCATCGACATTGCGCAACTCGATGCTGAAGTCGATGAGTTTGCAGGTATTCCAGAAGGTCTTCGACGCGACATCGACTATCTACAACACCCTATCTTTAGCGATTACCATTCAGAAACTGAAATGCTGCGTTATATGCGTCGCCTAGAAGAGAAAGACATCGCCCTGAATCGAGCGATGATACCCCTCGGCAGCTGCACCATGAAACTCAACGCCACCGCGGAAATGGTCGCAGTGACCTGGCCTGAGTTCGCCGGTATTCATCCTTTTGCGCCGGCTGATCAAACACAGGGCTACCACTCACTGCTGGCCGAACTGGAGCACATGCTATTGGAGTGCACCGGCTACGATGCAATGTCGATGCAACCCAACGCCGGCTCCCAAGGAGAGTACGCTGGTTTACTGGCCATCCGCCGCTTTCATGAAAGCCGCGGTGATATTCAGCGCAACATATGCCTGATACCCTCTTCAGCTCACGGCACTAATCCCGCCAGCGCCGCTCTCGCAGGTATGAAAGTGGTGATTGTCGAGTGCGATGAAATGGGCAATGTCGATATAGCCGACTTGATCACCAAGGCCGAAAGGCACAAAGAAGACCTGGCCGCCATCATGGTGACCTATCCTTCTACCCACGGCGTTTTTGAAGAGTCCATTATTGAGTTGTGCGAGATTGTTCACCGCAACGGCGGACAAGTGTATGTGGATGGAGCGAATCTCAATGCATTGGTGGGCGTAGCGGCGCCGGGAAAATTCGGCGCCGACGTCTCCCATTTAAACTTGCACAAAACCTTTTGTATCCCCCACGGTGGCGGCGGCCCAGGCATGGGTCCAATCGGTGTGGGTGCACATTTGCAGCCTTTTTTGCCGACCAACCCCGTTTTGCCGGTACCAGGTTTGAATTCAGACAACGATGTAATTTCCTCCGCACCTTACGGCAGCGCTTCTATCTTGCCTATTTCTTGGGCGTACATCGCATTGATGGGTGAGAGCGGTTTAACACTTGCCACCAAGGTCGCGATACTCAACGCAAATTACATTGCGCATCGCCTAAAGAATCATTATCCGATTCTTTACACGGGTGCCAATGGCAACGTAGCCCATGAATGCATTTTGGATATTCGACCCTTGAAGGACCTCAGCGGTGTTTCTGAAGAAGATATCGCCAAACGATTAATCGACTATGGATTTCACGCACCCACCATGTCCTTCCCTGTAGCGGGTACGCTCATGGTTGAACCAACGGAGTCGGAATCAATAGCAGAGCTGGATCGATTCTGCGACGCGATGATATCCATCCGCGAAGAAATTCGATCGGTTCAGGACGGCACCTTGGATGAGACAGACAACCCGCTAGTGAATGCACCCCATACACTGGAAGACATCACTTCCAGCGATTGGAATCACACCTATACCAGGGAGCAAGCGGCCTATCCGGTTGATTCCCTCAGGCGCAACAAGTACTGGCCACCGGTTAATCGAGTAGACAATGTATACGGGGATCGCAATTTGTACTGCGCCTGCCCCGCCATTGATTCTTACCGAGAGACCTCGCCTTCAACATAAGTAGTGCACCGCTAAGGATATTTGCTGCTCCCTGAGAAACCACCTATTCTAAAGTTCTAAATAGCGATTATAAAAAAATGGGTTAATGGCTATGCCGAATAATTTAAGCCGAAGAAATCTAATAAAACAGGGCTTGGCAATTGCTGCTGCAGCGGGGACCTCCACTACCCTAAAAGCGGCCCGAAGCTCCTCGCTGAGCTTTGAAGAATATCGCAATCACGATGCCCTGAGTCTCGCTCATCTTGTTCGCAATGGCGACGTATCTGCAGCAGAGCTCCTGGAAATAGCGATTTCTCGCAGCGAAGCGGTTAATCCGAATATCAATTGCGTGGTTGAAAAACTCTATGATCGAGCGCGAATAACCGTGAAGAAAGGCCTGCCAAAGGGCTCATTCACAGGTGTCCCCTTTATGCTGAAGGATCTGGGGATGGCGTTAACCGGCACGGTCACCACTAACGGATCTCGTTTTTACAAAGATGCGGTGTCGAAGCACAACAGCACCGTGGTCGATCGATATCGACGGGCGGGCCTGGTGATCTTCGGCAAAACAGCGACCCCTGAATTTGGCGGCACCGGGACGACCGAATCCATCTTGTTTGGGGAAACTCGCAACCCGTGGGATTTGACCCGCACCACCGGGGGCTCCTCGGGTGGTGCCGCCGCTGCAGTTGCGACAGGAATTCTACCCATCGCCAACGCCACGGACGGTGGAGGATCGATAAGAATTCCCGCATCGTGCTGCGGACTGTTCGGCCTGAAACCCAGCAGAGGACGCGTTCCAGCCGGGCCGAAAAAATTGTCCTCCACCATGAGTGTTATTCACGCTATATCTCGCAGTGTTCGCGATAGTGCTGCGCTACTTGACGCCACACGCGGGCCGGAACCTGGTCAAACCACTATTGCTCCCGCGCCGGGTAAAACCTATCTGGAACAAATTCAACGACCCCCACACTCACTGCGTATTGGTTTGATCACCACTCCCGTCACTTACAGCAAAGTTCACCCGGAATGCGCAAAAGCGGCAGAGAAAGCTGCGAAACTGTGTGAAAGCCTCGGACACTCAGTAGACCACGTACGAATCCCCATCGACCCGCGAGATTTTTTTACCAGTACGAGAGTCGTTATGGGTGTCGGCACGGTGGCGCGCGTGGTGGCGCGCGAACAACAGCTCGGCAGAAAAGTCACGCAAGACGATCTCGAACCGATTATCTGGCAACGATATCAGAGTTCACGGGTTTATTCGGCAGAGCAACTGGATGCTGCCAATAGAGGCATAGAACGAGCATCTCAACAAATGGCATTGCTGCAACGCCAATTTGATGTTTTGCTTTCTCCCACACTCGCCACGCCTCCGGTAAAACTGGGTAAGCTGAGTTTAAATCAGAAAAATGAGCCTTATGAAAAAGAGGCCATTAATATTTCCGCCTTCACGATGCTGTATAACGCCACTGGGCAGCCAGCCATATCAGTTCCGCTACATTGGACGCCTGAGGGACTACCTGTTGGAGTAATGTTTGCGGGGCGCTATGCGGAGGAAGGCCTGTTGTTTCAGTTGGCGGCTCAGTTAGAACAGGCAGCTCCCTGGTTTAACAAATTACCGCCGGCTTAAATCGCTGCGAACGCGCGGTGAAAAAGCACCGGCACCTGAATGAATTCAGGTCGGAACCTGAAGATTCTCAGAGTTGTTCTGTATCCCGATAACGCTGCTCTAGAAGCTCCTTCACACGATTGGCTTCCCCCATTACCTTAGGAACATTCTTTAAACTTGGTTCAAAGGACTCCGCTGGCGCGGCTTCAGGGATCGGAGGATGCTCAGCTGGAGCAGACATCTCGTTGGCGGGATAGGACAGGACATGCTCTTCGAGTTCCGAAGCATTTGCACCTCGGCGTTTCGCCACTTCGGCATCATCAGTGAAATGCCATTGGCCAAACTCATCCTTCCATTTGTAAACTTGTTTCGACGAAGGGGCTTCGTTTTTGAGGCCTCCCAACCCCTCCAACAACTCAGGAGGTTCGCCTCCCGCGGCCTCGACACCACTGTCCAATGCTTCGCCAATCACCCGCGCTCCGCTCCGGGCTTTTTGCTGCAAGGAATCGAGAGTGGATTCATCAGGGAGCCAATCACGATACGACATCACCGGTTTTCCATCGGCACCGGGCATAATCATGGGCACCACAAACCCCAGCAGCAACAAGGGCAAGAACAACTTAAGCACCTTCCACTTCAAGATAAGGTCTTCACTGCCATTGAATGAGATGCCGCCTATACTCGCTAAAGTCTCATTCTAGCACCGTACACGGCATCTAGGAACGGAAGTAGCGAACCCAAAGACGGTGTGGAGCCAAAGCCTGTGCTTTGTGTAATAATTTGTGGCATTAGAATAATGATTCGAAGGAAATTCACATGTCGCTTTTCAGGCATTTTGCTACAGGCTTACTAGCCTTGGGCCTCACCCAAAACACAGCGGTGGCGGAACCCAGCCAACTACTATTTGGCGACACTCACCTGCACACGTCCTATTCCTTCGACGCCTATTTGAACAAGAACCAGACCGCCGATCCCGACACGGCCTATCGCTGGGCTAAGGGCTTGCCCGTTGTTCACCCTTTCAATCGAGCCCGAGTACAAATTGGCACGCCTCTGGATTTTCTGGTTGTCTCCGATCATGCAGAACTTATGGGCGTTATCAGGGCGACAAATCTCGGCACAGCGGAGCCCGAGGACCTGGGGTTGTGGGGTAATCTCAAGGCCTGGTTTGCAATCACCATGCTGAACCGTGCGATCGAGAGCGGTGATGGCGCAAGCGTGTTTAACGCTCTGCTGCCTGTCAGCGCGGAAAATCCCGGCTCCGATCCCGTGGCAGATCCCGCTAACGAGCTTCCCACGAGCACCTTTGGCGATACTCTCGACACGGAGAGCACAGCGTGGCACGAAATTGTGGACGCAGCGGAACGTCACAACTCCCCCGGCAAGTTCACCACTTTCATCGGCTGGGAGTGGAGTTCAATCCCCACTGGAGCCAACCTGCACCGAATCGTTTTCACACCGGATTCCGGCGTCCGGGCCAAACAATTCGTACCCTATGGGTCAGACCAGAGCCAGTACCCGGAAGATTTATGGACTTGGTTGGAAGAGACGAGTGATCGAACCGGCTCGCGTTTTATTGCCATGCCGCACAACTCCAATATCTCCAAAGGGTACATGTATGCCGATACCACATTGAAGGGAGTAGCTATTACACAAGAGTACGCGCGCCGACGCATGCAGTGGGAGCCGGTATCGGAAATCACCCAAATTAAGGGCGATTCCGAAACACATCCAACTGTATCCCCCGATGACGAATTTGCCGATTTCGAAACTTACACCCACTACATACAACAAGGGCATATGGACTACGTTCCAAAAGCCGCCGATTACGCGCGTTCCGCGCTGCGCCTCGGGTTGGCTCTGGAGCAAAAGATAGGCGTCAATCCCTACCAGTTCGGAATGATTGGATCGACTGATTCCCATTCAGGACTTTCTTCAGCGGAGGAAGACAATTTCTGGGGAAAGTTTGCACGAGACTCCACCCCCGAAACCAAACGCTCAAGCGAAAGAATAGGCGGTGGAGAAGTCACCGGCTGGAATATGTCAGCATCGGGCTTGGCGGCTGTATGGGCCCGGGACAATACGCGTGATGAGATATTTGCCGCCTTCCAACGCAAGGAAGTTTACGCAACTACGGGGACCAGACTTCGGGTTCAGGTTTTTGGTGGTTGGGATTTCAGTGAAAGCAGTGTTGAATCAACAGACTTCGCAAATATTGGATACTCACAGGGCGTTCCAATGGGCGGCAATTTGAACCGAGTGGGAGGAAGCCAGTCACCGCAAATGCTTATTCGGGCCATGAAAGACCCAAACGGGGCCAATCTCGACAGGGTACAGGTTGTCAAAGGGTGGGTGGACTCTAGCGGTATCCAGCATGAGAAAGTCTACAACGTGGCCTGGTCAGGCGATCGGCAGCTCAACTTCGATGGCAAACTGCCGAGTGTGGGGAACACGGTAGATTTAAGTACCGGTCACTATGAGAACAGTATCGGAGCCGAGGAATTGTCAATACGATGGACCGATCCGGATTTCGACGCCGATCAAGCTGCTTTTTACTATGTGCGAGTACTGGAGATTCCAACACCCAGACACTCACTTTATGATGCGCTGGCTCTCAATGCCGACATCCCTGAAGAGGGACCGGCTACACTGCAGGAACGTGCATACACTTCACCGATCTGGTTTAACCCCCAGGACCTGTAGCTCGGGGCTGTCTCGGGTACATCCAAGATCAAATTTCAGGCAAAAAAAAGGCGAGACCGTTAAGTCTCGCCTTTTTTTCGCAGGGTGATTAAACCGCTACGATGTTCTCTGCTTGAGGACCTTTTTGGCCTTGAGTCACAGTGAACTCAACTTTTTGGCCTTCGGCCAAAGTCTTGAAGCCTGAACCTGAGATGGCGCTGAAGTGTGCAAACACGTCAGGACCAGATTCTTGCTCGATAAAACCAAAACCTTTAGATTCGTTGAACCACTTAACGGTACCGGTAGTTGTAGACATATGTATTTCCTATTTCATTAGTAATTAAAGCCCTTAACAGGCCATTTTGCTGAAATGTGTAGCTATTACTTATGAAAATCAGGCCGAGGTACTAAAGATAGAACGTCGAAAAATTGGGCATAAATAACGATAAGTTGCACTTTCAAGCTCGGAGCATTATATACGGCCAATAAGTAGAGTCAACGCCTAAACAATCGAGCAATATGGCCCAATAGGGGCACCTCGATGGGCGTAATCTCCGGGTTTTTCCATCTCGCAAACGGTCTCTGGCCTATCGTTCCGATTGCCACCGGAACGAGGATCAACATCGTTCAAGCTATAATTATGACGGCAGGCGTCTAGGACTTTGCGGTATTGCCGCTGGTTCCCAGTGAAATGTGGCGCGGACCGGCTAACCCCTGCTGGCCGCTAACGCCAGTGCGAATTTCTTCAACCTTTCCACCCGCCTTAAAGAACGCCTTGGTTTGTTCCTCAATAGACTGGGAAGTCTCCACCGATGCAGGTTGCTTCTTCTTTGAGGGTTGAGTGTGAGGCTTTTTCCCGGGCTGTGCTGTTGGCTTGGGTGCCATGTGAAACCTTATATTTTCCGAATGGCCGGACATTATACACAAAACCGCCAGCAATTGCTGGTCCGAAGCAACTTGGCAGGCCAAGGTAAGCAGTTGGGGCGATAGCACACCACTCTGGTATACTCCCGCGCCGTAATCCACTGGACCGCCCCTAACGTGAGCAAGCAATCTTTTTCCAACCTGACAATCCCCGAGGAACAGCTGCGCAACCTGGAGAGGCTGGGCTACAAACATATGACTCCGATCCAGGCAGAAGCGTTACCGCTCGCCTTAGCAGGCCAGGATCTAATTGCTCAGGCAAAAACCGGGTCCGGCAAAACAGCGGCATTCGGTCTACCGCTGCTGGCCAAACTGAATCCCAAGGATTTTGCGACCCAAGCTATCGTTCTTTGTCCCACCCGAGAATTGGCCAGTCAGGTTTCCACAGAGATTCGCCGACTTGCTCGCTTCGCACAAAATATCAAAGTGGTCACATTATGCGGCGGCCAGTCGATAGGCCCGCAGATCGGTTCGCTTGAGCATGGCGCTCATATTGTTGTGGGGACTCCCGGTCGGATCAAGGACCACGTGCGCAAGCAAACCCTGGCCCTATCACGAGTGAACACTCTGGTTTTGGATGAAGCAGACCGCATGCTAGAAATGGGTTTTATTGACGACATCAAGACAATAATCGAAGAAACACCGGACAATCGGCAAACACTGATGTTTTCCGCCACCTACCCGGATGACATCGATTCACTGAGCAGCCAGTTTCAGCAATCTCCGGTAACGGTAAGCGTGGAGTCACTGCACAGCAACGAGCATATTTCTGAAGTGTTCTATATTTGCCACAAAGCTGGGAAACTACAGGCTCTGGTGGACGTGTTGAACGCCCACCACCCCGAAGCGGCGGTTGTTTTTTGTAACACCAAAGTACAGGTTCGAGAAGTCACTGACTTTTTGTGCGAGAAAAACATTAGCGCCAAAGCCCTACACGGTGATCTTGAACAAAGAGACCGCGATCAAGTGCTAGTCCAGTTCAAACAGCGCAGCTGCAGTGTGCTGGTAGCCACGGACGTAGCCGCCAGAGGGCTGGACATTGAAGACCTGCCCGCTGTGGTGAACTTCGATCTGCCCCGCAACACTGAAGTCTACGTGCATCGCATCGGCCGCACCGGAAGAGCGGGAAAAGAAGGTCTGGCAGTTTCCATATTTTCAGACTCTGAGCGTTACAAATTCGATCAGATCGGCGAGTACATAAATCGGGACCTTGCGTTTGAAGCCATCGAATCTCTGCCCCAAACTGGCCGCAAAATGCCCCTGCCTCGATTTGCAACCCTATGTATTGCCGGTGGTCGAAAAGACAAAGTGCGCCCCGGGGATATTCTCGGCGCTTTAACCGGCGAGGCAGGCATAGAGGGTAAAGCGGTAGGTAAGATAGAAGTGATGGACTACGCCGCCTATGTGGCGATTGAGTCTTCGGTGGCAGGTAAGGCCCTAGGTCGACTAATCAATGGACGAATCAAAGGGCGAAAATTCAAAGTTCGGCAGTTGTAACCGCCATACGGGCTCTGCTTATGACATATTCACTAGAAACTTAGCCATCACATATTGAACTGTAACAAATTTTCATTATCATGGCGTTCCGCTGGCACAAGGCTTGCAAAGAGGTTTGTGCAATGCGGAAAACACTGGATCAAGCGGTACTCTTTCCAGGTTTAAGCACACTGATAGTGCGAAAAGGCACCATTTTGGCGCACGCACCGAATACAGGTTAACTCTGACAGGAGATTGTTCTAATGGAAGCTCAGGAAGTGAGTTCTCAAAGCAGAATGCAAAGAGCGGTCAGCGATATCGTTGTCGCCGAAATGTTTCTGGTTCAAGCAACTCTTGAAAGCGCTAACGTGATAGGCGACGGACTCAATGAGCTGGGCAAGCAGTTTTACTGGAGCGAAGACGATATGCCTCCTAAAGAACCGATTAAAAACGTCTTGGTGCGCACCAGAGACGAGGTTGTGGAATCCTATGCCTCACGATTTAATTACTTACGTAAACTGATCGACAGCGACAGCTAATTTACTTTCTCTTATAATGGCCAACTGCCTAAGGAGAAAGATATGTCGATTGGTTCCTGGGACCCCGCCGCCGAGGCGGCGGCCCAAAGCATACACATCGAACCAGAGATACTCACTCGCTTCATCAATCTGAGCGAAGCACAAAAGCTGGATCAACTCGACGATTTCATTAGCGGTGCAGAATCCCAGGAACTCTCAGGGTTAATCACGCTGGAATCATCTATTTGGACCGACACCGCCCAATCACTCTCCGACGAACAAATACTCCACCTGATACGGTTCTTTGTCGTAGCGGAAAACCTTCCGGGTTGGGAGAGCGGTGACAAATCTCCCGTTATACCCCTGGCAAAGTGCTTAAGAAAACGCGGCGCGCGATTGGACAAAGAGCTACTCAAATGGATACGCTCCGTGAGCGACAATCGTTTTTTGCCCTACGGACCGCTGTAGATCCATTTAAACCGTTTACACCGCCTACAAAAAACGTGGACGTTACTTCTCTTTTTTGTCGAACGCGGCAAGCTGCTCCGCGGTGGCCTCCGTTTGATACAACTTCTTCCATTCGCTATAAGGCATTCCGTAGACAAGTTCTCTCGCCTGCTCGTAGTTTACGGTTTCTCCTCGCTCTTCAGCGGCCGCCACATACCATTTGGAAAGACAGTTACGGCAAAAACTCGCCAGATTCATCAATTCGATATTCTGTACATCTTTGCGGCTATCCAGGTGTTCCAGAAGGCGACGAAACACCGCCGCTTCAACTTCTATATTAGACATAATCTTTCTCTCGTATTAGATTGGCATAAACTCGCCGCCGTTAACATCCAGCGCCGCCCCGGTAACTACACTTGCGTAATCAGAAGCGAAAAACATCGCCGCTTTGGCGCATTCACCATCATCGGGAATCACGCCCAGGGGAATGTTCTTAGTGACTTCTGAGATTAGCTCATCGGTAGTTTTCCCGGTGGTTTGAGACTGCCAGGCGAAATAGCCTTCGACACTAGGCCCCCACATCCAACCCATATGGCAGCTGTTCACCCGAATATTGTACTGACCCAGCTCCAAGGCCAAGTGCTTTGTGGCCGAGCGCAAGGCCGACTTCGAAGACCCATAGCCACCTTGTGTCGCCAGCGGTTTGTGCTCCACCATGGTGGCGATCATAACCACCGAGCCACCGCCCGCGTCCTTCATGTAAGGCACGCAGGCTTGAGTTAAGTGCATGGTACCGAAGAAATTGACATCCATCGCTCGACGCCATCCGTCCATATCTGCACTCTCTACTGGTTCAAAACTGCCTGGATCATAGGCGCTATTGAACAGTACATCGATGCGCCCAAAAGACTCCGCCGTTTGTTTGGCCAGTGCCAAACACTGCTCCTTATCAGAAATATCCGTTGCCACTTTCAGCACTTTGGTGCCCAGACCCAAGTCATTTATTTCTTGCTCGGCGACATCCAACTTGCTGACGGTACGGGCCGCCAGCACCACAGCGCTAGCGCCTTCCTTCGCAGCGAGCGTCGATAATTCCTGACCCAAACCGGGACCAATTCCCGACACAATGACAATCTTGTTCTCTAGCAGCATTGGCTTATTCCTTTTCACTCATTGATTCTTACATCGATTCGCTTACCGGTATAGCAAAGAGACACTGCCACCGCCGACGCGCTCACGTAAGCCTTCGATCAGTTCATCACTGGGGGAGACTCTCCATCGCTCACCCAAGCGAACCCTCGCCCGGCTACTGGCACCCCCGTAGACAAGCGCAACCGGGCAGGTTCCTCCACTGGCGCCCGTTAACATCCGCTCTAATTCGTCAGTGAACGGTTGGTCTACCATGTCATAGCGAAGCTCGATGCATAGCTCGGATGCATAGTTCTGCCTGGCTTGCAGCAAGGAGCGAACTTCTTTGACTCGCATAGCCAATCCACCCGAGTAATCGTCGTGTGCAACCGCGCCCTCTACGATCACGATGCTGTCCTTGGACAGTAGCTCTCTGGCAGCGTTATAAGCTTCAGCGTAAACCGTCACTTCAATTCTGGCGCTGCGGTCATCCAGGCGCAAAATGGCCATGGTATCGCCGCGCTTCGTCTTCATGGTGCGAATGTCTACGATCAATCCGGCGAGGATCTGATTGCCCTGTTTATTGGCACGCAAATCCGCGATTCGGGTGGGAGCAAATTTCCTTATTTCCTGTTCATACTCATCGATCGGGTGACCAGTCACATACAAACCCAGAGTTTCCTTCTCCCCGGACAAACGTTCTCTGCCAGACCACTCGCGGGCCGCCCTAAAATCACTGTAGATATCACCCCCACCATTAGTGCCACTGCTGGGAACCACTTCACCAAACAAATCTTCAATGCCGCTGTCACGATTACTGGCACTTTGTTCTGCCGCCTTCAGAGCATCGTCGACACTCGCCATCAACACCCAGCGCGGTACATTGAGTGAGTCGAAGGCCCCTGAACGAATCAGTGCATCGATGGCTCTGCGATTGACTTTGCGGGGTTCAGTTCTCGCGCAGAAATCAAACAGGTCTGTAAATTCCCCACCACTTTCTCGAGCGCCCAATATATTCTCGACAGGCCCTTCACCGAGTCCCTTGATAGCACCGAGGCCATAGACAATTTCGTTGTCGTCGTTCACGGTGAACATGTATTGCCCCTCGTTCACATCAGGCAGTTTCAGGCCCAGCCCCATCGACCGGCACTCTTCTACAAAGATCACAATCTTATCGGTATTTTGCAATTCAGAACTCATTACCGCTGCCATGAAGGGAGCTGGGTAATGCGTTTTCAACCAGGCTGTCTGATAGGAAACCAGCGCGTAGGCTGCCGAGTGGGATTTGTTAAATCCATAACCGGCAAATTTCTCCACCAGGTCGAAAATCTTCATGGACAGTTCGCCATCAACACCTTTGGCGATTGCG
Source organism: Halioglobus sp. (assembly GCA_045110675.1). Classification (GTDB taxonomy): domain Bacteria; phylum Pseudomonadota; class Gammaproteobacteria; order Pseudomonadales; family Halieaceae; genus JBALVT01. The sequence continues at coordinate 53,317 of JBGCGJ010000047.1, read as the reverse complement.
CCGTCCTGAAAAATCTCGCGCTGTTTGGCCATTTCCTCAGGCTTTTTCTTACCCATGGCACGACGCAACATATCGGCGCCGCCGAGGGTGTATCCAGCCAGTTCCTGGGCAATTTGCATCACCTGTTCCTGATACAAAATAATGCCGTAGGTAGGCTCAAGAATCGGCTGCAACCACTCGTGCTGATACTGTGCATCCGGATAGGAAATCGCTTCCCGCCCATGCTTTCGATTGATGAAGTTATCAACCATCCCCGATTGCAATGGCCCCGGGCGAAAAAGTGCCACAAGGGCAATAATGTCTTCGAAGCAATCCGGTTGAAGCCGTTTTATCAGGTCTTTCATACCCCGGGATTCAAGCTGAAACACCGCGGTGGTTTCTGCCGATTGCAGCAGCTTGAAACTGGCGGCATCCTGCAGCGGAATCTGCATTATATCCAGGGGCAACTCACCTAACTTGGCGCGCTGAACATCGATAATTTTTACAGCCCAGTCGATGATCGTTAATGTGCGCAAACCCAGAAAATCGAACTTGACCAGGCCAGCATCTTCCACATCGCCCTTGTCGTACTGGGTAACCAAACCGCCGCCGGCTTCATCGCAATACAGTGGAGAAAAATCCGTCAGCTGGGAGGGTGCGATAACCACTCCACCGGCGTGTTTGCCTACGTTTCGGGTAATTCCCTCTAACTGCTCGGCCATGTCCCAGATTTCCTGGGCCTGGTTGTCATCGGCGAGAAACTCTCGTAATGGCTCTTCCTGCTCCAGTGCCTTAGACAGCGTCATTCCCACTTCGAATGGAATCATTTTTGACAGTTTATCTGCCAACCCGTAGGCCTTGCCTTGCACTCGGGCGACATCTCGAACAACCGCTTTGGCTGCCATGGTCCCAAAGGTAATAATTTGTGACACCGCTTCGCGCCCGTAGGTGTCGGCGACATAGCCGATCACTTCATCTCGACGCTCCATACAGAAATCGACGTCAAAATCGGGCATGGAGACTCGTTCGGGATTGAGGAAGCGCTCGAACAGCAAATCGTATTCCAGGGGATCCAGATCCGTTATCTCCAGAACGTAGGCTACCAGTGACCCAGCACCGGAGCCTCGACCAGGTCCAACCGGAATATCCTGTTCTTTCGCCCAGCGAATAAAATCCATTACGATCAGGAAATAGCCAGGGAAACCCATCTGAATAATAACCTCGAGTTCAAACTCCAGGCGATCGAGGTAAACCTGCTTTTGCTGCTGATAATTTTCTGCAGATTCGTCCAGCAAGTCCTTAAGTCGAGCTTCCAAACCCTCGTGGGAAAGCTGGCGAAAAAAGGCATCCATGGTGAGATCAGGAGGCACGGGATAATCGGGAAGATAGGGCTTACCCAACTCCATTATCAGATTGCAGCGCCGGGCTATTTCCACCGTGTTCGCCAACGCCTCTGGAACGTCTGCGAACAATTTCGTCATCTCTTCGGCGGATCTCAGGTATTGCTGATCTGTAAACAGTCTCGCTCGGCGCGGATCATCCAGCGCCCTACCCTCGCCAATGCACACCCGTGCTTCATGGGCTTCAAACTCGGCGCTATCGAGAAATCGCACATCGTTGGTGGCAACGACTGGGCAGGCAAGCTTCTCGGCAAGCGCGACCGCAGCGTGCAAATGGGTCTCGTCGCCATCTCGGCCGGTGCGATGTAACTCAAGATAAAAACGATTGGGATACAGGCCCATCCAATATCTTGCTCTGTCTTCCGCTAGGTCCTGTTTTCCTCCAACCAATGCTTGCCCGACATCGCCAGCAGCTCCTGCAGACATGGCAATGACGCCCGCGGAGTGCTCTTCCAACCAGGCTTTACGAACAAACGGTTCGCCCAGGTATTGGCCCTCGGTATAGGACCGCGATATCAACACAGTGAGATTTCGGTAGCCTTCCTCGTTCATAGCCAGCAACGAGATCGGGTAGGAATCCTCGGCATCATCGGAATCGACAATTTTTAGGTCCACACCGAAAATGGGTTTCACGCCACTGCTGGTAGCGGCCTTGTAGAGCTTCACCAAGCCAAAGAAATTACTGTGATCTGTGAGTGCGACCGCCGGCATATTCAGGTCGACCAAGCGCTTAACAAGCGGCTTGATTCTCACCAAACCATCGACAAGAGAGTATTCACTATGAAGTCGGAGATGTACGAAATCTGTCATGCTATAAGACTAATAAAAAGCGCGGCTTAAGTTTACTCTGCCGACGCCTCCGCTAACAGAATTTTTACCGGAGCGAAGCTTTTTCGGTGCACCGGAGTTACCCCTAGTTCACGCAAAGCCTGAAGATGGGCCGGGGTTGGATAGCCTTTGTGTGCGGCAAATCCATAACCGGGATATTGCTCATCCAGGGCGATCAACTCGCTATCTCTTTGCACTTTCGCAAGAATAGACGCTGCGGCGATGGCGGGTACCCGGTCATCTCCTTTTACCACAGGCTCCGACGCATAGTTCCAGGAGGGCAATCGATTGCCATCAACCAGCACATACCCAGGTTGAGGATCCAGAGACTGAACGGCACGATGCATTGCCAGCAGGCTGGCCTGAAGAATGTTGATGTCATCGATCTCTACGACGGATGCCCTGGCAACTGCCCAGGCAAGTGCGCGTTCTTTAATCAGGACTTCCAGTTCAGCGCGTCTGTTCGCACTGAGTTTCTTCGAATCACGCAGCCCTGAAATAGGGTTTTTGGGATCTAGAATAACGGCGGCGGCCACTACGTCGCCAGCCAATGGACCCCGGCCGACTTCATCGACCCCGGCAAAATCCCATCCCGAATAGGCCATGGTGAAGGTTTCGGATCGATCGTGCTTCACCGCCTTGCGTCACTCACTTTATCGACGATCGCCTGCGCAGCGCGGTCGCTATAGCCAAGCCGCAACTGTCGATGAATCGCATCAAATTCAGCGATAGTGGACTCCCGATCAGCGCCACTTGTGATCAACGGTCGCAGGGCTGCGACGATCAGGTCTGCTCGTGCCTTTTCCTGTAACAATTCGGGTACCAATGCCTTATCGGCGAGTACATTGGGCAGTCCAGCGTATTTGGTGGTCGCAATCCGAGAGATAATGGCCCAGAAGAGAGCCGACATTTTATACGCGATAACCATCGGCCGCTTAAGAAGCATCGCCTCGAGGGTCGCAGTACCGGATGCCAGTAAGACCGCATCAGCAGCAGCCATTGCATCCCTAGACTGCCCCCTAAGCAAGGTAACCGGAAGATCGGGGTAAGCGCGCAGCTGCTCTTCAAGTTCAAGGTATCGCGCATCATTGGCGGCCGGTAGCAAAAAGGAAATACCCGGCACTTCCAACGTCAGCTGATGGGCAACCTCCAAAAACACAGGAGTCAGCATTCCGACCTCCCCCGCACGACTGCCCGGCATGATCGCGAGGACTTTCCCGGCGGAACTGCAGTTCAATTTTTTTCTCGCTTCACTCGCATCGACTTGCAGCGGGATTTCGTCGGCCAATGGGTGCCCGACAAACTCCACCGGCACCTGATGATTTCGGTAGACCTGCGTTTCAAAGGGAAACAGGGTGAGCATCAAGTCGATGCTGCGCTTGATTTTATGAATTCTACCGCCGCGCCAAGCCCACACAGAGGGGCTGACAAGATGCGCGGTGGTGATACCGGCACGGCGAAGCTTGTACTCGAGTCGAAGATTAAAATCCGGAGAATCTATTCCGATGAAGACGTCCGGGGGATTGTCGATGAAGTGCCGAACAACCGTTCGGCGAATTCGCAATAGTTCGGGTAAGCGTTTAAAGGGTTCTACAAACCCCATGACCGAGAGTCGGTCCATGGGAAACATACTCTTAAGGCCCTGCTCAGCCATTAAGGGGCCGCCAATCCCCTCGACGACAATCTCGTCATAGCGATCGTGCAGCGCATCGAGTAGATGAGCACCCAAGATATCCCCCGAGGTTTCTCCGGCCAGTATTCCAACCCGCAAGGTGCTGGAGGACATTTATCGAACGATACCGCGCTCCGAAGCGCGAATGCTGTCGATCAGGGCTTGAATTTCAGGGGTTTCGTGCAAAAGCACTTCTAAACGCTCTAACGCAATATCAATCGTCAGCCCCTGGCGATACAGTATTTTAAACGCTCGACGCAACTGGCTGATTGCGTCCGCTGAAAAACCACGGCGACGCAGTCCTTCGGTGTTGATCGTTCGAACTTCAGCAGGCGCACCGCTGACAGTGACGTAGGCAGGGACATCCTTGCCTATGGCAGTTCCCATTCCGCTAAAACTGTGCGCGCCAATTTTGCAAAACTGATGTACCAGGGTATAGCCGCTGAGTATCGCCCAATCGCCGATATGAACGTGACCTGCAAGCGCTGTGTTGTTGACCAAAATAGTATTGTTGCCCAAAACGCTGTCATGGCCGATATGGACATAGGCCATCAACAAATTGTCATTGCCAATCCTGGTTTCGGACCTGTCCTGAACTGTACCTCGATGTATGGTGACATTTTCGCGAATTGTATTATTGTCACCGATCACCAAGCGGGTGGGCTCATCGTGATATTTTAAATCGGGTGTATCTTCGCCAATACTTGAAAACTGATAGATGTGGTTCCCGGCGCCAATAACCGTAGGCCCTCGAATGACAACATGAGATTCAACCTTGGTACCAGGACCAATTTCTACCTCGGGCCCGATGATTGACCAGGGACCAACCGTGACATCATCGGCAAGTTTTGCCGTTGGATCAATAATGGCGCGTTCGTCGATCATGACCTATCTATCGGCGCAGAGGATAGTTGCTGATGCACATAATTCTCCGTCCACATCGGCACTGACATCAAATTTCCAGATTCCTCGTTTCTCGGAGATAATTTTGGCGCGCAACATGACCTTGTCTCCCGGCACACAGGGCCGCTTAAACCTCAACTTATCTGCGCCGACAAAGTAATACATAGATCCATCTTCCGGGGTCTTACCCATACTTTTAAATCCGAGTATACCTGCCGCCTGGGCCATAGCCTCCGTCAGCAAAACACCGGGGAAGACCGGTTGATCCGGGAAATGCCCATTGAAAAAAGGTTCGTTAACCGTCAGGTTCTTGTAGGCGACAATAGATTCTGAGGGGATCAGTTCGACGACCCGATCAACTAACAAAAAAGGATATCGGTGGGGTAAATACTTGCGAATTTCTACAACGTCCATCATCGAGCGAAGGCTCCTGGAGAGATTATGGCTTTAAGGGTTTTTCTAACTTACTCACGCGGCGGTGCAAAGCATCCAGCTGCGAAAATCGAACAGCGTTTCTCCTCCATTCTTTCGATGTCGCTATTGGTGTACCCGATGAATAGGAACCCGGCTGGGTGACTGACTTGGTGACCATGGTTTTGCCGGTAAAATGTGAGCCATCACAGATTTCAATGTGACCAACAACGCCTACCATCCCGCCGAAAGTGCAGTTCGCGCCTATCTTCGTGCTTCCGGCGACTGCACAGCAAGCTGCTATCGCGGTATTTTTGCCTATGCTGCAATTATGAGCTATATGAACCTGGTTATCGAGTATCGCACCATCGTCTATGGTGGTGTGTTCCAAGGCGCCACGATCAATGGTCGAGCCACCACCGATCTCAACTCGATCACCAATGCGTACTCCTCCCAACTGGCAGATTTTCACCCAGCCCTCAGAACCGGGTGCAAAACCAAAGCCGTCTGATCCCAGCTCTGTCTGAGCATGAACAACGCAATGCTCACCCACATGTACGTCGTGATAAATGCAAACATGAGGGTGGATCACGGTCCCTGCACCTATTCGTGAACCCTGCCCAACAAAAGTGCTTGCGCCAATCGACGCCTCTGCGCCGATGAAGGCACCGGCCTCCACGATGACGTAAGGGCCAATAGATGCAGTGTCATGCACTTCGCTATCCGCAGCGATAACTGCAGTGGGATGAATTCCAACACTCGCTTTTGGGCTGTTATCAAACAGCTGCGTTGCCCGCGCAAAGGCGACGTAGGGATCATTCGCTATCAGGCAATCCACAGGGCATTGCTCAGAAAATTCGCCCGTAAGAATAACCGCTTGGGCTTGCGTGCTAGTTAACTGAGACAGATATTTTTTTGAGGCGAGAAAAGACAACTGCCCGATGCCAGCACTGCCCAGCGGTGCTAAACCGGTGATCTGCGCTTGCGAATCGCCCGTGAACTCCAGTTCCAGTGTTTTGGCGAGTTCTCCGAGCGAAATCATTGCTCGTGCTTACTTGCTGGGTATCTGATTCAGCTTATCGGTAACCTTCGCCGTGATGCTATAACCAGCGTCGGCGTGGATAACTGAATTGCGCTGCAGTAGAAGACCAATTCCCTCAGTAGCGATAAGATCACGCAGTACTTCCTGAACTTTCGGCGACATCTCCTGCAAGATGGCTTGGCCCGCGGACTGCTCCGCCTGCTGAAGCTTGCCGGTGACATGCTCTAGATCGCCCTGCTTACTGGTGAGCTTCTGTCTCGCGGCAACCTGTTGCTCCTGACTCATTACGGCCATATCGGTCTTCAGTTTCGCCACCAAAGCGTCAAATTCATCCTTTAAGCGGTCAAACTCAGCCTTATCAGACTTATAGTCTTCCTCTGAGCGCACATCACTCAAACGCTTCTGTGCCTGGTCAGTTTGTAAAATGGCCTCTTGCACATTGACCACCGCAATTTTTCCCTGGGCAAAAGCCAGCGCAGGGGCTGCCAAAAACAAACAAGTTAGGGCTACTCTTAACATTCTAGACACACTTTTCTCCAAACATAACAATAAATAGTAAATTAAAATCCACGACCCAAGGTAAATTGGAACGCTTCTTCTCTGTCATCCGGACCCGCATTCAAGGGCTTCGCAAGACTAAAGGTCATCGGACCAAAACCGGTAATCCAGGTGACTCCCACCCCTACAGAATAACGAAATTCGTCCGCGTCTACATCAAAACAATTAATCTGTGAAGCTGAGCATTCCGTGTTGAATACATTACCGACATCGATGAAAAAAGCAGAGCGAAGCTGGCTTTGATCTTTGATAAACGGCAGTGGGAACAGTAATTCGGCACTGCCCTCAATCAACACGTTGCCACCAAATGGGTCGGGTCTGCGTCTATTGACAGTGGTGGAATCCAAAAACCCGGTGTCGGGATTATATCGATAACCAAATAAATCGTTATTGGGCCCACCTGAATCGAGTGCATTCCCATCTTCATCGATTTCAGTGATTGGGGATTCTATATCGTACAATTCTGCAGGAGTACTACGCGGCCCCAGAGTATTACTCTCAAAACCGCGCACTGAGCCGAAGCCCCCTGCAAAAAAGTGTTCATAAAACGGCAACTCGGTCGTATCTCCATAGCCACCGCCATAGCCCAATTCAGTGCGGAAATGAGCTATCCAGTTTCTGGTGATGGGGTAGAACACTTCACCTCGATAGTTCAGTTTATAAAACTCGAGGTCAGATCCTGGCATAGAAACTTCAAGTGAAACAGACTGTGAGGCACCGCGGGTAGCCATCCTGCCTCTATTGAGCGTCGATTGAGTCCAACTACCCGTTATCGTCCAGTTAAGGAACTCGTCTCCGTTATCATCGAGGAATCCGGTGTCCTGGGTTGCAACCAGGTACTCGGGCGGCAAACCACTCAGAGGCAATAATTCTTCAACCGCGGAGTAGGTTCCGTCTTCTTGGAGAGTACTCTCAAAATAGTTGTTCACACCCTGTAGAAGCCTGGGGCTTGTCACTATTTCCTGAACGGCAAACCGACCGGCTGTAATCTCAGTATTGGAAATTCCAAAGCTAAAGCCTAAACGCTCAGTTTCCTTAATGGGATAGCCGAAATTAATGGCGCCGCCCAACGTGTCGGTGGTATAGCTGGCGACATTCACCTCCGATAAGTCAGTGGAGCGGTAGAAAATATTGAACCCCCTACTGACGCCATCCTCGGTGAAATACGGATTGGTATAACTAAAATTATACAAATCCTGATATCGCGACGAATTCAGCGAGATACCCACGCGTTTACCGGTACCCAGAAAGTTATCCTGTTGTAAGTTGACGCCAAGAATCAGGCCCGCATCTTGAGCGTAACCAAAGCTCGCACCGATGCTACCAGAAGACTGTTCTTCCACTTCGAATTCGACGTCGATCAGATCATCGTGGCCAGGGACTTCAGGTGTTTCCACGGTTGCCTTGCTAAAAAAGCCCAACCGTTCAAGTCGCACTCTGGATTGCTCAATCGCCGATGCCGACGCAGGCGCGCTTTCCATCTGTCGCATTTCTCGGCGCAGTACATCGTCCGCTGTTTTCAAATTACCGGAGAAACCGATGCGTCGAACGTAGGTACGCTTTCCGGGGTCGACAAAAAACTTCATCGACACCGTGTTGTTTTCCTCATCGACTTCGGGAATACCAGTCACTTTGGCAAAGTTATAACCCTCATTACCCAATCGCCTGGTCAAATACTCTTCCGATGAAGTGACTAGTTGCTGCGAGAAGGTCTGGCCTTCGGAGACCAACAGAAATCGTCGCAGATCCGATTCTGGAAGCACCAAGTCACCTGACATATCGACCGAGCTCACGGAGAACTTTTCCCCCTCGGTGACATTAGCCGTAATAAAAACCTGCTCTTTATCCGGCGAAACCGAGACTTGGGTTGAGTCTATTCTGAACTGCAGATACCCACGATCCTGGTAGTAAGAGGTAATCCCCTCGAGATCGCCAGTCAACTTTTCGCGAGAGTACTTATCGTCATTTTTGAAAAAAGAGAGCCACCCGGTAGTCTTGAGTTCAAACAGGTCGGTAAGCTCTTCGTCGCTGAAAACCTCGTTCCCCACCACATTAATATGCTTGATGGCAGCGACCGTACCTTCATCTACGTCGATGCTAATAGACACGCGATTGCGCGGTTCGGGTAAAACCTCTGTTTCGATGCTGGCGTCGTAGCGACCCTGCTGCACGTATTGGCGCTGCAGTTCCAGTTGCATCCCTTCCAGGGTTGATCGCTGGAACACCTTGCCCACAGCCAGACCAGAGCCTTTGAGACCATCAAGCAACGCTTCAGTCTCGATGGCTTTGTTTCCCTCAATGGTAATATCGCTGATGCTGGGGCGCTCAGCGACAATAATGACCAAAACACTGCCATCGCGTCCTATGCGAATATCGTCGAAGTTACCCGTAGCGAATAGACTGCGCGCTGCAGCTCGGGTTTGCTCCTCATCGACGGTGTCACCTACGGCCAGGGGCATGCTGGCAAACACACTGCCGGCAGAAATTCGCTGCAAACCCTCCACACGAATGTCTGAGATTACGAAGCTCTGGCCCCAAGCCAACTGCCCCAACATAAGGGGAACAACAGCAAACCATTTAAGAGTGCGCTTAATCAAAATACACTTAACCACCGGATAGTGCCTGCAGCCGAAATATCTGCGTTTTGCTTTAATTACCGTAATGCTTCTTTTTACTAATTATTCTTCACACCCTGCGAGTTTCACAAACGCGCAAAGTCGTTGTATAGGGCCAGCACCATAATCCCAAGTACCAAAAACAAACCCACCTGATAGCCCATCATTTGAACTTTTTCGGGTACCGGGCGACCGGCTAAAAGTTCAACCGTGTAATACATCAGATGCCCACCATCCAAAACTGGAATAGGCAGCAAATTCAACACTCCCAGGCTTACACTGAGCAGGGCGAGAAAGCTGATATACGCTTCCAGACCCGACTTGGCTGACGCGGACGCCACTTTAGCAATCGTAATGGGGCCGCTCAAGTTTTTTGGCGAGATTAGGCCCATAACCATCTTTTTAATCGAGTTCAGAGTGAAGACGGACAGTTCAGCCGTGCGCTTTACACTGGCCACCAGAGACTCGACTGGTCCGCGATCAAAAGTGCGTTTCATATCTTCGGGTAACTCGGGCGGTTTTGGACCCAGACCAATTCGGCCGATGGTATTTCCATCGTCGTCGGTAATCGAGTCTGGGATAATCGTGGTGCTTCGCACCTCGCCATCGCGCAGGTATTCGAGATTGATAGCTTGCGCCGGCCTCGCGCGCACATAGTCTACAAAGTCCATCCACAGCGGCAGACTGACGCCATCGGCCCGTAAAGCAAGATCGCCGGGCTGAAGGCCCGCCTTATCCGCTGGAGCGTCCTTGATCACCTCTTCAAACTCAGGCAACACCTCGGGCCTGTACATAGTAAGCCCCAAACCCCCGAACAAATCCGGCACTTCCTGATCAGATAACCATGCATCCAACACCGCTTCGGACTCGTAAATTACCTCTGAATTGGGGTATTTGACGGCAAAATGAATTGGCCCGCTGTCGCCTATGCGGTCCAGGAGACGGAAGCTGAGAGCCTGCCAGGTAGGAGTTTCTGCACCATCCACAGAGACGATTTCCTGGCCCGCCTCAAGGCCGGCAAGATCCGCTACCGAGCCTACCTCCACGGAACCTATACGCGGCACAATACCGGATTCACCGCCCATGAACAGGAACCAATATGCGGCAATAGCCAACAGGAAATTCGCGAGCGGACCAGCGGCAACCACCGCCATACGCTGCAATACAGGCTTTCGATTAAACGCCTGATCCAGCTCCTCGGCACTGACTTCGCCTTCGCGCTCGTCCAGCATTTTCACGTAGCCGCCAAGAGGGATTATAGCCAGCGAATATTCGGTGCCGCGCTGATCGCGCCAGGTGGCAATCGATTTGCCAAAGCCAATGGAAAACCGAAGCACTTTGACGCCGCAACGTCGGGCAACCCAAAAATGGCCATATTCATGAATACCGACCAGAATGGCGAGCGTAGCCAGAGTAATGGCGATGGTGTTAATCAATTCCATACGTTACTTCAATCTCTCAATAATCTCTTGAGCCGCATGTCGTGCATCATGGTCAGCTTGTTCGACCACGGACAGCGACTGTGGTTCCGCGACACTAACGACTTCCAGGGTTTTCTCTACAACTCGGGGTATATCGGTAAATCGAATGTTTTCACCCAGAAAGGCCGAAACTGCGACCTCATTGGCTGCGTTACAGCTTGCCATCGCAGTGCCGCCGGCCACTACAGCTTCTCTGGCAATCCTGAGACAGGGAAAACGCCCTTCATCTGGAGCCTCAAAGTCTAAACTTCCCGTGGCCACAAGATCCAGTGGCGCGACCCCGGACGCCAAGCGATCGGGCCAGCCGAGCCCGTAGGCTATAGGGGTACGCATGTCGGGGTTTCCCAGCTGAGCGAGCACGGAGCCGTCGAGATACTGAACCATCGAGTGAATAATACTCTGAGGATGAACCACCACTTCCACCATCTCAGGCGACAAATCAAATATCCAGCAGGCCTCGATAAACTCCAGCCCTTTATTCATCAATGACGCCGAATCGACCGATATTTTCCGTCCCATAGACCAGTTCGGGTGAGCACAGGCCTGATCCGGACCGGCCTTTTGCATTTGTTCGCTGCTCCAGGTTCGGAATGGACCACCAGAGGCGGTTAACAACACTTTGCTCACGCCTTTTTGGGAAGGTAAAGCATCTCCATTGACGGGCATACATTGAAAAATAGCGTTGTGCTCGCTATCGATGGGCAGTAGTTTGGCGCCGCATTCACGAACGGCCTGCATCAACAGATGGCCGCCCATCACCAGTGACTCTTTGTTCGCCAGCAACAGTACTTTCCCGGCTTGCGCGGCTGCGAGAGTAGATCGCAATCCGGCGGCACCCACAATCGCAGCCATGACAGCATCGACGGCTTCGGCTGTAGCAATATGCGCCAGCCCGGCCTCGCCATGAAGCACTTCGGTTGGGCATTCTGGAGGTATTTTTGCCTTCAAGTCATCAGCAGCAGACTCACTCATCATGACAGCACATTGCGGACGGTGAACAAGGCACTGCGCCAGCATGGCATCCACAGAAGTGTTCGCTGCCAGACCAAACACTTGGAATAGTTGAGGGTGCTGCGCTATGACATCAAGAGTGTTAACACCAATTGATCCGGTAGAACCCATGACACTGACGAGACGCATCGTTTTTACCAGCCGACCAACAGTAGACCGAGAGCAAACACCGGAGCCGCTCCACAGATACTGTCGAGGCGATCCAAAACACCGCCATGACCAGGAAGTAGACTGCCACTATCTTTGATCCCTGTCTCTCGCTTAACCATACTTACCGCGAGGTCTCCCACGACCGAAAACAGGGCTGTGGCCAGAAAAATCGTGATGACTGCGCCCAAGCCAATATGCTCAAAAGAGGAAGGCAACCAAGACCAAGCAATCAATGCCAGTGCCAATGCACAGCACATGCCTCCCCAGAAGCCCTCCCAGGTTTTAGCGGGGCTTACGGATTCGGCCAATTTATGTTTTCCAAAACGCTTGCCGGAGAAGTAAGCACCGATATCAGCCGCCACTACAATAAGAATCATAGCGACCAGCATTGCGCCTCCCCGGGGGAAACTCAGCAAAAAAATAGCTGACAGCCAAGCAGGCGGTAAGATCAGCAGGCCCATGAGACTGCGCATCCATCGGTTTCCCCAAATGCTGCTGCTGGCTGGATAGCTTTTCACCCACAGCAGAGCAATTGACCACCACAGACAAGCCAGACCAAGAAACGGTTGCACCTGCTTGTGAACGGGTTCACCGCCCAAATCACAGTAAAGATATAGCGCTGCCATGCAGCCAAGTACAACGGCGACGTAGAAAACACGTGCAGGCGAAGCCTGCCAACTGGCCAATCGAGACCACTCCCAGGCCCCTAACGCCACGACCAGGGCGAAAAGTAGCGCTAAACCTTGGACAGATAGAAAAACCACGGCAGACAAAAACACCACTACCATGATTACCCCAGTAATCACGCGCTGTTTAAGCATGCTGTTCCCGCGAGCTGAAGCTCATATTAGGTCCTCACGCCAAAACGACGTTCGCGCCGGCTGTAATCTGCCAGAGCCCGAGCAAACTCTAGCTCACCAAAATCCGGCCACAGAGTGTTGGTAAAGTACAGTTCACTGTAGGCAAAATGCCATAGCATAAAATTGGAAATTCGAGCATCACCTCCAGTGCGGATGCATAGATCAGGATGCGGCAGATCACTAATTGAGACGTTTTGATCTATCAATTCAGGGGTTATCTGGTTCGGCTCAAGCTCCCCGTCCTGAACTCGCACCGCCAATTTCTGAACCGCCTGGGCAATATCCCACTGCCCACCATAATCGACCGCAATAACAACGGTGGAAACTGTATTGCGTTCAGTCAACTCTTCAGACTGACGCATCAAGCGCTGCAGCCTTTCGCTAAATCGGCTGCGCTCGCCAATAAATCGGAGGCGAATTCCATCTTCGTGAAGACCTCGCACCTCGGCTCTAAGATAGCGTGAAAGCAGAGCGAGTAGAGCGCGAACTTCCGGTTGCGGTCGACCCCAGTTTTCACTACTAAAGGCAAATAGAGTCAGTACCTGAACACCATGATCGCGGCATGTGCGCAACACTTCGCGAACGGCCTCTACTCCAGCTCTGTGGCCAGCCGTTCCTTGCAGCCCCTGCCGCTTCGCCCAGCGATTGTTGCCATCCATAATAATGGCGACATGATAGGGAATCATATTTCCTGAGATTTCACTGCTTGTCATGAGAGCGCTTGGCTGCGAGCTGAGGAAACAGGGTTATATTTCCAGCAGATCAGCTTCTTTCTCCGCCAACATTTTTTCGATTTTAGCTATGTAGGAATCCGTCAGTTTCTGGATCTCATCCTGGCCGCGTCGCTCCTCGTCTTCGCTAATTTCTTTGTCCTTTTCTAATTCTTTGAGCATACCCATGGCATCACGCCGGGCATTTCGTACTGAGACTCTCGCAGACTCCGCTTCGGCTTTAGCCTGACGGGTAAAACCTTTGCGTGTTTCCTCGGTGAGCATGGGCATCGGTATTCTCATCACCTCACCTGCGGTAGAGGGATTAAGGCCAAGATCCGATTTCATAATCGCCCTTTCGACATCCTGGACCATAGACTTATCCCAGACCGTTAGCGCCAGCGTTCGAGCATCTTCAACATTGATATTCGCCACCTGGTTCAAAGGCGACATTGAACCGTAATACTCAACCTTTATGCCATCCAATAAACTGGGATGAGCCCTGCCCGTTCGAATTTTGTTGAAGTTATGAGTCAGTGCCTCAAGACTCTTATCCATTCGTTCAATAGCATCTGTTTTTACATCTTCTAGCACGTTTTCATTCCTCGCGTTGACCGGTCTATCGCCGGGGTAACAGCTAACTAAACCCTAACTACCACCTAACTAACTCTTAAGAAATACCTGACTATCACCTAATCAAGGTCCCGTCTTCTCCACCTCGTACGATGTTTAACAGGGCGCCCGGGCGCTCCATCTCGAATACGCGCAGTGGCATACTGTGATCGCGACACATGAGAATCGCGGTAAGATCCATAACCTCGAGCCTTTTTTCCAGCACCTGGTCATAGGTGAGCTCATCGAACTTCACCGCATCGGGTACTTTCATCGGGTCGGCCGAATACACCCCATCGACTTTGGTAGCCTTTAACACCAATTCTGCCTCAACTTCGATTCCTCGCAGACAGGCCGCCGAATCGGTCGTGAAAAATGGATTACCGGTGCCCGCTGAAAAAATAACAACGTCACCATTCCCCAATGCGCGAATGGCCTTGCGTCGATCATAGTGGTCCACGACCCCACTCATTGGAATTGATGACATGACCTGGGTGGAAATATTTGAGCGCTCCAGGGCATCTCGCAGCGCCAAGGCATTCATTACCGTAGCCAACATTCCCATATGGTCGCCGGTTACCCTGTCGAGACCCGCCTCTTGCAAAGCGGAACCACGAAACAAATTACCCCCTCCGACTACGAGCCCAACCTGCACACCAATGCCAACCAACTGACCTATTTCCAGTGCCATGAGGTCCAGAATTCTGGGGTCAATCCCGAAGGTTTCACTACCCGAGAGCGCCTCACCACTAAGCTTAAGCAAGATTCGTTTATATTTTTTATCACCGGTTGTATTGGGCATATTATTCAACTCCTGAGCTGGGCGTATCTTACAGGACAAAAGGCTTGCACCCTAGGGGGCCAGAGAATAATTTCCGCTGGTATGACTGCTTAATCAGGGCGAAAAAAAACGGGGCAAAAGCCCCGTTTTATTGAGATTCAAGCGCTGTTAGCTCTTGAGTTGTGCTGCAACCTCGGCGGCGAAATCGACTTCTTCGACTTCAATCCCCTCTCCAACCTCAAAGCGCACAAACGAAACCACTTCCGCTCCGGCAGCAGAAACCAACTTGCCAACGGTCACATCCGGATCCTTAACAAAGGCCTGCTCTACCAGGCTGTTTTCAGCCAGGAATTTCTTAACACGACCACCAATCATCTTCTCGATGATCTCGGCGGGCTTGCCCGACTCCTGAGCCTGCGCGGTGTAGATTTCTTTCTCTTTAGCGATCACCTCTTCAGGCATATCAGCCGCCGAGACAACCTGCGGATTCACCGCCGCAACGTGCATCGCCACATCTTTGGCAAGATCCTGGTCGCCGCCTTTCAAGGCAACGAGCACCGCGATTCGATTGGTTCCATGCACGTAGGCACCTACCGCTCCAGAATCAGCACTCAACAACTCAACTCTGCGTACGCTAATGTTCTCTCCGATCTTCTGTACCAGTGCTTCTCTGGCACTCTCCAGTTCGCCGGCCATGAGTTCAGCCACATCAGTCTGCTTAGCTGCGTATGCCGCCTCGGCAACACTGTTTACGAAACCTAGAAAATTCTCATCGCGTGCCACGAAATCGGTTTCGCTGTTAACTTCCAGGATGATGCCGTAACTACCGTCGTCTGAAAGACGCACCGCAACCACACCATCGGCGGCAGTTCGGCCCGCTTTCTTAGCAGCTTTCATACCGCTGGACTTGCGCAATTCCTCAATCGCTTTATCAACATCGCCATCGGCGGCTTTCAGGGCTTTTTTACACTCTAGCAAGCCCAGACCTGTACGCTCGCGTAATTCTTTCACCAGTGCTGCAGACATTGGTATTTCTCCTTGCAATAACCCCGCAGGGCCTCAATCAAATAAAAAAATCCCCGACGCCATATGGCTCGCCGGGGATCTATCTTTCACGTTCTGTTTCATATTTTTCCCAGCAATTATTCCGCTGGCGTCTCGGGCGCAGCTTCGGCTGCCGCAGCATCGGCTGCCGCAGCTTCGACGGCGGCAGCCTCGGGCGCTGCTGCTTCAGGAGCGGCGGCTACAGCCGCGTCTGCGTCAGCGACCGGAGCAGTCTCTTCAACGAACTCATTTTTCTCAGCGACTGCTTCACCGCTATCAGCCTTGCCGGCGATACAGGCGTCTGCAACGCTGGCAACATAGAGCTTAATGGCACGAATCGCGTCGTCATTGCCCGGGATAATATAATCCACACCATCGGGATTACTGTTGGTATCGACGATACCGATAACAGGAATTCCCAACTTGTTCGCTTCGGTGATGGCAATACGCTCGTGATCAACATCGACCACAAACAAAGCGTCCGGAAGGCCGCCCATATCTTTGATTCCACCAATGCTGCGCTCCAATTTCTCAATCGCTCGGGTGCGCATCAAAGCTTCTTTTTTGGTGAGTTTTTCAAAAGTTCCATCCGTTTGCTGAGCTTCGAAGTCGCGAAGACGCTTGATAGAAGCCCGAATGGTTTTGTAGTTGGTCAACATGCCACCCAACCAGCGATGACTGACATAGGGCATGCCAGCGCGTTCGGCTTGCTCTTTAACAATTTTGCCAGCCGCACGCTTGGTGCCGACGAACAGAACCTTGTTCTTGTTGCTGGTAAGAGCATGAACGTGGTTCAAAGCTTCGTTCAATGCAGGAACAGTGTGTTCGAGGTTGATAATGTGAATCTTGTTGCGGGCACCGAAGATGTACTGGTCCATTTTCGGGTTCCAGTAACGGGTCTGGTGACCAAAGTGAGCGCCCGCCTGCAGAAGCTCACGCATACTAACTTGCGTTGTCATTGATAATACCTTTTTAGTTCGGGTTATTCGTCCACCTATCCCATCCTCCAAACCGGCCATGGCCAGCACCCTGAAGCACGTGTCGATAGGTGTGTGTCGTTGGTTTTCCCGACTGAAAAAAGACCCAAAAGGAGCCCTAGTCCAGAAGAGGCGCGCTTTATACCATAAGCAGCTAGCGGATTAAAGGATTTTACGGCTGTTATTTGGGGCACTGGAGCCGCATCTATACTCATTTCCGCACACAATGGGGTAGAATGTGCCTCCCTCGTGGGGGCGACGGGACGACCCAAGAGCGAGAATCAAATTTTTATCTTTTTATTTCAATAGGTTAGGCATGGCTGCAACGATAAAATCAGCAGATGAACTTGAGAAAATGCGAGTGGCTGGCAGAATGGCCGCCGAAGTACTCGAAATGATCGAACCTCTGGTACGAGTAGGTATGACTACGGGTGAAATAGACAGTATCTGCCATGCGTATATTGTCGACGAGTTACAAGCTATTCCCGCCCCACTCAACTACAACGGCTTCCCCAAGTCCGTATGTACCTCGGTCAACGACGTGATTTGCCATGGTATTCCATCGGATACCAAGCGGCTGAAGAACGGCGACATCATTAATATCGATGTGACCGTAATCAAGGATGGCTATCATGGTGATACCAGTATCATGGTCATGGTTGGTGATGTACCGCAACACGCGCAGAGACTGATCCAGATCACTCAGGAATGCCTCTATAAAGCGCTGGATCTCGTCAGACCCGGCGCAACACTCGGTGATATCGGCCATGTAATCCAGCAGCACGCCGAGAAGAACTACTACTCGGTGGTTCGCGAGTACTGTGGACACGGTATCGGTAAGATTTTTCACGAAGATCCACAAATACTGCACTACGGCAAGAAGGGAACTGGCATGGTTCTCGAAGAAGGCATGTGTTTTACCATTGAACCAATGATCAATGCTGGCCGTAGACACACTAAACTCAATGCCAAAGACGGCTGGACTGTTACCACTAAAGACGGACGTCTTTCTTCCCAGTGGGAACACACCCTGGCCGTTACGAGTGAAGGCTGCGAAATATTTACCCTGCGCAATAACGAGAGCTACCAAACTAAGTAATGAGCAATCAGCTTGAGCCCCTACCACTAACACTATTTGATGTCGCCACCTTCCGCGAGCGACTGGGTAAAGAAAAAGCCATATCGTGTTGTAAGCCAGCCATAGCAGCTGCAAGCGCTTACCTGGACGAGCAATTCCACGCCGGTACCCCGGCTGGAGAACTGATTGCGCTGCGAGCTCGCTTCACGGATGAACTTTTAGGCGCCTTATGGGACACACAGGACTGGCAGGGCTCGGATCTTGCGCTGGTAGCCGTAGGCGGTTACGGGCGCGGAGAGCTTCACCCCCATTCGGATGTCGATTTACTCATTTTGGTGGGCGACGACGAAAATGAAAACACCAGATGTCTGGAGCAGTTTTTAACACTACTGTGGGATATAGGCCTGGATGTGGGCCACAGCGTCAGAACAGTAGACCAATGTCGCGAAGCTGCACTAGACGAGATCACTGTTGTCACAAACCTGATGGAAACTCGAACAATCAGGGGGCCATCTCACCTGATGGATGCGGTGCGAGAGGTAACCGGCGTAGATAACATGTGGCCCAGCGCGGATTTCTTCCAGGCCAAATTAGAAGAGCAACAAAGCCGACATGCGAAATTTGCCGATACGGAATACAACCTCGAACCGAATGTAAAGAGCTCTCCAGGTGGGCTCAGAGACTTGCAAATCATCGGCTGGATTGCCCAGCGGCACTTCCAGGTGGAATCTTTGGATGAATTGTCTATCGACAAATTTCTGAATCCGGACGAGCTATCCATTCTCAATCATGGCAGAGAGTTTATGTGGCAGGTGAGATATGCGCTACACATGATCTCCGAACGCGAAGAGGACCGATTGCTGTTTGATCACCAGCGGGTGCTGGCGGAAATGTGGGGCTTTGAAGACGGTGACAAGCTAGCCGTAGAACAGTTTATGCAAATCTATTACCGCTGGGCGATAGCGCTGAGCCAGCTCAACGAGGTTCTCATACAGAATTTTGATCAAGCTATTTTACGCGCCGGAGCTGAGGACGAAATAATCGTTCTCAATGATCGCTTTCAAACACGCAATGGGTACATTGAAGCACGCCGAGAGGATCTCTTTCAGACTGAATCAGCGGCGTTGCTCGAGGTATTCTTATTGTGCGCGCAAAACGAACAGATTATCGCCGTCGGTGCGCCCACCATTCGCTTAATTCGCGACAATCGCCACCAAATCGACGACGCCTTTCGCTCCAACGAGAAAAACAAGCAAACATTCCTTGAAATATTGCGCTCACCGCACAAGATGACTCGCCAACTAAGGCGGATGACCCGCTACGGCATTCTGGGAAATTATCTGCCCGAATTTGGCCGCATAGTGGGACAGATGCAGCATGATCTTTTTCATGTATACACTGTGGACGCACATACTCTGGAGGTCATCAAACATATGAGACTCTTCAGTTATCCCGACTCAGGATTCGAGGACAGATTTCCAGTTTCCAGCAGAATTGCTCGACGACTTCCCAAAATTGAACTGTTGTACATTGCCGGCTTGTACCACGATATCGGCAAAGGTCGCGGCGGCGATCACTCTGAGCTGGGCGCTGTTGACGCGGAGCAATTCTGCCTCAGTCATGGGCTGAGCGCTCGTGACACCAACCTGGTGGTATGGCTAGTGAAAAGCCACCTACTAATGTCCGCCGTCTCACAGCGCAAAGATATCTCCGATCCCGAGGTCATTCAAAACTTTGCAACCCACGTAGGCGACCAGAATCGCCTCGATTACTTATTCACCCTGACGGTGGCCGACATTAATGCAACCAACCCCACCTTGTGGAATGCCTGGCGGGGAAGCCTGCTTCGTCAGTTGTACACAGAAACAAAACGAGCGCTCAGGCGAGGCCTGGAAAATCCGGTCGACAAGCAGGACTGGATTTTGGAAACGCGCAATGCCGCCATGGACATCCTGGAATATCGTGGTTTCACGATAGAAGAAGTCGAGGAATTGTGGAGCGCCAGTGGCGAAGATTACTTCCTCAGAGAGAAGGCTGAAGATATCGCCTGGCACACAGAGGCTATCGCCAGCCACTACGAGAAAGACAAACCCTTGGTGCTGACGCGTAACACACAGGATTCAAGTATCGCCAATGCGACCCAGATCTTTATTCACGCTCGCAGCGGCCCCCACCTGTTCTCCGTTATTTGTGCGGAGCTGGAACACCTGGACTTGAGCGTACACGATGCCCGCATATACGATGCGACCGATCGAATGAGCGTGGACACATTTTTTGTGCTGGATTCCAATGGCCAGTCCTTGGAGGAAGATGGGGAGCGCATTCGCAACATCGCGCAGAGGCTAACTGATGCGGTTGCGGACATAGAGAATCATCCCAATATTGTGAGAAAAAGAACGCCGCGGCAAATGAAGTCTTTCTCGATTCCCACTGAGACTAATATGACAGTTGACGACATTAAAAATGTCACCGTTCTGGAGGTCTCGTCTCCAGACCGACCCGGCTTACTCGCACTGATAGGTCGAATTTTTGTCGATTTTGATCTCGAATTACAGGCCGCCAAAATTCAGACTTTGGGCGAACGCGTAGAGGACGTATTTTTCCTCACCGATGCTCAGCAACAACCGATCACAGACCCGCAATTGTGCGAAGATATTCAAGCGGCAATTCGTCTGGAATTGGACCAACAAGCAGCGGCATAAGCAAAACATGAACACCGACCTGGCGCAGCTGCACCCCTACCCCTTTGAAAAACTACGCGAGCTTTTTGCCGGCTTAAACCCGGCTGCTGACAAGAGCAGTATTGCGCTTTCCATTGGCGAGCCCAAACATGCCTCCCCGGATTTCGTCCTCGAAGTGATCGCTGAAAACCTGAGTCGGTTAACGCAATACCCATCAACACTGGGACTGCCTGAACTGCGTGAAACCATCGCGTCCTGGCTGAGCCGTCGATTTCACCTGGAGTCCATAGATCCTGCGAGCCAAGTGTTACCGGTTAACGGTACGCGGGAAGCTCTTTTCGCCTTTGCGCAAACCGCCGTTGAGCGAAAAGCAGGCGCTACCGTCATATGCCCCAATCCCTTCTATCAAATTTATGAGGGCGCGGCGTTGTTGGCTGGCGCTAAGCCACACTATCTGAACTGTACTGCGCAAACCGACTTCATCCCTGATTTCGATAGTGTCACCGAGGAAGAATGGCATAACTGTCAATTACTCTATATCTGCAATCCGGGAAATCCCACCGGTGCCGTTATTCCGCTGCCCACACTCCGCAAGCTAATCGAACTTGCCAGGCAGTACGATTTCATCATCGCCAGTGACGAGTGCTATTCGGAAATTTACCCAGATGAAGACCTGCCACCTCCGGGCCTTTTACAAGCCTGCGCTGCGATGGGAGACACGGGTTACGATCGCTGCGTTGTTTTTCACAGCCTGTCAAAACGATCAAACCTACCCGGTCTGCGCTCGGGATTTGTGGCCGGAGACGCAAAAATTCTGCAGAACTTCCTGAAGTACCGCACTTATCACGGTTGCGCAATGCCAGTTCACCACCAGTTAGCCAGTATCGCGGCCTGGAACGATGAGCTACATGTGAAAGAAAACCGTCAACTCTACCGTGACAAGTTTTCCTCGGTGTTAGAAATTTTGTCACCGCATCTAAATGTACAAGCGCCGGAAGCAGGTTTCTATTTGTGGCCACAGACTCCCATAGCCGACACTGAATTTGCCAAGAAGTTATTCGCAGAACAACATGTCACCGTCTTACCGGGACGGTTTCTCGCCCGCGCAGGACGAAGTGGGAATCCCGGCCAGCAAAGGATCCGTATGGCTCTGGTAGCGCCAATCGAGGACTGCATAGAGGCAGCCCATCGAATCGTTGAATGTTTGGAAAATCTGTAGGGCGCCACCATGCTGAAGGCTGAACGCGTTAAATACATCCAAAACAAGTTGCAGACGCTCTATCCCGAAACGCCGGTGCCTCTAGACCACAAAGATCCTTATACGCTTCTAATTGCAGTGCTGTTAAGTGCACAGTGCACCGACGAACGTGTTAACACCGTTACACCTGCCCTGTTTGAGTTGGCCGATAACCCAGCGGATATGGTCAAGCAAACTGTCGAAGAGATTCGAAGCATTATTCGCCCTTGTGGCCTGTCACCCCAAAAATCCAAGGCAATTCATCGACTCAGTGAAATGCTCATAGAAGATCACGGCGGCATAGTTCCAGCCGATATGGAAGCGCTGGAAAAGCTGCCCGGTGTTGGTCACAAGACAGCAAGTGTGGTGATGTCACAAGCTTTTGGAGTGCCGGCCTTCGCTGTGGATACTCACATTCACCGCCTCGCTCAGCGCTGGGGGCTTACCAGCGGCAAAAACGTGGTGCAAACCGAGCGAGATTTGAAACGCCTGTTTCCCAGTGACACCTGGAATTCGCTACATCTACAGATTATTTTCTATGGTCGAGAATACTGCAGCGCTCGGGGCTGTGACGGTCGTGTCTGTGAAATATGTCGAACTTGTTTCCCGAATCGTAAACATCCCAAGAAAACCCTGAAAGCGTAGAAATTAGACATACCCAAATAAACTAAGACCATAGAGGCCCTGCTAGCGCGTCCCAAACGCTATATCTAATTCTTCGAGTTTGCTATGCTGTGCGACCTCAAAATACAGCGAAAACGGAGCCTTCCAGTGATAACCGTATATGGAATTAAAAACTGCGACACGGTTAAAAAAGCCCGTCGGTGGTTGGACGACCACGCCATTGATTACCGATTTCATGACTTTCGAGAAGACGGAATTGACGCTACGGAAGTGGGGCAATGGGTTGCGGAGCTCGGATGGGAAAACGTTGTAAACAAACGAAGTACAACCTGGAAGCAGCTGGATAAATCTGTCCAGATCAATATGGACGCAACACTGGCGCAAACCACAATTCTTGAACATCCCACCTTGGTAAAGCGCCCGCTGTTAGACACTGGGAAAGAGCGCTTCGTTGGTTTTTCCGCTGAGCGATACCAATCTATTTTTAATCAACATACTCTCTAAACAAAACCAAGATACGGAAACGATTATGACAAACGGCGCATTTGCATTCGGCCTGGGCGTGGGCACACAGGACAACGATGGAGCCTGGTTGGAGATTTTTTTCCCCGCGCCAATGCTTTCACCTCCGCAAAGCCTACTCGAGGCAAGCGGCGGTTTTGATAACAACGAAACGTTGAAACCGACACAAATCGAGAAACTCAAATCCGCCCTTCACGAAAGTGGATTGACCGAGCAGGCCGATATCGCCGCGCAAATGCTGGACAGTAAGCGCCCCGTGGTCGCCGTATTTATTTCTGAAAATACCGGCCCTGCGACTGTTCCGGAAGCGTATCTGAAGTTACATTTGCTATCACATCGCATGGTGAAGCCACATGGCACTAACCTCGAGGGTTTGTTTGGAGTTTTGCCCAATGTGGCGTGGACCTCCGAGGGAGCAATTTCGGTCCAAGAACTTCCCGCCCGATCCCTCGCAGCACGGCTTCGCGGTGAGACGCTGGAGGTCAGCTGTGTCGATAAGTTTCCGAAAATGACCAATTATGTAGTCCCGACTGGCGTGCGAATAGCGCACACTGCGAGGGTGCGGCTCGGTGCTTATTTGGGCGAAGGCACAACAATCATGCATGAGGGTTTCGTGAACTTTAATGCGGGCACCGAAGGTCCGGGAATGATCGAAGGGCGAATTTCTGCCGGTGTAATGGTCGGATCTGGCTCCGACCTCGGGGGAAGTAGTTCGACATTGGGGACGCTTTCCGGAGGAGGTAACATTGTTATCTCAATCGGCAAAGAGTGCCTGATAGGAGCCAATGCAGGCAGCGGAATACCGTTGGGGGATCGCTGTACCATCGAAGCTGGCCTGTTCGTCACAGCAGGAACCAAAGTGCAAATGCTCGACTCCTCAGGAAATGCCACACAAAGCGTAAAAGCACGAGAACTTGCAGGGGTATCCGACCTTTTGTTCAGACGCAATTCCAGCAGCGGCACGGTGGAGTGCCTCACCAATAAATCCGCCGTTGAACTCAACAGCGAATTGCATGCCCACAACTAATCAAACTGCGAACTAAATCATGGAAGCTACTCTGGATTTGTGCTGCCAGCTAATTCGTCGACAATCAGTTACCCCCGACGACGACGGTTGCCAAGATTTAATGATCGAACGGCTGGAAAATATTGGCTTTACTTGCGAACGCCTCCGTTTTGGCGATGTAGACAATTTCTGGGCCGAACACGGCAGCGAAGGTCCAATTATCGTGTTCGCTGGTCACACCGATGTGGTTCCAACAGGCCCAGTGGAACAGTGGAGTACACCACCTTTTGAACCCACTATTGTCGACGGTGTCCTCTACGGGCGCGGCACAGCGGATATGAAAGCAAGTCTGGCGGCGATGGTGGTGGCCTGCGAGAGCTTCGTCGAGGAGAACCCCGAGCACTCAGGTCGAATCGGCTTCCTAATCACTTCCGATGAGGAGGGCCCGGCGACGAACGGTACGGTCAAAGTGATAGAACATCTGCAACACCAGGGCAAAAACATCGACTGGTGTTTGGTAGGGGAACCTTCCAGCAGCGACGCACTGGGCGATACGATTAAAAACGGTCGCAGAGGATCTTTAGGAGCCATTCTGAAAGTTCGCGGCGTTCAGGGGCATATTGCTTACCCACATCTGGCCGACAACCCTATTCATTCGGCGTTACCGGCCTTGCACGCGCTAGCGGTTGAGCAGTGGGATGAGGGCAACGAGTTTTTTCCGCCTACTTCAATGCAAATATCGAATATTAACGGTGGCACGGGTGCTACTAACGTCATTCCGGGGCATGTCGACATTCAGTTTAATTTTCGATATTCCACCGCTCTGGATGAAGTGCAAATTAAAGAGCGCACCACCAAAATCCTCGATGCTCATCAACTGGACTATGAAATCGAATGGAATCTGAGCGGGCGGCCGTTTTTGACTGCCAGCGGTGCTTTGGTCGAAGCCGCTGTAGCGAGCATTGAACAAGTGACGGGGCGCAAGACAGAACTGTCAACGGCTGGTGGTACTTCGGATGGTCGCTTTATTGCACCAACTGGGGCGCAGGTTGTTGAGCTTGGGCCTATTAATGCGACTATTCACAAGATTGACGAAGAAGTGCTGGTTGAGGATTTGCCGGTGTTGGCGGAAATCTATGAGGGGATACTGCAGCGCCTTCTCAAGTAGCTGATTAAAATACGAAATTTGCGAAGGGGGTGGACGGTGATTCATCTCTGGCTGGAACACACGCATCTAAATTCATACCAGTGGCGCTCAGATAGTTAATTAAGTTTTCAAAACACGCCGTAAATACATCCATGTAGGCTCGGCAGCAGCATCCATGCTGCTGACGATTTTGAAAACTTAATTAACTATCCAAGGTTAGCAATAACCATCGATTATCTAAAGAAGCGCCGCTTCCAATGAGGGATCTAGCTTGCTCTGTTGGGAAGTGCAATAAACAGCATGTGCCATTGGCTGGAGTCGACATAAATCGACCAACTAAACCCGTTTCAAACCACCCTATAATTGTTTCGAATCCAGCCCGGCGCCGCTTAAGCAGTCATTTTCCTTAAAAAACGCCAATGCTTCTAAAACTAAAAAACCTCACATTGCTGCTGAGCACCTTTCTTTGCAAGCTCCAAGTTCTTCTCCCCGGGCACCACAATAACCTTCCCCTCACCCACCGCCGCCAAACTAATGGCAACGACAGAAGCCGCATCCATCCAATACTCATCCGGTATCTGAGCGGTATCAAATTGCGAAAATTCCTGCGTGCTGTGAAAGTCTGTTCGAGTGTATCCAGGGCAGAGTGCCTGCACGGTAATTCCGCTGTCGGCCAATTCCATCTGCAGTGATTGTGAGTAGAAATTGAGGAATGCCTTTGTCGCACCATAGACAGATAAACCCTGACCGGGCAGAAACGCGCTTAGAGAGGACACATTGACAATGTGACCACCGCCGAGTTCCCGCATAAAGGGTATCGCCGCTCGACAAAGCGCCATAGTTGCGTTGATATGCACCGACACCATTTCCTGCTGCCCGTCGATCAACTGGTCTTCAAACATACCGTAGGTACTAAATCCCGCATTGTTTACCAAATAGTCAATCGGGCCTTGTTGACGAATGGACTCTATCGTTCTCGCCACACCTTCAATGGTGCTCAGGTCGCCTTCTATCGCATGCAGCTCAGCTCGCCCATCCAGCTCTCTCTTAAGAGCTTCTAATCGATCTGCCCGCCGAGCGACGGCGATGATAACTTCACATTGGTCGGCCAATTGCCGACAGAATTCTGCGCCCAATCCGGCTGATGCTCCTGTGACGAGTGCCGTTTTTTTGTGAGCTGACATGGCGATGACTCCTTTTCTTAATTGCTATTGTGGGGGCTTGGCTTGATTTGGGCTGAAGATAATACTCCCTGAGTATTTCCGTGTCCTGTGGTATTGTTTTTTAGGTAATCAAACGTATCTTCGGGTGAACCCGTGGCTCGACCGGGCGAAGCTACCAGCGGTTGATGGGGCACGCCCTTTGGTAGCTTCGCCCGGTCAAGCCACTCCCTCGCAGGTGTTTTTCTAGCTGAAACATGGAAAAGATAGTTTGCGGTGTTCTTCCTTGGTCGTCGTCTTCACTTTAACGCTGCGCGAACGTAAACGTCGTAACGAACTGACTTGCCGGTGATTGTGTGTGCGGGTTTTCGTCCGGCCAGGAGTGATGCTTTCGCCGGACGTTTGACAACCACCCTCGCAACTTCCTGCTCCAGCGACCATATTAACAAGTCGTCTGCGTCTGATTCACTTTTCGTTTCATCGAGCAGAAACTGGAAGAGGGCCATTTCCTTCTTTACGTTCGCGCTTTTTTTGCGTGCAGGAAACATTGGGTCAAGGTAGATGACGTCAATTTCTCGAAGAAGGCTTGTATCGATCTGTCTCGCATCATCGGGAAAAAGTTGGAGACGGCGTGCTACTGAACTGAGCCACTCGTCGCCAGACTTCAGCGCTTTTTCGAGCCCTGCTGCAAGGAGTTCAGAGATAATTGGATGTCGCTCACACAACTGCACATGGCATCCCAGATCGGCCATTACAAAACTATCGCGAGCCAAGCCAGCGGTGGCATCCAATATGCTGAGCTCCGCCTTCTTGCCAACCCCGACGGCTCTACCGAGCATTTCATTTTGACCGGAACGTCTGCGATGCCGCATCGCAGGGTCGCCAAAATCTACCGAAACAGGACCGGGAGCATTTTTACCGGCAAGCTGTAAAAACAGCCCACCCTCTGAGGCCACCAGCAAAATAGCAGATTCTTGAACAGACTGGGGAGAAACGAAGGAGGGGAGCAGCCGTAAATTCAAACGATCCGCTAACGACTTTGCCCAGGCCTCTGAGACGTCATCGCGAGCGGCAACCAGGACGTCAATCAAAGCGGGGCAGGATGAGCCAGTTCCAACTGTCCTTCCAAGAGCAACTTTTCAAGCTCTGCGCTATTGCGGGCGATGGCATCCATATACAGATTAGGTCCCCCAAAATACTGACTGGCGTAGCGGTATGCCCCTTTGAAGTAACCATCCAGCCGAACTGTAATGGCTTCATGGATAAAATTCGGCGTGGACTCCAGCAAATGCTGCGGAGACTCATAGACAATACCCGCACTACTAAACTCACCGCCGTCTCCTGCCATACCACCAGCTTCAAATTCTTCGTACAAATAGTCTCGGCACTTGCGCAAATAATCCGCGTCCGCCATCTGAGCAATCAGATCAGCAGTACCCAACAATGTCCCCAGAACGCGCTCCGCTGCAGATTCCGAAACGATCTCATCCGGATTCAGTTCATACCCGGTGAAATGGATCAGACGCTGGCAAGCTGGTACAAAGTGTGCCAAACCGACCGTTGGAAAATACTCCGACATAAATCTCGCGCCACGACTCACGTGAGTACGGGTATAGGCCGCACCGCTAGAATGACGTGTATCCCGGTTTCTTCGGATGTAACCTGAATCGTGAAATAAAGCGCAGGCAATGCCTTTCAAAGCCATTTCCGGCCCCAGCTGCTCGGCTGTGGGGTGGCTCATCTCATGCCCTTCTATCAGTCTTGCCATTGCGACGGTCACGTCTAGCACATGCTGCAAATCATGATACTTTAAATCACAGGCCTTAAAGCCGGGATAGTCGCCAGTGTACAGCCTGGTAAAGTCAGTGATCAGAACATCCACCGGCGAGAAATCAAAACCAGGGTAGCGGGTCTCAAGTAAAGTACGGACGGCCTCACCCACCGCATTTGGATCAGTGACATCTACGGTGTTACTCACATCCATGTGACTCTCTCGCGAAAGTGGAGTCGTCGTCATACTATTCCTTACTGTTTCCTTTTTTCTTTGATCGCTTTTTTAATACCAGGGCCAGATCGTCGTACATTTTCTCAGGACTAATGGCCTCCTTCACATTCTTTGCTGCAAACTCCTGGGTGGCGTCGACAACCTGATTTCCGCCGAGTTGCTTGCTGTCCAGGCCCAACATCAAATCTTCGCCTTCTAGTCCAATCTCAATCTGCAAGTTATAGGCGTATCGGGACAAACCGTGCTTGTCAGTGATCTGCAGCCGTTTGGGCACAGAGTCCTCTACACTGGTGTCTTCTTGAGTCAACTGACAACGCATTGCACTAATTGATTTACCCGACAGCTGGATGCCTTGCAGCGCCCCCAACTCACGATTGGAATTTCTGACAAACGCCGGGGTGGATATTTTCATCGGTTTACCGCCGACCGAACTGTCTCTCAAGGGCATGTTGCAGCTGAAATCCCCGATGAGTATCTGGTCCGTCTTGGCGTGATCAACCATACGAGCGAGCTCGATGGTGACGTCACCGACGATGTAACTGAATACCGTGGGACTGACGCCTTCAGCCTGATAAAGCTCGTAGTGGCTTCCCATGTGATAGGCCGTTCTAATCACCGGGACCGTATTCCCCTTCGATGCTGCACGAGCGACGGCGTTATCAGCGATGACCAATAGGAGAAAGTAATATAGATCCTGATCGGCATAGGCACTTAAGTCTCTATTCCAAACATAGTAGCCATCGCCGGTGGTGGTTCGAGCAAAATTCACTTCAACTCCCTGGGCCAGGAGTTTGCTATAGGCTGAGTTCAGGGAATAGGACAAGCTGTTTAACTGACTCGCTTGTTCAAACGGTGTATAGAGAGAGAATTCTGCTATATCAAATAACAACACCGCGCGATTGTCGACATAGCTAAGTCCGTAGCGCTTGATCAGTTCCTCGACAGCCTGCTCCACATTACTCTCTTCTGAGAGCGCTTCGCTGAGCTTGATAAACGTTGGGGCCACGCCCAGGCGATCGGCAATATCAAACAACTCATCCCTGGTCTTCCTGCGCTTGCCAGAAATCAGTTCGCGAATAAAGCCCTCATTCTCGGAGACACTCTCATCTCGGTGCCCATCGGCTGCGCAATAGTTTCCCAGGAAATAATGAGGCACAAATATAACCAGCAGACCTCGCTTATCAGCGCTCCAGCACAGCACGATGCTCTGACCCAATCGCCACTGTTTTCGCAAGGTATGCTCTAAACTTTTTAGGTTGCCACGCTGCACAATGCTAATAGCCTCAGGCTCTGCAGGTCGCTCGTTAGGTGGTTGTGAGTCTGTAGATGTCGATTCGCTCATGCTAATGCTCGTTTTTATGTCCCGTACACGCTAGCATTATAGAGCGCGCAGGCCAGATGAGCCACGCTGAATGCTTCCGCGGTTTGTACCCACGGGTTTTGAGTAAATCGACCTTGAGAGTGATAGTCCAATGCCCCACCGTTTTAGCTCCATTATTGTGTGCCTTTCCCTATCACTGGCCGCCGCTTGCGGTAGCTACGACCTCACTATTAACGAAAAGCTTGTCTATACACCAAAACCACTCTTTTCGGATTATTCAGTCACCGATTCTGCTCTGCACAGCTGTCTTGAGCTC
Organism: Halioglobus sp.; assembly: GCA_045110675.1. Taxonomy (GTDB): domain Bacteria; phylum Pseudomonadota; class Gammaproteobacteria; order Pseudomonadales; family Halieaceae; genus JBALVT01. The sequence continues at coordinate 23,186 of JBGCGJ010000047.1, read as the reverse complement.
ACCATCCAAGACAGCAAATCCAGCAGTGCCAGCGACTTGGAGATACTCAACTGCAGTCACGCCGGTGTAGCTGAGCTCGCCGGGATCGAGACATTTTCCGGCATCACCCGGTTAAAACTCTCGTCTAACGGCCTCAACAATATTGCCGCTCTCGCCGCGTTGTCTAATCTGGAGGTCCTGTTTCTGGACAACAACCAGATTGTGGATCTGAGACCTCTGTTGGCACTGAGGGTTTTGCGGGAGTTGGATCTATCGGGAAACCCCCAATTGCTGTGCTCATCAGCTAACGGCCTCATTGCCATCGAAAGTCTAACTCTCCCTCAGCATTGCTTGTAATATACACACCCGACCGGCAATCAAAATTGAACCAAGAGATAAGCCCGCAATGATTTTTTATCGCGCCGTCGCCTGGCTACCCTTCCCTGTATTGTACCTTTTCGCATGGCTGGGCTATCTGCTGCTGTACTACGTGACAGGCTACCGCAAAACGGTTGTCACCCAGAACCTCAGCAATGCTTTTCCCGATAAAAGCGAGAGAGAGATCACAGTTCTGGCAAAAAAGTTCTACCGACAGCTCGCCCAGGTGGCGTTTGAAATACTCAAATCACGACGTATGGCGCCTGAGGATTTTAAGGTGCGATGCAGGGTGGTAAATCCGGAGCTGATCCAGAGACTCAGCAAAGACTCAAGCGAGTCTCTTATCGTCCTGACAATCCATCAGGGAAACTGGGAGTGGATGCTGCACGGAGCTGCAATGGGCCTGGATGCTCCAGTCGACGCGGTTTTCAAGCCCCTACACAATAAAACCGCCGACCAACTCATTCACGAAATACGCACTCAATTCGGCTCCCGCCCCTTTCCCATTGCCGATTCTGCGAAAAATATATTACGCCGCCGTAAAGAATTCAGACTACTTGTTATGGTCGCAGATCAATCGCCAATACGCAGCGAACGCAGTCACTGGATGCAATTTATGAACCAACCGGCTGCCTTTTATCTGGGCGCTGAGACGATAGCCAAAATGACGAAATTCCCGGTGGTATTTGCCCAGTGCCACCGCCGGTCTACCGGCTACTACGAGATTGAGTTTCACGAGCTCGCCACGCCACCCTATGAAAAGCAATCACACGAGATTACAGAGCGTTTCGTAGAGTTTGCTGAAATGGCGATCATCAACGAGCCAGAGAGTTGGCTGTGGAGTAACCGTCGGTGGAAGAGAGACCCTATAGCCGAAGCGGCCCTCGCTGATCCTCCCAGCGAGTGATCAATCAGCTAAGTGCCAACCAATCGAAGCCATTGTCCTGCTCAGCCCAAGTCACTATGTCCAAACTGCTCAGCACCGACTGCAGAGCCCGCTGAGCCATCTCTCGGCTGTTATTCTTTTCACTAATATGGGCCACCACCAGTTGGTTCAGGGTTTCACAACCAATTTTCTCCAACAAAGCTGCTGCTTGGTGATTATTCAAATGCCCCCAATCACCGCCGACCCTGCGCTTGAGCTGGTAGGGATAGGGACCGTTATTCAATAGTTCCTGATCGTGGTTGAATTCAAGCAGTAGCGCATCACAACCCAGGTATGAAGACACCACATGAGGCGTGATACTGCCCAAATCCGTAAGAACACCCAGCGAGAGGTTGTTGTGCGACAGGCGATACTGGCAGGGTTCCCTGGCGTCGTGGGGTACCGCCACAGGTTTAATCACGATGTCCTTGATGGTAAAAGACTCATCGCAGGTGAAGTGCCGAAACTCATAGGCTTTATCGCATCGCCCGCTGCCAGCGGTACCGTGAGTAAGGAAAACGGGTATTTGAAACTTTCGCGACAGCGCTGCGACACCAGAACTGTGATCACTGTGCTCGTGGGTCACCAGGATGGCGTCGAGTTCCGAGGGATCCTTTTCGAGGCGAGCCAGGCGTTTGACGGTCTCTTTGAGGGAGAACCCACAATCGATCATTAGCAGGGTATTCCCCGCCTCTACCAAGGTCGAATTACCTTTACTGCCACTTCCCAGTGAAGCAAATCTCATCGAGTACGAGAGCTTCGCAAGCGCACTAGTTTATATTGCCTTTGATCAACACGAGAAGTGCTTGTTCCTGGCGACGATCTAGCACCCCCGCAGATTCATCGTTATCCTGGGGTTCTATGCGAATCGCCACACTCTGTGAGTTTTCAGATTCCATTGTAACCAGGAAACTCTGGCCAGCAGAGGGGTGACCCTCCTCGCCATCAAACAGCCAATCGAACCAGCCGTCTTCCTCCTCAGCTTCAGGGCCTATAAAGTCGACGTAATAGTGGCCTTTACTGCGATCACGATCAGTGATTTCGAAGGTCGAAAGTTCCAACGCTCTGGCCAGAGATGCCCAAGCCCGATTGAACGGCAATCCCACCCGAATAAAGGTGCTGCCATCACTGGACTCCTGTAGAGAAATTTTACCGCTGGCGCTAATCGCCTGCTCGGCGATCATGGAAACGGGTGCCGAATCAGCGCTGTTGGCAATGTACTGTGCCACGCCCTGCAACATATCCGCTTCCAACTCCAGGTTGTCAGATTGCGCCGGCCAGCTATTAATGTCTCCAGCCTGGTTCATCTGCAGTACGTGCAATTCACTGTTGCCGCGCTGATCCCCCTGCTCAATTCGAAACTGGAATCGGGCATCCATATCGGTGTCGTCGAGATCAATCCAGCCTGTTTCGATCAATCCGGCTCTGGCATCAACTCTGGCGATCTGAACACCCGCTGCAGCAACAAACCCTCTCACCTGTGGCCACAATTGCCCGGGAGCCATACCTACAAGTGCCCAGCGCTTATCTCCCAGTTTTTGAATTCGAACCACTTCATCGCTGGCGCCGGCTACTAAAGGTGTCGGGCGAGGCACTTCGAATTCGCCGGGCAAAACCACGCTTTCGGTAATGGGTGGAACGACGTAAATATCCTGCAGTGCCTGATCGTCTGCACCGTCAGGCAGCTTCAGCTTGGATTTTTCCGGCGCCAATTTATAATCTTCCGATTTGTCTCGGAAATAGCCTTCATCGCCGAATAAGTAGCTGCAGCCCGTGCCCATCGACAACACAGAGCCGAGCAGCAGGACCGAGATAAAACGATTGCGTATGGACATTAGATTCCCGCCGCCTCCATCGCAGCTGATACCGCTGCATGATATTCACCGGCCAAAGGTGTCAGCGGCAGACGAATGCCGTCGCCTATGAGACCTCGATGTGACAATGCCCACTTAACAGGAATAGGGTTCGCCTCAAGAAATAACGCCTCATTGAGCGGTGTGAGCTGAGTATTGATTGCCTCTGCCTCCGCTCTCTCGCCCGCCAAAGCGTGCCGACACATCTGCGCCATAAGTTCCGGTGCAACATTGGCAGTGACCGAAATATTGCCGTGCCCACCTGCCAGCATCAACTCCATAGCCGTTGGATCGTCGCCAGAGTAAATAGCGATATCAGACCCGAACCGCTCGATTAAATCCACCGCGCGAGCCGGATCACCTGTCGCATCTTTGATACCCACTATGTTTTCCAAGTCGACCAGTCGACCCACGGTATCATTGAGCATATCAACCGCCGTGCGCCCGGGGACATTGTAGAGAATTTGCGGAATATTAACCGCCTCGGCGATGGCCTTGAAATGCTCATACAATCCCTGTTGGGTAGGGCGATTGTAATAGGGAGTGACCAGGAGACAGGCGTCGGCACCGGCCTCGGCAGCTGCCTCAGTCAGCTTGATAGCCTCCCAGGTAGAATTGGCTCCAGTGCCGGCAACGATCGGTATCCGCCCGCCAATATAAGACACACAATGCTTGATCACTTCACAGTGCTCAGGAACACTTAAGGTAGCGCTCTCACCGGTGGTGCCCACCGCGCCGATTGCGCTGGTTCCGGCACTTAAGTGAAGATCGAGTAGCCGTTCCAAGGCGGCCCAGTCGACACTGCCATCGGCGTGCATGGGCGTAACAATGGCGACAATACTGCCGGTAATCATGGTAGTTCTCCAATAATCTGCCGGTCATCGGAGTCGTGCGTCAGCAACCGACCGGAAAGACCGCCATTATCCATGCATCGCGCCGGAAGACAACTGGCAGGTACTAAAATGAACCGATAACATGGGCAAGGGTCCAACGCATAGCAAGGGAGGGAATCATCTCATGAAAATTAGGTTTGCAATTCAAGTTATAGGAGCGGTTGCCATGTTGCTATCGTCCGGCACCTTTGCAGATATCAAAAAGCCTCCTGTAATAGGTAAAATCACGGTCCTTAGCGCCCAGTTCATGGACTCTCAACGGGCGTTGATTGACGACCTGACGAGGCGAAACTTTGGCCGCGGTTTCAATGGCAATAAAGATCACGATATCGCACTGTTGCAGCGTACTTTGGATAGCGGGCTAGTCTCCTCCGCGCAGACCAAAGAGCTCCAGGCCATGGGTATTATTTTGGGAGACCTGTTGGCGGAAGATCTGGGCATGCACTGGGTGATCTATGAAGATAAACTGGGTCGGAGCAAAGCGCTGCGATTCAAACAAACAGAGCACTATTTGTTTCCGGTGACCATGATTTCAAGGCGGCGTGAGGCGGACAATCGCGAACCCGTCGCAGACATCTACCAAAGGGCCTACGACATTATCAACTCGCAAAAGCCGCCGCGTCCGTTTCAGTGAACCCATCTGGCATTTGACTGGGTCACGGCTTACACTAAGCCGTCTTTTTGGGTCTCACTAAAAGCCACTGCATGGATCAGCTTCAAGCCGGATTTCAGTTGCACCATAATGGCCAGACCATCGCCACCTTGGCGATGACCGGAAATTGGGTGGAGGGAATGGGGGGTAAAACCTTCTCTGAAGTCGAGGCCGACCTTTTGTCCTCGGGCACAGAAAACTTCACCGTCGATGGTTCTGATCTGGGTGCCTGGGATTCCTCACTGATGGCATTTTTACTTCACTGTCACAATGCCTGCGTCGAAGCCGACATCACCTTCAACACTCGCGGAATGCCTGAAGGGGTAGAACAGCTGCTTGGGCTGGCAACGGCCGTTAAACCCCACAAGCCAGTCGAGGACGACAATACCACTTCCCTGCTGTCTTCACTAAATCCAATGACGGGGTTGCGGGACGCGCTTGCCAAACTCGCCAAGTCACTGGGGTTCATCGGTGAAGTGGTGGTAGCGCTGTCACGGCTGATAAGAGGTAAAGCAAATACGAGGCTGGTGGATTTTTGGGGTTTTTGCTACCAGGCCGGACCGGATGCTTTCGCGATCATCAGCCTTACCAGCGTATTGGTTGGAATGATTCTGGCCTATTTGGGCGCGGTGCAGCTGCAGCAATTTGGAGCGGAAATCTACGTGGCAGATCTGGTGGCAATCGGCACCCTCAGAGAAATGGGTGTGCTGATGACGGCCGTCGTCATGTCGGGTAGGACAGGCGCTGCCTACGCGGCCCAGCTGGGAACCATGCAGACCAATGAAGAAATTGATGCCATCACCACCATGGGCATTTCCCCGATGGAATTTTTGGTGGTTCCCCGGATGCTGGCACTGGTTGCGGTGATGCCCCTGCTCACACTTTATGCCAATTTGTTGGGGATACTGGGCGGTAGCCTTGTCGCTGCGGGAATGGGGATTTCACCCACGCAATATCTCAACCAAACTGCGGCGGCAATAACCTTCACCCATATTTTGGTCGGCCTGTTCAAGAGCATTGTATTTGGCGTGCTAATCGCCGTTGCCGGATGTCGAGCCGGAATCAGCTCGGGACGGAGTTCCGCAGCTGTTGGCGAGGCGGCTACCAAAGCAGTGGTCACCGCAATCATCTATCTCATCGTCGCCGACGCCAGTATTAATATACTGTTTCAGCAGTTGGGCATATGAACGCTGAAACTGACAATGAAGACAAAACTGAAAATAACGCTAAAAACAAAGCGGAAGTTCATATTGGGATTCGCAATCTGACAATGGCCTTTGGCTCCTTTGTTCTACAGCGAGATCTGGATTTCAACGTCTACCACGGCGATGTTTTTGTCATTATGGGAGGAAGCGGATGTGGCAAGAGCACCCTGCTAAAACATATGTTGGGCCTGATCTCTCCCGCCAAGGGCGATATTCTCTACGATGGCATAAGCTTCACCCACGCCAGCGAAGAACAACAAAACCAGATGCGGCAACGTTGGGGCATCACCTATCAATCCGGTGGATTGTTTAGCGCCATGACCACAGGGCAAAATGTTGCCCTGCCATTGCAACTATATACTGGCTATAACGAGTCCGAAATTAAAGATATCGTGGCCTACAAGCTCTCACTGGTCGGTTTAGCTGGGTACCAGGATTTTTATCCCTCTGAAATTAGCGGCGGTATGAGAAAAAGAGCGGCACTGGCGAGAGCTATCGCCCTGGACCCAGAAATATTGTTTTTCGATGAGCCTTCAGCTGGCCTGGACCCTATCAGTTCGAGGCTGCTCGATGAACTGATCGTACAAATGCAGGAGTCCTTAGGTGCTACCGTGATTATGGTGACCCACGAGCTTCCGAGTATTTTTGATATCGCCACTAATTCGGTCTATCTGGATGCGCAATCCAGAACCATGATTGGATATGGAAACCCCAGCGACCTCCGCGAGAACACAGACCAGGCCGTCGTGCGACAATTCTTGAATCGAGGAATCGCGGCCACTGGAGAGACAGAAAATGAGTAACACATCTAACAGTGTATCCATTGGTGCTTTTGTTTTAGGAGCAGTGGTGATCGCAGTAGCAGGCATACTGTTCGTCAGCGGTTCAGGTATTGGCCAGGACCGAACCACGGTGGTGATGGTTTTCGATGGTTCCGTGAAAGGCTTGTCCATCGGCGCACCCGTGGCACTGCGAGGTGTTCAGATTGGACAAATTTCAGATATCGATCTCATTTTCGACGCCGATACTATCGACATCATCATGTTTGTCGAGGCGGAGATCCGGGAAGAGAACATCAAACGCAGAGGTGACAGTGAAGGCGATTTCATCGAGGAGATGATTGCCAGGGGACTGCGCGCCCAGTTAAATACCCAGAGTATATTAACGGGCTTGTTGTACGTGCAGCTAGACTTCCACCCCAATAGTGAGCTGGTGTTGGCACACACCCAGTCTCCCTACACACAAATTCCGACAATACCCACCGATTTACAACGCCTGAGCAGAGAGTTTGAATCGATCAACTTCTCGCAGGTGGCAGATGATTTAACAAGCCTCTCCCACGGGCTGAAGATGTTTGTGCTCAACGAAGACTTCCAACAGATGCCCAAGGATTTAAACCGCACCCTAGCTGCAGTTGAAACAATGAGTTCTCGTTTGAGCGAGCAGCTGAAAAACGCCGGACCCAAGTTTGGTGCCTTGATGGACAAGGCATCGGTTACGCTCGATGCAGCCAACGCTGAAATTCCGAAACTATCCAGTTCGGCACGAGAGACGCTTGTGAACCTCAACAAGGCCCTCGACAGTTTTAACAGCGCAGTCGATGAGATAGATCATCTCGTAGGCGATGACTCATCCACACGATATGAACTCAATAATGCGCTGCGTGAACTTGCACTCGCCGGAAGAGCGATGCAGTTGTTAGCCAAAACTCTGGAAGAACAACCGGAGGCAATATTGCGCGGGAAACGACAGGAGACACCTTAATGACAGCCTTTAAGCAACGACTGGCCCTGGTGCTATGCTTCAGTGTTTTATGCGCCTGTGGCAGCACTCCTGCAAGCAATTACTACCTGTTAAATGCCATGGGCGCGCCTCAGAGCGCCGAGCAGTCTCCCTCATTGGGCATCGGGCCCATTAAAATTCCCGAATACTTGAATCGCAACGGCCTGGTTTTTAACCGCGAGGGAAATTTGTTGCATGTTGCCAGCAACGATCGCTGGGCTGAGCCTCTGGCGAATGGCGTAGAGAGAGTGATGGGGTTGAATTTGGGGCGCATATTAAACACTGAAAATGTGCAGTCCTTCCCCTGGTTCCGCCGCCAGCAACCCGACTATGCCATCCAGATAAGCCTGATAGCCCTGGATGCGAATGATCAGCGCGCGAGCATGACCGCAGAGTGGGTGGTACAGAAACCCAAAACGGAACAATTCCTGATTAGACGTATCTCCACACTAGCGCATGAGCTACCTGAAGGCGCGGTGAATGCTGGGCAAATTGCGCCGGCTTACAGTGAGCTCTTAGAACAATTGAGCCAGCTCATAGCATCGACCATTGCCGCCGACCACAACGGCGCAGATTAAAAGTCGTCGGTTCTCATCATAGCGTCTGAACCGCCATCGACGAAGAACACAGATCCACACACAAAGTTGGCCTCATCGCTGAGCATAAAGCGCATCACATTGGCGATTTGGTCCGGTTGCGCAGTGCCACCCCAGGGAACTGTTTCGCCAAACTCGCGCATCACATCACCCAATTCTTCATCAGCATAGACCCGTTCTGTCAGAGGAGTATTGGTAATCCCTGGCGCCACCGCGTTGAGCCGCACACCGGCGGCGGCATAGTCAACGACATTTCTTCTCATCCAGATAGTCACAGCACGTTTGCTGCCGGCGTAGGCTGTATGTCCATCCCGAGTCTCGATATCTGCACAGGCGGCACTCTCATCGCCGGAAAGGCAAGCTTGCACAAAGGGGTTATCGGTAGTCATCATAGGCGCTGAATTTGAAGCGACCATAAGTACACTGCCGCGTTTCTTAGCGAGCAAATCGCGTAAGCCTTCAACGGTTGCGATCACCGCGAAGTAGTTTACCTGCGCAATAAGCGACAGCGGCTTCGCAACAGGCGGCAAGCCCGCACAGGGGATGAAGCCATCAAGCCCGTTCGGCGCTCTCTCAATAATGCCGTCCACCGCGCTTTGCCGGCCCGCTGGAGTGGATAGATCCGCGAGAATATCTCCTTCTTTAATGTCCACCGAGATAACCTCGTGTCCAGCGTCGATCAACTGCCGCTTAAGCTCTGCTCCAATACCCGTGGCACCGCCCGTCATCGCATATGTTCCCATTGTTATCTCCCAGTTATCGTTGTTAACAGAACGCATTGTCAGTAGGGCATGCAATTCTTGCTCAAAAGGAGCACTGCGCGGAATACCCCGCCGCCACATTCACTGATCCCCAGGCATTATAGTCTTCCCTGGAACAGCTGACTGAACCGATAGCGCATACGACAGGGCGTGAATTACTCTCACAAAGATCATCGATCATTGTCCCCAGCTTAGAAATGCGTCATAGTTCTGCAACAACCAAAGGATTAGTCATGGCTAGCTTTGCAGCCATACAGCTTATAGAATGGCCGGTGGAAAGAGCGCTAAACCCTCTACATATACCTGGGCGCCAACCGGAGTAATACCAGAAAACACTATAAAAACCGGGGATTGAAAAACGATGAAAAGCCCAAATTGTTACGCAAAAACAGGGACAGGCTCTCGCACCATCGCCGCGGCGACTAGCGCCGCTCTACTCACTGCCTTTGTCAGTGGATCAAACGCGCAGGAGCAGAATGAGGAGCGAGGCGGCTACAACCTCAGGCTAGAAGAGGTCGTGGTAACGGCGCAAAAGCGCGAGGAAAACTACCTAATGGTCCCCATCTCTGTAAGCGCATTTACTGCGCAGGACATGGTGAATACCGGGGCCATCACTATCCAGGACATAGACGACTTCGTGCCCGGTGTAGAGATCGGCGAAACCGCCGGGGGCACAACGCAAGTTGAAATCACAGTGAGGGGTGTAAAGAGTCCCAACATTAGCTCTGGTCAGGATCCATCAGTTGCGACATTTTATGACAGCAGTTACATACCTAGAGCTGCAACGTCCATACCCTTTACCGATATTGCTCGTACGGAAATACTGAAAGGCCCTCAGGGAACACTCTTTGGCAGAAATGCGACCCTGGGCGTCATCAATATCGTACCTAACAAACCCCACGAAGAGTTTGAAGGTTTTGTTAAAGCGCGAGCAGGCAGTTATAACCTGCTCAGAGTAGAGGGGATGGTGAACGCTCCTGTGTCTGATTCGGTTTCAGTGCGCGGCAACATACTGTCCCATCAGCGCGATGGCACCATCGAGAATGTCGGGATTGGCGACGACACGCGCGACGAGGGCTTCCTGGCTGCCAGGGGCTCTGTGCTTTGGAATATTTCCGAGGACACGGATTTGCAATTCAGCTACGACTACGAAGATCGAGATGAAATGCCACGGCAAACAATCGGCGTGGGCGAGTATGCATTTCGGGGGCAATTGGATCCCTTCGCCGGCAAAACAGCCCACGATGCGAGAGATCAGGAAGAAACACGGGAAATGTCCGGTGTTTCCCTAAAGCTCAACCACAGTTTTAGCAACAAGCTCTCGATGTTTGGTGTCCTGAGTTACCGGGAGTGGGAAACATCAAATCTGGAAGAGGAAGATGGAACAGCGGATCCCCGGCGATACTTCGTCACCAACAATATTGAAGACTCTAATATTCTCTATAGCGAAGTGCGCTTCAACTACGTCGATGAAAAATTCGACCTGATCTTCGGCGCCAATTACAGCGAAGAAGAGGTGTACCAACGCACCGATATTGAAATATTAACAGACGCTTACATGCAGTTCGTGAGCGTTCAAGCAGGCCTGGGGCGCAACGAACACTTGTGGGATCTTTTTGGCGACAACGAAGATGTCTACCTTGCCCTAAGTGACGCCAATGGTGTCGCCGTCCTGCCGCCCAGGTTTGCCGATCAAATCTTAACCGAAAGAATGGACAATACTGGAGACTTTACCAACTGGGGAGTTTTTGGGGACATCACCTACCAACTCACCGACACCATCCGGGTTGCCGCAGGGTTGCGCTACAGCAAGGACGATAAAGACTATACCTGGCAAACCTTCGAGCCCATGATCGACTGGCCTGTGCAACAGGCAGTGTTGAATTTCGATCCCGCGCAAACCGGTGCGGACCCAGCAGACTTTTTCGGCCGCTTCGAAGACTCTGACAGCTGGAACAAAGTCACCGGTCGCTTGGTTGTCGACTGGCAATTTAGTGATCAGGCAATGACCTATCTGTCCTATGCAACCGGCTACAAATCCGGTGGCTTTGATGGTCAGTCATTCGCATCACTGGTACGCGGGCCCTTTGATGCAGAGGATATCACCAGTATTGAATGGGGCATTAAGGGCGATTTCTTCGACAATACACTGCGTGTCGAGGCCGCAATTTTCCACCATGAGTTGGATGGTCGACAGCAATCCGAGACAGTCAAGGACAGTCCTGACGACCCCACCGCCGCACCGAGAGTGATCAGCGCCGACGATGAAGCCGACGGCATTGAACTGGTCGTGCAATGGAATGTTTTGGATAATCTTCGTCTCACCGCTCTGTCTACCTACAGAGAAACTGACACAGTAGCCGACACGTTTTTCAACTCTGCAGGAGAACCCGCTGGCGGCAAAGAGCCCACCGATGATGCAGAAACAGAATACACTCTACGTTTCGACTGGACCCCCGAGATTGCTGTGGGCTCGGTACTTGTGCATATGGACTACGTTTTCAGAGAGAGTCCAGGTCCGCTGCTTAACCAAGCGATCTTTCTAACAGGCCCATGGTATTTTCAGGATCAGAAACTCCTGAGCGCAAGAGTATCCTGGCAGAATGACGACGAAAACATCGAAGTCGCACTGTGGGGTAGAAACCTTCTGGACAATGAATACGCTGAAAATCCAGGGGGGTTTGTGGCCGATACACTGGGCGCGGCTCACACCAAGTTCCTGGAAGACCCAATCACCTATGGCGTGGACTTGCGCTACTCTTTTTGAGTTTTAGTCGCTACTAAATTGATCACTTCCCCCACCGGCTCAAGCAATTCTTGATTTTTGAGTCGGGAGTTTCCGACGGCACTATCCAATGGTGCCAAGCACCAATCCGTTTTCAGTTCACTCCGAAACATGTCATCGTCGTCAGCAATCGCCCTGCTGTTGTCCAACCAGTGAACGCATTCCGGGGCACTAAGTAGTACTGGCATTCGACTATGCCAAGGAGAAAACGACTCGGCCGCAGCAGTAGTCACCAATGTACAGGACAACATCCGCTCTTCGTCTCCCTCCCAAACATCCCACAAAGCGGCCGCGGCCATCGCGTTCGACTTCGTCGAAATAGCATAGGGCTGTTTGACGCCCGACCGGGTTTGCCACTCGATAAAACTGCTCATTGGGACAATGCCGCGCTGAGAGCGAAAAGGTTTCTTATAGGCGCTGCGAGTAGACAACGACTCACTGCGAGCGTTGAACATGGCGTATTTCTGATCAACTTGTTTTGCCCAGGATGGCGTGAGCCACCACCGTGCTGAAGCGACCTCCGCGCGACCATCGTGCAAGCGAACCAGCGATACCTGTTCGGTGGGCGCAACGTTTATGGCGCGAGGTAACTGCAAATCAATGCCAAGATCTTTCAGCAACTGCTGAAGTCCGGGATTATCAATCACGTTGAATCTTCCACACATGACCTTACTGTGCCGAAATCAGCGCCTGGGTGCAATCTTCGGTAAATAATCTACCGGCACGCGGCAGTTAAAAGCCTCCGCAGAGGTCTGCATTGATATACCCTTCGGGGCTACTCGACCAGGGGGTGCCAGCGTCGCATGAGAAATCTTGCATGATTCTCCTCCCCGGTAGTACTCTGTCGTCCGCTATGAACAGGAGACCAGCGGATGAGTAGCAAACCCCTGGCGCCAGCCATCGACGGCTGGCACACCATGAACGAAAAACCGCATTTGATCGGCACCCAGTGCAAGGGCTGCGGCACCTATTTCTTTCCCAAGCAAAATTACTTTTGCAAAAATCCGAGCTGCGAAAGCACCGAGTTTGACGAAGTTGAACTTAGTAGAACCGGAAATATCTGGAGTTATACCAACGCCTGCTATAAACCACCCGCTCCCTTTGTCCCATCAGACCCCCATGTGCCGTACGCCATTGCCGCGGTGCAGTTGGACAAGGAGCAGATGGTTGTTCTCGGTCAGGTAGTCGCCGGAATCGGCGTCGAAGACCTCAAAGTGGGGATGCCTGTCGAGTTAGTACTTGAGACTTTGCACGAAACCGAGGAAGACACCAAGGTGACCTGGAAATGGCAACCCGTCCAAAACTAGATCTAGACCTTGGTTAACAAAGAATTGGAGTGGTAAAAATATGTCGAACGAGATTGCAATACTCGGCGCTGGTATGCATCCCTGGGGTAAATGGGGGCACAATTTTGTGGAGTACGGTGTGGCCGCCGCAAGAGAAGCCCTGACTGATGCTGGAGTGCCCTGGCAAGACATCAGATTCGTCTCTGGGGGCGCAACGATTCGCAATGGCTATCCAGGACAGGTGGCTGGGGCGACCTTCGCACAAGCTCTGGGCTGGCAAGGTGCCGAGGTTAATACCTCTTATGCCGCATGCGCTTCTGGATCTCAGGCTCTGGCTGCGGCCCGCAGTAAAATTCTTTCCGGCGAATGCGAAGTCGCGCTGGTCGTAGGAGCTGACACAACACCGAAAGGTTTTCTCGCACCCGCTGGAGGGTATCGCCCTGAAGATCCGGATTGGGTGAGGTTTTACCTGGGCATCACCAATCCAACCTATTTTGCCTTGTACGCCCGCAGACGCATGGACTTGTACGGCGATACCCTGGAAGACTTTGCCTCTGTGAAAGTCAAAAATTCTCTCATTGGCAGCAAGAATCCTCGTGCCCGATACCGCAAAGCCTTTAGCCTGGAAGACGTTGCCGCATCCGCTATGGTCGCCGATCCCCTGCGCTTGATGGATATCTGCGCGACCAGTGACGGCGGAGCGGCGCTTGTTGTGTCCAGCCTGGATTATGCCAAGCGAATGGGTAAAGGCGATGCACCGCGCGTCGCTGCAATTTCCACCACTACTCCCACCTTCGCCAGCGAAGTGGTGGAAATGCCAGACATCGCGACTGACTCAGCTGCCGCCAATGGTATTGAGGCGCAGAGTTATAGAGCATCGATCCCACTGAAGGCTTACGAAGAAGCAGGTATCGGCCCGGAAGATATCAGCCTGGCGGAAGTCTACGACCTATCGACGGCACTTGAGCTGGATTGGATTGAAGATTTACAGCTGGCCCCACGGGGCGAAGCAGCCAAATTACTCAGAGCAGGCGATACGGCACTGGGCGGAAAAATACCCGTGAATGTCTCCGGTGGTCTGGCGTGTTTCGGAGAGGCGGTTCCGGCTCAAGCCCTGGCACAAGTCTGTGAGTTAATCTGGCAATTGCGCGGAGAGGCCGGCGACCGTCAGGTCAAAGATCCCAAGGTGGGAATCACCGCGAACCAGGGTCTATTCGGCCATGGTAGTTCTGTCATCGTTACGAAGTAAGTTCTAACGCCGCGCCACCCACTTGCTGCAGCACGCGGGTGGCTTCCTCGACGTGCATCAGTTCCACCAACTTACCATTGAGCACAGCAACGCCTTTACTTTGCGTCTGTGCTGTTTCCCATACTTCAAGGATTTGTCGAGCGTGTTCCACATCTTCTTTCGAATGACCAAATGCGCTGTTTGCAGTTTCAATTTGACTGGGATGAATGAGCGTTTTTCCGTCAAAGCCCAGCGCCCTGCCCTGTTCGCATATCGCCTTTAAACCCTCCGCGTCTTCCAGGTCCAATTGGACACCATCGAGAATCACTTTACCGTTTTGCCGGGCTGCCAATACGCAGCGCCCAAGCGAGTATTGTAGACCCAAACGATCTGCCCTATGCGGTACACGCAGTTCTGAAGCCAGGTCGGAAGTGCCCATGACCAGCGCTGTCAAAGCATCAAATTGAGCCAATTGGTTTACGTTGCGAACACCCAGGGGGGTTTCGATCATGGCCCAAAGACGGATGTCGGCGCGGCCGCATTCAGCCAACAATGCGCCTACCTGCTCAAGCTCCGCTACTGTTTCAATTTTTGGTAGGCAGATGGTATCTATTGTTGATTTCGCCACCGCGCGAATGTCTGCCTCTCCCCAGGGCGTAGAAAGGGCGTTGGAGCGGACCACCATATGGCGTTCACCGTAGCCACCAGCAGCCAACTGCGATAAGACTTGCTCTCTAGCGTTGTCTTTTGCATCAACTGCCACCGCATCTTCTAAATCGAAAATAATCGCATCAGAAGGCAGGGAGCGAGCCTTATCCATAGCCCTTTGATTCGAAGCTGGCATGAACAGAACGGAACGTAAAACGGGAGTATTCATTGGTCATTGTCTTCGCTAGGTGTTGCCTGGGGGCCCTGACTCGCCACTTTCAAAAAAGCGATCAGGTCTGCTCTTTTCTGGGGGTCGGGAACACCGAGGCTCATCATGTTGGATCCGGGGAACATGGCCTTGGGATCGGCGAGCCATAAATACAACAGCTCCGGCGTCCATACCACATCAGCCTTTTTAAAGGTTTCCGAATAGTAGGCAAAATCCTGCTGTTTGCCAGCCACTTTGCCAAAAATACGGTGTAGGTTGGGACCGTTGTTATGACCCATAAATTTCTCGGCGTAGTGACAGGTTCGACAAGGAGCGAAAACCAATCGGCCTCGCTCGGCATTGCCAATGCCCAGGATATCGATGCTCCCAGAATCACTCTTTGCCATCTCGGCCCATGCAGACCTGGAAAATCCCATGCAGCAAAGCCACAAACAAAATACAACGAAACTGATGGAGCGAAATTTCAAGAGGCCTTCTCCGCCGCAGCAGCCCTACCCGCCTGTCTACCAAAAAAAGTACAATCCCCCACAGAAAGCCCACTGGCGATATAAGGTGCCATGGGTAAACCAGCGGTATTTCGCCCCGCCGCGTATAGCCCTGGAATATCTTCGCCAAAGCTACTCACCACCTGCCCTGTTGTGCGCGTATGCAAGCCGCCAAAGGTGTGGGCGGGAAAGAACGCGCTATCCACGCTGAGATTCCATGCGCTATAAGGCGGCCCTGCCATCGGTCGCAAGTACTTCGCACTCTTTTGAAACAGAGGATCTTGTCCACTTTGAGCATAGCGATTGTAGTACGCTACGGTATTTTGTAAGGAGCCCCGTGGAAAACCCACTTGATCTGCCACGTCTCCAATCGTGTTAGCTTGAGCATCCAATAAAAAATTGTCCTGCTTGGATTGAAAACCGCTGTGTTCATCGGTAATCAACCAGGCCTTTCCGCCCTGACGGAAGGCAATTTCGTTGCCCAGCACACCGTGGTAAGACTCCTCCGATACAAACCGCTGTCCAGAGGCGTTGACGACAATTCCCGAGATAACATTTTCAGGTGGATAAATGGGTGCGATCGCGAAACCTTCGTGCATTCTCAGTGCGGCAGCACCTGCCGCCATACCCATATTGATTCCCTCACCCTGGTCGCCGGCATTTCCCCAGGGTACAGAACAGTCGTAGAGGTCGGGGGCATACTGTTTAAGCATTTCCCGGTTGTGAATAAAGCCTCCACAGGCCAACACAACCGCTCGCCGCACTCGGATGCTTTTGGGTGTCCCGTTGATGGTCACTAGCATACCGGCAATTTTCCCATCACTGTGTACAACCAATCTCTGCCCGGCCACCTTGGCACGCATCGCAACCCCTTCAGCCTTGGCCCGAGCCGTCATGACTTCCATCAAGCTGCGCCCCCCGTTCATCCCCGCTACGCCGGGAACGTGACCTCGCGGCGCGGGTGTTGCAAGATCCCTCGCGGGCCACGCCAACTCATTTCCCGAGTAGTAAAGGGATTCATCCCGCAGCGGCAAGCCCTTTTCAGCGGTAAACTTTTCTGTATACGGCACACCCAACGCGGTGAGCCAATCAAAGTGGGCCACACTCTGCTCGCAATACATTTGGATCTTGTCCAGTTGAGGATGCTTGCCTCCAGCGTTGGCAATGAAGTTGTACATATCTTCAACTGAGTCTTCAATTCCAAGCGCACGCTGCAAAGCCGTCCCACCCCCAGCGTAAACCACGCCACCAGACATGGCGGAGGAACCTCCAAATTTGGCCAGAGACTCAATGACCAGCACATCAGCGCCAGCGGCTTTGGCTTCAATCGCGGCGCTTATACCTCCTGCGCCCGAGCCAGCAACCAGTACGTCGGTATAAATATCCCAAGACTTGATCTCCGAGCTCGGCACTGCGGCGGTGCCCGCAGCGAGAGTAGTCGCCGCAGTGGCCGCCACTCCGGTCAATAGATGACGGCGGCTTATGCCGGCAGTTTTCGTTGCCGTGTTCGCCGTATCAGTCTCATCGTTATTCATGCAGATTCACTCTTAAGTCCAACCGTGGCTGATGTAATCAAGTTTCCCATCAATCATTTCGCATCGATGGCGCGGGCCATGTGTGTCCGGCAATCCACTATCGTATCCGGCATCTCCGGAGTACATAAAGCACATGCCGCCCTCAACGGCTGCCATATTGGGTGCGTACACTATGGCAGCTCTAGCACCGATACCCATTCTGGCCTGATTACAATCCTCGTACTGGGCAATATCGCATAAGCTAACGTAAGTTGGCGGCATCAGGCGAAGATCACAGGCATCATCGGAGCACTCCCAAAGGGCCTGCTCTGGAGAAACCCAGCGGTGATTGGATATCTCACCGCCATCGACGGTAACACTTTGACCGTCTTCCAGGATCGCCAGGAAAAACCAGGTCGCGAAACGTTTTTTTGCACCTTCGGGTGTAGTCCAGTGTGACTGATAGACCAATTGGTCGGATTGGATAACCAGGCCGACCTCCTCGGAGGTTTCACGTATGGCGGCGTTGAGAGCAGCACTGTATGCTTCACGAGCACCTTGATAGTCAGCTTCGTCGACTTTCCCACCGGGGAAAACCCACATCCCACCCATGTGTTTGACCGCCTTGCTACGCTGCACCAGCAAGGCCTCGAGACCGCTGTCACCATCGCGCAAAAGCACCACGGTTGCCGCGGGCAAAACAGGCTCTATGGTCTCGCTGGTTTCAATAATTTCGCTTGTTGTCATTCTGTCCCGGAGCATTGATTTCAGTTAAGGCCTGGTGTGATCCAAAGCCAGGGATTATCGATTCTCGTCCTGCTCTAGGGGTAAAAACGGCTAATGGTGTCAATCACACACCCGGGCCTATCAGAGCCCTCTACTTCTATCGTCATTCGCACTACTATCTGCACGCCACCCTTGACTTCCTCCACCTGGAGCACTTCGCCACCGCCTCGAACACGGCTGCCGACGGGTACAGGAGCCGGAAAGCGCACTTTCTCACAGCCATAATTTACCCCCATAGAGGTATTATCTACCCGCATAATCTCGGGAAGAAACAGGTTCGCCAGGGACAATGTCAGGTAGCCATGGGCCACGGTTTTTCCAAAGGGGCCCTGCGCTGCGCGATCGGGGTCGACGTGAATCCACTGGTGATCTCCCGTGGCCTCGGCAAACAAATCAATTCTTTCCTGCTCGATTTTCAGCCACTCGCTGTAGCCCAAATGCTGACCCTGAGATTCCAGGAGTGACGCGGGATTACTGAAGACAGTGGTCATATTCGAATACTCGATCGCTAAGAGGAGTTGGAGAAGCTCCTATAGTAAGGCCCATCGGAGCGAAAAGTAAGCGCCTCGCTCGGCAAATTAAAAACAGTTCAAATGTTTTCACCAGTAGCTGCATCGCAGGGCAGTATCGGTGGTAAAATGGTTATGTCGCACTTACAGGAAATAGGAACAGTCAAATGCTTGAGAACCTCGATGTCAGCCAGCTAATTACCGAGTACGCCATTCCCTGGGGTATCAAAATTGTCTTCGCACTGGTTATTTTCAGCGTGGGTCGCATTGTCGTCGGCATCGTCACCAATGTGATCGACAAGCTGATGAGAAAACGGGAAATGGATGAAATGCTGGTGCGCTTCCTCAGCTCCATTTTACGTTGGGTGCTGCTTTTATTCGTTGTTATTGCCGCTCTTAGCCAGCTGGGAATCGACACCACTTCGCTGATCGCACTATTGGGTGCTGCGGGCCTGGCGATCGGTTTATCCCTACAAAGTTCACTGTCAAACTTCGCAGCAGGCGTTATGATCATTGTCTTTCGCCCTTTTAACAAAGGCGATTTTGTGGAGGTATCCGGCGCTTCAGGTGTAATCGACAATATCAATATTTTTACCACCACCATGACGACCACGGACAACAAGGAAATTATCATTCCCAACGGTGCAATCCTCGAAAACAATATCACCAATTACTCCGCCCGGGATACTCGCAGAGTCGACATGGTGTTTGGAATCTCCTACGACGATGACCTGCGCAAGGCGAAACAAATGCTGCAGGACATTATCGCAGCAGATACCCGGGTTCTCGCTGATCCGGCACCTGTTGTTGCTCTGAGTGAACTCGCGGACTCCAGCGTCAATTTTATTGTGCGCCCTTGGGTAAACTCGCAGGACTACTGGAATGTGATGTGGGACACGACCGAAGCAGTAAAACTCAAATTCGACGAAGCGGGTATCAGTATTCCCTATCCTCAAATGGACGTGCATATGGATAAAGCTGAACAATAGCCAAGCGGATCGGTAAAAAAGTAACGACAGCGCGCCAACGGTCAGGGAATGAGTAGGATCAGCCTTTAAACTTGGCGCGTGTCAGACGCAAGCAAAACCCTTTCATTACAAGGATTTCACAGTTATTCACTTCCTGTTTGTGGTATAAATGACGCTTTAGTTTCCCGTAAAAAGCGCCGAAGGCAAGCGGTTGGCGATGGACCAAGGATTTGGAAAATCGGGGAACAAGTCTATGGAATGAATCGTGGCCACCAAGCTCTCAAGTAAAAAAGTTCTCCCGCTGGTTATGCTCACAGCTGCAGCGGCTGTTTCCTACCTTATGTATCTCAATCGACCTACCTCAGAAACCACTGAACCAGTCTATGTCCCAGTGACAATTGATGTGGCTGAAGTGGTACGGCAGGACCTGAGAATACCTATTCAGGCGCAGGGTAGTGTTGCGCCTTTACGCCAGACCAGTCTGATATCAGAAGTCAGTGGCAATATCGTTGAAGTTTCTCCCGAGTTTAATGTGGGCGGTTTCGTTTCAGCTGGCGAAGTCATCTTGCGAATTGACCCACGTAATTATCAAACCCGATTGCTACAGGCCCAGGCGGCTCTAGAATCCGCCAACAGCAATCTCGCACAGGAAAAGGGTCGAGCTCAAGTGGCGCTCAATGAATGGGAAAAACTACCGAAGGGCAGTCAGCGCAGTCAAGCGGCCAAAGATTTGTATTTACGCAAACCCCAACTTGGCCAGGCTGAAGCGCAGTCCCTAGCGGCCCAAGCCGACCTGGGGACAGCCCGGGACGATCTCGAGCGCACTATTATCCGCGCGCCCTACGATGCCCTGATCAGTGAAAAGCACAGTGAACTCGGCCAGTTTGTGAGCATGGGAACGCAACTGGCTGAAATTTTCTCTGTTGATTACGCCGAAGTTCGGCTTGCGATACCGCAGAGCAAGTTGACGTATATTGAGCTACCCGGCCTCGCCTCTACTGAATCAATGAATACCCGGGTGGATCTATATACCGATGTGTCAGGCGAAGTTAAGCACTGGCCAGCGACTTTGCACCGCACCGAAGGTACCTATGACGAGCGCTCCAGAGTTCTACATACGGTTGCACGTGTCAGCGATCCATATGCTTTGAGCCAAGACAACGCCTACCCACCGCTTCGCATCGGCACCTTCGTAAATGCAAATATCCAAGGCAAGCTGCAAACAGATCTCGTCGCCTTACCCCGCTATATTTTGCGGGCGGGAAATGCTGTCTGGACGGTCGATGAAAACCTGCAATTGCGAAGTCGCAAAGTGACGATATTGCGGACGGGCGGAGACACGATGTATGTCACAGCAGGTCTCCAGGATGGGGACCTGGTTTCTCTCACAGCACTCGACAGCAACTTCGCAGGGGCGAAGGTGAATATCGTGTCGCGCACCAAAACCGGCGCTGGAACACAGCTTCCAGACGATCCAGTGATACTGCCGGAACTGGCAGAGGATAGCGCCAACACTGCTGCGAAAGCACCACAAATTCCTCAAACCGACTCCCATAGTGATGCCGGATGAACCGCAGAAAAACCCACAAGGGCATCATCAATTGGTTTGCAATGAATCCCGTGGCGGCGAATTTGCTAATGGCCATTATCATGGTCGTCGGCCTCGCTTCGGCATTTACCATACAGCGCGCTATTTTCCCCAGCTTCGATATCGAAATTATTACGGTCAATATGGCCTACCCAGGGGCCGCACCTGAAGAAGTTGAAAAAGGTATCGTCGAAAAGATTGAAGAGGCCATCAACGATGTAGACGGGATCAAACGAGTCACCTCGACCGCCTACGAATCGAACGCCCAGCTTATTATTGAACCACTGGAAGGATCCGATTTAAGCAAGCTCCTCAGTGACGTCAAAAACAGAATTGACGGTGTTCAGCAGTTCCCCGAAGAATCTGAAAACCCCATTGTCATGCAACCCGAGTTGCTATTTCCTGCATTGAGCGTGCAGATTTCGGGGGAGCTCGACGAGAGAAGCATGAAGTCCTTGGCAGATGAGATTCGCAGAGATCTGCTCACTTTCCCGGAAGTCTCAGCGGCGAGAGTTTTCGGTGCGCGAGATTACGAAATATCGGTAGAAATTTCGGAGCAGCAACTGCGCGAGTACCACCTGAGTCTAGGCGAAGTTGCACGCACCATATCCTTGTCATCACTGGACCTTCCGGCCGGATCCGTACAAACAGAAAATGGCGAAATCATGCTCAGAACGCTGGGGCAGGCCTACGAGCAGAAAGAGTTCGAATCTATCGTGCTGAAAACCTGGCCCGATGGAACTCGTTTATTGTTGGGCGACATCGCTGTGGTCCGAGACGCCTTTGTAGACGGCCGCGGTTTCGCCCTATTCGATGGTAAATATTCACTGGGCATTAACGTCTATGCAATGGGCAAGCAGGACATCATAAAGACCGCCGACGTAACCAAAGCCTATGTGGTTGAGAAAAACGCAAGGCTACCCCCGGGAATCAGTCTCAGCATCTGGTCGGACATCACGTTCTACCTGGATGACCGGTTGGGTATGATGGTCAAAAATCTCGGCATGGGTGCCCTATTAGTATTCTTCATCCTGGCTCTTTTCCTGGAAATCAAACTGGCATTCTGGGTCATGCTGGGGATCCCAGTGTGCTTTCTCGGTGCTATGGCATTCATCAACACACCTTACATCGACAGTTCTTTGAATATGATCAGTATTTTTGGATTCATATTGGTACTGGGTATCGTGGTCGATGACGCGATCATCATGGGGGAAAGTGCGTATACGGAGGCTGAGGAATACGGTCACAGCCTGAGAAGCATCGTCAACGGTGTGCACCGCGTTTCTACGCCAGCCACTTTTGGTGTGTTAACTACCATTGCCGCGTTCGCACCTACATTGTTTATCGATGGTATGTTCGGCGCCTTCCCTGAGGCCTGTGGCTGGGTCGTCATTCTGTGTCTGTGTTTCTCCCTGGTTGAGTCTAAATGGATTCTTCCCTCGCATTTGGCCCATAGCAAGCCTACAACCAGTCGATGGCTACTGGCGGTCGATCATATTCAGGAAGCCGTCAACAGAAAGCTAAAAGGCTTTATTGAAACCCGCTATAAGCCGTTCATGGAAAAGTGTATCGAAAACCGATACACCACACTCGCCTTTTTTCTTTCTCTGCTGATACTTTCGGGGGGGCTCATCGCCGGAGGCGTGGTTCGCACAGTACTGGCACCGGACGCGCCGGGGGAGTTTATTCAAGCAGAGCTGCGCATGACCGAGGGCTCACCAGAGCAACGAACCCAGGAAGTCATCAATTTTATGACGGAGACGCTGTTCCAGATTGAAGAAGAGTATCAGCAGGAGCATGGCCCAGACAAAGAACTCATCGCCCATACTTTCGCCTATGGCTACGATCGAATTAACGGAGAAGTCGTCGTTGAACTAACCAAGGAAGATCAGCGCAGCCTGTCGACCCGCCAAATCGAAGCCCTATGGCGAGACAAGGTTGGACTAGTACACGGCGCTGACGTGCTGTCCATTAACAGCGCTGACGGGCCAAGTTTTGGCCCCGCCATTTCCTTTAACCTAATGCACAAAGACTTCGAAATCCTCAGTCAAGCGGCTGATCATTTAGAAGAGGCAATGCGCCATTACGCGGGCCTTTATGATATTCGCAACGGGGCCAGTGACACCTCAGATGAGC
>JBGCGJ010000046.1:0-107573 GCA_045110675.1 Halioglobus sp. | reverse complement strand
CGCGGCAGTTTTTCCATAAAATCTACACTGCGAGGAACCTTGATTTTCGACAACCTTTCTCGCGCCCACTCCAACAATTCGATCGCAAGTTCATCCGTCGCATCTCCCCAGTTCATCGGTTCAACGACAGCTTTGACTTCTTCACCAAATTCTTCATTTGGAATGCCAAACACCGCGACGTCAGCAACCTTGTCATGAGTAATTAGCAGGTTCTCAATTTCCTGGGGATAGACATTGACCCCCCCAGAAATAATCATGAAGTTCTTGCGATCCGTAAGATAGAGAAAACCGTCTCCATCGAGGTAACCAACATCTCCACACGTCGCCCACCCACTTTCATTATAGGCTTCGGACGTTTTTTCAGGTGCGTTGTAGTATTCAAAGCGTGCGGTTTCATTGGCGAAATACACAGTGCCCACTTCGCCAACGGGAAGTTCGGCGCCATTGTCGTCGAGTATGTGCAACTCGCCGACCATCGCCGGGCCAACCGAGCCCTTGTGCGTTAACCAACCGGCCGAATCAATTATCGTCGCACCAATACCCTCGCTGGACGCATAGTATTCGTAAATGACTTCGCCCCACCACTCGATCATTTTTTCCTTTACTTCGATTGGGCAGGGGGCAGCGGCGTGGATGGCAACCTGCATCGAACTAACGTCGTACTTGAGACGCACCTCTTCATCGAGTTTTAGCATTCGGATGAACATAATCGGCACCCACTGGCTGTGGGTGACACGATGCTCCTCAATCAGCTGCAAGGCCCGTTCCGGATCAAAGTGTTCCATCACAATGGAACAGCCACCTTGAAATAGATTCAGCATGTTGTAGTGCAAGGGAGCGGCGTGATAGAGCGGCGCGGGAGATAGATAAACTGTCTCTTCACCAAAACCGAAACCAGCACCTATGCTGGCGGCCATCGGGTGCTGGGCCAACACATCTTCTTCGAGCGCTGCAGTAAACACGCCCTTGGGTTGCCCCGTGGTACCGGAGGAATAGAGCATAGGCACCCCATAGCTTTGATCATCTATGGGAGTGGTAGCCTGCATATCACTGGCGACTTCCCAGGATTCAAAGCCCTCGCGAATGCCGCCCACCATATAGAAGTGCTTAATCTCATCGGCATTTTCCAGAATCTGCTGGGCGATATCGGCAAGCTTTAAAGAGCCAATAAACAACTTGGCGCCACAGTTTTTCAGAATATAGGCGGTCTCTTCGAGCTTCAGGTGGGTGCTGATAGGGGTGTATATCAAACCGCTGCGTTGCGCGGCCCAGCAGATTTCAAGAAACTGCCGATTGTTCTCCAGCATCATGCCTATATGATCGCCGGCTTTTAAACCCAGTGAACGAAACAGTTGGGCCCCTTGGTTGGACCGCTCATCCAATTGCCCGTAAGTGACCATCTCACCAGAGTTGGCCATTATGATGGCGGGTTTGTGTGGGTAGGTCTGTGCAGTGATACTCGGGTGTGGCATGAAGACATCCTTCGGCGGCTAATTCAGATAAACCTTACTATAGATCCGAGTGGCGCGGGGCTTCAACGCTTTAGTTAAGTACCTTAGTAAAGTAATTTAGTTCAACACTTTAGATCAAAGCTTACGCATCAAGCCCTGCTGCACAGTGTTGGCAACTAATTTTCCCTCCCGGGTGTAAAAGCTGCCCTGAGCAAGGCCCCTGCCACCACCCACCGCGTTGGCTTCAACTACATGAAGCAGCCATTCATCTGCGCGAAAATCATCGTGAAACCACAGGGCATGGTCCAGGCTCGCAACCTGCAGATGCGGATCGATAAAATGGCGACCATGAACAATCAGGCAAACATCGATTAAAAAAGCGTCGGAAAGATAGGCCAAGAGTGCGGCGTGACGGCCCGGCCCATCCGGAACAGGGCCGGCTGTTTTCATCCAGACCTGTAACTTGGGCTCCCTCGCCACCGGATTGTCCCAATCAATGGGTTCGACAACACGCACATCCAGGTCGGGACCGGTGGTAATCATGAACTCTTCATTGATATTTGCGGCCTGCAGCCCCAGCTCCCGCTCACTAAGCAGCTCTTCGGGGGGCGGAACCTCGGGCATGCTGGGCTGATAGTCATCACCCTCAGCGGGGTCTTGAAAAGACAAGGTGCTGACCAAAATGGTTTTGTCATTCTGACTCGCAACCACCCGGCGCGCACTAAAAGTGAGTCCATCGCGAACCAGCTCTACCTGCAGTCTGATCGGCAATTTGGGATTACCTGGGCGCAGAAAATAGGCATGCTGGGAGTGAACTTCCCTACCCGGTGCTACAGTGGCAGCGGCAGCGCTAATACACTGAGCCAGTACTTGTCCTCCATAGACTCTGAAAGCTTCGGGATGCATATTTTGTGCGGTAAATTCCAGTTCGCTGTCTGCGGTGGGCGTCAGGACATCGATCAGTAGATCCAAGGTTTCTTGCATTTAACAGCTCCGTGAGCTCGACCACTGACACGGCCTATCTAGCGGCTTGGTTGTCGTGGTCTGGTTGTGATAAGTACCGTCATGGGGTTATTGTTGCACGCAACCCTATGTAGATATGATTGACAATTAACGACGCGGTAACGCGAGGCGACTCAATGGCTGTAAGTGAATCACCACAAGCGCTGCGGGATAAAATCCGCAACGGTATGCATACTGGAAACACCTCCGGTTATGCACCCGGTTTCGTGCAGTGCAACATTGTAATTTTGCCCGCCGAACAAGCCAATGATTTTCTCAGATTCTGCCAATTAAATCCTAAGCCCTGCCCTCTTGTGGCCCAGGCCAATCACCCGGGAGATTTCACCCTCCCCACTTTAGGTGACATTGACATCAGAACCGACGTACCCAGCTACCGCGTGTTTAGGAACGGAGAGGTCGCCCAGGAGCGCACCGATATCTCAGAACTATGGACAGATGATTTGATGACGTTTGCACTGGGCTGCTCATTCTCATTTGAAGAAGCCTTGATAGCGGACGGGCTGGAGGTTCGGAACATCAGCCAGAACACCAATGTACCGATGTATCGCAGTAGTATCGATTGCGCATCAGCCGGCGCTTTTGCTGGGAAAATGGTGGTTAGCATGCGACCCTTCGTGGCCGCCGATGCCATTCGCGCCGTTCAGATATGCACCCGATTCCCCTCGGTCCACGGTGCACCGATCCATTTGGGCGATCCTTCCATTATCGGTATAAAAGACATCAATAGGACGGACTACGGCGATCCGGTTGCTCTTAGGGATAATGAGCTCCCCGTGTTCTGGGCCTGCGGCGTTACCCCTCAGGTCGCACTCGAGGCGGCGAAACTTCCCTTTGCAATCACCCATAGCCCGGGCTGTATGCTGGTATCCGACTTACCCAACAGCCAACTGGCTATAATGTAGTTCGGTAAAGATAAAGGTAGAGAGATATCTAATGTTACTCAATTGTGATCTTGGAGAGAGCTACGGCAGCTGGTCCATGGGTATGGATGAACAAGTCATGCCCTATATTGATCAAGCGAATATCGCCTGCGGTTTTCACGGGGGAGATCCCGTCACCATTTCCAATACCCTGCGATTGGCTGCGCAACACTCGGTGACCGTCGGGGCGCACCCGGCCTATCCAGACCTGGTGGGTTTTGGCAGACGATCAATGAACCTGTCGACTGAGGAAATCGTTGCCAGCGTGTTGTACCAGGTGTCTGCCCTCGACGGCATGTCATCGAGCCTAGGATCACCTATCAGCTATGTGAAACCACACGGTGCCCTGTATAACGACATGATGGCGAAGCCAACGGTTAGGGCCGCAATAATGGAGGCTATGGCGGCCTTCCACCGCCCGCTTGCACTGATGCTGCAGGCGACTCCAGAAGCGCCACAAATAAAAGAAGAAGCAGCATCACTTAAGCTAAAGCTGTCCTTCGAAGCCTTCGCCGATCGCTGCTACGACGACGATGGAAAGCTGTTGGCACGCGGTAAGCCTGGAGCCGTACACAATCGAGAAAAGATGTTGGCCCAGGTTAAACAACTCAAAGAACAAGGCACAGTAACCTCAGTCAGTGGACAGACCCTGTCCTTGGAGGCTGACACGCTGTGCGTCCACGGAGACAATCTGGAAGGTGTTAAGGCAATCGAGAGTATTCGCGCCTTGGTGGATGGAAACTAAACGCCTGTGGAAATCCAAAGCGCCGGCGAAAATGCCATGATTCTCTACCTCGGTGAGCAAACCAGCCCGCAGGTCTCGGCAAAAGTTCAGGCGGCAGCCCGCGCTGTAGAAAACGCCTTGGGGGAGGATCTCATCGATCTCGTCCCCTCCTACGCCTCTTTACTTATCATCTACAATCCACTGAAGACCGATCATTTGCGAGTGCGCAAGCAAGTACGCGAAGCCATCAATACCAGCGCGGCAGGCGAGCAAAGAGAGGGTAATGTCGTTGTCCTGCCCGTTTACTACTCTTCGGAATCCGGTGAGGATCTCAACGCCCTGGCCGAGCGGGCCTCGATGTCGGTTGCGGACGTTATCGAATTGCACGCCGGTAGCGAATACAGAGTCTATGCCATCGGCTTCGCGCCCGGGTTTGCCTATCTGGGCGAAGTGGATGAACGCATAGCTGCACCGCGGCTATCAACCCCAAGGCAAAAAGTCCCTCGAGGTGCCGTAGCGATCGCCGATCGACAAACGGCAGTCTATCCCGCCGTCTCTCCGGGGGGCTGGAATTTGATTGGCCGCTGTCCCCAGCGCATGTTCAACCCCGAGGCCACTCCAACCATGCCTGTCAGTGTGGGAGACCAGGTTAAATTTGAACCTATCAGTCGAGAGCGCTTCATCGAGCTCGGAGGACAGCTCTAATGAGCTTTGATGTCATCCAGCCGGGAATGCTAAGTCTGCTGCAGGATGAAGGCCGCTATGGCCAGCACGCTATAGGCCTGACAACCGGCGGGCCAATGGATTTACATGCTTACCGCTTGTGTAATCGCCTGTTGCAAAATGCCGAGAACTGCACTGCCTTGGAAGTGAGCTTTGGTGGCCTGCAGCTCGAAGCAAAGGTCGATACTTTCATCTGTGTCACTGGGGCTAAAATGCCTTTGCTGATCAACGATGAAGAACGCGCGCTGTGGCGGGTTCACAAGGTGCTTGCCGGAGATAGTATCCGATTGGATTTCGCCAGCGCTGGTTGCCGCTCCTATTTAGGAACAGCTGACGGCTTTGACATACCCCAGAGCTTTGGCAGCAGCGCCACCGTCGTGCGCGAACACATCGGAGGCCTAAACGGCGACAAGATAAAACCCGGTGACAACCTCCCGTGCTACAGGGTTTCTCATCGCACGCTATTGGCCTTGCCTCCACAATTACAGCCTGCCTATGGAAATGAAATTCGAGTCAGAGTGATTCCCGGTTATCAGGAACACCAGTTTAATCGCATCCAACAGCGCAGGTTCTACAGCGGCGAATTTGTTGTATCCGACCGCTGTGATCGCATGGGTTATCGACTGGAAGGCTCGCCCATTCAGTGTGACGTCGAGGGTATTTTGTCAGAAGGTATTTGTTACGGAGCCATTCAAATACCTGCGGACGGGCAGCCAATCGTGCTACTCAATGACCGACAGACGATCGGCGGTTATCCGAAAATCGGCGCGGCACTATCTCTGGATGCGGCAAAGCTTGCGCAAATGACACCTGGCTGTCGCGTTCATTTTGAACCCATCAGTATTCACGCTGCGCACAATGCGCTGACGATGGCGCACAGCTTCGACCGTCGCCTACCACTGAAAGAGAACACGACGTGACGGAAGCTGAACTCAGCCAGAGGATTGAGAACGTAATGGTGGCGCGTAATCTCCGCCATATGCAAACAGCCCAAGCCGCTCTGCAACCCGGATATTTTTTGCGAGCAGCCACGTACCTACGATCCTTAAAGGGAAACATAATCATTGGTACCGGGTTCCCGGTTAACGACACCTTCGAAACTGACGGCCCGGTGGGTGCTATCGCCCTCTATGATGCTCTACAAAAACTGGGTGGAAAACCCTGGTTAGCTTGCGCAGCACCTTTATCAAATGCACTTTGTAACGATTACCGCGTGTTAGAGCTTACCTCTAAGGATTTGCAAGCTGCCCAGGTCGAAGCGCAGCTTAGATTGAACAAACTGAAACCAGAAGCCATTGTTTCAATCGAACGCCCTGGCTTGGCTTGCGACGATCGCTACTACAATATGCGCGGTGAAGATATTACGCGACGATGTGGTTTCTTCGACCCTTTTTTCATTCACGCAAACTGCCCAACCATTGCCATTGGCGACGGCGGCAACGAAATAGGTATGGGAAACATCCGCAGTGCCATTGCCGGCTTGGACATCGATACCTCGGTTACGGGCTGTGATGAATTATTGGTCGCCGATGTGTCAAACTGGGGCGCATACGGACTGATTGCTTTTCTGGATTTATGGTCAGACAAGGCACTATTGGAAGCGCTATCCCCGTCGAAGACACTGCGGTACCTATCCGAAAAAGGAAGCGTAGACGGTGTCAGCAGAGAAAACACTCTCACCGAAGATGGTTTGGACGCCCGGGAGGGAATCGCCGTCATCGACGAGTTGATCGAGCTCGTAAGAGTCGCAAAACAATAATGAGCATTTTCAGATAGGAAAAATAGGACTATTTCATGAGCATTGTGTATTTGAATGGCAGTTACATGCCGATGAGCGAAGCGAAAATTTCTCCAATGGATCGTGGGTTTTTATTTGGCGACGGCATTTACGAAGTCATCCCTTCCTACGATGGCAAATTGGTCGGCTTTGGCCCTCATCTCGAGCGCATGCAAGATGGGCTGGATGCCATCGAACTCAATTTAAAAATCGATCAAGCTCAGTGGCGTGACATTTGCACAACACTCATCGAAAAAAATGGAGGTGGTAATCTCGGCCTGTATTTTCACGTTAGCCGCGGTGCGGACACAGTAAGAAACCACGCCTACCCAACCGACATAGAGCCGACACTGTACGCCTTCGCATTTGAAATACCCCCTGCCCCGGAGCCGGACAAATCCAAGGCCACACCCTATCGCGTTTCCACGACGGAAGATCTGCGCTGGAAGCGCTGCAACATAAAATCCACCGCGTTATTAGGCAATGTAATGCACTACCAACACGGTCACGCGGAAGGCAACAACGAAACAATTTTGTACAACCCCGATCGGGAGCTAACAGAAGCTGCGGCATGCAATGTCTATGTGATTAAAAGCGGCGAGGTCATCACCCCCGACCTGGACTATCAAAAACTTCCGGGCATTACGCGATTGATGCTGTTAGATATATTGCGCAAGCACGGATCCATTCCTGTACACGAGCGCGTAGTAACACTCGATGAACTGCTCAATGCAGATGAAGTCTGGATTTCCAGTTCCAGCAAAGAGATTGCCCCGGTCATAGCGATCGACGGCAAGCCTGTGGGAGACGGACAGGTCGGCGATGTGTGGTTGGCCGCTCAAACGCTATTCACCCAGCACAAGTTCGACTATTAATGGCACGTCCCGCAAAAGCCCGTTTGGATTTAGGCGCACTTCGGCACAATGTGTCACACGCGCGCAGCCTGGCACCCGATTCAAAACTAATGGCGGTGGTCAAGGCCAACGCCTACGGTCACGGTGCTGTGATAATTGCCGAAGCCCTGGAGTCCATCGTCGACGCACTTGCGGTGGCATGTATTGAGGAAGCCCTGGAATTGCGCAGTGCGGGAATAACTGCGCCTATTCTGCTGCTGCAAGGTGTATTCGAGCCCACAGAGTTGGCCACCGTCAGCGAGCAACAGTTTTGGCTCATGATAGAAAACGAGTGGCAGTTGAGTATTCTGGAGCAGAGCAAATTGTCTTCAAAAATTCATTGCTGGCTTAAAGTCGATACGGGTATGCATCGATTGGGGATAGACCCAGCGCTGGTGGAGCCCTTTCAAACCCGCCTGGAACGCTGCGAAAACTGCCACAAGGATATCGTGCTGTGCACCCACTTCGCCTCAGCAGATAATTTGCAGAGCGAGCAAACAAAACAACAGCTTGAAGACTTTAAGCAGGCATGCAGCGCCTTCCCTGGCAAGCTCAGTACCGCTAATTCGCCCGCTGTATTGGGCTGGCCCGATTCGCATCTTGACTGGATTAGACCAGGATACATGCTCTACGGAAATTCACCTTTTGGGCAGCAACCCCATGAGAACACCGACTCACTGCGACCTGTTATGACTCTGAGTTCACAGGTGATATCAATTCGAGATGTGGCTCCAGGGGAGACGGTGGGATACGCGGGAAATTGGATCGCTGAACGTCCCTCGGTTATCGCCACTGTCACTATCGGCTACGGGGATGGCTACCCGCGCAATGCCAGAAACGGCACACCCGTACTGATAAATGGCTCACGCGCGCAACTGGCTGGAAGAGTATCCATGGACATGATAACCGTCGACATCACAGATCTGGACGGCGTGACGATAGGGGATGAAGTGGTTTTATGGGGAGCTGGTCTGCCAGTGGCTGAGGTGGCTGAGTGGGCCGATACGATTGGCTACGAACTGACAACCAGAATGCCAAAGCGCACACCGAGAATCGTGCAGACAGAATAGGCTGCCAACCCATTTGCAGACTCAAAACTGAATCCGAACGATACAGGCGCAGAATTTGTCAGTTCAGGTGGGCCAATATGTCATTGCATCACTGGCTGCGCTTGCTCACACTACGGCTATACATCAAAAATCCAACAATAAAACTTTATCTGCGGTAGGTATTTGTATGAAAGCTTCCAAAAAGAGCTCCGGTTTTCGTTCCGGCAGGGCAACTCTGCCCCTTTTAACACTGCTGTTTAGCTGTCTTGTAACGGTTTTGTCCGCATGCAGCGATAGCGGCGAACGCACGCCAACAGTAGTGCCCGATGAAGTCAATGAACCCGTGCAACCCGCAGCGCCAGTGGACAGCGAATTCCCTGAGTACACAGTTTTACCCGTTGAGGCTGGCGACGATTTTGAGGTTAGATTGCTTGAGGCTCTCATCACTGCCAGCCCGCAAACAATCATCGAACTACCCTCCGGTGTTTATGATTTTGCCGGTGAACTGAGCGTCAGCGTAGACAATATTGTTATCCGAGGCACGGGAACAGATGCCGAGAATGGCACGGTTCTACGTTTTGATAACCAGACCACTGGCAGCCAGGGTATCCTGGCGACCGGGGACAATATTGTGATTGAGGACCTGGCAGTAGAAAACACTCCGGGAGATGGCATCAAAATCACCGGTAGCAACGGCGTTACTATTCGCCGGGTAAGGATGGAGTGGACCAACGGGCCGGATGAGAACAACGGCGCCTACGGTTTGTATCCGGTGCAAACTCGCAATGTGTTGATCGAGGACTGCGAAGTCCGCGGTGCCAGCGATGCAGGTGTGTATGTCGGACAATCCGAGAACATCATTGTTCGCCGCAACTTCGTCTATGAAAATGTTGCCGGGATAGAAATTGAAAACTCCAAGTTTGCGGATGTCTATGAAAATGAGACAACGGCTAATACGGGTGGAATTCTGGTATTTGATCTACCGGGACCACCGGTTCAGGGCGGAGAAGCGACTCGGGTATTCAACAACAACGTCTATGACAACAACACCCCAAACTTCGCGCCTGCGGGAAATATTGTCGCCCAGGTTCCAGGGGGAACCGGCATAATGGTGATGGCCAACGACGATATTGAAGTATTCGAAAATACCATTACTGGCAACTCCTCCGCGGGGATTCTGATCGTCAGTTATTACTTTATCGACTTGAATATCAGCAAGCCAAGCTACGACCCAGTACCTGAAAAAATCTATATCCACGACAACGATTTTTCCGGCAATAGCGAAGCGCCAATGGCATTGGCAGACGCTATTTCCCAGCTGGTTTTCGACGGTAACATGGTCGATATTTTCTACGACAGCTCCGGTGTGAATACCGATGCCGGATTACTGGTTGAATTCCCGGAAGGACTGACGGAAGACCAGCGAATTTGTATTGTCGACAATGGCGAAGACACCACTATCGGGCGGGCCAACGGCAGCGTTTTGTTGTTTGGATTACCCTATGACGCAGATATTTCCACGTCGACCACGGACTACAACTGCACCCATGCTGCCCTACCCGAGATTGTCCTTGAAGCCGTAGGCAGTTCCAACGATGATGGCGAAGTAGTTGATGCAGCGGCGCTGTGTGGCGCCGGCGGCGAGGGGATTAACGCAGACGCGTTTCCGGCTGACTGTCCCAATTTGTCGGATTATCGTTTATTTGAAGACGCTGGCGACCCCACTCAAAACGCCAGCGGCGGTGTTAAATATGATCTCACCACGCCGTTATTCAGCGATTATGCACGGAAACATCGCTTCGTGTTTTTGCCGGAGGGCTCTTCAGCCGCTTATCGCGAGAGCGCGGTGTTTGACTTCCCGGTGGGTACAATCATCGCCAAGACCTTCGCTATACAGAGTGACTTGCGAGACCCTGCGTCCTCACAGGATGTGATCGAGACCCGCTTGTTGATCAAACGTCTGCGGGGCTGGGACGCCCTCCCCTATATCTGGAACGATGAGAAAACCGATGCGGTCTTAACCGTCACAGGTGGCACTAAAGCGGTGAGCTGGATCGATGCCGCGGGCGAAGAGCGGTCCACCGACTACATTGTCCCCAACTCCAACAATTGCGCTAACTGCCACGGTGAAGATGGCATTTTCCCGATAGGACCGAAGGCCAGATTGCTGAACAAGTCCTTTGACTACGGCGGTGAAGTCGCCAATCAAATAGATTACTGGGTGCAGCAAGACATTTTGTCTGGAGCCCCGTCAGATACCAGCGCGATTGTAACCATACCTTTGGAAAGTGACACCGACGCGCCTTTAGATGACAGGGCTCGCGGCTACCTGGATATCAATTGCGCGCACTGCCACGGAGTAGCGGGTGCCGGTGATACCTCTGGATTGCTGCTCGATTACACCAGGGCATTTGGACTGGAAGTGGGTGAATGCAAGCCCCCGGTAGCGGCGGGTGATGGCGCGGGAGACCTGCAGTATGCCATTGTTCCCGGTGATGCCGATGCTTCTATTATGGTGTTCCGTATGAACTCCAATGAAACGGACGTGAGAATGCCGGAGATTGGACGCAGTATCGTTCATACACAGGGCGTTGAATTAATCAGGGAATGGATCAACGCTATGGACCCTGTGGATTGCGGCAGCTAGGGACTCTCGTCCTCCAAACCGGGACACATCCGGTTTGCGCGAACCACCGGTTGAATTATCAACCAGAATCAAAGGCCGCAGATTTTAAAGATCTGCGGCCTTTTTTGTCAGCTCGCCTTTGGGCTAAACTGGGCGCATGGGAGCTAACACTAGTTCAGGGAAACAGCCAGTAACACGCACCGTCAGTGGAGACTATGTCAACTCGATGCTGAAGATAGCGGCCGAGCGTGGTGTGGATTGCCAGACCCTGTTGCGAAACGTCGGTATTGATCAGAGTCAGGTAGAACGCAACGAACCTGTGCCCGTAGAACTTTACGGTAGTTTGTACCAGAACATTGCAAACCAGTTGTCGCAGGAGTGGTTCGGCATGCTCAGCGGCGATGCGGTTCCCCGTGGAGCGATTCGCTACATGGGTATATTGGCAGTGCATTGCCCAAACCTGGAAACGGCAGTATTGCGTTGCCAGGACTTCTTCGAAATTTGCCGTGGATTCAAAATCAAGCAAACTATGCGGCGTGAAAATGGCGAGGCCCTCTTTCGCATCGAAAAATTGTCCACGGTTTCTAGCGCTGAGTTTGACCAGCTCATTCGCTCCACCTCTCCTGATGTGATCAAAGCAACCATGACGGTCATGCACGGTTTCGCCGAGTGGTTAGTCAGTGAGCAAATTCCGATTAAGAGAATGCATTTTACGTTTTCTAGGTCTGAGGATGAGCCTTTACACTCACGACCCTATCCGGTCATTTACAATGCGGAATTTTGCGGTTATGCCATCGACAGTGCACATTTGAACAGCGTAGTTACCCAGTCCGAGGCCACAGCGGAAACGTTCGCCAATCAAGCACCCTACTTCACTTTTATCAAAGACCATTTGAAAGCGGATTCCGTAGCGGAGCAAGTGCGCATGGCCCTGATGAAATCCAATAGCGGTGTCAACCCGACGGCTGGACGCATAGCCGAAGCACTCAACGTTTCCGTCACTTCTCTGCACAGAAAGCTCGCTGCAGAGGGCGTCAGTTACCAGCAGGTGAAGGATGAATTTCGCCTTGAGAATACGCTGCTTCACCTCAGTCAGCCGGGAATAAAAACCTCAGATGTCGCCACCCTGCTTGGCTTCGAAAGTCCCAGCGCCTTTTACCGTTCTTTCAAGAAATGGACGGGAATGACGTTGCAGGAGTATCGCGCCAGTTTTCAATGCTCTGACACGGTGATGGAGATTGCCAATAACGACACGAATGAGCCAAGAAATCAGTCACGATAAACTAGGCAAACAAACAACCCGGAGAACTCATTATGCAAAGCCCTATACTCGCACCTGCAGCCGCATTAATTTTATGGTCTCTGTTGATGCTATTTTGGGTGATCATCACCCGATTTTCGGCTTTTTCAAAAGCCAAAATAAATCTGGCTGAGGCCGAAGCCGGCACTCGCTATCAAGACGTTGAATCTGTGCTACCGAGCGAGGTTAACTGGAAATCGCACAACTATACACACCTCATGGAACAACCCACATTGTTTTACGGCGTGGTTGCTATCCTGGCGTTATCTGGGGCCGGGGCGGGAATAAACCTTATTTTAGCGTGGTTTTACGTAGCATTGCGTATTGTGCACAGCCTCTGGCAGGCTAAAGTAAACACACTGCCCGTGCGCATCGCGCTGTTTGCAATATCAACAACGGTTTTGTTTGCACTTGCAGTAAACGCGGTTAGAGCGACACTTCTCTAACCAGCAGCGTAGACCCTGCGAAAATGGCGGCTACAGCCATCGGTCTGACGTTCGGGGCAATGTATAACTGACTGATACGGTTGCACAATGCTCCTTCGCAAATGGGAGGATTACGATATGAATACGTTTCTCTGGATATTCGCTATCACGGGTTGGTGTGCTCTCTTCTGGTTTACAAAAAATGCCACTGCGCATTTGAGAAACTACGAAAAATTCAGCACCGACGGCAACGAACAAATACCCGCCCAAAATAGAGAGCACCGTCGTCATGGCGTGGCGCCCTCTACATTCAGTGACGAAACCCTGCTGACTATCGTGATTTTTCTAACGGCGCTTCTCGTATCCATAGCTGCCTTTTCAAGCTAGAAATTTCCAACTGCAACCTCACTCTACTCCTGTCCAGTAATCCTGTTACTGGAAAATTGAACGTATATCTGACAAAGTGAGCTCAATAAAAATTACTTCGAATGTCAGATGCTCCGGACGACGGCAAAAGCCTTTTTATTCACCCTAATCACACTGGTTTTCATCCTATTGCTTGCAGCGCTGTGGATACGCTTTGAATTTGCCAAAGTAGAACCAGCCGAGGATCCATCAAAGGCCATACTGGATCTGAGCGTGGCCAGTCTTTCCCAGGAGGAAGACGTCCCGGAACCCTGCGATCAGCAGTACCCTGAGAAGAAAGCGTGGTTCGGCGCCCTGCATACCCACACTGCAGCGTCATACGACGCCACCGCATTCGGGGTCAATCGATCCGTAGATGACGCCTACGGTTTCGGCGCGGGCAAGCCCGTCACCCTGCAACTTAGCGGCGATGCCGCCGACTACCAAGCCGCCAGTTTGACCATCAGTTCGCCCCTGGATTTTATGGCCGTCACTGACCACGCCGAGGCTCTCGGGGAAAACAAACTGTGTTATGACTCAAACAGCGACGCCTACAATAAACTGGTATGCCGCTTGTTTCGCGGAGACGTGCGGCTACCCGTTGATGATCTTCTGCAACCTCTAATGCGGCTGGCAACCCTGGCGATTTTCGGCTTGGATCGTTCCGCGAGAATTTGTGGTAAAGATGGAGCTGACTGCTATCAGGCGGCGCAGAGTGCCTGGCAGGTCAATCAACGTATAACCCAGAAATGGATGGATAAGAGTTCGGCCTGTCAATACACCACTTTTCACGCCTACGAATACACGCTGGCAGAAGACGCTTCCAATCTTCATCGCAATATCATTTTCAAAACCTCCACTGTGCCCCAGAAAATACTGAGCGCCAAGGAAGCACGCACCCCGGAAAGCCTCTGGCAGTGGCTCGAAAAAAGCTGCATCGAAGGCAGCCCAGATTGTGACGTGTTGGCGATCCCCCACAACAGCAATTGGAGTAGCGGCCGCATGTGGTATCCCTACAGTAACCGGGAACTACCAAAGCTGGAGCAACAGCGCCTGGCGAGTTTGCGAGCCAAACTAGAACCTCTGGCAGAAATCATTCAGGTCAAGGGTGATTCAGAATGTCGCAATGGCATTCCCAGTGTGTTGGGCGCAGCCGACGAATTTTGTGATTTCGAAAAGCTGCGCCCGGCCAGCGAAGTGATACCCGACTGCGGTGAAAACTTTGGCAGCGGGGGAATGATGCTAAAGGGCTGTGTTTCTCGCTACAGTTATGTGCGATACGCTTTGACCGCCGGACTTTCCGAACAGCAGAAGTTGGGCGTTAACCCCTTCAAACTCGGGATTATTGCCGCAACCGACACGCACAATGGAACACCCGCAGCGGGCTATGAAAAAGGCAATCTGGGATCACACGGCAGCGACCGCGATATACAGCATAGACTCGCAGGTGAAGTGAAGGTCCCCGGCGGCATTGCAACGGGATCTCCAGTGCGCTACAACCCCGGCGGCATCGCAGGTGTATACGCCACGCAGAACAGCCGGACAGCATTGTTTGAAGCGATGCGCTCCAGAGAAACCTTTGGTACTAGTGGCCCTCGGATCAGCCCTCGCCTGTTTGCAGCTTGGTCGTTCCCCAAGGACATTTGTGCGCAGGCAAATTGGCT
Source organism: Halioglobus sp. (assembly GCA_045110675.1). GTDB lineage: Bacteria > Pseudomonadota > Gammaproteobacteria > Pseudomonadales > Halieaceae > JBALVT01. The sequence continues at coordinate 92,593 of JBGCGJ010000046.1, read as the reverse complement.
GACCACAGCCTATCAAAATGGAGTACCTATGGGTGGCGACCTGCCTTTACCTACAGATGAGAATGCTGCACCTGTTTTTCTCGCCAGCGCGGCGCAAGATCCGCGCGACGGCAGCATGCCACTGCAGCGCATTCAAATCATCAAAGGATGGATCGACGATGAGGGCAAAACGCAGCAAGCAGTTTACGATGTAGCGGGCGATCCCAACAGCAATGCCAGCGTAGACCCACAAACGTGCGAGGTGTCTGGCGCCGGTTTCTCTCAGTTGTGTGCCACCTGGACGGACCCGAACTTTGATCCTGGCAACGGAGCCGTTTACTATGCTCGGACTCTCGAAAATCCCAGCTGCCGATGGAGCCAGCATGACTGTATTTCCCTGCCCGCCGATGAGCGTCCGCCGAGTTGTAATGATCCACAACTACCTAAGACCATTCAGGAACGGGCGTGGACATCACCTGTTTGGTATCAGCCTTGAGTGATCATGAGGATGGCTTGTCTGAGGGAAGCCTGCTAGCTGCACTAGATCTTGGCAGCAATTCCTTCCATTTAATTATTGCACGAATAGAACACGGCGAATTGCGTCCCGTAGAAACGCTCGCGGAAAAAGTTCAGCTTGGTGCAGGTATCGAAAACGGTCAACTCGCGGACGAAGCGATTAAACGAGGCCTTGATTGTCTTTCACGATTCTCACAGATGTTGGAAAGCATGGATATCCAACGGGTTCGAGCCGTTGGCACGCACGCCCTGCGAATCGCAAGAAACAGGCGTCACCTAACTTTTCCGGGAAGCAAAATCCTCGGTGTACCGGTGGATGTGATATACGGAAGGGAGGAAGCCCGCCTCGTCTATCTCGGTGTCGCCCACTCTCTTGCGGATGACGCGCAATCCCGATTAGTCATCGATATTGGCGGCGGCAGTACGGAATTCGTCATCGGAGAAAAATTCGAACCAAAGTATCTTGAAAGCCTACAAATCGGCTGTGTGTCCTATGCCAACAAGTTTTTCCCCAATGGGGCAATCTCAGAGCCTGCGTATCGCAGCGCGCGAAACAAGGCATTATTGGAGATATCTCCTATATGTCATCAATTTACTCCTGAGAACTGGAAGGAGTGTGTTGGTTCCTCTGGTACCTTCCAAGCGATAGAGGAAATTCTGCTGGCCAACGGCTGGAGTGATGGCGGAATTACCCGGCAAGGGCTAGTGGCGTTGGAGCAGAAGCTGCTGACGTTCACCGACATGGACAGCATCGCACTGGACGGTTTGGCAGATTCAAGACGCAATGTCATCGTATCCGGGGTCGCCATCGCCAGCGCCGCCTTTCAGAGACTTGATATTCAGCACATGCGCACCTCCAAAGGTGCGCTTCGAGAAGGTGTTTTATACGACTTGCTGGGCCGACTGACCCACGAGGATGTGCGAGAACGCACAATCAATGCTCTGATGCAGCGATATACCGTAGACGGGGATATCGCGGCAACTGTTGAACGTCGAGCGCGGGTTTTTTTCAACGCCACCAAAAACCGCTGGAAACTCAGCGCCGGCGACTGGCATTTGCTGCACTGGGTGGCCCGCAGTCACGAGATTGGCATGGCGATTTCTCACAAACACTACAATCGTCACTCCTCCTATCTGTTGCGGCACGCCGACCTGCCCGGGTTCTCACAAGATGAACAGGAGAATCTGGCATTGCTGGCGCACGGTCACCGCGGAAAGTTAAACAACAATCTGCTGACTGAAGTCAGCGAGCAGGACAGGTCTCGCTTTGTTCAGTTGTTGAGTATTATCAGGTTGGCGGCGCTATTCAAGTACGTGGAGAAATTGGAACAACTACCAGAATTTACCATTTCTGCGAACGAAAATTCACTCGTTCTGGGTTTTGGCGACAGTTGGCTAAAGGAACATCCCCTGACCCTTAGCGAACTGAGCTCGGAGCAAAATCAGCTGAATAAAATAGGCATGTCGCTGACTATCAACTGACCATTTTCCGCTCTATGTCCCCCAGAAACTCAAGCAGAATGGCGTTTACCTGTTCAGAGGCTTCCAGCTGCATCATATGCCCCGCTTCGGGAATCATCCTCACTTCGCGCAGCTGTGGAAAAATCGCTCTCATTTGTGAAATAGGATCATCGCCGTGAAAGCCTTCCAGATCTACGTCGTGCTCGCTGCCGAGAAAGTAGGCGGGAACGGCGCTACTCACACCCTCGAAAGGTTTTCGCTGCTCCCACTTCAAATCAAAAGATCGATACCAGTTCAGGCCGCCGGTAAATCCAGATCGGGTGTACTCCTGGACAAAGACTTCAAACTCCTGCGCCGATAACCACGACCAGGGCAAGCCGGGAGGTTCATCCATAGCATCGATATACGATGCACCAGGAGGAGACTTAAACACATTAAAGTAATTCCCTGCGCCACTGAGCGTATGAAAGACTTTGTGCAAAAAGCGCCGGGGCTGTGCAGCCAACTCCAGGTCTGCTCTTGGAGGGACGCGAAAATATTCGATGTGGAGAAAATGCTCTTCACCCATACGCCGGTATTCGGTTAACGGTGATTCATCGGGATTGTGAGGAGCGGCGGGATTTTGCAAACCGATCACTGCCAGCACTCGATCCGGATGACGCAACGCCAAATCGTAAATTGCGAAAGCGCCAAAATCGAGGCCGCCAAAAACGGCGTTTTGAATCCCCAGGTGATCCATCAGGCCAAGCAGATCTGAGGTAATATGGTCGATATCATACTGCTCGGGATTGGGAGGAGCTTCGGTGCGGCCCATCCCTCGCATATCCGGAGCGATGACTCGATAGCCAGCGTCTGCCAGGTAAGACATTTGCCGGTGCCAGCTGTACCAGATATGGGGAAATCCGTGGCATAGAATCAGCGGCAGCCCTTTTCCGGCCTCCACGTAATGCATACTGATGCCATTAATCACAGCCTGATGATGCTCGAATTTCAAGATTGCAATTTCTCCCGCTCAGCAAACTCACATCACTATAAAGCCCATCCAAAAAAAAGGGGCCGGAACAAAGTTCCAACCCCATTCTAAACTCACAACGCAATATTGTGTAAAAAGCGTTTTCCCAGAGCAACCAAAGCCCACAGTGGCTACATAACTACAGGTCGTAACCACGCTCATCGTGCAGCACCAGATCAAGACCCTGAGTTTCCTGTTCCTCGTCTACCCGCAAGCCGATCACAACATCAACGACTTTGAGAATCACCCAGGTCACTACAGCCGTGTAGACAATAGTGGCAACCACGCCCGTGGCCTGAACAGATAGCTGACCGGCGATACTGGTGATGCCATCAGAAAAACCGTTGCCGCTGAATATACCCAGTTGGGTTGAGCAAAATACGCCCGCCATGAGCAAGCCCAATGCGCCACCCACACCGTGGACAGGAAACACATCCAGGCTGTCGTCCACTTTGAGCTTTTGTTTCAGGAAGTTGGTCGCAAAGTAGCAGATTACACCGGCGCTCAGACCGATGACGACTGCGGCGGCAGGACCCACAGATCCCGCAGCGGGAGTGATCGTACCCAAGCCGGCTACCATACCGGTAACCATACCCAAGACAGAAGGCTTACCGTGACGGATCCATTCCATTGCCATCCATGCCAGTGCACCACCCGCTGCGGATAAATGGGTCACCAACATCGCCATAGCAGCGCTGCTATCGGCCGCCAGCGCTGAACCTGCATTAAAGCCAAACCAGCCGACCCAAAGCATACCGGCGCCAGTGACAGTCATGGTCAAATTGTGTGGCGGCATTGCCGTCGTACCGAAACCCTTTCTAGGCCCCATAACGATAGCTGCAACTAATGCCGCCACCGCGGCGGTAATGTGAACAACCGCACCACCGGCGAAATCCTGCAATCCCCTGTCGCCCAGCCAGCCGCCACCCCACACCCAGTGACAGACGGGTGAGTAAACCACCAGCAACCATATCGTACTGAAGACCAGCATCGCCGAAAAACGCATGCGCTCCGCAAAGCCACCCACTATCAGCGCCGGAGTAATGATGGCAAAGGTCATTTGGAACATCGCAAAGAGGGTCGCCGGAATGTCTCCATTCATCGTTTCCATGGTCATTGAAGCAAACATGATATTGCCAAAATCACCTATAAATTGACCCTGCTCCACACCGTCGCTGCCGAAGGCAATGGTATATCCCATCACAAACCACACCAGTGACATCAAACAGGTGAGTGCGAAACACTGCATCAACACTGACAGTACATTCTTGGAACGCACCAGCCCCGCATAGAACAAAGACAAACCCGGGATAGTCATAAACAGGACTAGCGCGGTAGAAGTCAGTATCCAGGCGGTATTGGCGCCGTTCAATTCATCAGCGCTAACACCCGCGCTGCCCAGTAGTGCAAGGAGTAATACACCCCATCTCATATTGTTCATTCGAAATTCCACCTTATAGTGCTTCTTCGCCGGTTTCTCCGGTACGGATTCTAATGCTCTGCTCCAGAGCGCTCACAAAGATTTTTCCATCGCCAATTTTTTCGGTATTAGCGGCGCCGCATATGGCGTCGATAGCCGGCTCAACCATGGCGGCGCTTACTGCGATCTGAACCTTGATCTTGGGCTGAAATTCGACCACATATTCTGCACCGCGATAGAGTTCCGTATGGCCTTTCTGTCGGCCGTAGCCTTTAACTTCCTCCACGGTCATACCGTGAATTCCGATTTGCTGGAGTGCATCGCGAACATCATCAAGCTTGAAGGGCTTGATAATCGCTGTAATCATCTTCATTGAGACGTTCCTCTTGGGTTTCGCAAGGTTTTAGGTACTTTCGAAGTGGGTGACACTGTTATTATACTGCGCGACCCATAAAGCGACCGCTCGCACCCAATTTAGGGGATGAATGCTGCCACAAACGAGGAACAACGTTAAGTAGCTGTCGGCAGAAACTTCGATTTTGAAACAAGAAACTCAGTGGCATGAGTGCCCTGACCAAATTTTGCCCAGATGTCTGGGCGATGGAAACAGAGATTCTCGCCACCTGGTTCGATACTTTCGTGCTCTACACAAGGAAATCCCACACATGCATTACCGTTCAATCGCTCCAATACTACTAACCTCAATACTGTTGACACCTATTGCGGTGGGAAGTGATGCGCAAGAACCCGCTTCATCAGAGGCACCTCGTCAGGTGATTCTCATAGTCGGCGACGGTATGGACGACCAACAAATCAGTATCGCCAGAAACTATTTAAAGGGGGCTAATGGGCGGCTTCTCATTGACGGGCTTCCGTTGCGCTCTAACTCCCAGGTACAGACCGTCGAGGATCAAGTGGATGGCAAACCTCTTTATGTTTCGGATTCGGCCAATTCCGCAACATCGATGGCCACTGGTATCGTGACGAGTCGCGGGCGAATTGCCACCACTGCAGGAGCCGACGAGGATGTTCCGACTATCATGGAGCTGGCCAAGAAAGCAGGTTTCAAGACCGGTATTGTCACCACCTCGAGCGTAACCGATGCGACGCCGGCCTCTTTCGCCAGCCACATAAAGTTCCGGCTTTGCGAAAATCCTGAGCTAATGGAAGAAATCACTTTTTACGGGGTGAATCTGGGTGAGTGCACAGTCGACTTGAAATCCAATGGTGGCAAGGGATCGATCGCCGTGCAATTAGCAGAATCATCAGTGGATGTCATTTTGGGGGGCGGGAGTAAACATTTCGCAGCAAAAACCCGCGACGGCGACACATCGGTACTGCAGTTAGCCCAGTCCAAGGGTTTCGAAACCGTCGCCAATGCTCGAGAGCTCGCACAGGCGGATCCGGGCAAACGCCTACTCGGTCTGTTCGCCAAAAGTACGCTGCCGGTAAGGATGAGGGGGGAAGAAGGACGCATAGCGGAAAAACCCGGCCCGTCATTCTTCAATCAAATTAGCCAGTACCTCGGCAGCGTGAACATACCCGAGCCCATGAAGTGCGAGGCAAACCCTGAATCTACTAAAGTACCCTCACTAAAACAGATGACTGATACTGCCCTCGCTCATCTGACAGAAAACAATACGCGCGGGTTTTACCTGATGATCGAGTCAGCTTCTATCGACAAGCAAGCCCACAAACGCGATGCCTGTGGATCGATAGGCGAAGTTGAGCAGCTGATGGAGGCGCTCGAAAGTTCACTCGCCTACGCAGAGAAAAACCCCAACACGCTGGTACTGGTCACCGCCGACCACGGGCAGGCGGCGCAACTTGTTCCAGACGAAAGCCTCTACTCGGATATTCCCATCCCCATCTACTCCCCTGGGCATATTGTAAGAATCGTTACTCCAGAAGGCGTTAGGATGGCGGTTAACTACGCGACAACCAACTTTGATATGGAGGAGCATACTGGGGTTAGCGTGCCTCTGTATGGCAATCAGGAAAGCCTGGGCAGGGTTCCGGCGTTTGTACAACAGAGGGAGTTGTTCACTATAACCAAGGACTACCTGGGCTTATAATCTCCGGATCAATTTTGTATAGTCTTATAGATTGATCCAGCTATTGAGCGCTCGCAATCGGAATTGCGTGCCTCGATAGTTGAGCACCACGGAATCGGTAAGAATTTCTTCCACGGTCATTCCCGCGCCAATTCTGCCGCCAACTCGAACACTCTTGCTATTAAGAACGACAACGGATTCACCTGGTTTGGACGAGTAGTCGTGTTTTAAATACATAATCGTTGGGATGTCATCCTTGAGTTGTTGAGATAGGTCGGCGATAAACGGCGCTGAATGTTCCTGTAGACGCGCTCTTTTTAAGGCGTCCTCCGTTCTCGCTAGGACCTCTTCGATATCGATGTTGCTCTCAGAGCGTTTGGGCGGAGTTGCTATTACTTTCTCCACGGGCTTATTCGCGGGCTTCGGCGCTGGCTGTTTTGGTATCGACGGGGGTTGATTGGCATACAGCGCCTCCACAGCTGGGTCTAGCCCCTCGGCATTAGCAACTTGTTCTGCAATCGGTACTGCTGAAAGCATTTTTTCTGCCATCTCTACAGCCTTTACAGGCTCAGCCAGCTTCAATTGCCCATCTGAAACTGCTGGCGCTGGCTGAGCTTTAATTTGCGACTGAACGGGAGCTACTGTTTGCTCTGCAGGACTTTCCACCGCTGTGGGTGCGGATGCGGGCTCATCGCTAAACTTATCCGCCAACAGAAGACCTACTGCCGCCAAGGCCAATGACAAAATCACCCAGGGCAACCAAAACTGCCAAGGACGACCCAGCTCGGATTCATCCACATAGGCCGGCGTATCCAAACCAGGACTGTTGGAATCGGTTTGACGCTCCTGCGATGAGCGACTCAGCGCTTCTAGTATTAAGGACACGATCGAATAGTTCCCAAGTTTGTATTCATCACATTAGCCTAGCGCTGTATTATCTCGACTGGCCCATCCAAGCGTTTACGCGCCGCCTGTGCCGTCAAATCAATACCCAGTTGCTCGTTCAGTTTCAGCAATGTCTTAACACCGATCACACCATCAGCTTCCAGCTCATGTTGTTTTTGAAACAATACAACTCGCTCCTTCAGGCGAGTGCTAAAGCGCCCAGTCGATAGCACTTCGCTTTGACCATCCAATTGAGAAAACAACTTGGCAATCTCGGCGATGACAGGACTGCGATCTCCTAGGGCCACGGGAGTGAGAAATCCCTGGGGCGGATGCCAGACAAGGGTGAACTGCCCCGTCCACAATGGCCCGAGCTCCGCCAGGCTCACCAAGGCCACACCGAAATCTGAAGAGACATAGCCTTCAGTCCCCTCAATACCCAGCAACAGCACACTGGCACCAAACCGATCTGGTGTCACCATGTTAAGGGCCAGGGGGCGATCATATTGCATCAACTCCTCCCAGGTTTTCGCCACGGATTCCGTGCAGGATAGACCACCGGAAATATGCTCTACACAGTTCGGCACCGCCAAACCAGTCGGTGACTCAAGCGCCCACAAGCGTTGCAAAGCGGCTTGGGGTGGCAGTAACCAGGTTTTCGGCAGCGAAGATTCCGACTCGGCAGTAGGCATCCCTGCGTCGCTAACGGCTGCGACTGCTAAAGCCGGGCTTGTGTCTTCAACGAAGCTTGTATTGGTGGCATTCTCCCGGATGGTTTTAGCGGGTTGACCCACAGGTTGAGTCGAGTGGCTTTCGGTGAGTCGCTGAGTGTAAAGCCAGACCGCCAAGCCCCCTCCAATCAGCAGCGATAGCAACACGACCAGCCACACCCTCCATCCACTTTTGCCTCCGGACTCCTGGCCCATCACTTCATGGGCTGCCACGTCGAGCATTGTCGAATCAGCCCGCTGTTTATTTCGCCCGTACGCACCTAGTAATATCCGATCGCACAACACGTTTATCAATCGCGGGATTCCACGAGTGCGCTTGTATATTCCACGCACAACCGATGCAGGAAAGAGTTCCCGACCCGGAGCCAGGCCAGCGACCTGTAAGCGATGACGAATATACGCGGCGGTTTCCTGAAGGTTCAATGGCTCCAAATTATAACGAGCAGTGATTCGTTGATTGAGCTGGCGAAGCTCAGGACGATTGAGCAACTCCACCAACTCGGGTTGTCCGATAAGAATAATCTGTAGCAGCTTTTGGGTATTGGTCTCGAGATTCGTGAGCAGGCGAATCTGCTCAAGTACCTCAAAATCTAAATGCTGTGCCTCGTCAATCATTAATACCGTGCTGCGTCCTTTACGGTGATTTTCCACGAGATAGGCGTGAAGCTTGTCGGTCAGGGTTTTGAGGGTTGGGTTTTCCGAATCGTAATCAATGTTTAACTCGTCACAGGCCGTGGCCAGAAGCTCCATGGCGTTAAGCGCCGGATTCAGGATAATGGCGATGTCGGTGTCCTGGGGAAGCTGCTCAAGTAGACAGCGATTGATAGTAGTTTTCCCCGTTCCCACCTCACCGGTCAGTAAAATGAAACCACCACCGGCCCCCACTCCGTACAGCAAATGCGCCAGCGCGTCTCGATGGCGGGCGCTCATAAACAAATAGCGGGGATTTACCGCAATGGAGAATGGAGCCTCACTGAGGCCAAAATATTGATGGTACATGTGATCTTGTACTTTTGGGCACGTGACCGAAGGTCAGTATTATGCCCAAGCCGCGTGAGCAATACTACGGCGCTGAGCACGCGGGCAAAACACAGTGGTTGCCCTCTCTCTACTTTAGCGTTAGTTTTATTGGCAACAGCTACTCCTTGAAAACACACAGAGTAAAAATCATGAAAGCAGTTAAAATTATCGGCGGTATCGCACTGGTTCTGCTCGTTGTGGTCGCAGTAGGCGGCTACTTCTTGTGGAGCAACCTGGACAATCTCGTTAAGGACATGATTGAGGACGTTGGCAGTGATGTAACACGCACGGGAGTGCAACTGGACAGTGTTCAACTAGATCTCACCACGGGCAGAAGCCAGCTGAACGGTCTTACCATCAACAACCCTCAGGGCTATGAGAGCGAATACGCTCTCAAACTCGATACCATCGTAGTTCAAATTGATCCCACTAGCTTGCGTGAACCCGTCATCGTCATTTCACAAGTCAGTATCGATGGGGCCAAGCTCATCGCCGAGCAAAAAGGCAAAAACACCAACCTCGGTCAGTTGCTGAAAAATATGGAAAGGGACTCCGGTTCCAAAAAGTCTCCACCAGCGGGAGAATCTTCTTCTCAGGATATTCGCTTGATGCTGAAGAAATTCGATTTTCTTAATGCCAGGGCGACCGTGGTTTCCGAGATCACTGAGACACAATCCATCGAGATTCCGGATATCCGCGAAACCAACATCGGCGATACTAAGAAGGGGTTAACACCTGACCAACTCGCTCAAACGCTATTGGGGAATATCGTAAAGAAGGTTCAAAAATCGGTGACACGGTATCTACGAGATCTCGGAGTCGAGGCTGTTGAGAAAAAGCTGACTGAGAAGCTGAAAGAAAAGCTAAGCGCTGACGATATGTCAAAAGTGGAGGGGCTGAAAAACCTGTTCAAAAAGGACAAGTAAAAAAACAGCGACACCCGGTGGCAACTGGCAGAAAACCCAGTTGCCCCCGGATTCAACGTCCGCTTACTCAGTCAGTGCCTCGCCCATTTTTTTGAGATCGACGGCTTCGGCCGCTTTTTCCGTATCCACTGCCTCAACCACTTTTTCCATATCTACACCATCAGAGCTTACCGCCTCGGTGAGTTTGCCGGTATCCACAGCCTCAACCGCTTTATCCGTATCGACCGACTCCGCCAATTTCCCAAGGTCTTGGGCCGTTATTCCGCTCGCAAAAGGTAGTGTAACTGCAATAAGCAATAGTGTACTTCGAATGTTCATGGTTGTGCTCCAAAGGTTTATATCAAGGTTGCGGGACGCATAGGGACCCCGGATTGTCGAACTCCAGCGAATGAAGTGTAGACGCTTTTAAGAGGATATTCTCAGGATACTTTTACTAGACTTAATAGTCCCGCGATTCCCGATTTTTCTAGATCTACGGAGCGCTGGGCAATTTGTTCAGCTTTCGTTCAGCCACAGTCAGATAGTATTTCAGAACATTAGGGAAACAGCGCTAGCAGCGCAATGATTTAGGGAGTCGGTAATGGAAACAAAGATTGAATTGAGTCTGGAAGAAGTAAACGCCCTGGAAAAACTGATGAACAAGGCAAGCGCCACTCTTCAGCAGGCGGTGAATAACGGCTATCGCCCTGAGTTCTCCAAGGATCTCGAACTCTACAATGGCATACGATCGAAGTTGGATAGGCAGCTGGAATCAAATCGTTATTCGCCGACATGATCACAGCGTCGGGAGCTAGTCGCCATTTTTGATCGGCATCAACACGACGAAAGCCCAACCCTCCTTTGTATAAGGCGCGAGAAAGTCGGTTACTTTCCCGATGGTCATCGGAAGGGATTTCGGGCGTCGATAGCGCTTCCCAGGTGCGATAACAAAAGCCTGCGCCTGCCTCAGCTTGCCGCCAAGATAAAACTGGGTACGCGGCTTTTTCAGAAGGTTCTTTACCCAGAAGGAACGCTCGCCCCTGACGGTGTTTACAAACACATAACCCTTCAGCCGCGTAGCGACCAGAGGCGTGCGGCGAATTTGACCCGATTTGAATCCGACTGATTCCAGCACGATGAGTCCGGCGGGAATAAATCGCGATGAGCCGAGGCCTTTTCGCACCGCGGGCTCTACAACCTTATTCAGGAGGCGGAAGAAATTGCGCTCGAGTTTCTGTGTATCCAGTGTCATAAGACGGTCTCTAATCCATGGGATCAAGCTATGTGGCCGGGAAGATTCATTGTCAGATTACTTTACAAGTGGGCATAAATCATCAGAAGAATCCCTTTAGAATCCAGGGATCACGGGGCCTGGCCCGCTTTTTGCTTTAACTAGTTTTGCAACATGCTCCTGGTGCAGGCCCCACATGACGGGGCCTTTTTTTTGTAAGCAAAATGATGCCGGAAATTGAACAACTGCAGAGACTGCCGAGACGCCAAAGCATCGGCGCCGCAGCAGGTCAGATCCCAATCAAGCAGCGGCCACGTCCGCAGTACAGTTGGGGCACTTGGTCGCTTTGAGGGGAATGCTGGAGCAGCAAAACTCGCAATCTTTGGTGGTGACTTCTTCTGGCTCTTCTTCGCCCTGCATTTTATTAATGCTCTGGATTAACAAGAACACCGCGAAAGCGACTATAAGGAAACTAATAACAGCATTAATGAAGATACCGTAGCTTATCGTGACTGCCCCGGCTTCCTGAGCAGCGGCTAGAGTCGCATACGGACCAGCCGTCGCACCTTCTTTGAGTGTCACAAACAAATCGGAAAAGTCGACGCCGCCAAGCAACAATCCGACGGGCGGCATAATCACATCAGAAACCAGACTCTTCACTATGGTTCCAAAGGCACCGCCGATAATAATACCAACTGCCATGTCCACCACATTGCCGCGCATCGCAAACTTTTTGAATTCTTGTAACATACTTCTATCCTCTTATTTTTGAGTCACTGCGGATATCAGGCAACATTGCCTGACGTTGCATTAGTACAATCCGTTATTAGCATAGTACAAATAGGAGCTATTGCACACCGACGGGGTAAACCCGTTTGGGGTATGACTTTTAGCTTATTCGCGCTTCCCCCGCCGCCAATCCCAGGGCGCCACGGGGTTCTCCCGGGACCAAAGACCCAACTTGTTGAGCTTGGCCAAATGCTCCGCAGATTTCAGTTCTCGATTTGTCGCGGCATAATGTCGGTACCACCACGCGTGGCCATTTTTGATCATCTCAACATTGATATTGGTGTTACCCAAGTACACGACACCGACCGTTCTTCCCAAGCGATCAACATCTTTGACCACAATATCGACGTGTTCATCGGCCAGCAATTCAGACAAGGCAGTCGACGCGCGACGGCCGTATGGCTGATTGTACTCGGGAGTGTCTATGCCATAGAAACGTATACTGTGTTGCTGATTATCAGCATCGAGCACGGAAATGGTATCACCGTCGGCAATGCGGACAACCCGGCCTGTGAGGTCAAAACGAGTGGGCACCCGCGCTTCGGGAAGGAGATCATTGAGTGCATCAGTCGCTTTGCGCCAGCTAGCTTGTGGACGTGAAATGTACTCCTTGGCCCAGGATTGCGTGAGATGATAAGCCTTGGATAACTGCTCAATAGAACCAGAGGGACCATGTTGATAGACACCAACAAATACGGCCGCAACTGCTGCGAGACCTGCCAGCTTTATCCTTCGACTAAACTTCGAATTATTTCTCTTTGCCAATGCGAAACGACCTAGTTACCTGACCAGCAAGTGGGCTCCTGATTCGACCGATACAGTCGGCAATAGAGCAGAAGATTCACAGGACCTCGCTAAGAATTAGCCGGTAACTCTCCCTCTGCGACAGCATCTGCTGCCGAGGTGTCTGCTACCACGCCACTATCGAAATCTTCGGGTTTATTCCCCCCAGCCTTCCGCAGGCGTTTCTCTTCTTTTTTCTTCTTCTTGGCGAGTTCTTTCTGTCTTTTTTCAAAGGAGTAGTTCGGCTTTGCCATTCGATATCTCTTCTCATTATGTCTTGCAGCGGGTTTAATACCACAGAATACGACATTCACACATAAATTGCGCTTCTATAGCAATAGGATTCACAACATCTGGAGATCCTATAGGGGCGAACGCCTGTATCTAGAGCGCATTTAATTTGCTGCTTAGCAACAGCTCCAGCCGACTATCTGAGAGCAGAACGCTCCGATCAAAGTTAAAGCAGTTCAGCAAATTCTTGAGCTTACTCTGGGGATGGGGGGCGTAGCCGGGTAACATCGATGTCCTGGCTCGGACATTTAAGGCATCCACATCTGAAATGCCGTAGAGCTGATCGCCCTGACCGGTTTTTAAATTGTAGACCGCAAAAACATGGGCGACGCTTTCTGCGTGCAGATGAGGTGTTAAAGCGTGCAGGAATGCGGCGATTGCGTCGCTGCCCAGGAAGTTGAAAACATCCCAAAACAAGCAAATGTCCAGGCTAACTCCGTCGGGAAGATCCAGCAGCGTTGAAAATTGTTCCTCCAGAGTGGGACCACCTTCTGTTTCAGTAAAAGGGAGCACGGAGAACAGATCGACAAAAAACAATTTGCAGCGAAACCGGGAAAAGAACTCTACGGTTTCAGGCAATGCAGGACCCACATGAAGCACGGTGAGACAACTGTCCATGTCGCAGTGCTCGAACAGCGAGGACAACAGTTGCGAAGACTGTATAGCTGCCATGGTGATGTTCTTCCTGATGGGTCGCAGGGAAGCGACCCGATGACGAAATAACTAGCCGCTTTTCAAATCGAGCGAAGCCGTAGTTCCGGCGCCCGCACCGCTGGCCCCCGCAGCCTTTTCAGGAGCCAGGGAAACCTTCTTCGCCGCGCCATCACCGGGATCCATGTCGATACTGCCCTTGAAAATCGCGCCGTCTTCGAGAGTCACCCTAGGCGCCACAATATTGCCTTTCACATTCCCGGATTTCGATATAACGACCTTCTCATTGCCGGAGATATCACCCGCAACTTCGCCTTCGATATTGACAATTTTTGCACTGATATCGGCCTTTACGCGACCGGATGGGCCGACGGAGACGACATTCGATTTCAAATCGATAGTGCCCTCGACTTTGCCTTCAATCGTCAGATCTTCATCACCGGTAACGGTGCCTTTGATTACAATACTGGATCCTATCATTGCTTCACTCCTGGCAGATGCAATCCCCGAACTAACGGGAACAGAGGGGGCTTGCGGTATAGCAGGTTCAGAGGCTGTGGGAGCCGCTGGCTTATTTTTACTTCGCTCAAACATGTTGTTCGCCACCTTATGCAAACGTGGGTCGATAATCCTAACAGCCTGTTTTTACTTTCACCAGCGGCTTACTCCACAGTGGTAATAATGGCGATTAATGTTGATTTTCCACACTGGCCAAGGTTTCCAGGGCGTCATCGCACCAGCGCAAAAACTGCTCACCCTGGGTGACACCGGCCGTCAAAGCGAGATAAACCCCCTTGCGCCGAATCGATAGGGATTCAGGATCATCGTAGTGGCGACGCCTTATTCGCTCGTACAAATACAATCGCCCCATAACGAACTCGCGACGGTGCTCCAACTCGGCAATCAGGTGCGCCACATTATCGTGGTTGAGGTTGTACAATTTCACCAGCAGGTCGTCCTTGGCGTCCTGCAACTTACTGGGCCCGTGGACCCAGTCCTCCAGCGCTTTGGACCCGCTGGCGGTAAGCGTATAAACGATTTTGCTCGGCTTGCCCGCTTGGGGAACGGTTTCGGAGGACAAGTATTTTTTGTCAGAGAGTTTTCGCAACTCCTGATAAATTTGCTGATGAGACGCCCTCCAGAAGAATCCCAAGGAGCTGTCGAAGGACTTCGCAAGCTCGTATCCCGACATAGCATCTTCTAATAAAGCAGTCATAATTGCGTGCTGCAACGCCATTGCGGTTACCTCTGTTAGCGCGGATGTCACTCTGCCATTCGTTCCAGCATAGCTGGGAACCAAAGAGCCGATGAGATTTCAGGTAATTAATTGCATATTTCACTTTTTTATGCAAATATTTGCATACTGATTGAATAAACCACACGCCTTCGACGCGAAAACCCATCAAGGAGTAGCCAATGTCGTTACCAGAATCACTGCAATCAAGACTTTCGATCCCGGCGGTTGCAGCTCCACTGTTCATCATATCCAACCCCGACCTGGTAATAGCACAGTGCAAAGCGGGAGTAGTTGGTTCATTCCCCGCCTTGAACGCGCGCCCTGCTGAGACACTGGAAATCTGGCTACAAAAGATCACTCAGGAGCTGGACGCTTACAATTCAGCGAACCCCGACAAACCGGCGGCACCCTTTGCGGTCAACCAAATTGTGCACAACTCAAACGACCGGCTAGAGCACGATATGGAGCTCTGCGTAAAATACAAAGTTCCAATCGTGATCACCTCTCTGGGCGCTAAAACCTTTGTGAACGACGCCGTGCACTCCTACGGAGGTCTGGTATTTCACGACGTGATCAATGACCGCTTTGCCAGGAAGGCGATTGAAAAAGGCGCGGATGGATTGATTGCAGTAGCGGCGGGCGCGGGTGGACATGCCGGCGCGGTCTCGCCTTTCGCGCTGGTTCAGGATATTCGCGAGTGGTTCGACGGACCACTGCTTCTGTCTGGCGCAATCGCCAACGGCTCGGCCATTTTATCGGCACAAGCCATGGGCGCAGATCTGGCCTATATAGGCTCGGCTTTCATCGCCACCGAGGAAGCCAATGCCGATCAAGCCTACAAACAATGTATTGTCGATCACAAAGCAGCCGATATCGTCTATAGCAACTTGTTTACTGGAGTGCATGGCAATTACCTGCGCCCGTCCATCGAGGCTGCCGGCATGGATCCGGACAACCTGACCGAAGGTGACCCTTCACAAATGGATTTCGGGTCAGGCGGTGAGCCCAAAAAGAGCAAGGCCTGGAAGGACATCTGGGGCTGTGGTCAGGGAATCGGTGCCGTGAAGGCCATTTTGCCGACTTCTGAGTTGGTGGCGAGATTGGAAAAGGAATACCGAGTCGCCCGAGAGCGACTCACGAGTGAAACCGCATTTTGACAAACTGGCGGACAGCACTCAATCCATTGTCAGATCATAGCGATCGACATAGTCACCAAACAGCTCCTCAACTTCCGCGCGTTCGATAGCGTAATCCGCGAGCTTGTAATTGTGCTTACCATGTTTGCCCTTGGGATTGGCGTCTAACCATGCCTTCATATCGGCTCGGCCGGACGCACCTAAGGGTGCGCCGCGCTTAGTATAAATTTCATCGATGGTCGGCCAGGGGTCGGCAACAAAATCATCGTGGCGCATATCGATAAACTGCCCTGGGAAATGGGGTTCCAATTCCGCGCGGTCCGACTCAAAGGTACGGGTGTAAATGCGGAGCATATCCATCCAGTCGCGACCGATCACATCACGTTGTATATCGTCCGAACCACTCTTTCGCAGCAACTCACTGAAGCTGCAGCCCGAAGCAACGAAACTCATGGGAGCACGATGCGTCTGGACAATAATAGCGTCAGGGTATTCCTTGAGAATACCGCGCAGGCCCAGTTGGTGAAAAGGCGCCTTTAACACCCAATTTCCTGGTCTTTTGGATTGCAGCAGTTGAAGTTGTGTGCGGTGGTAGGCGTAGCTGGAGCTGTCGTTCAGATTGGCGTACAGCCAATTGGCGAAGCTCGGAATATGAAACATCGCCGAGTATTCCACCGACATAAAATTCCGGTTGAGTAGCATGTAGCATTCATCGGGCTCCTCCGCGTCAATGAGATGTGTTTGCAAAAAACCCGGGAGAAAAGTTTCGGTCATTGCCACACCTTCTCGCTGTTTGGCAATGCGGGGATCAGTGTAATAGCTCGCGCTTTCCGGAGGCGGCACTGGATTCTGCGCCTCCCACAGGCGCAGAGTATGATTGCTCGCGTCCTGATTCAGCATGTGATGCAACGCGGTGGTGCCCGTTCTGGGCAAGCCGACAATAAACACCGGACGCTCGACTTTCTCCTGTTCAACCTCTGGGTGTGACACTAAATAATCGTGAATCTTTAGACGATTCGTCAAACCCGAATTGATCGTATGCTGGGCCCGAAAAGTACCGAAGTCGTTGAGATGGGCTTCGCTATTCAACGCCGAAATGAGCAATTCCAGAGGTTGAACATAATCCGTATCGCCAAAATCATCGAGACCTGTTTGATCGACCGCCGCCTGGATCAATTGATTCATTTCGAGCACTGTTGTTATCCGCCGTATTGTTTTATCAGAACCTGTCGTAGACAAACACACTAAGGCTTATCCAAAACAGGTTCAACTAATGCGGAGACTAACCCTGCACTGGAGTGACACCTGAACCAGGAAAATCAAAGTGGTATAAAAACAAGAACTCATCAACCCGTGATCAAAAGCTTTATCTGCCAGACAAGAACGGGCACTATCTGTTTTTGACTGCAATAATAAACGTCACGGCGATAAGCAAACTTTGAGGAAATATCTATGAAATTCGGCCTGGTACCTGTCAATGTCGGTGTGAAGACTGTTGAGGAAATGGTGGGGCTCGCTAAATACATCGAGTCAATTGGATTTGAATCCGCATGGACCTTCGAGCACGCCATGGTCCCCGTCGACTACAGCTCAAAATACCCCTACAGCAAAGATGGAAAAATGGGCGGCAAGCCCACCAACAACTTCATCGATCCACTGATTGCGCTAACCGCAATTGCCGCTAGCACCAAGACCTTAAGGCTCGGCACCGGCGTGAATATCGTCGCCCAGGCAAACCCTTTGTTGCTGGCCAAACAAGCGGCCAGTCTTGATCTTATTTCCAATGGACGCTTTATGTTGGGTGCCGGTATCGGCTGGTTGGAGGAAGAGTTCGTAGCCATGGGTGTACCCTTTGAACGGCGCGGCGCTCGATTTGATGACTACATTCAAGCGATGCGGAAAGTTTGGTCCGGTGATGTCGTTGAACATCACAGCGATTTCATTCACTGGAGCGGTTTTCAAAGTTACCCGGTTCCCATCCAAAAGCCGGGAGTACCTATCATCATGGGGGGCGCCAAAGGAAAAATTTACCAGCGCATTGCCAAATACGGTGACGGCTGGTTCGCTCCCACCAATAACGCAGAAACGCTGACTCCGATGCTGGAACCGTTAAAAGCGGCCTGCGCAGAAAATGACCGAGATTACGATACCGTAGAACTAACTTCCATGTGGGACACCCAGGATGGTCTTGAGGGCATCAAAGCGTTTGAGGATATCGGTGTCTCCAGAGTCATCGTTCCCATCTTTGCGCTGGGCAAAGACCCTATGGAGGGCCTGGCCAAACTCGGCGATGAGGTCATCGCCAAGTTAGCTTGACGCTCTGGTTTGAGGTGCTGGCCTGAATGCCTAGCTCGCGTAGCGGTCGATAATCTGCTTGCCGAGCGCCATCTGGTGGACTTGATCAGGGCCGTCGGCCTGACGACACCAGCGGGCATAGTTAAAGGCTTCAGCCATAAAGTAATCTTCTGTTAAACCGCCCGCTCCATGCATTTGCATGCAGCGGTCTATGATGGTCTGGACCATGATTGGAACACTGGTTTTACACGCGGCGATCATATCTCGCGACGCCTGTGCACCCTCTGCGTCCATTTTCTCGCAGGTTTTTAATATCAGTAATCTCGCCATTTCGATTTCGGAAAAACTCTTCGAGATATCTTCGCGGACGGATTGATGTTTACTCAACTCTCGACCAAATGTTGTACGACTGGTAGCGCGCACGCAGGCGAGCTCCAAAGAGCGCTGCGCCGCACCGACCAATCGCATGCAGTGATGCATTCGCCCCGGTCCCAGTCGTCCCTGGGCGATTTCAAAACCCCTGCCCTCCCCCAGCAGCACATTGGCAAGCGGCACGCGAACATTCTCAAACACGATTTCTGCATGACCGATAGGTGCGTCATCGTAGCCCAGGGTGGTTAGGGGGCGAATGATGGTGATACCAGCGGTGTCTTTAGGCACTAAAACCTGAGTTTGCTGCTTGTGCCTATTGGCGTTTTCAGGGTCGGATTTTCCCATCACAATAAATATTTTTGTGCGCTCATACATCGCACCTGTAATAAACCACTTGCGGCCGTTCAATACCCATTCATCACCGTCTTGCATGATACTCAGTTCGATATTGGTTGCATCACTAGAAGCCACCTGAGGCTCTGTCATGGCGTAGGACGAACGAATTTCGCCATTGAGCAAGGGTGTGAGCCAACGCTGTTGCTGCTCTTCAGTGGCATACTTCATGAACACTTCCATATTGCCCGTGTCTGGAGCGTTGCAGTTGAACACTTCGGGCGACCAGATCACCCGTCCCATCATTTCCGCCAGGGGGGCATAGTCAAGGTTAGTCACTCCACCCACTTCGCTGTATTGCGAATAGTCCTCGGGAACAAATAAATTCCACAGGCCCTGCGCTTTGGCTAACTCTTTGAGTTCGTCCATTAAAGGAACAGGAGCAAATCGATTGTCGGCTGCGTGCAGTTGGCGAGCATAAGCATCTTCATTGGGATAAATGTGCTCGTCCATAAACGCTGCCAGGCGTATTTGCAATTGCTGGGATTTCTCACTGTGCTCAAACATTTTGACTCACTCCGTGTAAGCGTCTTTAGATTATCGTCTCAGGGACGGCATTATAGGCAGCCCATTAGCCGACACGGAAATTTATTTGTGCGAGCGCACGAGCTTCCCGGTATCATCCCTGCCGCTTTAAGGCATAAAACGTAAACTGACACAGAATTTGGAAAAAGATTGATGAGCGAACAACAAACGATAGACGCACTGAATGAGAACACCCTGGAATTTGTCAAAATGCTGGGAGGGCGTATAACAGCCCTGGATATCGCTGGGAAAAGCTGCACCATGGAATTTGATGTTGGCAAACAGTTCTGTCACTCCGTTGACGTAATCCAAGGTGGCTTTGTGACTGCGATGCTGGATATGGCCATGAGCCACTGCGCTTTCGGGATCGATAAAACCATCGCCAATGTGTCCTCCTTGGAAATTAAAACCAGCTATCTGGAACCGACACGAGCCGGGCATTTGCGCTGCGTGGGCACCATTGTTAAAGCGGGCTACAAAGTGGCATTTATGGAGGGGCATCTCTACAATGACCAGGGCCAGCTCACGGCTACTGCCAGTTCTGTCGGCAAATTGATTCGAGCCTGAATGAGGTTTTTTTTGCCATCTAGAGCGCTGGTCACTCGAAATACCCAAACCCATCTGGTCTTAACACGTCGGAATCTACCATGAAAAAAATCCTGCTAATCCTGATACTCGCCATCATCGCCGTACCGGCCTATCTATTCGCAACCGGAGCAATCAGCACCAGCAGTTTCGCTATGATGATGAATGTGATGACAGGTAGAAGTGTGGATACGCCCGCCGAATCTCTGCTGAATCAAAGATTACAGGTCCCCGATGGATTTTCCGTCAGTGTCTATGCGCGAGACTTACCAAAGGCACGGTTTATCAAGTTCACAGAAGCAGGTGATCTTCTGGTCACTCGCCCCAACAAGGGCGATATCATGCTGATTCGCCGCAACACGCAATCCCCGTCCGTCGCCGGTGAGCGGGTGACACTTCTGGAAGGCCTCTCTCGCCCCTCGGGGATTGATATCGCTGGGGACTGGTTGTATATCGGTGAGAGCAACGCAGTAGGCCGCGTGAGATTTGATGCGGCCAAAGGTGAACTCGCCGGTGAATACCAGCAGATTATCCCCGGGCTGACGGACAATGGAAACCATGCCTACAAGGTCATTGGGGTAGGTCCAGACCAAAAGCTCTACCTCGGGCAGGGATCAACCTGCAACGTTTGTGTCGAGGAAGATGCTCGGCGCGGCACTATGACTCGCTACAATCTGGACGGCACGGGAGAGCAATTGTTTGCCACCGGCCTACGCAACAGCATGGGAATGGACTGGGCACCCTGGAACGGCGCACTGTACGCCACCGACAATGGCAGAGATATGCTGGGCGATGACTATCCCCCCTGCGAACTCAACAAACTTGAGGCCGGTAACTTCTACGGCTGGCCCTATTACAACGGCGCGAACGAACCCGATCCGGATTTCGGGGCAGATATTCCCGACTTTGCGAATAACCCCATCGCTCCCGCCCACGAGTTTAGCGCCCACAATGCTCCCCTGGGTATGGCGTTCATAGACACCAAAGGATGGCCCGAATCTTTCGATAAACTCGCGCTAGCCGCACTGCACGGCTCCTGGAACAGAAGTTCGCCAGATGGCTATAAAGTGGTCTCTCTACACTGGAAGGGAGAAGACATTGAAAGGCGCGACTTTCTCACCGGGTTCGAACTAGACGGCGATATTATTGGCCGGCCGGTGGACGTGGCCCAGGGGCCAGATGGAGCCGTTTATATCTCCGATGACTATGCCGGAGCGATTTACAGGGTAAGCTATGGAGAGTTGCCTGGCGCAGCAATGGAGCTCATCAGGGAAGACAAAAGCGAGTTCATTCTTGGCACACCCCCCTGGCTCAATGAAGACAATATCGCCAGTTTTCAAAACGCCGGTAAAGCGCTGTTCGACGAACATCTATGCGCGGGCTGCCACAATCCCCAAACTGCGGTGGGCCGGCTAGCGCTACACAACGTCAATGAACGTCTGCAACACGACGAGCTAGTCGATACATTGACCACTCCACCTGCGCCTATGCCAGCGATTCCAATGTCCGAGGATGATAAGCGCGCACTCGCGGTGTATTTACTCAACACCGAATAAGACAAAGTGTTCCGTCAGCTCTGAGGAGCTGACTGTCATACTATGATCTATTTATTAGATCGTTATTATTTATCAATCCTGTTTTATCTATTATTAGCTCTTGGTTACTATGGCTTCAACACTAACCAATGCAAGCAATTATGAGGCAAAGCAATGACCACAAGAGTACCTAACGTCACTTTCAAAACCCGCGTTCGCGACGAAAGCCTGGACCATGAAAACCCATTCCGCTGGGAAGACAAAACTTCCGCAGACATATTCGGCGGCAGGAATGTCATTATCGTCGCGCTCCCCGGCGCGTTTACTCCGACCTGTTCCAGCACACACCTTCCTGGCTACGAAGCCAAGATGGATGAGTTAAAAGCCAAAGGCATCGATGATGTGTACTGCCTGAGCGTCAACGATGCTTTCAGCATGTTTCAGTGGTCCAAACAGCTCGGTGTAGAAAAAGTCAAAATGCTACCCGACGGCAACGGTGATTTTACTCGCCTGATGGGCATGCTCGTTAAGAAAGACAATCTCGGTTTTGGCGACCGATCCTGGAGATACTCCATGCATGTGGTCGACGGCGAAATCAAGGCACAATTCGTTGAACCAGGCATGATGGATAACTGCCCTGAAGATCCATTCACGGTCAGTGATTGCGATACGATGCTGGAATATTTGTCCTGATCACCCCGCCACCGCCTTTCCGGCGGTGGCAAACTTCTGTACGCTGAACTCCGTTTTTATAGGAGTTGGCATATGGCACTTAAGGTTATCGTCTGGGGTACAGGCAACGTAGGTCGACCCGCGATCAGAGCCGTTCAATCCCACGCCGATCTCGAACTCGTTGGCGTCGTCGTCTCCAACCCGGAAAAAATTGGCAGGGATGCAGGGGAGCTAGCGGGGATGTCTGCTATGGGTATCACTGCGACGGATGACTGGCAGAGCCTGTTAAAGGGCGACGTCGACGCCGTTATCTACACAGCAACAGCCGATATTCGTCCCGAGGAAGCCATGCAGGATTTGCTGGCATGCCTGAGCGCCGGCGCGAATGTGGTGTCCACTTCTTTCTACAGTTACCTACACGCTAATTCCACAGCCGCAGAAGTACTCAAGCCGATAGAAGACGCCTGCGCTGACTCGGGCGCTTCGTTACTCGTGTCGGGTATTGATCCCGGCTGGGCGATGGACATGATGCCAATCACGCTCAGCGGAGCAGTTTCAAACATTCAGGAAATACGTTCCCGAGAAATTTTTAACTACGCACTTTATGACCAGCCTCAAGTCGTCCGGGAAGTCATAGGCTTTGGTGGATCGATGGATGAGTTGCCGATGATGCTGCACGACTTTGCTATCGAGATGGTTTGGGCACCCATGGTGCGAATCGTCGGGGAAGCTCTGGGCCGACCCGTGGAGGACATCAACATAGTTGTAGAGCGACTGCCTCTGGAACGCAGCATCGAAGTCGAAGGCATGGGTGTCTTTGAAAAAGGGACCCAGGGTGCTTTCAGGTTTGAGCTCCAGGGCATGCAGGGAGGCAAAGCACTGTATGTGCTCGAGCACATCACTAGAATAGATGACGAGTGCGCGCCCCACTGGGCCTATCCGCCGGAGGGCCGTGGCTGCCATCAAGTGCTGATAAAAGGCAATCCAGATCTGAACGTAACGTTTCATGCCCACGACCACTACGAGCCCGGCGCTGCAGGCGGTGGCAACGCAACGGCGGCTAACTGGATCGTCAATGCCATTCCCGCAGTTTGCGAAGCGCAAAAAGGGGTTCTTACCATTCTCGACTTACCGAAAATCACGGGTGCGGCGCAACTGTCCGCTCAGGGCGAATAGCGCTGGAAAACTCAAGCGATCGCTCCGCAATAGAAGATGACAATCGCCGCGCGCTAGCCGAGCTACGACCGTGACACTGCGCGATCAATTAGTAGCTCTTATAATCACATTAATCTGGGGCACGAATTTCGTCTTTATTCGCTATGCACTGGATGAACTGCCGCCTTTCACTTTTGCGACCCTACGGTTTGTACTGGTCGCAGTACCGCTGATCTTCATTCTCAAAAGACCGCAAGTCCCCTGGCGGTATCTCGTGGGCTACGGCTTCTTTATCGGCTTTGGACAGTTCGGTCTTTTATTTTGGGTAATGCAGGACAATATTACCCCTGGCCTAGCCTCACTCATTATTCAGATCCAGGTCTTTTTTACGATATTTTTAGCCGCGATAATTACCAAGGAAGCCATCGGACAGCGGCAGTTTTTTGCGCTGGCCATCTGCCTGACAGGTCTTTTAACCATCATCGCCTTTACTGATGGCCAGACCACCCGTATCGGGGTTGCAGTGACCCTGATGGCTGCAGCTGGCTGGGCTTGTGGAAATCAAATTGTGAAGCAAGTCGGCAGTGTGGATATTTTAGCGTTCATCGTTTGGTCCTCCTTGTTTTCAATTCCTCCGCTGCTATTGATGGCATTTTTCCTGGAGGGTGGCCATGAGATTGTGAGCAGCATTGAAACCGCAAGTTGGAGGGCTTGGGCAGTGATTCTCTGGCAAAGTGTGGGCAACACCTTGATCGGCTACGGTTGTTGGAATTTTCTGCTGGGTCGCTACAGTGCAGCCAAAGTTGCACCCTGGGCATTGCTGGTTCCGGTTTTTGGAATGGGTGCATCCGCAGTCATGCTTGGTGAGTCCATGCCCTGGTGGAAGCTACTGGCTATGGCACTGATTTTTTCCGGGTTGGCCATCAATATGCGCGGCGCAAAGAGCCTCGACATCTCGTCCCAGACAGCCTAATAGGCTTGCAACACCGTTTGCATATCGTTCAGATCGTGGGAAACGACCACTTCGATATCGTCCTGTTGATTGAGTGACCGCAACCAATCTCGCAATTGCCCTGTGCGAGCCGTATTTTCCGGAACAAACAGGTAACTGTACAAAAAGCCCTTGCCCTGATCGTTCAGGATGTCAGCTTTGTTGTTAGTAATATCACCTGAAAACAGCAACAGACGATCCCCGTGGGCAACGACAAACAAGGTTGAACCAGGCGTGTGACCACCCAGTGGATACATTGCCAGGCCCGGGAAACGATCAAACTCGATTAGCCCATCGCCGTCGCGAATGTCGGCCTTAAGGCATGAGCGGGAGATAATCACGGCCCCCTCTTCCGTATTGAAATTCTGCAGCTTGTGCTGATAACCGGTCTGCAGTGCCAGCGCACCCTCGCCCCTGGCTTGGCAGAAATTCACCAAACCCTGTGTGTGATCGATGTGCAAATGGGTAAAGCCCACGGCTTTGACTCGAGAGATATCAGAGCCGAGCATCTGGCCTATCTCTCCCAGAACTGTGACATCTTCCGCGGGTCCCATGCTCTTGAGAAGTTCACCAAATTCGACAGCAGCTTCAGCATCCATCCCTGCATCGATCATCACCATATCGCCATTCGGCCACTCGATCAGCACACTGTTGTGACTCAACAGGCCAATCCCTCCCTCTTGAGTGGAGGTGGTTAAATAACGCACATCAGTCGGTCTACTGGGAACTTCAAGTAACCCACGAAGTGACTGCTCGGATGGCAACGGCGGGTTGACTTGTCGAATCTGTAGATGCTGTGGAAGCAAAAACATGGCCAGCAGGGCCATCAGAATCAATAAAATCCCAAGGAAAATTTTTGCGATGGGCCTCATTTCGACTCCCCTGTCATCAAGTCCCAAGCAGCCGCAATTGAAATGGCCACTCTAAAAAAACTCTGCTGGAATCCAGTATAACGCATCGTCACCATTTGGGCCTGTGGGCTTTATGCATTACTCTTAGGCGAGCTCTAATTCAAAAGCGCTGGCAAAGCGACGGTAAAGCAACGGTACTGAAGGAAAAACAAGATGAGTCGATTCGACGGAAAAGCAGTGGTAGTGACAGGCGGCGCCAGCGGTATTGGCGAGGCGACGGTAAGAAAAATTGTGGCACAAGGTGGGCACGTTATTATCGCGGACCTGCAACGGGAAGCCGGGGAAGCTTTGGCGGCTGAGCTGGGGCTCAACACACGCTTTATCTACACCGACGTGACCAAAGAGCAGGACATCATAGCTGCCATCGATCTGGCCAAGAGCGATTTCGGCAAACTCGATGGCATGGTGAACAACGCCGGCGTGATTGGCGCGATAGGCTCGATTCTCGAGATCGACGCCGACGCCTATGACAAAACAATGTCGATTCTGTCCCGGGCGGTGTTTTTGGGAGTGAAACATGCGGCACGCGCTATGAAACCCCAGGGATCAGGGGCGATTGTTTCCTTGGCTAGTACGGCGGGGATTACCGGAGGGCTGGGCCCTCATGTCTATACGATGGCCAAACACGGAGTGGTCGGATTAACCAAGTCCGCCGCGAGTGAATTGAGCGCCTATGGCATTAGAATCAATGCCATCGCTCCAGGAGGTACCGTCACCCCGTTGACTGCCGCGCTAGCTGATGGAGATACCGAGCTGACGACGCAAAATATCGCTCAAACTTCACCCCTGGGATTTGCCTGCATGCCCGAAGACATTGCCGACGCCATTACTTTTGCCCTCAGCCAGGAGGCGCGCTACATGACGGGACAAACCCTGGTTATCGATGCGGGACACACCACCAGCAATTTGCTATGCCAATTCCACAACAGCGATTCAGAGATGTTACTGCACGCTGGGGCGCGTGAAAAAGCCTGAGGCCTTAGCTGCACTTACGTCGCGCATCTCTGTCAAACACCGCATCGTCGAGCCGGCCACCCACGAGCGTGTCCGGTGCCATCTCAAAATAGGGATCATTTGTTGGCTGGGATCGACTCCAGTCAACCCGCTCTGACCGGTAGGCCATCTTCCATTCTCCCTGTCGTTTCTCGTAGCGGTCCAGGTACCTGCCGGCAATGATGATATCGTCGAAGCCCTGCTCTGCCTCGACTTTGTGGTAGGCGTTAAAGTAGACCTCACCAAAGGCTTCGTCACCTTCAAGGTCGATCAGCACATTGCCGATCATATGTTGATTGGCTTGGTGATCCTTTAGGGCCCCGATCGCAAAATCGATGAAAACATCGGGCGCGCCATTCACAAAGCCATATTCGCAGTAGGCATCTTCAAAAAACACTGAACGAAGCAGTTCTGCATCGGTTCTATCGAGCGCGCGCATATAGCGGCAAGACAGTTCATAAATGGCTTGTTTATCGAGCAGTTGTTGCAGTGATTTGTCCATATAATGATCCAGGGAACCTATCTATTATTAAGGAAAGTAGGCAGGGGGTCCTTATCTCCAACGCCGCCCTTTTGCATCGCGGCAAAGGCTTCACTCTCTCTTTCATCTTTGACAACATGATTGCGGCTCCAATCTATTACGACGGTGCGATGGAGAATTTTCCAACAATCATCACGCATCTCCAGTCGATCGAGATAGCGGCCTGAAAAAACCATTTCCTGCTGCGCTCCAAGCAGTAGGTGGTAGGCTGTCACATAAGTCTCTGCGCGAGCCACGCTAGCGGATATGTCGACGAGTGTGTTACCCACCTTGTGCTGAGTCAGTTCATAACTGGCCGGTAGGGCCTCGACGACCAAATTGCAGAAGGTATCGGCCGGACCTTTAAAACTACCGTAGTCGACCTCGGCATCCGGCCAATAACAGGACAATAAGGTCGCCGCATCCAAACGATCCAAACCTCGGCAGTGGGTAAAAATCACCTGTTGTATGGCCAGCTGGTTTTGCAACTCGTATAAGTCACCAACGGAACCTGTCTCAATGATCATGTCTTGTGTGCTCCAGATAGTAGATAAACGCTGTGCAGATAAGCAAACAGGCTATTAAGTTAAAAAGTAGCTTGGCTAACTCGGTAGGCAAACAGTATATTGGAATCTTTCGATATTTAGCAGACCCTTCACTGCTATTGCAATAATGAGTAGACAGGCAGATTTCCAATGGTTGATAACACAGTAGAACCCGGCTCGGCACGCGCACCTGGTGACAGTGTGGCACACACTTTACACAGTGACCGTATTGCTGCGCCAGCGCCAATTCTGGAAACTCAGTACAGTTTTTTGGGAGATGCTGATCTCGATCCCAGCCGCTATACCAGTGAAGCGTTTTTCAAAAGCGAGATGGAAAAGGTCTGGAGCAAAAGCTGGCAGTGGGCTTGTCGGGAAGAACACTTGCAGGAAATCGGCGACCACTACGTTTACGACATTGGCGATTATTCGGTCATCGTCGTAAGAGCAAGCGAAGATTCAATAAAGGCATTTTTGAATGTGTGTACCCACCGCGGCACGCGGCTTTTTGGCGGTGACGGCACGGGCTACTCTCAGGCCTTCACATGCCCTTTCCATGGTTGGTCATGGGAGCTCGACGGCAGCCTAAAAAACATTCCCGCCCGCTGGGATTTCCCGCACGTCAACAACGAACAGCACTCTCTTCGGGAAGTTGCCTGTGAACAATGGGGTGGTTTTGTCTTTGTCAATATCGACCCGATGGCGAAGCCATTAAGCGAATCAATGGACGTCATGCCCGATCACTTCAAGCACTTTCCCTTGGATCGCAGGCGAATCAAGTTGCATGTGCAGAAGGTGCTCCCAGCTAACTGGAAGGCGGCCCAAGAGGCGTTCATGGAGGCATATCACAATTTCGAAACCCATGACTCACCCAACGGGGCAAACACGCAGTACGACATTTTTGGACAGTACGTCAGCCGTTTTATCCATAATATTGGCAACTACAGCCCCGAATCATTACAGGACTATCCCGGTGACAAATGGCGAAAACCACCACTGACCGAGCAGGAAATTCTGAGTATGTTAGCGGTTGAGCAACGCCCTCTGGAGGCGGGGGAAACAGCCAGGGCTGTAGCGGCCGAGAGCATTCGAAAAACCCTTGGTGAACAACTTGGCGTGGACTTCAGCGAGACGTCTGACAGCCTCATTTTGGATTCGATCGAGTATCACATGTTTCCCAATATGTTTTTCTTTCCAGGTGTTTTGGTGCCAATGGTGTACCGTTTTCGCCCCTTGGGGAATGACGTCGACCAATGTCTTTTTGACCTGCTCATTCTCGAACCACTCGCCGAAGGCAGTGATCATCCAGAACCCCCCGAGCCGATTTACCTCAGTGTTGAACAATCCTATACGGAAGTAGAAGAACTTGGGTGGCTGGGCAAAGTGTATGACGAGGACACCGGAAATCTGCAGCTCCAGCAGCAAGGGCTAAAGGCCGCGGCAAAGGGAGTTACCCTGGGTAATTTTCAGGAGGCGAGAATTCGCCGAGTGAATATGACCCTGGATGAAATGATCGCAAAAAAATAACCAGTGGAGTACACCGTGAGCGACCCGCAATATTTTCCAGCTTTTAAGACCAACGATATCCCCCAGGGAAAATCACAAGCAATTGAACTAGATGGTAGAGACATTCTGGTTTGCCACAGTGCGGAGGGATTCTTCGCCATAGATAACTTATGCAGTCATGCCATGGCCAAATTGAGCGAAGGAAGACTCAAGGGCAATAAGATTTTGTGCCCGCTGCATGGGGCGGCCTTTGATATTCGCGATGGCAGTGCCTTGACCCGACCGGCTGTTACGCCGCTCAACAGTTATGCTGTAAAGGTCGAAGGGGATGAAATTTTTGTGTGTGTTTGAACGAGAGATCAATGTAGATGACTGAATCGGGAAATAGTTGAGATGTCCCAAACAACCCAATACCTTGATTTTCCCGATGGGGTGAGCGCGCAACCGCCCAACTCCGCGCCTGTAGACAATCTCCAATTTACTTCTCCAAACTTTATGGCTTTGGAATGGGAGAATATTTGGACACGAACCTGGTTGTTTGCCGGCTTGGTTTCAGATCTGGAGGAGTCCGGAGACTACTTTGTCTACGAACTCGCCAGAGAATCCATTGTAGTGATGCGCAGCGACACCGGAGAGCTGTCAGCGTTTTACAATGTCTGCCAGCATCGAGGGAATCGAATATTCGCCAATGAATCAGGCTCGGTGGCTGAAATTGCCTGTCCTTACCACGGTTGGCGATACACCACGGAAGGCACCTTGAACTATGTACCCGATAGAGAACGGTTCGCACAGGACATTACGCCCGAAGAACACTCACTAAAGCCTGTGCGCCTGGAAACCTGGTCAGGTCTCGTGTGGATCAATATGGACTTAAATGCAGCGCCACTGGAAAAGTTTCTGGGTTCTCTGGTGAAGGATCTGGCGCCATACCAAATCGAAAACAAGGTACTGACTAATCATCAGACCGTCTCTATAGAGGCTAACTGGAAAACGATTCGGGACAATTTTTTGGAGCAATACCACGTAGACTTTATACACCCCCAGCACGCGAGTATGGTCGACTGCTGCAATTCAGCAAACGACTTGTTTCCCTACGGTCACTCAAACACTCAGGTCCAGGGATTCACTACCAACGCCCGTTACCCTGTTCCTGAACAGGTGCCAGACTACATGGTACTCCTCCTGGAAGGGCTGCGGCTGAAGCACGAAGATTACCAGGGCCAGGTTCAAGATATTCGCGAGGCGGTGCAAAAGCGCAAGCGAGAACTGGGCAAGGAAATGAACTGCGGCTATGACACCCTGAGCGATGAACAACTCAGTGATGTCTGGCAGTACGATTTTTTCCCCAACCTGTTTATGACTATCCAGGCGGAAGAAATTTCTATCTACGGTCCGAGACCGCATCCCTCAGATCCCAACAAATGTTTCTTCGACAAATGGACTCTGCAAATGTCTACCGAAATGGGATGCGATCCCGAACGGGGCATCACTCTGTATCCGGGTCTGGAAACCTCACAACACGCCGAGCGACCAGAGCACAGTGTTTTCGATCGGGAGGATGTATTGAGCGGCAAACATTCCCTCACCATCACCTTCGATCAGGACATTTCCTATTTGCCGGATATGCAGGCGGGCCTGCACTCCCAAGGGTTTAGTGAGGCGGCGCTCAATAGGGACGAGGCGAGAATACAACACTTTCACGATTGGTTAGCCTACTGGATGGAGGGCGTGCCGCCCTCCCTAAAGCAGTAACAGACACAGGTCTGTGCAACCCTCAGTCGATATGAAGACCTAAATCCTTCAATGCCGCTATTCGGGTCTCAAGAGGGGGATGACTCATAAACAACGCAGACATCGCCTGCTTGCCGCTGATGCCAAATGCAGTTAACTGACCATCGAGCTGGCTTTCCTGCTGATTGCCCTGTAATCGTTGCAGCGCCGCAATCATTTTTTGCTTGCCCGCCAAACTCGCTCCACCTTCATCGGCGCGGAACTCGCGTTGCCGTGAGAACCACATAACAATGACGCTGGCCAAAATGCCAAATACGAATTGAAAGAACATCACAACCAGAAAGTAAATCATGCGGTTGTCACTACCGCGACTGACGGCACTTGCCGCAATTCGCGCGAAAAAGAACACAAAGGTATTCAGCACGCCCTGGATCAGCGTCAAGGTCACCATATCTCCGTTAGCCACATGGCTGACCTCATGACCCAAAACGGCCTCCGCCTCGTCTTGAGTCATATTGCGCAACAGGCCAGTACTCACCGCGACAAGCGCATTGTTCTTATTCATGCCGGTGGCAAAAGCGTTAATTTCCGGCGAGTCATACACCGCGACTTCCGGCATACCGATGCCCGCTTGTGTCGCCTGTCTCTTGACTGTTTCAAGCAGCCAGGCCTGCTCCGCTCCAGCAGGTTGCTCGATAACCACAGCACCAACGCTGCGTTTGGCAATCCACTTGGACATAGCCAGTGAGATAAAGGAACCACCCATTCCAAAGACTGCTGATATCAACAGCAACGCCGTGTTGCTCTGACCTTCGATACCCAGCATAGGGAACACAACGGCCATAACCACACCGAGCACGATCAATATGGCAAAGTTGGTGGCGAGGAATAAAAAAATGCGTTTCATAAGCCTAGTTCTCCCAAAATTTCGGTTTAAACACCAGCGTCGACTTAGGTTCATATGGGGGCAAAAGTCGCAAAATTCAAGTTGGCGCCATGGCGAACGGAGCCGCTATGGAAAAACTGATAATACATCAAATCTTGGGAAGCGCCATGGATGACCCAAGCATGCAGGGCCAAACTCAAGCGGGTTTCCGCAGAGATTGAGTTTCGCAGAGAAACACGGCATCCTCCTTCATCTTCAATCTAGGCGTTCTTCAGTTCACAAGGAAAATACATGCCGCGTTTAAGCAAACTCAGTCGTTCCATCCAGGGCAATGTTGCCATCGTCACGGGTGCTGCCAGCGGCATGGGTCGTGCAACCGCCCACCTCTTTGCGGATGAAGGCGCCAAAGTCGCAATCATCGATATTAATGAGGCGGGGCTGGAGTCTGTGGCAGAAGAAATGCGAGCCGTCGGCGCAGAGGTCTTCGCGCTGGTAGTGGACTTGACGGATCGGCAAGCGGTAGAACGCGCGATCACCGATATAGCCGCACATTTTGGTGGCATCGATATTTTGGTCAACAATGCGGGATTTGCGCTGCCGGCGGAAATCGACGGGGATGACTACCCAAACTCCTGGGACACCTCCGTGGCGGTAATGGCAACCGCCCAGGCCTGGGCGATAAGGGCGGCACTGCCGAGCTTGCGCAATTCAGCAAATCCACGAATCGTAAACGTAGCCTCCACGGAAGCTCACGGAGCCACCCGTTTCAACAGCGCCTACGTGGTCGCCAAACACGCCTCTATGGGACTGACGCGCGCCATGGCGGTAGACCTGGGCAAAGAAGGTATTACCGTCAACTGTATCTGCCCCGGCCCGATTCGCACCGGAATTACCGAAGCGATTCCAGAGCAGGACAAGCAAACCTTCGTCAACAGACGCACGGCTCTGCGGCGTTATGCCGATCCAGAGGAAGTCGCACACGCCACCTTAAGCCTCGTTTTGCCGGCTGCGAGCTTTATCACCGGTGCAACACTCCTGGTGGATGGCGGCGTCACCATCCGCAACGCATAAAGGGCTCAGTTATGGATAGTGAACAAACAGCTGCTCATTTCGATCTCACAGGAAAGGTTTGTGTCGTCACCGGTGGTAGCCGAGGGTTGGGCCTGGAAATGTGTAAAGCCTTCGCTGCGGCGGGCGCGAATCTGGTTATCAGCTCTCGAAAACGCGAAGCCTGTGATATCGCCGCAAAGCAAATTACCAAGGATTACGGCAGCAAGTGTATTTCCGTTGCCTGCCACGTCGCCGATTGGGATGCTTGTGACGCTCTGCTGGATGCAGCGTACGAGGAATATGGACGTGTCGATGTGTTAGTCAATAACGCGGGAATGTCACCACTGTACGATTCCTTAACCTCAGTTAGCCGCGAGTTGTGGGACAAGGTCATTGGTGTCAACCTGGCGGGGCCCTTTCGTCTGTCAGCCGTTGCAGCCGAGCGAATGTCTGCACTCGATGGAGGATCGATCATCAACGTGAGCAGCACAGCCGCTATCGCGCCTGGCGCGGCGGAAATTCCCTACGCTGCCGCCAAGGCCGGCTTAAACAACCTCACCCAGTCTATGGCGCATACCTTCGCGCCCAAAGTTCGCTGCAACTGCATTATGCCAGGGCCATTCTTAACTGATATCTCCGATGCCTGGGATGAGAACGTGAAAAACGCCATCAACGCGATCGTGCCAATGGGCCGCGCGGGAGAGCCCACGGAAATAGTCGGCATCGCCCTTTATCTTGCCAGCGATGCCTCAAAGTACACCAACGGTGCACTCATCAAGGTGGACGGGGGAATGGCGTTCGGCTAGTAAGACCTTATCGCCAAAGCGCTAAAATCGTGTTCAGCACGCAGGCAAAGGCAATCGGCTCATCCAACATAAGATGATGTCCCGATGCCGGCAGTTCGACGATTGGAATATCTTCGCCACCGCACTCGCGAATATAGTCTGCTGAATCAGCATCGAACAATAAGCTGTCTTCACCATAGACAATGGCCTTGCGTCCGGGAGTCGCGC
The DNA here is from genome assembly GCA_045110675.1 of Halioglobus sp. GTDB lineage: Bacteria > Pseudomonadota > Gammaproteobacteria > Pseudomonadales > Halieaceae > JBALVT01. The sequence goes on along the minus strand of JBGCGJ010000046.1, from coordinate 58,817 downwards.
AAATGCGATGACCTTGTCTTAACAGCCTCTCTCTACCATCGTCATCTCCGCCGAATACACTGGGATCGAATTTCCACGTCCAGCCACCTTCAACCTGTTTGAGGGAATGGAACGCCATAAAATCAAACAGACATGCCTCAGCGACCTTCTGAGGAGGCGACAGAACAAACCGTCCTTTCGCAGTCTCATAATCGGAATAAACACGATTGGGGCGGTTTGGGTCCCGAGAACCCGGCGGTGAACTATCTTTGAAATGCTGTTCAAGGCGCTCGGGACGCAGGGTCATTAAATCGCAGACGATCAGCCCATTGAATCGACTGGAGTGGGCTTCCATCGCCGCCAGCCCCACGCCGCCACCATAGGAGTGGGCAATAATCGTCGGCTTATGAGCGTGCTCAAACAATCCTGTTTCGGTAGCCACATCCAGTAATTCTGCGACGCGCAATTCCTCGGGATAAAAATCTCGAGTGCCTGAATCGCCCATCCCTGAAAAGTCATAGGCCACTACGTGAAAGTTCTGAGCTAGAAAAGGTGCTATAAAAGCATAGCAACGAGAGTGCGCCAAAAAACCGTGCATAAGAATTAACGGAGGATTCTGCGGATCTCCCCAGCGAAAATAATGGACCGCACAACCGCCAGAATCAACCCATCCTTCATCTCGGGGCACCCTGAATACGTCTCGAAACCACTGCGGGGTCTCCGCGCTGTCGGGGGGTATTTCCTTCGAAAGATCGACGATGCCGTTCACCACACTGTTCATAAAGCTCCAAAATTTGGTACAAATGTATTCACACCATCAACCTTGTTGACGGTTCCGGGTAATCCAAGCGCATCCACTTCCATCAGTTTACTCAGGGTCTCATCATCGGAAGGCGTACTGGCGAGAAATCGTGTTCCATCGGCAAGTCGACCGATGACCAAGCCACCTTCGACGCCTTTTCTACCGTGTAAAACCGTATAGGTCTCGATGCTTGCATCTCCCTTGGGGTCTTCAGTGAACGGCGGATGTACCTGATCTAGAATCGACTTCTGATAGTCCGCAGGCGATTCCCGTTTCCACGACCCTTCGATAGGTGTAGTCGAGTAAATACCCAAAGCGTGTTTGGTCACAAACCAGCCATTGGCATTAAGCAGTCCGAATTTCCCTGGATTTTTACGCAAGGTATCTACCATGTGCGCAATAGAGTGCATCACATAGTTGTTACCGGCTCCACCAAAATAGGGCAAACCTCCCGTGAGCGTAAGCCCCCGAGGATCATCGTGAGGGATACCCAGTTCATCGCAGGCGATTTGAACCGCTGAGGGAAAACAACTGTAGATATCAAAGTAGTCCATATCGGCAACGGTTTTACCGGCCATGGCGAAGGCCTTCTCGCCCATTGTTCGAACCGCAGGAGACGAGTGGTAATCCACGCGCTCCGTCACATTCCAAATATCGTTGGCATCGGCACAACCGTGTAGATACACCACTTTGTCCTCACTCACCCCCAGCTCTCTGGCTTTGCCGAGTGAAGTAAGAATGACGGCTGCTCCCTGATTCACCTGAATAATGGAGTTGAGATACTTGGTGTATGGAAAGCCCACATAGCGATTGGATTCGCTGGGGGTTGCTATCTCCTGCGCACTGCGCAAAGTCGGAAACCAGGCCAGTGGATTTTTGGCTGCCACGCGGTTAAAGCTGGCGTACAAATCGCCGAGTTTCTTCTGATGCTCAGCTAAGCTAAGTCCGTATTTTCCGCGCAGAGCATTTTCGAACAGGGGATAGGAAATTGACGGCGTCTGAATTCCAAAGCTGATTTCATGCTCACTCGCCGCAGCGCGCTGGTCGCCAATCATTTGCGGCGTGCCACCGGGATCATCTGACCAGGCATCCAGGGACAAGCCCTTTTTCAATCGACCTATCATGGTGTTGAGGGCTTCGGCCCCTGTGAGCAGCACTGCCGAGACCTCTCCTTTGGCGATCTTTTCAGAGAAGGTATTCACCAGCATCTGAGGCGTATTCCCGCCGGTTGCGGAATAAAGCTGTGTGGCTGGATCGATACCCAGTAAACGGCTGACTGTTTTCGGAATGTTGGCATACATCCCTTTGGCAGGATTATTGGCCTCTGGACTATCGACCGTAATACCCACCGCCACCAAAGCATCAACGCAATCCAGCAAGGCACTCCCAGGGCCGGCATCATCCGCTGCGCGTCGCGCCACCTCCACCATTAATTCTACAGGTGTAGCGGCCTCTTCCGGATCACGTTTATCTGTTATCTGCCCGACGCCTATTAGCACCGGGGTATTCGCATCACTCATGGTTTGTCCTCGAGAAAGATCGCGTAACGGGGGGGGCGTTCAAGAACCTTTAAAAACCGGAGGCCGGCGCTCTATGCGAGCGGTCAACCCCTCGGAGAAATCAGCAGAATTAAACAGCTTCTGCAGCGCGGCATTTTCCAGATCCAGAGCATGGCTAATTGCTTCAATATGGGGCTCGTGCAAAAGCTGCTTCATTTCGCGTATCGCCAGGGCCGCGCCGCGTGGCGGCGCCAACTCCAGGGCTCGCTCTCGGGTGTAATCTAGTAGCTCATCGTGAGCCAATACTTTGTTGGCCAATTTCAAATCAACAGCCTGCTGCGCGTCGATGCGTTCGGAAAAGAACAACACTTCCTTGGCTCTTTGGAAACCGAGTAGGCGCGGCAGCAAAAATGACGAGGCCAACTCAGGTGAGATTCCCAGCTTGGCAAAGGGCAATTGAATCCAGGCATGCTCAGAAAGATAAACCTGATCCGCACAGACCAGCGTCAAGGTGAACGCGCCACCGATGGCAAGCCCGTTTACCGCAGCTAAAATGGGTTTATTGCATTGATACAGTCTTAAAGTGGTACGTTTTTGGGCAATATCTGACCTATCCAACTGCTGCATAATCTCATCGGGAATACCCTCAAAGGCATCTGGGTTGAAGTAGCCGCCACTGCTATAGGCCTCTTTTGACGGGTCGTTGGAATCCGGATCCTTAGCACCAGTCAGAATCATTACATGGGCGCTGTCATCCGCTTCAAACAAATCTACAGCGGTGTGAATTTCGAAAAAGGTATACAGACTAAGCGCATTCTTTCGCCTCGGAGTATTTAAAGTCAGTGTGACAATGCCGTCCGCATCTTTCTCATAGCTAATATCTTTAAACTGATCGGAATTCACACCCGCTGCCTATTTGATTAAAATTCAGGTCGGACATCATAAAGGGGCTATGACCTTCAGGCAAACCGCTGTAAGACAAAACCTTCATACCAAGCGCCATATTTACAGCTAAACAGCTTCCTGTGAGACACTGGTCGAATAAACATCAATTGGGGCCCTAACCAGGCGTCATTTTAACCGTTCAGCTGAAAAGTAGGGATTCACATGGCGATCAATTGGTATCCAGGTCACATGCACAAGGCCAATAAGGAAATGAAGGAGGCATTACCCCAGGTCGATCTAATCATTGAGCTGTTAGATGCGCGCCTGCCCTACAGCAGCCAAAATCCCTCCATAGCGAAACTGACAGCGGATATCCCCTGCATTAAAGTCCTGAGTAAGTCCGATCTAGCAGATCCCGCGGAAACTCAGGTTTGGCAGGAATATTTTGAGCGCGAAGCCTCGGTCAAAACACTGCCAACTACGCTTGAACAAGCCGACAAGGCGCAAAAACTGCTTCAGCTATGCGAAAAATTAGTCCCCAGGCAGTCCCGTAAGAAATCGAAATTCACAGCCATGATTACCGGAATTCCAAACGTGGGAAAGTCCACACTGATCAATGCTGTCGCAGGTCGGTATGTGGCGAAGACCGGCAATGAGCCGGCGATAACCAAAGGTCTGCAAAAAATCAGAATTAGCGAAGACATCATTTTTCTGGACACTCCAGGTATTCTCTGGCCAAAAATCCACAACGAGAATAGCAGCTACCGCCTCGCAGCCTCCGGCGCTATCCGCGACACAGCGATGGAAGTGGAGGACGTGGCAATGTATTTGAGCACCTACCTGATAGACAGCTATCCTGAATTGTTGATCGATCGATATGAAATTGAGACTCTCCCCCAATCAGAGATCGAATTTCTAGAGCTACTGGGTGCGAGAAGAGGCGCTCTGCGAGCCGGCGGCCAGTTAAATCTCGAAAAAGTTTCTTCGATATTGGTCAACGAGTTTCGCGCCGGCACCCTGGGGGAAATCACTTTAGAAAAACCTGCGATGATTGTTGCAGAAGAAAAAATAGTGGCGCAAAAGCTGGAAGAAAAGGCCGCAAAAGAGCAGCTCAGGAAACAGAAAAAACACGGCAGTCGAAAGAGAACGCAGTCCTAACAATTAGTTCCGAGGGCAATCGGCCGCTTGCCATAACACTGCAGCTACTAGTTAGCGCTAGTGGCGCTCACCTCAAATAAGGTAATTTCGCCGCGTGTGCCCAGTCGCATATAAGGCCCCCAGGTTCCCGTTCCCGAAGACACATAGAGATGCGTGCTATCCTCCAGGAAAAGACCCTTGGCTTTTTCGAAGACCCGATTGACTACCAGGTTAAAGGGCATAATCTGACCATTGTGCGTGTGCCCACTGAGCATCAAATCCACGCCGGCAGCTGCCGCAGCTTCATGTCCCCGAGGACGATGATAGAGCAGCAGTACGTATTTATGATCGTGAATCTCCATTTTTGCGAGCTGCCGTTCCACTTGGCCGTGATCTTCCATATCGTCGATGCCGATAACCTGCAAGTGTTCATCCTGGATGCTTTGATTGCGAAGCACATTGACGCCGAGATTGCGTAGCCGCTGAACAATCTCCTCCAGATCCTCATACTTTTCGTGATTGCCAATGGAAAAGTAAATTGGCCCCTGCACACGAGTTAAAGCGCTCAAGTGTTCCTGTGAAATACCCGTAGCGTCGATAAAATCTCCTGTGATACACAAAAAATCGGGCTCCAAGGCGTTGACCCTGTCGATTACGTGTTCCAGAAAACGTTTACTGCGCGAACCAATGTGCACATCGCTAATCTGCACGAATCGCTTTGCCGCAGGCAACTTATCGCTGGCAAGCCGCACAGTCACCGTTGCTGGAGAGTGGGCGCTGTGGATGCCCACAATCGCAAGTAATCCCGCGATGACTAAAATAGACAAGGCCGCAGCCTCAGGGGCGAGCCACGCCATCGCGACAGGGATCTCGGCAAGTAACACCAGTCCCACCACCAGCGGGCTAACCCCCAACCAAATATCGGCAGCCCATCTGAGGGCTCTAGCAAAGGGACTTACCGGATCTCTCAGGGCAATTCTGGCGACAATCTGACTGAAAAAAAGTGGCAGGAAAATCGCCAGAGTTAGGGGGACACTCAGATCGAGCCAACTGCAGATCCTGAGAATGGGGTAGGCAAACAGAGGAATATGCAGGGCTAAAACGACTAGCAGAAAATTGAGGCGCCCGCTTCGACGCTTCGGCTTATTGGATGTCATGGTTCAACTTATTCCTCAGGCATGCAGCCCCAGCACTAATTGCTGGGGCGATGAGAATCGGGGTCAATCAGGCCTTCCACTTGGCGAGATAGTGTATATAATCTCCCCTCCACGCGCCCGTAGCTCAGCTGGATAGAGTAACTGGCTTCGAACCAGTTGGTCGGGAGTTCGAATCTCTCCGGGCGCGCCAATTCTCTTCTATCGCTTTTCCCGCTATAGATACAGTTATCGCACCACGCTGGTGCCACCGTCGACGGGGATTATCTGTCCTGTGATAAATGCGCCGGCCCGACTGGCGAGCATAATCGCGACACCGGCGATGTCTGAATCTTCTCCCCACCGGTGCAGAGGGATCTCCGCTATTTCTCGCTCATACTGCTCTTTGTCTTCACTGGCGTAATCCGTCATTGCGGTAAAGAATCGACCGGGTGCGATCGCGTTGACACGGATGTGGTCATCTCCCAGAACTGACGCCATATTTCGCGTCATCTGATGTATGGCGGCTTTACTTGGTGCATAACTGAACGTATCCGTGGTACCGCAGATGCCTGCGATAGAGCCTATATTGATAACCACGGCATTTTCCTGTGCCGTAGCGTTTTTTTTCAGCAGCGGCAACAGGCCCTGAGTAAGAAAGAATGGAGTTTTCACGTTCAGATCCATCACCTTATCCCAGCCCTTTTCGGGAAAGCCATCCAGAGGAGCCAACCAACCCACACCGGCATTATTGACCAGGACATCAATAGAATCTTCTCGCCCTTTCAAGGTTTCCACGAGAAGGCCAATTTCCTCCATGGTACTGATATCACCCGGCAGAGAAATACATTCTCCATGCTCGCTAAGTTCGCGGGCCGCAGCATCGCATGCCTCGGCCTTGCGCGCGGTGATATACACACGCTTTGCGCCGGCGGCGAGAAATCCTCGCGCCATAAAAAAGCCCAGGCCACGAGAGCCTCCGGTAACAACACAGACTTTGTCTTTCATGGAAAACAGTTTGTCGATCATGGAAAGTTCCTGATTAGATGGAAGGATAAATACCTGCTGAAAGATCTGACGGCAGGTTCTTTGGGCTGCACACTATACTATAAAGCCATGACGTGATGCGGTGTGGATGCGCTCAGCAACAAAGCCATGTCGCATCACACCGATAAACTAGGCGGGTAAGATTACTTGATGAATTCGTTCAGCACCGCTTCACGCAACAAGTCAGGTGGCAGTATCCCCTGTTTTAGAACGGTGTCGTGAAATTGGCGTTGGTCAAATTGATCGCCGAGGGCTATCTCCAGCTCAGTACGCAAGCGCATCAAATTCATATAGCCATAGAAATAAGAGGTCGCCTGGCCCGGCGCCCAGAACGCATAGCGATCCGCTTCAGACCCGGCCATCGCCGGCGAGAGTGCTAATTGTTCTGTCATGAATCGGATGGCTTGCCCGTGAGTCATTTTCCCGGTGTTCACCATCGGGTCCATAAACATTCTGGCCGCGCGCATCAATCGAGTATACAAATTAAACAGTTGCGCCTCCGGAGGCATGAATTCGTGCATTATCGACTCTGCGTACAACCCCCAACCCTCAGAATTTGCGCTGTTGCGGGCAAATATCGCTCGGGCGAGTGAGGTTCCGTTCTCCACTAAGCTGGCAAACTGCAACTCGTGCCCAGGGCGCGCCTCATGCACTGCCAATGCCCAGGTAATGGCGTAGTGACTCCAGTCATCCATCACGGCGTCGCCCGTCGCCGCTGGATTACTCTGCACTAACACAAATTCACCAAATTGGCCGGTATTATTAATTAACTGCGGTGGGCTCATAAAGGGAGCGGGAGTCGCTGCGGATTCGGCGGCAGTCGCCAGGCGAATATTTGCATCGCGCTCCGGCAGGGAAATAAGGTCTTCCCGGCGAATGATAGCTTCAATGGTTGCCAGGCGCTGCTGATAAACCTGGAGGATTTTTCCCTGGGGTATCTGCTCCTTCTTTAATTCTCGCAGCACCGATACCAGGCTTTTGTCATCCCAGCCCCTGTCCTGGGCAATCTGCCAGGCCAGTGCCTTCATTTCGCTGCGTATGAACTGATAATTGAACAGCGCGTCTTTAATCAACTCTTCTGGAGTGGCACGCACCCCATAATTCTTCAAATTATCCGCGTAGATCGCTATGGGAAGTTGATTCTCTGGTCTGGTACGAGGCAGCAAAACTTCTCGCAACCAGGTTTTATATTCGGCTAACTGCGATTCGAGTAGGGCAAAATTATCCTGCCATCCTTCCAGCTCGCTGCGCTCAAACACCGAACGTATCCCCACGACATACTGCTCCGCATTTTCAAGTTCAGTCTCTAACTCGCCGCGGTAAGGTCCTACCAAGCCCTCCACTTCAAACCGCTCCTGCGTTCGGGCAACAGCCAACTCGGTGATAGGTGAAAACCCCTGTTCGGCACCCACGTATTTTTTCAAACGTACAAGCGCATTGGGATACCTCGCGTTTTCATTTCGCGGGTCTAATAGCGCATTAAAGCTGCGGAACAGCCTCTTATGTATATTGAAAAAAGGAATCAGATGCTTGCGTGCAAGTATTTGCGATTCATCGCCATCCGCAAGAGACTGAAGCAGAATCTCCAAATCCTGGCGAACCTTGTTGTTTTTCTCGCCTTCAAGACTCTTCCGTAGCTTGGACTGGAGCTTGGAAGAAACCGCCAGATAGCGTTCAAAAACCTCGGGGTTTAAATCGACAACTTCAGAGTCAAACTGAGTCATGCCATGCTGCGATACGTATTCCGGAGCGAAAGTCCCCTGGGCTTCCAGTACTTCCCGGGCATACACGTCACTGTCCTCAATCCAGTCCGCCCGTGCCAATGCCGACAACAAGGTAGCTGCGATTGGAATCCATACTTTAAGGAAGAGTTTCATACGCTAACCCCATATTTTAAAAGGCGGCATAGTAAACAGTATAAGCAATGAATTCAAAGATAAAAGGTGATTCCTGTCGGCGTATATCCGCCCTCGGACTATACAAGGATGCATTGCACTCGTATCCTCATAATCCTCAAGGTGAGGAGTGATAATAATGAAAAAGAAAATGATGCTAACCACAGTAATAGTCCTGGCGTTTGGGTTCTTGGTGCTATGGCTGGCACCGGCCATACTCGAAAGTCAGATGAATATTGTCTTGCCGCACGATTCCTACGAGGTGTCGGGCGAGGCTCAGAAACTTCATGACTCATTAGCGATAGCCGACCTCCACAGCGACAGCACGCTGTGGAAACGCGACTTACTGGAACGCGGAACTCGAGGACACGTCGATATACCACGTATGCGCGAAGGTAACCTGGCACTGCAAATGTTTACCACGGTCACGCGCTCTCCTCGGGGTCAAAACTATGAGAAAAACTCTGAGGATGCCTTCGACAATATCACTCTGGTGGCCTTTATACAGTCCTGGCCCAGGGCGACCTGGAACAGCCTCGCAGCCAGAGCCTTGTATCAGGCGGAAAAACTCAAGTCACTGCAGGAACGCGCCCCCGAACAGTTTCAGATGGTCTATAGCTCCGCTGATTTGGCACGTCTTCTGGAGCGCCGCAGCAGCGGCGAGCCCGTTGTTGGTGGACTATTGGGGACAGAAGGTTCCCATGCGCTGGATGGAGAACTGGAAAATATCGAGCGTCTGTTCAGCGCTGGCTTCAGGATGATGAGCTTACAACATTTTTTCGATAATAAGCTTGGCGGATCACTACACGGCCAAAGTGAAGCCGGTCTCTCCCTTTTTGGCGAACAAGCGGTCGATGAAATGCTACGGCTAGGAGTGATGATTGATGTCTCACACTCCTCCCCCGCTGTTGTTAAAGACGTGTTAAAGAGAACGCAGAGGCCTCTAATTGTCAGTCACACTGGGTTCTATGGGAACTGCCAATCTCCGCGCAATATTTCTGACGATTTGATGATAGCTATAGCCAATAACGGCGGCTTAATTGGTGTTGGCTATTGGGACGCGGCGATTTGTACAGCGACCTTGCCAGGAATCGTCAAGGCGATACGCTACGGTATCAATTTGGTGGGCATGGAACACGTTGCCTTGGGATCAGACTTTGATGGTAGCGTCGCCACCCCGCTGGACACGTCGGAGCTTTCTGCGCTCACCCAGGAGATGTTAAGCCAGGGGTTTAGTGAAGAGGAGATTCGCGCAGTGATGGGCGAAAACACAATGCGCTTTCTGATGAAAAACCTCCCCGCTAGGTAAATTTCTCAAAGGGGGAACGCCTACTCCAGTGAAAACTTCAATCCGGCTTTGGCTTCCAGCCGATCTATCAGCAACGAGCCCATCGCCGGGGCCGGCGTCCAGATACCACCACCGGCAGCATCGCCGTTGAGCAACAGAGCGACGGCGCTCTCTGCGATCATTCCGCACGTCGAGCCATAGCCGGGATCTTTGTCGCCGGTAACCGACGCGCACAATACATCACCATCCGCAGTCTCACCAGCGAACAACAGATCGAAGGAGCCAGATTCACGCTGCTCCAGTGAAGGGCCTTCCCCAGGCGCCGTAGTATCAGTCATCATTGATGTATCTTCGCTTACCGCCTTGGCCATGGCTTCCCCCGCATCGCCAACACCGGTCATAATCATTTCATCGTAGGCAAAGTCTTCTCCATAGGGATGACCCAGTAAGTAGTTTGACCGATGTATATTTTTGGTATTGATCACAGCCATCATAAAGGGAGCGACCCAGCTTTTAACAACCTCGTCGTAGGCGGTCTTGCTGCCATCGGGTTGTTCAGGACCTTGAAACCCGTCCGAGAGAGAGAAAGGATTGACCAACACATTAATGAGGTCCGCATGTTTGCCCGCCGCCTCCATCGTGGCGCGGGCACTTGCCAGGGTTCCTCCGGACCAAGTGCCATTCATAGAGCGTACTCGCCCTCTCACTCTGGACAGTGGCTTGCCGAAACGCTCCTGGGCAGCTTGTTGTAAAAAGAAAACCCCAAGGTCAAACGGCACTGAATCAAAGCCGCAGGAAAATACTATTCGTGCGCCACTGGCTTTCGCCGCATCTGAATGGGTCGCAATCATGCTGTGCATCCAGGTAGGCTCGCCGCACAGATCAACATAATCGGTTCCAGCGGAAGCGCAAGCGGCCACCAACTCATTGCCGTAATGTTGGTAGGGGCCCACTGTCGTGAGCACGACATGTGCCCGTTCAACCATGCTGTGTAAGGACGCAGTGTCGCTGGCATCTGCGACTACAAGCTCCACGGCGGGGTCTATACCCAGTTCGTCTCGCACTGATTCAAGTTTTGACTGGCTGCGTCCCGCCATCGCCCAATTGACATCACCATTGACGCCGTAGTGTTTGTTTAGATACTCGGCGACCAGGCGGCCAGTGAACCCGGTGGCACCGTAGACGACGATGCCTAAATCTCTTTGCTTACTCATAATTTTTTAACTCGACAGAATGGACAAATGACAACGAGATAATGGACTAATTTAAGCTCCCTTGAAAGGCATGCACGGAACCAACCTCACGCCTCCTCTCCGCCAATCAGCCCAATGGAAGTAATAGGTAGCTAAGCCGCTACGCTGGAAAACTCGGACAACAGCTTAAGCAACTTGTCCCGCTCACCCTCCGAATCTCGGGTTTTCCTCAGCAGATGAGCAGGTCGCACTTCACGGTCCAGAAATAGCTCGCCACTAACCGCCGCAGCTTCTGAAGCCACCGCAAGCCAGACAATGGTATCCGCACCTTCGCTTGCCGAGCGCAGAACACTCTTGGTTACTTTGCGAAAGACCGGCAGCGCATCTTGCACGCCGGGAGTATCAGCCCACCCTGGATGCATTGCATTGACTACTATACCCTCCTCTGCCCAGTCTTTTGCCCACTCTTGAGTGAGCACCATTAGCGCACGCTTTTGTTTGGCATAGGCAACACTGCCCGAGTATTTCTCCGAACCGGCATTGGCAAGAGCCTCCACCTCCAGTTTCTGTGAGTACATACCACCTGACACTACATTGATAACCCTTGGCGCTGAGGCTTTTAGCAGTAGTGGCTTCAGCCCTTCGGTTAATCGATAAGGGCTTAGAAGCAACAGTGCGTAGCTTTTCTCCAGACCCTCACTGGTTTCCTGGCGAGGATTAAACAGCGCCCCAGCATTATTGATCAATACATCCACGGCTTGGCCGCGTTTAAGCATTCGGGATACCAAAGCGTCCACGTCTGACATTAAGCTCAAATCAGCCAGTTCATAGTCTATCTCGGTGTTGCCTGTCTCACGGATGAGCTCAGCCACGGTGGACTTCGCCTTTTTCTCATCCCGAACAACCAAGGTAAGCTGCGCGCCCCGCCTGGCGAGTTCCTGCGCGGTGCTAAAACCCAGCCCCGCTGTCGCGCCGGTCACCACCATGTGCTTACCCCTGACATTGGCCGAGACGGGATTAAAGTGTTTGCGGCCAAGTTTGTAACCCAGCCGGGAAAACATACTGATACCGGGAAGCAGCAGTTGATCGGCGCGGCGGGTGAGTGTTGACGTGGTGGGTGCCGGGAAATTGTCATCCAAAGCTGACTTCAAGCCCGCCAGAGATTCGCGACCCATTTTATCCAAGCTACTTTGGGACAGAGACACAAAAGGTTTCGCTATGGACGGGAAGGTAAACTCTGCGCGGTATTCAATTTTTGTACCCCGATCAGAAGGCGAAAAACGTATGGTATCGAGAATATCAAAAAACTTGCAGCTACCGCTAAGTTCAATCAGTTTATTCGCTTTGAGATCAGTGACCTTATATACAATCGTGACACTGCCCACTGGCAGAGCACACACCACTTCAAATTCCGTTCCTATTGCAATGCTGCCAGGCGTCAGTTTCACGGCCTGGGTTACCGTAGCGTCCCACTCCAACGTAGTGGTGAAATCACTGACATAGGCGAACGCCTCTTCAACGGGCCTGGCGACATCGATCTTTTCTACTAAAACCGTCATTTTCGAGCTTCCTGAGATCTGAATTTGGAGTTAATACGCTCCATTGAGGCGTTTGGCTCACATAGCGAGAGCAAAGCCCAAAATATTGCTCTACCAGGGCCGATTATAAATCCAATATTCAAATCGATGCGTATACTGATTGATACCAAAATATACTAGGTAGATTTGTATGCAAAACTTGGAAACTCGTCCCCTTTACAGCATTGGCACCGTGTCCAGGCTAAGCGGGATAAAAGCTGACACACTGCGAGTTTGGGAGCGACGATACGGTTTAGGCGCCAGCGGCAAGTCACCCGGAGGTCGCAGGGAGTATACACAGTCCGATTTGGAGCATCTGCAAATCGTCGCCGCGCTTCGAGATCAGGGCACTCGCATTGGCGATATTGCCAAACGGGATAGAAAGACCCTGGAAATGATGTTCCACAGAGCCAACAAAAATGGCGCCGGAGTATTGCCCGCGCCAAAGCCCAGGGTATTGTTTGCTGGAGAATCGTTGGCCCATTGGCTGGACGGTCACCCGGGCTGTATTGCCAACGTCAGTGCCTACATCGCGAGACAATCTGTTGACGCGGTGTTGGATATAGCGCTTGAGGGAATCGGACATTTTGACGCGCTGGTTCTCGAATTTCCGGAGATCACTGAGCAGACCTTCGATAAGATTAACGCCTTGCAATCGATCACCCAAGCCACACAGATCTGCGTTTGCCACGGTGAGGGAGGCACATCTCTGCCAGGTGACACTGGGAGAGATAATATTGAATTGATGGCAATGCCTCCACAGTCGGCAGACTTGGGGGCCAAGATCAATCACTACGTCACCGAATTTCACAGGCGTTCGGGAGATACCAATGCCGGAGACCTGGCCAATGCCAAACCCAAGCAGTTCTCAGACAGCGATCTGTCGCTCGCGCAAGCGAGAGCTGTCAATGGAAGCGTTGCGACGACGCAGCAATTATCGAAACTGATTCAGGCGTTGTCACAATTCGAAGATCTCGCCGCTCAGGGTGATGTTCAAAACTGGCAGGACGCCGCGGTACAAAGCTGTGTCTTTGCCTACACGAATCAAGCAAGATGGTTGATGGAAAAAGCCATGGGCGCGGTACTGGATCAACCGTCCGAGGAATAACGATAACTTATATCAACATATAGGGATTCGCCCCGGGTCCCTTTAATATTACTCACCCCACTAAAACTCAACAGTCGCCGGGTTTCCCTAGAATAGACCAACTCGATGGGCTTTGCGATCAGGCCCAACAACCAGGAATCTACCTGCACGGTTAAACACAGTTCCGCCTCGAGACACGATTCGTCGGGTCGCTTGCGATCAGCCTTGCGTTCGGAAGCACGCATGAGTAGGGGCTTGTCAAAGCCCAAGGGCTGAAACGAAAATTTGACCGCTAAACCGTCCACCAGCTCTTGCCAGCGACTGCGGACGAAATTATCGAAACCAGCGTCGACCACCAACTCCTCAATATCACTGGCGGAAAATCTCTGTTCCTCCTCCTCTCGATAGGCCTTCACAAACAGCTCTGGACTGTTAAGGCCGCCCCGGTAATCAAGTACTTTATGGGTAATCGGTTTACTCGAGTCGTCCTTGTACTCAACCTTGCATTGCAGAGCATCAGCTGAGCAGTAATGGTATTCCGTATAGAGCAACTCTTTGCTGTCGCGGTCATAAGCTGTACCAACGACATAGAGTGACAAATCATCTGCGAAGGCTGGGAAACTCAAAAGCGGTATTTGAAACATTGCGAGTGCCACTGCCGATGCGCATCTGATTCGAACACCACTTTGCTTCATATCACGCTAAGCCTCTACCGCTTTAAACCGAAAACCCGGTTTCGCCATGGCAAGCTGCACAGTGCCGATCACTCGCTGAGAAAAACCACCCTCGCAATAGCACAAATAGAACTCCCACATGCGGATAAACTGCTGGTCAAATCCCATTTTCTGGACCTCTTCCAGCCTTTCCATAAAGCGCTCCCGCCAATGCGCAAGCGTTAGTGCATAATCCTGGGTAATATCGCGTAGATGGACTATCTGTAGATCGGTATCCTCGGCGATATGCCCGGCAATCACCGCCACGGAAGGCAGGCATCCGCCAGGAAAAATATAGCGCTGGATAAAATCGACCGAGTCTTTGGCCTGGGCATAGCGCTGATCGGCAACGGTAATCGCCTGAATAACCATAATTCCGTCGTCTTTTAGCAACCTGGAGCAACACTCAAAATAATTTTGATAAAACTCGTGCCCCACTGCCTCGATCATCTCAATGGAAACCAGTTTGTCATAACTGCCTTTCAAATCCCTGTAATCATCACACAACAAGGTGATTTGATCTTCCAGCCCCTCGCGTTTCACTGCGGCGCAGGCATATTCATATTGTTCAGCGGAGATAGTCGTCGTCGTCACTTTGCAGCCAAATTCTTTGGCTGCGTATATAGCCATACCACCCCAGCCGGTGCCGATTTCAAGCAAGTGATCATCGGCTTGTAAGTCGAGCTGCACGCATATTTCGTGCAGCTTGGCCGCTGCCGCAGACTCCAGAGTTTGCTGTTTTTCCGCAAACAGTGCCGAGGAGTACATCATCTTCGAATCCAGAAACAACTTAAAAAACTCGTTTCCCAAGTCGTAGTGAGCTGCAATGTTCTGCCTGGATCCTTTGCTGGTGTTGCGCTGCAGTTTATGTCCAAGGCTTAAAGCCAATTTAACAAACCAGCTTCTGTTCGATTCCATGCTATCCAGGGTGCGCATGTTGGCGCTGAAGAGCTTGGTCACTTCCAGCAGAGAGGGGGAAGACCAAAGTTCCTGAATATAGGCCTCTGCTGAGCCGATAGAACCCCCGCTTACCATGGCTACATAGGCCGCTGGAGAGTGAATGTGGACCTCTGCCTGAGGAGTACCGTCTTCGACCAACTCCCCAAAATGATAACTCTCGGGACCCTCGTGTAAGGCCAGTGAGCCGACCGTAAGCTCACCGAAAACCTTGAACATCGCCTCTCGGGCAAACTTCTCGCCCATTCTGGCGCTGCGCTTCTGTGGCAACTTCACGCTGCCGACACTGAGTTCACTCATTAATTACCCCTGTAACCGTTTTCCCTGGATGTGAATAAACAGGTACGCCTTTTATAAACAGTCGAAGTGCTTGCCAGTAGATAGCAACTGCCACTTTGATCGTCATAAACGGGTACTTGAATAGAAATGCATTGAGCTTGGCGGGTGTTAGCGACGCTTCAGCTAGTGACAATGTAGCGTCAAATACCCTCTCCCCGTCCTTGAGGTTTTCCATATGCAACACCAACCGACGGTCAGGTGAGTTACTGCGCCATCGATAGGACATCGCCATTGGATTAAATGGCGAGACATGAAACTGCTTATCAAACTGTGTCTTTAACCAGCGACCGCTCTCGGGACCGCGCAAAACATAACTATGCCTTTCATCCCATGGCGTATTGTTAACTTCGGCGACCAGATACTCCAGTCGCGTCTCATCTTCGTTAAAACAGTAATAACAGGCGATGGGATTCATGACGTGCCCAAAATAACGCAAGTTGGCCAAAAGATAGATCGGGCCGTGGTAATCACTGCCTGTCTCCTCTTTAATTCGGCGCTGCACTTCCGACTGCAGCGGTTGCTCAGGGTCACCGAGAAAATCGCTGCGCCTGAACTCCGCCAGAGCACGCCCTTTAGCCGACCAAAAACGTGTCTTCTCAAACAACTCTGGTAATTCGTCAAGGCTCAGGTAAGGCATAAAAACCCGATATTCGAAATCATGTTGCTGCGGGGTCACTCTGCGATGACGCAATCGACCCTCGTAGATCCGCGACTTCAAGCTACCGCCTTGGCAGATCTACCCACCAGCACATCGGCAACTCGCTTAGCACTGACAACGCCATCCTCATGAAAGCCGCTGCCCCAATAGGCACCGCAAAACCAGGTACTCTGAACGCCATTGATCTCGTCCCATCTTTGTTGCGCAGCCATACCAGAACTCGAAAACACAGGATGGTCGTAGCGAAAGCTACCCAGCACTTTATGAGGGTTAATTGCCTGCGTATTGTTTAAGGTCACGCAAAACGTTTCTGGCGCGTCGAGGCCCTGAAGAATGTTCATGTTGTAGGTGACTACCGCACGATCAGTGTCTTCACCCAAAAAATAATTCCAACTTGACCAGGTCTTTTTTAACTTTGGCAGCAAACGCGTATCGGTATGCAGCACCACTTCATTAGACTGATAAGGAATGGCGCCTAACACTTCTCGCTCTTGATCAGAGGGTTTATCGAGCAGGGCGAGAGCTTGATCGGAATGTGTGGCGAATACCACCTGATCGAAGACTAACTGCTGACCATCGACCATTGAAAGTGTCACTCGACCGTTGTTCCCCCGCGCAACCGACACGACGGCATTGCCGGTATAGACACGTTCGGAAAAGCGCGCGCACAAAGGCCGTAAATACTCTCTTGAACCCCCTTCTATCACCCGCCACTGAGGTCGGTTACTGACCGAAAGAAGGCCATGGTTTTTAAAAAACTGCAGGAAGAAGCTCACCGGGAAATCCAAAATAGTGCTGCTGTCGGCAGACCAAATGGCAGATCCCATTGCTGCCAAGTAGGATCTGACAAATTTATCACCATACCGATTTCGTTCCAAGTAATCACCGAGGGTTTCACCAGCTCTTATTCTTCCATCCTCCAGGTCGGCAACCGATTCCCGGTTGAACCTGAGAATATCGCGGATCATGCCCAGGAAACCCGGCGACAGCAGATTTCTGCGCTGAGCAAACAAAGTGTCGAGGTTTGACCCCGAATACTCGAGCCCGGAGTGTCTATCGTGCACGCTAAAGCCCATCTCGGTGGGTTTACTGGAAACACCCAGGTCATTCATCAGCTGAATAAAATGGGGGTAGGTCCAGTCATTGAAAACGATGAACCCTGTGTCAATGGCGAATCGACGAGTGCCCAGCTGAACATCCACAGTCGCCGTGTGGCCACCGATCTGATTGTCGGACTCGAAAACGCTAACCCGGTGACTGGCGCTGAGATAATGTGCACAAGCCAAGCCTGAAATTCCCGAACCAATTACGGCGATTTCCATTTACACCCCATAGATCCAACCGGATACCTGGACAGATATTTATGTTTTGGATTTTACGCCAAAGCCACAGTTTTGGATCATTGCGCAAAAACTTCCCCAATAGAGTGATCCACAACCAGAATCCTGCGTATTACTAGATGAAACACTCATTTTGCGATCCATAGAGCCAACTCTATGCTTTGCAAGTACAATAGTTAACCATGAATGGAAAAAAGAATGGGTCTGGTGAACGAAAATTTTACACCTGCTGCACCCTCCAACGTTGCGAATATTAGCAATATGAGTGAAACGCGCAACGACGAGTGGAGCGAGTGCTTGGCACTGATCGCCGCCAACCAGGATAGAGCGGCATTCGTGCGGCTGTTCAGGCACTTTGCACCTCTGATGAAAGCATTCGCCCTGTCAGGCTCTACCCTGTCGGCCAACAATGCCGATGAAATCGTCCAGGAGGTCATGCTGAAGGTTTGGCAGAAAGCCCCGGCTTTCAACCCGCAAAAAGCCGCTGCCAGCACCTGGATATACACCATAGCGAGAAACTGTAGAACCGATATGTACCGGCGACTGCAGAAATTCGACACCTCGCTTACCGCTCAGGATTTGTCGCTCGAACTCGAAAGTGAGGAGGCATTCGTCGTACTTCACCAAAGGCGCAACAGAGACAAGATTCGCGAACTGCTCGCAGAGCTGCCAGTGGACCAATCGCAAATACTCGCGAAAGTCTACATGGAAGGAAAATCCCACTCAGAGGTGGCCAGTGAGTTGGATTTACCGCTAGGAACCGTGAAATCGCGAGTCAGACTCGCAATTCAAAAACTACAGATTCAATTTGAAAGATAACGCTATGGCAAACTTACACCCTAATTTAGACCTAATTACCGAGTTTTCAGCAGGCACACTACCTCTGGCGCAGGCAGCGTGTATTTCTGTTCACGTCAACGACTGTGAGCACTGCCGCAATCTGACAGAGCAGCTAACCCATGTCGGTGCCGCACTGTTTGAGAAACTCGAACCACAGCCGGTCAACGAGACTCAGCTAGACCAGGTACTGGCAAGACTGGACGAGCAGGCGCCGCTGGAATACCCCAGGATCTCTGAGTCTGATGACAGCACCCCCGCTATTTTACAACGCTTGATGAGTCGCGATTTCTCGGATCTTAGTTGGAAGAAGATTGGTTCCTCGCTGCGCATCAGCTATCTGCGTACTGGAGACCCCTGCCACGAGTTTGCGCTCTACCACATTAAGGCAGGTGGCCGTATTCCCGAGCACACCCATCGCGGTGCGGAGATGACTTTGGTCTTGACTGGGGGCTTCTCGGATTCTCAGGGTAGTTACCATCAGGGGGATTTCATCTATCGAGAGCCTGGTGATGTGCATGCGCCTACTGCTTTGCAATCTGAGGATTGTATTTGCCTGGCTGTTTTGGATGCGCCTTTGAAGTTCACTGGCTGGAAGTTTCGCTGGATGAATCCTTTTCTGAAGCTGCGTACTGCATAGAGGTCAGCCGCGTATAATTCCGGCGGTCAAAAAGCCTTTAAGAAAGTCAGAAGTTGACGCTAAGTTCAGATTGCCAGTTTAGTTTTCAAAACCTTCAATAGCATGGATGCTAGGGGCGGCCATCCGCTTGAGGAGCCTACATGGATGTATTTACGGCGTGTTTTGAAAACAACACCGGGTATGTGAGCGCCACTCGATTACGTTCAGAACTCTGTTTATAGATGCTTAGCGACTCTGTTGCCGTCTATTTATAAAACGTCTTCTCAAGACACGACGTGAATCCATCCATGGAGTCTCGTCTACAGCATCCATGCTGTAGACGGTCTTGAGAAGACGTTTTATAAACCGACTCTCGCCCCTAGCATATTTGGCACATTTCAGCTTTCGGAGATAGGTGTTTCAGAAATTAGCCTTCCTGGTCGCATAAGTGTATTGCCAGCTCCAATTCGGAGAGAATCGGAATTGTAACGAAACTAGTCCATAGCTCTAGGCTGCAAAACCCTCAACTTTCCCAAACCACCGAACTGCTATTGAGGTTAGCATCAACCCAATCACTGTAGTGCTCCTCGACGGTTCTGCGCTTGATCTTCATTGTGGGAGTCAACAAAGCAGAATCAATTGTCCATTCATTGCCGGAAACAAACACCTGAGACACTCTCTCATGAGCAGGCAATTCGGCATTAATCGCGCTCAGAGCCTTCTCTATGATTTCCTGCACTTCTTCGCGCGGTTTGGGGAGGCCAAAATCCGACAGATTGGTGAGCAATAAAGGTTGATCTTTGCCGTGACCAAACACCATCAACTGCCCGAGTTCTGGAATCACCCCGAAGTCGTTTTCAATACTTGAAGGGTGAATAAACTTGCCCTTGGTGGTTTTGAAGACCTCGCCGATTCTACCGGTAACCCGCACATAACCATCGTCGCCAACATGCCCTCGATCGCCGGTGTGATACCAGCCGTCGATGATTACCTCTGCAGTTTTTTCCGGGTTTTTATAGTATCCGGCCATCAGAGCACCCGTTTTAAAGCATATTTCTCCTTCTTCGGAGATTTTCATTTCTACGTCGGCAACTGGGACTCCAACGGTTCCCGGGGTGGGCATCTCGTCTGATGTCCACAGGGTCCCGATTCCGCAGGTCTCGCTCATGCCATAGGCTTCGCGAAGCTTCACACCCATATTCAAGTACCACTGATGAATGTCATTGGGGATGGGAGCTGCGGCACTTATAATGCATCTGGCTTTTGACAGCCCCAGCTGCGCCCGAATGAATTCTTTTTCGTCTTCGGTCAGCGCGGCCTGGGCTTCCGGGGGAATCATGGCATCCACACCGGATTTGAATTTCGCCCACAATCTTGGGACCGCAAAAAACAGCGTTGGCTGCACCGAACGCAGCTCTTCGGCAAACGTATCCAAACCGGCCGAAAAGGATATGGATGAATTGCTATAAATACCGGCCAGTTCCACAATACCGCGCTCAGCGATATGTGACATCGGTAAAAAGGAGAACAATCTGCCACGCTCGCCGGTAAAATCAGCGCCGGCAGTGTCCACCCATTTGTCCAGCAGCGACATACCCGGTGTGGGATTTGCATGAGTCAACATCACCCCCTTTGGATTGCCAGTGGTACCCGATGAATAAACAATGGTCAGCAGTGACTCCGGATCGGGAACGGGCGAACCGGCATAGGGTTCATGAGATTCAAACAACTGATCCATCACATGATCACAGGCGACCTCACAACCTCGCATAGCGATAGTCGTAAGCCCTTGCGTTAGAATTTCGCCACTTTTTCTGTGCTGATCGAACTCCCCGAGAAAAACCAGCTTGCTATCGCCGTGCTCCAGGATATAGCGTGCACTGTCAACGTCTTGCCCCGGATAGAGTGGCACGCTGACGTGGCCACTGAGCTGTATAGCCAGGTCGACCACTGGCCAGTCGCAGGTGTTACTCGACCACAGCGCGATATTGCTTCCAGGTGCAAGGTCTTGAGATTCTATAAAGCTCGCCACCCGCCGAACTCGATTGGCCACCTCCGCCCAGGTTAATTCTAACCAGCCATCGGCGCCCAGGGACTGCCTGAGAAATACCTGCTCCGGTACTTCGGATTCCCAGCGGTAGAACATCTCTAGGGGAGTGACAGTGGCATTCATGGTATCTCCTGATTGCTTATTAGGTCTGTGTCCGCCGCCAGACAATAGACAAACGGTTCAAGGACACTTCTTAGGGCGTTTGAACGCGCAGACTACTCTTAGCATTCAATCAGTTCAACTGTTATAGATAGGCATACCGTTGCACTTTTTAGTCGCCAGACCTCTGTTTTATGTGAATTTAAAGCGATTTAATAGCGCGCACTGCTCAACCCAAGCAATCCATGGGCAACGTCGATTTACGCTCTAGCACTACTATAAAATGCTCAGCTAAAGTTCAAGAAAGGCTCAACTATGAAAATCGAATTTACTTCCGAACAACTGGCACTGCAGCAGGAAATTCGGGATTACATGCAAGGTATCATGACACCTGCACTGCGAAAAGAGATGAAGGACCCGGAGTACCGGGAGGGAGGCGGCCCCGAATTCCGCAAACAATATGCCAAGATGGGAGCCGACGGCTGGATAAGCCTCAGCTGGCCAAAATCCCTGGGCGGCAAGGAAGCGACGCCTATGGAGCAGTATATATTCACCGATGAGGTTCTCTCCTCTGGATTCGCCTACCCATTTCTCACCACCGATGCGGTGGGGCCGGTACTGGCCGAACATGCCAATAAAGAAGTTCGGGACGAAGCCGTAAGAGGTATTGTGGAAGGTCGCACTGTTGTCGCGATAGGTTATTCAGAGCCCGGCGCCGGAACGGACCTGGCCAGTCTTACCACCAAGGCCGAAAGAGACGGGGATGACTGGATTATCAATGGGCAAAAAATGTGGACGAGTCTCGCGAACTTCTCGGACTATATATGGCTGGCGGCAAGAACCGATCCCGATGCGAGCAAAAAACACAAAGGCCTGACGATGTTCCTGGTACCCATCGACACGCCCGGTGTCTCTCTCACGCCGGTATGGACCATGGGTGTGCGCACCAACGCGAGCTACTATGAAAACGTGCGACTAAGCGACAAGTACCGCGTCGGCGAAATCAACAAGGGCTGGCGCTTGATCACCGGCCAACTCAATCGCGAACGGTTGTCTTTGGTCAACCATGGGCCCATTCACCAATTGTTCACGGAAGTTGCGCAGTGGGCTGCTGCCACACCATCGTCCAATGGTGAAACACTGCTCGACAAATCCTGGGTGCAAAACAATCTGGCGAAAGTCAAAGTTCAGCTGGAGGCCCTGCGGATGATGTGTCTCAAGCAGGCCTGGGCAATGACTGAAAAGAATCTGGGAATGGCCGAAGCCTCTGCTGCAAAAGTGTATGGTTCCGAGTTTTTCGTCGAGGCCTACCGGCTACTGCTTGAAATCATCGGGCAGGCGGGCATTCTTCAAGAGGGTTCGCCGGGCGCCATCTTGCAGGGAAAAATAGAACATCGTTACCGCGTGGGTTCAATACTGACGTTTGGCGGCGGTACCAACGAAGTACAACGCGACATCATATCTGCTGCGGGGCTGTGGATGCCTCGCGCCAGTCGCTAGAGGAACAGGCATGGATTTTTCATATTCAGAAGAACAGCTGGAAGTCAGAGCACTGGCACAAAAAATTCTCGGCGACCAGACAGAGCCTAACCGTCTGAAGGCCGTTGAGGCACAGGCTGATTGCCTCGACGAAAAATTGTGGTCAGACCTGTCTGAAGCGGGATTACTCGGAGTAGCCGTCGAAGAAAAGTACGGCGGGATGGGCTTCGGTTTTGAAACGCTGTGTTTACTGATCGAAGAGGTCGGCCAAACGGTGGCCCCGGTGCCTGTTATCCCAGCGCTGGTCAGCGCGGCATCGACGCTCCAGAGATTTGCGCCCAAGGATTTATGCGAGCGGTATCTAAGCCCGCTAGCCTCGGGAGAAAGTTTTTTAACGGCGGCCATGGTAGAGCCGGCCAATGAGAGCTTATCCAATCCGAATACTCGGGCACAAAAAGTCGATGGAGGATGGTCTCTATCCGGGAGTAAGCACTGCGTCCCCTTCGCGAATAGAGCCGCGCGGGTTGTTATCACCGCTATGTCTGATGAAGGCTTAATTGCCCTGCTACTTGATCCAGGCACGGACGGCGTCACCTTAAACCGACAACAGGTGACAACGACTGAATCCCAATTCGAAATTGAAATGAATGGCGCTATCGCGACTGAACTGATCGCAGAAGGGCAAACTGCGCAGATCCTGGCCGAGTGGATGTTTGAGGCCACTGCCGCGGCCTACTCAGCAATGGCCACTGGAGTCTGCGAAAAAATGATGCGCATGACGGCATCTTATACTTCAGAGCGTCATCAATTTGGAGTTCCGGTGGCAACGTTCCAGGCCGTGGGGCATCGCGCTGCGGATTGCTTTGTTGATATCGAATGTCTGCGCCTCACTTCACAGCAGGCGATTTCTTTACTGGATCAATCACGGGATGCAAGCGAGGCTGTCCTGATCGCCAAAATATGGACCGGGGATGTCACCCATAGGGTGAGCCAGGCATCCCAGCACATGCATGGAGGCATCGGTGTCGACCGAGACTATCCGTTGTATCGCTATTGTCTGTGGGCCAGGCAGATTGAACTGACTTGCGGTTCAAGCGCCGAGCTGACAGATCGACTGGGTCGAGATATCGCCGCAGAATTCCAGCAAGAGATAGCCTGATTTAGCTATGTCTCAAGCCAATATTCTTATATTGATGGCAACCGCATAAGTTTACTGGCTGAGCTAATTGAGAAAGTGAGTGAACAACGGGATTTCGACACCTTTGAGGCCGAGGTTCGCCTGAGCCCACTCAATAATCTTTCACTTGGCGTTGAGGTAGCGCTCCGTCAGTTTATCAATTGACCATGAGTCCGGTTTTTGGCTGGGCGGATACTCTTCAAAGGTCTGCAAAAACTGCGCCGTAACGCTGAGACCAAGGTAACCCTGAGCAGCCTTGCTGATAACCCAATCCCAGTAAGTATTCGAATTGTGATCGGCTCTTTCGTAGGGATCGCGCCTGAGATTGAACAATTTGAACAGCCGCAAGGTCACTGAGGGTTCCGCCCACAATGCCATGGTTTTCGCTCTGTTTTCCGCATAAACAATTTTCCAATCACCGACCCGCACGCCCACAGGCATACCCCCATCGTTTAGATAGTGAAATTCGCGTCTGGGCGCTCTATCCACCTTTCCGGTCAGGTAGGGAATGAAATTGTAGCCGTCCAAATGAAGTTTGGATTTTTTGTTTCCAACTCTAGTGCCTTTAAGCAAGTTCTGTTTGAGATTTGGATCACCCGCGGCGGCGACCAGCGTCGGCATCCAGTCGAGGTGAGACATGATTTCGTTGGAGACCACGCCCGCGGGAATTTTCCCCGGCCATCGCACCAGTGCCGGAACGCGATAGGCACCCTCCCAGTTGGTGTTCTTCTCACTGCGAAACGGAGTAATACCGGCATCTGGCCAGGTATTAAAATGCACGCCGTTGTCGGTCGAGTACATCACAATCGTATTGTCCGCTATTTTTAACTCGTCCAATTGGTCCAGCATCTGGCCCATCAACTCATCGTGCGCAACCATCACATCGTTGTAAGGCCCCTGCCCCGATTTACCAATGTGTTTTTCCGCTGGGTGGGTGCGAAAATGCATTCCGGTCGTGTTCACCCAAACGAAGAAAGGTTGGTCGTCTTCCACTGCCTTGGCGACGAACGTCTTGGCCGCGGCAACAAACTCTTCGTCAGCGGTTTCCATTCGTTTGCGCGTTAGCGGCCCAGTGTCTTCAATTCGACCATCGGCAAAGGAGTGAATAACACCCCTGGGACCAAAGTTTTTAGCGAAGCCAGGAATTTTTGGATAGTCGGGATCTTCCGGCTCCTCCTCTGCGTTGAGGTGGTAGAGGTTGCCGAGAAACTCATCAAAACCGTGATTGGTTGGCAAAAATTCGTCCTTGTCTCCCATATGGTTTTTACCAAACTGCCCAGTGGCATAGCCATGAGTTTTGAGCACTTCTGCGACAGTCACATCGCGATCCTGAATGCCCAATTCCGCGCCGGGCAATCCCACCTTTGTCAGCCCGGTGCGCAGGCCAGATTGCCCTGTTAAAAAGCTGGATCTGCCTGCTGTACAACTTTGATCACCGTAGTAATCGGTGAAACGCATACCCTCCTTGGCGATACGATCAATATTGGGTGTGCGATAACCCATAATGCCATCGCTGTAGGCACTGATATTAGTAATACCTATGTCGTCTCCCCACAAAATGAGAAAATTAGGTTTGTCAGCTGCCAGCGCAGGCATGGCTATGGAAACGCCCAACCCCAGCAAAGTATTTAAAAGCCGTTTTTTCAGATCCATGGGTTTTTCCCTTTTCGAAAACATAAATGTCTAAAGCATTGGTATTCAGTATTGCTGGTGGTTGTCAAAAATCAACTAAAACTGAGCCCTCCTCAGGGTTTAACAAACTCCAAGGCTGTCTCGCCATAATAGGAATTATCTTTCGTGGCGGCGACCAAGCGAATAACATCTTCGGGTTCTGGATTTTGTGTCAGTTGAAGACGCCAATGGGTTCCGCCCTTTGCCACTTCGGACATTGATGAAGGTGTGATTGACTTTGCCGCGTCTCCAACCGATACCAAAACCCCTCGCAGGGGATGCTCTGACGACAACTCTAGCACACGAGCATCCTCCATTTTGATAGCGAGTTTGAAGTCCTCATTCTCCAAGTCACAACGGCCACTGGCATAACGACAATTGCTGCGTGCAATCAGGGGATAAGCCGCACCCGGTGCGGCGCGATGTGGCTGCTCCCCCATCAGATTACCTACTGCAAACCATGCCAATACCGACAGAATGGGCGCCACAATGAATGCGATAACCACATGCTTGTTGGTAAACACGCTTGACTCTTCTTCCGTGCTCTTGTCTTCAGTGCTCTTGCGGAGCACTCGCAGACCCGGGTACACGTATATACGCAACAAGATCCCGCACTGTTTGAGGCGTCGGACTGGTGAAACGGGAGACGATAATGGCAATCGAGAAGTTAATCACGGCCCCCACCACTCCAAAAGCATTCGGCTCAATTCCAAAGAACCAGTTTGGGGCGGTATCTCCCAAAAAGGCCGTAGAGGCCACAAACATAAAACCCTTGTGCTGAAACACATAGAACAAGGTTACGCCAATTCCTGCAACCATACCTGCGATAGCGCCCTCTCGAGTGATTCGGTCGGAAAAAATACCCATCATCAGGGCGGGAAAAATCGAAGACGCTGCGAGACCAAAAGCCAGCGCCACCGTCCCCGCTGCAAAATCCGGGGGATTGAGCCCGAGATAACCCGCACCGGTAATCGCAAATGCCATCGCCAGACGGCTGGCGAGTAGCTCCTGCTTTTCGTTGATATTCGGAGCGATAATTCCCTTGAGTAAATCGTGTGAAATAGAGGACGAAATCGCCAGTAGCAAACCCGCCGCAGTAGACAGTGCCGCCGCGAGTCCTCCTGCGGCGACCAGCGCAATCACCCAATTAGGCAGTTGGGCGATTTCCGGATTGGCTAACACCATAATATCGGGATCAACCTTGACCATCTCATTTCGAGTAGCATCCGCACTGTAGAGCACTCGCCCATCGCCGTTCTTATCCTCGAATTTTAGCAGCCCCGTCGTCTCCCAGTTGCTAAACCACGCGGGCCGCTGATCGTATACAAGATGCTCACCCGGCGAAGGCTCTATGGTCTGAATCAGGTTTAATCTCGCCATCGCAGCGACCGCCGGCGCAGTGGTATACAGAACGGCGATGAATACCAGGGCCCAACCCGCAGACTTGCGGGCGTCGCTGACCTTGGGCACGGTGAAAAAACGTATAATGACATGGGGAAGACCTGCCGTACCGATCATGAGCGACAGGGTGTAGGCAAACATATTGACGCCGCTGAGACGAAAGTCGGTAGTGTACTGGTCGAAACCTAACTCCATAACAACCTGGTCCAACTTATCCAACAGATAAGTTTCGCTACCAACCATGGTGCCGCCCAATCCAAGTTGAGGAAAAGGATTACCCGTCAGATTCAAACTGATAAAAATCGCAGGTACCGTATAAGCGAGAATCAATACACAGTACTGCGCGATTTGCGTGTAGGTGATGCCCTTCATGCCGCCCAACACCGAGTAGAAGAACACGATACACATACCAATAAGCAGGCCCGTAGCGTACTCCACTTCCAGAAAGCGGGAGAATGCCACCCCCACTCCCTTCATCTGACCAATAACGTAGGTTACGGAACAAATGATAAGACAGAGTACCGCCACGGCTCTCGCCGCTCGAGAATAGTAACGGTCGCCAATAAATTCGGGCACCGTGTACTTCCCGTATTTTCGCAAATAGGGGGCCAGCAACATCGCCAACAGCACAAAGCCCCCGGTCCAACCCATCAGGAAAACTGAGCCACCATAGCCCATAAAGGAAATGAGCCCGGCCATCGACAAAAATGAGGCCGCGGACATCCAGTCTGCCGCTGTCGCCATGCCATTTGCAACGGGGTTGACACCTCCCCCGGCTACGTAAAAATCCCTGGTAGAGCCGGCCCTCGCCCAAATGGCGATGCCAACATACAGTGCAAAGGTTCCGCCTACAAAGAGGTAGGTTAGGGTTTGTAAAGACATGCCCGCTCCTCAGTCCTGCTCGACATCAAACTCTTTGTCCAGAGCGGCCATTTTCTTCGAATAGTAAAAAATTAAGATCACAAAGGTATAAATAGATCCCTGCTGCGCGAACCAAAAACCCAATTTGTAGCCACCGATACTAAATTGGTTTAACACGTCGACCAAAACAATGCCGAAACCAAAACTGACAATAAACCAAACAACTAACAGTTTGATCATCAGTGACAAGTTTCTACGCCAATACTGTGCGGCCTGCTGTTCACTTGGCTGGGTCATGCTGCAGCTCCTTCCTGGTATTATCGTTTTTATATTTGCCATCATAATACCGGCGGGCAAGGCGCCCGACCAGAATTTAGTGCGTTATTGCGCTCTCAGATGCGGCTATGCGCTAACAGAGCGCTGTTCTAGGGTTGCATCCAACCAATCCAGAATATCCTGCATGACCTGTGGATGTTCTGGCTCATTAAAAATTTCGTGGTAAAGACCGGGATAGATTTTCATCTCCTTTTTCTCGGAGGATATATTCTCGTTCAGGAATCGCGAGCCCTCGGGCGACGCCATTTTGTCCTCTCCTCCGTGCAGCATCAACATGGGCAAGGTCAGCGTATGGGCTCCAGCCTGCACTTTCTTCATAGTTTTAAACAATTCCTCGACCAGCCGTGCGGATAATTTACCGTGATGCACCAGGGGATCTTCTTTGTATTTGCGCACTACCACAGGATCTCGGCAGACATCGTTCGCATCCAGCTGAAGCACGCCGGTTTTAGGCGACAGTGCTGACAGCAAGCGAATAATCGTCATTTGCACGAAGCCCGGCTCCAGTTCGGTTTTGACTGCCGGCCCGGAGAGGACGCAAGCGACGAAGTCTTGCTGGTGATCCAACAGGTAGCGAGCGCTGATCAATCCTCCCATGCTATGCCCCAACAGTACCGTGGGCAGCGGACCGAGGTCGGTTTTCACCTGGCGGTGAAATATTTCCAGAGTATCAATGTAATCATCAAAGGCTGGCACAAAACCGCTGACACCGTCCGAATGGCCGTGGCCTGAGTGATCCAGGGCCGCAACGGCATAGCCGTGCTCGACGAAAAGTGTCGCCAGATGTTCATAGCGGCCGCAGTATTCCCCGGCGCCATGCGCTACCAGTAGGATCCCGTGAGCTGGTTGCTCGGGTGTCCAATAGCGGTAATAAATACTCTCACCATGGGCGCCTACAAACTTCCCGTCTTTTTGATTCATTGTTGTCCTCAGTTGGCTGCCACCGGGTTTCGACGGCTTTGTTGAATTCGTATCAGTATGCCATTTTAGGGCTCGGCTCAGAAACTCTTTGATCGATTACTCGTCACTCACATGGCTTTTTCGAAGCCCTCACCGATGAAGATCAACCCCTTGTTCACAAGGCTGGCGAAGTGGCTTCTACAGGCAGTTCAAGGAGCTATACTGAGTGAACGCCAAGGCCAAAAGACGTGCAATATTGACCGTTTTCGTCATGTTTTGAAACTTGCCTGGAATCTACCCTGCGTTAAGGTTTAATACAGAGCTTTGGCGTGCTTACAAGAGATAAAAATCCGCACTAAAACTATAAACGGTGACACTCGATGAATCAGATCAAATCTACTCCAATTTTGTTCGCTAAGACAGGTATTGCACTGGCAATCGCCGTCGCTTCAAGTACATCCTCATACGCCCAGCTGGAGGAGGTTCTGGTCACAGCCCAAAAACGTCAACAGACGGTGCAAGATGTACCGAGTTCGGTGGCCGCCTTCAATGAAGACATGCTGGCGAGATCTCAAACTCGAAATTTTGACGATTTAAGCCAAATCGCTTCGGGAATGGAAATTACCGCCAGTGGCGATGGGTTCGGCAGTATCATCAAAATACGGGGTGTCGGCAATAACTCTTTTGCACCCGCCATTCGCCCCGCCGTGGGTATCTTCCTGGACGATATACCGTTGAGCTCTGCTGAAGCTGCCTATAACAATATGGCTGACATACAGAGAATAGAAGTTCTGAAAGGGCCGCAAGCCACACTGTTTGGTAAGGAAGTCTCAGCGGGGGCAATCTCCCTGTTCACCAAAAAACCCGACACCGAGGCCGCCGAAGGTTATGTAGAGGGCAATTTTGGCAACTACGATCGCATCGAGTACCGAGTGGGCGGCAACGTGCCACTGGGCGAGAACTTTGCCGTTCGAGGCAGCCTCTATCACAACGAGAACGATGGCCCCGTGGAGAACCTGTCCTTTGAAGATGACGCCCCCAATCTGGATGCCGATGGCTACCGGCTACGACTGCTTTTTGAAACTGAAACGTTCCAGGCGGTACTGGGTTACGAGGACCACGAAACCGATGTAGTAGGAAGCGGGTCGATCGTTCAAACTTTCGGGGACATTTGGTCGGTGTGGGAAACGTCTGTTGAAGGCGTGGCCCCAGAAGACTCAATCCTGGTGGGTTTTGCGCCCGAGGATTACAAATCGAACAACGTTTCATTTTCCGCTCGCAACACTACGGTCGAGATCTGGAGCCTGCATGTGGAATACCTGATCAACGACGAATGGACATTCAACTCCGTTACCGGCGATCAGGAATATTTCCTCGAGACACTGGGGGCGCCGGGTGTTGGATCCAGCTATGACCACCCGGCCAACGCCGGAATCGTCAATCCACGACCTGGCTTTAATTCCGCCGGTGCGACTCTGGGGCCTTATCGCATCAGTGATTTTATTCAGGATTCAGGCACAGATTCATTTACCCAGGAATTCCGCCTGACCTATTCCGGAGATAATTGGTCGAGCATTGTCGGTGCTTTTTACGCAGACACGGACTTGCTCAGCATTGTGGACTTCAACCAGACATTCGGTGTTTTGGGCACAACACCCGCCTATGCCCCTGGTGTATCCACCATATTGGATGACACCGAGGAATGGGCAGTCTTTACCCACAACATTTACTCAATCAATGAAGGCTTGGATCTGACCTTCGGTATCCGCTATTCCGAGGTAGAGAAAACCGCCACCAAGGGACAAACTTTTGCCGACGGCGTTTTTGGCAACCTCGCTTCCTTCCTCATCACACCTACGCCCTGGGCGAATGATATTCCAGAGCAAAAAGACGACTGGAATGAAATAACGGGCACAGTAAAAGTGACTTACTGGTTGACCGAAGAAATGTCGATGTATGCCGGCTGGGATCGTGGTTTTAAAGCAGGTGGGCACAATGTCTGCAAAGATAGCGCGCGTGCTGGCATCGTCGGACCAGATTGCCCCGAACCCTTCGAATCAGAAACAGCAGACAACTTTGAGATCGGCTTAAAGGGTCGCTTCCTGGAAAACACCCTGGTCTTCAATGGTGCGGTATTCTACCAACAGTACGATGACTACCAGGTCGAAATACAAGATGACGTCGGTATCGGCAACTCGGTTGTCAACGCGGCCTCGGTGAAAATTCAAGGTATCGAGGGCGACTTTCAATGGCTAGCCAACGAAAACTTCCTGTTGGACGGCAACTTCGCCTACATCGATTCCCGCTGGGATGAGTTTGAGGATGCTGGCTGTGTTCGACCACAATTTCAGCGGGAAAGGTGCTCGCTGAATGCCGACGGTAAAGACGTTCAGGACCTGAGTGGAAAACGTTTGAACTATAGCGCGCCCTGGAGCGCCAACCTGAATGCCACCTGGAACGATTCTTTCGACAATGGCATTGACTGGTTTATCCGCGGCGAAATTACCTTCAAAGATGATCGGATCTTCTTCCCGGACCTGGACCCAGAAGTTACCGACGGTAGTTATACTGTGTTCAATGCGAGCATTGGTTTGTCTAGCGAATCAGGGAATTGGGACGTGACACTCTGGGGCAAAAATTTATCCAACACAGATTACCTAACACAGGGCGAACGCCATAGAGACAATAACTCGCTCGGTGCACAACCGGTTGAAGGCTACCGCGTGACCGCGGGCATTGACAGAACCTACGGGGTCACCCTCAAGTACCGGTTTGGGGATTTCCAATAAGAGCTAACGAATGTTGATAGCGAAGCCCGAAAAGCTCTGCTAACTTTAGCGGAGCTTATTTATCGGCATCGAAACACAACGTTACAACTCCGGTATCAACCGCGAGAACTCCTCGATCATAGGCATCACGATTTCCGGCTTATCCCAGTTTTCCATACCCACTCCGATAGTGCAGCGGTGAATTCCTAAGTCGCGATAGGATTTGAGCAGATCTGCAGTGACGGGAGACATTACAACCAGTGTGATTTCTACCTCGTCAGGATCTCGGCCAAAAGAAGCAACCTTGGCACGAAAATTTGCTATATCAGATTTGATGTCAGGCATTGCGACATCCACAGGCATCCAACCATCGGCCCACTCCGCTGCGTGACGAACACCCATTGGCCCCATAGCTCCAAAGACCACCGCAGGTCCACCGGGCTGAACCGGTTTTGGATCAAACCAAACAGGATCAAAATCGATAAGCTCGCCGTGAAATTCCGGTTCAGACTCCGAATAGAGTGCTCGCTGAGCGAGCACCAATTCTTTCAGCGCAAGATATCGACGCTTCCAGGGCAGGGAAGTTGCGTTGCTAAATTCTTCTTCGTTCCAGCCAACGCCACAACCGATCAACAGGCGGCCGCCAGACAAACGATCCAGTGTTGCGATGGTCTTGGCCTGGGAAAACAGTTCGCGCTCAAGCAACAAAGCAATACCGGTACCCAATTTCAATCGACTCGTCGAAGCGGCGGCGGCCATCAGAGAAACATAGGGGTCCATCATTTTTTTGTAGGGTTCCGGAAGTTCGCCGCCCGGTGGATAAGGCGTTTTCTGCGCCACAGGAATATGGCTGTGTTCCCCGTACCAGAGCGATTCAAAACCCGCATCTTCCAGCGTTTTGGCAAGTAAATCCGGCGCAGGATCATCTGCGGTATTCATGGAACTAAACCCCAGGTGCATAACTAGACTCCCCGTCGCTGTCGAACCGCGGCAGCCAGCTCATTCATGAGAGTTTCGGTGTGGTCCCAGCCAATGCAGGCGTCGGTGATACTTTGCCCGTACGTCAAGGACTGCCCATCGATCACATCCTGACGCCCTTCCACAAGATTGCTTTCGATCATCAAACCAAAGATGCTGCGGCTGCCCCTGGCGACCTGACTCGCAATATCGCGAGTAACATCAACCTGGCGCGCCGGGATCTTTCGGCTATTCGCGTGACTGGCATCTATCATAATTCGCGAGGCTAAACCGGCTTTGACCAACATGGCATTGGCATCGTCTACAGAGAACATATCGTAATTAGGATGTTTACCACCGCGTAAAATGATGTGGCAATCTTCGTTCCCCGTCGTTTGAAATATGGCCGAGCGCCCCTGTTTGGTCACCGATAAGAAATTATGCGGCTGGGAGGCGGACTTTATGGCGTCGATGGCTACCTGAATATCCCCGTCTGTCGCATTTTTAAAACCCACTGGGCAAGACAAGCCCGAAGAGAGTTCTCTGTGGGTCTGGCTCTCTGTGGTACGAGCACCTATCGCCCCCCAGGAGATGAGATCGGCGTAGTACTGGGGACTGATTAAATCGAGATACTCCGTACCAGTAGGCACCCCCATATCGGCAAGGTCCGACAGAAGATGGCGCGCCAAATGCAAGCCTTTGCCAATTTGAAAGGTGTTATTGAGATCCGGATCGTTGATCAGCCCCTTCCAACCAACCGTGGTGCGTGGCTTTTCAAAATACACCCGCATCACCACAAAAATCTCGTCGCTGAGCGAATCAGCGACGACCTTAAGCTTCGCCGCATATTCGCGCGCTGCCTGTGGATCGTGGATAGAGCACGGACCTACAACCGCCAACAGCCTGTCATCTTCACCGCTGAGGATATTGTGGATTGCTCTGCGCGCATTGGCGACCGTTTTCGCTCCCTCACTGCTGACTTTGAGATCTGCGATCAGTTGTTCGGGGGAAATCAGCTCATTGGTCTTTTGAATCCGAAGATCATCGGTGTTCGCTGTCATTGTTCATGCCTGAAAGTGGGCGGTGCTACCGCGGAAAAATCTTGTTTAGCAGGCTAATATAGCATTTCAGGCGGGAAAATTGGACCCGTTGAAGAATCGAGTATTGCTTCGGACTGATAAGTCATGCCGTCTGTTCGGCAAATATGGGCCAGTGATCAATAATTTCCCCATGTTCATAAACCAAAATATCACCGAATTGCAGAAACACAAATTCGCTCTGCGTGGGCCTTAGAAATACCCAATCATCCGCTTGCAGGTGGATTTTATCGGAACCATTGAACATATCCTGATTAGTCGAGCGACCGAAGAGCGCATTGTACGTAAGCCCTGGAGGTGATTCAGGATTGGCTTTCCAATAACCCCCGTAGGTAAAAAAGGTCTGCTTGCGATTAGGATTCCAGGCAGATTGAAGAGGACCGAGATTAATACCTGGAATCTCAAGGGTTTCGAGGCTCTTCAAAACCGGTGTTGCGATATAAGAAGCTGGTCGGTGGTCGGCGAGAGAAGGCAGATCAAAGTCGCTGGGTTTAACCAGACAGGAGCCTGCAGACAATTCGTTAAAGGGGTAATTGCCCTCGTCATACATTTGATAAGTGGGACTTCCTCCGCAGTTTAAAAGTACATCCTGAGGCCACGCGTCACCCAGATGCTCTTTAGCGAGCTCGACATAGTGGCTGTAAACACTCATGGCTTTATCGCGATAATCAACCGGGTTACCCGGCACTTTTACGATATGGGGTTCGTAACCCATAAATCCGCAAAATTCCAAATCCGAAGACTGGGTAATCAGATCGAGCATCCGTATCAGCTGATCGTCTCCGTGCACGCCACCGCGATGCAGGCCTACATCAAGTTCAATACACACAGCAATCTTCTGGGAAATCTCCCGAGCGAGCCGATCGTACTGCAATACCCGCTCCGGTGTATCCAACAGCCAGCGTAGCTGTTCGGTCGGATCAAACTGAGCATCATCAGATAGTTGTCGATAAAAATTTGCCGCCGCCGCGACGGGCATGGGTTTGCCCATCAATACATCGGTAGTGGGGAATTCCATTGCCACTTGATTGATAAACGGTTGATGAAACAACATTAGGCGATTACTGCCGGATGCTTCCATAACAGCCGACAACATAGGTAGGGACGGGAGGGACTTAGCGACAATTCGATAGTCGAATCGATCCGCAATATGTCCGGTTAGGGTCTGAACATTTTCCAGCATTTTGGCGCGATCAACTATCAGTGTCGGCTTGGCACGCTCGATCTTATCGAGGGCGGCGCTAGCGGCACTGAAGTAGGGAGAGTGGTCCCCACCTCGTTCGGTGGGACGCAATACTAAACCCAGACCTGCGGCGCCAGCCAATCCACCGAGTAGTAACGAGCGACGTTTCATTTGTAACTACCCCTAAACTTGCTATGCAAAAAGTGATTTCAAGTACGGATTAAGAAAACGCCCTTGCGGATCTATCTCTCGCCGGACACGGACAAAATCGTCCCAGCGGGGATACAGTTCGCGGAAATCGTTTGCGGTGAGCGTATTCAACTTGCCCCAGTGAGGGCGCCCCTGATACTTCCTGAAAATCGGCTCGAGGGTTTTAAAGTACGGTTCGAAATCTTCGTCAAAGTAACGGTGCACGGCTATTGAGCAAGTATCTCTTTGGTAAAAAGGGCTCAGCCAAATATCATCACCTTTGACATAGCGCACCTCGATAGGAAAAAACACCTCGTGATGCTGTGATTCCAATGCCGCTCGTACTTCGCGCATCGCCTGCACACCGTGTTCCCGAGGTAAATGATATTCCATTTCATTAAAGCGGACATTGCGCTCACTGGCATAGTTTTTCCATGAGCTCTCAATCGACACTTCGTCGTCGAGGCTTTTCAAATAACTGCCTAACAACAGTTCGCGTACTCGTGGCCAGGACTCTAACCAATCTCTGGCGGTCTTAAGATCGTAGACCGCGTCGTTGCTGTCGAGTTTTTCAGTACTGCCGATGGGCTCGTCGGTAATATCGTGAGTGTCCGAGAACCCCATGCCCGTGAAGGGAATATAATAATATTCGAAATTGCGGTGGCTGGCGGCCATGTCGTCGGCCATATCCAACAAATCATCGAATTCGCGCCAAATGGACTCCCTCTTCAGGCGATAGGGTTCTACATTTTGCAGGGTAACCTGGGTGACAATCCCCAGAGCACCCAGAGACACTCTCGCGGCATCAAACAACTCTTGATTGTGCGTGTCACTGCATTCGAGTAGGTCGCCTTTGGCGTCGACTATTTGCAGCGCTTTGACAAACGTCGACATACAACCAATATCGGCCCCGGTACCGTGTGTGGCTGTTGCCAAACATCCAGCGAGCGCCTGTTGGTCGATATCCGGCATGTTAATCAGCGCCTGTCCAACTTCCTCCATGGGCGCTCCTATATCACCCAAGCGGCTACCTGCATAAACCGTAGCTTGCTTAAGCCTGGCATCGTGACTGATTAGGCCGCTCATACGTGACAGGGAAACGATTGTTCCATCCGTAGGCACCAGGGGACTAAAGGAATGCCCGGCTCCAACGGGACGAATCGTACCGGTGGCCGCTGCTACAAGCTCCTGTAACTCGGATACAGAAGTCGGTGCAACTCTGGCAGCGGGCAAACACTCTTGCGAACCCGACCAGTTGCGCCAGGGTAATCTGCGCGCCGATCGCTCGGCACTGCTAGCAAGTGTTGCCGATGACATTGCACCACCGGCTATGGCTGCCGTGATCATCAATTGCAGTACATTGCGTCGATTAACCATTGTCGCTGACATCACTTTCAACTTGCGCCATAAAAATGATGAGCGCTTCAAATTCTTCCAAGTTGCAATCCATACACATTCCAAAGGGCGGCATACCACCAACACCGCTGACGACATTATCAACCATGGTAGACATGCCCTTCTCCAGGCGCACTGACCACTCCGGGGCATCACCCGTTAACGGCGCTCCAGTTGCCGCAATTGTGTGGCAGTTTCTGCAACTACGGTCATAGATCTTGGCGATTTGCTCATCTGCAGGGCGCATGTCGCGACTGGCCGATTCCGTTAACGCTGCCTCTGGAGATTGTTCCTTTGCGCAGGCCGCGATAACGCCCAGTAGTACCAATAACGACAGCGATTTGAACAGTGTCCTTGTTCGAGACATGGTCGCTTCTCCTCAGAGAATTCTAAAATGTTAGTCTTAGCTATTATTATATCAATGTCAACTCTGAACAGTATTCCAATGCTCATCCAAAAGCGCACCTATGGTGTTGCCGACCACGAGATGGGAAGCGTACCAGGTATGCAAACAACGAATACGTGCAGAGTCTTCAATGCCACCAATTCCCCGAGTTTGCAGCACCTGGTAGAAATTAAGCCTCTCCAGTTCAGCTTTCAGTGTGTCAGAGATATGACTGTTGCGCAGACACACATGGGCAGCGTGATCTTCGGCCATGCTCTGTTGCAATTTCGGCTCTGCATCAACGCGCGCCTGCAGTTGCTGAATCAATCCACCCGCCTCTTCGCGATCAATCTGATAGCACAGTTGCTTATCGATCAACCAGAACAGGGTCGGAAACGGTTTACCATCGACCAAAGACGCCACCCGAATCACCACGGGGTTACCCTGCGGGTCGAGCACAGAAATCTCCTGCAGGCCTCTGGGCGCTCTGC
Organism: Halioglobus sp.; assembly: GCA_045110675.1. Lineage (GTDB taxonomy): Bacteria > Pseudomonadota > Gammaproteobacteria > Pseudomonadales > Halieaceae > JBALVT01. Next base: position 21,393 of record JBGCGJ010000046.1, on the reverse strand, counting down.
CTAATAGAGCCGCGACTCTGGATTCCATATCCGCCGTTATCTTCACCTGGGACATACTCTACTGCTATGCTATTTTCCAAAGCGGAATTTTACGCGCAATCCCAGATTGTCGTCAGTAGTTTTCTGAAGTCGACAACAAGCTTAGGGAGCGAGATGACGGACAGCGAAGATTCCACCGGCAGCAATGAAACATTTAGGGGTGGCCTTGTGAAAACTGAGGTCCTGACACTCGCCCACGCCCTCAGCTTCCTGACCCGGTTCCCACTGCCCGCTTTTTCTTATCACGAGGCGTTGCAAAGCAGGTCTGTCTGCTATTTCCCCCTAGTGGGTTTTATCATTGGATTGATCGGCGCTGGCGTCTTCGAAGTTGCCACACTAATCTGGCCGGCATCGGTGGCCATCGTGTTTGCTATGATTGCAACGGTGATCAGCACCGGTGCATTCCATGAAGACGGGCTGGCGGATTCAGCTGATGGTATTGGTGGCGGCTGGACGGTGGACGACAAGCTGCGCATTATGAAAGACAGCAGAATAGGAACCTACGGAGGGTTAGCCCTGATCCTCACGATGTTGTTGAAATTCACATCCTTGAACGCACTCCCTGAAAATCAAATATCTGCTGCATTCATTCTGGCCCATGTTCTTGGGCGCTGGTCGACGCTTCCACTGCTTCGCTATTGCAGTTATATCGGAGGAGGAAGCGGCAATCCCTTTGCAGGATCAGTCACTCCTATTCGAATTGTCGCCGCCACCCTCGGCATGCTGCTTATTACTGTGCTGTTTGCTGGTGAATCCACACTCGCCATCGCGGTGAGTGTGCTGACGATCACGCTCATTAGCGGCTTGTTCTTCCGATCCCAAATAGCGGGTATTACTGGAGACAGTCTGGGTGCCGCCAATCAGCTCGTAGAGGTGACGGTCTATTTGGTACTACTGTGGATTGTTAGCCACTAAATGCACGCGGACATCTCTTCACTGATTTTGTTGCGTCATGGCTTCGCGAAAATCCCAGCCGACCGTTGCATCGGTCAGTTGGATGTTTCACTGACCAACCGGGGCCGAGAGGCGATTAATCAACTTGCGAAAAACTGGCCCACTCCCTATCCAGAACGCATCTACTGCAGTGATCTGCGACGAACGGCCGAAACCGCTGGAATACTAGCAGACCAAATGAGCCTTCCTGTTATCTACGACTACCGGCTAAGAGAAATCTCCTTCGGTGACTGGGAAGGGAGATCCTGGGAGGAAATTTACCGACACGATCCTCACCTCATGGAACAGTGGGGAAGCGACTGGCTTAACTCACCTCCCCCACGCGGAGAGAATGTCGTCCAACTGCATTCACGTGTTAGAGAGTTTTACGAAGAGCTTCTTCTGCTTCCTCAGATGCCCACACTCATCATCGCCCACGCCGGCTCTCTTCGCGCTCTGGCATGCCTACTCCACGGGCGCCCGCTTGATAGCCTGTTCGATTCACACTTTTGCCACGGTGCACCCATCTCAATGGTTTGACTTTTGCAACGGCTAACTCTAGAGTGCGCCCCTGTAACAGGTGCCCACCGCGTTCCAGTTGGATTGCTGGGTGGGTTAAATGGGAAGTGTGGTATTACCTCATAGGTAACATCCACCGCTGCCCCCGCAACGGTATACAGCTTGTGCTGTGAGTCCGACACCTGCCTGATTACATTCAAACGATGGAGCGGAGGGCTTCATTATAGGTCGCCCGATACCCCGGTATTTTGTTCCCTGAATCCCCTCCCTCAGTCGCCATTATTTTAGGCTATTGAGGAATAATCATGAAAAATCTATTAACACTGTCGGCGTTGGCGCTTGCCTGCTCTAACAGCATCACTGCTGTCGCCGATAACAAACTTGAAGAAATTGTCGTCACATCATCCCGCGTAGAAATGCCACTTCGTGAGGTGGGTACGTCCATATCCGTAGTGAGTGGCCAGGAAATTGAACAGCGCGGTTTTAATTCGCTGTTCGAAGTCTTGCGCAGCCAGCCTGGTATTGGTGTCAGCAATACAGGTGGGGCCGGAAAGACTACCTCCCTGCGTATCCGCGGTGAGGAAGGTTTTCGCACGCTCGCGTTGATTGATGGCATCGATGTGTCCGACTTCGGAGGTACCCAAGCCGGCCCCAAATTCGAGCAGCTACTCAGCAGCGGTGTCGGCAGAGTAGAGATTTTGCGTGGACCTCAAGGTCTGATGTATGGGGCAGACGCTGGCGGCGTGATCAATATCTCGAGCAAAAAATCCCAAGACGATTTGAGTGGCAGCATCAGCGCCGAGGGCGGTCGCTACGGCACACGGCAGTTCGCCGGCCACGTGGCCGGTGGCAATGAATCCGTGGATTTCTTTTTGAGCGGCGCCGATTTCAAAACCGATGGGTTTAACGCTCTGATAGCAGACACTTCCCCAAAAGACAGTGACGGCTATGAAAATACAACAGTTCACGGCCGCATCGGCTGGAACGTCAATGATGCAGTACGATTTGAATTGGTCGCGCGCGACGTCAGTGGCGAAAATGAATTTGACGATTGCTTTACAGTGGACACTTTCTCACCCACCAACCTGTGTTCTGACGACTACGATCAATCCTCGTGGCGCGCCTCAGCTGACATAAAGTTAGGTTCCTTCGATAATCAGTTATCCTACAGTGGCAACAAAACCGAGCGACAGTTCTTCTCCGAAGATTCTCTCAGCTTTTTTGCCGACGGTGAATTGGAAGCCTGGAATTATTTAGGCAGCTACTCTTCACAGGAGAGTTTTAAACTGGTTTACGGCGCGGAGCTCGAAAATACGTCTATCGATGATGGCACCTTCGACACCGATCGCGACCAAAAAAGTCTGTTCGCAGAATATCAGGGCCGTTTCGACAAGCAGCTGTTTCTCACAGCTGGCGCACGCTACGACGACAACGATGATTTTGGAACACACACGTCATATCGAGTCAGCGGTGCTTATCTATTTGGGGTAGCGATTGGCGAAATGAAACTACGAGCGACTTACGGCACAGGTTTTAGAGCTCCAAGTTTGTACGAGATATCCTACAATGGTGGTTCGTTCGCATTTCCACCTGCCTCAAACACCTCGCTTGAAGAAGAGACAACCGAGGGCTTCGACATAGGGCTGAGTTGGGCCCTTGATTCCGGAACTTATCTCGAGGTTGTCTATTTCAATCAAGAAGTCGAAAACGAAATATTTTTCGACCTGGTTAACTTTTCTGGCTACCTGCAAGGCAGCGGTGATACAAGCTCAGAGGGAATAGAGTTAATTGGGGAATTCTCGATCAATGAATCTTTGACGATCACAGCTAACTACACTTACAACGACACCGAAGATTCCTCCGGAGACGACCGAATTCGCCGTCCCAAGCAATTGGCCAATCTGGGTATAAATTGGCGAGGTCTAAATGACCAGCTCGCTCTGGGACTAAATGCCAGGGGATCTTACGACAGTGAGAACTTTGACGGCGCCGCGCGCAGCGATCTGGACGACTATACCGTCATAGACGCCAACGCCAGTTATGAATTCCTACCCGGACTACAGGTTTATGCTCGAGTAGAGAATCTGTTTGATAAAGAATACTCGGAAATTCCCGAGTACAATGCCAGCGGCGCCGCAGCATATGCCGGCGTGAGATATACCTTCTGACAGGAGAAAGTTGATGAGCAGCGACACGAAAGAAGATGACGCGCGCAAAAATGCCAAGCACAAAGCCTCAATGGAAAAACAGAAATCCAATGTGGACGCCAATATAGAAGCGGCTGATCTCGAACGCGGCGTTGCCATTTTACTGACCGGCAACGGCAAGGGTAAATCCAGCTCCGCCTTCGGTATGGTGATGCGGGCACTCGGTTACGGCCACAAAGTGGGTGTTGTGCAGTTCATCAAGGGAGTACAGCTATCGGGAGAGGAAATCTATCTGCGGGACAAGTGCCCCGAGGTAGATTTTTACCAAATGGGTACCGGGTTCACCTGGGACACCCAGGACCGAAGCGCTGACATTGCCGCCGCTGAAAAAACCTGGGCAGTGGCAAAGCCTATGCTGGAAGATCCGAGCTACGATCTGGTAGTCCTGGATGAAATGACCTATATGATCGCCTATGACTATCTTCCGGAAGCAGAGCTTGTCAACGCCTTGGCCGCACGACCTAGAGAGCAAAGTGTGGTTGTCACTGGTAGAGGCGGTGGTTCAGCCTTACAGGAAGTCATGGACACCGTCTCGGAGGTCAAAGAAATCAAACACGCTTTCAAGGCGGGAATAAAGGCACGCGAAGGTGTCGACTTCTAAAAGTGCAAAACCCTGCTCGCTGATGGTGCAGGGAACCACTTCTGACGCAGGCAAGACTGTATTGGTCACAGGGCTGTGTCGCGCCTTGAATCGCAGGGGTGTCAGTGTTGCCCCCTTCAAGCCCCAAAACATGGCACTCAATAGTGCGGTCACAGCCGAAGGAGGAGAGATCGGTCGGGCCCAAGCCCTTCAGGCCATGGCGGCAAATACCCAAGCCCACACAGACATGAACCCGGTATTACTAAAACCGGCTTCCGACACACGGGCGCAAATCATTATTCATGGTCAGGCCAGGTTTGATATGGAGGCTGACGACTACCATCAATACAAAACGGTCGCGATGAAAGCCGTTCTCGAGTCGTGGTCGCGCCTGGGTGAGCGGTACCGGGCGATTATCGTCGAAGGTGCCGGCAGTCCAGCAGAAATCAATTTGCGAGATCGAGATATCGCCAACATGGGCTTCGCCGAAGTAGCCGATGTCCCGGTGATCATCGTTGCCGACATTGATCGCGGTGGCGTCTTCGCCCATTTAACCGGCACACTGGATTTATTGTCACCCAGCGAGCAAGACCGCGTGATTGGCTTCGTCATCAATCGCTTTCGAGGTGATATTGATTTACTGAATCCCGGCATTGAATGGCTTGAACAGCGAACCGGCAAGCCGGTACTGGGTGTTCTGCCGTATCTCATGAATCTACAACTGGATGCAGAAGACGCCATCGACATCGCCCAAGCGAGCACAAGCAAAACGGCGTTAAATATTGTCGTTCCAGTGCTACCCAGAATTTCTAACCACACCGACTTCGACCCTCTACGCACCCATCCTCAGGTCAACTTACAATTTATCGGACCCGGCCAGGACATCCCATCGGCAGACCTCATTATAATTCCCGGAAGCAAAAACGTTCGCGCCGACCTCGACTGGATATCCGACAATGACTGGGACAAAGCGATCGAGCGGCATTTGCGCTACGGAGGCAAAGTGCTGGGTATCTGCGGCGGCTTCCAGATGCTGGGCACCGAGATCTCCGACCCCTTTGGTATAGAAGGTGCAGCTGGAACCAGCACAGGTCTAGGTTGGTTACCGGTTACAACACAGCTACAAAAGCAGAAGCAACTTCGGCAAATCACTGGCGTGCTTCGCGACTCGAATGCGTCAGTTTCGGGCTATGAAATTCACTGCGGTGAATCCCTACTCGATCAGAATGCCACGGCATTCATCGAACTCGAAGATCAGCGCCTTGACGGGTGTATGTCTGAGGATAAGCAAGTTGCCGGCAGTTACCTGCACGGTTTGTTCGATAGACCCGACGCCTGCAGAGCACTGCTGGGCTGGGCCGGCCTGGAAAAACCGATTGGAATCGACCGGGCGGCGTTGCGCGAACAGGAAATCAATCGTCTCACCGATTGTCTGGAGGAACACCTGGATCTGGCCAGGTTGTTCCCGCAATGGTGCGCTGATTGAATTCGGCAAGACGCAGCGATCAGGCGCGTTGGGTAATGCCCGGATTGATTCTGTGCCTGCCACTAATCATGGTAATTAGTCTGGGTACTGGCGCTGTTCAGCTGAGTTACCTGGAGGTATTGCGAGGCGTCTTGGGAGCTCTAAGTGATGAACGTGGGCAGGAGATGATAATCATTGGCCAAATCCGCCTTCCAAGGGTGCTGCTGGCGGCAGTTATCGGTGCGATTCTGGCGAGCAGCGGAGCGGCAATGCAGGGCTTATTCCGTAATCCATTGGCAGATCCCTCTCTTATTGGTGTCACCGCGGGCGCGACACTCGGGGCCAGTATTATGATCGTGGTCACCGGCACCTTGGCCGCGGGAATCGGCGGACTATCCCTGGTATCTCTGGGCGCTTTTGCCGGCGGGCTTCTATCAGTCCTGGTAGTGTATAAACTGGCGACGTCTCCTAATGGCACCTCGGTGGCAACCATGCTACTGGCCGGCATTGCAATAACCGCACTGGCGGGAAGTCTGGGCAACTTACTGGAATTCCACGCCAACAATGAAACGCTCAGGCGCATCAGCTTATGGCGCATGGGAGGCCTGGACGGTGCAAACTATCCCAGGCTTGCGATCGCAACAATCGTTGCCGCGGTCATGCTCTATATACTGCCGAAGTTCAGCACAGCATTAAATGCATTGTTATTGGGTGAATCTGAAGCGCGCCACCTGGGGATTGACATAGACCGGGTAAAACTAACATTGATTGTCTGTGTCGCAATCGGCGTGGGTACTGCAGTCGCACTGGCAGGTTCTATTGCCTTCGTGGGACTCATCGTTCCCCATATGGTGCGGATGATCACAGGCCCGGACCACCGGACCTTACTACCTGCTTCGGCACTTGCGGGCGCATGTTTACTCGTACTCGCAGATACGCTTGCGCGATTGGTGTTGGCACCCACGGAGCTACCGGTGGGTGTGGTAACGGCACTGATTGGCGTGCCCTTCTTTATTTCCCTGCTACGCAAACGACATCACTACGGTATGCAATGATGAACGTATTGTCCCTTGACCAAGTAACGACGGCGCCCTGGGGTACCACCTTGCTTCAAAATATCGATCTGAAGCTCGATGAAGGCGAAATACTGGGTATCATCGGCCCCAATGGAGCAGGTAAGACCAGCCTCTTGTACACCCTGTTAGGGGACATTCTGCCCACACAAGGCAGTATAGATCTGATGGGTAAGCCAATAGACGATTGGAAACCAGGGGCCAGGGCAGAGGTGGTGGCCTCCCTGCCCCAATTCTCTTTGCTGAATTTCCCCTATACCGTCGAAGAAGTGATTATGCTGGGCAGAACACCTCATGGCACCGGGCTAAAAGCGGACAGGCACATCATTAAAGAGGTAATGAAGGCTACTGACACCGCCCGCTTGGAAACGCGAATATACACTCAGTTGTCCGGGGGCGAAAAGCAACGGGTACAAATCGCGAGAGTGTTCGCACAAATCTGGCGGGAGGAAGATCGCAAGCCCAGGCTGCTACTGCTCGATGAACCTACGGTCGCTTTGGACCTGGCGCATCAACAACTTATTTTGCAATCCCTGAAGCAACTATCGGACAGTGGCTGCTCTATCGTGGTGGTCTCTCATGACTTCAATTTGATGACCGTCATAGCGGACAAAATTACCGCGCTGCGCGATGGGGTTCAGCTCGCCCACGGATTACCGGCAAGTGTTTTGACTGAAAGTATTTTTGATCGTGTGTTTGACGCCGAGGTGAGCATTACTTCTCATCCGGTAACAAAACGTCCAGTGGTGATCAGTTTATGAAGCACCTGATCACCGGCGGAGCACGAAGCGGCAAGAGTCGCTACGCCGAGCAATGCGCTGTTGCCAGTGGTAAAAAACTCGTTTATCTGGCTACCGGCCAAGCGAGGGACGAGGAGATGGCAGACAGAATTGCGCTCCATAAAAATCAGCGCGGGGAGCAATGGACGCTGGTGGAAGAGCCGCGAGAGATCGCTCATCAGCTTGAAAAATATTCGTCTGCGGAATATTGCGTTCTGGTCGATTGCCTAACCTTATGGCTCAACAACTGCCTTGAGGGAAATTGCTGGCTCGAGCAAAAATCCAATTTACTTGCAACACTGCGCTCTTCAAAATCCGACCTACTGCTGGTGGGTAATGAAGTTGGTTCTGGTATCGTTCCCCTGGGTCAGATGACCCGGCAGTTTGTCGACGAAAACGGTTGGTTACACCAAGACATCGCCAGTGACTGTAGCCATGTGACAACGGTAATCGCCGGTTTACCGCTCGCACTTAAGCAACCGAAACAATGATGGACTGGCTGACACAATCCTGCCCTGAACCCTGCGCCTCGAGTACGAAGTTGGCAATGCAGCGACAACAGCAACTGACAAAGCCACCCGGCTCCCTAGGGGAACTGGAGACTATCGCAATTCGTTTTGCAGGCTGGCAGGGCAACGAAAGACCAACGTTAGAAAAGGTGGGTGTACGCATATTTGCGGGAGATCACGGCGTGTGTGCTCAGGGTGTTTCAGCCTATCCGCCTGCGGTGACCTCACAGATGATAAGTAATTTTTTGACCGGTGGTGCGGCAATCAGTGTTCTCAGCCAGGCGCACGATGCAGACTTTGCGGTGGTCAATATGGGCACCGTGGAGCCCACCCCCCCAGCGGAAAAGCTGGTCAATATCAACATTGCTCCGGGCACGTTGGATTTTTCTCGCAACCGGGCAATATCTGAAGACAATACCTTTAGCGCCCTGACAGCGGGCGCGGAATTGGTCGAGCAATTGGACTGCGATCTCTTCATTGCAGGTGAGATGGGTATCGGAAACACAAGCTCCGCGTCTGCAATCACAGCCGCGCTGTTGAATATTCCTCCTGCGCAAACTGTCGGTCGCGGAACAGGAATCGATAGCGAGACACTACAACGCAAATGTCGAGTCATCGAAAAAGCTCTGGCGCTACATGCAGCCCAGCTTGAATCGCCCATTGGCATTCTGCGGTGTGTCGGCGGTCTGGAGATTGCCGGGATGTGTGGCGCGTATATCAAGAGTGCACAACGCGGAATTCCAATTTTGCTCGATGGGTTTATTTCCAGCGCCGCCGCTCTTCTCGCGGTCGCTATCAACCCCGGAGTAAAGCCCTGGCTGATGGCGGGTCATCTTTCTGTTGAACCCGCTCATGCCACCTTGCTACAGGCCTTGTCACAAAAACCTTTGCTCCGCTTGGATATGCGCTTGGGCGAAGGAAGCGGCGCTGCAGTCGCATTGTCTGTGGTACGCTCCGCCCTACTCTTACATTCGAATATGGCGACTTTTTCAGAGGCCGCGGTTTCGGGAAGTGTGGGCGCTATACCAGAGCAGCTCGAGTTATGATTCGTCTCATTGCGATCGTATTGTGTTTTATATCGGCAAGCGCGCAAGCCGAGGTAACTGCAGTAGATCTGCAGGGACGCACAGTCGTGCTGTCGACCCCCGCGAAACGTGTTGTCGCCTTGGCCCCCCACATTGTCGAGAATGCTTACAGTGCTGGCGCAGGTGACAAATTGGTCGGCGTCGTCAGTTACAGCAACTATCCCGCAAGCGCTAAAAGGATTAAAAACGTTGGCAACTACCAATCGTGGAGTTTGGAAGCCATTGTCGCACTTGAGCCAGACCTGATACTCATGTGGGGATCGGGCAACGGATTGGGTGCCCTCGCAACACTGGAACGACTGGGCATACCCATTTTCATCAGTGATCCGGCAAAACTGGAGGACATACCCTATACGATACGTGCGATAGGCAGACTGGCGGGTACCGAACAGGTCAGTGAGCCGGAGGCGGTGAGGCTCGAGGGAGAAATCGCGGGGTTGCGAGACACGTATGCCAGCAAAATGCCACTCAGTATTTTTTATCAGGTGTGGGACCATCCTCTTCAAACCCTGAATGGCGAGCATATTATTAGCGGCGTTATGAATTTATGCGGGGGCTACAATGTTTTTGCTGACGCTGTCTCACTGGCACCCAAAATCGGTCTGGAGTCGGTTTTGCACAGAAATCCTAACGCTATTGTTGCCAGTGGAATGGGAGCATCCAGACCCGACTGGCTCGATGATTGGAAACGCTACCCCTCCCTCTATGCAGTCAAAAACAATGGTCTGTTTTTTGTTCACCCGGATCATATTCAAAGGCCCACAGCACGGATTGCGATGGGAGCAAAAGCTCTGTGCGAGCAGCTGGATACTTTGCGCCAATCGACACAGCAAGCAGCGCAAAACTAGTGCAGCTATTCCATTTGATCCACAGCATAGGTGTAGACGACATCTGTACTGGAGTTTAGCGCTGTCTCGGCGGAATCCTGGACAACGCTGATGATGAATCCTACCGCAACCACCTGCATCGCCACATCGTAAGAAATGCCAAATAGAGAACACGCCAGGGGGATAAGTAAAAGACTCCCGGACGGAACGCCGCTGGCGCCACACGCCGACAGAGCGGCAATCGCGCACAGTAGGAACGAAGTACCCAGAGAAACTTCTATCCCCAGTGTATTGGCGGCAGCCATAGACAAAACGGTAATTGTTATTGCCGCACCCGTCATATTGACAGTGGCACCGACGGGAATCGTCACGGAGTACAACTCCTCGCTGATACCCAGACGCTTTGCCAAGGCTAAGTTGACCGGAATATTCGCCGCGGAACTGCGGGTGAAAAAGGCGGTAATGCCGGATTCTTTGAGACATTCGAAAACAATGGGGAAAGGATTCCGTCTGATGATAAGGAAAACAATTATCGGATTTATCACCAGAGCCATAACCAACATGGAAGCTACCAACAGCCCTGCCAGACTGGCGTAACCGAGCAGAGCTTCCATGCCGATTGTGGCGACCGTATAACACACCAGGCCAAAAATACCGATGGGGGCAAGGCGAATAATATAGCGCACGATATCACTTACTCCGTCAGCGAGAGTGGCAAGATTGTCCTTAAAACCCGCAGCAGCTTTGCGAAAACTCAGGCCGAGTAAAATTGCCCACGTCAAACAACCTAAAAAATTGCCAGTGAGCAATGCGTTTATGGGGTTGTCGATCAAACTGAAAAGTACGGTGACCAATACCGAAGAGACAGCGACCGGAGGACTTCCCTCGGCAGCTCCATCGAACAAAATTGTCTGAGGAAACAACGTGCTTAAAGCCAGCGCCACCATCGCGGCACACATCGTACCCATAAGATACAGGCACAGGGCGGCACCTGTCTTTCGCCCATCGCTACCCGCAGATTGCCGGTTGGCGACAGCCGACATGACCAGCAACATCACCAACAATGGCGCCACTGCCTTTAGCATTCCCACGAACAACTGACCGAGGATACCCAGGGAAGTTGCCAACTCTGGACAGTAGTATCCAAGTAGTGCGCCCAGAGCAACGGCTATGAGTATTTGCGGAATTAGCCCCAGCTTAAAAATATTCACGATGGAAACCTATTCGAGCGGAGAGAGCCAATTGTTCCATTCCCATTTATTATTCCTCACAAGGGTACTCGGTCATCATGATACAGAGTTCAGAACAAGGCAAAACAAATCCAGGGGCAGCCCAATCAAGTAATCTGTCGCTTTGTGATCCTCGCAGTATTTGTTATCTTGCATACCACTTAAGATAACTGAACACTAAAAATTCAATTGGAGTAACTCGATGAAACCAGAGACTATTGCCCTTCACGCAGGCTTCGCGGGAGATCCGTCCACAAACGCGGCAACCACACCCATCTATCAGACCACGTCATTTACCTTCAATGACAGCCAACACGGTGCGGACTTATTCAACCTGGCAGTACCTGGCAACATTTACAGCCGAATCATGAATCCCACTAACGCCGTCCTCGAGCAGCGCCTGGCGGAACTCGAAGGCGGTGTGGGTGCTCTGGCTGTGGCTTCTGGTATGGCCGCCATTCGCTATTCAATTGAAGCCATTGCCGAAGTGGGTTGCAACATTGTCAGCACCTCACAGCTCTATGGCGGAACCTACAACCTGTTCGCACATACCTTTCCACGGCAAGGTCTGGAGGTCCGCTTTGCTGAAGCGGACAACCTTGAAAAAGTAAGATCCTTGATCGATGAGAACACGCGGGCATTGTTTTGCGAATCAATCGGTAACCCCGCTGGCAACATAGTCGACATAGAAGCCTGGGCAGAAATAGCGCACCAAGCGGGCGTTCCTCTTATCGTCGACAATACCGTCGCCACACCGCTATTGTGCAGAGCCTTTGACCACGGCGCCGATATCATTGTTCACTCGCTGACCAAGTACATCGGCGGCCACGGCACAACCATTGGCGGAGCCATCATTGACTCAGGTAAATTTGACTGGGCCGCCAACTCGGATAGATTCTCGGTAATGACTACACCAGACCCCTCCTATCACGGTGTTGTGTACACCGAGGCCATGGGAGCGGCGGCTTACATTGGCAGATGCCGAGTGGTTCCCCTGAGAAATACTGGCGCAGCGCTCTCGCCTAATAGCGCATTCCTCATCATGCAAGGCCTGGAGACTCTGGCACTGCGAATGGAACGCCATTGTGAAAATGCGGTGGCGGTCGCTCAATATTTATCGGATCACTCTCTCGTGAAGTGGGTCAATTATGCCGCCCTGGCAGACAGCCCTTACAAGGAAGCCTGCGATCGTATTTGCGGTGGAAAGGCTGCCGGCATAGTTAGCTTTGGAATAGAAGGTGGCACCGAAGCAGGCGCCAAATTCATTGACGCTCTGCAGCTGATATTACGGTTGGTGAATATTGGCGATGCAAAATCTTTGGCGTGTCATCCAGCCAGCACAACCCATCGACAGCTAAACCCAGAAGAGTTGGCTACCGCTGGCGTTTCCCAGGAGATGGTCCGTATTTCCGTAGGCATTGAGCACATCGACGATATCCTGGCGGATATCGAGCAAGCTTTGGCAGCGAGTCAGTAAGAACGCATAGGATAGGAAGATCTTAAGGAATCAGGCTTTCGGAGCGATGGAGAGGCTGAGCAGGGTCTGGAAATCAAAGTCTCTATGGCCCTCATTTTCCAGTTGGGCGGCCAGATCTTCTAGCGCGGGCCCCACTTTGGTATCAACTTCCTGAGGCCTGAGGGCTTCACCGCATTCGCTGCAGGTGATGGCGGCTTGTGTTGGCTTGCCGCAGGTGTGATGAATGTAAGACAGAGGCACTCCCCCGCCGCCTTCCATCCAGTCGTCGCCCCATCGCCCTAGGCTCATCAAAACAGGGTACAAGGCGAGACCTTTGCGGGTCAGACGATAATCGTATCGAACCGGCCGATCCTGGTAGGGAACCTTTACCAACACACCGTGTTCCACAAGCTTGACTAACCTTTCAGAAAGGCGGTGCCGAGTGATCCCGAGATGATGTTGAAATTGTTCAAATCGGCGGGTTCCCAGGAAGGCGTCGCGCAAGATAAGCAGAGTCCAGCGTTCCCCGACGACGGAAAGTGCTCGGGCCACCGAACAAGTTTGGTCCCCAATTTCATCCCAGCGCATGACATGGCTCCATCTTCCTGATGGCGACAGTATATTGTACTGAGCAAGCAGAGACTAGCTGGCTACCTGCACGAAGGTACGCGGCATAGTCCGCGCCAAGGATCTATAAGCAGTGCCGGAGAATTAGCGACGAAAAAAAAGGGCAGTACAAAAACTGCCCTTATCGTTTCCTCGTTTCGCAACGACTCCTGGCTACTCGAATTTAGAAATCGTAGCTGGCTCGCAGATACCAGGATCCACCTTCATAGTTAGCAGCGGTACGACGAGGATAAGGCAGTCCGACGCTATTGCGGTTTGCGTTCGGCGCATTGATATCATCGACGAACTCGTCAAAGACGTTAGAGCCACCCAAGGTCAGGTTCACGTTCTCGGTAATATCCCAACCCAATTCCAGATCGATATAGATGATGTCATCAATCTCGGCACTCGGTGAATCTGGATCATCGATGGTGCCACGCTCGTCGAAATGCTCTCCGTAGTAGTTCGCTCGCACCATAAACCACCAGTCTTGTGCAAAACGAGTATTGGCGGTGAGTACAAAACGATCTTCGGGATAGTTGTTTTCGATGTCTTCGATCAGTGAGGCGCTCACTGGATTGACGCCGTTGACTTGAGTCTGACCGGTGACATCAATCTCATTGTGGTTATAGGCAAGCGTGACCGTAGTATCGGCACCGTTTCCCCAATCAAAATCTGAAGTCAATACCAGGTCAAAACCTTGATGCTCTACATCCAATGCGTTGGTGTAAAACGAGATGGTATTGCCTTGAGCCGTCAGGATATCGCCAGTTCGATAGATCCTGTCATCGACTTCTGCAAGGTAAAAATCCAGGGTCAAGGTCGTAGTTTCACCCAAGTCAGCTGACAAACCAAAGCTGTAGTTTAAAGATTCTTCCTCGGTTAATTCTGCTCCGCCATTGGCAAGCGCCTGAGCACTGGTTGGCCGCACCAGCCCCTCTTCTACTTGCAGCCCTGTTGAGCCATCGAAGGTCGTAATCGTCGTCTGCACATTTGCCTGGCCGGGAGTCGGGGCATGAAATCCGGTAGATACAGCACCGCGCAAGGTAAGGGAATCTGTGACGTTAAACCGTGTTGCCAGTTTGCCGTTGATCGTATCGCCAAAATCTGAGAAGTCTTCATAGCGAAGCGCATACTGCATCAACCAGCGGTCGCTAACGTCCTGTTCGACATCCACATACACCGCCCAGTTATCCCGGTCGAACTCCCCGGAGTCTTGAGGGGTAATGCCACCAAAACCGCTAGAACCCGCTCCCAGAGAGGCATTGGGTTCACCTGGATTGACGGTATAAGTCTCTTCGCGCCACTCAGCACCAAAGGCCAGGTTGAGATTGTCACTGAGTGCTTTGGAGAAATCGGCATTAATATTGATCTCCTCCTGCTCATAGCCACCCACATCAAAATCGCGTTGTGCTGGATTTCCATCGGCGCCCAAACCGACATCGGGGTTAATCGTATTGTTGAGGAAATAATCCAGTTGGCTCACGCCTATTCCCACGCTGAAGTCGTAGTACATTTCATTGGCGAAGGTACCTTTCAACCCACCGACGGCACTGTAGTCACTCTGGTCGCCATCAAGAAACGGAGTAAAGCCCGCGGGCAAGCCTGTAAACCCCTGCTCTCTCAAGGGCACCAAACTGGAATGATTAGGGTTGCGATAGAAAAAACGATAACGACCTTCTGTTTCATTGTAACCACCAAAAAAATACAGTTCAGTTGAATCATCTAAAGCGTACCCACTATTAAGAAACACGCGCGAACCGCTGGTTTCTGGACGGCCCCAGGTTTGCACCAAGGGCGCATCGCCAAACGGCGAATCGGCACCTACCCCTGGAACACCGGCATCGATAAGTGCCTGGGCATCTGGGCGCTGCTCTCCTCGGGACAATGCATCGTTATCGGTCCACTCTGCTGTCAGATTCAAAAATCCGTTGTCACCCAGTTTAAAACCACCATTGGCGCCAATTTTCAGGCTTTCCTCACCGTCAAAGAACTCTCCGTATTGCGCCATGACTTTGCCGCCTTCGTCAGCGTCATTCATGCGAAAGTTCATAACCCCGGCGATCGCATCGGAACCGTACTGTGCCGCGGCGCCATCGCGCAAGACTTCAACGCTTTTCAGCGCCATGCTGGGGATCATACCAATGTCTACACCATGAGCGCCGTTGCCCGCAGCGGGAGCGAAGAACTGCACCAACGCTGATCGGTGTCTGCGCTTTCCGTTAACGAGCACCAGAGTTTGATCGGGCGCCATACCGCGCAGAGAAGTAGGTCGGATAAATGCGCTGCCGTCGCCGGTAGCAGGTGTTGCCGTAAAAGAAGGCACGAGAGACTTAAGATTGTCGGTAATATCGGCGACATTACCCATACTATTGAATTCTTCACTGTTCAAAACATCAATCGGTACCGGAGAGTCAGACGCAGATCGCGCCTTAAGACTACGCGTACCCGTAATGATCACTTCTTCTAATACGGTTTCTCCCTGCGCGTACAAATTGGCGGGACTGGTAAATGTGG
This sequence comes from Halioglobus sp., assembly GCA_045110675.1. GTDB lineage: Bacteria > Pseudomonadota > Gammaproteobacteria > Pseudomonadales > Halieaceae > JBALVT01. The sequence goes on along the minus strand of JBGCGJ010000046.1, from coordinate 5,569 downwards.
CTACTGCCATGGATACAGCGACGAACAATGGGGTTTTATTCATGTTCATTTTTTGGGTCTCCGGAAACTTTGTCTTTTTAGTATAGGGTTTGAAAGGCAGAACTTACCTCGGATAACCTTACCAGTTTGGGCTAGTTCTAAAGTATTGAGACATAAAAAAAGGGCGGTAATAATACCGCCCTTTTTTGTACAACTAGCTTGCTACCCAGTAGGTGATATGGGATCAGCCGAACTGGTTCATTGTGTTGTCTTTGCCACCGGCTTTCAAAGCGGCATCGCCAGCAAAGTATTCCTTGTGATCATCGCCCATATCAGAACCCGCCATATTCTGGTGTTTCACACAGGCAATACCCTGTCGGATTTCCTTACGCTGCACGCCGGCAACGTATCCCAACATACCCTGGTCACCAAAGTACTCTTTGGCCAGATTATCGGTAGACAGTGCTGCAGTGTGGTACGTCGGCAAGGTAATCAGGTGGTGAAAGATACCTGCTTCTCGCGCGGAGTCTGCCTGGAACGTGCGGATTTTCTCATCCGCCACTGTCGCCAGTTCAGTACCATCGTATTCAACACTCATTAGAGAGTCGCGATTATAGGCGGAGACGTCTTTACCCGCTTCGCTCATAGCATCGAACACCTGCTGACGGAAATTCAAGGTCCAGTTAAAGGAAGGTGAATTATTGTAAACCAGCTTGGCATTGGGAATCACTTCGCGAATACGCTTCACCATTCCACCAATCTGGGCGATATGTGGCTTTTCAGTTTCAATCCACAGCAGGTCAGCGCCGTTTTGTAAGGAGGTAATGCTGTCCAGCACACAGCGATCTTCGCCGGTACCTTTGCGGAATTGATAGAGGTTCGAAGGAAGACGCTTGGGGCGAACCAGCTTTTCATGTTGCTTGATAATCACGTCTCCGTGGTCCATTTCCGCGACATCCAGCTCTTCGCAATCCAGGAAGCTGTTGTATTGATCGCCCAAGTCGCCCGGCTCGTGAGTTACGGCGATTTGCTTGGTCAGGCCAGCGCCCAGGGAATCGGTTCGGGCAACGATCACACCGTCATCAACACCCAATTCCAAAAAGGCGTAACGAACCGCGCGAATCTTGGCCAGGAAATCTTCATGGGGAACGGTCACTTTGCCGTCCTGGTGGCCACACTGCTTCTCGTCCGAAACCTGATTTTCAAGCTGAATAGCGCAAGCACCTGCTTCAATCATTTTCTTGGCGAGGAGGTAAGTTGCTTCAGCATTACCGAAACCCGCATCGATGTCTGCAATAATAGGTACGACATGAGTTTGAAAGCCGTCGATCTGCTTTTGAACCGACTGCGCTGCAACATCATCACCCGCTTCGCGAGCGTCATCCAGAGCGCGGAACAAGCCGCCCAATTCACGCGCATCAGCCTGGCGCAAGAATGTATAGAGCTCTTCAATCAGGCTCGATACTGATGTTTTCTCGTGCATTGACTGATCTGGAAGTGGGCCGAACTCGGAGCGCAGAGCGGCGATCATCCAACCAGACAAGTATAAGTAGCGTCTATCGGTGCTGTTGAAGTGCTTTTTAATAGAGATCATCTTCTGCTGGCCAATAAAACCGTGCCAGCAACCCAAAGACTGTGTGTATTGGCTGGTGTCGGCGTCGTAGGCTGCCATGTCTTTTCGCATGATACCGGCAGTATATTTGGCGATATCGATGCCTGTCTTAAAACGGTTTTGTGCCTTCATACGCGCTGCATACTCAGGATTGATTGCGTTCCAAGCGCTACCGTGCTCAGAGCGCAAATTGGCTACGTTATCAATGTCTTGTTGGAAATTGGACATGGTAAATCCTCTGCTACTGTTGTGTTAATGAGTTGTGTAAATTCGGCGTCAACACTTCAGCTGCGCCAATTTTCAAGTCGACGCGTATCTTAATGAGCATAGAGACATAAATGAAATAAATAGCAGGTATCCCTACTATTCACAGTATAAATTAAACACCCGTACCTCCAGTCTGGATTCAGGCCCATCGACCGGGTGCGGTGATACGCTTGTGATCAATGACAGCTGTACATTGCGTGTTCAAAAACTAGACAGAAAACAAGAACATCGAGACCCCCAAGGGTTTATTCACAAAAGCCTCTCTGCCGGGAAATAAGAATTCGCGCCAAGATCAGAGTTCAACTATCTTTAAGTATTACCAAATCCAATAAACGATAAACGATAAAAGGGAACACAAGAATGGCGTACTTCATTACAGGTGGTACCGGCTTCATCGGTAGATTTTTCATTGATAAATTGAAGGAACGCGAGGGCGACATCTACGTTTTAACTCGCGAGGGCTCGACTCATAAATTCGAAGCCTTGCAAGAGCGTTTTGGAGCGGGATCTGAACGACTCATCCCGGTCACGGGTGATCTAACGCAAACCATGCTCGGTTTGGATAAATCCACCATCTCGGACCTGAAAGGCAAAATCGATCATTTCTGCCATTTCGCTGCTATTTATGACATTGCCGCATCAGCTGAGGCACAAACAGCGACCAATATCGACGGTACACGCAACGCGATTAACCTGGCCGAAGCGCTGCAGAGCAAATGCTTTCAGCACGTCAGCTCAATCGCCGCCGGCGGTTTATACAAAGGCACTTTTCGAGAGGACATGTTTGAGGAAGCAGAAAATGTCGAACACCCCTATTTTGCAACCAAACACGATTCAGAGGGTATCGTCCGCGACGAGTGCAAGGTTCCATGGCGAATTTATCGACCCGGCATGGTGGTCGGCCACTCAAAAACTGGAGAAATCGACAAGATCGATGGCGCCTACTACTTCTTTAAAACCCTGCAAAAACTTCGCAAGGTACTACCGCAATGGTTTCCACTGGTAGGTATTGAAGGAGGTAAGTTTAATGTTGTACCCGTGGACTACGTTGTCGACGCCATGGACCACATCGCTCACAAGCAAGACCTGGACGCTCGCTGCTTTCATCTGACCGACCCTGAACATCACAGTATGGGCAATCTGATGAATATATTTGCCGATGCCGGTCATACCCCCAAGTTTAGTATGCGCCTGGACACGCGTATTTTCGGATTTGTTCCAAGAGCCGTACGGGATACGATTTCCGGATTGCCTCCGGTAAAACGGGTGATCAGCACAATGCTCGAAGATATGGGTCTACCGGACTCAGTGACCATGTTTATGAACTACCCTACTCGCTACGATAATCGGGATACCGAGCGAGCGCTAAAGGGTTCTGGAATTGAAGTACCTGCCCTGCAGGATTACGCCCCCGCAATCTGGGATTACTGGGAACGAAACCTCGATCCTGACCTGTTTGTAGATCACTCCCTGGAAGGCAATGTGAAGGACAAGATTGTGCTCATTACCGGCGCATCTTCGGGGATCGGCAGATACTCTGCCGTTCGACTGGCCGGTGCCGGGGCCCACGTGCTACTGGTTGCCCGCAGCCTGGAAAAGCTTCAGGAGACCGCCGACGAAATCGCGGAACTCGGTGGCAAAGCGACAACGTACACCGCCGACGTTTCGGATATGGAGGACTGTGATCGCCTTGTGAAAGAAGTTTTAGACAATCACGGCTTCCTGGATGTGCTGGTCAACAATGCAGGTCGCTCAATACGCCGCTCCCTGGAACTGTCTTTTGATCGCTTTCACGATTTTGAGCGTACAATGCAGATCAACTATTTCGGCGCCATTCGACTCATCATGGGATTCGCGCCCTCGATGCTGAAAGCAGGCAAAGGTCACGTTATCAATATTTCTTCAATCAGTGCTCTGACCCCCAGCCCCAGGTTTTCAGCCTACGTCGCATCGAAATCAGCGCTGGATGCCTGGACACGCTCCGCTGCGGTGGAGTTTTCAGATCGCAATGTTCGCCTGACCACCATCAACATGCCCTTAGTGCGCACTCCGATGATTGCGGCTACTACGGTCTATGACTCTATGCCGGTGCTAAGTCCGGAAGAGGCTGCCGACATGGTCGCGGAAGCTGTCATCAAAAAACCAAAACGCATCGCAACACCGCTAGGGATCTATCTGCAGGTTATGACGGCTGTGGCTCCACGGTTCTCAGAGATTGTCATGAACATCATGTTCCGGATGTTCAGCGACTCGGCTGCGGCAAAAGGCGAAAAGAAAACGGAAAAAGTCGAAGCTTCCAACGAGCAGGTGGCCATTGCCGCGCTGATGAAGGGAGTACATTTCTAGCGCCATCCGGAGGTCCCGATCGGGTCAAGAGGACAACGGCTGTTCAAGTCGTTGTCCTCCCGCTTCACGCGTTTAAAGAATCATCGTTGTAAAATTCTCTGGTGCTAGGATCTAAAAGACAGTTCGACAGCACGCCCCGTATCGCTCCACAGACGGACAATATTGTCGCAAAATGAAACTTACCGGTTACCACTCGGTCAGAATATGAGCCAATGCAGCGGCAAACGATAAAAAGTAATCATCCAAGTTACAAGCGAACTTGAACCGCAAAATCTAGGAGAAATGACAATGACTGAACTTCAGGCACTGGCTCAATCCGTCATTCAGTGGAGCGCATTAACACTATTATTCGTATTGGGTATCGGCGTTCTCGTGGTGCTGGTGATATACCTCATCGACGTGACTCAAACCAGCCAGACAATTCGCCGTAACTATCCAGTAGTGGGCCGTTTTCGTTACTTCTTTGAACATCTGGGAGAATTTTTTCGACAGTATTTCTTCGCAATGGACAGAGAAGAATTACCCTTTAATCGAGCGGAGAGATCCTGGGCCTATAAGGCAGCCAAAGCGGTAGACACAACAATTGCCTTTGGTTCGACTCGAGCGCTCAATAGAGAGGGTGATGCCATCTTTCTGAACAGCGCATTTCCCACCCTAACTGCAGATGTCGCCGAACCCCAACCCGTTACCGTGGGTGAGGGATATTGCGCCGCACCCTATACCACCAAATCCATTCTCAATATTTCAGGAATGAGCTATGGCGCAATCTCGAAACCGGCGATCCAGGCATTGTCCAACGGTGCTGCGGCGGCCGGCATCTGGATGAATACTGGCGAAGGCGGCCTGTCGCCCTATCACCTGGAAGGCGGTTGCGACATTGTGTATCAAATCGGTACCGCGAAGTACGGTGTGCGCACACCCGAGGGGAAGTTGTCGGATGACAAGCTTCGCGAGATAGCCGCTCACGATCAGGTGCGCATGTTTGAGATCAAAATGAGCCAGGGCGCAAAACCCGGCAAAGGCGGTATTCTTCCAGGCATCAAAGTCACTGAAGAAATCTCTGGTATTCGCGGCATTCCTGCTGGCCAGGACTCCATCAGCCCGAACGGTCATGAAGACATCAAGAGCGTCCAGGATTTACTCGATATGATTGATCGCGTTCGAACCGTAACGGGAAAACCCGCGGGGTTTAAAATGGTGGTCGGGCAGTTGGAATTCTTTGACGATTTGTTTCAGGAAATTCACCGACGCGGGCTTCGAAGCGCGCCGGACTTCATTACGATTGACAGTGCTGACGGAGGAACCGGAGCTGCCCCACAGCCTTTGATGGACTATATGGGAATGCCGTTGCAGGAGAGTTTGCCG